>CAXXKO010000022.1:0-301695 GCA_963666705.2 Alphaproteobacteria bacterium | reverse complement strand
ATCCACCTCGCCAGACTTGAGCCGGATCGATCAAACGAAACCGCCAACGAAAAACGATATTAGAAAAAGATTGACAGAAATCGAGCGGCTAGTTTCTGAAGGAGAAACAGAGCTTGCGATTTTGTTCGTGTCGGCGGTTATTGAGGCAATTTTGCGGCGTACTCTTCGTTGGCAGGATCCAAAATTCGACGCTAGCCAGATCGGTGATGTGATCCTAAAGCGCGCTTTTGCGATCGGTTTGCTCACAAAGGATGATTTCGAATTCTTTCAGAGTGTTGCCGGTCTTCGGAATCAGGTCGCGCATGGGGCGTTTGGACGGCGAATAGATAAACGGACATTGGTATCGGCAACCAAGAGAGCCAGCAAGCTACTGGAAGAATTTGACAATTGAGACAGATCATTCCATAGAATTTCGCGGATACCGAAAGCCATGACAAAGAACCACGATTTAGACCTGTTCGTGCTCGGCGCGGGCTCGGGCGGGGTGCGGGCGGCGCGGGTGTCGGCCGGGATGGGCGCGCGTGTCGCGGTGTGCGAGGACGACCGCCTGGGCGGCACCTGCGTCAACCGCGGCTGCATCCCCAAGAAGCTCTACGTCTATGCCTCCCACTTCCATGACGAATTCGAGGACGCCGTCGCGTACGGCTGGTCGCCGGTGAGCCCGACATTCGACTGGCCCACCCTCGTCGCCAACAAGGAGAAGGAGCTCGGGCGCCTCAACGGCATCTATGCCGGGCTTCTGGATGGCGCCGGCGTCGAGACTATCCGCGGCCGCGGCACCCTCGTCGATGCCCATACCGTGCGTGTGGGGGACGAGACCTACACCGCCAAACACATCCTCGTCGCCACGGGCGGTTATCCGATCGTGCCCGACGTCGAGGGCCGCGAGCACGCCATCACATCCGACCAGGCCTTCGACCTCGAAACCCTGCCCGAGCGTATCGTGGTAGTGGGCGGCGGCTACATTGCAGTCGAGTTCGCCGCCATCTTCAATGGCCTGGGCGTCGAGACCTCGCTCCTCTACCGGGGCGAGATCCCCCTGCGCGGCTTCGACATGGACGTGCGGACCACCGTGACGGAGGAGTCGCGAAAGAAGGGCATCGACGTGAGGCTCGAGACCAACGTGACGCGGATCGAGCGGGCGGGCGACGGTTTCCGCGCCACCACCACCCGGGGCGACGTTATCGAGGCGGGCCAGGTCATGTACGCGACCGGCCGGGCGCCCAACTCGCGCGGCATGGGGCTCGAGGAGGTGGGGGTCGAGCTGAATCGCAAGGGTGCGGTGGTGGTCGACGATTATTCGCGCTCCTCGGTCGCGAGCATCCACGCCATCGGCGACGTGACCGACCGCCTCAACCTGACGCCCGTCGCCATCCACGAGGCCATGTGCCTGGCCCAGACCCTGTTCAACGACAATCCGACCAAGCCCGATCACCGCGAAGTGGCCACGGCCGTCTTCTGCCAGCCGGAGGTGGGGACCGTGGGCTTCACCGAGGAGGAGGCGCGTGCCGAGCATGGTGCGGTGGATATCTTCCGCACGCGCTTCCGCGCGCTCCGCCACACGCTCACCGGGCGCGACGAGGGCACAATGATGAAGCTCATCGTCGACCGCGCCTCGGACCGGGTGGTGGGTTGCCACATGGCCGGCGCGCATGCGGGTGAGATCATTCAGGGCATCGCCATCGCCATCAAATGCCGGGCGACCAAGGCCCAGTTCGACGCCACCATCGGCATCCACCCGACTTCGGCCGAGGAGTTCGTGACCATGCGCGAGCCCGTCGCCGAAGCGACGCGGGAGGCGGCGGAATAACTCTACCCCGGCCCAATCTTTCCCTGGAAATGGCGCCGCCGAAGGCGTATAGCCACACGTTCCGGTAGGACCGAGGCAACCCCAACCCATCGTGAGGGCCCGGATGGCCGCCAAATGGAGCCCCGATTCCTGGCGCGCGAGACCCGCGCTGCAGATGCCCGAGTATCCCGACGCGGATGCGCTCGAGGCGGTCGAGAAGCGCCTCGGCCGCGTCCCGCCGCTGGTCTTCGCCGGCGAGGCGCGGCGGCTCAAGTCCACGCTCGCCGAGGTCGCGGGAGGCCGGGCCTTCTTGCTTCAGGGCGGCGATTGCGCGGAGAGCTTCGCCGAGTTCCATCCCGACAACATCCGCGACACCTTCCGCGTCCTCCTGCAGATGGCCGTGGTGCTGACCTACGGCGCCGCCTGCCCCGTGGTCAAGGTCGGCCGGCTCGCCGGCCAGTTCGCCAAGCCCCGCTCCGGGCCCACCGAGACCCAGGGCGATATCGAGCTGCCGAGCTACCGCGGCGACATGGTCAACGCAATGGAGTTCACGGCCGCGGCGCGCGTGCCCGATCCCGAGCGCTTGGTGCAGGCCTACAGCCAGGCGGCCGCCACCCTCAACCTGCTGCGCGCCTTCGCCCAGGGCGGCTATGCCGACCTGCACCAGGTGCACGGCTGGAACATGGGCTTCGTGGCCCGCAGCCCCCAGGGTGAGCGCTATCGCGAGATGGCCGACCGGCTGACCGAGACTCTGGCCTTCATGGAGGCCTGCGGCCTCACCTCCGAGACCACGCCCCAGATCCGCGAGACCGACCTCTTCACCTCGCACGAGGCGCTCCTGCTGCCTTACGAGCAGGCCATGACGCGGGTCGATTCGACCTCCGGCGAGTGGTACGACACCTCTGCCCACATGCTGTGGATCGGCGACCGCACGCGCCAGCCGGCGGGGGGCCATGTCGAGTTCCTGCGCGGGGTCAGGAACCCTCTCGGGCTCAAGTGCGGGCCGTCGCTCGACCCGGACGAGCTGATCCGCCTCATCGACATCCTCAACCCGGCAAACGACCCCGGGCGCCTTACCCTCATCGCGCGCATGGGGTCCGAGACGGTGGAACGGCACCTACCGCCCCTGATCCGCGCCGTCGAGCGCGAAGGGCGCGCGGTCGTCTGGTCGACCGACCCCATGCACGGCAATACCGTCAAGTCGTCGAGCGGCTACAAGACCCGCCCCTTCGAGCGGGTGCTGGAGGAGGTCGAGCGCTTCTTCGCCGTGCACCAGGCCGAGGGCACTTACGCGGGCGGCATCCACTTGGAGCTCACCGGCCAGGACGTGACCGAGTGCACCGGCGGTGCCCAGGCGATCACCGAGGACGGACTCTCCGACCGCTATCACACCCACTGCGACCCGCGGCTCAACGCCTCGCAGGCCCTCGAGCTCGCCTTCCTCGTCGCCGAGGCGCTGAAGAACGAGCGCCGCGCGGCCGTGCCGCCGGCGGTCGCGGCGTCCTAGGGCCAGGGGCGACGCGGCTCGGGCGCGGACGACTCGGCATCATGCATCCCGACGAGGACCAGATCGGTCGCTGGACCGACAGCTATTTCAACAAGACCAAGGAGGTGGTGCGCCGCCACGCCGACCAGCATGTGACCTACGCCGTCTTCATGCGCCGGCCGGTGCTGTGCGCCCCCCGTCTGATGGTGAATTGGCTGGAGGCGGTGGCGGCGGCGCGCGGCGTCGAGTTCGAGATCGAGCTCAACTATGAGGAGGGCGAGTGGGTCGGCGCGGGCGAGCCCATGGTCTACCTCTCGGGCTCGCTGCGGCATCTCGTGGATCTGGAGACCATCTACCTGCAGAAGCTCGGCCCCGCCTGTGTCGCGGCCTACAACGCCTACGCCATGTGCGCCGACCTGCCCCACGTCGCCTTCCTGGCCATGGACGCGCGCCACTGCGCCGGCCTGGAGATGGCTGAGATGATGGCCTATGCGGCCTCGGTCGGCTCGGCGGCCGCCAAGGCGAAGGCGAACGCGGTCGGCTTCATCGGCAACGCCACGGACGCCACTGTGCACTATTTTGGCGGCGAGGCCGGGCTCGGCACCATGCCGCACGCGCTGGTCGGCTATGCCGGCTCCACCGTGCGGGCGGCCGAGCTGTTCCACGAGACCTTCCCCGAGGAGGGGCTCACGGTCCTGGTGGACTACTTCGGCCAGGAGATCACCGATGCGCTGGCCGTGTGCCGGCGCTTCGCGGGCCTCGAGGCCGCCGGTCGCCTCTCGGTCCGCGTCGATACGCCGGGCGGACGCTTCATCGAGGAGCTCGACCCGCCGGCTTCATACGCGGTCCTCGAACGCAACGCCCCCGCCGCCGTGCGCGGCTATCGCAGCGAGCGGGAGTTGCGCTACCTCGTGGGGCCGGGCGTCTCGGCCGCCGCCGTCTGGCATCTGCGCGAGAGCCTCGACGCGGCTGGTTTCGAGCGCTGCCGCATCGTCGCGTCATCCGGCTTCACGGCGGAGAAGTGCCGCGTCATGGGCATCGCGAGCGCACCCATCGACGTGATCGGCACCGGTTCCTACTTGCCCGAGCGTTGGGTCGAGACATACGCCACCGCCGACATCGTGGAATACGGCGGCGAAGCGCGCGTCAAGGTCGGCCGCGAGTTCCTGCTCCGCGGTGGTGCGCGCAAGGGCAACGGCGAGGACCTGTCGGACTGACCGGCGGACGCTTCAGCACATATTCAACATACGTGGAAACGGCGTCTGACCACGCCCGGGGACGCCATTCGAAGAGCCGCCGATTCAGGATCAGGCGTCGATGAAGGGACGCACCGGAACCGCGACGGAAAGCTCCCCGGCGAGAGCCAACGCTTTCTCCCAGACCTCCGCGTATACGGTGATTCCCTCTTCGAGCTGTCGTGCGCGCGTTGCGAAGAGCCGTTCGCCCGGCACCCTGATCTCGGTGACCCCAGGGGCCTTCCTCGAGGACTTGACCTCGTCGACATGGGCCTGCGTCCCGGCGAGGAACGCCGCCGGGTCCCCGAAGGCAGCCGGATCGATCGCGATGAACAGGTGCCCGAGGTTCCAGCCGCTGGTGATGACTTTGCCGGCCGGCATGCCGAGGAGGGGGCCGGTCAGGAGGCCGAGGCAGAGGACCAGGCCATAACCCTTGTGGCCGGCGAGCGGGGCGATCGCGCCGCCCTGGAGCGCCGCCGCCGGGTCCCGGGTCGGCTGGCCGTCGGGGCCGAAGGCCAGGCCCTCCGGGATCTCCTCCCCGTAGTAGGCCGCCTGGCGGAAGTAGCTGGCCGCCCAATGGCTCGTCGCCATGTCCAGGACGATGGGATGGGGCCCCGGCGTCGGAATTCCGAACACCAGCGGGTTGGTCCCGAGTACCGCCTCGCTGCCGCCTTCCGGGTGGACCCGCGCCGGCGAGTTGGTCGCCAGGATCGACACCAGGCCCTCGCGGGCAAGCTTCTCTCCATAAATGCCGAGCATGAAGATATCGCTGCTGTTGGTAATGCCGACGGTGCAACTGCCGTGTTTCCTCGCCCTTTCGACGGCGAGGTCGATGGCGAGCAGCGCCGCCGGGACACCGAGACCGGCGTGTCCATCGATGCAAACGGTCGCCCCCAGGTCTCCGATGACCTCGGGCCGTGCGATCGGATCGATCTGGCCCGCGCGCAGGTCCTCGATGAGGGTGAACATGTGATCCATCCCTTGGATGCTGATGCCGCGCAGATCGGCCTCGTAATGCATCTCGGCCTGGACCTCGGCGATGTCTTTCGGCGCGCCACAGGCAACCAGGATCCCTTCCATCAGCTCGAGGAGCGCGTCCGGCCTCACACGTCGCACGGGTCGATCGGTGGCATGGGTCGTGTCGGGTATTGCCGCGCGCATTTCTGGCACCTCCGGTTATCAGAGCCAAAGACTTTAAAAATATTATTGCCTGTGTAGAAAGCTACAATATCGGCCAGTCGAAGGCCACCAGCACACCAGGAGACGGGCGAGATGTCCCATACGCTCAGCATCGATCTTCAACGCCTGCTCGCCGACATCGAGCGCCTGGCGCGGTTCGGCGCCGGCCCGGATGGCGGCGTGACCAGGTTTACGCTCGATCCCGCATACCTCGAGGCGCGGGCCTGGCTCGCGGGCGAGATGACGAAGGCCGGGCTCGCCTGTCGCGTCGACGGTGCCGGCAACCTGATTGGGCGCCATGGCGGCGATGGCCCCGCCGTCATGGTGGGCTCTCACATCGACACCGCTCCCTCCGGAGGGCGCCTCGACGGCGCCTATGGGGTCCTGGCGGGCCTCGAGTGCTTTCGCGTGCTCTCGGAATCCTCGACCGGGACCGGTCGGCCCTTCGAGCTTTGCTGTTTTCTCGACGAGCATGGCCGATACATGGACTGCCTGGGCTCCAAGGCGATGACCGGGCAACTCGACGAGGCGGAGCTCGCGAGCGCCCGCTCGCCCGACGGCGAGACCGTGCCCCAGGCCTTCCGCGAAGCCGGCCTCGACCCGGACGACATCTTCGAGGCGCGGCGCGCACCCGAGGAGATCGCGCTCTATCTGGAACTCCACATCGAGCAGGGCCCGGTCCTCGATACCGCCGGGGTCCCCATCGGCGTGGTCGAACGCATCGCCTCGATACTCAGGCGGGACTTCGTCTTCGAGGGCGTGCGCAACCATGCCGGCCAGACCCCGCTGAATGCCCGGCGCGACGCGCTCAGGGGCGCTTCCGAGCTCGTCACGGGTGCCTTCGGCGAGGCCGGGCGGATGGACGACGGCGCCGTCAGGATGAACTTCGGTGCGATCGAATGCCGTCCCGGCGCCACCAGCACGATTCCAGGCTTCGTGCGCATCAGGCAGGAGATCCGCGACCCCGATGGGGATCGCCTCAAAGCGCTCGCCGAGGCGAGCGACGCGATCGCGACGTCGTCCGCGGCACGCCATGGGCTGAGCCTCGATATCCGGCCCGTCGGCTGGATTGCCGGCACCGCTCTTTCAAGCACGATCAAGGCACGGATCGTCGAGGCGGCCGAGCGACTCGGCGTCGAGCATCAGGTCATGGCGTCGGGCACCGGTCACGACTCCCAGGTCATGGCGAAATTCGTGAGAACGGGCCTGATCCTGGTTCCGAGTCGCGAAGGCCGCAGCCATTGTCCCGAGGAGGACACCGCGTCCGGCGATCTCGAAGCCGGGGCCAACGTTCTTCTGGGCGCCTTGGCCGGCCTGCTTCGGTAGAGGGCCGGCACCCGCATCCCGGAAAGTGCGCTCAGCCGAGCTCGAACGTCGTGATCCCGAAGGTGCGCGCGATCGGCAGATCGGGCGCCGGCCCCCGGTACATGTGCGCGGTCTCGAAGCTGGGGACGAGGCCGTGGCCCTCCGCGAGCGCGATCGCCGCCGCGTTGGTGACCGGCGGGTCGATATAGACGGGCCCCCCCGCGGCGTGGGCGGCGAGGCCGCGGAACAGGGCGTCGGCGCCCGCCGTGTCGTCGGCGAAGAGGGGGCCGATCTTGTAGCCCTCCCGGCACCGCCGGATCACGCCGTAGCCCGCGATTGCGCCGTCGCGGACGAGGGCCAGGCCCGCGCGGGCCTCGGGTCGCAGCCAGCAGCGCATGAAGGCGTCCCTCGGGGCCGGGAAGAGGGGTCGGTCGTAGGCCAGGATTCGCGCGGCCGGCAGCTCAGCCAGGTCGAGCAGCCCGGCCTCCGCGCTTGGCGGCGCCGCATCGACGATGCCGCCGTAGCGGACGTTGCGGTGGGCGAGGACGAAGCCCGACTTGCGGTAATTTGGTTGCTGATCGGGAACCCCGTCGAGGCCGATGACACGCTTCCCGAGAAGCGCCATTCCGGCCTCCCAGATCGGATAGCCGAAGCCTCTGCCGCGCTGCTCGGGCACCGAGATGTAGAAGCCGAGGAAGCCGTACCCCGCGCCGTAGCGGACCATCGAGATACTGGTGATGGGGATGCCGTCGAGCTCGCCCACGAGGAATCCGCCCCGGTCCGTGGCGAGAAAGCAGCCGGCATCGTCGAGGCCAGGGTTCCAGCCCTCGGCGGCGGCCCAGTCGATGGCCCGATCGAGGTCGGCGCGCGCCATGGCGCGGATCGTGTAGGTGCCGTCACTCACAGCCGGCTGATCCCTTCTTGAGCGCCGCGAGCGTCCGCTTCTTGAACGCCCGCAGGTCGTCATCGCCAAGCTCGAACACCTCCTCGGCCGTGAACCCGTCTTCCCACCAGAGGCAGATGCCCGATTCGGCTTCCGTCATCTTGCGGCCGAACTCGGCCCGGGTGATGAAGAAGTCCCGGCTCATGGCCGCCTGGTGGGTCTTGCGGGTGAAGCGCAGGTGGCTGCCCTCGATCTCGCAGAACCAGCGATGGTGGTAGAAGCCGATCTCCGGGATGGCGCCGAGGAGGGATTTGAGGCCGAAGAGGCGCGCCTTCGCGAAGATCTCGCGCGCCCGTGACGGGACTTCGATATAGCCGCGACGGGCCACGCGCGCGAGCTCGGCGCACACCGCGAGCGGGTCGCGCACGTCCTCGAGGATGTGGGAGCAGACGGCGAAGTCGAAGAAATCGTCCTCGTAGGGCCAGGGGGTAGCGCAGACGTCGTGCAGGCACCATGTCGTGGCTGAGAAGCGCTCCGGCTCGCCGGGGGCGAGGGCTTCGTGGGTGTGCCGGCTTTCGTATTCCCCCAGGTCGATCACATGGGTCGCCGGTCCGAATGGGTTGTGCCAGCCGCCCACGTCGAGCACTCGCTCGCTGGCCCGTGCCGTCTCGATCAATCTCGGCAGGTTCGATTCGAGGATCATGGGGCAGGTTTATAGCGCGTTGCGGGGTTTCGTTCGAATGCACGAAAAACACCTCTGCCGCGGCACACGACTTAGAATGGCTCGCATATTCACGCGCGCGACGCCCCAACTGAGAACGGCGGTGACAAATTAGTCCACGGAAGCGGCGGGATTTCCCAGCCGCGGGCGGAGTAAAACTCTGCCACCTGTAGCCTTCGATCTTTTTTGAGATGGAAGGCGGGAGGATGTACACCGTGGACCTATATCTGCGCGTTCGGCTGGCCTGCCATGTTGATGGTCTGAGCCAGCGAGAGGCGGCAAGTCGGTTTGGCATTGCGCGCGAGACGGTGAGGAAGATGCTGCGGCATTCGGAACCGCCGGGATATCGGCGACGCCAGCCACCGAAACGCCCGAAACTGGCCCCCTTCACGGATATCATCGACCGTATTCTGGAGGAGGACCGAACGGTTCACCGTAAGCAGCACCACACGGCGAAGCGTATATTCGCGCGCCTTCGCGACGAACATGGCTTCACGGGCAAAGAGACCATCGTGAAGGATTACGTTCGGGAACGGCGCCTTCGTCGGCGTGAGATGTTTGTGCCGTTGTCACATCCTCCGGGCCATGCTCGAGCGGACTTTGGCGAGGCGGATGCGATCATCGCCGGCGTCAAGTATCGGGCGCATTTTTTCGTCATGACACTTCCCCACAGCGATGCCTGCTTCGTTGCGGCCTACCCGGCGGCGACGACGGAGGCCTGGCTGGACGGGCACAACAGAGCCTTTGTTTTTTTCGGCGGCGTTCCCCAATCGATTCTTTACGACAACGACAAGTGTCTGGTGTCGCGCATCTTGTCAGATGGCACGCGGCAACGAACGCGGGCGTTCAGCGGGCTGCAGTCCCATTACCTCTTCGAGGACCGCTACGGCCGTCCCGGCAAGGGTAACGACAAAGGCAATGTGGAGGGGGTGGTCGGCTATGCCCGGCGGAACTTCATGACGCCGCTTCCCCGGTTCGCGAGCTGGGACGCCTTCAATGGCCACCTGGAAGAGCAATGCCGCAACCGGCAAGGCAACGTCCTGCGCGGCCACCGCGAGAGCATCGGCGAACGGTTTGTGCGTGACCGCGAAGCGTTGAAGAGGCCACTGCCGGCACCGTTCGACGCGTGCGACAAGCAGGGCACGCGGGTCAACTCGCTGTCCCTGGTGCGCTACCGGACGAATGACTATTCCGTGCCCGTCGCCTACGGCCATCAGGAAGTCTGGATCCGTGGCTATGTCCACGAGGTGGTTATCGGTTGCGGCGCCGGGATCATTGCCCGACACCCCCGTTCCTACGACCGGGAAGACATGGTCTTCGATCCGATCCACTACCTGCCTTTGCTGGAGCACAAGATCGGTGCCCTGGATCAGGCCGCGCCGCTAGCCGGATGGGAACTGCCTGATGCCTTCCCAACCCTGCGCCGTCTCCTGGAGGCGCGCATGGGCAAGGCCGGCAAGCGGGAATACGTCCAGGTCCTTCGGCTTCTGGAGACCTTCGATCTCGAGGTGCTTCACGGCGCGGTGAAGGACGCCCTGCGCCTGGGTGCGATCGGCTACGACGCCGTCAAACACCTTGTGCTGTGCCGTATCGAGCGACGCCCGCCCAAACTCGACCTGGATATCTATCCCTACCTGCCTCGGGCCAACGTGGCGACCACGGCCGCCGCCAGTTATATGAGCTTGTTGGGTGGAGGCGCGTCATGACCGATACGCCGCAAGTGTTGCTGGCCCATCACCTCAAGACCCTGAAACTGCCGACGTTCCTGCGCGAATACGACAAGCTGGCCCGCCAATGCGCCACCGAGGGCGCCGACCATGTGCGGTATCTTGTCCGTCTGACCGAGTTGGAACTGATCGACCGTGAGCGCCGCATGGTCGAGCGGCGGATCAGACAGGCCAGGTTCCCCGCCGTCAAAAGCCTCGACAGCTTCGACTTCAAGGCCATCGCATCGCTCGACAAGATGCTGGTTCTGGAGTTGGCGCGATGCGAATACGTCGAGCGTCGTGAGAATATCATCGCGCTCGGCAACTCAGGAACCGGCAAGACCCATATCGCCCTCGGTCTCGGTCTGGCGGCCTGCCAAAAGGGGCTCTCCGTCGGCTTCCTCACGGCCGCTGCCCTGGTTCATGAACTGATGGAGGCCGGGGATGAAAAACGCCTGTTGCGCCTGCAGAAGCAACTGGCAAAGTATCACCTTCTGATCATCGACGAACTCGGCTTCGTGCCGCTCTCGAAGACCGGCGCCGAGCTGCTGTTCGAAGTCTTCAGCCAGCGCTACGAGCGGGGCTCGATCCTGGTGACCTCCAACTTGCCGTTCGATGAGTGGACGGAGATATTCGGCTCGGAACGCCTGACCGGGCTTTGCTGGACCGCCTCACCCACCATGTCCATATCCTGGAAATGAACGGCGAGAGCTATCGTCTCAACCAAAGCCAAAAACGGCGGAAATCCCCAAAAATACCTGCTTGACCGCCGGTGCAATGGTTGACCCGGTGGGTCCACAGGAACCTCCCACGCTGCTTCGCTCCGCGTAACGCAAGCGCTACACGAAGCAGCGCGGGTCCCTCCTATGGACTACCGGGACAACCCCCCAACACCGCGTACCGCATAACGTTAAGTGGACTAGTTTTGCTCCGCCCGGGTGGACTAATTTTGCTCCGCCGTTGACACCTGGTTCCCATCGGTTAGGCTGCACCCACCGATTTCGCCAATGAAAATAACCGAGAATTGCGATCAGGGAGGATTGCAAATGACGAACAGGTTGAAGGCGGCCGTGGCGGCCTGTGCGGTCGGGGGGGCTCTCGCCTTGTCGGGCCCGGCCGTGGCGGGGCACCCCGAATCCGAGGACCCGATCAAGCTCACCATTCATGACTGGACCGGCCAGTACATCACGACCCACATCATGGGCCGGGTGCTGGAGGAGATGGGCTACAACATCGAATACGTGCAGGCGGACTACATCGCTCAGTTCGCCGGCCTCGAATCGGGCGACCTGCACATCGCCATGGAGATGTGGGAGACGACCGGCAAGCAGGCCATGGAGGCGAGCCTCGCGACCGGCAACACGGTCGATCTCGGCGAGACCGGCATGGTCGCGATCGAGGAGTGGTGGTATCCCGCGTACATGAAGGAGAAGTGCCCCGGCCTGCCCGACTGGGAGGCCCTCAACGGATGCGCCGAGGCGTTTTCGGCGCCCGAGACCGCGCCCAAGGGCCGCTACCTCGGTGGGCCCGTGACCTGGGCGGGGTTCGACGACGAGCGCGTCGAGGCCCTTGGGCTCGACTACGAGGTGGTGCATGCCGGCACCGACGCGGCGCTCTTCGCCGAGCTGCAGTCGGCCTACGAGCGCAAGGCGCCGTTCCTCGGCTGGATCTACACCCCGCACTGGGCGCCCATCAAGTTCAAGGGCGAGTGGATCGAGTTCCCGCGCTATTCGGACGCCTGCTACGACGATCCGGGATGGGGGGGCAACCCGGACATGGCGTATGACTGCGGCAAGCCGCGCGGCTGGATCAAGAAAGTCGGCTGGAAGGGCGGCGAGGAAAAATGGCCCTGCGCCTACGAAGCCGTGCGCAAGTTCCGCATCGACAACCAGACCGTGGGCGAGATGATCGGCGAGGTCGACCTCGAAGGCAGGCCCGTGGACCGGGTGGTCGAAGACTGGCTGTGGAAGAAGGGCGCCTGGCAGCCCTGGACGGAGTGCTCCACCCACTGATCCTGCGTGGCCACCGCCGGGCACTTGGGGCGCTCGGCGGCGGCCGGCCGCGTCGATGTATCCGAGCTTTTTCAGACATGAGCAGATATGGCCGATGTCAATCCCGGCGCGCTCTAGCGAGAGCCTCACCCTGAGCCTCCTCATCCTGAGCTTTTGTCGAAGGACGAAGGGCGAGGCCGGTGGCACGGTCTGGCGAACTTCACCCTGAGACAGCCCGCCACCCCGGCCCCCATACTTCGACAGGCTCAGCATGAGGGCCTCACCCTGAGCCTGCCTATCCTGAGCTCGCCGAAGGACGAGGGGGGGGGGGGGCCGGTGGCGCGGTCGAGCGCACATCGGGATTGACGCGAATCGGGATTGGTGATGCGTTGTTCCCCACATGAATGGCCGAGCTTCTTCAGACATGAGCGGATGTTACCGATGTCGATCCCGACGCGCGTAGTCGGGGGCGAGGAATGGTGACCCTGGAGGCGGCACCGCCCGCGCCCGCCAAGCTGAGCTGCAAGGGCGTCTGGAAACTGTTCGGCGACGCCGCTGAGCGATGCCTCGCCGACCACGGCGGCAACCCGAGCGGGGAGCAGCTCGCCGCGGCCGGCGTCATCGGCGCCGTGCGGGGCGCGAGCCTCGAGGTCGGCGAGGGTGAGATCTTCGTCATCATGGGCCTCTCGGGCTCGGGCAAGTCCACCCTGGTGCGCTGTCTGTCGCGGTTGATCGAGCCGACCGCCGGCGAGGTCGTCTTCGAGGGGCGCGACCTGCTCAAGGTCCCGGACAAAGAGCTTATCGAGATCCGCCGCCACAAGATGGGCATGGTGTTCCAGCACTTCGCCCTGCTGCCGCACCGCAACGTGCTCGGCAACGTGGCCTTTCCCCTCGAGGTGCAGGGCGCGGGCCGCGCGGCGCGCGAGGCCCGCGCCCGCGAGATGATCGAGCTCGTCGGGCTCAAGGGGCGCGAGGCCTACTACCCGCGCGAGCTCTCGGGCGGCCAGCAGCAGCGCGTCGGCATCGCCCGTAGCCTCGCGGTCGAGCCCGAGATCTGGTTGTTGGACGAGCCCTTCTCGGCCCTCGACCCGCTGATCCGGCGCGAGATGCAGGACGAGTTCCTGCGTCTCCAAAGCCTCTTGCACAAGACCATCGTCTTCATCACCCACGATTTCGACGAGGCCATACGCCTCGCCGACCGCATCGCCATCATGAAGGATGGCGCCATCCTCCAGATCGGCACACCCGAGGCGCTGGTGACGCGGCCGGCCAATGCGCATGTCGCCGAGTTTACCCGCGAGATACCGCGCCCAAAGGTGCTCTCCGCGCGCGCGGTGATGGCCCCGGTCGTGGACGGCGCGAGCCATGCCGGCCGGATCCCGGCCGAGACGAAGATCGAGGCGCTGGCCGCCCGCGTCATCGACGCCGACGTGGCCTTTGCCGTGACCGATGGCGAGGGCCGGGTGATCGGCCAGATCGACCGCGCGGCGGTCCTCGGCGTGCTCGTCTCCCGGCCGGAGGAAGGGTGAGCGCCGTCTCCTCCACGGCGGTGGCGCGCCTCGGCACCCCGGGGCCGGGCCTGATCGTTTGGGCCGCGGCGCTGGCGGCGGCCGGCCTGCTCTCTACTATGGGCGAAGTGGTGCCCTGGGCGATTCAGTATCCACGGGCCTGGGTGGTGCCGCTCAAGTTCTGGATCAGCGACTTTATGAAGTGGCTGATCAACGATTTCGACCTCGGCCTCTTCACCTTCAAGGAGCTTACGCGCTCCTTCTCCTGGGTCCTCAACTGGTTCCTCGTGTTCGCGCGGGGGGTGCTGTCGGAAGGCGCGAGCCTGCCGCTGGGCGGGGAATCGTTCCTCCGCATCCCGCCCCTCTCCTGGATCGGCCTGACCGCCATCCTGGCGCTGATGGCGTATGCGGCTCGTGGCCGGGGATTGGCGCTCCTCGTCGGCCTCTCGTTCCTCTACCTGGCCGTCTTCGGGCGGTGGGAGAGCGCCATGGTGACCCTGTCCTCGATCCTGGTCGCGGTGCCGCTCGGCGTCGCGGGCGGCCTACTGCTCGGTGTCGTGGCGCATCGCCATCGCTGGTTCGCCCGCGCCATCGCCCCCGTCCTCGACCTCATGCAGACCGTGCCCGTGTTCGCCTATCTGGTGCCGATCCTGTTCCTGTTCGGCTTCGGGCCCGTCGCGGCCATGACGGCGACCATGATCTACGCCCTCCCACCCATGGTCCGCTGCACCATGCTGGCCTTGCGTCTCGTGCCCGCCGAGATCGTGGAGTTCGGCCGCATGGCCGGCTGCTCGCGGCGCCAGCTCATGTGGAAGGCGATGATCCCGGCGGCCCGCCCCACCCTCATGGTCGGCGTCAACCAGGTCATCATGCTGTCCCTCAACATGGTCATCATCGCTTCGATGATCGGCGCTGGCGGCCTCGGTTTCGACGTGCTCCACGCCCTGAGGCGCCTCGCCATCGGCGAGGGGTTCGAGGCCGGCATCGCAATCACCATGCTGGCCATCGCCCTCGACCGGCTGAGCCAGGCCTACGCCGGCAAGCCCCCGCCCGAGCATGGGGAGAGGGCGGCGGGCCTGCTGGCGCGCCATCCCTATCTCGTTGCCGGCCTGGCGATCATCGTCCTCACCACCGTCGCCGGCCTCTTCATCCCCGCCGCGGCGACGTATCCCGAGGGCTTGACCATCACCACCGGCAGCTTCTGGAACAACCTCGTCTCGTGGATCAACATCAACTTCTTCGATGCGATCGACGCGGTCAAAGCCTGGCTGCTGATCAATATCCTGATCCCCTTCAAGCGCTTCCTCGTCTCGCTGCCCTGGGCGGCCGTGACGGGCCTGCTGGCGCTCGCCGGCTACCGCCTCGGCGGCTGGCGCCTGGGGCTGCTCACCGCCGCGCTGGCGGGCTTCATCGCCGTGACCGGGAACTGGGAAAAGGCGATGGTCTCGACCTACCTGATCGGCATCTCGGTGGTCATCGCTTCGGTGATCGGCATGCCCATCGGCGTGCTCGCCGCGCGCAACGACCGCGTCCACCGGGCCGTCCAGGTGGTCATCGACACGATCCAGACCCTGCCCGCCTTCGTCTACCTGATCCCCGTCGTCATGCTGTTCCGGGTGGGCGACTTCTCGGCCATGATCGCGGTCGTCGCCTATTCGCTGGTCCCGACCATCCGCTATACCGACCACGGCATCCGCCAGGTGCCCGCCGCCCTCATCGAGGCGGCGACGGCGGCCGGCTGCACGCGCCGCCAGATCCTGTGGAAGGTACAGCTCCCCCTCGCCTTGCCGGAGATCATGCTGGGCATCAACCAGACCATCATGCTGGCGCTCAGCATGCTGGTCGTCACCGCCCTCGTCGGCACCCGCGACTTGGGGCAGGAGGTCTATATCGCGCTCACCAAGGCCGACACGGGGCGCGGGCTCGTCGCCGGCCTCTGCGTCGCCTTCATCGCCATCATCGCCGACCGCCTGATCGCGGCCTGGTGCGACCGGCGCAGGAAGCGCCTGGGGATTGCCTGATGCCGCGCGCTGGCCGAAAGGGGCAGGCATGACCGAGGCGAAAGCGCGGGCCACGGCGCTTCCCTGCTGGTCCGGGCCGGTGGAGCCCGAGCCGCTTCCGGGCGGCATCACCAACGCCAATTTCCTGGTGCGCGACCGGGGCGAGCGTTTCGTCGTGCGCATCGGCGACGATATCCCCGTCCACGGCATCATGCGCGTCCATGAGCTGGCGGCCGCGCGCGCGGCCCACGCCGCCGGCATCTCGCCCGAAATCCTGTTCCACGCACCGGGCGCCCTCGTCATGCGCTTCGTGGAAGGCGAGACCCTGGGCGAGCCCGAGGTGCGGGAGCCGGCGCGCCTCGCGCGCATCCTGCCGGTGATCGCCCGCTGCCACCGCGAAGTACCCAAACACCTGCGCGGGCCCGCTCTCATGTTCTGGGTGTTCCACGTCATCCGCGATTATGCCGCTACCTTGCGTGAGGACGAATCGCGTATGGTGCCGGCATTGCCTCGCCTGCTGGCGGTTGCCGAGAGGCTCGAGGCGGCGGTCGGGCCCATCACCCTCGTCTTCGGGCACAACGACCTCCTGCCCGCCAACTTCATCGACGATGGCGTGCGCATCTGGCTCATCGACTTCGACTACGCCGGCTTCAACAGCCCGCTCTTCGACCTGGGCGGCCTCGCGTCCAACAACGGCCTTTCGCCCGCGCAGGAAGAGTGGATGCTGGAGAGCTATTTCGAGGTGCGGGTGACGGACGATCTGCGCCGCCGCTATGCGGCCATGAAGTGCGCCTCCCTCCTGCGCGAGGCGGTGTGGAGCATGATCTCCGAGATCCATTCCCCGCTCGATTTCGATTACGCCGCCTATACGGCCGAGAACCTGGGCCGTTTCGAGCGCGCGCTGGCCGCGTTCGAGCAGCTATGAGCACCCTCCCGAGCCACGCCCGCGCGGTCGTCATCGGCGGCGGCATCATTGGTTGCAGTACCGCCTATCACCTGGCCGAGCTCGGCTGGGGCGAGGTCGTGCTGGTCGAGCGCCACAAGCTCACGAGCGGCAGCACCCACCACGCGGCCGGCCTCGTGGGCCAGCTCCGGGCCTCGGCCAACATCACCCAGCTCCTCAAATACAGCGTCGAGCTCTATGACCGGCTCGAAGCCGAGACGGGCCTCGCCACGGGGTGGCGGCGCAACGGCGGCCTGCGCCTGGCCTGCAACGCCGAGCGCGTGGTCGAGATCAAGCGCCAGGCGACGACGGCGCGCAGCTTCGGCCTCGAGATGGAGATCATCTCGCCCCGGGAGGCGCGGGACCTATGGCCGCTCATGGACATCTCGGACGTGGCCGCCGCCGCCTTCCTCCCCACTGACGGACAGGCCAACCCTTCCGACACCACCCAGGCGCTTGCCAGGGGCGCGCGTGCGCGCGGCGTGCGCGTGATCGAGGATTGCGCCGTCACGGGCATTCGGCTCGAAAAGGGACGTGTGGCAGGCGTCTCCACCAGCCTCGGCGAGATTTCCTGCGAGGTCGCGGTCAACTGCGCGGGCCAATGGGCACGGGAGGTCGGCCGTCTGGTGGGCGCCGAGGTACCGCTGCAATCGGTCCAGCACCAGTACATGGTGACCGAGCCGATCCCCGGCGTGCCGCGCGACCTCCCCACCCTGCGCGACCCGGACCGGCTCATCTATTTCAAGGAGGAGGTCGGCGGCTTGGTGATGGGCGGCTACGAGACCGATCCGATTCCCTGGGCCACGGGCGGTATCCCCGAAGGCTTCCACTTCAGCCTGCTCGAGTCCGACTGGGACCATTTCGAGCCGCTGATGGCCCAGGCGCTCGAACGGGTGCCCGCCCTCGGCACAGCCGGCGTCAAGACCCTGCTCAACGGCCCCGAGGCTTTCACACCGGACGGCAATTTCATCCTCGGCGAGGCGCCCGAGGTGCCCGGATTCTTCGTGGGCTGCGGCTTCAACGCCTTCGGCATCGCGAGCGCCGGCGGGGCCGGCCGGGCGCTCGCCGAATGGATCGCGGGCGGCGAGGCGCCGGTTGATCTGTGGCCGGTCGATATCCGCCGCTTCGGCCCGCCGCACCGCGACGCCGATTGGGTACGTACACGTACGCTCGAAGCCTACGCCAAGCACTACACCATGGCCTGGCCGCACGAGGAGTACGAAAGTGGGCGCCCGGCCCGGCGCTCGCCGCTCTACGGCCGGCTCCGGGCCGCGGGGGCCTGCTTCGGCTCCAAGATGGGGTGGGAGCGGGCCAACTGGTTCGCGCCGCCCGGCGCCGCGCCGCGTGACGAGTACAGCTATGGCCGGCAGAACTGGTTTGCGGCCGTGGGCGAGGAGCACCGCGCCTGCCGCGAGCGTGTGGTGCTGTTCGACCAGACCTCCTTCGCCAAATTCATGCTGGTGGGCCGCGATGCGGACGCGGCGCTTTCGTGGGTCTGCGCCAACAACGTCTCGTGCCCGCCCGGCTCTCTCATCTATACCCAGATGCTCAATGGCCGCGGCGGCATCGAGTGCGACCTGACCGTCAGCCGCCTCGCCGAGGAAAGTTTCTACATCGTCACCGGCACCGGCTTCGCGACTCACGATTTTCATTGGATCGAGTGCAACATTCCCGCTCGCATGGAGGCCGCGCTGACCGACGTCACCGAAACCTTTGCCGTGCTCTCCCTCATGGGGCCGCGCGCGCGCGAGGTTCTGGCGCGGGTGACAGGGGACGATGTGTCGAACGGCGGCTTTCCCTTCGCCACCGTGCGCGAAATTGAGATCGGTAATATACGCGTACACGCCCTCCGCATCACCTATGTGGGGGAGCTTGGCTGGGAGCTTCACGTACCGGTGGATCGCGCCCCCGCCGTCTACGACCGGGTGATGGAGGTTGGCTCCGAATTCGGTATCGACAACGCTGGGTATCGGGCAATCGAATCCCTGCGGCTCGAGAAGGGCTATCGGTCCTGGGGCGCGGATATCGGGCCCGATTATACGCCGCTCGAGGCCGGCCTCGGCTGGGCCGCGAAGCTCGGGTCGGGCCGGCCTTTCCAGGGCCGCGAGGCGCTCGAGGCCCAGCGCCGTGACAGCCTCCAACGGCGGCTTGCCTGCTTCACCGTGGACGACCCCGGCGTCGTCCTCCTCGGACGTGAGACCATCTATCGCGATGGCGAGCGCGTGGGCTGGCTGGGCTCCGGCGGTTGGGGCTATACGGTCGGTGCGAACATCGGCTACGGCTACGTGCGAAACACCGATGGCGTGACGGACGAGTTCCTCGCCTCTGGCAGTTACGAGCTCGAAGTCGCCGCCGAGCGGGTGTCGGCGACCCTTCATACGCGCGCCCTCTACGATCCGGGAATGGAACGGGTAAGGGGTTAGGGCATGGAAGACCAGCTCGACGAGTTCGTCACCTTCGCCGGTCGCCTCGCGGACGAGAGCGGTCCCATCGCCCGGCGTTATTTCCAGGCCCGGGTGGCGGTGGACGAGAAGTCGGATGGGACGCCGGTGACGATCGCCGACCGTGAGGTGGAGACCGGTATCCGGCGGGCCATCGAGGCCGCCTATCCCGCCCACGGGATCGTCGGTGAGGAATATGGGTCGACCGGCCGCGACGCCGAGTATGTCTGGGTCGTGGATCCGATCGACGGCACGGCCGCCTTCATCACGGGCATCCCGCTGTTCGGGACCCTGATCGCCCTCCTTCACCGGGGCGGGCCGGTGCTCGGCGTGATCGATCATCCCGCCCTTGGTTACCGCTGGGTGGGCGCCAGGGGACGGCCGACCACCTTCAACGGCGCACCCGCGGCAGCCCGCCCGTGCGCCGATCTTGCGAATGCCGCCCTCGGCGCCACCACGCCCCAGATGTTTACGGGCGCGGACCGGGATGCCTTCGACCGCCTGCGCCGCGCCGCCGGCATGACCCGGTGGGGCACCGACTGCTTCGCCTACGGCCAGGTGGCGAGCGGCCATATGGACCTCGTTGTCGAGGCCGGCCTCAAGACCGAGGACTACATGGCCCTGGTGGCGGTGGTCGAGGGCGCGGGCGGGGTCATCACTGATTGGCGTGGGCGGCCCTTGCGCCTCGATTCGGACGGCCACGTGATCGCCGCCGGCGACCGCCGCGTGCACGCCGCGGCCATGGCGCTCCTGGCCGGCTGATGCCGAATGGCCATTGTGTATGATGATCGCGCGTGATGATGCCGGAGGCGGGCAAGCCATGAATTTCGGATATATCTTCGAGCTGCCGCTCCGTATTTGGCCGGAGAAGGAAGCTCTCATCTACGGCGATCACAGGATTACCTACGCCGCGCTCGAGGATCGCACCAACCAGGTCGCCAACGGCCTCCAGGCGCTCGGCATCGGCCGTGGCGATCACGTCGCCGTCCTGGTGAAGAACGATCACCGGTTCGTCGAGGCCATGCTCGGCGCGCTCCGCGCCGGCGCGACCGTCACGCCGACGACCACCCGCGCGCACTACAACACCCTGACCCACATCATGACCGACAGCGCCGCCAAGGTGTTGATCTGCTCGGCTGACTTCGCCGCGGAGGCGCAGCGCCTCGCCGCCAACGTGGAAGGTCTCGCCCATGTGCTGCTCATGGACGCGGCGGCCGAGGGCACGATTGACTACGATTCCTGGCTGGCCGCCCAATCGACGGGCCGGGTCGAGACCCCGGCCGAGGCGGATGACCTCGCTTTCATCTCCTACACCTCGGGCTCGACCGGCCTGCCAAAAGGCGTGCTCCTGACCCACGGGGGGGTGAGCTGGATGACCCGCAACCTGCGGCGGGCGCTCCTCTACGGCCCCGAGGATCGCTGTCTCCTCGCCGTGCCCATGTTCCACGCCAACGGCATGTTCGCCGGCCTCTTCTCGATGCTGGAGTGCGGCGGCTCCGTCGTCATCCTGCACGATGTGGACCCGGTCGCGATGATCCGCGCGATCGAGCGCGAGCGCTGCACCTACACGACCGGCGTGCCGGCCATATACAAGCTCATGCTGCTCCAGGACGAGCTTCTGGCCGAGGCCGATTGCTCCTCGCTTCGTTTCGTCATCTGCGGCTCCTCGGAGGTGCCGGAGGATCTGCTGGCCGAATTCACCGCGCGCATGGCGCCCATGCTCGAGGCCTATGGCCTCACCGAATGCGGGTTCGTATGCAACAACCCGCGCTGGGGGGTGACCAAGCAGGGCACGACCGGAATCGCCTACCCGGGCGTCGAGCTGCGCGTCGTCGATCCCGCGGACCC
This sequence comes from Alphaproteobacteria bacterium, assembly GCA_963666705.2. GTDB lineage: Bacteria > Pseudomonadota > Alphaproteobacteria > CADEGL01 > CADEGL01. The sequence continues at coordinate 280,660 of CAXXKO010000022.1, read as the reverse complement.
GGGCCGGGACGTGCCCGTCGGCGAGATGGGCGAGCTGCTGATCCGCGGCCCCGGCAACCTCATCGGCTACCACAACCTGCCCGAGGTGACGAAGGAGCGTATCCTCGAGGGTGGCTGGCTGCGGACGCGCGATATCGTGCGCGCGGACGAGCAGGGCTATTACGAGATCGTCGGCCGGGAGGACGATCGCATCAGCTGCGCGGGCGAGAGCATCTACCCCAAGGAGGTGGAAAACGTCCTCATGGAGCACCCCAACGTCGCCGACGTGGCCGTCGTCTCCATGGCGGACGACCTCAAGGGCGAGGTGCCCGTGGCCTTCGTCGTCGAGCGCGCCAGCGGCCGCACGAGCCCGGAGGAATTAAAGCGATATTTCCTCGAGAACGGCGCCGCCTACATGCACCCGCGCCGCATCTTCATCGAAACGGAGCTCCCCCTCACCTCCGCCAAGAAGGTGGACCGCACCGCTCTCAAGGAAATGGCAACAAAAATGGCTATAGGGTAGAAAGTTACAAGGCATAAAAATAGAACGTCGGATACAATATCTTGGATGGTTCGATTTTATACTTTAAAATACTTTATTTATATTTATATCGATTTTAGAGTTTATTTTGAAGATGGTAGTTTTTATATAGACTCGATTTATATTTAACTCAAATTATATGCATATTTAATAAACAGGTAAGCATATTACTTAGCCGAACGTTAACAGAGCCCCGGTACATTCTCGTCGAGTTGTCCGTTTTGCCCTCCGGGCGGATTCGCGGAACAGGCGGGTTCTGGATGCGGGTTGGGCGCGGACACATTTAGTCGGGGAGTCCGAGCCATGGCGGCCAAGAAAGCCGGGCAGGAAGATAGTGGGCCGTCGATCGCGGCGGCCGCGCGCGGCGACCTGGGTGCCGGTTCCGGCAAGGGCACGCGCAAGTCCAACCTCCGGGGAACCTCGGGCGATGACGTGCTGGAGGGCACGGACGGCGCCGACCGCATTAGGGGGAAGGCCGGCGACGACGTGCTCGACGGCCTCGGCGGCGACGATCACTTGGACGGTGGCCGGGGAGATGACGAGATCTATGGCGGCGACGGCGCCGACCGCATCCACGGCGGCCGGGGCGACGATAGGATCGACGGCGGCGACGGCGCCGACCGCATTCACGGCGGCAGGGGCGAAGACGCGATCGACGGCGGCGATGGCGCCGACCGCATCCATGGTGGCCGGGGTGACGATGAGATTGACGGCGGCGCCGGCGCGGACCGCATCCATGGTGGCAAGGGCGACGACACGATCGATGGCGGTGACGGCGCCGACCGCATTCACGGCGGCAGGGGCGAAGACGCGATCGACGGCGGCGATGGCGCCGACCGCATCCGTGGTGGCCGGGGTGACGATGAGATTGACGGCGGCGCCGGCGCTGACCGCATCCATGGTGGCAAGGGCGCCGACACGATCGACGGCGGCACCGGCGCGGACCGCATCCACGGTGGCAAGGGCGCCGACACGATCGACGGCGGCACCGGCGCGGACCGCATCCACGGTGGCAAGGGCGACGACGCAATCGATGGCGGTGACGACGCCGACCGCATTCATGGTGGCAAGGGCGAGGACACGATCGATGGCGGCGATGGCGCCGACTGGATCAAGGGCGGCACCGGTAACGACGTAATCGACGGTGGAGACGGCGCCGACTTCATCGCCGGCGGCGCCGGCGCGGACGTGATCTCTGGCGGCGCCGGCGCCGATATCATCTTTGGCGATGGCGGCCGTGGAAGAGGCTCGGGCGGGCGGCACGGGTCCGGTAGCGGCTCCGGCTCCGGCGGCGATTTCGGGTTCGGCGACTATCTCGACGGCGGCGCTGGCAGCGACATGGTGTTCGGCGGCTGGGGCGCCGACACCGCCACCTACAACATGGAAGAGAACTTCGGCGCCTGGGACGTCTATGACGGTGGCGGCGGGGCCGACTACCTGGTCCTCGAGCTGACCGCGAACGAGTGGGCCGATGCGGGCGTGCAGGCGGATCTGGCGGCCTTCGCGGACTTCCTGGCCACGAGCGCCGATGGCGCGCGGCGCGGCGGCTCGACCTTCAGTTTCTCCTCCTTCCATCTCGACGCGTCGAATTGGGAGACCTTCGAGGTCGTGCTGACCACGGAGGCCCAGGTGGCCGTCGATGATGTCGCCGCTACGGACGAGGATGCCGCCGTAGATATCGATGTGCTGGCCAACGACGGCCCCGCGAGCGGCCTCACGGTCTCGTCGTTCGATGCCTCGAGCGCGCTCGGGGCTCAGGTCGGGCTCAACGCGGACGGCACACTTCGCTACGATCCGACCGGGGCGCTCGACGGGCTGGCGGCGGGCGAGGTGGCGACCGACAGCTTCGCCTACACCGTCACCGATCCGACCGGGGCCACGGCCACGGCGACCGTAACGGTCACGGTCGAGGGCGTGAACGACGCCCCCGTCATCGAGGCGGCGACGGCCGGATTGGCGGTCGTCGCGGAAGGCTCGGTCGCGACCGTCGCGGGCCTGTACTCGGACGCGGACCTCGGCGACACCCACCAGGTGACCATCGACTGGGGTGATGGGACGGCGGCGGAGACCGCGGCGCTCACCGCGGGCGGTTTCGATATCGCCGGCGGCCATGTCTACGGCGACGATGGGGCTTACACGGTCACCCTCACGGTCACCGACGACAACGGTGCCAGCGCCACCGACGCGCTGACCATCACGGTCGAGAACCTGGACCCCACGGCGGATGACGACAGCGTCGTCACGGACGAGGATACGGCGGTCACCCTCGACGTGCTGTCCAACGACACGGACGTGGCGGCCGACCTCCCGCTCGCCATCACCGCCGTCACCCAGGGCGCCCATGGCGCCGTGGGCGTCGACGCGGGTGGCGCCGTCACCTATACGCCGGACGCGGATTACAACGGCACCGACAGCTTCAGCTACACGGTGAGCGATGGGGACGGCGGCTTCGACGTGGCCACCGTGAGCGTCACCGTGAACGCCGTGAACGACGCGCCCGTTATGGCGGATTCCGCCAACTTCGCCATTGATGAGAACCTGCCGCCAGCGACCCTCGTGGGCACGGCTCCCGCCACCGACATCGATGCCGGCGGTGCGCTCACATTCAGCATCACGGCGGGCAACGCCTCCAGCGCCTTCGCCATCGACGCGGCGACGGGCGCGATCGCGACGACGGCCCCACTCGATTTCGAGGCCGTGCCGGGCTACACGCTGACGGTCCAGGCGATGGATGCCGGCGGCCTTCCGGACACCACGACCGTGACCGTCGCGGTCAATGACGTGAACGAGGCGCCGGCGGCCGCGGACAACGCCTACGCGACCGACGAGGACACGCCCCTCTCCGGCAACCTCATCCTCGACGACCCGGACGCGGGCGACGTCTTGTCGATCGACGGCGCCGCGGCGGGCGCGCCGCTCATCGTCACCACCGCCCAGGGTGCCACGGTCACCATCGAGGCCGACGGCGCCTTCACCTACGACCCGACGGGGGCGGGCCCGCTCCAGGATCTGGATTTCGGCGCGCTGGCGACCGACAGCTTCACCTATCATGTCCGCGACGGCGATGGCGCCAGCGACACGGCCACGGTGACCGTCACCGTCGACGGCGTATCCGACAATTCGCCGCCCGTCGCATTGGACCAGTCCGTCTCGATGGCCGAGGATACGCTCGGCACCTTCGGCTTCGACGCCACCGACCCGGACCTGGCCCAGGGCGACGACCTGACCTTCACGGTCCTCACCGGCCCGGCGTCCGGCTTGCTCACCCTCGATAACCTCGGCGACACCTTCACCTACGTGCCGGACGCGGATTTCAACGGCGCCGACAGCTTCACCTATCAGGTGAGCGACGGCACGGGCGAGATGGCGACGGCGACCGTCACCTTGACGGTCGACGCCGTCAACGACGCCCCGTCGAATGTCTCGCTCGACAACGCCAGCATCGATGAGAACGCGGCCGGCGCGGTCGTGGGCACATTGAGCGCGAGCGACCCCGACGCGGGCGACACCCACACCTTCACGGTGGACGATCTCCGGTTCGAAGTGGTGGGCAATCAGCTCGAGCTCAAGGCGGGCGAGAGCCTCGACCACGAGGGCGAAGCCACCGTCAACGTCACCGTGACGGCGACGGATGCGGGCGGCCTCGCCACCAGCCAGCTCTTCACTGTCGCGGTCAACGATTTGAACGAGGCACCAACGGGTATCGCTCTCGACAACGCCAGCATCGATGAGAACGCGGCCGGCGCCATCGTGGGCACGTTGAGCGCGAGCGACCCCGACGCGGGCGACAGCCACACATATACGGTCGACGATCTGCGCTTCGAAGTGGTGGGCAATCAGCTCGAGCTCAAGGCGGGCGAGAGCCTCGACCATGAGGCCGGGGACACCGTGGCCGTCACCGTGACGGCGACGGACGCGGGCGGCCTCGCCACCAGCCAGCTCTTCGCTGTCGCGGTCAACGATGTCAACGAGGCCCCCACCGCCGTCTCGCTCGACAATGCGAGCATCGACGAGAACGCGGCCGGCGCGGTCGTGGGCGCTCTGAGCGCGAGCGACCCCGACGCGGGCGACAGCCACACATATACGGTCGACGATCTGCGCTTCGAAGTGGTGGGCAATCAGCTCGAGCTCAAGGCGGGCGAAAGCCTCGACCACGAAGCTGGGACCACAGTGGCGGTGACCGTGACGGCGGCGGACGCGGGCGGCCTCGCCACCAGCCAGCTCTTCACTGTCGCGGTCAACGATGTCAACGAGGCCCCCACCGCCGTCTCTCTCGACAATGCGAGCATCGACGAGAACGCGGCCGGTGCCGTCGTGGGCGCTCTGAGCGCGAGCGACCCCGACGCTTGGCGACAGCCACACATATACGGTCGACGATCTGCGCTTCGAAGTGGTGGGCAATCAGCTCGAGCTCAAGGCGGGCGAAAGCCTCGACCACGAAGCTGGGACCACAGTGGCGGTGACCGTGACGGCGGCGGACGCGGGCGGCCTCGCCACCAGCCAGCTCTTCACTGTCGCGGTCAACGATGTCAACGAGGCCCCCACCGCCGTCTCGCTCGACAGCGCCAGCATCGACGAGAACGCGGCCGGCGCGGTCGTGGGCACGCTGGCGGCCAGCGACCCCGACCTTGGCGACACCCACACCTTCACGGTCGATGATCTCCGCTTCGAGGTGGTCGGCGACCAGCTCAAGCTCAAGGCTGGCGAGAGCCTCGATCGCGAGGTCGAAGCCAGTGTCGATGTCACGGTGACGGCGACGGACGCGGGTGGCCTTTCGACCAGCCAGGTTCTCACCATCGCGGTCAACGATGTCGACGAGGCGCCAACGGGGATCGCTCTCGACAACGCGGTCGTCGACGAGAACGCGGCCGGCGCGGTCGCGGGCACCCTGAGCGCGAGCGACCCCGACCTTGGCGACACCCACACCTTCACGGTCGACGATCTGCGCTTCGAAGTGGTGGGCAATCAGCTCGAGCTCAAGGCGGGCGAAAGCCTCGACCACGAAGCTGGGACCACAGTGGCGGTGACCGTGACGGCGGCGGACGCGGGCGGCCTCGCCACCAGCCAGCTCTTCACTGTCGCGGTCAACGATGTCAACGAGGCCCCCACCGCCGTCTCGCTCGACAGCGCCAGCATCGACGAGAACGCGGCCGGCGCGGTCGTGGGCACGCTGGCGGCCAGCGACCCCGACCTTGGCGACACCCACACCTTCACGGTCGATGATCTCCGCTTCGAGGTGGTCGGCGACCAGCTCAAGCTCAAGGCTGGCGAGAGCCTCGATCGCGAGGTCGAAGCCAGTGTCGATGTCACGGTGACGGCGACGGACGCGGGTGGCCTTTCGACCAGCCAGGTTCTCACCATCGCGGTCAACGATGTCGACGAGGCGCCAACGGGGATCGCTCTCGACAACGCGGTCGTCGACGAGAACGCGGCCGGCGCGGTCGCGGGCACCCTGAGCGCGAGCGACCCCGACCTTGGCGACACCCACACCTTCACGGTCGATGACCTCCGCTTCGAGGTGGTCGGCGACCAGCTCAAGCTCAAGGCCGGGGCGAGCCTCGATCACGAAGCTGGGGGCGCCGTGGCCGTCACCGTGACGGCGACGGACGCGGGCGGCCTCGCCACCAGCCAAATCTTCACCATCGCGGTCAACGACCTGAACGAAGCCCCCACAGCGGTTTCTCTGGATAATGCGAGCATCGACGAGAACGCGGCCGGCGCGGTCGTGGGAACTCTGGCGGCCAGCGATCCCGACGCGGGCGACAGCCATATCTTTACGGTCGATGACCTCCGCTTCGAGGTGGTCGGCGACCAGCTCAAGCTCAAGGCCGGGGAGAGCCTCGATCACGAAACCGAAGCCACCTTGGCCGTCACCGTGACGGCGACGGACGCGGGTGGCCTCGCCACCAGCCAGCTCTTCACCATCGCGGTCAACGACCTCAACGAGGCGCCGACAGCGATCTCGTTGGCCAATGCGAGTGTCGACGAGAACGCGGCCGGCGCGGTCGTCGGCGCGTTGGCGGCCAGTGACCCCGACCTTGGCGACACCCACACCTTTACGGTCGATGACCTCCGATTCGAAGTGGTGGGCGACCAGCTCAAGCTCAAGGCAGGTCAGACCCTCGATCACGAAGCGGAAGCGAGCGTCACCGTCGCCGTGACGGCGACGGACGCGGGCGGCCTCGCCACCAGCGAGACCTTCACCGTCGCCGTCAACGACTTGAACGAAGGGCCGGTCGCGCTGGTGCAGGCGGTGGCGGGGATCGACGAGGACAACCCCGCCAGCTTCGCCCTCGACGCGAGCGACCCCGACGGCGACAGCCTTGCCTTCACGGTCCTGAACGGGCCGGCCGCGGGCACGGTCGCGATCGACGACCTGACCGGCGTGGCCACATTCGATCCGAACGGCGGCTTCGAGGACCTGGACCTGGGCGAGACCCGGCAGGTGTCCTTCGACTACCGGGTCGATGACGGCCAGGGCGGCGCGGCCACGGCCACGGTAACGATCACCGTCGATGGCGCGGCGGATCCGCTGACGGCGGCCGACGAAGTGATCGACGGCTTGGGTAGCCCGGATATCGTGTTCGGGAACTGGACTGCGCCCGGCAGCTCGGCCTGGATCAACGACGATTCAGGCCAATATACCTCGACCGCCCAAGTCCTCGATGCCGCCAACACCTACGACGTGCGCCTGGGCGACCTCGACGGTGACGGCGACCTCGATGCCTTCGCCGTCAACTTCAACGGCCCGAACCAGGTCTGGACCAACAACGGCGACGGCACATTCGCCGCCAGCCAGGCCATCGGCGGGGCCGTGGAGAACAGGAGCGCCGCCCTCGGCGATGTCGACAATGACGGCGACCTCGATGCCGTCGTCGCTATCAAGGGCACGACCCAGAACAAGCTCCTGCTCAACCAGGGCGGCGCCCAGGGCGGCGCCGAAGGCACGTTCGCGGATGCCGGCATCAACCTGGGTGGCTCGGCCGCTTGGGATGTCGAGCTCGCGGATTTCGACGGCGACGGTGACCTCGACGCGTTCTTCGCCTACCAGGGCGCCAACCGCATGTGGGTCAACCGGGGCGGCGTCCAGGGCGGGCAGGTCGGCACCTTCGACCCCGGCGCACAGGCCTTCGGCGGCGGCGATACGCGGGATATCGAGCTCGCGGATGTGGACGGCGACGGCGACCTCGATATCGTGGCGGCCACCTTCGGCGGCGGCAACCAGGTTTTCTTCCATGAGGGTGCCGCGGGCTTCGTCGATAGCGGCCAGTCCCTCGGCACCGCCATGACCCGGGATATCGAGCTCGCCGACCTCGACGGCGACGGCGACCTCGACATGTACGAGGCCAACCACAACCAGCCCGACCAGATCTGGTTCAACCAGGGCGGCGACCAGGGCGGTGCCGCGGGCACCTTCGCGGCCAGCAGCCGGACCCTCGGCACCAGCGCCTCCTGGGACGTGGCGCTGACCGATATCGACCGCGACGGCGACATTGATGCCGTCGTGGCCAACGGCAGCAACCAGGGGAACACGGTCTACCTCAACGACAGCACGGGTCGCTTCACCGACTCGGGCCAGAGCCTGGGCGCCGGCCGCAGCTATTCCGTCGAGGTCGGCAACATCAATGGCGACATTGGCGCGACGACCGACAGCGATTCCCCCACGACGATCGCTGCGGCCGACCTGTTGAACAACGATGTCGACTTGAACGGCGGCGCGTTGAGCGTCCAGTCGGTTTCCGCGACGAGCGCCCTCGGGGCCACGGTCACGCTTTCACTCGACGGCGGCGAGATCGCCTACGACCCGACCAGCTCGCTGGCACTCGGCGCACTGATGGCGGGCGAGGTGTTGACGGACACCTTCACCTATGTCGTCGCCAACGCCGCCGGTGGATGGGACACGGCGACGGTCACGGTCACGGTCGAGGGGCCGCGGACCGAACAGAACATCCTGCCCTTCGCCTTCTCGCAGACCGTGTCGGGCATCGACGAAGACGGCCCGGCCACCTTCGCCTTCGATGCCAATGACCTGAACGGCGACGACCTGAGCTTCGCCATTCTGAGCGGCCCGTCCGCCGGCGTGGTCACGATCGACAACGCGGCCGACAGCTTCACATTCGATCCGGGTGGCGCCTTCGAGTCTCTCGGCGCGGGCGAGAGCCAGACCGTATCCTTCGACTACCAGGTCGATGATGGCCGCGGCGGCACCGAGCAGGCCACGGTCACCATCACCATCGATGGCGTCAACGATGCGCCGGTCGGGGCGGACGACGCGATCACCGGGCCGGGCACCCCCGATCTCTATCTTCGGCAACTGGTCCGGTGCCGGCGATACGGCCTGGCTCAACGACATCGCCGGCGGCTTCACCTCGACCGGGCAGGCGGCCGGCGCCACGAACACCTACGACGTGCGCCTCGGCGACCTCGACGGCGACGGCGACCTCGATGCCTTCGCGGTGACGTTCAACGGCCCGAACCAGATCTGGGCCAACAACGGCGACGGCACCTTCGCGGCCGGCCAGACCCTCGGCACCAGCGTCGAGCACCGCGCCGCCGCCCTCGGCGACGTGGACAACGACGGCGACCTCGATATCTTCGTCGCGGTCAAGGGCACGTCCCAGAACCGCCTCTACGTGAACCAGGGCGGCGATCAGGTCGGGACAGAGGGCGTCTTCGCGGACAGCGGCCAGACCCTCGGCGGCAGCGCGGCCTGGGACGTCGAGCTGGCCGATATCGACGGCGACGGCGACCTCGACGCGGTCCTCGCCTACCAGGGCGTCAACCGCATGTGGATCAATAGCGGCGGCGCCCAGGGTGGACAGGTCGGCGCCTTCAGCCCCAGCGCGCAATCCTTCGGCAACGCCGACACCAAGGATATCGAGCTCGCCGATGTGGACGGCGATGGCGACCTCGACATCGTGACCGCCAACTTCTCGGCCGGGAACCGCGTCTTCCTCAATAACGGCCTCGGAACCTTCACCGACAGCGGCCAGGCGCTCGGCGCCAACCGGACGCGGGACGTGGAGCTCGCCGACCTCGACGGCGACGGCGACCTCGACATGTACGAGGCCAATCACAACCAGCGGGACCGCGTCTGGTTCAACCAGGGCGGTGCCCAGGGCGGGGCCGCGGGCACTTTCGCCGCCGGCGCCCAGCTTCTCGGCTACGGCGCGTCCTGGGACTCGGCCCTGGTCGATGTCGATGGCGACGGCGATTATGACGTGGTGGTGGCCAACGGCAGCGGCCAGGCGAATCAGGTGCTCACCAACGACGGCACGGGCTGGCTCACCGGTTCGGGCCTGAGCCTCGGCGCCAACCGCAGCTATTCGGTCGAGGCTGGCGACCTCGACGGCGACGGCGGCGCGGTGACGGACGAAGATACGGCTACGACAATCGCCGCCGCTGACCTCCTCGAGAACGACACCGACGTGGATGGCGGCGCCCTCTCGATCCTCTCGGTCTCGGCGACCAGCGCCCTCGGCGCCACCGTCACGCTCTCGCTCGACGGCAGCCAGATCGATTACGACCCGAGCGCCTCCGCTGCCCTCGGCGCGCTTGGCGACGGCACGGTTCAGACCGACAGTTTCACCTACACCGTGAGCGACGGTAACGGTGGCGTTGGCACGGCGACCGTGACGCTGACGGTCGAGGGCCTGACCCACGCGCCGGTCGCGGCAGCCGATTCGATCTCGACCATGAGCGCGGGCCAGATCGTGATCCCCGTCTCGGCACTCCTCGGCAACGATTCCGATGCCGCCGGCGACACCCTGTCGATCCTCTCGGTGGGCAATGCCTCGAACGCCATCGTCGGCCTCGACGCCTTTGGTAACGTCGTCTTCCAGGCGATCGACCCCGCCGGCCCCGCCGCCTCCTTCGACTACACGATGACCGACGGCACCGGCCTCCAGGCGACCGCGACAGTGGTGCTCGACCTCTTCGCCGGCCCCGCGATCTCGGCCGACGGGATTCTCATCGGCGGCGCGGGCGACGAGCAGCTCACCAGCGGCGCCGGCGCCGATACCCTCATCGGCAACGGCGGCAGCGACCTCCTCCTCGGCGGTGCTGGCGACGACCTGTTCGTGTTCGCCGACGGTGACGGGGACGACAGGGTCGAGGGCTTCGAGGCGGGTGCGGGCACGGATGACCGGATCGACCTTTCGGATCATTCGGCGGCGGCCAGCTTCGCCGATATCAGCGCCACCCAGGTCGGCGCGGATGCGGTGATCGCGCTGGGCGCCGACACGATCACCCTCGTCGGCGTCACCGCCTCGACCATCGACCAGGACGACTTCGCCTTTTGATCCGGTCCGTTCGCCTCAAACCTCGATCCGCGTCCAGCGATCCCCCGCCCACAGGCGCGCCAGGATGGCGGCCTGGATGGCGCGGGCGCCCGTATGGGCGACCCAGATGCCGATGAGGCCGAGGCCGAGATAGGGCCCCGCGAGCCAGGCGAGGGGCAGGCCGACGAGCCACTGGAGGCTCACGCTCACCACCATCACCTGGCGCGCGGCGCCGGCGCCGAGGAGCGCGTTGGTCAGCACGAGGCCTACCGCCTCCACCGCCATGAAGAACGCGATGAAGCGCAGGGGCCCGCGCGCGACCTCGATAGCGCCGGCCTCGTGCAGGAAGCCCGAGAGGATGATGTCGGGCACGATGAGTGCTGGCAGGCCGATGGCCGTCATGGTGACGGCGGCCACCTTCACCACGTCCCAGCCCCACCGGCGGGCATCGTCCGCCTCGCCCCGCCCCAGCGCCTGGCCCACCAGCGAGGCGGCGGCGAGCCCGAGGCCGACACCCGGCAGGAAGGCGACCAGGAAGAGGTTCACGAGCACGCTCGAGGCCGCGACCTCGACCGTGCCGACCTGGCCGATGATCCAGAAGAGGGCCGTGATGCCGGCCGCGAACAGGAACTGGTTGAGGGCCGCGGGCAGGCTGACACGCACCATCGTCATCATGGTCTCGGGCGCCGGGATGCCGCGGAGGAAGCCGTTACGCCGCGCCATGCGGATGGCCAGGGCGAAGTGGACGCCGACGCCGAGATAGGTGGCCACCGCCGAGCCGATCCCGGCCCCCAGCGTGCCCAGAGCGGGGATGCCGAAGGCGCCGAAAATCAGCACGTAGCTGAGGACGATGTTCGACGCGTGGGTGACCAGCAGCACCTGGAAATGGATGCGCGGCAGGTTGACCCCGTTCCAATAGCCGCGGAAGGCGAAGGTCATGCCGACGGCGATCACGCCCGTGAGGCGGGCCTGGAAGTAGGGCGTGCCGTCGGCGATCACCGTCGGGTCCGGGTTGATGAGCGGCATGAAGTCGGGCGCGAGCACGAACAGCGCGGCCAGGGTGGGCAGCCCGAGGGCGACCGAGAGCAGCAGCCCGCCGTTGAGCGGCACCGCCGTCTCGCCGTGCCGGCCTTCGCCCTCGCGCCGCGCCACCATGGCCTGGACGCCCGAGGACAGGCCGATGAAGAGGGCGATGGCCATGAAGTTGGCGTAGGAGCCGATGCCGACGGCGGCGAGTGCGCTCGGCCCCAGCACCCCGACCATGGCCGTATCGACCAGGTTGAGGAGGTTCTGCGACAGCATGCCGGCGACCATCGGCAGGCCCAGCCGGGCGATGGTTCGGAGGCGGTCGCGCTCCAGCATTGACGTGTCGTCCATCTGATCGTGGGGGGTCGGGCGGCCGGTGAGCCTTGCGCGCCACCCTCTCCCGCGGCGGGGAGCGGGCTCGGAGCGTCAGATTCGCGCCACTAGAAGGGCGGCGCCAGGACGAAGCGGCCGAGGCTCTTCATGTCCGCATCCTCGCTTCCGAGGAAGAGGTCCCGGAGGGTGAGGAAGACCCGGCCCGTCACGGTCTCGTCCCAGAACCAGTGCATGAGCTGGCTGCTCGACGCCGCCCCAGGCTGCGCCGAGGCCGCCAGCAGGCAATAGGCCTTCACGTCGTCGCTGGCGAGGCGGAAGGCTTCGGCGATCGGCATCTCGGGGCGCGGGTTCTCCGCGGGCGCGCCGTCGAGGAACGCGCCCACGAAGCGCGTCGCCTCCGGCACTTCCATGCCGCTCGGCCCCACCGTGGTGCGCCCGAGCTTCTCGACCGCGAGGTCGTACCAGGGTGCGAGCTGGGCGATCTCCGCTTCCATCTCCTCCCGCAAGGCATCGGTCTCGCTCAAGTCGCGAACCGGTGGCCTCAGGTTGATGAGGCAGGCCCAGCCCTCGACATCGGCGGCGCTCGGCGCGTCGTCGGGGAAATCGGCCAGCACCGGGCCTTGCGCCGCGTCGAGCAACTCGAGCGCCGCCATCAGCACGCGGCGCTGGAAGGCCGCGTCGCCGGGCTCACCGAGGGGGCGGCCGAGCTCGAAGGGCACCCACAGCGCCCTTGGCGGCTTCATCACCGCCGTGTGCTCGCGCACCAGGCTGATCTGCGTCGTCGCCAGCCCCTCCCGTTCCAGAAAATGTCCCAGCCCGCCCACGGCGCGCGTACAGAACGGTCAAACGGGAAGCAACAGGACGGAATCGACATTGTCCTTCTTGAGGAGGCCGGCGATCTGGCGGGCCGTCGGCTCCAGCTCTTCGGGCGAGGCCGCGCCGACGACGGCGTAATGGTAGTCCGCCACCGACCCGATTACCCCGTCCTCGGCCAGCTCCCGCAGCCAGTCCACCGGCAGGATCACGTTGAGGTCCTGCTGGAAGCCGGTGCGGTCGTAGCTCGTCGAGACGTGGCTCATGACCAATTCGCCGGCCTCGGTGTCGCCCGGGATGACGCGGTATTCACCGGTGACGCCGAGGAAGGGCCGGTCGTCGCGGCGATGCAGCCCCGCCGTGGAAACCATGGCGATTCGCCGCTCGCTCAAAGGCCGAGGCTCGACCCACGCCATCTCGTCGTAGGTCGGGCATTCGAGCTCGAGGAGCATGTCCCGTTCCCACTCGGATACGTCGCTCAATCTCACCATCTATGGGTCCCCTGGTACTTTTCACACCAGTGGATACTACCCGCACCCGACGGCCGGCGAAAGCCGCCCGGGGTCCGCATGGGCGCTGGCGTTGACCGCCAACCGCCCCCTCTTTAGCCTCACCCGCAGCCACGGCCCCATCTGGACCGATCCGCCATGCCGAAACCCAAGGACTCAGCGCGCGCGGCCGTCCCGTCGGTCGATCGTCTGCTTCGCCTCCCGGCCATGGAGCGGCTCGTCGCCGCCCACGGCCGCGCGCTCGCCACCGAGGCGACCCAGGCGGTGCTGGCCGATCTGCGCGCGGCCCTTGCCGAGCCCGAGCCCGGCAAGGCGCCCGCGGTCGACGACGCTACCCTCCTCGCCGCCATCGGGGAGCGCTTGGCGGCCATGACGGCACCGACCCTCAGGGCGGTGTTCAACATGACCGGGACGGTCCTTCACACCAACCTCGGCCGCGCTGCCCTGCCCACGGAGGCCATCGACGCTGTCGTCGCCGTCTCACGGGGTGCGGCCAACCTCGAATACGACCTCGCGCGCGGACAGCGCGGCGATCGGGATGATCACCTCGAAGGCCTCTTGTGCCGCCTCACCGGGGCCGAGGCGGCCACGGTCGTCAACAACAACGCGGCCGCCGTCCTGCTCATCCTCAACAGCCTCGCCCAGCGCCGCGAAGCGATCGTCTCCCGCGGCGAGCTGATCGAGATCGGCGGCGCCTTCCGCCTGCCCGACATCATGGCGCGGGCCGGGTGCAAGCTGCGCGAGGTCGGCACCACCAACCGCACCCACCCGCGCGATTACGCCGAGGCCATCGGCCGGGGCACGGCGCTTTTGATGAAGGTCCATACCAGCAATTACGCGGTCCAGGGCTTCACCGCCGCCGTGCCGGAAGCCGAGCTCGCGGCGCTCGCGCACGAGCACCGGCTGCCCCTCGTTGTCGATCTCGGCAGTGGCGCGCTCATCGACCTCAGCGACCACGGCCTGCCGCGCGAGCCGACGCCGGCCGAGACCATCGCCGCCGGCGCGGACCTGGTGAGCTTCAGCGGCGACAAGCTGCTCGGCGGCCCACAGGCGGGGCTCATCGTCGGCCGCGCCGACCTCGTCCGCAAGCTCGCGCGCAATCCCCTCAAGCGGGCGCTGCGCGTCGACAGGATGACCATCGCCGCCCTCGCGGCCGTCCTCCGTCTCCACCTGGACCCGGACCGCCTCGCCGAAAGGCTGCCGACGCTCAGGATGCTGAGCCGGCCCACGGCGGCGCTCGAAGCCCTCGCGGCGCGCCTGAGGCCCGTGCTCGCCCGGCGGCTCGCGGGTGTGGCGACGGTCCGCATCGTGGCCTGCCAAAGCCAGATCGGCAGTGGCGCGCGGCCGCTCGATTATCTGCCGAGCGCGGGGCTCGCGCTCGAGCCGGCGACGGGCGGGCGCGGTACCGGTGCCGCCCTCGGGCGCCTGGTGGCGGCTTTCCGCGCCCTGCCGGTGCCCGTGATCGGCCGGGTCGAGGAGGGCGCCCTCCTACTAGACCTGCGCTGCCTCGAGGACGAGCGGGCGTTCCTCGGCCAGCTCGACCGGCTGTTTCAGGTTCAGGGGCGAGACGCCGCGCCGTGATCGTCGCCACCGCCGGGCACGTCAACCACGGCAAGACGGCGCTCGTCGCCGCGCTCACGGGCGTCGATACCGACCGCCTGCCGGAGGAGAAACGCCGCGGCCTCACCATCGACCTCGGCTTCGCCCACCACACCCTTCCCGACGGGCGGGTCGCGAGCTTCATCGACGTGCCCGGGCACGAGCGATTCGTGCGCAACATGCTGACCGGCGTGACGGCCATCGATGCCGCCCTCTTCGTGGTCGCGGCCGACGATGGCCCCATGCCCCAGACCCTGGAGCACCTCGCCATACTCGACCTGCTCGGCGTGCCCCATGGGCTCGTCGCGCTGACCAAGGCCGACCGGGTCGCGCCCGAGAGATTGGTCGAGGTCGAGCGCGCCATCGCCGCGATCCTCGCGGGCACCAGCCTCGATGGCGCGCCCGTGGTACCGGTCTCCAGTGTGACCGGCGATGGCATCCCGCGGCTCCGTGAGGCCTTGAGCGGGCTGGCGGAGGCGATCGCGGCGCGCCCCGTCGGCGGCCATTTTCGCCTCGCCATCGACCGGGTGTTCCTGATCCAGGGCACGGGCCTCGTGGTAACGGGATCGGTCTTCTCCGGCCGCGTTGCGGTCGGTGACCGCCTCCTCCTCTCGCCGCGCGGGACCGAAGTCAGGGTGCGCGGCATCCATGCTGACAATCACGTGGCGGACGGCGCCGTGGCGGGTCAGCGCTGCGCCCTCAACCTCGCCGGCGCGGGCTTGCGCAAGCCGGACGTCCGGCGCGGTGACTGGGTGCTGGCCGCCGCGGCCCATGCGCCGACGGCGCGGCTGGACGCGCGCATCCGGGTGCTCGCGGGCGAAGCGCGCGCGCTCGCCCACTGGACGCCCGCGCACCTCCATCTCGGTGCCGCCGATACCACCTGCCGCATCGCCGTCCTGGGGGCGAAGGCGATCCCCCCGGGCGGATCGGCCCTGGTGCAGCTCGTCCTCGACCGCCCCCTGGGCGCCCTTCATGGCGATCGGCTGATCCTGCGCGACCAGGCGGCGCGGCGGACGATCGCCGGCGGCCACCTCGTCGATCCTTTCCCGCCACGGCGCGGCCGCGCCCGGCCCGAGCGCCTCGCCCGTCTCGCGGTCCTCGATCGGCCGGATCCGGAGGCGAGCTTGCGTGGCCTGCTCGACCTCGATCCCGGCGGCGTCGATCTCGAAGCGTTCGCGCGCGCCCGCAACCTGACGGCGGCGGAGGCGGCGGTACTTTGGTCGCGCTCCGGCATGATCCAAATACCGGGCGCCGAGCCGGCGACCGGTTTCTCTCGAGCGGCCTGGGTCGCCCTGCGGGCCTCGGTCGTCGAGGCCCTCGGGGCCTGGCACGCGCGGGTGCCCGAGGTGCTGGGCCCGGGCGAGGACGAGGTCCGGCGCGCCCTCGGCCAGCGCGCCGGGCCGGCGCCCGTGCGCGCGGCTCTCGGCGAACTTCTGCGGGAGGGGACGGTGCGGCGGCGCGGCGCGGTCCTGCACCTGCCCGGCCACGAGGCGCGCTTGAGTGCCGCCGACGCGGCGCTCTGGGACCGGGTGCGGCCGGCGCTGGCGGAGGGCGGCCGGCACCCACCGGGGGTTTGGGATCTGGCGGCGGCGCTCGCCATGGACGCGGCACCCCTCGAATCCTTCCTCGTTCGTGCCGCGCGGCAGGGGCACGTCCAGCGCGTGGCGCGCAACCGATTCTACCTGCCGGCCGCCATCGCATCCCTCGCCGCCATGGCCGAAGCGGTCGCGGCCGAGGCCGGCGACGGCCTCGTCACGCCCGCCGCCTACCGCGACCGCTCGGGTATCGGGCGCAACCTCACCATCGACGTGCTCGAATATTTCGACCGCGTGGGCCTGACCGCACGAACGAGCGCGGGGCGTCGGGTTCTGCGCCCGGCGGACGAGGTTTTCGGTTCGCCCGCGGGCTGACCGCCCTTAGGATTGGCGCTGGAAGGGGAACGCGACCCGGTGGTGTGCCCGGACTTCAAATCCGGTGAGGCGCGCTTGGCGTGCCTGGTGGGTTCGACTCCCACCCTCTTCCGCCAACCCCGGAAATCGGGGCCGCGCTGCGACGACCGCGGGCTCCGCCGGGCGGCCACGGAGGGTCGCATTTCCTGGCCCCCGGAAGGCGTCGCCACCGCTTGACGATGCCCCGGTATCGCCGGCGCGGCCTTCGGTTCCGCCTGCTTCCCCGCCCGGCCGCCGGGGCCTCGCGCCTTACTGGAGTGGCGAGTAGGCCGTGGGGACGAGGAAGCTACTGTCGCCCTTGGCGATCCGCGGGCCGTCCCACTTGCGGCCGTTCTCGGCCCGGGCCTCGTGCCATTCGGGATCGGCGAAGAAGCCCTCCCATGCCTTCTGGCGCTCGCCCATGTCCGGGTAGGACAGCAAGTAGACGAGGGTGTTCTCGTCATCGCCGACCGAGGGCACCCAGGCGCCCACCACCGTCATGCCGTGCTTCTCGAACAGCCGCACGCCGTGATTTTCCATCAACTCGTGCAAAGCCGCCAGTTTGCCGGGCGAGCATTCGTAACGGCGCATCTCATAGATCATCGCACCCCCCGCCACCGCTCACTTGAGCGGCGAATAGGACGTCGGCGCGAGGAAGCTGCTGTCCATCCGGGCCACCAGCGGGCCGCCCGCCTTCTGGCCGATCTCGGTCCTGCCGGCGTGCCATTCGGGATCGGCGAAGAAGGCCGCCCAGGCCGTCTGTCGCACGCCCATGTCGGGGTAGGACAGCATGTAGATGAGGGTGTTCTCGTCGTCGCCGACGGAAGGCACCCAGGCGCCCACCACCGTCATGCCGTGCTTCTCGAACAGCCGCACGGCGTATTTGTCCATCAGCTCGTTCAAGGTCGCCAGCTTGCCGGGCAGGCATTCGTAGCGCCTGATTTCGTAGATCATGGGGTATCCTCCTCTGCTCCGCGTGGTTGGGTGGGGATGCCGATGGGGCGCCCTCGCCGGTCAACTGACCGCCGGGATGACCTCCTCTGCGAACATGCGCAACTGGTCGAGCATCACCTCGACCGTGTCGCCCGCGATGTGCAGCACGTTGAAGTGGCGGGCACCCGCGTCCTTGGCCCCGCCGATCTTGTCGATGACCTCGGTGCTCGTGCCGATCCAGTTTTTGGCGACGATGGACTCCTTCGCCTCGCGCGTGACGCGGAATTGGCCGTGGCGGCTGGCGAAGTACTGCTCGACCGCCGCCTCGTGGGTCGCGGCGATATAGATCTCGGATTCGGCGACCACGTCGATCTCGGACAGCGCGCGGCCGTGCTTCTCGAGGTAGGGCGCGAGGGCCTCGATGCGCTCGCGCACGGTCACCGACTTGATCATGTAGCCGAGGCCCCACTTGGCCACCCGCTCGAGGGATTCGGCGCTCTTCCCCGGCACGTAGATGGGCAGCGGGTCCTGGACCGGCTTGGGGTCCATCTCCACGCCCCTGATCTCGAGATACTTCCCTTCGTAGGTGACCTTGCCGCTGTCGCGCGCCAGCAGGAGGTGCAGGAGCTCCAGGTGCTCGTCCAGCATCGCGCCGCGGTGCGCGTTGCCGAGGCGCGGCAGGATGGCCTGGAGCTCGTCCCGGCACATGCCGAGGCCGAGGCCGAGGAGGAGGCGGCCCTGGCTGAACTGGTCGAGGGTGGCCACCTGTTTGGCGAGCATCACCGGCTCCCGGTAGGGCGCCAGGATGGCCCCGGTGCCGAGCTTGATGCGCGTCGTCCGGGCGGCGCAATAGGCCAGGGTGATGAGCGGCTCGTACCAGTTGGGCTCGGCCGCGTCGGGGATGTTGTAGCACGCGGTCGGGGTCACGAAATCGGTGCCCCAGACGGCGTTGTAGCCCAGTTGCTCCGCCGTCACGACGGTCTCGACGATCTGTTCCGGCGTGGCGAAGGGGACGGGGACGAAGACGCCCTCGCGGCAGGTGGGGAACTCGGTATCGAAGATCATGTCACCCGCTCACCGCATAGGACGTCATGATCTTGCGGTAAGCCTCGGCGTGGCGGGCGGGATCGACGTCCTGAAGCGCCGGCGCGTCGTGCCGATCGCTGAGCCAGGCCGACTCCATGGTGGCACCCCCGCCGTGGTAGATGAGCCCGCCCACCATGCGGCCCTCGGCGGCGCTTCTCGTCAAGCACCCGAAGGCGGCGACCCGGTCGGTCGGGTCGTAATCCGGGTCGCTGTCGACATCGTGGAGGGTGGCCTCCCAGAGCGGATAGGTGTCGTTGTAGGTGACGCAGGGCGAGAGCACTTCGAGGAAGGCGAAGCCGCGCTTGGCCCGGGCATGTTCGAGGGCCGCCTTGGTCAAGCGCAGGAGCTGGTCCCCCCAGCGGGTGAAGCCGCGGGCGAGGAAGGTGGTCCCCGGGATCGAGAGCCCGAGGCCGATGGCGTCGATCGCCTGCTCGGTGAAGTCGTTGCGCGTGACCGCGGCGGTGGGCGACTCCTGGCCCTTGGTGAGCCCGTAGGTGCCGTTGTTCATGACGATATAGGCGAGGCTCGGGTTGCGCTTGAATGTGTGGAGCAGGTGGCCCGCGCCGATGGCGTAAGCGTCGCCGTCGCCGCCCGCGGCGATCACGGTCAAATCGGGGTTGGCGAGCGCCATCCCGATCGCGGCCGGCAGCACCCGCCCGTGGAGGGCATGGTAGCCGTAGGCGCTGACATTGTTCTGGATCGAGCCGGAGCATCCGATGCCGGCCGGGATCATCACTTGATGGGGCGGAATGGCGAGCTCGTCCAGGGCCCGCTCGAGGTAGTTCTGGACCCCGTAGTGGCCGCAGCCGGCGCACCAGATCGGCTCGGCCGGGGTGTAGGTCACTGTCATTGCACGTCCCTTTCGCCTTCCCGCACGGCCTCGACCACGTCCATGGGCCGGAAGGCTATGCCGTCGTATTTGCGGATGCCGCGCATGCGCTCGGACGGGGCGCCCGCACCCCCGATCATGCGGGCGACCTGGCCGCCCGAATTATGCTCGATCACGTAGGTCCGCTTGCGCGCCCGCACGAATTCGACCGTCTCCTCGGGCACCGGCCACAAGGTGCGCGGCTGCAGGCATTGCACGTCGATGCCGGACGCCGTCAGGCGCTCGTGCGCCTCGGTCATCACGCCCAGCTCCATGCCCAGCCCGAGAAGGCCGACCTCGGCGTCCGGATCGCCCCACCGGCGCCCGGCGGGTAGCTGGGCGCGTATGGTTTCGATCTTGCGGCTGCGCTTGTCCACCATCCGCTTGCGGTTCGCGGGCGCCGTGGTGATCTGGCCCCATTCGTCCCGCTCGTTCCCGGTCACGAGGCTCATCCCGCCCGGGGTCCCGGGCAGCGCCCAGGGCGAGACACCGTCCTCGGTGATCAGATAGCGGCGATATTCGCCCAGGTGGGCGACCTCCTCGGCGCTCAGCCGCTTGCCCGCCTCGATGCGGACGGCGTCGAGATCGAAGGGCAGGACCGTGACCGAGTCCTGGGCCACCGCGCGGTCCAGCGCCAGGAAGACGGGGATTTGCAGCTGCTGGGAGAGGTTCGTCGCCAGGACGGACAGCTCGAAGCATTCGCCGGGCTCGCCGGGTACCAGCACGACGCGCGGGAATTCGCCGTTGCCGCCATAGGCCAGCATGTCGAAATCGCTCTGCTCGGTCTTGGTGGGCATGCCGGTGGACGGCCCGGCCCGCTGGCAATCGACGATCACCAATGGAATCTCGGCCGATCCCAGATGGCCGATGGTCTCGAGCATGAGGGCGATCCCCGGGCTCGAGGAGCCGGTCATGGCGCGGGTCCCGGTCATGGCGGCGCCGAGGGCCATGTTGATGGCCGACATCTCGTCCTCGGCCTGGATCACGATCCCGCCATAGGCGGGCAGGTGTCGGGTCAGCCAGTCCAGGATGTCGGTGGCCGGGGTGATCGGGTAACCGGTATAGAAGCGGCCGCCCGCCACCAGGAAGCCGAACCCGACGGCCGCGTTGCCACTGATCAGGATGCGCTCAGTCTGTTCGGCCTCGTCGACCACCCAAGGCCCGCGGCCTTCGCCGAGCCCGTGCTCGTCGGCATAGGCCAGGCCCTTGTCGAGGGCCTGGAGGTTGGCCTTCAGCACGTCCGCCGGCAGGCGGCGAAAGCGCTTGCGCAGGCAGGCGATGACTTCCTCGTCCTCGGCGCCGATGACGCGCGCGACCAGGCCGAGGCCGAGGCTGTTCTTGAACAAATCGCGCCGCAGGTCGCGCACGGCCAGGCGGCTGAACGGGACCGAGATCACCTCGGCCGTCGGCGGTACGAACCCCTCGGGCGGCGGCCCGCCGGAGGAATCGAAGATCACGATGCCGTCGGCCGCAACCGAAGGCCCGCCGATCTGGATGGCCTCGGGGTCGAACGCCACCAGCAGGTCGATTTGGTCGCCCATGCAGCCGCGTGGCACCGTCGTTCCCCGCAGCATGGCCGCCGCGTGGCCGCCCTTGATGCGCGAGGCGATGTTGCTCGTCTGGTAGAGGTGCAAGCCGCGCCGGCTCAGCATCTGCGCCAGCAGGGTGATGATGGTGAGCGAGCCGTCGCCGCCCTGACCCGCCACCATGACGTTGATATCCGAAAGCATGCGCCGGGCATGCGCGGCCGGCGCCGCGTGTTGGGCTTCGATCTCCTCGAGCATGGTCACTCCGAACCTTTCGGGGCATCGGGTTTCGGTGCCTCCGGCGGCGCGCCGGGGCCCTTGGTATAGAAGGTCTTCGGGTTGAGGAAGCCGAGCGCCTCGCGCTCCGCCAGGGTCGGCATCTTCGCGGGCAGCGGCCGGTTCCTCTTCTTGAAGGCCGATAGCCGCCTCATGAGGTACTCGCCGCGCGGCTCGTCTTCCAGCGGCCGGGTCTCGATCCAGCCGTCGTCGATCGCGGACTGGAACGCCTCGTGGCCGGCCTCGGTCCGAATGACGGTGTAGGTCCAATCATCCAGTCCGATGCCACCGGCGCCGATATCGGCGTTCTCGGTGCCGTAATCGAGGCAGTAGAGGCAGGCGGGGCGGGCCCATTCCCCGTACTTCTTGAGCGAGGCATAGAGGACTTCGCCGCTGTCGAGCCGGACCACCACCCGGCCCTTGATGTTGATGTTCTCGATCCGCTCGGGCGCTACCTCGAGCATCTCGGCGAGCCGGATGATGCTCTCGTGGGTGAAGGCTTCCGAGCAGAAGAGGCCGATCACCAGGGTGATGTTCTCCCGGTACCAGTTGGCCATCTCGAGGCGGATGCTCGAATGCTGCTGCAGGCGCACGCCGTCCACCTGGCAGGGGACGCCGACGACGGCCAGGGGGCGGATGTCTTGTCGCATCGCCTCCTGGAGCGCGATGGTGTTGGGCGAATAGGTGTAGCGCGAGGCGGCGCAGCTCAGCACCTCCTCCCGCGTCCGGGCCAGCTTCTGCCGTCCGATTTGGTTGTTGTCGGGCAGCACGTCGCCGAGGATGGCGCCCTTGAGCGTCCCCGTCTCGAGGGCGTGGATGAGGAGGGCCGAGGTCATGCCGCCGTCCTGGCCCTTCTTCACGATCGCGGGGTCCGTGGCGCGGGCGTAGACGCCGTAGCTGTACAGGCCGTAACCGTCGTCGATCGCCGGCGCGCGGAACTTGAGGAGGTCCGGCAGGTCGTTGTCGACCGGCCGCAGCACCGGGCAGACCTCGACGCATAGCACGCATAGGACGCAGGCCTCGGTGCGCGTATCCACCGGCTTCTCGTCCACATAGTCGAAGACGTCGACCGGGCAGATGCTGAGGCAGGAGGCGCAGCCGATGCATTTGCCCGCGTCGACGATCTCGTCCATGAGGAAGTCGACGGCGCGGAAGCCGCCGCGGTTGAGCTCCGTGCGCCAGGCATAGGCCCATTCGTGCGGATCGGCGCTTTCGTTCATCAACTGGTGGTACCGGCTCCGGACCCGCTGCGCCCGCGCGTCCGTTCGCGTGGTGCGCCCTGCGCTCGTTCCGTCCATTTCACCTCCGAGAGAGCTTGGCCTGGCTGCCGCGACCATACGCCGAGAGCGGCCATCGACGACATAGGTCCCCAACCCGGACTAAGCCAGGCACCGACCGCGCGCCTCATGACCCCCCGCGCCGCGCCTAGTCGGAAGAGGCGTGCATTCTTCACCTTTCGCTGCTAGCTGTAAACCGCGCCCTCACTGGCGCCGCGGGCCGCGCCGTCGGCGTGCCCGGCATGGAATGGGAAGAGCCGGAGCGTCATGACGACACCACCCCCGCCCCCCAGGATTCAGCTCGTGGCGCTGCCCGGCATTCCGCTGGTGCGGCCGGGCGACGACCTGGCCGCGATCGTCCTCGCCGGGCTCGGCGCGGCCGGGCTTTCGCTCGCCGACGGCGATGTGCTGGTCATCGCCCAGAAGATCGTCTCCAAGGCGGAAGGCCGGTATTTCGACCTGCGTGAGGTCGAGCCTTCGCCCCGCGCGCTCGCGCTCGGCGAGCAGTGCCCCAAGGACCCCCGCCTCGTCGAATTGATCCTCTCGGAATCAAAGGAGGTCCTGCGCTGCCAGTCGGGCGTGCTCGTGGTCGTCCATCGCCTCGGCGTCGTCCTGGCCAATGCCGGCATCGACCAGTCGAACGTCGAGCCCGAGGGCACGGCGGAGCGGGTGCTGCTGCTGCCCCTGGATCCGGACGCGACCTGCCGCGCGCTCCGCGAGGCGTTGCGCGCGCATGCCGGCGCCGACGTGGCCGTCATCATCAACGACAGTGTCGGCCGGGCCTGGCGCAACGGCACCGTCGGCGTGGCCCTGGGCGCCGCGGGCCTGCCCTCGCTCCTCGACCTCACGGGCCGGCTCGACCTCTTCGACCGACCCCTGATGGTCAGCGAGGAGGGCATCGGCGACGAGCTCTCCGCCGCCGCCTCGCTGCTCCAGGGTCAGGCGGACGAAGGCATGCCGGTCGTCCTCATCCGCGGCTTCCTGTCCGCCGGCGCGAGTGCGGGGGCAGACGCGCTCATTCGGCCCACGGCGGAGGACCTGTTCCGGTGAGCGGCCGGGCGGCGCGCTGCGTGGCGCTCTCGGGCGGCGTCGGCGGCACCAAGCTCGTCCTCGGCCTCACCCATGTCCTCGACCCGTCGGCGCTCCTGGTGGTGGCGAACACGGGCGACGATTTCGAGCATTTGGGCCTTCACGTCTCGCCCGACCTCGATACCCTCACCTACACGCTCGCCGGCCTCGCCAACCGGTCGACGGGCTGGGGCCGCCAGGATGAGAGCTGGGGCTTCATGGCCGCGCTCGCGGCGCTTGGGGGCGAGGACTGGTTCCTCCTCGGCGACGGCGATCTCGCCATGCATGTCGAGCGCACGCGTCGCTTGGCCGCCGGCGAAAGCCTCACGGCCGTGACCGCGCACCTGACGGCGCAACTCGGCATCGCCACTCCTATCCTGCCCATGAGCGACGATCCCGTGCGCACCGTGGTGGGCACGGCGGACGGCCCGCTCGCCTTCCAGCACTATTTCGTCCGCGAGAAATGCGCGCCGGCGGTCACGGGCTTCACCTTCGAGGGCGCCGATGCCGCGCGTGCCAATCCGGCATTTCTCTCGGCACTCGACGCGCAGGGCCTCGAAGCCATCGTCATCTGCCCCTCCAATCCCTTCATCAGCATCGATCCGATTCTCGCCCTGCCCGGGGTGCGGGGCCACCTCGCGGCCAGTCCCGCGCCCGTCGTCGCCGTCTCCCCCATCGTCGGCGGCCAGGCGATCAAGGGTCCGACGGCCAAGATGATGGGCGAGATGGGCCTGGCCCAATCCGCCGCCGAGGTCGCCCGCCATTACGCCGGCCTACTCGACGGCTTCGTGATCGATACGGCCGACGAAGGGGCGGCCGACTCGGTGCGGGCGCTCGGCATGGAGGTCCTGGTTACGGGGACGGTGATGGAGAGCCTCGACGACCGCATCGCACTCGCTCGCGCCGTGTTGGCCTTCGCCGGGCATTGCCGGGGGCGCGCGTCCTGATGTGGGCGGTGGTGCCGGTCAAGGATCTGGCCAACGCCAAGCAACGCCTCGCGGATGTGCTGGATCCGGTCGAGCGGTGCACTCTCTTCCGCGCCATGCTCGAGGACGTCCTCGCGGCCCTCGCCGATGCCAAGGGCTTGGACGGCCTCATGGTCGTGACCCGCGACCCGGCGGCCATCGCCCTCGCCGAGGGCCACGGCGCGCGGGTGATCGGCGAGGACGCGGATTGCGGTCACACCGCCGCCGTCACGGCGGCCGCGCGCACCCTCGCGGCGGAGGGCGCCGGCGGCCTCCTCACCGTGCCGGGCGACGTGCCGCTGGTCACGCCGGGGGAGATCGAGGCGGTGCTGGCGGCCCACGGGACGGCGCCGGCGGTGACGATCGTGCCGGCGCGCGACGAAGAGGGCTCCAACTGCATCGCCTGCTCGCCGCCCGACGCCATGCCCTTCCGTTTCGGCGAAGACAGCTTCTTCCCGCACCTCGACGCCGCGCGGCGGCAAGGCATGGAGCCCCGGGTCCTCCACCTGCCGGGCCTCGGCCTCGACATTGACACGGCCGGCGACCTGACGATGCTGCTGGCTAGGCCTGGACAGAGCCGCGCCCAGGCTTATGTGCATTCGAGTGGGATCGCCGCGCGCCTGGTGCGCGTCGCGCGCGGCGGACAGGCGAGGGGCTGACGATGACGGAGCTGTTGGAGCGCCTGCTGTCCGGGGACCGGCCCGACCGGGCCGAGGCGCTGGCCCTCGCCGGCGTACCCGACACGGATGCCCTGATGGGCGCGGCCGCGGCCTTGCGCGACCGGGGCCACACCAACATCGTCTCCTACTCGCGCAAGATCTTCATCCCGCTCACCCACCTGTGCCGCGACGTGTGCCACTACTGCACCTTCGCCACCCCCCCCAGGAAAGGCGAGCGCGCCTACATGACACCCGAGGAGGTGCTGGCCTCGGCGCGCGCGGGTGCGGCGGCAGGCTGCAAGGAGGCGCTCTTCACCCTCGGCGACAAGCCCGAGCTGCGCTACCGCGCCGCGCGCGAGGAGCTGGAGGCCCTGGGCCATCCAACGACCCTCTCCTATCTCGCGGCGATGGCCGATCTCGTGTTCCGCGAGACGGGCCTCCTACCCCACCTCAACCCGGGCGTCATGACGCCCACGGACATCGCGGCGCTGAGGCGGGTCTCGATCTCCCAGGGCATCATGCTCGAAAGCGCGTCCGCGCGGCTACGCGCGAAGGGCGGGCCGCACCACGGCTCCCCCGACAAGGACCCCGCGTTACGTCTCGCCACCATCGCGGATGCCGGCACCCTCGGCGTCCCCTTCACCTCCGGCATCCTCATCGGCATCGGCGAGACCCGGCGCGAGCGGATCGAGGCGCTCCTGGCCCTGTGCGACCTCCAAGACCGACACGGCCATATCCAGGAGATCATCGTCCAGAACTTCCGCGCCAAGCCCGGCACGCGCATGGCCGCGGCAACCGAGCCGGACGCGGACGATCTGCTCTGGACCATCGCCGTCACCCGCCTCCTGTTCGGCCCGGCGATGAACGTCCAGGCCCCGCCCAACTTGAGCCCGGGGCAGCTCCCGCGCATGCTCGCGGCCGGCCTCAACGACTGGGGGGGCGTCTCGCCCGTCACGCCCGATTTCGTCAACCCCGAGGCGCCGTGGCCGGCGCTTGACGCCCTCGCCCACGAGACGGCGGCCTGCGGCCATACCCTCGTCGAGCGCCTCGCCGTCTATCCTTCCTACGCCCTCGATGGCGGGCGCTGGCTCGATTCGGACTTCCGCGCCCCTGTCCTGCGCGCCGTCGACGCCGAGGGCTTCGCGCGCACGGACTCCTGGTCGCCGGGCGATTTGACGCCGCCGCCGTCGCTTCCCCGCCATGCCGGGAAGACGCTCGACGGCCTGCTCGCCAAGGCCGCGGATGGCGGCGGGCTCGACGAGGCCGAGATCGTCCAACTGTTCCGTGCCCGGGGCGAGGAATTCGCCGCCGTGTGCCGGGCCGCCGACCACTTGCGCGCCGAGGTCAGCGGCGAGGCCGTCTCCTACGTCGTCACCCGCAACATCAACTACACCAACGTGTGCGGCTTCCGCTGCGGCTTCTGCGCCTTCTCAAAGGGCAAGCTGGCCGAGAACCTGCGCGGCCGGCCCTACGACCTGGAGCTCGACGAGATCGCCCGCCGGGCGCGCGAGGCATGGGCGCGGGGGGCGACCGAGGTCTGCATGCAGGGCGGCATCCACCCGCACTATACGGGTGAGACTTACCTCGATATCTGCCGCGCGGTGAAGGCGGCGGTCCCCGGCATGCATGTCCACGCCTTCTCCCCGCTCGAGGTCTGGCACGGGGCGCAAAGCCTCGGCGTCGGCATCCCGGCCTTCTTGGGGCGCCTGCGCGAGGCGGGGCTCGGCACCCTGCCGGGCACGGCGGCCGAGATCCTCGACGACGAGGTGCGCGCCGTCATCTGCGCCGACAAGCTCGATACGGGCCTGTGGCTGGGGGGCATGGAGGCGGCCCACCGGGCGGGCTTTCGCACCACGGCCACCATCATGTTCGGCCACGTGGACGCACCGATCAATTGGGCTCGCCACCTCATGCGGCTGCGCGCACTCCAGGCCCGCACCGGCGGCTTCACCGAATTCGTGCCCCTGCCCTATGTCCATATGGAATCGCCGCTCTACTTGAAGGGCAAGACGCGTCAGGGGCCGACCTACCGCGAGGCGGTGCTGATGCATGCCGTCGCGCGCCTCGCCCTCCACCCCCACATCACCAACATCCAGACCTCCTGGACCAAGATGGGCCCGGTGGGCGCGGGGGCCTGCCTAGAGGCGGGCGCCAACGACCTGGGCGGCACCCTGATGAATGAGTCCATCAGCCGCGCGGCCGGCGCCTCCCACGGCCAGGAGATGCCGCCCGAGCGCATGGAGGCGCTGATCCGCGGCCTCGGTCGGACGCCCATCCAGCGCACGACCCTCTACGGGGCGGCGCCCGAAGAGCGCCGGCGCGCCTCTTTCGGCACGGCACCGCTCGCACCCACCGTCAACGCGCCACCCCGCGGCCGGAAGCGGGACACAGACGCCGATCTCCGCCCGGCCCCGGCCTGATTACGCGTCCACGACCTTGAAGAGGGCGGGGAAATACCGGCTGCCGCAACCCGCCTCGCTGGCGGCTTCGAGCAAGCCGCGGGCGGCCTCGGCCCCCACCGTCTCCACCCCCATCTCGGCCGCCAGCTCGAGGGCGTAGGAGAGATCCTTGCGGGCGTAGTCGACGGGGAAGGCGCGCTCGGGGAACGCGCCCGGCAGGATCGCCTTCATGCCGTGGTTGCGGAGCGCGAAGCTGTCGGCCGAGCCCTTGGCGAGAGTCTCGAACAGCACCGGCCCTTCCACCCCGGCGCGGCGCCCAGATGGCGAGGGCTTCACAGAGCGCGACCACGGTTTGGAACAGCACCATGTTGTTCATGAGCTTGACCACCTGGCCGGCGCCAACGTCGCCGCAATGGGTCACCTCGGCGGCGCAGCAGTCGAGGAAGGGGCGGATGCGCGCGAACACCGCCGCACTCCCCCCCACCATGATGCTGAGCGTCCCCGCCTCGGCCGCCGCGCGGGTTCGCGCGATGGGGGCGTCCGCGTAATCCACCCCCGCCGCGGCGAATCGCGCGGCGAGTTCGCGGGTGAGCGCCACGGGCGAGGTGCTGGTATCGACGACCGTGCGCCCCGGCGGGCATGCGTCGAGGAGCCCGCCCGGCCCCTCGGCCACCGCCCGCAGCTCGGGCCCGCCGGGCAGCGAGAGGAAGATGAGGTCGGCCCCCTCGGCCACGCCCGCCACCGAGCCCGCCGCCACGACCCCCGCCGCCGCCAGCCGCTCCAGGGGGGCCGGGTCGATATCGTGTGCGATCACCGGCCGCCCGCTCTTGGCCGCCAGGTTCCGGCACATGGGCTCGCCCATGACCCCCAAGCCGATAAAGCCCAGTGTCCCGACCGTCATCACGCCCCCTCCCACCTGAAAAGTGCAAAAAAGGTGTCAGGCACCTTTTCTGTCACCAGCATCGAGCCGGCGCCCCGCGGGGGCCTCAATAGACCTCGTAGTGTACTTCCGTGGGGCCGCCGGGGCCGTTGATGGCGAGGCCGAGGTCGTAGGGGCAGGCCGAGATGGCGGCGATGCAATCCATCTCGGCGCGGAAGACCGCGTAGTCGCCGGGCTTGGTCACGGTCGGCAGGTAGTCGATGCGCCCGTCCGGGTGGATTGGGCAGTTCATCCATAGGTTCAGCGGCTGGGGCGTGATGGCGGGCGGCTCGAGGCCGAGCCCCTCGAAGGCGCGGATCAGGTTGTCGCCACAGCTGTTGTGGTAGCCCGCGAACCCCTCCCAGGTGTAACGATGTCGGTCGCAGGCCGGCAGCACCACGTCGTGGACGCCCGGCGAATGGTCCTCGACGAAGGTGAGGATGGGGCGGCGCTTGTAGGTGACGAAGGCGTCGCCCTCGGCCGGGATCATCTTCTTGAGGCAGCTCTTGGTGTGGTGCATGGACATCACTTCCGAGAGGTCCTCGGCGTTGAAGGCCCAGAAGTCGATCACCTGGGTGCCGTGGGTATTGACGAGCTTGATATGCTGGCCCGTGGCGAGGCGCGCGGCCTTGCCCCGCTCAGGCTGGACGTCGTGGCGCTCGGCTGCGGTCATGGCACTCTCTCCCCTCGGCTGGCTTCAGTCGGGGTCGAGCTTAGCACCCCGCCGGGCGCACCGCTCTCGCCCCTATGCCCCGGCGCGCCCGGCGTCTAAACTTCGCGCCGAGCCAAACCCCCGCGCCGGAGGTGCCCCATGACCACACGCCCGCCCGCCGAAGTCGGCATGTCCCTCGAGGAGGTCGACACTCCCGCCCTGCTCATCGACCTCGACGCCTTCGAGGCCAACCTGGCGCAGATGGCCGCGGAGGTGGCCGCCGCCGGCGTGCGCCTGCGGCCCCACGCCAAGATGCACAAATGCGCCGTCATCGGCTTGAAGCAGATGGCCTTGGGCGCCGTCGGGCTCTGCTGCCAGAAGGTGAGCGAGGCCGAGGCCATGGTCATGGGCGGCGTGCCCGATGTCCTGGTCAGCAACCAGATCGTGGGCGCGACCAAGCTCAAGCGCCTCGCCGCCCTCGCCAAGCAGGCGCGGATCGGCGTCTGCGTCGACGACGCGGGCAACGTGGACGCGGTGAGCGCCGCGGCGGTGGATTTCGGCGCCGAACTCGATGTCCTGATCGAGATCGACGTCGGCATGGGGCGCTGCGGCGTCGAGGCTGGGGAGCCCGCCCTCGCCCTCGCCCGCCACATCGACCGGGCGCCCAATCTCAGCTTCGCCGGCCTCCAGGCCTACCAGGGCCGGGCCCAGCACATCCGCGACTTCGGCGAGCGGCGCGCGGCGATAGACGCCGCGGCCGAGGCGGCGGCCCACGCCAAGGCGCTGATCGAGGCCGACGGGATCGAATGCAAGACGATTACGGGTGCGGGCACCGGCACCTACCGCTTCGAGGCGGCGAGCGGCGTCTTCGACGAGCTCCAGGCCGGGTCCTACGCCTTCATGGACGGCGACTACGCCCGCAACAAGGACGAATCCGGTGGCTCCTTCCAGGATTACCGCCACGCCCTCTTCGTCTACGCCACGGTGATGAGCTGCCCCACGACCGAGCGCGCCGTGTGCGACGCGGGCCTCAAGGCGTCGAGCGTCGATTGCGGCCTGCCGACCGTGGTCGAGGCCGACCTCGAAGCCGAGTATCTCGGCGCCTCCGACGAGCACGGGCTGCTCGGGCTCGTGCCGTCGAACCGCCCGCCCCGCATCGGCGACAAGATCCGGCTCATCCCCGGGCACTGCGACCCGACCGTCAACATGTACGATTGGTACGTGGGCGTGCGCGCGGGCCGGGTCGAGGTGGTGTGGCCCATCGCCGCGCGCGGCGCCGGCCTCTGAGCCCGGTTCCCGGCCATGCGCGTGGCGGCCGTCCTCGCCCATGGCGGGACCGATAACATCGTCGTCCAGGACCGGCCCGACCCGGCGCCGGGGCCGGGCCAAGCGCTCGTCGAGGTCGCGGCCTGCGCGCTGAACCGCTTCGACCTCTTCGTGCTCGAAGGCATGCCGGGCGTGCCCGTCGAGATGCCCCGAATCCCGGGCTCGGACGCGGCCGGCGTGGTGCGCGCCGTGGGTCCGGGCACGGGCGCGGGCTGGGCCGGGCGGCGGGTGCTGATCGACCCCATCATCCACCTGCCGGGCGGCAAGACCGGCATTATGGGCGAGCACGCGGACGGCAATATGCGCGCGCTGACCTGCGTCGATGAGGCCAACCTGGTGGCGCTCCCCGAGGCGGTCTCGTTCGAGGACGCGGCGGCGCTGCCCACGGCCTACGCCACGGCCTACCGCATGCTGTTCGAGCGCGGCCGGCTCGCGGCCGGTGAGCTGGTGCTGATCCTGGGCGCGAGCGGCGGGGTGGGCGTGGCCTGCACCCAGCTCGCCAAGGCCGCCGGCGCCCGGGTCATCGCCTGCGCCAGCGCCCCTTGGAAGCTCGAGAAGCTCGCTACCCTCGGCGCCGACCATCTGGTGAATACGGCCGAGGAGGATTTCTCGGCCGCGGCCTGGCGCCACTCGGGCAAGCGGGGCGTCGACGTGGTGGTCAACTATACGGGCGGGGAGACCTGGGTGCCGGCCATCAAGGCGTTGAAGCCGCGCGGCCGGGTGCTGACCTGCGGTGCGACGGCCGGCTTCGATCCGCCGACCGACCTGCGCTACATCTGGACCCGCGAGGCGGACATCCTCGGCTCCAACGGCTGGGGCCGGGGGGATGTCCTGGCCCTCCTCGACATGGTCGCGGACGGCCGGCTCGCCCCCGTGATCGACCGGGTCGTTCCCCTCGAAGAGGCAGGCGCCGCCTTCGCGGCCATGCGCGACCGCGCCACGTTCGGCAAGATCCTGGTGCGGCCGTGAGCGGGCGGCGGGAGCGGCGCGCCCTGGCCCGGGTCAAGCACGACCCCGAGCGCGCCGCGCTCGTCGCGCGCATGCTGACCGGGGCGCCCTTCCACCGCTGGCTCGGCCTGCGGCTCATCGAGGTGACCGAGGAGGGGGTCGAGGTCGCCCTGCCCTGGCGGGAGGAGCTGGTGGCCCACCCCAGGCGCCTCTATACCCACGGCGGCATCATCGCCTCGCTCGTGGATCTCACGGCGGACCTGGCCATCGTCGCCGCCTTCGGGCGCGACGTGCCGACGGTCGATCTGCGCGTCGACTACCACCGCGCCACGGTCAAGGAGGAGCCGCGCGCCGTCGGCCGGGTGATCAAGATCGGCCGCACCCTCGCCACCGCCGAGGCCACCATCTACAATCCCGACGACAAGCTCGTCGCCAGCGGCCGCGGCGTCTTCATCACCCAGAAGGTGGGCGGCGGGTGACGGACACGCGTCTCGACCATGTGGGCATCGCGGTCCGCGACTTGGATGCGGGCGCCGCCGCGTACGAGCGCCTGGGCTTCACCTTGACCCCCTTCGGCCGGCACACGGGCGCGCTTGCGCCTGGCGGCCCGTCCGTGCCGCTCGGCACCGGCAACCGCTGCGCCATGCTGGCGGACGGCTATCTGGAGGTCATCGCCGTGGTGGACCCGGCCCTGCCGGCGCGGGGCATCGAGGCGGTTGTCGCGCGGCGTGAGGGCGCATACATCCTGGCCCTCGAATGCGACGACGCGCGCGCCACCTCGGGCCGGCTCGCCGCCGCCGGCTTCGGCGCCCGTGGCACCCAGCCCCTCGAGCGCCCGGTCGAGACGCCCGATGGCGCTTGCACGGCACGGTTCGAGCGCGTGCCGGTGCCGGACGGCGAGATGCCCGAGGGGCGCGTCTTCTATATCCGCCACCTGACCCGCGAGGTGATCGGGCAGCCCCGGCACCTCGGCCACGCGAACGGCGCGGTCGCGCTCGGCGAAGTCATCCTGCACGTGGCCGATCGCGACGAGGCGGCGGCGCGCTATGCCCGCTTCCTCGGTATCGAGCCGCAATGGCAGGCGGAGGCGCAGGTCTTCACGCTCGCGCGCGGGCGCTGCGTGCTCGCCGACGAAGCGGCCCTGGCCCAAATCCTGCCCGACATGCCGTTACCGCCCGCCCCGGCGATCGCCGGCTTCACGGTCGCGGTGGCCGATCTCGACAAGGCCCGCGCGCTTCTCGCCGGGAATGGTATAACCACGGCCAATCGGGACGGGCGCATCCTGGTCCCGCCGCCCCATAGGGGGCGCCTGCTGCGTTTTCATGGCTGGCGCGCATTGAATTTCGGAAGATTTCGCGATGGCCGACGACGACGAGGACATGAAATCCTACCAATGGACGCCCGGGGACGCGGTGCGCCCGCGCGACGCGGCCTCGCTCGTGCTCATCCGCGAGGGCGACAAGGGCCCTGAGATCCTGATGGGCCAGCGCCACCCCAAGCACGCCTTCATGCCGCGGGTCTTCGTCTTCCCCGGCGGGCGCATCGACCCCGCCGACAGCCGCGTGCGCCCGGCGACCGCCCTCCGGCCCGAGGTCGCGGCGCGCCTCGGCCGGGCGACGCCGAGCGGGCGCGCGCGGGCGGCCGGCGTGGCGGCGGTGCGCGAGACCTTCGAGGAGACGGGCCTGATGCTGGCCAAGCCGGGGCCGGCGCAGACCGACAGCGTGACCGGGACCTGGCGGGGGTTCTTCGACAAGGGCATGGCCCCGGCCCTCGACGAGCTCGACGCGATTGCCCGCGCCATCACCCCCGCGCAGTCGCCCATCCGCTTCCATGCCCGCTTCTTCGTCGCCGAGATCGAGCACCTCTCGGGCGAGATCGGCGGCAGCGGCGAGCTCGAGAACATCGCCTGGATCCCGGTCTCCGAGGCCATGCGCATGTCGCTCGCGGACATCACCGAGCTGGTCGCGGGCCACGCCGCGGAGTGGTTCGCGAACCGCCACGCCGGCCGCCCCGCGTCCCCCGTCCCCCTCTACTGCTACCGCCACGGCCAGCGCCTCGTCCTGCGGCGTTAGAGCGTTTCCAGCTCGGCTGGAATCGCTCCAGGCCGCAAGGCGGCCCGCCGGTCGTCCGGCACGCCCGCGCAGGCGCGGACCGTAAGGTCCGCTGCCGCGAGCGACAAAAGAGCGTTTCCAGCTCGGCTGGAATCGCTCCAGGCCGCAAGGCGGCCCGCCGGTCGTCCGGCGCGCCCGCGCAGGCGCGGACCGTAAGGTCCGCTGCCGCGAGCGATAATAACGCTAGAGTGGGTCCGATCGAAGCGGAACCGCTCTAGTACCCACTTTCATAATTCCGTGTGCCATACGACGGCGCCCCGAGGTTCCCGGCTAGGAGCGTGGCGCGCCGTGATGCCGGGGCATCACAAGCGGCGCGCGACGACGTCCGGGGGCCTCGGGGCGCCGCCCTACGGGTCGCTTTTCCCGCCCCCTCGGGGTGTCGGGGATGCTTGGCGATGCCCCGGCATCGCCGGCGCACCCCCTCCTACCGAGGAGACGGGAAAAGCGATCGTATGGAACACGGAATTATGAAAGTGGGTACTTGCGTATTATCCGTTCACGCGAAAGCGCCGTCGGTGCTTAGGATGGAGCGCACGGGGTAGCCGGGGAGGCGAGGGGATGAAGGATGCGAGCGCGCGGCGGCTCGGGGAGCTTCGCGAAGGGATGGCTCGGGACGGCATCGACCTCGCCATCGTCACCGAGCCCGATTCGATTCGCTACCTCGCGCACCTCTGGGGCTACCTCGGCATCGAGAACAACCGGCCCATGCTGCTCGTGGTGCCGCGCGCGGGCGGGGCGGTGCTGATCTGCCCCGCCATCGAGCTGGCCATGGCGCG
The DNA here is from genome assembly GCA_963666705.2 of Alphaproteobacteria bacterium. GTDB lineage: Bacteria > Pseudomonadota > Alphaproteobacteria > CADEGL01 > CADEGL01. Next base: position 245,863 of record CAXXKO010000022.1, on the reverse strand, counting down.
GCGCATGACCCATGTCGGTGATATCCGCACCTGGGTCGATGGGGTGGACGGCGAGTGGCCGGCCCTCCTCGAAGCGGTGCTGGCAAAGGAGCGGCCGCGCGCGATCGGCGTGGAGCGCGCGCGCATGCCGGGCCTCGTCGCCGAGCCCATCGCCGCCGCTCTGCCGGCGGCCACCCTCGCCGACCTCTCGCCGCTCCTCGCGGCCATGCGCGCGATCAAGGACGCGGCCGAGATCGAGGCCTTCCGCGAGGGCGGGGCGGTGGCGCTGGCCATGGCGCGGGCGGCCGAGGCCGCCGCCGCCCCCGGCGTGCCCGAATACGAGCTCACCCTCGCGGCCGTGGAGGCGGGCACCCGGAAGGCGGCCGAGCTGCTCGCGCGCCGGCCCGAGGACAGCCTCCACACGCCGCATATCGGCGCCCTCCCCATCCTCCAGTCGGGCCCCGACATGTGCCTCGCCAACCGCCGGGTGACCGGCCGCCGGCTCGCGCCGGGCGACCCCATCCTCTACTGCTTCTGCGAGATGGCGACCTACAAGGGCTACCGTATCGCCTTCGACCGCGAGGTCTTCCTGGGCAGCGCCACGGACGAGCAGGCCCGGCTCTACGAGGCGGCGATTGGCGCCCAGGCCGCCGCCATGGCCGCGATCGGGCCGGGCGTGCCGGCCGAGGAGCCCCATCTCGCGGCCGAGGAGGTCTACCGCTCGGCCGGCTTCGGCGCCTCCTACCGCATCGGGCGCAGCATCGGCTGCTCGCTCGTCGAGAGCCCCGAGCTCAAGCGCGGCGACCGCACGCCGCTCCAGGCCGGCATGGTGCTCGGCATCGACAGCGGCATCCTGGTCCCGGAGCGGGACTTCGCCGCCCGCATCGGCGACACCGTGCTCGTGACCGAGGACGGGATCGAGGAGCTCACCCCCTACCCGAGGGAGCTCCGCATACTCTGAGCGTGAAAGGACCGGAAATGCGCATAGGCTTCATCGGCATCGGCAATCTGGGCGAGCCGGTCGTCCACAACCTCCTGGCCAAGGGCATTGCCGTGGCGGTGCACGATATCGACCGCGCCCGGGCCGAGCGGGTCATCGGCGAGGGTGCGCAATGGGCGGAGACGCCGGCCGCGGCGGCGGCCGGGGCCGATGCTGTTGTCACGGCCCTGCCTGGCCCGCCCCAGGTGCGCGCGGTCGTCGAGGGGCCGGACGGCGTCGCCGCCGGCATCGCCCCGGGTGCGGTCTGGATCGACATGAGCACGACCGACCGCCACCAGACCGAGCAACTTGCGGCGCTCATCGCGGAGAAGGGCGCGGCAACCATCGAGGCCGGCTGCACCGGCGGGGTCGATGCCGCCTGGGAGGGCCACGTGATCCTCTATGTCGGCGCCGCGGCGGAGGATTTCCAGCGCTACAAGCCGGTGCTCGACGGGCTCGCCGACGTCGTCTTCCACATGGGCCCGCTGGGCTCGGGCATGGTCATGAAGCTCATCACCAACATGCTCTGCTTCACCATCCAGTCGGCCCTGGCCGAGGGGCTCACCCTCGGCGCCCTCGCCGGTCTCGACCCGGCCCAGGTGATCGAGGGCATCAATGCGGGCTACGCGGCGAGCTTCATCGCCGAGAACGACGGCCCCAAGATCCTCGACGCCACCTACGACCCGTCCTTCTCGATCGGCCTCGTGGCCAAGGATGCGCGCCTCGGCCTGGCCATGGCGCGCGAGCTCGGCGTGCCCATGCGCATCTTCCCCGTGATGGCCGGAATCGTCGAAGAGGCCCTCGCGGCCTATGGCGAGGGTGCGGGCAACCTGGTCACCGCGCGCCTCTACGAGGACGCCGCCGGGGTCGCCTTCCGCCCCAAGGGGGGTTGAGCGGCCGTGCCCGGCGCCCGCCTTCGCCGACCGCCGCCGGGGTCGTCCTCCATCGCCCGGCGGAAGAACGCCGCCGCCCTCACTGGTGATCCGCCCACCGCCCCGCGCCATGCCCCGCGATTCCCGGTCGTTCTCGGCCCCGAGCGTGCCAGTACCAGACGGCGATGAGCCCGGCTCATCACCGTCTGGCAAGCGCCGCGTGGGCGCCCGAGCTTATGGGAGGCCAGCCTGAGCGGCGCTTGAGCGAACCAAGAAGCCAAGGCCGCGGACGCGGCCGCCCGGCGTTTGAGGGAACATACGATCGGTCTTTCTCAAGACCGATCGGTACAAAGCGGATGGGGCCGGTGCGCTTGGGCCGGGCCGCCAGCACGGCAGCGCGATCCACCGCCTTGGAGAGCTCGCTCTCGGTCGGGCCGCGCGGCGACGCGCGGCCGTCAACCGCCAGCCCCTCCCGGTCCTGGAAGGCGCGCAGCGCGGCGCCCACCTCGGCCTCGCTCGGCGCCGCGCCGCCGCCCGCCGGGCCGCCGCCCACTGGGTGGGGGAGGAACCCGGTGGCACGCAGGGCTTCGGTGATCGTCTCCACGTCGCGGGGGTCTGCCTATCGATCGGCGTCGAGCGCGGGGCCGCAACCCCGTGTCCAACGCCACCGAAGCCGGGAAGCGGTCCCCTCGCGCTCACGGCGTCTTGTGCCAATCGAAGGCCACCGCGTGAGTGAGCTCACAGTCCGTATGCACGTATGGTCCTTCCAGTCTCGTCAATCCCCCCTCCACCATCTCCTTGATGTGGTCCGGTATATCGTCCGGATCGATGCCGTAGCCGCCGAACAGCAATGAGCTCACGGCGTTGGCGCTAGCGTTTTCCAAGTCGTTGTCGTCGAGCCAGTCGAGATACCGGATCAGGATGGTGCCCGCCTGCCAATTCAGCACGTCATCGGCAAGCCGCTCCAAGCTTGTCTTCTGTTTCCATTCGTAACTCGACCCGAAATGCGCCGAGTAGTCGATCTTCATAGCGTCGAGCTTCCACAGCAGCGCGCCCTTGTAAGGGTATACGGGCGTTCCTTCGAGCCAACGGGTATCGCCGTCGTAGCAAGGGACGCGGAACGGCACCATCGGAACGAACAGCACCGCATAGAGGGCCACGAGCAGAAACAGGAGCGGCCAGATCGCGCGCCGAACAAGCCGCCTAATCCAGCGGCTTGGTCGGCTTCCAGGTCTTCCAATCCACAACCTCATCGGTGTCCTCCCATTCGGCTCGAGGGGTGCCCAGCCGCCCGTCCACGATCGGGATGGTGATCCGCACCGTCTGTGTCCAGCCCGAGCCTCGATTGTACCGCTCTGCGTATCCTGTCCGCTCGGCCGTGACGGCGGATTCCGAGCCGGCCCCGCCGGACGGCTTCTCGCCCTCCGGAGTCTTCACGATGAAGTCGTAGGGGTCGCTCCAGACATGCTCGACCTTGCCCGTGATGACGATCGTGTCGCCATGGCGCTCGGCCCGCGGCTTCGCCTCCGAGACGAGCCGCGCCCCGCTTCGGAAGTCACTCCGAAATTGGCCTCCTGTGCCAGTCAAACGCGACCGCGCGCACGAGCGCGCAATCGGCGTGGACGTAAGGACCTTCCAGTTCTCCCCCCAGCAACTCCTTGATATGGTTCGGAATCTTGTCCGGATCAGCGCCGTAGCCTTCGAACAGCAGGGAAATGACCGCGCGCGAGTTTGCGAGAATCAACTCGTCCTCGCCATAGAGCCAATCACCCAGTCGGATCCGGATGACGCCCGCCTGCCAGTTCAGGACATCATCGGCCAGCCGCTCCATGTCGGTCTTCGGCTTCCATACGTAACGCGGCCCGAAATGCGTCGTGTAATCGACCTTCAAGACAGCGAGCTCCCATAGCAGCGCGCCGGTATAGGGGTAGACCGGCGTTTCTTCGAGCCAATAGGTATCGCCGTCGTAGCAGGAAACGCGATACGGCATGATCGGAACGAACAGCACCACGTAGAAGGCCACGAGCAGAAAGAGGAACGGCCAGATCGCGCGCCGGGCGAGCCGTCTAATCCAATGGATTGGACGGCTCCCAGGTCTTCCAATCCACAGCCTCATCGCTGTCCTCCCATTAAACTCCTGTCCCCATTAGACGAGCTCACTCTCGGTCGGACCGCGCGGGGCGGCGTACCCGTCCACCACCAGCCCCTCCCGGTCCTGGAAGGCGTGCGGCGCGACGCTGCGGTGGGTGCTTGCGCGGCACCTCGAGCGCGGGGGACGCTTCGCCGCTGGTCGGCGCGCCCACGGCCCGCGCCTTACGGCTTGTCGCGCCACTCCACCGCGACCGCGCGTACCAGGGCGCAGTCGGTCATCACATATGGCCCTTTCACACCGGCCTTGAGTCACTAGTGTCCGGTTAAAAATCGAATAAATTCAATTGGTTGGTTATTTGCGAAGCGTTGCATCTGTTTTCGTCTCCCGCAAGTGCTTGATGTATGGGCATTTTCTCGAAGAGGGTCACCGAGAGGATCTGTAACAAAGTGTAGAGCGAGGCGTCCAGGTCGAGGCGCTTCTTGACGATGGCGACGAGGACGAGACCGAGACGGCAATCCAGATCTGCGTCTTCACCGCGTTCTCCGACATGCCGTAGAACTGCTTGATCCGAAGATGCTGCTTGATCCACTTGAAGAAGAGTTCCACCTGCCAGCGGCTTTTGTAGAGCGCGCAGATGGTGGCGGCCGGAAGCGAGAAGTTGTTGGTGATGAAGACCAGCGTCTTGCCGGACTCGGGGTCCTTGAAGCGGATGCGCCGCAGAAGTTCGGGGTAATCCTGACGGGTGTAGAAGCCGTCCAGGGAGATGGTCTGGTCGCAAATGATGCCGGTCGAGCGATCCGTCGGCGCCGAATAGACGCGATGAGCATCGATGTTCGACTTGGCACGCGTGACGAAGAAGGCCCCGGCTTGGTGCAACACATAAAGGCGGGCAAAGTCGACGTAGCCACGATCCACGACGTAGATGGCTCCGGCTTCCGGCAAGAGCATATCGAGGGCATGAACGTCGTGCAGCTTGCCATCCGAGATGTGGATAAAACTCGGAATGTTGCCCCGCAGGTCGAGCAGCGTGTGCATCTTCACCGCCGCCTTGGTGGTGCGGAAGTGCGCCCACGGAAAGACCGACAGGCACAGAGCGATGGTCGTCGAGTCCAGGGCGTAGACGGTATTGGTCAGGTCCAACCCCAGTTCTTCGTCGACGTACAGCGTCCTCGCCTGGGTGATGAGCCGCTGGGCCAACGCCGCATGGATACGCCAGTCGCGCCTTTCGTTGGCATCGGCCAGCGTCGAGCGCCGGACCGGCTGGCGGAAGCCCATGTGATAGAGTTTCGATGCGTGGACCGAGAGGCAGGTCTCGATGTCGCGCAGGCTTTCCCGGTAGGTCAGCTGGGCGAAGGCCATGGACCGGTATTGCTCGGCGCAGGAAAGCGTCCGGACCCGGTGATCGCCGCCATACCGGTCGACGATCCGCGTGAAAGTAGTCCATGGCAGGAAGTCCATGAGCTGAGCGAACAGGGTCTTGCCGGTGTTCATGAGCATCTCCTCGGAGAAACTCCGAAAAGTGCTCCATCCAATTCAAATCGACACCATGCATTTTCGCTTCAAACCCCGCAGAAATCCTGGCTCTCAAAGCCAGCACCGCTCAGTTAACCGGACAGCAGTGGCCTTGAGTATCTCCTTGACGTGTTCCGGGATTGCCTCCAGATCGGCGCCATAATCCTCGAACACGAGCGATAGTATCGCCCAGGTGCTCGCCTGCCCCGCATCGTTGTCATCGAGCCAGTCCCAGACCGTGATCCGCACGGTGCCCTGCTGCCAGTCGGCGATCTCGCCGAACACCGTCTCCGGCTCCTTGGCCGGCCCCAGCGCCGGCAGCGCCCCGTAGTGGACGCTGTGGTCGACGGCAAGCTGGCGAAAATACTTCAGCAAGGCGCGCTTGTAGGGATTGACGATCGTGCCCGGAACGGTCCTGAAATCGCCGTCATAACAGGGCGCGCGGAACGGCACGATGGGCAGATAGATCGTTATGAAGAGGGCCAGAAAAATCGCCGCCGCCACGATGGAGCAGGCAACCAGCCTCCATCTATCCGCTCGGCATGGTCCTAGTCCAAGTCTGCCAATCCACCCTTTCACCGGTATCCTCCCATTCGAGCCGGAAATCCGTCAGCTTGCCGTCCACGATCCGCGCCGTCCCCCGCACCGATTGGGTCCACCCCGAGCCCCTGGGATAGCTGCGTGCGCGCCCGCTGGCTTCCGCCGTGCGCGCCAGGTCGGTGTACGAGCTGTCGCCGCCCTTCTCGAAGTTATAGGGATCGCTCCAGACATGCTCGACCTCGCCGGTGATGACGATCAGGTCTCCCCGTCGCTCGGCGCGCAGCTTCGCTTCGGAGATAAACTGCGTCTTGGCGACGGCGAATACCGCATCCATCTCACCATGGAACACGAGATTCCCGAGGACCTCGAAGTACCCCGCATTGTATTTAATGAGGACAGTATATATTTAACGTCCCTATCCGGTTAAGGCAGGTCGTGCTCCCTGGGGTTGCAAGCCGTGGATCAACTGGCGGTATGTGATGGTTGGCCGGGCCATGGCGCGGCTCAGGACGAAGTCGCCGAGGTCGTCGATCCGCCGGCGGCGGTTGAAGCGATAGGCCCATTCCCGGCCATAGCGCGGCAAGTGCTTGGCGCTGACGCCATGGTAGGTGCCGTTGAGCCAGGTCTTGAGGTTGCTGAACAGGACGTGGATGATCGGCATCTGCGTCTCGGCGTTCTTGCCTTGGCCTTGGACGGTGGGCTGGTGCCGGTAGACGGCGCCGAGCCCGGCATAGCCCTTGAAATCGTCGGTCAGCAGGCGCGCGCCCGGCGTCACGGCGGCCCGCACGAAGCCGCCGAGCTGCTCGGCATTGGCCCGGGGCAGGATGGCAAGCCGCGCCCGGCCGGCGACGAAGCCGCTGCCCTCGACCCCCTTGCCCGGCGCCACCGCCACCTTCTCCACCGCCAGCACGAGCAGGCTCTTGTTGGCATTGGCCATCCCGCGGCCCCGGCTCTCGGGCTTGCCGCGCCCGCCGTAGTAGCTCTCATCGACCTCGACCATGCCGTCCAGCAACGCATCCGGCCGCTCCGCCAAGCCATGGCGCAGCTTGTGAGCCATCAGCCATGCGGTCTCATAGCGAAGCCCCAGCTCGCGCGCCAGGAACAGGGCCGAGACCCCGCGCTTGTCCCGCCCCATCAACCACGCCGCCAGGAACCATTTGGGCAACGGTGTGCGGGTGCGGTGGAAGATGGTTCCCGCCGTCACCGACTCTTGACGACCGCAAGCCGCGCATTCGAAGACGCGCGCCCGCGCCTTGTGCCGATAGCCCCGCCGGTGCCCGCAGCGGGCGCACGCAAACCCAGACGGCCAGCGTCGATCCGCCAAGGCCAGGATGCACGATTCCTCGTCTCGGTAGCGCTCTTGGAACGTCAACAAGCCGCTCATGCCCTGTCTCCCGACCAATCCTCAGAGGCGGGAACAGTACACCCTTAGAGCGAACATATAAAGAACACTCGGTCGCTACCTGCATTAACCGGATAGGGACGATATTTATAGCCACTATTGTCGGTGCTTGCGGCGGAAAATATATACTGTCCCCATTAAACTTTCATTAAACTCTGTCCCCATTAAACTGGGAGGAACCCGGTGGCCCGCAACGCTTCGGTGACCGCCGCTACGTCGCGCGGGCCTGCCTGTCGGTCGGCGTCGAGCACGAGGCCGCAACCCCGTATCCAATGCCAACGGAGCCGGGAAGCGGCCCCCTCGCGCTCACGGTTTCTTGTGCCAATCGAAGGCCACCGCGCGCACAAGCGCGCAATCCGCGTGTACGTAAGGGCCTTCCAATCCCGCCTTGAGCATCTCTTTGATGTGGTCCGGGATCTTGTCTGGATCGGCGCCGTATTCCTCGAATAGTAAGGAAATGACCGCGCGTGAGCTTGCGTTGATCAACTCATTCTCGCCATAGAGCCAATCGCCCAGTCGGATCCGCATGCTGCCCGCTTGCCAGTGCAATACCTCGTCCACAAGCCGCTCTATATCGGTCTTCGGCTCCAACTCGAACCTTTGACCTAAATGAACCGAGAAATCGACGTTCTCGAGAACGAGCTTGAGAACGGCAGAGCAATAATCCCCCACTGAAGCGGCCGGTCGATCCGGCTGCGGCGGACCAAAATGGGACCGCGTATAGCCTTCTGTCAGGGTTGCTCTGACTGGAAGGCGGGGGGGGATGTATCGGGTGGAGTTGTACGCACGGGTTCGGCGGGCGTGTCATGTCGAGGGGATGAGCACCCGCGAGGCCTCGCGGGTGTTTGGTGTAGACCGCAAGACGGTCCGTAAGATGCTGTCGTTCTCGGTGCCGCCAGGGTATCGCCGAAGCGCGCCGCCGAGGCGGCCAAAGCTGGGTCCGTTCACGGGAATCATCGATCGGATCTTGGAAGACGATCGGACCAGCCACCGCAAGCAACGGCACACTGCGAAGCGCATCTTCGACCGCCTCCGGGACGAGTACGGTTTCACGGGCGGCTACACCATCGTGAAGGACTACGTTCGTGAGCAGGGGCTTCGGTCGCGTGAGGTGTTCGTGCCACTCTCCCATTCCCCCGGTCACGCCCAGGCGGACTTCGGCGAAGCGATGGCGGTGATCGGCGGCGCGTTACGGAAGATCCACTTCCTTGCCTTCGACCTTCCCCACAGTGATGGTTGCTTTGTTGCGGCCTATCCGGCGGAGACGACCGAAGCATTCTGCGATGGCCACAACGCGGCGTTTGCCTTCTTCGGCGGCGTCCCCCGATCCATCCTGTACGACAACACCAAGCTGGCGGTTGCCCGGATCCTGGGCGATGGGAAGCGGCAGCGAACGCGCGTCTTCACGGAGCTTCAGTCCCACTATCTGTTCGAGGACAGGTTCGGCCGGCCGGGCAAGGGCAACGACAAGGGCAAGGTCGAGGGACTGGTCGGCTTCATCCGGCGGAACTTCCTGGTCCCCGTCCCGCGTGCCGAGAGCTTCGCGGCCCTCAACGATGCTCTCGCCGAACAGTGCCGCCGGCGCCAGGCGGCGCGGCTGCGGGGCCACAAGGAGACCATCGGCGAGCGTCTCGAGCGGGATCGTCAAGTTTGTCAACGGCGGAGCAAAATTAGTCCACCCGGGCGGAGCAAAACTAGTCCACTTGACGTTATGCGGTACGCGGTGTTGGGGGGTTGTCCCGGTAGTCCATAGGAGGGACCCGCGCTGCTTCGTGTAGCGCTTGCGTTACGCGGAGCGAAGCAGCGTGGGAGGTTCCTGTGGACCCACCGGGTCAACCATTGCACCGGCGGTCAAGCAGGTATTTTTGGGGATTTCCGCCGTTTTTGGCTTTGGTTGAGACGATAGCTCTCGCCGTTCATTTCCAGGATATGGACATGGTGGGTGAGGCGGTCCAGCAAAGCCCCGGTCAGGCGTTCCGAGCCGAATATCTCCGTCCACTCATCGAACGGCAAGTTGGAGGTCACCAGGATCGAGCCCCGCTCGTAGCGCTGGCTGAAGACTTCGAACAGCAGCTCGGCGCCGGTCTTCGAGAGCGGCACGAAGCCGAGTTCGTCGATGATCAGAAGGTGATACTTTGCCAGTTGCTTCTGCAGGCGCAACAGGCGTTTTTCATCCCCGGCCTCCATCAGTTCATGAACCAGGGCAGCGGCCGTGAGGAAGCCGACGGAGAGCCCCTTTTGGCAGGCCGCCAGACCGAGACCGAGGGCGATATGGGTCTTGCCGGTTCCGCTGTTGCCGAGCGCGATGATATTCTCACGACGCTCGACGTATTCGCATCGCGCCAACTCCAGAACCAGCATCTTGTCGAGCGATGCGATGGCCTTGAAGTCGAAGCTGTCGAGGCTTTTGACGGCGGGGAACCTGGCCTGTCTGATCCGCCGCTCGACCATGCGGCGCTCACGGTCGATCAGTTCCAACTCGGTCAGACGGACAAGATACCGCACATGGTCGGCGCCCTCGGTGGCGCATTGGCGGGCCAGCTTGTCGTATTCGCGCAGGAACGTCGGCAGTTTCAGGGTCTTGAGGTGATGGGCCAGCAACACTTGCGGCGTATCGGTCATGACGCGCCTCCACCCAACAAGCTCATATAACTGGCGGCGGCCGTGGTCGCCACGTTGGCCCGAGGCAGGTCGGGATAGATATCCAGGTCGAGTTTGGGCGGGCGTCGCTCGATACGGCACAGCACAAGGTGTTTGACGGCGTCGTAGCCGATCGCACCCAGGCGCAGGGCGTCCTTCACCGCGCCGTGAAGCACCTCGAGATCGAAGGTCTCCACAAGCCGAAGGACCTGGACGTATTCCCGCTTGCCGGCCTTGCCCATGCGCGCCTCCAGGAGACGGCGCAGGGTTGGGAAGGCATCAGGCAGTTCCCATCCGGCTAGCGGCGCGGCCTGATCCAGGGCACCGATCTTGTGCTCCAGCAAAGGCAGGTAGTGGATCGGATCGAAGACCATGTCTTCCCGGTCGTAGGAACGGGGGTGTCGGGCAATGATCCCGGCGCCGCAACCGATAACCACCTCGTGGACATAGCCACGGATCCAGACTTCCTGATGGCCGTAGGCGACGGGCACGGAATAGTCATTCGTCCGGTAGCGCACCAGGGACAGCGAGTTGACCCGCGTGCCCTGCTTGTCGCACGCGTCGAACGGTGCCGGCAGTGGCCTCTTCAACGCTTCGCGGTCACGCACAAACCGTTCGCCGATGCTCTCGCGGTGGCCGCGCAGGACGTTGCCTTGCCGGTTGCGGCATTGCTCTTCCAGGTGGCCATTGAAGGCGTCCCAGCTCGCGAACCGGGGACGCGGCGTCATGAAGTTCCGCCGGGCATAGCCGACCACCCCCTCCACATTGCCTTTGTCGTTACCCTTGCCGGGACGGCCGTAGCGGTCCTCGAAGAGGTAATGGGACTGCAGCCCGCTGAACGCCCGCGTTCGTTGCCGCGTGCCATCTGACAAGATGCGCGACACCAGACACTTGTCGTTGTCGTAAAGAATCGATTGGGGAACGCCGCCGAAAAAAACAAAGGCTCTGTTGTGCCCGTCCAGCCAGGCCTCCGTCGTCGCCGCCGGGTAGGCCGCAACGAAGCAGGCATCGCTGTGGGGAAGTGTCATGACGAAAAAATGCGCCCGATACTTGACGCCGGCGATGATCGCATCCGCCTCGCCAAAGTCCGCTCGAGCATGGCCCGGAGGATGTGACAACGGCACAAACATCTCACGCCGACGAAGGCGCCGTTCCCGAACGTAATCCTTCACGATGGTCTCTTTGCCCGTGAAGCCATGTTCGTCGCGAAGGCGCTCGAATATACGCTTCGCCGTGTGGTGCTGCTTACGGTGAACCGTTCGGTCCTCCTCCAGAATACGGTCGATGATATCCGTGAAGGGGGCCAGTTTCGGGCGTTTCGGTGGCTGGCGTCGCCGATATCCCGGCGGTTCCGAATGCCGCAGCATCTTCCTCACCGTCTCGCGCGCAATGCCAAACCGACTTGCCGCCTCTCGCTGGCTCAGACCATCAACATGGCAGGCCAGCCGAACGCGCAGATATAGGTCCACGGTGTACATCCTCCCGCCTTCCATCTCAAAAAAGATCGAAGGCTACAGGTGGCAGAGTTTTACTCCGCCCGCGGCTGGGAAATCCCGCCGCTTCCGTGGACTAATTTGTCACCGCCGTTCTCACCGTGTCCACCTGGGCGCGGCAATAGGCCAGGATGTCCTCGTCGCTGGTGACGCGCGGGCCCGGGTGGAGCTCGCCCATCATGAAATCGGCATAAGCGCGGGTGTTGGCGATAGCGCGCGTCACGCGCACGGCGTCGATCATGGTGCGCCGGTCCGCCTCGGTCGAGAGGTAGGCGGGGTCGATCAGCGGCGCCTGGAGCGGGTCGGCGCTTCTGAGCCGCACGTCGCCGCGGCTCGTCGGGCGCAGGGCGCAGGCCTGGGCCGTCACCGCGTCCTGGTCCACTTTTATCTGCCCATGCTGGAGCGAGCCGACGAGCGCCATGTGGTATTGCAGGTCGGGCGTCGCCATCTCGGAGCGGGAGCGGGTGAAGACGCCCACGGGCGAGTTCACGTTGGCGACCGGCCCGCTTCGCGTGAGCAGGTACTGGAGGCCGTAGCGCAGCGCCCCGCGCCAGTTGTCGGCGCTGTAAAGGGAGGTCCCCTTGGGGGCGGCGAAGACGACCGAGATATCCAGATGGTCGTGCAGGTTGCGCCCCACGGCATCGAGCTCTTGTCGCACGGGGATGCCGTGCGGCCCAGCTCCTCCGCGGGGCCGATGCCGGAGAGCATGAGGATCTGGGGCGACTGGAGGGTGTCGGCGCATAGCAGCACCTCGGACCCCGCCTCGACGCGGCGGCTCCGGCCACCCGTCACGTATTCGACCGCGCACGCGCGCCCACCGTCGACGACGATTCGGGTCACGTGCGCGCCGATGACGATATCGAGGTTGGGGCGGGCCCGGGCCGGGCGCAGATAGCCGTATGCGGTGCTGCACCGCCGCCCGTTGCGGGCCGTGTTCTGGTAGTAGCCCACACCCTCCTGGCTCGCGCCGTTGAAGTCGTCGTTGCGCGGGATGCCCGCTTCCTCGCAGGCGGCGATCCAGGCGTCGGCAAGAGGCGGCGTATAGCCCGAATCCGAGACCATCAGGGGGCCATCCGCGCCATGGTATTCGCTCGCCCCGTGCTGCTGGTCCTCGGACTTGCGAAAGTCGGGCAGCACCTCGTCGTAGGACCAGCCGGTGGCGCCCATCTGGGCCCAGATGTCGTAATCCTGATGCTGGCCCCGGATGAAGGTCATGCCGTTGATGGAGCTCGAGCCGCCGAGCACCTTGCCGCGCGGGGTGTGGATCACCCGGCCGCCGAGCTCGGGCTGGGGCACGGTCTCGAAGCGCCAGCTCAAGCGCGGGCTGTACATGGCCCAGCGCGTGGCCGCGGGGATGTGGATGAGGGGGCTCCGGTCCCGGCCGCCGGCCTCCAGCAGGGTGACGGTGGCGCCGCCTCCCGCGCTCAGCCGGTTGGCCAGCACGCAACCCGCCGAGCCCGCGCCGATGATGACGAAATCGCTCATGATCCAGGCCTCCAGCTTCACGCCTGCCCGAGGCGTGGCGTGGCGTGGCGAGCGCGAGGTTGCATCCCTCAGTAGCCCGCGCCCGCCGGCGCGGCAAGCGGCCCTTGGGCGATGGGGGCGGGGCCGCCGATCTTGCTTTTGCGCACCAAGTCCATTAGGTAAATGCGCGTTGAGACCCCATCGTCTAGCCAGGTCTAGGACGTCACTCTTTCAAGGTGAAAACACGGGTTCGAATCCCGTTGGGGTCACCAACTTTCCCAACCATCGAAAATCATATTTCCATATTTCGATTTCACGTTACCCGCTGGCCGGGGCATCCATCCATGTCGTTGGAGCCGACCGACCGGGACTTTGCGGAGTGTGGCCGAATTGCAATATTGTTGCACGTTAACCATAGAAAGTTGGGTGCGTCTCTTGCAATTCATGAAAATTTGATTTAACGTCCCTATCCGGTTAATGCAGGTAGCGCGTCGTTGGGTTGCAGACCGTGGATCAACTGGCGGTATGTGATGGTTGGCCGGGCCATGGCGCGGCTCAGGACGAAGTCGCCGAGGTCGTCGATCCGCCGGCGGCGGTTGAAGCGATAGGCCCATTCCCGGCCATAGCGCGGCAAGTGCTTGGCGCTGACGCCATGGTAGGTGCCGTTGAGCCAGGTCTTGAGGTTGCTGAACAGGACGTGGATGATCGGCATCTGCGTCTCGGCGTTCTTGCCTTGGCCTTGGACGGTGGGCTGGTGCCGGTAGACGGCGCCGAGCCCGGCATAGCCCTTGAAATCGTCGGTCAGCAGGCGCGCGCCCGGCGTCACGGCGGCCCGCACGAAGCCGCCGAGCTGCTCGGCATTGGCCCGGGGCAGGATGGCAAGCCGCGCCCGACCGGCGACGAAGCCGCTGCCCTCGACCCCCTTGCCCGGCGCCACCGCCACCTTCTCCACCGCCAGCACGAGCAGGCTCTTGTTGGCATTGGCCATCCCGCGGCCCCGGCTCTCGGGCTTGCCGCGCCCGCCGTAGTAGCTCTCATCGACCTCGACCATGCCGTCCAGCAACGCATCCGGCCGCTCCGCCAAGCCATGGCGCAGCTTGTGAGCCATCAGCCATGCGGTCTCATAGCGAAGCCCCAGCTCGCGCGCCAGGAACAGGGCCGAGACCCCGCGCTTGTCCCGCCCCATCAACCACGCCGCCAGGAACCATTTGGGCAACGGTGTGCGGGTGCGGTGGAAGATGGTTCCCGCCGTCACCGACTCTTGACGACCGCAAGCCGCGCATTCGAAGACGCGCGCCCGCGCCTTGTGCCGATAGCCCCGCCGGTGCCCGCAGCGGGCGCACGCAAACCCAGACGGCCAGCGTCGATCCGCCAAGGCCAGGATGCACGATTCCTCGTCTCGGTAGCGCTCTTGGAACGTCAACAAGCCGCTCATGCCCTGTCTCCCGACCAATCCTCAGAGGCGGGAACAGTACACCCTTAGAGCGAACATATAAAGAACACTCGGTCGCTACCTGCATTAACCGGATAGGGACGTGATTTAAATCCCCGACTGGTTTTGCGAAACGGTTGTTGCGCGCTCGGGAAGCGACGGCGGGTGAGCAAATGATGAAGGTGCCGTGGGAACGCGGTGGCGCCTTTGCGAGTGCGATGCCGTTAGCAGGACGGAGGCCCGAGTGAGCGTAGCTCAGCCGGGGGACGCCTTTGATACGGGCGCCTTCAGCAATCTAAGTCCCGAGCAAGCCAGCCCGATCATTCTCGACGCCAGTGGTGGCGGCGATGTTGTCGTGCCGGGCGGCCACTTCATCCTCGTCGCCGATTACGCCCGCAGTGGGCCGGACCTGGTGTTGACCGGCCCCGATTCGCCGGGCGTGGTGGTGCGCGATTTCTTCGCCACCGACGCGCCGCCCAGCCTCTATACCGAAGGTGGCTCCCTCGTCCCGGGCGACCTCGCGACGCGCCTTGCCGGGCCGCTCGCGCCCGGTCAATACGTCCAGGCCGGCTCTCTCGCGCCGGGCGAAGCCATCGGCACCGTCGACGAAATCTCGGGCGATGTGGTGGCCGTGCGTGCCGATGGCTCGCGCGTCCCGCTTGGCGACGGCGATTCCGTATTCCAGGGCGACGTGCTGGAGACGGGCGACGACGGCCTCGTCCAGATCGTCCTCGCGGACAGGAGCGAGTTCGCCCTCGAGGAAAACGGCCGCATGGTGCTCGACGAGCTGGTGTTCGACGGCAGCGGCGGCGGCTCGCTCAGCGTCTCCATCGTCCAGGGCGTCTTCGCCTTCGTGAGCGGCGATATCGCCAAGACCGGCGAAGACGCCATGACCATCCGCACCCCGGTCGCGACCCTCGGCATCCGCGGCACCGAGGGTGCGGGCAAGGTCGATAGCCAGGGCGAGGACAACTTCTTCACCGTCCTCAAGGGCATCATCGCGGTCATCAACAGCGCCGGCATCACGCTCCTCGACCAGGTCAACGCGACCACGGCGGTGGCGAATTTCTTCTCGTCGCCCGAGGTCGCCGAGGTCCTCACCCCCGCGGCGCTCGAGAATCTGTTCGGCGCCAAGATCTTCACCGCCATCCAGGCCGCGCAAGGCCGCGCGCAGGAGCGCGAGCAACAGCAACTGCAGGAGCAGGAGAACGAGGGGCAATCGGACGACGACGGCGCCGACGCGGGCGACGACGAGGATGCGGGCGATCCGGAGGACGGCGCCGATGAAGGGGCGCTGGACGAGGCCGGGCAAGGCGAGGGCGAGGAAGGGGATGGCGATGCCGAGGACGAGGACGCCGACGCGGAGGACGACGAGGACGCAGAGCCCGACGCCGACGGTGATGCGGACGGCGAGGACGCCTCGGACGCCGACCCTGACGAAGACGCTCCCGATGACGCGGATGCCGACGGACCCGATGCCAGCGATGATGGCGCCGACAGCGGCGATGGCGATGCCGAGCAGCTGAGCGAGATCGCGCCGGAAGCCGGCGAGTCCACCTCGGGGCCCATTACCATTACGCTCGATCTCGGTGAGCTGGGCCTGGACGCCCCGGGCGACCTCGTGATCACCATCGGGCCGGGTGGCGAGCTGGAAATCGATTTTGCCGACGCCGGCGGGGACGACGACGGTTCGTTCGACGACGGCGGCGGCGGTGATGACGACGACGACTTCGATTTTGGCGGGGACGACGACAACAGCGAACAGGACCTGCCGCCACCCGTGGACGACACACCACCGCCGCCTCAGGTGTTCTTCGACGGAACGGACGATGCCGACGACCTCTTGGGCAACTCGAGCGACAATTTCATCGACGGGTTCGACGGTGACGACACGCTCGAGGGCGCGGAGGGCGACGACACCATCGACGGCGGCGGCGGGGACGATACTGTCGTCTGGTTCGATGGCGACGGCGACGATTCGATCAACGGCGGCGCCGGGACCGATACGCTGAGCTTCGAAGCCGGGACCGGCGCCGACACCCTCTCCATCACCGACGACGGGACGGGCATCGTCGATCTCTCGCATGTGGGCTCGACCGTCGCGGACCTCACAATCGACAATGTCGAAGCGATCGAGATCGACACCCTCGGCGGCAACGATACACTGACGATCGGCGATCTGGCCGCCACGGACATCTCCAACAACTCGATCACCTTCATCGGCGGCGCCGGAAACGACCTGCTCGACGCCAGCGCCGCGACCAAGCGGGTCGTCGGCTTCGGCGACGGTGGCGACGACACGCTCATCGGCGGCAGCGCCGATGACTTGCTCGAAGGCGGCGCCGATGACGACACCGTGATAGGCGGTGCGGGCGACGACACGGTCGAGGGCGACGCCGGTGACGATATCGTCAAGGGCGATGCCGGCGACGACGTCATGGAAGGCGGTGCCGGCGCCGATACGCTCGAGGGCGGCACTGGCGACGACATCATGGTCGGCGGTACGGAAGCCGATACCCTGTCCGGCGACGCCGGGGCCGATACCCTGAGCGGCGGCTCGGGCGACGACACGCTCTTGGGTGGTGCTGGGGCCGATTCGCTGCTCGGCGCCGGGGGGGCGGACACGCTCGACGGCGGCACCGGCGACGACATCATCTCCGGCGGCGCGGACGATGACCTCATCGAGTATGCCGACGCCGAGGGCGACGATTCGGTCGATGGCGGTACCGGCACCGACCGCATGGAAGTCACTGGTGCCACCGGGGGGCTAGTTATAGCCTCGACGCCAACGCTGGCGGCGACGCCGAGTTTACCGGCGGCTCCACCGCCTTCACCCTGACCCTGGACGATGTGGAGGAACTGGGCTTCACGGGTGGCGCCGGCGCGGATGACTTGACGGTCGGCGACCTCTCGACCACAGATTTGGCCGATGCTGGGGTGACGTTCACGGGCGCCGCCGGGGCCGATACGCTCGCCGGCTCGGCCGCGACCGCGGGTCTCGTCGGGTTCGGCGACGGCGGCGCGGATACCTTGAGCGGCGGCGGCGGCGGCGACCAGCTCGAAGGCGGCACCGAGGACGACGCGCTCTCGGGCGGGGCCGGCGGCGATACCCTGCGCGGCGATGCCGGCAGCGATACCCTCGATGGCGGCGCCGGCGTGGATACCCTCGAAGGTGGTGCCGGGGGCGACACGCTTCTGGGCGGCGCCGGCGACGACACCGTTACCGCCGGGGCGGGCGACGACCTGATCCGCCACACGGGCGGCGACGGCAGCGATTCCATCGACGGCGGCGCCGGCACCGATGCGGTCGAGGTTACGGGCACGACAACAGGTACGGACTACTCCCTCGCCGCCAACGCTGGCGACGCCGTGTTCTCAGACGTGGGCACCGCCGGCTTCACCCTCACCATGGACGCGGTCGAGGAAGTGAGCCTCAACGCCGGTGGCGGCGACGACAGCTTTACCGTGGGTGACCTCACCGGCACGGACATCACGGACAACACCGTCACCTTCCGGGGCGGGGACGGGAACGATACGCTCGCCGGTGCCGGCGCCTCGAAGCGGCTCGTCGGCTTCGGCGAGGGTGGCACGGATACCCTGACCGGCGGCGCTGGCAACGACGAGCTCGACGGCGGCGTCGATAGCGACACCCTCGCGGGCGGCGCCGGCACGGACTCGATCCAGGGCGGCGCCGGCGACGACCATATCGACTGGAGCGACGGCGACGGCGACGATTCGATCGATGGCGGCGCCGGGACCGATACGCTCGATATCGACGGCGCCGCCGGCGCCGACACCGTTACCCTGAGCGCGAGCGGCGCCAACCTCCTGTTCGACACCGCGGCACCCGGGGCCAGCACCCTGACCATCGATGGCGTGGAGACCGTCAGCATCGCCGGCAATGGCGGCGACGACAGCGTCACCATAGGCGACCTGACGGGCACCGACGCGGCCACCGGATCCGTCCATGTCACCGGTGGCGCCGGCGACGACAACCTCGACGCCAGCGCCACCACCACCGCCGTCACCGCCTTTGGCGATGCCGGCGACGACACCGCACAGGGCGGATCGGCGGCCGACCAGCTCGAGGGCGGTGCCGACGACGACGACCTGTCGGGTGGCGGTGGCGACGACACCCTGCGCGGTGATGCGGGCGCCGATATCCTTTTGGGCGACGCGGGCGACGACCTGCTCGAAGGCGGCGCCGGTGGCGATACGCTCCAAGGCGGGGCCGGCACGGACGAAGCGAGCTTCGCGGGCTCGGCGGCGGGCGTGACGGTGGACCTGGGCGCCGGCACGGCGTCCGGCGGCGACGCCCAGGGCGACAGCTTGAGTGGCATCGAAGACCTGACCGGGTCCGGGAACGCCGACGAACTCACCGGCGATGGCGGTGCGAACGTGCTGTCGGGCGGCGCGGGCGACGACGTGCTCGAAGGCGGTGCGGGCGGCGATACGCTCCAAGGCGGGGCCGGCACGGACGAGGCCAGCTTCGCGGGCTCGGTGGCCGGGGTAACGGTGGACCTGGGGGCGGGCACGGCCTCTGGCGGCGACGCCCAGGGCGACACGCTCTCCGGGGTCGAGAGCCTGACCGGCTCGTCCCAGGCCGACGACCTTACCGGCGACGGCGGCGCCAACGTCCTGTCGGGCGGCGCGGGCGACGACGTGCTGGAGGGCGGGGCCGGCGGCGACACGCTACAGGGCGGCGGTGGCACGGACGAGGCCAGCTTTGCGGGTTCGGCGGCCGGGGTAACGGTGGACCTGGGGGCCGGCACGGCGTCCGGTGGCGACGCCCAAGGCGACAGCCTGAGCTGGATCGAGAACCTGACCGGTTCGGGCCAGGCGGACAAGCTCGATGGCGACGGCGGAGCGAACCTCCTCGCGGGCGGTGCGGGCAACGATACCCTCCAGGGCGGCGCCGGCGGCGATACGCTCCAGGGTGGGGCCGGGACGGATACGGCGAGCTTCGCGGACTCGGCGGCGAGCATGACGGTCGATCTAGGCGCCGGCACGGCCACGGGCGGCGATGCCGCCGGCGACAGCCTTTCGGGCATCGAGAACCTGACCGGCTCGGCCCAGGCGGACGACCTCACCGGTGACGGCGGGGCGAACTTCCTTTCGGGTGGTGCGGGCAACGACGTGCTAGATGGCGGTGGCGACCCCGACGCATGGTTCGACCCCGCCTCGGGCAATTCGGACGGGTCCGGCGACTCCGGGCCGAGCTTCTTCTCGGGCAGCGGAATTCTCTCAGCCGATGTGACCTTCACGCCGGGGACGGTGGCTGGTGTGTCGAGCACGCTCACGATCGACTTCGCGGCGGGCAGCTTCGCGGTCGGCGATTCGTTCCGCTTCGGGGCGGACACCGACTTTGTCGCCGGGACAGGCGTCGGCGGCCAGGCGGGCGGCCTGTTCGGTGACTCAGGGGTCGGTGTAACGGCCTTCTTCAGCAACGGCCAGTCGGCGGCATCCAGCTTCGAGAACGTCTCCGGCACTCAGTCCACGGCCACGCTCGAATCGGCCCCGACGACCGCGAAGGTGACGCTGGACGCGACCGGCTCGGACACGTTTGGCGACAGCGACTTCTTCGGCGTCTCGTTCGACCAGGGCGCGGGCCTTTCCGTGACGAAGATCGTCATCGACCTGCGCGACGGCGACGACACGCTCCAAGGCGGTGCGGGGGACGATACCCTGCGCGGCAACGCCGGCGACGACACCCTCCAGGGCGACACCGGCAACGACAGCATTCTGGGCGGCGACGGCGACGACAAGGTCGTCTGGGCCGACGGCGACGGGAACGATTCGATCGACGGCGGGCTTGGCACCGACGTGGTCGAAGTCACGGTCGGCACGGGCGCCGATACCCTCTCGGTCACCGCCAGCGGCACGGACGTCCTCGTCTCGCGCACCAACGGGACGGCCTTCACCCTCACCCTCGACAATGTCGAGGAGTTGAGCATCGTCGGCGGCGACGGCGCGGACACGCTCACTGTGGGCGACCTCGCCGGGACCGACATCACCAACAGCTCCATCACCTTCACGGGCGGCGAGGGCAACGACAACCTCGATGGGACGGCTGCCACCAAGCGCCTCGTCGGTTTCGGCGAGGGCGGCGACGACACGCTCCAGGGCGGCTCGGCCGACGACCAGCTCGACGGCGGGGTGGGCGGCGATTCCCTGGCCGGCAACGGCGGCGACGACTCGATCCTCGGCGGCGCCGGCGATGACCTCATCGTCTGGGACGATGGCGACGGCGACGATTCAATCGACGGCGGCACGGGCGGCGACGACCTGGTCCAGGTCGGAGGCTCGTCCTCGGCCGACACCTTCGACGTGAGCAAGAGCGGTGCCGACGTCATCGTGACCGCGACGACCCCGAGCGCCGGCACCCTCACCCTCGACAATGTCGAGGACCTGAGCATCGCCGGCGGCGCCGGCAACGATACGCTGACCGTCGGCAACCTCGACGGCACCGATATCGGCAACGACACCGTGAGCTTCGCCGGCGGCGCCGGCAACGACACCCTTGCCGGGGCCTCGGCCAGCAAGAGCATCTTCGCCACCGGTGACGGCGGTACCGATACGCTCACGGGCGGCTCGGGCAACGACACCCTCGAAGGTGGGGACGGCGGCGACAGCCTCACCGGCGGCAACGGGTCGGATGTCCTGAAGGGCGGGGCCGGCAGCGACGACCTGAACGGCGGTAGCGACTCCCCCAACGGGGGCAGTGACAAGGCCCTGGCCTTCCTCGGCTTCGAGGGCGACGCGACGGACACGGCCGACTACGCCGGCGACGGGGCCGCCGTCACGGTTGACCTCGACCTTGGCCAGGCCACCCAGGGTGCTGGCGGGATCGACTCCCTCAGGGATTTCGAACGGGTCGTCGGCACGGGGTTCGACGACACCTTGACCGGTAGCACCACCCGCGACGGCGAGACCTTCGTCGGTGGTGCGGGCAACGACACCATCGACGGCGGCGGGTCGGACGACGGCGGCGGGTCGGACGACGATGGCGGCCCCGGCGACGATGGCGGCGGCGACGCCTTCGTCGAGTACACGACCTCGGCAGCCGGCATCACGGCCAACTTGGGGACCGGCACGGCCACGGACGGCTTGGGCGGCACGGATACCCTCAAGAACATCGATGGGGTGATCGGCTCCGAGTTCGCCGACCACCTGATCGGCGGCGCCACCCGCGACCTCGAGATATTCATTGGCCGCGGCGGCAACGACACGATCGACGGCGGGCACGGCTTCGACGGCGCCGACTACCTGCTGGCGGGCGCCACCACGGGCGTGGTGATCGACCTCGCCGCCGGCACGGGCACCGACGGCCTCGGTGGCACCGACACCCTCATCAGCATCGAGGCGGTGCGCGGCACCGAGTTCGCCGACAGCTTGACCGGCGACGCGGGCGACAACTTCTTCATCGGTATCGCCGGCAACGACACCTTCGACGGCGCTGCTGGAGACGACGCGGTCTTCTACGATTCGTCGAGCGAGTTCGGCGGCACCGGGGTCAGCGTCAACCTCGGAACCGGGTCGGCGACCGATGGCTTCGGCGGCACCGACTCCCTCAGCAACATCGAGGGCATCTTCGGCTCGGATTTCGACGACACGATCATCGGCGATACGGGCGACAACCTGCTCGACGGCGGGGACGGGGTCGATATCATCGTCGGCGGTGATGGTGACGACGACCTGCTCGGCGGCCGCGACCGGGATGCGGACGAGATCCGCCAGTTCTTCGATACGGTGGATTACAGCCAGGAGAGCGGTGCCGGCGCCTTCACGGCCAACCTCGACGCCGGCTCGGCGACCGACACCTTCGGCAATTTGGACACCCTGGTCGAGTTCGAGCGCCTGATCGGCACGGCCGGGGCCGATCGCCTCACGGGCGGGTTCGAGGACGATTTCGAGGAGTTCGACGGCCGCGGTGGCGCCGATACGATCGATGGCGGCTCGGGCTTCGATCAGGTGAGCTACCAGTCCGAGGCGGCCGGCGTGACGGTCGACCTCGCCGCCGGCACGGGCATCGACGGGTTGGGCGCCACCGACAGCCTTACGGGAATCGAGGCGGTCGAGGGCTCGGCCTTCGCCGACAGTCTCACCGGCGGGGATCCCACGAGTACCACCTTCGAGCGCTTCCGCCCACGCGGCGGCAACGATACGGTCGATGGCGGCGCCGGGTTCGACGAGGTGGACTACCTCTTCTCGGGCGCGACCGCGGGCGTTGATGTGGACCTCGCCGCGGGCACGGCGGACGATGGGCTCGGCGGCACCGATACGCTTCTCAACATCGAGGCGGTGCGCGGCACGCAGCTCGCCGACACCTTCTTGGGCGACGGCGCGGACAACCGTTTCCGCGGCTATGATGGCGCCGATACCATCGACGGCGCCGGCGGGTTCGATGAGGTCGATTATTCGAACGCCGAGTTGAACTTCAAGCTGACAAGCAGCGGTGTCGATGTCGATCTCGCCGTCGGCACGGCCACGGACGGCTTCGGCAAGACCGATATTCTGAGCAATATCGAGGCCGCGCGTGGCACCAAGTTCGATGACAGCCTGACCGGCGACGCGGCCGCGAACGACCTCTTCGGCGGCGACGGGGCCGATACCCTCGTGGGTGGCGCGGGCGCCGATTTCCTCGACGGTGGCGACGACACGATTAACGGCGCGCGGCAGTATTCCGACACGGTCGATTACAGCGAGGAAACGGGCGTTGCCGGGGTCACCGTCAACCTCGGCCAGGGGACCGGTAAGGACAGCTTCGGCGCGCGCGATACGCTCACCGGCCTCGAGCGCGTCATCGGCACGGCGCAGGCCGACCGGCTCACGGGCGGCTCCAACACGGTGTTCGAGGAATTCGATGGCCGAGGCGGCGGCGACACTATCGACGGCAAGGACGGGTTCGACCAGGTCAGCTACAGGTCCGACGCAGCGGGCGTCAGCGTCAACCTGGCGTCGGGCAGCGCCACCGATGGCCTTGGCGGCACCGATACCCTCTCGAACATCGAGGCCATCGAGGGCTCGGAGTTCGCGGACAGTCTCTTGGGCGATACCGGCGACAACCGTTTTCGCGGGCTCGGCGGCGCGGATACCATCGACGGCGTCTCGGGCTTCGACGAGGTCGATTACCTGGTGAGTAGCGCCTCGACGGGCGTGAGCGTCGATCTCGCCGCCAAGGAGGCCATCGATCATACCGGCGCCACCGACAGCCTGGTGGGGATCGAGGCCGTGCGTGGCACGAGCTTCGACGACACGCTCCTCGGCGACGCGCTCGACAACCAGTTCCGCGGCAACGACGGCGGCGACACGATCGATGGGCGTGGTGGCGAGGATACGGTCGATTACCGCGACGCCGCCGACACCTCGTCGAAGGCGGACGATGGCGTCAGCGTGGATCTCGCCGCCGGCAGCGCCCGCGACTCCTTCGGCAGGTTCGATACGCTCAGCAATATAGAGAACGCGATCGGAACCCGTTTCGACGACACCCTCATCGGTGACCTCGGGAATAACTCGCTGACCGCCGACGATGGCTCCGACACGCTCGTCGGTGGCGACGGCGCCGATACCCTGGCCGGGGGCGACGACAAGGAGAACGGCGTCCGGCAGTTCTTCGATACGGTGGACTACAGCCAGGAGAGCGGCGGGGCCGGCGTCTCGGCCAACCTCGCCACGGGCAGTGCGACCGACAGCTTCGGCAAGACGGACACCCTCTCCGGTATCGAGCGTGTGATCGGGACGAGCGCCGCCGACACGCTCACCGGCGGCGGCGACGACGGGTTCGAGGAGTTCGACGGTCGCGGCGGCGCCGACACCATCGATGGCGGCACAGGCTTCGACCAGGCGAGCTACCAGTTCGATGCCGCGGGCATCACCGTCCAGTCGCTGGTGAACGGCGCCGGTACCGTGGTCGATGGCTCCGGCAGCACCGATACGCTTTCCAACATCGATTCGGTCGAGGGCTCCGAGTTCGCCGATACCATGACCGGCGGCGCCGGCTCCCAGCGCTTCCGCGCGCGTGCCGGCAACGACACTATCGACGGCGGCGCCGACAACGACGAAGTGGATTTCCTGTTCAGCGGCGCGACCGCCGGCGCCATCGTGGATCTCGTGGCGGGCACCGGCCGAGACGGCCTCGACGGCACCGATACGCTTGTCAACATCGAGCGAATCCGTGGCACGGTAGAGGACGATACCCTGCTCGGCGACGGTGGTGCCAACCGCTTCCGCGGCCACGAGGGGAACGATTCGATCGACGGGCGCGGCGGCGTAGACTTGGTCGATTACGCGAACGCGGCCGAGGTTTCAGGCAGCGCCAGTCGCGGCGTCTATGTGGACCTCGCCGCCGGCACCGGGCGCGACGGCTTCGGCGATGTCGACCGGCTCGCCAACATCGAGCAGGTGAGGGGCACGAAGTTCGCCGATACGCTGATCGGCGACACGGGCGACAATCTCCTCGAGGGTGGCGATGCGTCCGATACGCTTGTGGGCGGAGACGGTGCCGATACGCTCGATGGTGGCGCCGATGTCGACTTGTTCGATACGGTCGATTACAGCCGCGAATCGGGCGCGGGCGCGGTGAGCGTCGATCTCGGCGCCGGCTCCGCAATCGACAGCTTCGGGAAAACGGACACCCTAACGGGCCTCGAGCGGGTCATCGGCACCGGCGGGGCCGATACGCTCACGGGTGGTGCCGAGGACGGTTTCGAGGAGTTCATCGGCCTCGGCGGCAACGATATCATCGACGGGGCCACGGGCTTCGACCAGGTGAGCTACCAGTTCGACCCGTTGGGCATCACCGTGGTCGCGCTCGCCAACGGCGCCGGCAGCGTGGTCGACGGCTTCGGCGATACCGATACGCTGACCAACATCGATTCGGTCGAAGGATCCGAGCTCGCCGATTCGATGACCGGCGGCGCTGGCGCCCAGCGCTTCCGGCCCCGGGGCGGCGCCGATACCATCGATGGCGGCGCCGGCGTGGACGAGGTCGATTACCGCGTCAGCGGTGGCGATGACGGCGCCACGGTCGACCTCGCCTCCGGCACGGCCGTGGATCCGACCGGGGCGACCGACACCCTCTCCAATATCGAGAACGTGCGCGGCTCCGACCTGGCGGACCACATCACCGGTGACGCGGGCACGAACCGCCTGCGCGGCGTCGATGGGGACGATACGCTCGTGGGCGGGGGCGGGGCCGACACGCTCGAGGGCGGCAGCGGGCGCGACACCTTCATCTACAATGGCCCGGGAGACGGCGACGAGACAGCGGCCAACGACACGCCCACTTCCCTCGGCCTCACGGGCGACAAGATCACCGACTTCGAGTCCGGGTCGGACAGGATCGAGCTCTCGGGCGCGGGCTTCACCGGGTTCAGCGCCGGCGACGAGATCACCGATGGCGTCAACTTCTTCATCATCGGCACGGAATACGACGGCACCAACGCCGGGCCGAGCAACGGCGATCCCCGCATCGTCGTCGATGGCGCTGGCAACCTGATCGTCGATTCGAACGGCGATACGGCCGGCTACAGCCTCCTGGCCAACGTCGCGGGCGATCAGGCGCAGGCCAGCGACCTGCTCTTCACCTAAACATCAGCTCATCGTCGAACGGCGCCGAAAGGCGATGGGCGTATCCGGATCGGCCCGTTTGAATGGCGGTCCATCTTAGGATCTTCACCGCCCGCGTTGTATCGAGGCGCGTCCCGGCACATAATTCGCGTGAACGGAAGGGAGGACGAAATGGCGAGAACACCTGAGAAGGTCATCATCACTTGTGCGATAACGGGGTCCGTGCATACGCCGACCATGTCGCCCCACTTGCCGATCACGCCGAACGAGATCGCGCAAGAGGCGATCGCGGCCGGTGAGGCGGGCGCGGCAATTCTGCACCTCCATGCCCGCGACCCGGAGACCGGCAAGCCGACCGCCGACCCCAAGATATTTGACGCCTTCCTGCCGCGCATCAAGCAGGCCACGGACTCCGTGGTGAACATCACGAGCGGCCACTATTTCGGTGCCACGATGGAGGAGCGCCTGGAATCCGTCGAGCAATACGCGCCCGAGATGTGCACCTTCAACATGGAGCCCGGCACGGACAACTTCCTCGCGGCGCTGGTGGACCGCTATCCCAAGTTCAAGTTCGATTGGGAGCGCGAATATCTCGACCGGCCGCGCGACGCGAACGGCAAGCCGATCCCCAACATGATGGAGTCCCTGGTAGAGAGGGTGGGCGAGAAGCACGGCACCAAGTTCGAGTTCGAGTGCTACGACGTTGGGCACCTCTACCTTCTGGCCAGCTATCTCGACCGCGGGCTCGTGAAGCCGCCGCTCTTCGTTCAGAGCATCTTCGGCGTGGGTTGGGGAACGGCATGCGATCCCGATAACCTGGTGCACGTGAAACGCATCGCCGACAAGCTGTTCGGCGACGATTACTACTGGTCGGTGCTCGCGGCAGGGCGCCATCAGCTCGCATTCACCACCATGGCGGCGATCATGGGCGGCAACGTCCGGGTGGGCCTCGAGGACAGCCTCTACATCCGCAAGGGTGAGCTGGCCAAGAGCAACGCCGACCAGGTGAAGGCCATACGCACCATCCTCGAGACCCTGTCGCTCGAAGTCGCGACACCGGACGAGGCGCGGTCGATGCTCGGCCTCAAAGGCGGTGACAACGTGCGGTTCTGACGCCGCTGCAAGGGCGCGTTGACATGGCGGCGCTGAACGGCACGGCCATCGACGGGCTGATTGCGCGGTAGAGGCCCGGCTTTTCGCTCGAGCAGCCTTTCTACGCCAACCCCTCAGTTTTCGAGCGCGACATGGCGCGGATGTTCAGGCGGCAGTGGCTGTTCGTCGACCACGCCTCGCGCATCCCGGCGCCCGGCGACTATTTCCTGTACGAAATCGCCGGCGAATCGATCATCCTGCTGCGCGACCGCGAGGGCGTCGTCCAAGCCCACTACAACGTCTGCCGCCATCGCGGCTCGCGAATCTGCCTCGAATGCGAAGGCAACGTGAAGCGCCTCGTCTGCCCCGACCACGCCTGGACCTACGACCTCGACGGGCAGCTCGTCTCGGCCCGGTGCATGCCGGATGGGTTCGATCCCGCGGACTACCCCCTCCACCCCGGCCGGGTGCGCGTGCTCGAAGGGCTCATCTTCATCAACCTCGCGGAGGATGAGTCGTCCAACTTCGACCGCATGGCCGATCACGTCCGCCCCTATCTCGCGCCGCACGGCCTCGAACGCACCAAGATCGCGCACCGCGAGACATATCCGATGGACGGCAATTGGAAGCTCGCGCTCGAGAATTTCAATGAGTGTTATCACTGCGCGCCCGCCCGTCCGCAATACACCAAGGTGAACGCTTTTGTGCGCGTGATCGAGCGGCGCGAACGTTACGAAGGCGGCTATGCGGCGGAGACTGAAGCCTGGGCCGAACGCGCCGCTCAACAGGGTTTCCTCACCGGTCACGATGACTGGGCCGACGAGATGCCGGACCAGCCGCACCGCGCGTGGCTCGAGCCAATCCGCGATGGCTACCTCACCCTATCGGAGGATGGGCGGCCACTCGCGCCTCTGATCGGCGATTTCAAGGGTTATGACGGCGCCCAGACGGTCGTCTTCATGCCCTTCGGCTACTTCTATGCCACGGGCGACCATGCCACCCTGTTCCGCTTCACGCCCGTCACGCCGACGCACACGGAGGTGATGCTCACCTGGCTCGTCCACGAGGACGCCGAGCCCGGCCGGGACTACGACATCGAGCGCCCGCGCTGGATGTGGCACGAGACCACGGCTCAGGACACGAAGCTGATCGGTAACAACCAGGCTGGCGTCAATTCGCACCGCTACTTGCCGGGCCCCTACGGCACGGGCGAGCGTGGCGTGGAAGGGTTCGTGCGCTGGTACTTGGCGCAGATCGCCTGATAGGGCTTCGGGCGGTGCTCAAGCCGCGCGGCCGAACACGTCGAGCTTGAACTGGTCCTCATAGATGCGCCCGGGCGTGCGCTCGAAATGGAACACCGAGAGGATGCGGTCGCGCATGCCCCTGGTCGGCGTCACCCGGTGGAGGGTGTTGGCCCCGCGGAACAGGACGATCGAGCCCGCCTGGATGGGCACGGCGCGCACGAGGCTCCTGTCGCCATCGAATAC
Source organism: Alphaproteobacteria bacterium (assembly GCA_963666705.2). GTDB lineage: Bacteria > Pseudomonadota > Alphaproteobacteria > CADEGL01 > CADEGL01. The sequence continues at coordinate 217,311 of CAXXKO010000022.1, read as the reverse complement.
CGCCGGCACCGCGTCGTAGCTTGCGTCGCCCGGCCCGGTGAGGGGCACGTACTCGAAGATGCCGCCCGCTTCGGAGGGCCGGAACATGACCGTGAGCGTGAATTCCTGGGTGTCGCAATGCCAGCCCAGCTCGCACCCCTCGTGGTGCAGGCTTACGGGCGCCGCCATCAGCGGATCGGCCACCTGGTAGATGGCCGGCACGTCGAGCACGGTGGCCGCGAACGCCGCCATCGCTCGCGATTCGTAGAGGCGGTGGAGCACCGAATCGGCCGCGAACTCGTCATAGGCGAGGTAGTAGGTGTGCCGGCGATGGCGGCGCGCGCGCGGGTCGTCCGCGCCCAGGGCCTCGGGGACTTCGCCATGTTGCGGGTCGTAGAAGCCGTAAGCGTGGCGATGCCGGTGGGAGAGATGGGCGCGCGGCGTGACGCCCTCGACATCGGCGATCACGGCCTCGACCGCCGCCTGGCGCACGAAGCCCGGTAGCTCGCACAGGACCGCGTCGGCGAAGCGGCTGCGGCAGTCCTCGACTAACGCCCGGCCGGCGGGTGCAGCCAAATCGGTTATGGGATACCGATCGAGGTCGACGATTTCGCCGAGGCGGGCGACCGCTCCGGCCGATGATCCGCTTCCCGCCATTGCCCTCTCCCGCGTCGGACCTAGGTTCCCTGTCATGTCCTGCCCGACTCACGCCCGAGGTCCAATCCTGTCGAATTTGTGGCCCGGGGGCAACGATCTTGGGCGGGAGCCTCGAGACCGGAAAAGTCTCTTCACACTGGCGTTACCCACCGCCCATCTAGTTTACGGGGCGGGGGAGCGTCGTTAGCATCGCGCGGCCGAATAGCACCGCCTGGGGTGCCACACGAACCGAGGCATGGGGGAATCGCCGTGAAATCCTTGTTCCTGGCACTGACGCTGGTCATTGGCTTGGTCGCGACCACCCAAGCCGAGACTTTCGTCTTTACCGCCATCCCGGACGAGGACGAGAGCCGGCTGCACAGCCGGTTCGACAAGGTGGCGGACTACCTCGCCGACGAGCTCGACATCGAGGTGCGCTACGTGCCCGTCAAGTCCTACGCCGCGGCCGTCACCGCCTTCCGCAACGACCAAGTGCAGCTCGCCTGGTTCGGCGGGCTTTCCGGCGTCCAGGCCCGGCGGCTGGTGCCCGGCTCCCGGGCTATCGCCCAGGGCGATGAGGACCTGGCCTTCGTCACCTACTTCATCGCCCATGCCAGCACCGGCCTCACGGAATCCGAGGATTTCCCCATGGGCATGGCCGGGCAAACCTTCACGTTCGGCTCCAAGGGCTCGACCTCGGGCCGGCTCATGCCCGAGTTCCATATCCGCGAACGACTCGGCGCGGCGCCCGACGAGGTTTTCAGCCGGGTCGGGTTCAGCGGCGACCATTCACGTACCATCGCGCTCGTGCAGTCCGGGGCCTACGCGGTCGGGGCCGTCAACTTCAAGGTCTGGGAGAACGAGCTCGCGGCCGGCAATATCGATCCGAACAGCGTCTCCATCATCTGGCGCACGCCGCCCTACCCCGATTACCAGTGGACCATCCGCGGCGATGTCGATGCGCGCTTCGGCACTGGTTTCGCGGATCGGGTGCGTGAAGCCCTCCTCACGCTCGACGACCCCGATCTGCTCGCGTCCTTCCCGCGAACGCGCTTCATTCCAGCGTCGAACGGCGACTACCAGCCGATCCTGGATGTAGGACACGCCATCGGCCTGATCGACTGATGGCCCTGTTCGAGTTCGAGGGCGCGCACGCCGCCTATAACGGCGAACGGGTGTTGCACGGCATCTCGCTCCGCATCGAGCAGGGCGAACGGGTAGCGCTGGTTGGGCGCAGCGGCGCCGGAAAATCGACGCTCCTCAACCTGCTCTACCGCCAGCAGAGGCGGGATGCCGCCCTCGTGCCACAGGATCTGGGCCTGGTGCGCTCCCTCAGCGTCTTCCACAACGTCTATATGGGCCGGCTGCATGCCCATGCCACCCTCTATAACCTCATGAACCTGGTCCGCCCCATGCCTGGTGCCATGAGCGGCGTGCGGCCGGTGGTCGAGCGCCTCGGCCTCGCGGACAAGCTGTTCGCGCCCGTAGGCGAGCTTTCGGGCGGCCAGCAGCAGCGCACCGCCGTCGGCCGGGCGCTCTACCAGGGGAGCGCCATGTTCCTCGGTGACGAGCCGGTCTCCGCCGTCGACGAGCACCAGGCGCGTGCGGTACTCGAAAGCATCGTCTCGGCCCATGGGACCACGATCATCGCCATGCACGATCAAGCCCTGGCGGTCGAGTATTGCGAGCGCATCATAGGCCTCGAGAGCGGGCGCGTGGTCATGGACGAGCCGGCGGCGGGCATGACGGCCTCTGACTTTGACCACCTCTACCAAGGATAAGAACGCCACCGCTCGACAGGGGCGGCCGTGGGTGCCGGCTTCGCCCATGGTGCGGGTGAGCCTCGCATTCACGGCCATCGCCGCCGTGTGCCTGGTCTTCGCCGATCTGGAGATCACCGCCATCGACCCCTGGCCGGAGATGCTGCGCCTCGGGGCCGGCATGGTGACGCCCGATTTCCTGGCCACCGAGAACTTGCTCGAGGCCATCGCCTATACAGTCGCGTTCGCGATCCTCGGCGTCGCCCTCGCGAACGTGGTTGGCTTCGTGCTGGCGCTTTTGTTCCGCTACCGGGTGGTCCGCGTCGGATGTGCGCTCGTGCGCGCGGTGCACGAGCTGTTCTGGGGCCTGATCTTTCTCCAGGTGGTCGGGCTCACGCCGCTCACCGGTGTACTCGCCATTGCCATTCCCTACGCCGGCATCATCGCCAAGGTCTACGCCGAGATCCTCGAGGAGGCGGACGAGGCGCCTATGAGGGCCGTACCCTGGGGGGCCGATCCGATCTCGGTCTTTCTATTTGCTCGCATCCCCGATGTCTGGGCGCATTTCAAGACCTACTCACTCTACCGCCTCGAATGCGGGCTACGGTCGAGTGCCGTCCTGGGGTTCATCGGCCTGCCGACGCTTGGCTTTCACCTCGAGACGGCGTTCAAACAGGGCCACTATTCCGAGGTCTCGGCGCTCCTGATCCTGTTTTACGTGGTGATTGCAACCATCCGCTATTGGGTGCGCCGGGAGCTCCTGCCGCTCTACATCATCGGTGCCGTCTGGGTGCTGCCTGCTGGCGCGACGGCCTCCTGGTCCAGCGCCTGGCGGTTCCTGGCCGAGGACATGGTGCCGGCACCGCTTCGCGGCGACGGTGGCGTGGACGGCGACGCGTTGCTTCGCCTCGGCGATTGGGCCTGGGAGCTCTTCGTGACCCAGGCCTTGCCGGGCGTGGCCAACACGGTGGTCCTCACCATGATCGCGCTGGTGGCCTCGGGCATGGCGGCGCTTGTCTTCTTCCCGCTCATCTCACCCCGTTTTTTCGGCCCCGTCGGGCGCTCTGGCGGCCATCTGTTCCTGGTCGTGGCGCGCTCGACGCCCGAGTTCATCCTCGCGTACCTCCTGCTGCAGCTCTGGGGCCCGTCGATGATCCCGGCCATCGTCGCCCTCTCGCTGCACAACGGGGCCATCATCGGGCATCTGATCGGGCGCTACACGGCCGCCATGCCGCGCCGGCCGGATAGTCCCACGGGGCTCAACCTCTATGCCTACGACATGCTGCCCCGGATCTATCCCCAATTCCTCGCCTTCCTGTTCTACCGTTGGGAGGTGATCCTGCGAGAGACGGCGATTCTCGGCATCCTCGGCATCCACACGCTCGGTTTCTTCGTGGACTCGGCCTTCGCCGAGATCCGCTTCGACCGGGCGCTCGCCTTGATCCTGGTGACGGCGCTCCTTAACATTGGCGTTGACGCACTCTCGCGCGCGATCCGGGCGCGGTTGCGTCTGCAAACCACCCCCAATTTCGGTTAGACCCCGTGCAATCCGCAGCGACCCCCATCGTCAAGGACCTAGTGCTGTTGGGCGGCGGGCATTCCCACGTCGCGGTGCTGAAGCGGTTCGGCATGAAGCCGCTGCCGGGCGTGCGCATCACCATCGTCTGCCGCGACCTCCAGGCGCCATACTCGGGTATGCTGCCGGGCTTCATCGCCGGGCACTACACTTTCGACGAGGCCCATATCGAGCTCGGCCCCCTGGCGCGATTCGCGGGCGCGCGCTTCTATCACGATCAGGTGGTGGGGCTCGATCTCGTGGAGAGGAAGGTCCTGTGCGCGGGCCGCCCGCCCGTGGCCTACGACGTGCTCAGCATCAATATCGGCTCGGCCCCCATCACCAATTCCGTGCCGGGTGCCGAGGGCAACGTCGTTCCCGTCAAGCCCATCGACGGCTTCGTCGAGGCGTGGGAGAGGGTGCGCGATCGCATCCTGGCCCACGCCGGCCCGGCGCGTATCGCCGTGGTGGGTGCCGGTGCCGGCGGGGTCGAGATCGCGCTTGCCGTGCAGTATCGGCTGCGTCAGCTCCTCGCCGCCCAGGACCGGGACCCGGGCTTGCTCGAGATTCACATCTTCACCGATACCGACGATATCCTGCCTACACACAACCGTTTCGTGCGGTCCAAGTTCAACCGCGTGCTGAGACGGCGTGGCGTCCAAATCCACACTGGCGCCCGGGTCGAGCGGGTTGAGCCGGGTCGGCTCATCCGCGGCGCCCAGAGCCATGCTTTCGACGAAATTCTGTGGGTCACCATGGCTGGCGCCCCGCCATGGCTCGCCGAGGCGGGCCTCCAGGTGGGGGAGATGGGGTTCGTGCAGGTGGACGAATGCCTCCGGGCAAGCGGCCAGGAGGACGTATTCGCCGCCGGCGACGTGGCCGACATGGTCGACCATCCGCGCCCCAAGTCCGGCGTGTTCGCCGTGCGCCAGGGCCGGCCGCTTGCAGACAACCTGCGCCGCCGCCTGTTGGGGCGCCCCTTGCGGCCCTTCAGGCCCCAAAGCCAGTTCCTGAGCCTCATCACCACCGGCGACAAGTACGCCGTCGCCTCGCGCAACGAATGGGCTTTGGCGGGCCGCTACATCTGGCGTTGGAAAGACTGGATCGACCGGCGTTTCATGCGCAAATTCAACGAGTTGCCAGACATGGCCGAGGAAGGCTCTCCGGATATCGCCCGCGGCCTCGCGAGCGCCGATGTCATCAAGGAGATCTCGGCCATCGCCATGCGCTGCGGCGGCTGCGGAGCCAAGGTCGGCAGCTCGGTGCTGGAGAGTGCGTTGGCGGCCCTTCGGCCCGTCGAGCGGGACGACGTGCTCATCGGCCTTCATGAGCCGGACGACGCGGCCGTGGTGAGCGTGCCCGAGGGCAAGGTCATGGTCCACACGGTGGATTCGTTCCGGTCCTTCATCGAGGACCCTTACGTTTTCGGTCAGGTCGCCGCCAACCACGCGCTCGGTGACATCTATGCCATGGGGGGCGAGCCGCAGACGGCCCTGGCTCTCGTCACGCTGCCCTTCGGCCTCGAATCCAAGGTCGAGGACGAGCTCTCGCAGATGATGGCCGGCGCGCTCGAAGTGCTGAAAGAAGCCGGCACGGCGCTGGTGGGCGGGCATACGAGCGAGGGGGCGGAGGCCCAGCTCGGCTTCGCCGTCAACGGCCTCGCCGACAGGGCCACCATCCTGCGCAAGGGCGGCATGCGGCCGGGCGACCGCCTGGTGCTTACCAAGGCGGTCGGCACGGGGACGCTGTTCGCCGCCGATATGCGCCACCGCGCGCGGGGTCGCTGGATCGATGCGGCGCTCCGATCCATGACCCAGTCGAATCGCGAGGGCGCGCGCTGCCTCTTCGCCCACGATGCCAGCGCCTGCACCGACGTGACCGGTTTCGGCCTTCTCGGCCATCTCGTCGAGATGACCAAGCCGTCGGGCGTCGATGTGGAGATCGAGCTATCGGCGCTGCCCATCCTCGACGGCGCGCGGGAGATGGTGGCGGAGGGCATCTTCAGCTCCCTCCAGCCCCAGAACGTGCGCTTGCGTCGCGCCATCCACGACGTGGAAGCCGCGTCCCGGCACCCGAGCTATCCGCTGCTGTTCGATCCCCAGACCGCGGGCGGCCTGCTGGCCAGCGTACCGGCGGCGCGCGCCGACGACTGCCTGGACGCGCTGCACGAGCTCGGCTACGCGCGGGCCGCGGTAATCGGTCGCGTGCTGCCCGAGAGCAACCGCCTCGCACCCGTGACGATTCTCAGCTGAGGCCGAGAGATTCGAGTACCCGGACCCAGCCCGCGCGCTCGTGCTCCGGCGTGAACAGCGCCGCGCGCGCCTTCACGCCCCGCTCCAGGGCTTGGAGATAGCCCGGCTCCCGCTCGGCGCGCTGGAGGCATGCGGTGAGCGCCGCCGTATCCTTGACCGGGTAGTAGCCTGGATAGTCGGGGCCGAGGAGGCCGACCGTGCCGTGGATGTCCGAGGCGATCACCGGCAGGCCGGCGACAGCCGCCTCCGAGATCACGTTCGCACCCCCCTCCATGACCGAGCTCAGCACCATGAGCCTCGCGCGGCCGAAGGCCCGGCGCACGGCCCAGCCCGGTACCTCGCCTCGCCACCGGTAGCGGGGGTTGCGGGCCATCTCCTCTCGCGCCGCCACGGACCAGTCCTCCCTATGGGCCTGGCCGAGATGGACGACGCGGATGCGGGACTCTTCCGGCAGGTCCCGCACGGCATAGGCCGCGCGCAGGGAATCCTTCTCCTCGCGTAGGTGGCCCGCCACCAGAACGTCGAAATGCCGCGTGCCCGGCCGGCGTGGTCCGGGGAGCGGGGGGGCGGACTGGTGGATGACGTGGAGCTTGGCCGCGAGCGTCGCCGGGATCGCCTCGCCCACGAGGTCGTGCAGGCAGACGAGTGCGTCCGCCGCCGCCATGGAGGCGCGCGTCTCCTCGGGATGGCTCTGCTGGAAGCGATAGATGTCGGTACCCGTCAGGGCCACGATCAGCGGCCGGCCCGGGTGCAGCTTTCGGAATTGAGCCACCGAAGCAGCGCTACGCCAAGCGTGGAGGGCCACCATGAGGTCCGCGTCCTCGTGCGTGTAGGTGGTCTCGACCAGGACCCGGTGGCCGAGTCCGCGCAGGATTCGTGCCCAGCGCACGGCCGTCGTCCGGTTCCCGGCGCGGGAGTGTTTTGCGGCGGGCGTGATGAGGATAATCTTCACCGCGCCACTATAGCCGGAGACGAACGATGGCTGAAACCGTGTCCACCATCACCCTCGCGGAGATCATGCGCGATGCCCGCGTCCGGACGCTCGAGCTGGTCGCGGGGCTGGATCAGGACCAGCTCATCGGGCCGAGGCTCCCCATCGTCAACCCGCTCAGGTGGGAAATCGGCCATGTTGCTTGGTTCACGGAGTGGTTCGTCTTGCGCCGCCTCCACGGCCACGATCCCATCCATCCACCCGGCGACCGCATTTACGATTCCATAACCGTCCACCACGACACGCGCTGGGACCTGCCGCTCATGGAATTGGACGTCACGCTTACCTACATGCACGACGTGCTGGAGGCGTGCCTCGCGCGCCTTCCCGACGACGTGGCCGACGAGGACGACAGCTACATCTACAAGTTCGCCACCTTCCACGAGGACATGCACACCGAGGCGTTCACCTGGTCGCGCCAGACGCTCGCCTACCCCTGGCCGACATTCTCGAACTTCGCCATGCCCGAGGATGCCGACGCGGGGCCGCTCGCGGGCGATGTCGAGGTTCCGGGCGGGGCCTTCCGCCTCGGCTCGGAACGCGATACCCCCTTCGTCTACGACAACGAGAAATGGGCACAGACCGTCCAAATCGCCCCGTTCAGCATCAGCCGCGCGACCGTGACCAATGCGGAGTTCGCGGCCTTCGTCGAGGATGGCGGCTACGGTCGGCGGGCGCTCTGGGACGATGACGGTTGGGCCTGGTGCGAGGAGGTGGGCGCGGAGCACCCGGTCTACTGGTCGCGCGACGCGGGAGGCGACGCGCGTGGCGGCTGGGCCGTACGGCGGTTCGATCGCTGGGAGGCGTTGCGGGCGCACCGGGCCGTCATTCACGTCAACTGGCACGAGGCCAGCGCCTACTGCCGCTGGGCCGGGCGACGGCTACCGACCGAGGCCGAGTGGGAGGTGGCGGCCCTGGGCACGCCGTCGGCAGACGGAACGATGCTGGGCGAGGAGAAACGCAACTACCCCTGGGGCGACGAAGCCCCGGCACCCCATCTCGCCAACATGGACGGCCGGGCGCTCGGCTGTGTCGATGTGGCGGCCCACCCGGCGGGCGATAGCGCCTTCGGCTGCCGGCAGATGATGGGCAATGTGTGGGAGTGGACGAGCACAACTTTCGGCCCGCACCCGGGCTTCTCGCCCGATGCCTACGACGAATACTCCACACCTCTCTTCGGCAATACCAAGGTCCTGCGTGGCGGTGCCTGGACTACCCGCGGCCGCCTGCTGAACGGGCGCTACCGCAACTTCTTCGGCCCCGACCGCCGCGACGTGCCGGCCGGCTTCAGGACCTGCGCGATGGGGAGCTGACGGGGCCTCAAGCGTTCCGCGCCCGCTTGTCGATCCAGCGGCGGGCTTTGTATTCGGCGCGCTCGAGCGAGTCCTCGGCCAACACCTCGACCTCGAACCCGATGCCGATGCGCTTGCGCAGCAAGCCAGCCACGGACTCGGTGAAGGCGGGAATCTGGTCAGGCGCGATTTCGCGTTTCGGCATGATGCGGGCGGCGATCACGTCGGCTTCCTCGGCGTTGGAACTCACGACGATCTGGTACTCGTCCGTCTCGGGCAGGTTGAACATCACATCGTCCACCGCCTGGGGCCAGACATTGACGCCCTTTACTTTCATCATGTCGTCCATGCGGGCGATGATGCCGATCTCCACCCCCACGAACGGGCGCCCACAGGGGCAGTAGCTCGGCTCGCGGTAGACCGCGCGGTCGCCCATGGCACAGCGGATCAGCGGCACGTCCGTATGGACCAGGCTGGTCAGCACGATCTCGCCGCTCTCCCCGTCCGCCACTTGGCGGCCCGTATCGGGGTCGATGACCTCGAGCAGGAAATAGGGGTCGATGTTGTGCAACATGCCCGGATGGGCGCGGCTGCCACTCCCGCGCTCGCATGGGTACATGCTGTCGACCCGTGTCTGGGTGGCGCCGTAATGGTTGAAGACCGGCACGCCCCATTGCTCCTCCAGGCGTTGGAAATAGGAGAAGCCGCCACCCTCACCGCCACCGAACAGGACCTTGAGGCTGTCGCACGGCGGCTGCCTCTCGCTGACGGCGGCCATATGGCCGAGGTAGGAGGTGGTCGCCTGGATGGCCTGGGGCCGGAACCGGTCCAGGAGCTCGAGCTTGCGCCGCACGTCGTAGTTCCCCACCGGATAGACGGTGAGGCCGTAGCTCTCGAGGCCGTAGATCTCGACCCGCCCGCCGGCGAGCATGGTGATGGGGTAGTTGAGGAAGATGCCGTCCCCCCGTTCGAGGCCGGCCCAACGGTATAGGTAATCGGAGACCTGGTAGGCGGCCTCGCGCTCGGCCATGGTCTCGGCATGGATCTCCACGCCCTGGCCCGAGGTGCCGCTCGTGGTGAAGACGAGGAGCGGGAGGCCCCGGTCGCGCACTGGGGCGATGCGGCGGCCGAAGGGGGGATCGCGCTCCTGATCGGCGACGAAATCCTTCTTGCGCACCACCGGGACCCGGGCGCCGAAATCCTCGATCGAACCGATCTGGCCCGAATCCATGCCGGCCGCTCGCCAATGGTCTCGGTAGAACGAGTTGTTCGCCCAGGTGGCTTCGAGCAACGCCTCGAGCTTCTCGAGCTGGAGCGTGCGGATGGTGGCGCGGTCCGCGCGCTCGTAGCGCTCTTCCTGAAGTCTCAGGTCCACTGATTTTGGCCTCAGACCATGGTCAGGCCGCCGCTGACGCTCAGCGTTTGGCCGGTGATGTAGTCCGAATCGGCCGAGCACAGGAAGCTGATGGCCGCCGCCATGTCGGTCGGTTGCCCCACGCGCCGAAATGGGATGATGCGTATCATGCGATTGATGAGGTCCGGGTTGTCCGCCATTTCCTCGCGCAGGAGCGGCGTCTCCGTCGGCCCCGGCGCCACCACGTTGCAGTTGATGTTGTGGCGGGCGTTCTCGCGGGCGAGGCTCTTGCTGAATGCGATCAGCCCGCCCTTCATGCCCGCATAGACCGCTTCCCCGCTGGTGCCCACCCGGCCTGCGTCGGAGGCCACGGTCACGATCTTGCCTTCCTTGCGCTCGATCATGCCCTGGAGCACCGGATGCGCGACGTAGAGGATGGACTTGAAATTAATCGCGATGACCTTCTCCCAATAGGCCGAGTCCTCCTCGGCGAAGCGCGTCGTCCCGGCCCAGCCGATCAGGTTGACCAGCGCCTTGATCGGCCCCATCTCAGTTTCCACGCCCGCCACCGCCGCGCGCACGCTCATCTCGTCGGTCTGATCGCAAGGCCAGGCCCTGGCCCCGGATCCCACCCTTGCCACGACCTCGTCCAAGCCCTTCTCGTTGATATCGAGGGCCGCGACGGTGAAGCCATCGCGCGTCAGTCGCTCAACCGTCGCCTGGCCCATGCCGCCCGCGGCACCCGTTACGAGGGCCGCGCCGCCTGTTTCCATGATCGCCTCCTCCCCTGCTGTCCCGGCTAGTCGACGGCCGGGTCGAGATAGCCGAACGGGATCCCGTTCCGCTGCAACTGCCGGCCGATGACGCTTTTCTGGATCTGGCTGGTGCCGTCGTAGATTTGGAACGCCTTGGCGTCGCGCATCAGCCGCTCGACCGGGTTGGCGCGCGAAAGCCCGTAGGCGCCCATGACCTGGATCGCCTCGGTCGTCACCTTCATGCACAAGTCCGAGCACATGAGCTTCGACATGGCCGCGTGGGTACTGGCCTCCCTGGTGTGGTCCTCGAGGACCATCACGACGGTCGCCTCCCAATGGGCGCGCGCCGCCGCGATTTCCGTCGTCAGCTCGGCCAACAGGAATTGAATGCCCTGGTGCTCGATGATCGGTTTGTCGAACTGCACCCGCTCGCAGGCATAATCGGTGGCGTGCTGGAGCGCGGCCGTGGCCACGCCGAGTGCCGTCGCCGCGCAATGCAGGCGTGATTCGTCGAGCGTCAGCATGGCGATGCGAAAGCCTTCGCCCTCCTCGCCGAGCAGGGCGTCACGCGGCACGCGCACCTCGTCGAGGAAAATTTCGCTCACCGTGCTGCCGCGCAGACCTATGAGCGGCTCGGCCGGGCCGGTCGAGAAGCCGTCCGCATCGGGCGTAATCACGAAGGCCGAGATGCCCTTGTGTCCGGCCTCGGGATCGGTCTTGGCGAACAGGGTGAAGATGCCGCCCACGGGTGCGTTGGAGCACCACATCTTGCGCCCGGTGATGACGTAGCCGTCGCCGTCGCGGCGTGCCCGGGTTTCGATATTGGCGACGTCGGAGACGCCTTGCGGCTCGCTGATCGAGATGCAGGGGACGATCTCCCCTCGCGCCAGGCGCGGCAGGTACTCCGCCTTGATCCGGTCGGAGGCAGCCATGGTGATGGGGACCACCGAATCGGTCGTGTTGTTGAAGGTGAGGGCGAAAGCGGCGCTGACCCGCGCGATACGCTCGGAGATCAGCAGTGGCGTCACCAGGTCGCGGCCGAGCCCGCCATATTCCTCGGGGATGCCGAGGCCGAAGAGGCCGATCTCCGCCGCCGCTTGCCACAGGTCGTGAGGGAAAGCGTCCTCGGCGTCGATCTCGGCCGCGCGCGGGGCCACGCGCTCGCGCACCAGCCGGTCGACGCTGTCCAGAATCCGTGCCCTCAGCGCGGCGTCGAAAGCCATCGCGCCGCACCCCTCAGTCGGCCGCCCCCCAGCGCCACTTGCTAAAATCGGGGGTGCGCTTCTCCAGGAAGGCACTCGCCCCTTCCATCTGCTCGCCGGTCTCGAAATAGTCGGGCTTCACCTCGGCCAGATTTTCGAACATGTCCTTGCCCATGGTCTCCTTCATGATATAGCGGAAGGAGTTCTTCACCCCGGCGAGGCAGGTGGGGCTCAGCGAGAGGAGCTCCTGGCACCATTTGTCCACCTCCTCGTCGAGCTTCTCCATCGGCACGACGGCGTTGACGAGGCCCCAGTCATACATCTCCTGTGCCGAGTAGCGGCGGCACAGGAGCCACATCTCGCGCGCCCGCTTGTGGCCGACCACATTGGCCAAGTGGGCGACCATGTAGCCCCCGGCGGGCGAGCCCACGCGCGGCCCGTTCTGGCCGAACCGGGCGTGCTCAGCGGCGATGGTGATGTCGCAGAAATAGGCTAGGTGGTTGCCGCCGCCGATGCACCAGCCGTTCACCCGGGCGATCACCGGCTTGGGGCAGTCGATGATCATCTCCGCCGTGTGGTAGTCCTCATCGCGGGTGCCGCCCTCGGCCTCCCAATTGACGTCGCCGCCGGCGCTGAAGGCACGGTCGCCCGTGCCGGTGAAGACGACGACGCCCACGTCCCGGTCCGTCTCGGCTTGCCTCAACGCATCCTCCCACTCGTAGATGGTGTTCTGGGTGAAGGCGTTGAGCTTCTTGGGCCGATTGATGGTGATCGTCGCGACGTGGTTTTTCACGTCATAGAGGATGTCCTTGTAGTCGGGCATTCGTGTTTCCTCGCTTCGGCCGGGTTACCGACGCCCAGGGCCGGGCGCCGCGTTCCATTCCTGGTATTATCCGGCCCGGGCTTCGCGCATGGCAATCCGCAAATTCACCTATGTAGATAGCACACGATCTGTCCGTTCTATGTAGCACACGATCTGTCCGGTTTATTGAGCCTCCTGTTTGAAGGGGGTGGGATGAGACGGACAGATGTTTTGCAAGGTGTGCGCATGATGAGGTTTCGGGATGTTTTCGGTCGTTGTGAGGCGGGATCGTTGAGCCAGTTGGAGGCGGCGGAGGTGCTTGGGGTCGGCGAGCGCACGTTTCGGCGCTGGTGCCGTCGTTTCGAGTGTGAGGGCGATGCGGGGCTTCTGGACCGGCGTCTGGGCAAGCCGTCGCCCAAGCGGGTGCCGGTGGACGAGGCGATGCGGGTCGAAGCTCTTTACCGCGAGCGCTACGCGGGTTTCACGGTCAAGCACTTCCACGAGCACCTGGTGAAGGACCACGGCTTCCGCTGGGGTTACACCTGGACCAAGACGTTTCTCCACGGCCGCGGCCTGGCGGCGCCGGCGCCCAGGCGCGGGGCGCACCGGCGCAAGCGGCCGCGGCGGCCGCTCGTGGGCATGATGCTGCATCAGGACGGCTCGACGCACCGCTGGCTGCCGGGCCGCGACGAAGAGCAGGATATGATCGTCTCTCTGGACGATGCGAGCGGGGCGATCTACTCGGGCTTCCTGGTCGCCGAGGAGGGCACCATGTCGAGCTTCCAGGGGCTGGGCGAGGTGTTCGGCCGGCACGGGCTGCCGTGCGCGCTCTACACCGACCGCGCGAGCCACTACTTCCACACCCCCCAGGCGGGTGGCAAGGTGGACCGCGACAAGCCCTCCCAGCTCGGACGGGCCTTGGCCCAGCTCGGCATCGAGCACATCGCGGCCTATTCGCCGGAGGCGCGCGGGCGCTCCGAGCGCGCCTTCCGCACCTTGCAGGACCGGCTCCCCAAGGAGTTGGCATTGGCCGGCGTCTCGACGATCGAAGGGGCCAACCGCTTCCTCGCCGAGACCTTCATTCCCGACTACAATGCGCGCTTCGCGATCGCTCCCGAAGAGCCGGGCTCGGCCTTCGTCGCCGTGCCGGCGGAACAGTGGCGCGACGTGCTGTGCGTCCAGGAGACGCGCACCGTCGGCAACGACAACACCGTACGCTTCCACGGCATCGTCCTGCAGATCCCGCCGTCATCGCTGAGGCCGCACTACGTCAAGGCCAAGGTCCGCGTCCACCACTATCCGGACGCCACCTACGCCATATTCCACGGGCCGCGCCCGATCGCCCGCTACCGAGGCGATGGCGCGCTTCTGGAAGGAGACACCATGAAGAGGGCCGCGTGATGCCGCTCGACGCGACCCGCCCGTGGATAAGTGGACAGCTCGGCTACGCCGACCTGACCACTTCCCCACAGGCGCCACAACATCAACAGAGCGGTCAATCGATGTGCTACATAAACCGGCCAACTTAATTCGCTATCTACACCCACTGCTGTCCGGTTAACTGAGCGGTGCTGGCTTTGAGAGCCAGGATTTCTGCGGGGTTTGAAGCGAAAATGCATGGTGTCGATTTGAATTGGATGGAGCACTTTTCGGAGTTTCTCCGAGGAGATGCTCATGAACACCGGCAAGACCCTGTTCGCTCAGCTCATGGACTTCCTGCCATGGACTACTTTCACGCGGATCGTCGACCGGTATGGCGGCGATCACCGGGTCCGGACGCTTTCCTGCGCCGAGCAATACCGGTCCATGGCCTTCGCCCAGCTGACCTACCGGGAAAGCCTGCGCGACATCGAGACCTGCCTCTCGGTCCACGCATCGAAACTCTATCACATGGGCTTCCGCCAGCCGGTCCGGCGCTCGACGCTGGCCGATGCCAACGAAAGGCGCGACTGGCGTATCCATGCGGCGTTGGCCCAGCGGCTCATCACCCAGGCGAGGACGCTGTACGTCGACGAAGAACTGGGGTTGGACCTGACCAATACCGTCTACGCCCTGGACTCGACGACCATCGCTCTGTGCCTGTCGGTCTTTCCGTGGGCGCACTTCCGCACCACCAAGGCGGCGGTGAAGATGCACACGCTGCTCGACCTGCGGGGCAACATTCCGAGTTTTATCCACATCTCGGATGGCAAGCTGCACGACGTTCATGCCCTCGATATGCTCTTGCCGGAAGCCGGAGCCATCTACGTCGTGGATCGTGGCTACGTCGACTTTGCCCGCCTTTATGTGTTGCACCAAGCCGGGGCCTTCTTCGTCACGCGTGCCAAGTCGAACATCGATGCTCATCGCGTCTATTCGGCGCCGACGGATCGCTCGACCGGCATCATTTGCGACCAGACCATCTCCCTGGACGGCTTCTACACCCGTCAGGATTACCCCGAACTTCTGCGGCGCATCCGCTTCAAGGACCCCGAGTCCGGCAAGACGCTGGTCTTCATCACCAACAACTTCTCGCTTCCGGCCGCCACCATCTGCGCGCTCTACAAAAGCCGCTGGCAGGTGGAACTCTTCTTCAAGTGGATCAAGCAGCATCTTCGGATCAAGCAGTTCTACGGCACGTCGGAGAACGCGGTGAAGACGCAGATCTGGATTGCCGTCTCGGTCTACGTCCTCGTCGCCATCGTCAAGAAGCGCCTCGACCTGGACGCCTCGCTCTACACTTTGTTACAGATCCTCTCGGTGACCCTCTTCGAGAAAATGCCCATACATCAAGCACTTGCGGGAGACGAAAACAGATGCAACGCTTCGCAAATAACCAACCAATTGAATTTATTCGATTTTTAACCGGACACTAGTGATCTACACCCGCAAATTCACCTATCACGCGCGAATGCGGCCCCTCGAATGGGAGCACCAGCAGATGACCACCGGTCACGGTATCGAGGACATCGCGCTCGGACATACGGTTACCTTCCGCAAGACCGTGTCCGAATGCGACGTATACCTTTTCGCCGGCGTCACCGGAGACTTCGACCCGATCCACGTTGACGAGGAGTTCGCGAAGGCGACGCCCTATGGCCGGCGCGTGGCGCACGGCGTCCTCATCATCGGCTACATGTCCGCCGCGTCCTCGATCGCGACCAGGGCTATGACGGCGGACTCGCGTCTCTCGGCTACGATAGGGTACGGCACGTTCGGCCCGTCTTCTTCGGGGATACGGTGACGGTGCGATACGAGGTCACCGCCGTCGATGCGAAACGCCAGCGCGCGACGGCCAGCGTCACGGTTGTGAACCAGGATGGCGATCTGGTCGCGGTCGCCGATCATATCCTAAAAGCGCTCTAGCCGCACCATCGCAGGTCCATGCGCCATACGACGGCAGCTCGAGGTTTCCCGCTAGGAGCGTGGCGCGACCCTATGGTATTTCCTAAGTGGCGAGGCGCCGCATCGGACCGGCGAATCGGGGAATAAGTAGAATATGAGCGAGGACGACGGCATCACGACGACTGGGATCGATGCGGCATTTACCCGGGAGTCGGTGTACGGCATTACCCGCGAAAACACCTACGCCGGCGCGCTCAGCTTCCTCCGCCTCAAATACTCGAAGGACCTCGACGGTATCAACATCGCCGTCACGGGTGTGCCCTACGACCTCGCCGTGACCAACCGGCCGGGCACGCGTTACGGCCCGGCGGCCGTGCGGGCGGCCTCGGCCCAACTCGCCTGGAACCCGTCCTGGCCGTGGGATTTCGATCCGCTCAAGCGTCTCGCCGTGGTGGATTACGGCGATTGCAATCTCGACCACGGCATCCCCCAGGAGAACCCGAGGCTGATCGAGGCACACATTGCCTCGATCCTCGGGCGCGGCGCCGGCACTATCGCCATTGGCGGCGACCACTTCATCACGTTGCCGATCATGCGCGCCTATGCCGAGAAGCACGGCCCCCTCGCCATGGTCCATTTCGATGCCCATTCCGATACCTGGAGCGAGAAGGAAAGCCGACTCGACCACGGCACCATGTTCTACCACGCCATCGAGGAGGGCCTGATCGACCCGGCACGCTCGGTCCAGGTGGGCATTCGCACATACAATCTGGACCCCCGAGGCATCCGCTGGCTCGACGCGATCTGGGTCCACGAGAACGGCCCCGAGAAGGCCATCACCGAGATCAAGCGCATCGTGGGCGGGGGCCCCACCTACCTCACCTTCGACATCGATTGTCTGGATCCCGCCTTCGCGCCCGGCACGGGTACACCCGTGGTGGGCGGGCTCAGCAGCTATCAGGCGCGCCGCATCCTGTGCGGGCTCGACGGCATCGATTTCGTCGGCATGGATCTCGTCGAGGTGGCGCCGCAGTACGACGTGGGCGAGGTGACGGCACTGGCAGGCGCACAGCTCATCTTCGATTACCTGCACCTTCTGGCCAAGGATCTCGAGGACAAGGTGCCCTGACAGGCCGCGGCCGTAACTTCGGCGGTTTAGGCGCCGATCAGCCCGGCCCACGTTTTGGTAATCCAGTCGCCGTCTTTCACATAGATGTCGTAGCGCGGGACGATGGGTGTGTTGTCGCTTGAAGCGGCCAGGTATTCCGCGTCGCTCAAGTTCGTCAGCTGGCGGGGTACCACGGGGGCCGTGCCCAGATGGCGCGTAATCTCGCTCTGGACGGTTGGATCGCTGCAGTAATTGAAAAAACTGTACGCCGCCTCGTGCCGGGTCGAGCCCTCGACCAGGGCCCAGGAGCCGAAGTCGAGGACGCCGCCCTCATGGGGAAAGGTCGAACGCACCGGGAAGCCGCCGGCCGCCATCACGTGGATTGAGTCCTGGTAGTACTGGCCGGCCTTGACCTTGCCGGACCGCAGCGCCTTCTGGAACCCGGCGCCGGTGACGTACCAGAGCACCACGTTCGGCTCGATCTCGGCGGCCTTCTTCAGGACCTCGAGCAGGCCGTCGCGGGTTCCGAGGATCGTTTGACCGCCGAAGAAGGTGACGGCCACGATATCGAGCAGATAGCTCGATCTGATTTCGGCGCCCCAGCCCAACACGCCTTTGAACTTCGGGTGCCAGGCCTCCGCCCACGAGGTCGGCGGGGTCGGATAGTCATCGGTGTTGGTCACGAATGTGCCGTACCAGGCGACCACGGGCACCGCGTCGAGCGCGCCGTCGGGCGTGCAGCGGAGCAGGAATTTGCGGATGTTCTTGACGTTCGGCATCTTGCTCTCGTCGAGGGGCTGGAACAAATGGGGCAAGAGTCGGACCGCCTGGCCGCCGCACATGGTCACGTCGGTCACCACCTTGCCGGCCGCGGCAGCCGCCTCGCTTCTCGAACCAGGCCAGCCCGCCCGCCTGGCTGACCGATTCGATGGCGATACCACTCTCCTTGGTGAAGGCCGGGTATATGAACTTGGCAAGCTGCTCCTCGAACTTGCCGGTATAGGCCGCGACTTTCATCGGCTCTGCGGCGTAGGTACGCGGCAGGTAGGTGCCGACGGCCAAAGTGCCGGCCGTTGCGGCCGCGCCAGTGAGAAAGCGGCGCCGCGTCGTGCGTCGTGTGGCAACTGTCATTCGATCGCGTTTCCTGTGTGCCCGCCCGGACAGGGGCGGCTCTCCTTGTTCGGAATGATGTTCATCTTCCAATATTGCCGAATTCCTCCGCGCGGATCAACGAATGAGACCTTAATATGTCGGTAACATGAGGTATGACCGGTTTATGTAATGGGCGGTCTGGCCGGCTTTGCGGCTTCTCCGCAAAGAGCGTTTTTCGCCGGGTCCCACCTCTTCCTCGAATGCGGTTCCGTCGGTTAAATCGTGTTCCGTGGGGATTGAGTGATCGCCCGCAATGTCGTATTGCTTGCGGCCCACAAGTCGGCTGGACGGGTCCGTTCGGCACCTGAGTAGAGCGTTCGAGGGCAACGAGAGCTGGGGGGAGGAATGTCGATAGAGGCCACGCACGACGCCACACCGGTCGTCCGCTTCACCAATGTCCAGAAGAGCTACGACGGCATAACCCTGGTGATCAAGGACCTCAGCCTGGATATCCAGCAGGGCGAGTTCCTTACCCTTCTCGGGCCGTCCGGCTCGGGAAAGACGACGACGCTCATGATGCTGGCCGGCTTCGAGGTGCCTACCCATGGGGAGATAACCCTCGCCGGCCAGTCCCTGAACAACGTGCCGCCGCACAAGCGCGACATCGGCGTCGTGTTCCAGAACTATGCCCTGTTCCCCCACATGACGGTGGCGGAGAACCTCGCCTTTCCACTGGAAGCGCGCAGGATGCCAAAGGCGGAGGCCACGGGGCGCATCGAGCGGGCGCTCGAGATGGTGCAGCTTGGCGAATACGGCGCGCGCCGCCCCAACCAGCTCTCGGGCGGTCAGCAGCAGCGCATCGCGCTCGCCCGCGCGCTCGTCTTCGAGCCCAAGCTCGTGCTCATGGACGAGCCGCTCGGCGCCCTCGACAAGCAGTTGCGCGAGCATATGCAGATCGAGATCAAGCATATCCACGAGCAGCTCGGTGTCACCATCGTCTACGTCACCCACGATCAGGCCGAAGCGCTGGTCATGTCCAATCGCATAGCCGTGTTCGACGAGGGCGAGATCAAGCAGATCGCCGTTCCCGACGCGCTTTACGAGGCCCCGGAGAACTCTTTCGTCGCCCAGTTCATCGGCGAGAACAATCGCTTTTCGGGCAGGGTCGTGGAGATGAACGGCTTGGGTTGCGTCGTGGAGCTCGAGGATGGGAGCAAGGTGAGGGCGCTCGCGGTCAACGTCGATGGTGTCGGCAGCGCGACCCAGCTCTCGATCCGGCCCGAGGCCGTGGTGTTCAACCTGGCGGAGGGCAGCCTTCCCAACCTCTTCGAGGCGAAGGTCGAGGAATTGATCTATTTGGGCGATCACACGCGGGTGCGGGTCGCCGTCTGCGGCAATGACAATTTCACCATCAAGGTGCCGCGCGGCGCCTTCGGTTCCAGCTTCGAGCTCGGAAAGTCCGTCCATGTGGGCTGGGAGTCGGACGACTGCCGCGCCCTCGACGTGCTGAACTGATCGGCGGACTTTCCGGCGCGCGGTGTCGACAAGGGGGCCTCCAAAAGGCCCCCTTTCGATTGACCCAGCGGGATCAGGCGCCTGTTTCCGTCGCGTACTCCGCCGCCGCGTCAGCCAGCCACCGCCACAGGTGCTCGGCGAACGAGCGGGCGACGTAGAGTTCGAAGGCCGGGCCATTTCCATCACCATCGCTCGCCGTCTGATGCAGGATGACGGTGACGTGTGCGACCGTCGAGCGCGCCACGCGGCCAAGGCCGACGACCCGCGGATGGAGGTCGAGGGTGCAGCCCTTGGCGATGAGGTCGCGTGCCCGCGGCCCGTTGATGCGGATAATGGTTTGCGCCTCCGTGAGATCGGTGATGGCGCACGGCACGCCCTGGAGGGCCGTGCGCAATGCCGGCGCGAACTTGGACTCGGCCCCCGCCTCGCAGGCGACCAGCCACTCATCCGGGCCGAGCCACAGCACGGTCACAGGGCCGGCATGGGTCGAGGTCAGAGGCACGAGCGGCAGCTCGACGCCGATGGCCGCGCGCACGGCCGTCGCGAAGGTCTCGTCCTCCGCTGCGCCACGCAGGTCGATCTTGCCCGTATGGGGGATCTCCGCCATGCGCACGGCGCCGTCGGCCGGCCCGCCGGCCACCGCGAGCCCGAGGGCGGCGAGAGCGCTCTGCCGGTGCACCAGGTCAGCCACGAACCCTCTCCCCCTCGGGATCGAAGAAGACCGTCCCCGTGACGGTCACGGGGACCACCTCGTCGGGCGTGCAGGCGTGGAGGCGCTCGCCCATGCGCTCGCGCCCCCGCTCGACCAGCGCGAGGGCGATCGAGCGGCCGAGGGTGGGGCTGTAATAGGCCGAGGTGACGAAGCCGACCATCTTCATGGGCGGCTTCGGCCGCACCTCGGCGACGATCTGCGCGCCCTCCGTAAGCACCTCGTCGGGGTCGTCGGTGAGGAGGCCGACGAGCTGCTTGCGGTCGCCGCGCGCCGTGTCGGCGCGGCTCAGCGACCGTTTGCCGATGAAGTTGGGCTTTTTTTTGCTGACGATCCAGTCCATGCCGAGGTCGCCCGGCGTGACCGTGCCGTCCGTGTCCTGGCCGACGATTACGAAGCCTTTCTCGGCGCGCAGCACATGCATGGCCTCGGTTCCGAAGGGCGTGATGCCGAATTTTTCGCCCGCCGTCATGCAGGCGTTCCAGACCGCGAGACCGTGGCTCGCGGGGACGTTGATCTCGAAGCTCAGCTCGCCGGTGAAGCTGATGCGCATGACGCGGGCGGGGACGCCGGCGACGTGGCCTTCCTGGAGGGACATGAAGGGAAAGGCGTCCGCATCGAGCATCAGGTCGTCGGTCAGCTCGGAAAGAAGCCGGCGTGCGTTGGGCCCCGAGACGCTGACCGTCGCCCATTGCTCGGTGACCGGGGTCATGAAGGCCTCGAGCTCCGGCCACTCTGTCTGCGCCCATTCCTCGAGCCAGGCGAGGACGCGTGCGGCGCCGCCGGTCGTGGTGCTCATGAGATAGTGGTGTTGCCCGAGGCGCGCGGTGACGCCGTCGTCGAACACCATGCCGTCCTCGCCCAGCATCAGGCCGTAGCGGCAGCGCCCCACTTCGAGCCTGCTCCAGGCGTTGGTATAGATCCGGTTCAGGAGCTCGGCCGCGTCCCGCCCCTGGATGTCGATCTTGCCGAGGGTGGTGGCGTCGAGGATGCCAATGCTGGCGCGCGCGGCCTCGACCTCCCGGTTCACCGCCTCATGCATGGATTCGCCTGGCCGCGGGTAGTACCAGGGCCGCTTCCATTGGCCCACGTCCTCGAAGGCGGCTCCGTGCGCCGCGTGCCAGTGGTGCAGGGGGGTACGGCGGATGGGGTCGTAGAGCTCGCCCAGCTCGCGCCCGGCTATGGCGCCGAAGGTGATAGGGGTATAGGGCGGCCGGAAGGTGGTCGTACCAACGGCCGGTATCTCCGCCTCCAGCGTCTTCGCTAGGATGGCGAGAGCATTCACGTTGCTGGTCTTGCCTTGGTCGGTGCCCATGCCGGTCGTGGTGTAGCGCTTGAGGTGCTCGACCGAGCGGTAGCCTTCGCGCGCGGCCAGGCGGAGGTCCTTGGCCGCCACGTCGTTCTGGAAGTCGACGAAGGCACGAATCTTGCCGGGCGGCCGATCGGACGGCACGGCCCATATTGGTCTGAGGGGCTCGCACGCGGGGTCGGCGGCGGCCGGGATATCCGCGTTGGGTCCGGGGTAGCCCGCGGCCTGTGCCGCCGCCCGGCCGGCCGCGCCGCCCGAGGTGAGGCAGCCGGAGAGGTCGAAGATGCCGGCCGCGGCGCCGGCCGAGCGCTCTGCCTGGGCCGATTCGCCGGGCACGAAGATGGCCGCATCCGACTCGAACGCGAGCGTGCCGCGTGACTGCGAAAACAGATGAACGGTGGGGTTCCAGCCCCCCGACATCAGAAGGAGGTCGCAGGCCAGGACGCGCACGGCGCCCGTCACGCGCTCGCCCGCCTCGTCGAGCGCCATGATTCGCGCCCCGCGCACCCGGACCCGGCCGCTCGTCCCGACCACGGCATGGCCGCCGATCACCTCGATACCCGCGGCGCGCGCCCGCTTCGGAAGCTCGCCCGCGGGTGCCGGACGCAGGTCGACGATGATGGCGACGGCGACGCCGGCGGCGTGCAATTCGAGGGCCGCGGAGTAGGCTGAATCGTTGTTGGTGAACAGCACGGCGCGGGCGCCTGCCCGCACGGCGTAGCGGTTGAGATAGGTCCTGGCCGCGCCCGCCAGCATGATACCGGGACGGTCGTTGGCGTCGAAGACCAGGGGGCGCTCGATGGAACCGGTGGCGAGGACGACTTGTTTTGCGCGCACCTTCCACAGGCGCTCGCGCGGGAGATGGGCGGGCGCCGTGCCGAGATGGCCGGTCACACGCTCGAGGAGGCCGAGGTAGTTGTGGTCGTAGTAGCCGAAAACTGTGGTTCGCGGCAGGCGCCGCACCTCCGGCATGGCGGCGAGTTCGGCGACGGCGGCCTCGACCCAAGCCACGGCGGGCGCGTCCCCGATGGTGGCACCGCCCGCCGGCTCGGACAGGAGCTGGCCGCCCATCTCCGCCTGCTCGTCCGCAAGTATGACCCGCGCGCCCGTGCGCCCGGCGACGAGCGCGGCCATGAGCCCGGCGGGGCCGCCACCCACGACCAGCACGTCGCAGTGGGCGTTGGTCTGGTCGTAGCGGTCGGGGTCGGGCTCGGCGGGCGCACGGCCCATGCCGGCGGCCCGTCGGATGACCTTCTCGTAAGTGCGCCAAAGCGCCGCCGGCCACATGAAGGTCTTGTAATAGAAGCCCGCCGGGAGGAGGGGGGCCGCCAAGTCGTTCAAGGCCATGACGTCGAAGCGGAGCGCGGGCCAGCGGTTCTGGCTCTCGGCCATGAGCCCTTCGCGCAGCTCGACCTGGGTTGCCTTCTGGTTGGCGTCGGCTCGCCCGCCCGCACCGAGCTGGAAAAGCGCGTTGGGCTCCTCCGCGCCGGCGGAGAGGATGCCGCGCGGGCGATGGTACTTGAAGCTGCGCCCGACCATGTGGACGCCGTTGGCGAGCAGCGCCGAGGCCAGCGTATCACCGGCGAAACCCTCGAGGCGGCGGCCGTCGAAGTGGAAGGCGAGCGGCTTGGCGCGGTCGATGCGCCCGCCCGCGGCCTCGCGGAAGCGTTGCACGCTCACGCGCCGCCCCCATCTCCGCCGCGCACCGGTGGCTCCTCGCCCATGCGGTAGACGGCCAGGAAGGCGTGGCTCACCGTATCCCGCGCGGCGTTGAACCAGCGCCCGCAGCCGTGGGCGTGGCGCCAGCGCTCGAGGAACACGCCCTTGGTGTTGGCGCGCATGAAGAGGTAATCGGCCCATGCCTCGTCGCTGAGCGCGGCCGGGTCCTCGGGTCGCGCGATGTGCGCCTCGCCGCCATAGCTGAACTCGTGCTCGTCGCGCTCGCCGCACCAGGGGCAGGGGATCAGCAGCATGGGCCTGCTCCGGTCCCGCGCCTAGTGGGCCACGGCGGCGGCGCCATGCTCGTCGATGAGGGCGCCGGTGGTGAATCGCTCCAGGCTGAAGGGGGCGTTGATGGGATGGGGCTCGTCGCGCGCGATGGTATGGGCGAAAACGTGGCCCGAGCCTGGCGTCGCCTTGAAGCCGCCCGTGCCCCAGCCGCAGTTGAAGTAGAGGCCGCCCACGGGCGTCTTGGAGAGGATGGGGCTTGCGTCCGGGCACACGTCCACGATGCCGCCCCATTGGCGCATGAGGCGCATGCGCCTGAAGATGGGAAACAGCTCGCAGATGGCCTTGATGTTCTCCTCGATGATGGCGAAGCCGCCGCGCTGGGCGTAGGACTGGTAGGCGTCGATGCCGGCGCCGATGACGAGTTCGCCCTTGTCCGACTGACTGACGTAGCCGTGCACCGCATTCGACATGACGACCGTGTGGATGACCGGCTTTACGGGCTCGGAGACGAGCGCCTGGAGGGGGTGGCTCTCGACCGGTAGGCGAAGGCCGGCCATGGCGGCCAGCACGCTCGCGTGCCCCGCGACCACGACGCCGACCTTCGCCGCCCTGATCGAGCCGCGGGTGGTCTCCACCCCCGTGACCCGGCCACCCTCGCGATCGATGCCCGTGACCGCGCAATTCTGGATGATGTCGACGCCGCGCGCGTCCGCCGCCCGGGCGAAGCCCCAGGCCACCGCGTCGTGCCGCGCGACGCCGCCACGGCGCTGGAGCGAGGCGCCGAGGACCGGGTAGCGGAGGCGGGGCGAGATGTCGATCAATGGGCAGAAGGCCTTGACCCCCGCGGGGTCGAGGATCTCGGAATCGATTCCGTTCAGGCGTATGGCATTGACCCGCCGGCTAAGCTCACGCAGGTCGTGGAGGTTGTGGGCGAGGTTGAGCACGCCGCGCTGGCTGAACATGGTGTTGTAGTTGAGGTCGCGGCTGAGTCCTTCCCACAGCTTGAGCGAATGCTCGTAGATGGCCGCGCTCTCGTCCCACAGGTAGTTCGAGCGCACTATGGTGGTGTTGCGTCCGGTATTGCCACCGCCGATCCAACCCTTCTCCAGGACGGCCACGTTGGTGACGCCGTGCTCCTTGGCGAGGTAGTAGGCCGTCGCCAGGCCGTGCCCGCCGCCGCCGACGATGATCGCGTCGTATTCGGCCTTGGGCTCGGGGCTGCGCCAGGCCGCCGGCCAGCCCTCATGGTGGCCGAGCGCGTTCCGCGCCAGTGAGAGAATCGAGTATCCGCGCATGTCCCCTGCTTTCGCCGGCCGATTTTCCGCCCCGCGCGCCGCATCCTGACAAACCGGCCGGTGCTGTACAACCGTGCCGGCAATCACTTCTCCACGCGCCGGCGTTCGCGCCTCTTTCTATGCACGGCGCGACATTGGCTGTGGAGGTTCAAACACGGCCGAAGCCGCATATCGAGTACGATTGTCGACGAGGCGACGGTCGGCGTATTATCGCATGAGCGACTCGCCACCGAGGTGTTCCATATGTTTGGTGAGAAGGGCAGGAGTGGGCCCGATCGGATCGGGTTCTTCCTCATTCCGAACTTCTCCATGATCGCCTTCACGGCGGCAGTGGAGCCGTTGCGCATCGCCAACCGCATGGCGGGCGCCGACCTCTATAGCTGGTGGCTCGTCTCGCGCGAGGGCGATCCCGTGCAGGCGAGCAACGGCATCTGGGTCACCACCGACGTAGCCATGACCGAGCCCGGCATCGGCGACCCGAAGTTCTTCAGCAGCGTCATCCTGTGCAGCGGCATCGGCGCCGAGCATTACCAGTCGCGGGAGGTCTTCGCCTGGCTGCGGCGCTTGGACCGGCAGGGCATGGATGTGGGCGCGCTCTGCACCGGCGCCCACGTGCTGGCGCGGGCCGGGCTCCTCAACGGCTACCGGTGCACCATCCACTGGGAGAGCCTACCCGGCTTCACCGAGGCCTTCCCTGAGATCGAAGTGGGAGGGCACCTCTACGAGATCGACCGCAACCGCTTCACCTGCTCGGGCGGTACGGCGGGCCTCGACATGATGCTCTACCTGATCGCGCAGCAGCATGGCGAGGAGCTGGCCGCCAAGGTTTCGGAGCAATGCCTCATGGACCAGGTCCGGCATAGCCACAACCACCAGCGCGTGCCTTTGGGCACTCGCTTCGGCGCGCACCACCCCAAGCTCGTGGGCACCATCGAGATGATGGAGGCCAACCTGGAGGAGCCGCTCCGGCCCGACGAGCTGGCGGGCTACGCCGGGCTATCGCGTCGGCATCTCGAGCGCCTGTTCCGCGCACATCTGGGGCGCTCGCCCGCACAGTACTATCTCGTGCTGCGCCTCGAACGCGCGCGCCACCTCCTCTATCAGACCGACATGGCCGTGCTCGATGTGGCCCTTGCCTCGGGCTTCGTTTCGGCCTCCCACTTTTCCAAGTGCTATCGCCATATGTACGGCAAGACCCCCCGCGCAGAGCGCGTCGGCGCGGTCTGACGGCGGCGGGGTCGGTCCCCCATTTTAGGTGACGACGGCGCGCTCGACTTCGAAGCCCTCGCCACCGGCGCGCATGACCACGCGGCCGTCGGCCGCCGCGTAGGCCCAGGCCGAGGTCCGGGGGATGCCGCCGAAGGGGAAGAAATGCACCCGCTCGATGCCGCACTCGGGGTCACGGGCCCTGTAGCGGGCGAGCGCAGCAAGGAGGGCGTCGGGCGCCGAGACGGTGGTGAGCTTGGCGAGGCTGGCCGCGTTGCGGCTGAAGGCCCGCAAGGACGGGCCCACGCCGCAGAAGCGGGCATAGCGTATGAGCGTCTTGGCCGTCGCCAGGCCGGCCACGCCGATATGGATAGGCAGGCGGTTGCCGTCCGCCCGGATACGCTCGTCCCAATCGATGATGGCGGCCGGGTCGAAGCCGAATTGGGTCACCAGGCGTAGATTGGCATCGGTGCGCTCGGCGAAGGCGTTCTTGTCCAGAATCGCCTGGTGCAGGCGGCGGGCGCCGATGTCCCGGTTCCCCTCGGGGTGGCCGGCAAGGCCGATGCGCCGGATGCCGTACCGGTCGAAGAGGCCGGTTTCCAGCAACTCCATGGCGGATGAGTAGTCGCCGACCGGCCGGCTCAGACCGCCGGCGATGACCAGGATGTCCTCGACGCCGGCCTCGCCCGTGGCGCGGGCGATGTTGGTCTCGAGCTCGTCCCACCCAGAGATGGAGCGCGCCGCGAGATGGGGCACCGGGTCGAGACCCTCCCGCCGCAGCTTGCGCGCGACCTCCACCACCAAGCCGAAGTCGGTCCCCGCCGGATGGGCGATATAGACGGGGGTGCCGGGGCGCAGGAAATCCGAGTAGCGGCCGATGCGCTCGGCTTCGCCCGACGTGGTCTCGACGGAGAAGCCGTCGAGCAGGGCGGCGATAGTCGCACCGGCGTCGACCGTCAGCGCCGAGATGTCGGGGAGGTCGTCGAAGACGCCTGGCTCCGGCTGCACCATCATCGCCAAATCCTCCGGTTGGCCTGCGGCGCCAAAGCACCCGTGCGACCGAGGCAACGTTCGGTGCAAACTATGCCCGTCGCGGCGGTACGCTTGGTTTCTCGCGACAAAATTTGTCTAATCGCGACAGGAATAGCCGCATCGCTTGCGATTCCATATTTCTTAAAGGAGATCCGAATTACTTTATCGTCCCTATCCGGTTAATGCAGGTAGCGACCGAGTGTTCTTTATATGTTCGCTCTAAGGGTGTACTGTTCCCGCCTCTGAGGATTGGTCGGGAGACAGGGCATGAGCGGCTTGTTGACGTTCCAAGAGCGCTACCGAGACGAGGAATCGTGCATCCTGGCCTTGGCGGATCGACGCTGGCCGTCTGGGTTTGCGTGCGCCCGCTGCGGGCACCGGCGGGGCTATCGGCACAAGGCGCGGGCGCGCGTCTTCGAATGCGCGGCTTGCGGTCGTCAAGAGTCGGTGACGGCGGGAACCATCTTCCACCGCACCCGCACACCGTTGCCCAAATGGTTCCTGGCGGCGTGGTTGATGGGGCGGGACAAGCGCGGGGTCTCGGCCCTGTTCCTGGCGCGCGAGCTGGGGCTTCGCTATGAGACCGCATGGCTGATGGCTCACAAGCTGCGCCATGGCTTGGCGGAGCGGCCGGATGCGTTGCTGGACGGCATGGTC
Source organism: Alphaproteobacteria bacterium (assembly GCA_963666705.2). Classification (GTDB taxonomy): domain Bacteria; phylum Pseudomonadota; class Alphaproteobacteria; order CADEGL01; family CADEGL01. The sequence goes on along the minus strand of CAXXKO010000022.1, from coordinate 189,536 downwards.
GAGGTCGATGAGAGCTACTACGGCGGGCGCGGCAAGCCCGAGAGCCGGGGCCGCGGGATGGCCAATGCCAACAAGAGCCTGCTCGTGCTGGCGGTGGAGAAGGTGGCGGTGGCGCCGGGCAAGGGGGTCGAGGGCAGCGGCTTCGTCGCCGGCCGGGCGCGGCTTGCCATCCTGCCCCGGGCCAATGCCGAGCAGCTCGGCGGCTTCGTGCGGGCCGCCGTGACGCCGGGCGCGCGCCTGCTGACCGACGATTTCAAGGGCTATGCCGGGCTCGGCGCCGTCTACCGGCACCAGCCCACCGTCCAAGGCCAAGGCAAGAACGCCGAGACGCAGATGCCGATCATCCACGTCCTGTTCAGCAACCTCAAGACCTGGCTCAACGGCACTTACCATGGCGTCAGCGCCAAGCACTTGCCGCGCTATGGCCGGGAATGGGCCTATCGCTTCAACCGCCGCCGGCGGATCGACGACCTCGGCGACTTCGTCCTGAGCCGCGCCATGGCCCGGCCAACCATCACATACCGCCAGTTGATCCACGGCTTGCAACCCCAGGGCGCACGACCTGCCTTAACCGGATAGGGACGTACTTTATATAAAACAATCTGATGCCATGGGCGCATGAGTGATTTTGATTGCGTAGGTCTAGTCATTACGGCTCCTGTCTCTTACAGATAACCGACGATTCACGACAGCAGCGAGTCATGGTGGCGAAATGGGCCCGCATGATCCGGGCGATGTTCACCCACAGCTAACCGACTTCTGCTAATATCGCGCCCATGAGCCCGGGCGAGCGAGAAACTGCGATGAACGCGAAAATGGAGACGGAGGCCGAGGCCGCGCAAGAGGCGCCGCCGGGCGGTGGCCTCGCGGCCAACCTCGAGATTTCGGCCTCGCGCCAGTTCCCGGCATGGCTGGCGGAGCACAAGGTGAGCTTTGCCTTCACGACCTATCAGGCGGGCAAGTTGTTCATGGTCGGAGTCAAGGAGGAGGGGCGGCTCTCGCTTTTCGAGCGCACCTTCAGCCGCTGTATGGGCCTTTGGGGCGATGGCCAGACCCTGTGGATGAGTTCGCTTTACCAGCTCTGGCGGTTCGACAATGCGCTCCAGCCGGGCCAGCTCCACCGCGGCTACGACCGGCTCTACGTACCGCAGGTCGGTTACACGACGGGCGACCTCGACATCCACGACGTGGCTGTCACGGGCGCGGGCGAGGTGCTGTTCGTCAACACCCTGTTCGGCTGCCTCGCAAGTTTGAGCGAGACCCACAGCTTCACGCCGGTCTGGAAGCCGCCCTTCATCTCCCGCCTCGCCGCCGAAGACCGCTGCCATCTGAACGGCCTCGCCATGGAACGGGGCGCGCCCCGTTTCGTGACGGCCGTGAGCCAGAGCGACGTGGTCGACGGCTGGCGCGACCGGCGCCGCGACGGTGGCTGCGTGATCGACGTGCCCGGCGGCGACGTGATCGCCACGGGCCTTTCCATGCCGCACTCGCCCAGCATCTACCGTGACAAGCTGTGGGTTCTCGATTCGGGCACCGGCCATTTCGGATGGATCGACCGTAAGGCCGGCTCGTTCGAGTCCGTGGCCGCCTGCCCCGGCTATCTGCGGGGCCTCTGTTTCGTCGAGGATTTCGCCGTCGTCGGCCTGTCGAAGCCGCGCGACAACACCTTCGCCGGCCTGGCGCTCCACGATAACCTGGCGGCGCAGGAGACCGAGCCCTGGTGCGGCCTCCTGGTCATCGACCTGCGCACGGGGGACATCGTCCACTGGCTGCGCCTCGAGGGGGTGGTGACGGAGCTGTACGACGTGATCGCGCTCCCCGGCGTCATCAGGCCGATGGCGCTCGGCTTCCGCACCGACGAGATCCGGCGCACCATCACCGTTGGCGACCCGCCGCCGGAGATGGAAGCCGCACAGTGAGCGTGGCTGCTCGATGAAGGTCGCGGGCGCCGGCGTCGGCGGGCGCAAGCTGCCGCTCAGAGAGGCGCTCGACGCCTGCCGCGGCGGCTTCGTGGCCATCGCAATCTTCAGTATGTGCATCAATCTGCTGATGCTGACCGCACCCCTCTATATGCTTCAGCTCTTCGACCGGGTGCTGGCGAGCCGCAGCGGCGACACGCTCGTCCTCATCACCATCATTGCGGCGGTGGCCATTCTCACCCTCGCCCTCCTCGATGCGGTGCGGTGCGGGGCCAGGCCATGGTGCGCATCGGCACCTGGCTCGACCGGCGCGTGAGCGGCGAGGTCTTGAGCGCGAGCATCGCCGCCACCCTCGACAAGGGCGCCGACCCCTCGATCCAGGGGCTGCGCGATTTGCAGACTTTCCGCACCTTCCTGACCGGGCCGGCCGTCTTTCCCATCATGGACGCGCCTTGGACGCCAATGTTTCTGGCCGTGATCTTCATGCTCCACCCCACTCTCGGCTTCATCTCGTTGGGTGGGGCCGCCGTCCTGTTCTCGCTCGCGCTCGCCAACGAGCTCACCACCCGCAAGCTTCTCCTGATGTCGGGAGGCGCGTCGATCAAGGCACTGCACCAGGCCGAGGCGGCGGTGCGCAACGCCGACGTAATCGAGGCCATGGGCATGATGCCGAGCCTGATCCGGCGCTGGCACCAGCGCAACGCCGAGAGCATCAAGCTGCAGGCGGTCGCGAGCCAGCGCAGCGGCTCGATCACGGCGGCGTCGAAGTTCATCCGCCTCGTGCTCCAGATCGGGATCCTCGGCGCCGGCGCCTGGCTCGCCATCCAGCAGGAGCTGAGCCCGGGCTCGATGATCGCGGCCTCGATCATCATGGGCCGGGCACTCGCACCGGTGGAGCAGGCGATCGGCTCCTGGCGCTCGGCAATCGCGGTGCGAAACGCCTATCACCGGGTGCGCCAGCAGCTCGCCGAAGCAATGCCGCGCGGGCAAGGGATGCCGCTGCCGCCGCCCACCGGCGCGCTCGCGGTCGAAAGCCTGAGCTACATCCATCCCGGCTCCGAGAACCCGGTGCTGTGCAACGTCGAGTTCGTGCTCCAGCCGGGCGAGGTGATGGGCCTCATCGGCCCCTCGGCCGCGGGCAAGACCACGCTCGCCCGCCTCATGGTCGGCAACCTGCGGCCCCGGGCGGGCCATGTTCGGCTCGACGGCGCCGAGATCTCGGCCTGGGACCCCGAGGACCGGGGCCAGTACATAGGCTATCTGCCGCAGGACGTGGAGCTGTTCGCCGGCACGGTGCGCGAGAACATCGCCCGCATGTCCGAGGGTAGCCCCGAATCGGTCGTCGCCGCGGCCCGGCTGGCCGATGTGCACGAGATCGTGCTCGGCCTCCAGGGCGGTTACGACGCCGAGATTGGCGAGGGGGGCATGGTCCTCTCCGGGGGGCAACGCCAGCGCCTGGCGCTCGCCCGCGCCGTCTACGGTAATCCGAAGTTCGTGGTCCTCGACGAGCCCAATGCGAATCTCGATCACGTCGGCGAGGAGGCACTCGTGCGCACCATCGACACGCTCAAGGAGAGCGGCGTCACCCTCGTCGTCATCGCGCACCGGCCGAGCGTCCTGCGCCATGTGGACAAGATCCTGGTCCTGCGCGACGGGCAGGTGCAGATGTTCGGGCCGCGCGACGAGGTGATGCAGAACGTGTCGGGCCAGGCGCCGCCGCCATCGATCGCGGGCCAAGCCAGTGAGCAGCATGGCTGAGAAGAGCGTATCCATGAAGCTGGCGTCCGCGAGCCCCGCCCCGGCGCCCGCGCCGGCCTCCGCCGGCGCCCCACCGGGTCCGGCGGCACCGGCATCGGCCGAGCCGTCTGTCAGGCTCGGCGGCATCGTCATCGCGGGCTTCGTCATCGTCGCCCTGTTCTTCGGCGGGCTCATCGGCTGGGCGGCGCTGGCCCCGCTCGGCAGTGCCGCGATCGCCCCCGGCGTCGTCATCGTGGATACCAAGCGCAAGACCATCAAGCATCTCGAAGGGGGCATCGTCGGCGAGATCATGGTGCGTGACGGCGACGTGGTAACCGAGGGGCAAGTCATAATCCGGCTCGACGATACCCAGGCGCGCGCGAGTCTCGACCTCCTGCGCGGGCGCCGCCGCACCGCCACCGCATTGCTGGCCCGGCTGAAAGCGGAGCGCGATGGGATGGAGGCCATCGACTTTCCCGCGGAATTGCTGTCGTCGCTGGAGGACCCGTCGGTGCGCGAGGCGGTCGAGGGTCAGACCAACATCTTCAATGCCCGGCACCAGGCGATCGAGGGCCAGGTCGCGATCCTCGACCAGCGGGTCAAGCAGTTCCAGGAGGAGATATTGGGCCTGGAGGGTGAAATCTCGGCCCAGAATACCCAGCTCGCGCTGATCGGCGAGGAGATCCACGACGTGAAGACGCTGGTCGACAAGGGGCTCGCGCAGAAGCCGCGGCTCCTCGCCCTGCAGCGCGAGCAGGCGGAAATCCGCGGCCGGCGCAGCCAGAACCAAGCCGCCATCGCGCGCGCCAACCAAAGCATCGGCGAGGCCGAGCTACGCATGAGCGAGCTGCGTACCGGCATGATCAATGAGGTAGTGCAGGAGCTGCGCGACGTCGAGACCGAGCTCTTCGACATGAGCGAGCGCATCCGCAGTGCCCAGGACATCATGCGCCGCACCGACATTGAGGCGCCCATCGCGGGCTCTATCGTCGGCCTCCAGGTCAATACGCCTGGCGGCGTTATCTCCCCCGGCGAGCCGCTCATGGACATCGTCCCCAGCGGGGACAAGCTGATCGTCGAGGTGCATGTCGATCCAGGCGATATCGACGTGGTCCATGTGGGGCTCGAGGCCCAGGTGCGAATCACCGCCTTTCGTCAGCGCAACCTGAAGCCGCTCGACGGCATCGTCACCAAGGTCTCGGCCGACGCCATCACGGACGAGCGTACGGGCATGTCCTACTACCTCGCCCAGATCGAGCTGGTCGGCGATCTCTCCGCCGCGCTCGGCGGCGCCGTTCTCTACCCGGGCATGCCGGCCGAGACCATGATCGCGACAGGGGAGCGCACGGCGCTCGACTACTTCACCCGGCCCTTCCTCCTCAGCTTCGACCTCGCCTTGCGGGAGGACTAGCGATTCCTTCCCGTCCGCGGAACGGAGCGCTGCTCGCGGCCGCCATCCTCTCCCTGGGACTCGGGTGTGCGGCCATGGCGGCCGAGCGCATGCGCCTGCCCGGGATCAAGGGGACGGACGACCGTGTTCTCGTGGAGAGCACGGTCTTCCCCTGGAGTGCCATAGGCCGGGTGAACAAAGCCGTGGGCGGCTTCTGCACCGGCACCCTGATCGCGCCCAACCGAGTGCTGACCGCCGCCCATTGCCTGTGGAATCAGCGCACGGGGCGTTGGCTGCCGCCGAGCTCGCTGCATTTCCTCGCCGGCTACCAGCGCGGCGAGTTCCTGGAGCATGCCCGCATCAGCGCCTTCGAGATCCCCGATGGTTACGTGCCGGCCCAGGCCGGCGGCCCGGCGGACCCCGGCGCCGACTGGGCGCTCCTAACCCTCGAAGGGGTGGCGGGGCCGGACCGCCGCCCCCTCGCCGCGGCGGCGCTCGACGCCGCGGCGCTCGATGCCTACCAGCAGGCCGGCGCGCGCATCCTTCAGGCCGGCTACAGCCAGGACCGCCCTCACATACTCACGCTCCACGACGGCTGCGAGATCGTCGGCTTCACTGAAGGCGGCCGCCTGGCCGTTCATGAATGCGATGCGACCAAGGGGGATTCGGGATCGCCCCTGCTGGTCTTCGAGGACGGCCGCTTCACGCTCGTCGCCATGCACGTCGCGACCTTTCAGGCGGATGGCCGCGAATTCGGCGCCGCGGTGCCGGGTATCACTTTTCACCGCGCACTCGTGACGGCGGGTGCCGACAACGCCGCGGACTGAGTGCCGCATCACCATTCGAGGAAGCCCGAGAAAGAAAGGAAGAAACATTGCGGAAGCACCCCAAACACCCCCGGCGGGCCAGCCCCAGCAGACCGATCTGTCGCGTGAGAACGCGGCACTCGTGCTCGGCGGCGCCGTGGGCGTGATGCAGAACAACTGGCTCCAGTCCGCCGTCGCGGTCGCGCAGGCGGTCAACGACCGTAAGCCGGTCTCGACCGGCGCGTTCGACGACCTGCGCCGCATCCGGGAGCATTTCGAGGAGCTGGAGCGCGCCCGCCTGGTCCTACGCAACCTGAGTCAGCAGGCCGCCCAGCAGACTGAGCAGCCGGGCGCCGCGGCGACGGTGCCGCCGGCAGAGGCGTAAGCCTTGCGCCGTCAGTCTTCGAGGGCGGCGCGCGCAGCTTGGAGGCTGGCGGCGGCATCGCCACCGGCCTCGACCCTCGGCCAGGAGATGGTGCCGAGGTCGTAGCCGATCTGTTGGCGCATCACCGCGACGGTCGAGTCCGAGGCGTCCGCCCGTCGCCCGGCGATGCGCGCCGCCATCGCGTCCGCGGGCGCATCGAGCCACAGGCCATCGAAACGCGCGCCGACCGCCCGGGCGACGGCGGCGAGCGCCTGACGCTCTTCCGGCGTCGAATGCACCGCATCGACCACGACCCCGTGGCCGGCGGCCAGTACGGTTCGGGCACGATTCCGCAGGGTGGCGTAGACCCGTTCCGTGATTTCGGGCCGATAGGCGGATTGGAGCAATCGCACGAGCGGCGCCACGGCCATGAGCTCCTTGCGCAAGACATCGCTGCGCAGAACGATGGCGCCGGGTGCCGCGCCAATCTCAGGCGCGAGCGCGCGGGCAAGGGTCGATTTGCCCGATCCGGAGAGCCCGCCGACGGCGAGCATCCGCGGGGGTGGCGGCGAGAGCTGGGCAGCGGCGAGGGTGAGATAGGCGCCGGCCTCGGCGGCCAACTCGTCCCGCGTCCGGCCCGGCTCTACGCTCATGGCTGAGATGGCGCTCACATGCGCCCGCACGGCGGCGCGCACGGAGAGGAATAAGGGCAGAGCGCCGAGGCCGCTCAGATCTCCCGTGTGGTCGAGGTAGCGGTTGAGGGCCGCATTGGCGAGGCCGCCCAAGCTTCGGTGCACGAGGTCCATGATGAGAAAGGCGACGTCGTAGAGCACGTCGATGCAGGCGAGGCGCTCGCTGAATTCGATGGCGTCGAAGAGGGTCGGCCGGCCGTCCATGAGGACGATATTGCGCAGGTGGAGATCCCCGTGACAGCGGCGCACCCGGCCCATGGCCCGCCGCGCTTCGAGGTGGGGGCCGAGCCGGTCGAGCACCGCGCGCGATTCCGCGGTCAGGCGGCCCGCATCGCCGGGTGCGAGAATTCCGGGATCGCATTCGGCGAAGGCCTCGGCGTTGCTCTCCACCACGAAGGCGATGCCCTTGCGGCCGCCATGCTCGGGGCGCCGCGGCGCCCCGTCGTGGAAGGCGGCGATCTCGTCGGCCAGCTCGGCCATCAGCGCGGGCGTTAGCTTGCCGTCCATGGCCATGCGATCGAAGAGGGTGTCCTGGTCGAAGCGGGCCATGACCAGCAGCCAGTCCACCGGCTCGCCATCGCCGTCGAGCTCCAGGGGGCCATCGTGGCGGCGGGTGGCGGGGATAACCCGGCGGTAGAGGTCGGGTGCGGTGCGTCGGTTTATGCGCAGCTCCGCCCGGCAGACCTTGCGCCGCAGCTCGGCCGTGCTGAAATCGAGATAGGGGAAGCGCACCGCGCGCTTGAGCTTGTAGGCGTAAGCACCCGCTAGGAAGACGACCGCGCAGTGGGTGTCGATGCGCTCGACCGCCATGACGCCCGGCCCATACGTCCCCGGCCGCGACAGGAAAGTGATGAGCGCGCTTTGATCCTCGACGATCACGACATGCTCCTGGGTGGCGACCGGATGGAGCCTAAGGCCAATAGCCTGTCGGGGCACTGATTCAGATCACGGGACGGTGCGCCGCGACCGCGGCTGGCACGGCGAATGCATGGTTAATTTAGAGATTACCCGAGCCGACGAGACGAACCATGGCCGAAAGCATTCTCACGGGGAATATGACGATGGGCCTGATCGGGGCCGACATCATTCCCGCGTCGGACAATGCGCTTGCACGCAGACTGCGGACCGCCCGCGACCTCGGCCTTGTCGGTCTGGCCTGGGGCGGCAGCTGGTCCATCGTCCTCGCCGGCTTCCACGGTGTCTTTGGAATTTTCTGACCTCTCCTCCCCAACCAACCCAACTCGCGGCGGCCGGTGACGGCCGCCGCTTTTTCTTGGGTGAATCGCGAAATGCGTTGCGGATTGCAAATCGCGAGGCGGAATGCGCTATCCGGTGAGCAAGGCGTCCACCTTGGCGGCCATGATGAAGTCGTTCTCATGCAGGCCATCGATCTTGTGGGTATGCCAACTGATCGTACAAGCGCCCCAGCCGAAGCTGATGTCCGGGTGGTGGAACTCCGCCTCCGCCACTACGCCGACCTGGTTGACGAAGGCGAGGGTGGCGGCGAAGTCATCGAATTTGAAGATCTTCTCGATCCTGCGGCCTTCGTCGAGCAGGTCCCATCCCGGTGTCTCGAGGAGGTAGCGCTCGGCTTCGGCGCGCGGTAGCGGCGGTATGCCGCCCCGGCAGGGCACACAGGTTTTCTCGACAAGCGAATCCGTCATGACGGTTCCTCCGTGGTGTCGCGCTCGTTATCGTGCATTAGTTAGTGAGGCGGACGCGTTTGGGGAAGGGCGGGCGCCAATGGACGTGGATTTGGCCATTTCGCGCCCGCGAACACAGCGCAGTTCGCGCAAGGGGGCCGAACGGAGGAGAGGGAAATGGCGGATATCCTGTTGATCGAGCGCGACGGCCCGATCGCGACGGTGAAACTCAACCGCCCCGAGAAACGGAACGCCCTCAACCGCGACCTGTGGACGGCCCTCGGCGATGCGATGGAGGAGCTGTCTGTCGACGACGGCCTGCGTTGCGTCATCCTGCGCGGGGCGGGCGACGAGGCGTTCTGTTCGGGGGCCGATATCAGTGAGTTCGAGTCCGTGCGCGCGAGTGTCGAGCAGGCACGCGCCTACAACGCACTGGTGCACGAGACCATGACCAAGATCAGCGCCTGCGCCCACCCGACCATCGCCATGATCAAGGGCCCCTGCATCGGCGGCGGGCTCGAGGTCGCCATCAAGTGCGACCTTCGTATAAGCGGTGAATCGGGCCGCTTCGGGATCCCGTCCAACCGCCTCGGCCTGGTGCTGAGCTACGACGAAATCGGGTCGCTCATGGAGCTCGTGGGGCGGACGACGGCGCTCGAAATCCTGTTCGAGGCGCGCGTCCTGCGCGCCATGGAGGCGAAGGAGAAGGGCCTCCTGACCCGGGTCGTGTCCGATGCGGAGGCGGAAGGCGCGGCCTTGGAGAGCGCGCTCCGCATCGCCGACGGTGCGCCGCTCGTCAACCGCTGGCACAAGAAGTTTGCCCGCCGCCTCCTGGACCCGACCCCGATTACGCCCAAGGAGCGCGAGGAGGGCTACGCCGCGTTCAGCACCGAGGATTTCCGCACCGGCTACCAGGCCTTCCTCGCCAAGGAGAAGCCGCGCTTCCAGGGGCGCTAGCATGTCCCAATCGGCCGCCACCGGCCCGCTCGCGGGCGTGCGGGTGATCGAGCTCTCCCACGTCATGGCGGGGCCGGCCTGCGGCCTCATGGGCGCTGACGTGATCAAGGTCGAGCGCCTGCCGAACGGCGATGATACGCGACGCTTCAGCGCCCACGCTATCGGCGGCGAGGCGGCCGCCTTCATGATGATGAACCGCAACAAGCGCGGCCTCGCGGTCAACCTGCGGGACGAGGCGGCGCGCGCGGTCGTGCGCCGCTTGGCCAAGGGCGCCGACGTCTTCGTCGAGAACTACCGCCAGGGCTCGCTCGACCGCATGGGCATCGGCTACGAGGCGCTCTCGGCGCTCAATCCCGGGCTCATCTATTGCGCGATCTCGGGCTTCGGGCGGACCGGGCCTTATGCGTCGCGCGGCGGCTACGACCTCGTGGCCCAGGGCATGAGCGGCCTCATGAGCATCACGGGCGAGGGGCCGGGCCGCCCGCCGGTCAAGGTGGGCTCGCCCATCACCGACATCACCGCCGGTATCCTGGCTGCCATGGGCGTGATCGGCGCCTATGTTCACAAGCTCAAGACCGGGGAGGGGCAGCTCGTCGACACCTCGCTCTTCGAGGCAGGTTTCATCCATACCTATTGGCAGTCCGCGATCGCGCTGGTGACCGGCGTCTCGCCTGGCCCCATGGGCTCCGCCCACCCGCTCTCGGCGCCCTACCAGGCCCTCGAGACGGCCGACGGCTGGATCACCATCGGGGGGGCCAACCAGAACAACTGGTCCCGGCTCGTCACCCTCCTCGAGGCCCCGGCGCTGGCCGAGGACCCCCGCTTCGCCGCCAACGACGCACGCCTCGTCAATCGGGAGGCGCTGGCCGAGGAGCTGACCGTGCATTTCCGCAAGCGCGCCTCCGCCGACTGGCTGGAGATCCTGGAAGAGGCCGGTATCCCGGCGGGGCCGATCCTGCACATGACCCAGGTCCATGCCGACCCGCAGATCCTCGCGCGCGGGATGGTGACCGAGGTCGAGCATTCGAAAGTCGGCCGGGTGAAAACCATCGGGCCGCCGGTCAAGCTGTCCGCGACGCCGCCCAACCTGCGCCGCGGCGCGCCGCTCTTGGGCGAGCATACGCGCGAGGTGCTGGCCGAGGCGGGATATGACGAGCCAGAGATCGACGCGCTTGTCGTCGCGGGTGCTGTCCACGTTGACAGCCGGGGGCGCGCTGACCTATCTCAGCCATGACTCTCCACTCCAACGCACGGGCCAGCCACATGACGACTTCTCCCCCGAGCCGCACGGGCGCGCGGATCCTTGTCGATGCGCTACGCACCCACGGTGTCGACACGATCTTCTGCGTCCCGGGCGAGAGCTATCTCGAAACCCTCGACGCGCTCTACGACGTCTCGAACGAGATCAAGCTCATCGTATGCCGACACGAGGCCGGTGCCGTCCATATGGCCGAAGCCTACGGCAAGCTCACCGGCCGGCCGGGAATCTGTTTCGTGACGCGTGGGCCGGGTGCCACCCATGGCTCGATCGGCGTTCACGCGGCGCACCAGGCCTCCACGCCCCTGATCATGATGGTGGGCCAGGTCGACCGCGACCACATGGACCGCGAGGCGCTGCAGGAGATCGACTACCGGCGCATGTTCGGCGACATGACCAAGTGGGTCACCCAGATCGAGATCCCGGCACGCATTCCCGAGCAGATCGCCCGCGCCTTCCAGACCGCGACGTCGGGGCGCCCCGGCCCGGTGGTCCTGTCCCTGCCCGAGGACATGCAGCGCGAAGAGGCGGCGGTCGCGGACACGGCGCCCTATCGCCCCGTGTCGGCGAGCCCGGGGGCCGGGGGCATGGCCGAGCTGGCCGCCCTCCTCGGCGCGGCGGAGCGCCCGGTGGCCATCGTCGGCGGTGGCGGCTGGACGCCCGAGGCCTGCGCCGACATTACCCGGTTCCTGGCGGCCCACGACCTGCCGGCGGCCTGCACCTTTCGCCGCCAGGATATCATCGACAACACCCACCCGAACTACGTGGGCGACCTCTCTCCCGGCTCCAACCCAGCGCTGGTGGAGCGCATCAAAGAGGCCGATCTCCTGTTGGTGGTGGGCTCGCGGCTCGACGAGGTCTCGACCCAGCGCTACACGATGATCGAAGCGCCGGTACCGCTCCAGGTGCTGATCCACATCCATCCCGATTCGAACGTGCTTGGCAGCGTCTACCAGCCGCGCCTGCCGATCCAGTCGGGCGTGCCGGGCTTCGCCGCCGCCGCCGCCGGGCTGGCCGGCCCGGGCGATGCACCGGCCTGGGCGGCATGGCGCGCGGCCGCGCGCGCGGATTACGAGGAAGCGCTCATCCCCAATCCCTACGACGGCGACCTCGACCTCGGCCAGTGCATGGTGTGGCTGCGGGAGAACCTGCCGGCGGATGCCATCATCGCCATCGACGGCGGCAACTTCAGCGCCTGGCCCATGCGTTTCCTGACCTGGCGTCGCCCGCGTACACAGCTCGCCCCCCAGGCGGGCGCCATGGGGGCCGGCGCGCCGGCCGCGGTGGCGGCGAGCCTGGTCCATCCCGATCGCGTCGTCGTGGGCTTCGCCGGCGATGGCGGCTTCATGATGACGGGCCAGGAGATGGCGACCGCCGTGCAATACGGCGCCACGCCCATCTATATGGTGTTCGACAACGGCATGTACGGGACAATCCGCATGCACCAGGAGCGCGACCACCCCGCGCGCACCATCGGCACCACGCTCATCAACCCGGATTTCGCGGCCCTCGCCCGCGCCTACGACGCCCATGGCGAGACGGTGACGCGGACGGAGGAGTTCGCGCCCGCTTTCGAGCGCGCGCGCGACGCGGGCAAGTGCGCCCTCATCCATCTCAAGATGGACCCGGAGGTGATCACCACGCGCGCGAGCTTGAGCGAGATCCGCGATGCCGCCCTGGCGAAGGCATAGGATCGGCCGGATACCAAGAAGGGGGATGGTCGTGGGGGAGTGGGGGAGAGACCCGTATCTGCTGACGCCGGGGCCGCTCACCACCTCGGGCCCGGTCAAGGAAGCGATGCTGCGCGATTGGGGCTCGCGCGATCATGCCTTCATCGAGATGACGCGACGGGTGCGCGATCGACTTGTGTCGCTCGCGGGCGGCGGAGAGAGCTCCACCGCGGTGCCCATCCAAGGGAGCGGCACTTTCGTCGTCGAGGCCATGCTTGGGACGCTGGTGCCGCGGGACGGCAAGGCGCTGGTACTGGTCAACGGGTCTTACGGCAAGCGCATCGCCCGCATCCTGGAGATCATCTGCCGCGACCACGCAATTTATGAGACGGCCGAGGACACGCCGCCGGATCCGGCCGAAGTGGGGCACCGCCTCTCGGCCGAAGCGGCCATCGGCCATGTGGTCGTCGTGCATTGCGAGACCACGTCGGGTATCCTGAACCCGGTGGCATCGATCGCCGAGGTGGTCGCGGCGGCGGGCCGGCGACTGTTGATAGACGCCATGAGCAGCTTCGGCGCGATCGAGTTCGATCTCGGCGCTATCCCGTGCGACGCGGTCGTCGCCTCCGCCAACAAGTGCCTCGAAGGGGTGCCGGGCCTCTCCTACGCCATCGTCGAGAAGGCGGCGCTCGAAGCGGCGGCGGGCAATGCGCACTCGCTCTCCCTCGACCTCCACGACCAATGGCGGGGGTTCGAGCGCAACGGCCAGTGGCGCTTCACCCCGCCGACCCACGTGCTCGCCGCCTTCGACCGGGCGCTCGCCGACCATGCGGCGGAGGGCGGTGTCGCGGGCCGGGGGGCGCGGTACGCCGGCAACTGCCGGGTGCTGGTGGACGGCATGCGATCTCTCGGCTTCGAGACCTTCCTGCCGGACGCCTTGCAGGCGCCCATCATCGTCACCTTCCACAGCCCCGCCGATCCGGCCTACGACTTCGGGGCCCTCTACGACGGCCTCTTGCGGCGCGGCTACGTCATCTATCCGGGCAAGCTCACGGCCCTCGACACCTTCCGCATCGGCTGCATCGGCGCCCTCGGGGAAGCGGAAATGCGGGGCGCCGTCGCTGCCGTCGCCGACGTGCTGGCCGAGATGGGGGTCGAGAACCGGGGACGCGAATCCGCGTGAAGGCTCAGAACCTCTCTTCGCCCGTCTGGCGGAAGGGGTCGGGGAAGTCCCGGTAGAGGACGAAGCGCGCGTTACGGGCCACCGAGTTCACGTCGAAATGCTTACTTTCCACAGGCTCGGCGCGGCTGCCCACATGGCGGAACGCTTCGTCGAGCTGGGCCATGTCGCGGGTCTCGATCATGATGTGGAACTCGCCGAGCCCGGCCGGGGACAGCCCCAGCTTGCGGCGCGTGATGCGGTGGCCCTCGATCACGCCCTGCGCCTCGAGGTGCCCGAGGAAGGCCTCCAGCTTCCCGGCGAACTCGAGGTCGCCGACCCCGTCCGCGAGATCGCACCAGATGTGATAGACGTCCATGGGCCAGCTCCGCCAGCTTGCGTGACGCGGTGGCTTTTAGCCGGCCTTCGCCGTCCCCTCAAGTGCCTGGGGCGGCGGTCACGCCCCGCCGCCGGCCAGGAAGGCCTTGAACCGGCGGGCCACCTCGGGTGGCTTGACCGTGGGCCGGCCGAGGCTCGCCATCGAGCCTGGGGCGATGCGGGCGTGGATGAGGGCCGGGCCGGGATGGGCGAGGGCGCGTTCGAGCGCTTGCGCGAAGCCGCCCACATCGTCGCATGCCGCGCCGTAGCCATAGCCGCAGGCCAGCGCCACGCGCGCGAAGTCCACCGAGGCCGAGACCGTGGCCTGACCGCCGGTCGAATCGTGGACGCCGTTGTCGAGCACCACGTGGACCAGGTTCCCGGGCGCACGGGCGCCGACGGTGGCCAGGTTGCCGAGCTTCATGAGCGCGGCCCCGTCGCCGTCGAGCACCACCACTGGCCGCGCGGTGTTGAGGGCCACGCCCAAGCCCATGGCGCTCGCGCCGCCCATGGAGCCCACCTGGTAGAGGTGCTGGTCGCGGTCGGCGAGGGTGAAGAGCTCGCGCCCGCACTTGCCCGTAGTGGCGATGACGGCGGCCTCCTCCGGCACCGCCGAAAGGAATCGCTCCAACACCGCCGCGCGCGCCGGCCGAGGGCCGCCCGTCGCCCAATCCTCGTGGTCGCCCTCGGGGCGCGCGGCCGGCTCGGGCTGGTCGAGCCCGTCGTCGCGCACGGCGCCCTTCTCCATGATGAAGGCGAAGGGCAGGCCGGTTTCGTCCATGTGCGTGCCGGCCGCGTCGAGCGCCGCCCCCATCCCGTCCTCGGTATCGGGAAAGGCCGTGTGGTTGACGCCAATGGTGTCAAGGAGGGTGGCGGTGATTTGGCCCATCAACTCGTGTTGGGGCTCGTCCTTGACGCCGGGCTGGCCGCGCCAGGTGACGACCAGCAGGGTGGGGATGCGGAAGGGATGGTTGAGCGAGGTGAGCGGGTTGATCGTGTTGCCGAGGCCCGAGTTCTGGCACATGACCACCGTCCGGCGCCCGGCCAGCCATGCGCCGGCCGCGATGGCCACCGCTTCGCCCTCGCTGGCCGCGCCGACGTAGTCGATGCGGGGATCGGAGATGACGCCGTTGATGAGCGGCGTGAGGAAAGAGCAGGGCACGCCGGCGTAGAAATCGAGCCCCCGCTCGCATGCCGGATCGAGGAAACCGTCGGCACCGATCATGGCTGGGTGCTAGAGGAAGTTGCGGGCGTTGGCGAGGTCGAAGGCGTCGTTTACATCGAGCCAGTGGCCGGCGATATAGGCGATGTCGATGCGCTGGCCGCGGGCCACGAGCCGGCCGAAGAGGTCGGGCATGCTGGCGCTCGCGAGGCTACCGTCGGTGCGCATGGCTTCCATTTCTACGTGTATCACCTCGGCGCCCTTGGCGGTCAGCTTGACGAGGCCGATCCACTGGCCATGGACCTGGTCTGGCGAGAGCTCGGCGCCGATGCCTAGGAGGCGCACCGGCTCCTCGTCGAGATAGCCGCCCGTGAAGGGGTGCGAGCAGCTCACCCGGTCCGTCTGGCGCGAGGCCGCGGTACCCTCGCGCTCGCGCCACAGGGTGTCGGCCACGAGCACGATGTCGCCGGGCGCGTCGAGCAGGTTGGCGAGGATGTATCCGCGGTAGAGGATATCGCCGTAGCTGATGAGGCATTCGCCCTCGACGCGATCGAGCGCGCAGGCAAGCGAGGCGGCCTCGCCCGAGGTCTCGTAGTCATCGTTGTCGACCGTGCGAATCGACACCAGCTCGATAGCTTCCTTCTTGTAGCCGCGCACCACGGTGATGTCCCGGACCCCGTTCTCGCGCATGGTGGACACGAGGCGGCGCAGGAGCGGCTGGCCACGAACATCGACCATGCATTTCGGCCGGTCCTCGGTCAGGTCGCCGAGCTTGCTGCCGCGCGAGGCGGCAAGCACGATCGCGTTGGTCTGCGCCCGGGGCGCGGTCAGATAGCGCCGCTCGGCCTCCTGGAGCTCCGAATCGCCGGTAATCGCGAAGACCTCCTTCACGCTGCTGATGGTGTCCTCGACGCCGGTCAGGGACTCTTCCTCGTAAATCAGGCGGCTCACCTCGCGCATGGCCGTGATCGCGGCCCGAAGATTGTGGTTGGCCCAGATGACCATGGAGACCCCGGCCTCGCGGAACTTCTCCGTCGGCGTCGCGTAATACATGGTGGGGACGATGACCACAGGGCAACGGTCGCCCCATTCGGCCTGAAAACGGAGGATCTCGTCGGCGGTCTTTAGCTTGGAGTGCATGAGAATGGCGTCGGCCCCGGCCTCGTGATAGGCCTCCGCCCGGCGCAGGGCCTCATCCATGTCCCAGCCCGAGATCAGCGCCTCGACCCGCGCGACGAGGCAGAAATCGTCGTCGGTCTGGCTGTCCTTGCCGGCTTTGATCTTGCCACAAAACTCGTCCATGTCGGCGAGCGGCTGGCCCTCGCCCACGAATGAATTCGTCTTGGGGAACAGCTTGTCCTCGATGCAGACGCCGGCAACGTCGCGCTGGCATAGCTTGCGCACCAGCCGGCGCACGCTGTTGAAGTCGCCGTAGCCGGTATCGCCATCGACCAGGATCGGCACGCTGGTGGCGTCCGACATGAACTCGAGCACCTCGAGCACCTGGGTCCACGACGCCTCGTTGCGGTCGCGCACGCCGAGGGCCGCGGACATGGAAAGGCCCGAGGCCCAGATTCCCCTGAAGCCCGCCTCCTCGGCGATCTTGGCCGAAAGGCCGTTATGGGCCTCCATGATGAAGGAAAGATTGGGCGAGGCGAGCTCTGCCCTGAGCCGCGCAAACTTGGACGGCGCGGGCTCGGTCCGCGTGAGAATGGGGGTGACGTTCAGCGCCATGATTCTGTCTGGCCTATCAGGTGTTGTATTGTGGCGAGCCGGCTGGCCCGGATCGGCTTACAACAATTTTCGCTAATATGACAAGCGCGCTGGCCACTAAGCCGCGTCCGTCCGGGGCGCGAAGAAGGCCAAACAGCGAACCTCGATGCTCTCGCGCACCACGGCAGCGAGCGGCGATGTCGGGTCGTCGAAGGCCGTATGGAGGGAGTATCGGGCCCGGCCGTCGGTCGCCGAATCGAAGCACTTGATGAGGATCACCTCGTCCTCGCGCATGTCCGGAAAATAGTACCAGCGGTGGCCGGGATTGAAGGCGCCGTGAAATTCCTCGCCCGTCCGGTGGCGATACCTGAGGTCGGTCGCCACCAGGTCCCCCAGCGCGATGCTGCCCGCGTCGCAGAGGGCGAGGGGCTCGCTCCGCACCACGGGCTGGGCCGGCCGCCACAGGTTGATGATTGCGAAACGGTGGGCGAGGAGCCGGTCTGCCTCCCCGGCGGGAAGCAGGGCGCGCGCGCGCCTCGGCGCCGAGGCGGCGGTGTAATCGTTGTGGACGAGTGCGACAGGCCCTTGTACGCCTCTCGCCTTCCGCGTCGCGACATCGCCCGAGCGGACGTTGTGGTCGAAAACGAGTGCGCGGGTGGCTCCGGTCACCTCACGGATCAGCCGCTCGCACTCAGGGTAATAGTCGGCGCGCACCTTCTCTTCGTCGTGGTAGTCCGCGAACGCCGTCTCGCGAAGGCAGAGGGTGAAGCCGTGCCGATCGAGCTCGGCCCCGCCGGTTATGCGCCGCGCGTCGTGGATCGCAACCCTGTGCCCGGTATGGCGCGCCGTGCCCGGCTTGTCGCCGGGCGCCGCGTCAGACATGAGGATCGAAGGCTTCCCCACGATTCTGTCGATGTAGTTGACGGAGGCTTCGACGAGTCCGTGCGCCCCGGGCGAGGCCATAGCCGGCTCCTCTCAGGACGCGGCTTCTTCGGCCTCGATCTCCTGGACCTTGGCCTCTAGTAGCTGGATCAGCCCGTCGATCCCATTGCGCCTGATGACGGAGGTGTATTCGGATTTGCGGGTGGCCATCTCGCTGATGCGCTTGAAGAACACGTCGATGACCTTCCACTCCCCTTCGTCCTGGCGCACGAGGTAGTCGAGAGAAATCGAATCACCATCCGTGTCCACCAGCTCGGTGCGCACCAGAAAATCGTTTCGCAGGCCCTCGCGCTCTTCGATGGTCTGGAACCGCTGGCCGGAATAGCCGTCGAATCGCGACGCGTAGGTGGCCAGCGTCATGCCTTTGAAGGCATTGAGTAATCTGGCCTGCCCCGGCCCGTCCAGCTCACTCCAGGCGGCTTTTCCGACGAGCCAGTGAATCATCAGGCGAAGATTGTAGATCCGGTCGAGGGCCGGTTCCAGTTGCTCGCGCCGCCCCTCGTAGCCGAGGGTGTCGGCCCGCTTCATGACGTCGAGCAGGGTGGTGTGGAAGGCCTCGATGACCTCCCGCGGTTCCTGGGCGGGTGCGCCAGCTTGCTGGGCCGTCGCCGAAAGAGGTATAAGCGCCACAATCAGCGCACTAATTATGGTGCGCCCGTTTCGTTGCCCCAATGGATCAGTCCCTCGCCTTTAATGCAGTATCCTATATGACGTTGACCGGGCGAGATCGCAAGTCCATTCACCAATATTTGATAGATTCGCGCCGGTTTTTGCCACCGAAGCGGCGCTTGAACGGATGATGGCGCAGCTCAGGCAGACATATCGGCGTTTCCTCGTCCACTGGGTGGATGGCGCGCGCCGGTTTGCCGTGGCCGTCGTCTCGATCGCCCTCCTGGCGACGGGGGCGCTTGGCTACTATACAGCCGCCAATCTCGGCATCAACACCGATACGGCGAGCCTCCTGGCCGAGGACCTCCCGTTTCGGGTGGCTTACAAGCGGTTCAAGGAGGCATTCCCCCAGTTCAGCAATCTGCTGGTGATCGTCATCGATGGCGAGAGCCCGGATGTCGCCGAGGACGCGGCGGAGGCCCTGGCGGCCGAGCTCGCCAAGCGCAAGGGTGCGTTTCGTAGCGTATTCTACCCTGCGGGCGAAGCCTTCTTCGTCGAGAACGGTCTCCTCTACCTCGATCTCGAGGAACTCGACGACCTGTCCCTGCGCCTCGCCGACGCCCAGCCGCTGCTCGGCACGCTCACCGGCGATATGAGCTTGCGCGGGCTGTTCGAGGTTCTGGACCTGGCCATGGACGAGGTCAATGCCGGAGACGCCGATCCGGCTCGCCTGGGGATCGTGTTCGACAGCATTGCGGAGGCGGCCGAGGCGAGGGCCGAAGGTCGGCCCGGCCTCTTGTCCTGGCGTGAATTGATGACGGGACGCCCATCGAAACCGGACGAGCGGCGGCAGTTCGTGCTCGTCCAGCCCGTCTTCGACTACGCCGCCATGCAGCCGGCGGGCGTTGCCATCGATACGGTGCGTACGGCCGCGCAGGCACTCGGCCTCGACGCCGATCGCGGCGTGCGGGTACGGCTGACCGGCTCGGCCGCCATCTCCCACGAGGAGCTGGAGAGCGTGCGCGACGGCGCCGGCCTCGCCGGGCTCATAAGCTTGATCCTGGTGAGCGCTGTTATCGTCCTCGGCCTGCGCTCCCTCCGCCTCGTCGTCGCCACCCTCATCACGCTCGTCATGGGACTGGTCTGGACGGCGGCGTTCGCCACTTTCACTATCGGCTCGCTGAACCTCATGTCCGTGGCCTTCGCCGTGCTGTTCATCGGCTTGAGCGTCGATTTCGGCATCCACTTCGCGCTCCGCTACCGCGAGGAGGTCGCCCGCGGCCTCGGCCATGACGAAGCTTTGCGGGCGGCGGCGGCCGGCGTGGGCGGGCCCCTCTCGCTCTGTGCCCTGGCCGCGGCGGCCGGCTTTTATGCCTTTGTTCCCACGGACTATGTGGGCCTCTCGGAGCTCGGCATCATCGCGGGCTCCGGCATGTTCATCGCCCTCTTCGCCAACCTCACGCTCCTGCCCGCACTGCTATCGCTCATGCCCTTGCGGGGTGTGGCACGGGCGCCCGGCTTCGGCTTCGCGCTGGCGGCCGAGAATATGGTGCGCCGTCACCATCGGAAGGTCGCGCTGGGTGCATTGGCCCTGGGATTGGTCGCGCTCGTCGTCGCTCAGGACGCCCGGTTCGATTTCGACCCCATGCACTTGCGCGACCCGGCCACCGAATCCGTGGCCACGGCGCTCGAGCTGATGCGGGAGAACGACGATCCGCCCTATACAATCGACGTGATCCGGCCGAGCCTCGAGGAGGCACAAGCGCTGGCCGCGCGCCTCGAGGCGCTCGCACAGGTCGACGACACGTTGACGCTTCACGACCTGGTGCCGGGCGAACAGGACGAGAAGCTGATGGTCATCGAGGGGATGGCCATGTTCCTCTATCCCATCCTGATGCTGCCGGGCGCGGCGGAGCCGCCTGACGACACGGCACGCCGCGCCGCGCTGGCGGCTTTCCGAGACGGCCTTGCGACCTTCGCCGCCTCCGAGGATGGAGGTACGATGGTGCGGCGCGCCCGCCGGCTGGATGCGGCCCTGGCACGGCTCACCGCCGCCGACGCCCTTTCCGAGTTCGAGCACCAGTTGCTCGCCACCCTGCCCAAGCGGCTGGAGCGGCTGGCCGGCGCCCTCTCCGCCGGGCCGGTTGGGCTCGAGGATCTGCCGGACGCATTGGCGCGGCGTTACGTTGCGGCGGACGGGCGCGCCCGGGTCGAAGTCTATCCGGCCGAGGATATCAGCGACAATGATGCCCTGAAGCGCTTCGTCGCCGCTGTCCGGGCGGTTGCGCCGGACGCGACGGGCAGCCCAGTCCTGTTGCTCGAATCGGGCCGTGCCGTGGTGGGGGCCATGTTCCAGGCCTCGGCGACGGCGCTGGCGCTCATCGCCGTCCTGCTCCTGATCATCCTGCGCAGCGTGCGCGATACCCTGCTTGTCTTCGCGCCATTGCTCCTCGCCGGCCTCCTCACTCTCGCGACTTCGGCGGTCCTCGGCCCGCCCTTCAATTTCGCGAACGTGATCGTGCTGCCGCTCCTGCTCGGCCTCGGCGTGGCCAGTGCCATTCACCTCGTGATGCGTGCGCGCGAGGGTGAGGCCAATACGCCGCTCCTCGGCACCAGCACGCCGCGCGCGGTGGTGTTCAGCGCGCTCACCACCATCGGGTCCTTCGGCAGCCTCATGGTTTCCAGCCACAGGGGAACGGCCAGCATGGGCGAGCTTCTCACCATCGCAATCTGCTTTACCCTGGTGTCGGCGCTCGCGGTCCTCCCCGCCCTCATGGCCTGGGTGGCGCCGCGCCCGCGGAGTGGCGGCGGGTGAAGATCGCCTCTTACCTCGCGGCACTGGCGGGCCTCATGATCGCAACGGTGCTCATCGCCTGGCAGGGCGTGGGCACCTTGGCCACCAGCCTCGCCGCCGCCGGGTGGACCATGCTACTGCTCGGGCCGCTCTACCTTCCGGTGATGATGCTCGACACCCGGGCGTGGAGCCGGCTGCTGCCGCGCGACGCGGCGCCGTCGTTCCTGATTCTGTTGCGCTGCACTTGGATCAGTTTCGGGGTCAACTGGCTCCTGCCCGTGGCGCAGGTCGGCGGTGAGCTGGTGAAGGCCCGCCTGATCGCCCAGCGCGGCGTCGCCGGTGCCGTCGCCGGCGCGTCGGTGGTGGCGGACAAGACCGTGCAGGCCACGACCCAGGTCGCTTTTGCCCTGGTCGGCATCGGTATCCTGTCGGGGCTCGAATCGGGGCCCGACCTGGTGCCGGCGGTTGTCGTCTTCATCGCCCTTCTGGCGGGGCTCATCTATCTCTTCTACCGCGTCCATCGCATGGGGCTGTTCAGGTTCCTCGCCGGCGGATTCGCGCTCGACCTCAAAGGCGGGGCCGATGCCCTCGACCGGGCATTGCTCGAAATCTATGCCCGGCGCCGGGACCTCCTGGCTTCGGCCGCATGGCGGCTCGGGGGACGTTTCTACAACGTGACCGAGCTGTGGGTCGCCCTCTATCTGCTCGGCCATCCGGTCAGCTTGGTCGAGGCGCTGATGCTCGAAAGCCTCGGTCAGGCGGTGCGCGGCGCGGCCTTCATCGTACCGGGCGCCCTCGGGGTGCAGGAGGGCGGCTATATCCTGCTCGGCCAGCTGGTCGGGCTCGGCCCGGAGGTCTCGCTTTCGCTCTCGCTCATGAAGCGCGTGCGCGAGCTGATGATCGGCGTACCGGGCCTGTTGGCCTGGCAGACGGCCGAGGGCCGGCTTCTCTGGTCGCGTTGAGGCGCCCGCATGCCACTGGACGGGTCCCGCTTTCACCCTTAAAACTTGGCTGATCCCGGAGAATGAGAGGCCGGCACGGATGAATTGGGCGCGACACGGGCCGAAAGGAAGAATGGGTGTCTCTTAGTGCTGTCATGCTCGCGGCGGGCGTCGGCAACCGGCTCGGGGATGTATCCGAGCATCGGCCCAAGGTGCTGCTCGAATTCGGCGGCCGGACGCTGCTGGCGCGCCATATCGAGGCGCTCCGGGAAGCTGGCGTCATGGGGCTCGATATCGTGACCGGTTACAGGGCCGAGCTGATCGAGGCCGAGATCGACGCGCTCGGTGCCGCGGGCTACGCCCGTACGATACCCAATCCCGATTTCACGGAGGGCAGCGTCGTCAGCCTGTGGCGGGCGCGTGAGGCGTTGACCCATGGCGGGGACGTGCTGCTGATGGACGGCGACGTGCTCTACGACCGGCGCATCTTGGCGCGGCTCGTGGGTACCGGGATCGCGAACTGCTTCCTCATGGACCGGAATTTCGAGCCGGGCGAGGAGCCCGTGAAACTCTGCGTCCGCGATGGGCGCCTCGTCGAGTTTCGCAAGAAGGTGACTGGGACGTTCGAGTTGTGGGGCGAGTCCGTCGGTTTCTTCCGATTTTCGCCCGACATGGCGGCCCGGATCGCCGCGGCGGCTAATACCTATGTCGAGAGCGAACGTCGTGAGGAGCCATACGAGGAAGTGTTGCGCGATGTGCTGCTTGCCGCCGCGCCCGGTGCCTTCGGCTACGAGGACGTGACCGGATTGTCCTGGATCGAGATCGACTATCCCGAGGATGTGGAGCGGGCCACGCGGGAGATTCTCTTAGCTATCCAGGGGGGCGGCGAAGAGGCGGTGGCGCCATGACGCCCTGGGATCAGCGCTTGGCGGTGCTCCTGGCCCAGCCCATCGGCCGGCTCGGCGTCTCGCCGAACGCGGCCACCACATTTGGTCTCCTGATGGGGCTTCTGGCCGGCTATTTGTTCTCGATCGGCGATCAGGCGATCTCCAACTGGGCGGCGGTCGTTTTCGTGTACGCGGTGTTCAACGATCATGTCGATGGCGCAGTCGCCCGCTTCACGGGCAAGTCGAGCAAATTCGGCGCCATGTACGATCATGTGGGCTCGGGCGCGAGCTACGTCGCCATGTTCGTGGGCGTGGGATATGGCTTGCGCGAGGGCGAGATCGGAGTCTGGGCGGTCCCGCTGGGGCTTGCCGCCGGCATTTCCGTCACCCTGATTTTTCTGGTCCGGACCTGGGTCGAACGGGTCGAGGGACGCGACGCCATTCACCAACGCAGCATCCTCGGCTTCGAGATCGAGGATACCCTATATCTCGTCGGGCCGATCACCTGGCTCGGCGTGTTGGAGCCCTTCATACTGTTGAGTGGTATCGGGACGCCCTTGTTCTTGATTTACGTTCTCTACGACGCGGGCAGGATGCTCAAGGCGCGCGGGAGCCGGCGCGCATGACGACCCTGGTGACGGGCACCACCGGTTTCGTGGGTGCCGCGGTGCTGCGCAAGGCGCTCGCGGCGGGCCACGAGGCGCGGGCGCTCGTCCGGCCCGGCAGCGACCGGCGCAATCTCGAGGGCTTGCGGGTCGAGGTCGTGCCGGGCGACCTGACTGACCGTGCCTCCGTGGAGGCCGCCGCGCGGGGCTGCGACGTGGTCTTCCATGTGGCCGCCGACTACCGCTTGTGGGTGGTCGATTCCGCCCCCATGTACGCGGCGAACGTCGAAGGTACGCGAAACGTCATGCTCGCCGCCGCCGAAGCCGGTGCCCGGCGCATCGTCCATACCAGCAGCGTCGCCACCCTTGGCTATACTCATGACGGCAGCCCCGCCGACGAGGACACGCCCTCCACTCTCTCCGACATGATCGGGCACTACAAGCGCTCGAAGTTCATGGCCGAGGAGGAGGTCGTGCGGCTGGTGCGGGACGAGGGGCTGCCGGCCATTATCGTCAACCCATCCACCCCCGTCGGGCCGCGCGACGTGAAGCCCACCCCGACCGGGCAGATGATCATCAACGCCGCCAGCGGCCGCATGCCGGCCTATGTCGAGACCGGGCTCAACGTGGTCCACGCGGACGACGTGGCCGATGGCCATCTCCTCGCGCTCCAGCGGGGGCGGATCGGGGAGCGCTACATTCTGGGCAGCGAGGACATGAGCCTCCGCGAGATCCTGACGGCGGTCGCGCACATCACCGGAGGGCGGCCGCCGCGCGTGAGCTTGCCTCATGGCCTGGTCTTCCCCATCGCCTTTCTGATGGAGGCCTGGGCCCGGCTCACCGGCGGGGCCGAGCCGATGGTAACCACCGACGGGGTGCGGCTCTCGCGCAAACGCATGTTCTTCTCCTCGGCCAAGGCGGTGCGCGAGCTTGGCTATGCACCGCGGCCGGCGCATGCGGCCATCGAGGAAGCTATCGCCTGGTTTCGCGAGAACGGCTATCTGGGTCGGCGTCGCCCGCCGCCCCGAACGCGTTGAGGTCATCGCGACGGATGGGCTGGCGGAGCTGATACATGCCTGCCACAAGGAGTCCCCAAACGATCCAGGCGGCCTCCCGGATGCGGCGGACGAGGGCGACCGCGAGCCCGAGGGTCGGGCTGCCCGTCATCGCCGCCGTCACCAGGATGAAGGTCCCCTCCTGAAAGCCGATGCTGGCCGGAACGAAAAACGTGGCGATGCGGATGAGCTGGGCCATGGATTCGATGATCCAGGCCTCGGCCCAGGACACCGGGTGGCCGAGGAAAATCAAGGCGACGTAGAGCTCGACGACTCCCAGAACCCAGTTTACGAAGACGAAAAACACGGCGCCGGCGAATCGGCCCCGGCGGTCCTTGTAGAAGTGGGCGAGATCATCCTCGAGCGCCCGGATCTTCTCGATTCCCCCGGCGAGGCGCGCCGCCGCGCCGGCGGGGAGGATGCGCTCGGCCGCCCTGGTCGGTACGTTGTAGCGCTGGACCAGGAAAAACCCGCCGATCCCGACAGTGAAGGCCGCAAGACCGACCCCCGCCGCACCCTTGTAGGTGGCCGGCAGGCTGCCCTCCCCGATCATCAGCGCGAACCCGATGGCGAGGAACACGACGAGCGCGATCATGATGGTGGTGCGGGCCAGGACCAGGGAGGCGATGCCGTCCCGGTAGCCGACGCCGTAGTGGCTCTTGAGGATAAACGCCTTGACCGGCTCGCCTCCCATGTTGGCCAGGGGTGTCACGTTATTGAAGGCTTCGCCCACCATGCGAACCTTCCATAGGCGGTACATCCAAAGCGCCGTCGGCGGGACCCGGGTCAGGGTCAGGCCCCAGGACACGACGTCGACGGCGAAGGCCATGAAGTAGATGGCGAAAAGGATCAGTAAGCCCCAACCCACCTGTTCGATGCGCATCCAGGCCTCGGCGAGGGCCGTCTCTAGGAGGATGATGACGAGAAGCGCAATACCGGCAGCGAGGTAGGCGAACTTGAGATATCTCACGGCCCCGCCCGTCCTCCTGCGCCCTAGACGTGGTGCCGCCGCGCGCCCCGGACGAAGGCGGTCAGCCAATAAACCTGGGCTCCGACCGCGGCCGCCGGCAACAGCAGCCAATGGAGGTCGGCGAGACTGAGGGCGAGGACGATGAAACAGAAATCCGCCCGCAAAAGCGCGCGATAGGCATAAACGAGCCAGTCCGCGCGGCCCCTGATTTTGGGCGCAGTCGGTGCGTCCGGCGTCTTTTCCGCCGCATCCGACCGGCGCCGGTCGAGGTAGATGCCGAGGCCATAGTTGACCGACCCGCCTGCGGCGGCGGCAGCGCCCATCCACAGCCAGATCTCGGCGCCGCCGGCCGCGACCGTGCCCACGCCGAGGCCCACGAAGAACGCGGCATGCGCCAGCCAATCGACGCAAGTGTCGAAATATTCACCGAACCGGCTCTGCAGCCCCTTGAGACGGGCGACCTCACCGTCAGCATTGTCGAGGAGGTAGCTCAGGGAGAGGCCGAGGCCGCCGGCCACTGCCCACCCGTATGTGCCCTGCATATAGCCCCAAGCCGCGAGCAAGGCGGCCACCAGGGATGTGAGGGTGATTTGGTTGGGCGTGATCGGAAGCAGCGCGAGGGCGCGCGAGGCGGGATAGGAAAGATGCCGGATGAGTGGGAACAACCGCTCCGGTCGGGTGAGCGCCATTGCCCCCATGTCCGCTCCCGTATTCCATTCGTCCAGAGCGCGCCAGGCGCGCGCGGTGAAACGCTTACACCAGGTGCCCGCGCCGGCACAAGGCGGGCGAGGATCGGCACTTCCCGGTGACCCTCCCGCTGCTTATTGTGCGTGTCATCGGTGGACGTGAACGATGGCCGAGACCATACCGTTCGACCGGCGCCTCGCCCGCGTGGTGGTGCGCCCGTTCAGCCGTACCCCGCTCACGCCCAACCATCTCACCACTCTAAGCGTTCTGGCCGGCCTGGGGTCGGCGGCCCTGTTCGCCGCCGGGGAGCCAGCGCTCGCCCATTGGGGGGGGCGGGGGCCTTCATGCTGGCCATGTTCATCGATCACACGGACGGCGAGCTCGCCCGGATGACAGGCAAGATCAGCCGGTTCGGCCACCACTATGACTACATCGTGGGCTCCATCAACTACACCGCGCTCTTCATCGGCATCGGGATCGGCCTCCAGGCCCGCGGCCTGGGGGACTGGGCGCTCGCCCTCGGCCTCGGGGCCGGGCTCGCCAATCCCCTGATCGTGACGTTGCGGATTACGCTCGAGCGGGTCCGGGGCGAGCGGGCCGTGGCCCATCCCGCGGCGGCCGGCTTCGAGATCGAGGATTTCACCTACCTGATCGGCCCCATCACCTGGCTGGGTGGCCTCGAGTATTTCTTCGTTGTCTATGGCCTCGGTGCGATCGGCTATCTCTTGTGGACGATATCCTGCTTCGGGCGCCCAAAAATCGATGTGGGCGGTTGATTTCACCGCGCCAACAACGCATTTTCTCCAGTGCGTCAAAGGATTCCCGGTGGAATCGTCATTGGGATGATGCCGCGTGACAATCCGCGGCGGAAGGGTAGAGCAAGCATGCGTGTCATTCTTGCGCAACCAAGAGGCTTCTGCGCCGGCGTCGAGCGCGCCATAGAGATCGTCGAGCGGGCGCTCAAACTCTATGGCCCGCCGGTCTATGTGCGCCACGAAATCGTCCACAATAAGCGCGTGGTCGAGGACTTGAAGGGCAAGGGTGCCGTGTTTGTCGAGGAGTTGACCGAGGTGCCGGACGACGCCATCACCGTGTTTAGTGCCCACGGCGTCTCGCAGAAAGTCGAGGACAACGCCATTGCTCGCACCCTGCCGGTAATCGACGCCACCTGCCCGCTCGTCGCGAAGGTTCACAAGGAGGGCCAGCGGTATGCCGCGAAGGGCTACGAGGTGGTTCTGATCGGCCACGAGGGCCACCCCGAGGTCGAAGGCACCATGGGCCGCATCCAGGGCAAGGTATCGCTGGTCTCGTCGGTCGAGGGCGTGGCCGAGCTCGAGGTCGCGGATCCACGGAAGCTGTCCTACGTGACCCAGACGACCTTGAGCGTCGATGACACGCGCGATGTGATCGAGGCGCTGACGGCGCGCTTTCCCGAGATCGTGGGACCGGACGTAAAGGATATCTGCTACGCGACTCAGAACCGCCAGGCGGCGGTTCGCGAGATGGCGCAGGAAGTCGATGTGCTTCTGGTGGTGGGCGCCCAAAACAGCTCGAACTCGAACCGCCTGCGGGAGATCGGGGAGGAGCTTGGCGTGCCGAGCTATCTGATCGATGACGTGAAGTCGCTCGACCCCGCATGGCTCGAGGGTGCCGAGTCGGTCGGCGTGACGGCCGGGGCTTCCGCGCCAGAAGATTTGGTACAGGAGCTCATCGCCGGGCTGCGTGCGGTCGCGGAGATCGAGCTCGAGGTTCTGGACGGTATCGAGGAAAGCGTATATTTCAAGCTGCCCGAGGCATTGAGGGAGATGCCGGCCACTTGAGATGCAAGCCGGGGCCGTGCCCGGCGCCGAGCTAAAGATCAAGAATCGATTGGGGGAAGACTGTGGGCGTACCTTTGATCCAGCAAATTCGTGTGGGCGGATATATCTTCAAGCAGCGTCTCGTGGGGCGCAAGCGCTACCCGCTCGTCCTGATGTTGGAGCCGCTGTTCCGCTGCAACTTGGCCTGCCCCGGTTGCGGCAAGATTGACTATCCGGACGAGATCCTGAACCAGCGATTGAGCGTCGAGGATTGCCTCGCCGCCGTCGACGAGTGCGGCGCGCCCATCGTCTCTATCCCGGGCGGCGAGCCGCTCCTGCACAAAGAGATCGACCAAATCGTCGCGGGCATCACCGCGCGCAAGAAGTTCGTCTACTTGTGCACGAACGCCCTCCTACTCGAGAAACGGCTCGACCGTTTCACGCCCTCCAAGTACCTGACCTTCTCGGTCCACCTCGATGGCGACCGCGAGCACCACGACCGTTCCGTGGACCAGGAGGGCGTGTACGAGCGCTGCATCAAGGCCATCGAGGAAGCGCGCAGGCGCGGCTTCCGCGTCAACATCAACTGCACTCTCTTTGAGAGCAACGCCGATCCGGAAAATGTGGCGGCGTTCTTCGACTCCGTCATGGATCTCGGCATCGAGGGCATCACCGTCTCGCCCGGATACGCCTACGAGCGCGCGCCTGACCAGGCGCAATTCCTCTCCCGCCAGCGCACCAAGCAGCTTTTCCGGGAGATCTTCAAACGCGGCGACGGCGGGAGGCGTTGGGCGTTCAGCCAATCGACCCTGTTCCTAGATTTCCTCGCCGGCAACCAGACCTACGAATGTACGCCGTGGGGCAACCCGACGCGCAATGTCTTCGGCTGGCAGCGACCCTGCTATCTGCTGGGCGAAGGCCATGTGGGCTCGTTCCGCGAGCTCATGGAGGAGACGGAGTGGGACAAGTACGGCACCGGGCGTTACGAGAAATGCGCGAACTGCATGGTGCATTGTGGTTTCGAGGCGACGGCCGTCAACCACACGATCGACCACCCCTTGCGCGCCCTCGGTGTATGGCGCAAGGGAGTGCGGACCGACGGCCCGTTCGCCCCCGAAATCCCGCTCGATGGCGCGCGTCCGGCCGAGTGGCTGCACAATGACAACGTGACCCACTTCGTCGAGGCGCTACACGCCAAGGACGATCAGGTGGCGGCCGAGTAGGGCTGCGCGGCGAAGGGCGCGTAGCGCCCGGGCGTGCTCCCGAGCCAGGCGTATCACCGCGGGCAGTTCGCCCGGCCGCCGCATAAGCGCACCGACAACCGCGAATGGGCGGGTCCGGCCGTCGGGGCCCAGGCCCGCTTCGGCGGTGATCGGCAGTGCGCGCCCGGCGGGATCGGTAATCGCGCGCAGCACGATGAACGGCAGACCCGCCGCCGCGGCCGCCGCGGCTATCACGTGGCTCTCCATGTCCACCGCCGCCGCCGCCGTCTCCCTGAACAGCGCCCGCTTCTCCATGACCGTGCCGACGAAGCGGTCGCATCCGAGCATGGTCGTGTCCGTAGCATCCTCGCCAATGGCCGCCGAGAGGGCCGACCGCCATTCAGGATGGGTCGCGAAGCGGGCGCCGTCGCTTGTCAGCACCTCCCGCGGCAGCAGGATGGCGCCGACGCCGAGCGCCGGGTCCAGACCGCCGGCCACGCCGAAGCTCACGAGGCCGGTTGCGCCCTCGGCGATAAGCGCCTGGGCGAGTTCCCCCGTCCGCGCCGGCACCCCGCCCGAGACCAGAACACGTGGGGCGGGCCGTGTCCGGGGCTTGAGCAGGCAGTCGGCCTCCGCGACCAAGCCGGTGACGATGCCGATGCGTGGCGGAGGGGTGGGCCGGGCGGTCACATGCCGTGGGGAACGGTGCGCGTGTTGCCGCGCATCAGGTTACGGTAACGCGAGAGCGCCCAGAGCGGGAAGTACATGCTATAGCCGTCGTAGCGTAGGTAAAGGATGCGCGGGAAGCCGACCGCAGTGAAGAGTTTCTCCTCCCACTTCGCACCTTCCCTGGGTGCGGCGAGCAGGTATTCGATGCCGCGCCGCACGGCCGCGCTCTCCACTTCACCGGCGGCCATTAGGCCGATAAGCGCCCAGGCTGTCTGCGACGGTGTGCTGGCCTTGCATTCGGCCTTGTGGTCGGCCCAGTAGGTGGCGCTGTCCTCGCCCCAGCCGCCGTCCTCGCGCTGGCGGCCCTTCAGCCAATCGACCGCCTTCCGTAAATAGGGCGCCGTCATGTCTTCGCCCGCCATGTTGAGGGCGCACAGGACCGACCAGGTGCCGTAGATGTGGTTGGTGCCCCAACGCCCGAACCAGGAGCCGTCGGGCTCCTGCTCGGCCTTGAGGTAGGCGATGGCGCGGGCCACGGCCGCGTCGTCCCTCCCGTGGCCGAGCTGCACCAGCATGCTGAGGCAGCGCGCGGTCACATCCGAGGTGGGTGGGTCGAGGAGCGCCCCGTGATCGGCGAAGGGAATGTTGTTGAGAAGGTAATGCGTGTTCTCGGCGTCGAAGGCGCCCCAGCCGCCGTTCTTGCTCTGCATGCCGACGACCCATTCCTCGGCGCGCGCGATTGATTCGCGATATTTCAGGTCACCGGCGCGGTGGAGCGCCATGGCCACGACGGCCGTGTCGTCGATATCGGGGTAGTGGGGGTTGATGTACTGGAAGGCCCAACCGCCGGGGCGTAGGCTTGGCCGTTGCTCGGCCCAATCGCCGACCACGTCGAGGATCTGGCGCTCCATCATCCAGTCGGCCGCCTTGGAGATGCATGCCTCGTCCGCCCCTGCCTCGAGCATGGCGTGCAAGGCAAGGGACGTGTCCCAGAGCGGCGAGATGCAGGGTTGGCAATAAGGCCGCGCGGCCTTGCCCGCCGGCCCCTCGCCGATGAGCGAGTCGTCGCCGAAGGTGAGCAGCCGGCGAATCGAGCGCTTGGTGGTCATCAGATCGGGATGGTCCTTGGGATAGCCGAGTGTCTCGAGCGCCATCACCAGGTTGACCATGGCGGGGAAAATGGCGCCCAGCCCATCCTCGCCGTTGAGGCGCTCCGTGGCGAAAGCGATGGCCTTCTCGATGCTCTTGCGCCGCCGCCTCTTGGGGAACAGGGGCTCGACCACCCGGAGGACCTTGTCGAGTCCGATGAAGAACGTGCCCCAGGCCGAGCCCGTCGTGTTCTGCATGTAGTGGCGCTCGCGCTCGGGCGGCGTCGTGAACAGTTCGGCGATGCCGATCCCGTGCGGGTTCTTGGCCCGCGGCTTCAGCCCCATCAGTACGAGGAGGGGTGCAATCACCGTGCGCGACCAGTAGGAGACCTTGTTCATGTGGAACGGGAACCAGCGTGGCAGCAGCATGATCTCGGGTGGCATCACGGGGACGGCCCGCCACGGCACCTGACCGAAGAGCGCCATGGCGATGCGGGTGAAGACGTTGGCACGCGCGGCGCCGCCGAAATCGAGGATGGCCTCACGCGCCCGGCGCATGTGCGGCGCGTCCACGTCGTCGCCCGTTAGCTTCAAGGCGTAATAGGCCTTCACGCTGGCGCTGATATTGAAGTCGCCGTCTTGGAACAGCGGCCAGCCGCCGTGAACGCCTTGGGTCTCGCGCAGGTAGCTGGCGAGCCGCCGGTCAAACTCGTCGTCGATCTCGTCGAGAAAATGGCCCAGCAGGATGAATTCAGCGGGAATAGTCGCGTCGGTTTCGAGCTCGAACAACCAGTGGCCGTCCTCGCGCTGGTGGCTGGCGAGCGACTCGCGGGCGTCGGCGATCACGGGCTCGACGGCGCTCTCGATCCATGCGCCCAGACCGTCCCGATTGCCGCCCGCTAGGGTGTCCTCGATCCTGCTGCTGTTCCCGGCGCCCACGATCGGCGGCGACCTCCAAGCTACGGTTTCCAAACCGGTTTTTCGAATGAGCGAACCTAGGCGAGGGCTTTTACCTTGTCCAGACGCATTTCCACTAACCACCTACCACCACCGCCGCGGCTGTGTGGCCGGAGCGGACGGCGCTCTCGATGGTGGCCGGCAGCCCTGTATCGATCCAGTCGCCGGCGAGAAAAAGGTTGCGCCAGGCGGTGCGCGTGCCGGGACGCCGCACGACCTGGGCCGGGGTCTGGGCGAAGGTGGCGCGCTTCTCCTTGATGATTCGGACCGGCGGCTGGGGCGCGGACGGCTGATCGAGCGCGCGGGCTACGTCCGCCCAGAGCGCCGTCGCAATCGCCGCTGGCGGCTCTTCGGCGAGGGCATCCGCGGCGCTGACCGTCACCGAGACCACGTCGCCGCGTATGAACAGCCAATGGGCGGTGCCGCCAAGGAGGCCGAGGAAGGGGGACCCGCCCGGCGTGTCGATCGGCTCCGGCAGACGGAAGTGGGCATTGACGATGGCCCGCGCCTCGAGGGGGGCGGAGAGGCCGGGCAGAAGAGACGCGGCGGCCGTCGGCGGCACTGCCAGCACCACGCTGTCGGCATCGCCGAGAGTGATGCTTCCACCGCCGAAGTCGAGCGCCTCGACCCGCCCGCTCTCGGCCGTGATGGCGCGCAGGCGCTGGTTGAACTCCACCGCGGCACCGCGCCGAGCAAGCAGCGCCAATGCCGGCTCGACGAAGCTATGGCCCAAGCCGACGCGCGCGATCAACGGACGGCTGGCGGACCCGCCACGGCCGAATATCTCCATCATCACGGGCCACAGCAGGCTTGCCGCCCCTTCCTCGGCTGCCGTGTTGAGGATCGAGACGGCTAGGGGCTCCCAGAAGCGGGCGAACAGGGCCGTGCCCGTATCGAGGCGATCGGTGATCGTGTCCTCCGGCCGGGCGCGGGCGAGGGTGAGGGCCTTCACGTAATCGCCTGCCCGCGTCCCCGGCACCCGGCGCCGGGCGGTGAAGATCCACCATGGCAGCCGGCCGAGGTTGGGGCGCACAGTCCAACGCTGGCCGCTCTCCAAATCGAAAAAGGGAAAGGCCGGCTCGGGCGGGCCAATGAGGCTGTTCCGGCCGCCGATTTCGTCGAGATAGGCCATGACCGAGCGGTTGCCACTCAGTAGCAGGTGGTTGCCGTTGTCGATGGTGCGCGAAAGCGTCGCGTCGAAGAAGGACCGGCAACGCCCGCCGGCGTGGCCCGCCGCTTCGTGGAGCCGGATGCTCCGGCCGCCGCGAGCCAAGCGCACCGCGCATGCGAGGCCCGCAACGCCCGCGCCGACGACATGGACCGTGCTCACAGCAGACCGTGGCGGAGCGCGATCCAGAGCTTCTCGGTCTTGGGCAGCGTGACCGGCTCCCCGAGCCGGGACCAGCCGCGCACGCGCAGCCGCGCGAGCGTGCGGCGGTAGATCTCCATCATCATCCGGGCCGGGCGCATGGGCCGGCCGGCGCAATGGGCGAGGGCCGCGCGGGCCTCGGCGAACCGGTCCTCGGCGACGGTGGCCAGGGCATCGCACACCGCCGGCAACGACGGATGGCGCAGTACCTCGACCGGGTCGGTGGCTTCGATGCCGCTCGCCGCCAGGAGCTCCCGGGGAAGGTAGAGGCGGCCCCGCTCCGCGTCCTCCTCGATATCGCGCAGGATGTTGGTGAGCTGAAGGGCCTGGCCGAGCGAGAAGGCCACGCCCTCGGCCCGCGCGTCGGTCGCGCCGAACGCCCGGACCGAGAGCCGCCCCACGGCGCAGGCGACGCGGTCGCAGTAGAGCTCGAGCTCGGCCATCGTGGGTGCGCGGATATCCGCCGCATCCATCTCCATGCCTTCGATAAGCGCCAGGAAGTCCTCCTGCCTGAGGCCGTATGCGCCAACGGGCCCGAGGAGCGCCCGCCCGGTGGGGCGGGTGGGGGCGCCGGCGTAGAGGCGCGCGACCTCCTCCCGCCATGCGGCGAGGCCGGCGCTCTTCTCGGCCATCGGCGCCGGCTCGTCGGCGATGTCGTCGACCTCGCGGCAAAATGCATAGATGGCAAACATGGCGTCGCGCCGCGGCGCCGGCAGGAGTCGCATGGCCCAGAAGAATGAGGTTCCCGAATCGGCGACAACCGCGCGCACGTGATCGAGGTCGGCCTGCGCCGCCCGGTTCTCCGACGCCGTCATTTCAATTGCGTTCGCGGGGTTGCTGCTCATCGCCCGCGCCCGGCGCTTATTGGCTGCGCGTGGGGGCCGAATAGCTGCGCCCTTTCCAGTTTCCGCCCTCACCGCGCAGATATCCACGCGCGGAATCGATGGTCATCACGGTATAAAGGAAGCCCGATGCGGGCAGCAGGGCCGCTTCCCACTTCGGCCGGCCATAGAGCCGCAGGGTTGGGAGATAGCAGAGCAACATCAGGAGCCACCCGGTAATGCCGAAGACCGCGACCCACGGCTCGCCCATCGCGAGGCCCGCGACGGCCGTGGCGGGCGGCACGATATAGAGCATGGGCATGAGGATCACGGTGGCTGCAAGCAGCAGCCAGGAATGGCCGAGTTGGGTGAAGGCCGACCGAGCCACCATCTGCCAGATGGCATCGAGGCCCTCGTAGCGGCGGAGACTGCGTGATTCCTCGGCGAGGCCGAGCCAGATGGCGCCGCGAGCCTTGATGGCGCGGGCGAGCGCGCAGTCGTCGATCACCGCATCCCGGATCGCGGATACGCCGTCGATCCGCTCGAGGGCCGCACGCCGGGCCAGCATGGTGCCACCGGTGGCGCCGGCCACGCCGCTCGCCGGGTGGTTCACGCGCGGAAACGGATAGAGCTTCTGGAAGAAGAAGACGAAGGCGGGGATCAGAAGTCTTTCCCAGAATGTCTCGCACCTCAGGCGCACCATGAGGGAGACGAGGTCGAGCTCCTCGGCCTCCGCCTTCGCGACCAGATGTCTGATCGCGTCCGGGGCGTGGCCCACATCGGCATCTGTGAACAGAATGTAGCGTGCATGCGCGGCGTGCGTCGCCGCCTGTTCCAGCCCCTGGGCCATGGCCCAGACCTTTCCCACCCAGCCGTACGGTAAGGGCTGCCCCGGAACGACCACGAGCCGTGTTTGGGCGGTCCGTGCCCGGTCAGTGGCGAGGGCGGCCTCCGCCGTGCCGTCCGTGCTGCGGTCGTCCACCAGGATGATCGAGAGGCGGCCCGGGTAGTCCTGGCGAAGGAGCGAGTCCACGGCCTCCGCGACAAGGTCGGCCTCGTTCCGCGCCGGCACCACGGCGACGACCTCGGGCCATACCTCGGGCTCGCGCGGCCTGCTGGTCAGGCGCTGATCCGCATGCCAGAAGCGGCCGTGAAAAAGCGTGAGGTAAATCCAGGCGGTAAGCACCAGGACCCCCAGCAATACGGCAAAGCCGACCATAGTCACACCCGGAAGACGTACTCTCTGCCCGGCACGCGCTCGATGTCCGGCGGGAAGCTCTTGCGCTTGTCCGCGTAGTACTCATCTCGGTGGTCGCCGTCGGATAGGCGGTTGTAGGTGATGTAGAGAATGCGCCGCATCGCGTCCGTGAGATTGGGGTTCGAGCCGTGTGGGCAATAGGAATCGAAGAGCACGGCGTCGCCCGGCTCGGTCGGGCAGGCGACGAAATCCATGTTCGCCATATTCGCCTCGTCGAGCGGCACCCATTCGTCGCCGATCAGGCCGCGGCCGTGATGCCTGGCGACCAACTCGAGGCAGCCATTCTCGACCGTGGCCGGATCGATGCTGACCATGGCGGTGATGAAGAGGTCGGCGTAGCTGCTCCAGCCGGCCTGCTGGTCCTGGTGCGGCTTGAAGCCGTCACCGCCCGGCTTCTTGAAGTTGATCTTGTCCTTGAACAACACGGCCTCGGCGCCGAACAACTCGGCGCTCACCTGGCTCAGCTTGCCGTCGAAGAGGCCGCTGAAGCCGTCGTGGTAGGGATAGAAGTTCTCCAGGCGCTGAAGGATTCGCTCGCCGGGAGACCTCAAGCTTTCCTCGAAGTACTTCATATACGCACCGGGTGCCTCGGGACGCGATTCCATCTCGTCGCTCCAAGCCGCGATGTGCGCCATCTCCCCGTCGCCGAACATTCTTCGGACCACGACGAACCCGTCGCGCCGGAACATGGCGACTTGCGCCTCGGTCAATATTCGGTCCGTGCTCACGGTCCCCTCTTCAAGCATTGTTGATTGCGGCAGCGCAGAATGGCGAAACGAGAAATCCTTTGCAAGCCGTTGTAAACATGAATGTGTGTGGTCTAGGCTGACCTCGACGATAGGGCACGGGTTTCGATCGCGGCGTCCCAATATCCCGCCTCGGCGAGCCAAGCGACAGCGTCCGCCAACGATTCGCGGATTGGGCGATGCGGCGGGTCGAGCTCGCGACTGGCCTTGGAGCAATCGAATGCCATGGCCGTGCCCGCGAGGCGGACGCCCGCGAACGGGGCCATCGGCGCCTTGTGCGTAAGGAGATCGGCGGAGAGCTCGGAGACGGCACCCATGGCCCAAGCCAGCCAGTAGGGAACCCGCACCTTCGGCATGTCGACGCCGGAAATCTCCTCCAGGAAGGCGAGCAACTGGCTCAAGCGGATGTTCTCGCCGCCCAGGATGTATCGCTCGCCGATGCGCCCCTTCTCCGCCGCGAGTATGTGGCCGAGCGCCAGGTCGCGCACGTCGATCATGTTGAGCTGGCAATCGAGATAGGCGGGGGCCTCGCGCCTGAGGAATTGCACGATCATGCGCGTGGGCGGGGTCAGGTTGTGGTCGCCGCGCCCCACGGGCAGGGTCGGGTTGACGATGATGATGGGCAAGCCCCGCTCGGCCGCCGCCAGCGCCTCCCGCTCGGCAAGGAACTTGGACTTGCAATAGGGGCCGGGCATGTCGGTGAGCTTGGCGCACGTCGATTCGTCCATGACGCCGCCACCGCGCCGGCCCCTCAAGATGGATTCGGTCGAGGTATAGACGACGCGCTCGAGGTCGTGCCGCGCGGCGGCGGCGAGAACGTTTCGCGTCCCCTCCAGGTTGACCGCAAGGAATTGCGCCTCGTCGGGAAGCCACAGATTCGGGTCGGCGACGAGGTGATAGAGCCGGTCCATGCCGTCGAGCGCCCGTTCCACGGCATCGCGGTCGGTGATCGAGCCGCGCTGAAATTCGACCGCGCGAGGCAACCCCGCGCCGTCGCTGATGTCGAGCACGCGCACCCGCTCGCCCCGCTCCATCAGGTTGCGCACCAGGTGCCGGCCGATGAACCCGCCGCCACCGGTCACGAGCGAGGCGCCGGGCTTCATACCCACACCCGCCAGACGCCGACGAGGATGCAGCGGAGGAAGGCGGGCTTGCCGAGCTCGACGCGCTCGGCGAGTGGGTCGCGCCGCCGCAGATGGCCGATGAGCCGGCCGGCGAGCTCGACGATAGTCGCCGATTCCATCGCCAGCCGCCGGTCGGCGAGCTGGCCGGCGAGCTTGCGCGCCTCCACCATCAGCCCCTCGGTGGCGTCGAGCGCCCTGTCGAGTACCTGGCGCAGGCCGGGGCTGGCCGCCTTAGCGTCGAGGTCGGCGACCGTCGCACCCGCCGCCGCCATCCAGCCCTGAGGCAGGTAGACGCGGTCGAGGCTGCGATAGTCGTCCTGGCAATCCTGGAGGTGGTTGATGACCTGAAGCGCGTTGCACAGCGCGTCCGATGCACGGTACCCGTCCCGGGATTCGCCATGCAGGTCGAGGAGGTAGCGCCCCACCGGCGAGGCTGAGAGGGTGCAATAGCCCATCAAGTCGACCCAGTCGCGGTAGCGCGTCTTGGTGGCGTCCTGCTTGAAAGCGGCGATCAGGTCGAGGCAGTGTTGGGGCGGCACACCGGTCTCGGCCAGGCTCTCGCGCATGCGGTGGGCCTTGGCGTAGCCCGGATGGTCGGTGTCGTGGCCGAGGATGGCGGTGGCGAATCCGTCGAGCCGCACGACCTTGTCCTCGGGCTCGAGCGCCGGGTTGTCGGCGATGTCGTCGATGGCCCGGGCGAAGGCGTAG
This sequence comes from Alphaproteobacteria bacterium, assembly GCA_963666705.2. Lineage (GTDB taxonomy): Bacteria > Pseudomonadota > Alphaproteobacteria > CADEGL01 > CADEGL01. The sequence continues at coordinate 151,457 of CAXXKO010000022.1, read as the reverse complement.
AAGGTGGCCACGTGGGGCCGCAGCCGGGCCGGCAGCAGCCACGAGCCGACCGGGAAATTCTCGTTGCCCGAGTCTTTGCCTGATGGTGTTTCGACGGCGCGGGGCATTGCGTCCGGCATTGCTCCGGCGGCCTCCAGGGTCGGGTGGTCGAGACGCATGCTCACGCCTCAGTCATACAATTGCAACAGCGCGAATTCCACAGTTTAGCCGCAAATTATTACAATCGTAATTGTGGGTTCTAGTCGGCCAGCGCCAAGGGGTTGAAGCGCGTCTCGCGGTCGTAGGTGTCGACGCCCTCGCGCCGCTTGAGGAACCCGACCACCGCGTAGGTAGCCGGCGTGGCGGCGGCCTCATAGGCCGATTTGGCGAGCCATTGGGTGACGATCACGGCGAGGAGAGCCGCCGTCGGCATCTGGCCGGCGAAGGCGACGGTGACGAAGATGGCGGAGTCGAGTCCCTGGCCGACGATGGTCGAGCCGATAGTGCGGGCCCATAGCCAGCGGCCCCGGGTCGCGATCTTCATCTTGGCCAGGACGTAGGCGTTGGCGAACTCGCCCACGAGGTAGGCCAGGAACGAGGCGAGGAGGATACGGGGCACGGCGCCGAGGATGCGCTCGTAGGCCTCCTGGCCATCCCAGAAACCGGCAGCCGGCAGCCATCCGCCCGCCGCCACCGCGGCCACGACCAGAAGGTTGCAGGCGAAGCCGAGCCAGATGACGCGCCGCGCCTCCCGGTAGCCATAGACCTCGGTCAGCACGTCGCCGATGATGTAGCTCAAGGGGAAGATGATGATCGCCGCCGGCAGGATGAGCCCCGCGACCGCGATCAGCTTGACGGCGATGATGTTCGAGGCGACGAGGCAGGTCACGAAGACGGCCGCGATGATCACGAACCAGGGCGAATAGCGCGCCGCCGGCCCAGTTTGGGCTCCCCCATCCGTCATGTCGCGCTCCGTTCCAGCGTCTCGTTCAGCGTCCGGGCTTCGTGTAAGGTCCGCCGCGGCTGCGGTCAAGCACCGCCCAATCCGGACTGGGGCACGGATACTCGTGACCGAAGATAGCACTTCCCTGGACGCCTACGATTTCGACCTGCCGCGCGAACTGATCGCGGCACGACCGGCGCGGCCCCGCGATTCGGCGCGTCTGCTCTCGGTGGGCGGCGGCCTGGGCGACCGGCGGATTTGCGATTTGTTGGATCTGCTCGCACCGGGCGACCTTCTTGTGGTCAACGACACGCGGGTGATGCCGGCACGTCTTACGGGCCACCGCGGGGAGGCGCGGGTCGAGGTGACGCTGATCCGTGCCACCGATGATGGCTGGCTGGCGCTGGCGCGGCCGGCGCGCCGTCTGCGGCCGGGCGACCGGATCGTGTTCTCGGGCGGGCTATCGGCCGAAATGGTCGCGAAGGGGGAGGGGGGTGCCGTCACGCTCCGCTTCGACCGCGCGGGCGCGGAACTCATGACGGCGCTCGAGGCGCATGGCGCCATGCCGCTGCCGCCCTATATCCCGCGCGTGGCGGGCCCCGACGAGCAAGATCGGGACGATTACCAGACTATGTTCGCGGCCCGCGCCGGCGCCATCGCGGCCCCCACGGCCGGGCTCCACTTCACGCCCCGGCTCGCCGATGCGCTCGAGGCACGGGGCATCGGGCGCGCGAGTGTGACGCTCCATGTCGGCCCGGGGACCTTCCTGCCGGTCAAGGCCGCGGATTTGCGCGATCACCAAATGCACGCCGAGTGGGGCGAGATCCCGGTGGCGGCGGCCGATGCGGTCAACGCGGCGCGGGCGGCGGGTGGGCGCATCGTCGCCATTGGCAGCACGAGCCTCCGCCTCCTTGAAAGCGCGGCCGACGACAATGGCACGGTCCGGCCCTTTCGCGGCGAGACCGACCTCTTCATCATGCCGGGCTACCGCTTCAAGGCCGTGGATATGCTGCTCACCAACTTCCATCTGCCGCGCTCGACCCTCTTCGTGCTGGTCGCCGCCTTCGCCGGGCGGAAACGCATGCTGGCTGCCTACGCGCACGCCAAGCGTGTAGGCTACCGTTTTTATTCCTATGGCGATGCGTGCCTCCTCGAACGAGGCGAGAGGGCATGAGCGCACCGGCCTTCGATTTCGAGGTGCTGGCGAGGAGCGGCGCCGCGCGCGCGGGGCGCCTCACGACAGCCCACGGTCAGGTCTCGACGCCGGCCTTCATGCCCGTCGGCACCGCGGGCACCGTCAAGGCTATGACGCCCGAGGCGGTGCGCGAGACAGGGGCCGAGATCGTGCTCGGCAACACCTATCACCTGATGCTGCGGCCGGGGGCGGAGCGCGTGGCCCGCCTCGGCGGCCTGCACCGGTTCATGAACTGGCCGGGGCCCATCCTCACGGATTCGGGCGGCTTCCAGGTCATGTCCCTGGCCAAGCGCCGCACCCTCGACGAGGAGGGTGTCACTTTCAGCTCCCATATCGACGGCAGCATCCACAAGCTCACGCCCGAGCGCGCGGTCGAGATCCAGCACCTGCTCGGCGCCGACATCACCATGGTTCTCGACGAATGCACCGCCTGGCCGGCAACGGCGGAAGAGGCCGCCCGCTCCATGCGCCTCTCCATGCGTTGGGCCGAACGCTCGAAGGCGGCGTTCGTGCCGCGCCCCGGCCACGCCCTCTTCGGCATCGTCCAGGGTGGCACCTACGCGGATTTGCGTGACGAATCAGCCGTTGCGCTTATCGAGACAGGCTTCGAAGGCTACGCCATCGGTGGCCTGGCGGTCGGCGAATCGCCGGAGGAGATGCGCGTAATGGCCGGCCATACGGCCGCGCTCCTGCCCGCTGATCGGCCGCGCTACCTCATGGGCATCGGCCGGCCCGAGGACATTGTCGCCGCCGTGGCCCTCGGCATCGACATGTTTGATTGCGTGATCCCCACCCGCTCGGGCCGCACTGGCCAGGGTTTCACCCGCCGTGCAGTCCTCAACATCCGCAACGCCCGCCACGCCGAGGACCCGCGCCCACTCGACGAAGCCTGCACCTGCCCGGCCTGCCGCAATTACAGCCGCGCCTACCTCCACCACCTGGTGCGCGCGAAGGAGATCCTGGGCAGTATGCTCATGACATGGCACAACCTCGCCTATTACCAGGACCTGATGCGCGAGCTACGCGCTGCCATCACCAAGGACGCGCTACTAACCTATGTGACCGCGTTCGAGGCCGCCCGAGCCGAAGGCGATATCGAGCCGGTTTAGGGGCGCCCCTTAGCTCCGATTGAGCGGCATGCCCATGCAGTGGACGCCGCCGCCGCCAAGGGTGAACATGGTCACGTCCGGGTCGTAGACCTCGAAGCCCTGGGCGCGCAGGCGGGCGTTCAGGTCCTTGCTCTCGGCAGTCGAGATGACCCGGTCGTCGCCGAGCGAGATGACGTTGCAGCCGAGCTTCATGGTGTCGCGGAAGCTCACCGGCACGATCTCGATGCCCTTGCCCTCGAGCCAGTCGACGATGCCCTCCTCGGTCGTCTCCAGGCACACGGCGGCGAGCTTCTCGGCCAGCATGCAGACCATGAGGTCGATATGGACATAGTGCTCGGCGATGGGGGCGAGGCGCACCTCCCAGCCCTTGTCCTCGAACCAGGACGCGACCTGGCGCGCCGAGCGCTCCTGGGTGCGCTCCTCGCTATGGCCGATGAGGACGCATTCCGGCCCGATCACGTCAAAGTCGCCGCCCTCGAAGGAGCCGGCGGTGACCATGTTGAAGATGGGGATGCCGGTGCTTTGGTAAAAGCGGATCACGGGCGCGTATTCACCTCGCCGCCACCACTGGGACATCTGGGTGACGACGGCGCCGTAGGGCGTCATGAAGCTGCTGTCGCGGGCATAGACCTGGTAGGGAAGGGCGGGGTCGGGCTCCAGGAAATGGCAGCGCACGCCCGCGTCCTCATAGGCTTGCACCAGCTCCCGGTGCTGGCGCTGGGCGAGCTGGGCGTCGAAGGTGAGGCCCTGTTGCAGGGTGCCCTTGGAGATCGAGCTGGCGGGCAGCCACTTGAAATTGTCCGGCGCGCACAGCAGCACGTCCGTGAGATTGCCGTATTCGTTCGCGACCCCCCATTCGGCGATCTTGGTCTGCGCGTCCGGCATGGCACGTCCTTTCACTCGGGTTGGATTCCCTGTGGGCTGACCCGACATACGCCCCCCGCGCGCGGGCCATCAAGCGAAAACTCGGCGGGCATCGTGACGGGCGTGGAATTGCGGTAGGCTTGCTCCGCCGCCGCTCGGAAACCAGGTTTGCGCCATGGCCAGAAGCGTTGAAGAGACCCTGACCCAGCTCGGGAGCAAGACCGAGCTTCCGGCATCGCCCGACGAGGCGACCCTCGACGCGGTACCGAACCCGCATCCGGGCACGCTCTACCTCGCGCGCTTCACCTGCCCGGAGTTCACTTCCATCTGCCCGGTGACCGGCCAGCCCGACTTCGCCCATCTCGTGATCGACTACGCGCCCGCCGCCCTGCTCGTCGAGAGCAAGTCCTTGAAGCTCTATCTCGGTTCGTTCCGCAATCACGGCGCCTTCCACGAGGACTGCACCGTCGCCATCGCCAAGCGCCTCGAGGCGCTGCTCGAGCCGCGCTGGCTCCGCATCGGCGGCTACTGGTATCCGCGTGGCGGCATGCCCATCGATGTGTTCTACCAGAGCGGCCCGCCGCCCGACGGCCTGTGGCTGCCCGACCAGGGTGTCGCCCCCTATCGCGGCCGGGGGTGAGCGGCGCGCGGCCAGTGCCCGACGCCAAGGCGGCCATCCGCGCGAAGGCGCTTGCGCTCGGGTTCGACGCCGTGGGTTTCGCCGCGCCGGGTCTGGGTGACGAAGCGCGGACGCACCTCGCCGAGTTCCTGGCCGAGGGTTTGCATGGCGACATGGGTTGGCTGGCGGCGAACGCCGAGCGCAGGGGCGCCCCGCGGCGGCTGTGGTCCGAGGCGCGCTCGGTCGTCGTGCTTGGGGTCAATTACGGCCCGGAAAGCGATCCTCTGGCGGCCCTCGATCGCAAGGAGGAGGGCACCGTCTCGGTCTACGCCCGGGGCCGCGACTACCATGACGTGCTCAAGACGCGATTGAAGGCGCTCGGCCGCTGGATAGACGAGGCGCTCGGCGCCCGGGTGAAGGTGTTCGTCGATACGGCCCCGGTCATGGAAAAACCGCTCGCCGAGCGCGCGGGCGTCGGCTGGCAAGGCAAGCACACGAACCTCGTCTCACGCGAATTCGGCTCCTGGCTGTTCCTGGGAGAGGTCTTCACCACCCTCGATCTGGCTCCCGACGAGGCCGAGGTGGACCATTGCGGCGCCTGCCGCCGCTGCCTCGACGTCTGCCCGACGGATGCCTTCCCGGCGCCCTACCGGATCGACGCGCGCCGCTGCATCTCCTACCTCACCATCGAGCACAAGGGCCACATCCCGCGCGCCCTGCGCCCGGCCATGGGCAACCGAATCTATGGTTGCGACGACTGCCTGGCCGTCTGCCCGTGGAACAAGTTCGCGCGCCCCCATGCCGAGCCGGCCTTCGCGCCGCGCGAGGCGCTGGACCCGCCGCGCCTCGCGGCGCTCGCTCGGCTCGACGATGCCGCCTTTCGGGCCGCATTCTCGAAGTCCCCCGTCAAGCGCACCGGGCGCGACCGTTTCGTGCGCAACGTCCTCATCGCCATCGGCAACAGCGGCGAGGCGACACTTGCCGGGAGCGCCCGAGCGCGCCTCGACGACCCCTCGCCGCTGGTCCGTGCCATGGCCGTCTGGGCGCTCTCGCGACTTCTCGATGCCGATGCCTTCGCTCTCTCGCGGCGGGATCGCCTGTCGGGGGAAACGGATGCGGACGTTCGGGCCGAGTGGCAATCGGCCCCCTGACTGTAGATAGCGAATTAAGTTGGCCGGTTTATGTAGCACATCGATTGACCGCTCTGTTGATGTTGTGGCGCCTGTGGGGAAGTGGTCAGGTCGGCGTAGCCGAGCTGTCCACTTATCCACGGGCGGGTCGCGTCGAGCGGCATCACGCGGCCCTCTTCATGGTGTCTCCTTCCAGAAGCGCGCCATCGCCTCGGTAGCGGGCGATCGGGCGCGGCCCGTGGAATATGGCGTAGGTGGCGTCCGGATAGTGGTGGACGCGGACCTTGGCCTTGACGTAGTGCGGCCTCAGCGATGACGGCGGGATCTGCAGGACGATGCCGTGGAAGCGTACGGTGTTGTCGTTGCCGACGGTGCGCGTCTCCTGGACGCACAGCACGTCGCGCCACTGTTCCGCCGGCACGGCGACGAAGGCCGAGCCCGGCTCTTCGGGAGCGATCGCGAAGCGCGCATTGTAGTCGGGAATGAAGGTCTCGGCGAGGAAGCGGTTGGCCCCTTCGATCGTCGAGACGCCGGCCAATGCCAACTCCTTGGGGAGCCGGTCCTGCAAGGTGCGGAAGGCGCGCTCGGAGCGCCCGCGCGCCTCCGGCGAATAGGCCGCGATGTGCTCGATGCCGAGCTGGGCCAAGGCCCGTCCGAGCTGGGAGGGCTTGTCGCGGTCCACCTTGCCACCCGCCTGGGGGGTGTGGAAGTAGTGGCTCGCGCGGTCGGTGTAGAGCGCGCACGGCAGCCCGTGCCGGCCGAACACCTCGCCCAGCCCCTGGAAGCTCGACATGGTGCCCTCCTCGGCGACCAGGAAGCCCGAGTAGATCGCCCCGCTCGCATCGTCCAGAGAGACGATCATATCCTGCTCTTCGTCGCGGCCCGGCAGCCAGCGGTGCGTCGAGCCGTCCTGATGCAGCATCATGCCCACGAGCGGCCGCCGCGGCCGCTTGCGCCGGTGCGCCCCGCGCCTGGGCGCCGGCGCCGCCAGGCCGCGGCCGTGGAGAAACGTCTTGGTCCAGGTGTAACCCCAGCGGAAGCCGTGGTCCTTCACCAGGTGCTCGTGGAAGTGCTTGACCGTGAAACCCGCGTAGCGCTCGCGGTAAAGAGCTTCGACCCGCATCGCCTCGTCCACCGGCACCCGCTTGGGCGACGGCTTGCCCAGACGCCGGTCCAGAAGCCCCGCATCGCCCTCACACTCGAAACGACGGCACCAGCGCCGAAACGTGCGCTCGCCGACCCCAAGCACCTCCGCCGCCTCCAACTGGCTCAACGATCCCGCCTCACAACGACCGAAAACATCCCGAAACCTCATCATGCGCACACCTTGCAAAACATCTGTCCGTCTCATCCCACCCCCTTCAAACAGGAGGCTCAATAAACCGGACAGATCGTGTGCTACATAGAACGGACAGATCGTGTGCTATCTACACAATCGGCCCCCTGACTTGTCTCGTCACTCGGCCCCCCTATAATGTGCGGCTCGCCGAGAGATCAGGCGCATATCGAGGGGATATTCAGGCATGGCCGATGCGGTCGTCGGCATCATCATGGGCAGCCAGTCCGACTGGGAGACCATGCGCCATGCGAGCGAGACGCTGGCGGCGCTCGGCATCGCGCACGAGACGCGCATCGTCTCCGCCCACCGCACGCCAGAGCGACTCTATGCCTATGCCCGCGAGGCGCGCGGCCGTGGGCTCAAGGTCGTCATCGCGGGCGCCGGCGGGGCCGCCCACCTGCCGGGCATGACCGCGTCCATGACCAGCCTCCCGGTCCTCGGCGTACCCATAGAATCGACGGCGCTCAAGGGCATGGACAGCTTGCTCTCCATCGCCCAGATGCCGGGCGGCGTGCCCGTGGGCACCCTGGCCATCGGCAAGGCCGGGGCCATCAATGCCGCCCTCCTCGCGGCCTCGATCCTGTCCACGAGCGACGCCGGCGTGGCCCATGCGCTGGACGACTGGCGCGCGCGCCAGACGGCCGCCGTGGCCGAAGCCCCGTCCGACGACGGCTGAGGTCGTGACGGCACCGCTTCCGCCGGGCTCGACGATCGGCATCCTGGGTGGTGGACAGTTGGGGCGCATGACGGCGCTCGCCGCCGCGCGCCTGGGCTATCGCTGCCATATCTATGCGCCCGCGGCGGGCGGGCCGGCGGCGCTGGTCTCGGCGGCCGAGACGGCCGCCGCTTACGACGACCTGGCCGCCCTCGAAGCCTTCGCGGCCGCGGTCGATGTGGTGACCTTCGAGTTCGAGAACGTGCCGCACGGGTGCGTGAAGCTCCTCGAATCGCGCGTGCCCGTGCGCCCCAACTGGAACGCGCTGCGGGTGAGCCAGGACCGCGCGGTCGAAAAGCGTTTCCTAGAATCCATCGGCGCGCCGGTGACCCGGTTCCGGGAGCTGGCGGGCCCGGAGGAGTTGGCCGAGGCCCTCGCGGCATTCGGCCGGCCCGCCGTCCTCAAGACGACGCGCCTCGGCTACGACGGCAAGGGGCAGGTGCTGATCGACCTGGGCATGGAAGTGGGCGACGCCTGGCAAGAGATGGGGGCGGCGGTTGGTATCCTCGAAGGCTTCGTCGATTTCGCCTGCGAGATCTCGGTCATCGTCGCCCGCGGCATGGATGGCGGGACGGCCGCCTACGTTCCGGTCGAGAACGAGCATACGCGGCACATCCTCGATACCACCACCGCGCCGGCCGATATCCCTGAGGCGCTCGCGCGCGAGGCAGTTGCGGTCGCGGAGACGATCGCCGACGCCCTCGACCTGGTCGGGCTCCTTGCCGTCGAGATGTTCGTGACTCGAGACGGCCGGCTCCTCGTCAACGAGATCGCCCCGCGCCCGCACAACTCCGGCCATTGGACCATCGACGCATGCGCCTGCAGCCAGTTCGAGCAGTTCGTGCGCGCGGTCTGCGGCCTTCCGCTCGGCAACCCCGAGCGGCACTCGGACGCGGTCATGACGAACCTGATCGGCGACGATGCGGTGGGCTGGGCGGCCCTCGCCGCCGAATCAGGGGCCTGCCTCCACCTCTACGGCAAGACGGAGACGCGCCCGGGCCGCAAAATGGGGCACGTCACGAGGCCGCGGCCCATGAGCGCTTGAGCGAGAGCGCTCACAACGATTGCGCCGGGTGCGGCGAACTGGGAAACTTCGAGGCATAAAGGGGAGGGGATGATGGGGCCGCTGGCCGGATTGAAAGTCGTCGAGCTGGCCGGCATCGGGCCGGGGCCGCACTGCGCCATGCTGTTCTCCGACATGGGCGCGGAGGTGGTCCGCGTCGACCGCACCCTGCCCTCGGGCCTCGGTGTGCCGCGCCCGTACGGCTCCGACCTCCTCAACCGCGGCCGCCGCTCCGTCGCCATCGACATGAAAAACCCGGACGGGGTGGCGACGCTGCTCCGCCTCGCTGAGCAGGCCGACGCGCTGATCGAGCCTTTCCGCCCCGGGGTCGCCGAGCGCCTCGGCATCGGGCCGGACGCGTGCCTTGCGCGCAACCCGAAGCTCGTCTACGGGCGCATGACCGGCTGGGGCCAGACCGGCCCCCTGGCCCACGCCGCCGGGCACGACATCAACTACATCGCCCTCTCGGGCGCGCTGCACGGCATCGGCCAGCGGGGCGGCCCGCCGGTCCCGCCGCTCAACTTGGTGGGCGATTTCGGCGGCGGCGCCCTCTACCTCGCCTACGGCATGCTCGCCGCCGTCTTCGAGGCCGGGCGCTCGGGTAAGGGCCAAGTGGTGGACGTCTCCATGGTCGAGGGGGCCGCCTCCCTCATGACCGGGTTCTTCGGCCTGCGCGGCATCGGCATGTGGACGGACGAGCGGGGCGACAACATCATCGATGGCGGCGCGCATTTCTACGGCGTCTATGAGACCAAGGACGGCAAGTACATCTCGCTCGGCGCCATCGAACCGAAATTCTACAAGCTCATGATCGACCTGCTCGGGCTCGAGGGCGTGGACCTCTCGATCCAGCTCGACCGCATCCATTGGCCGGCGATGCGCGAGAAGGTGGCGGCGGCCGTCCAAGAGAAGACGCGCGACGAATGGTGCGAGATCATGGAGGGGACCGACGTCTGCTTCGCGCCCGTCCTCGACATGGCGGAGGCGCCCGAGCACCCGCACAACAAGGCGCGCGGGACCTTCGTCGAGATCGACGGGTTCGTCCAGCCCGGCCCGGCGCCCAAGTTCAGCCGCACGCCGCCCGCGATTCGGGGCCCGGCACCCGCGCCGGGCACGCATACCCGAGCGGTGCTGGCCGATTGGGGCTTTGGCGCCGAGGAGATCGCGGCGCTCGAGGACTCGGGCGCCGTCGGCTGGCGCGGGCCGGCGGAAGGTGGCGCGGAAGCGGCGGAATAGCCCCGCGGGCTTCATTCTTCGAAAAGCAGGGGAGCCGAGAGATGGCGAGCGCACGCAATATCAATATGAACAGTCACGACCGGCTGGCCTTCACGCTCGACGAATACCGCCGGCGTTACGACCTCATGCAGGCCAATATGGCCGAGCGGGGTATCGACGTGCTGCTCGTGCGCACGCCCGAGAACATCGCCTACCTGACCGGCTACCAGACGCCGGGCTATTACGGCTATCACTGCCTCGTGGTCGCAAGCGACCAGGATCCGGTCCTGGTGCTGCGCAAACTCGAGCGTGTCAACATCGGCGAGTTCTCCTGGCTCGAGGAATCGGCTGTGGTCGAGGACCACGAGGTGCCGCACGAGATCACCCTCGCCGAGGTCAAGCGGCGCGGCCTTGCGAACAAGCGTATCGGCGTCGAGAAGTCGGCCTTCTTCACCCCGGTGCAGGAATACGAGGCGGTGATCGCCGGCCTGCCCGAGGCGACCATCCTCGATGGCTCGGGCGTCATCGAGGCGGCGCGCCTCATCAAGTCGGCGGAGGAGATCGCGCTTATGCGCGAGACGGCGGCCATCCTCGACAAGGGCATGCAGGCCGGGATCGATTACGTTCAGGCTGGCCGCACCGAGGACGAGATCGCCGCCGAGGTGCACCGCGTGCTGATCGAGCTCGGCAGCGAATACCCGAGCCTGCCTCACTTCATCTGCTCGGGCCCGCGCACCTCGGTGACGCACGCTACCTGGCTCGGCCGCCGGGTCGAGAAGGCGGAGCCCGTGTTCTTCGAGCTCTCGGCCGTCAAGCACCGCTACAACACCGCCCTCCTCATTTGCGCCTGCGACGGCAAGCCGGAACAACGCACCCTCGACATGGGGGCCGCGACCAAGGCGGCGCTCGAGGCGGCGATGGCGACCATCAAGCCGGGCGCCACCAGCAACGATGTCTACTGGGCGACCCACAACGCCATCGTCGAGCGCGGCTTCGGGGAGTACCACCCGCACCGCGCCGGCTACTCGATCGGCATCAGCTTCCCGCCCGACTGGGGCGAGGGCCAGATCTTAAGCTTGCGGAACCAGGAGATGCGGACGCTCGAGCCCAACATGTGCTTCCACATCATCCCGGCCATCCAGATCTACCGCGAGGTCGGCGTCTGTCTGAGCGCCACGGTGCGCGTGACGGAGGACGGCTGTGAGGACTTCTCGAGCCTGCCGCGCGAGTTGGTCATCAAGTAAATAAGCGAGGAGCGGCGTGCCGGGTTGGCCGGCCGGCGCCGCCACCATGTCCTGGGAGGGGCGAGGCATGAAGACGTCGAAAGACATCAAGATGATCGGGCACGAGCGGCTACCTTTTTCGCTCGACGAATATCGCCGGCGCTACGACCTCGTGCTCGAGGGCATGGCGACGGTTGGGGTCGACGTGCTGTTGGTGCGGGGGCCGGAGAATATCTGCTACCTCACCGGCTACGAGACGCCGGGCTATTACGGCTACCACTGCCTCGTCATCTCGCCGGACGCCGAGCCGGTCATGGTTCTGCGGCGGCTGGAGCAGCCGAACGTATGGGAGTTCTCCTGGCTGGCCGAATCCGAGATCATCCCCGACACCCGCGTGCCCCACGAGGTCACCGTCGAGGTCCTGCGCGACCGCGGCCTCGCCGCCCGCCGAATCGGCGTCGACAAGGCGGCCTATTTTTTCACCGTCGAGGAATACGAGGCCCTGGTCGCGAGCCTGCCAGAGGCGACATTCGTCAACGCCGCGGGCCTCGTCGAGCAGGCCCGCCTGGTCAAGTCCGAAGCCGAGATCGACATCATGCGGGGCTGCGCGAGGATGCTGGACGGCGGCATGCGGGCGGGCGTGGACGCGGTGCGCGCGGGTGCCACCGAGGACGACATCGCGGCCGAGGTGCACCGGGTGCTGGTGGGGGCGGGCAGCGAGTACCCGAGCCTGCCTCACTTCATTTGCTCGGGCCCGCGCCTCTCCATGCCCCACGCGACCTGGCGCGGGCGCGTGCTCGAGAAGGGCGACCCGGTTTTCTTCGAGCTCTCGGCCACCAAGTACCGCTATTCGGCCTCCCTCATGCTCACGGCCTGCGACGGCGAGCCCGAGCCCCGCGTCCGGCAATTTGCCGACGCCTGCCTCGCCGGCCTCCAGGCAGCCAAGGACACCATCGCGCCGGGTGTGACCTGCGAGGAGGTGGACGCCGCCCTGCACGGCGCGTTCGAGAAGGCCGGCATCGGTCAGTACCACGCCCACCGGGCCGGCTACTCGATCGGCCTCGGTTTCCCGCCCGACTGGGGCGAGGGGCATATCCTCAGCTTGAAGCAGGGCGAGCAACGGCCGCTCGAGCGGAACATGACCTTCCACCTGGTGCCCGCTGCCTTCATCTACCGCGAGACGGGGGCGGGCTTCAGCGCGACGGTCCGCGTCACCGATGACGGCTGCGAGGACCTCTCGGCCTTCCCGCGCGAGCTGATCGTCAAATGAGGCGCGTTCGCGCGATAGCCCTTTGAATTTCAACCGGGCAGAGCTAGGACACCAGGCTATCGCCCGCCCACGGAACCGGTACCGCCAGGTCGCGCGGGCCACCCAGCCAGAATGGAGAGAGAGCTGATGGCGAAAAAGAAGCAGTTGCAGATGATCGACCACCGCGGCCTCAACTTTTCGCCGGCGGAATACCGGCGCCGCTACGACGTGGTTACCAAGGGTATGAAGGCGGCCGGCGTCGACGTGCTGCTGGTCCGGGGGCCGGAGAACATATGCTACCTCACGGGGTATGAGACGCCGGGTTATTACGGCTACCACTGCCTCATCCTGCCGCTCGGCGACCAGCCCAAGCTCGTCCTGCGCAACTTCGAATCCCTGAACGTGCCGGAATACACTTGGCTGCCCGACATGGAGATCGTTTGGGATTGGGAGGTACCGGTCGAGGTCACGGCCAAGACCATGGCCGCCATGGGCCTCGCCGACAAGCGTATCGGCATCGAGAAAATGGGCTGGTTCCAGTCCGTGGCCGAGTACGAGGCGCTCATGGCGGCTTTCCCCAAGGCGACCTTCAAGGATTGCTCCAAGGTCGTGGAGAATGCGCGCGTCATCAAGTCCGAGGACGAGGTCGCGACCATGAAGAAGGCGGCGCGCATCCTCGACCGCGGCGTCCAGGCGGGCCTCGACGCCATCGCCGGCGGGGTCACCGACAACGCGGTCGCGGCCGAGGTCAACCGTGTCCTCATCGAGAATGGCAGCCAATACTATGGCCTGCCACCCTTCATCCTTTCGGGTGAGCGCACGTGCCTGCCGCACCAGACCCACCGCAACATGATGATCGAGGAGGGCGACCCGGTCTATTTCGAGGTCTCGGCCAACGTCAACCGTTATTCGGCTGCCATCATGCGCTGCGCCAACGTGGGCGAGCCCACCCGCCAGGTCCGGCGCATGGCCAACGCCGTCATCGGCGCGGTCGAGGCGGCATGCGACAAGATCAAGCCGGGCGTGACCTGCGCGCAAGTGGACACGGCGGCGCGGCGCGTGGTCGAGAAGGCCGGCTTCGGCGAGTATTGGCGCCACCGGCTCGGCTATTCGATCGGCGTCAACTTCCCGCCCGACTGGGGCGAGGGCCAGATCCTCAGCCTGCGCCAGGGCGAGAATCGCAAGCTCGAGCAGAACATGACCTTCCACATGGTGCCGCTGGTGCTCAAGTACCGCGAGGTCGGTATCGGCTTCAGCGCCACGGTCCGGGTCACGCGCAACGGCTGCGAGGTGCTGAACGGCCTGCCGCTCGAGCTCACCATCAAGTAGCGGCAAGGGAACGCCGTGGCCGGCTGGCACGATTCGCGCATCGACCTCGCGCGGCTCAAGGCCGATATCGAGGCCCTGTCGCGGATCGGGCGCTCGGCGGAGGGCGCGCTCACCCGGCACGCCTTCTCACCCGATTACGAGGCGGCGCGCGCGTGGCTGAAGGCGCGCATGGAAGAGGCTGGCATCACGCCGAGGGACGACGCGGCCGGCAACACCATCGGCCGCGTCGGCCCCGCCTCGGGCCCTTGCGTCATGGCCGGCTCGCACATCGATACGGTGCCCGATGGCGGCCCCCTCGACGGCGCGCTCGGCGTCCTCTCGGCCCTCGAGGTGGCGCGGGTCCTGGCCGAATCGGGTTCAGCGCTCCCGCGCGCCTTCGAGTGCGTCGCCTTCGTCGAGGAAGAGGGCCGCTACAGCGACTGCATGGGCTCGAAGGCCATGACCGGCCAGATCGAGGCCGGAGAGGTCGCGGCGGCCCGGGACCCGGACGGCAACAGCCTCGCGGACGCCATGTGCGCGGCCGGCTTCGATGCGGGCGAGATCGGCGCCGCGCGGCGCCCGGGCGGGGAGTTGGCCGCCTATCTCGAGCTGCATATCGAGCAGGGGCCGGTGCTGGAGAGCAAAGGCCTTCCCATCGGGGTCGTGCAGGCCATTGTCGGTATCAACCATACCAACGTGACCTTCCACGGCGAGCCCGATCATGCCGGGACCACGCCCATGGACCTGCGCAAGGACGCCTTCACGGGGGCGGCCGAATACGCCTACCGGGCCCGGCGCATGGTGCTGGAAGAGGGCACGAAGGGGCGCGCGCGGATCACCTTCGGCGTCGTCGACCTCCTGCCCCAGGCTACCAATATCGTGCCCTACCGGGTCCGCCTCACTCAGGAGATCCGCGACGTCTCGGACGCGGTCATCGCGACGCTGGTGGCGAACGGCGAGGCCATCGCGCGCGAGGCGGCGGCGGCCCACGCGCTCACCGTCGATTACGAGTGGCTCTCGGCCAACAAGGCGGCGCTGATGGCGGACGAGGTCCAGGCCGTCATTCGCGATGCCGCGGCCAGCCTCGGCCTCGCGAGCCACGATATGCCCTCGGGTGCCGGGCACGACGCCCAGGTGCTGGCGCGGGTGGCTCCGGCCGGCATGATCTTCGTGCCGAGCGAGGGCGGGCGCAGCCACCGCCGCGACGAATGGACCGACTGGCCACTCCTGGAGAACGGCGCCAACGTGCTGCTGCAATCGGCGCTGAGGCTGATTCACGACTGAGCACGCCGGCGCCTCCCTGATCAGGCCCTGGACGTGGGCGCGGTTGCCACCTTGCGTGGGCTCAGCGGCGCTGTTCCTCTCTCGGCGTGGGCGCCGGCTTGGGCATTCGGGCGACGCAGTCGATCTCGACGCGGCAGCCCTCGACCATCCAGGTAACGCCGACGCAGGTGCGGGCCGGGCATTTGCCCGCCTCGAAATAGGTCGTGTAGACGGCGTTCATGGCGTCGAACTCCTCGGGGTGGGTGAGGAAGACCCGCGCCGTCACCACGTCCTCGAAGCCGAGGCCGACCCGCGCCAGGGTCTCCTTGAGGGCGTCCATGGTCATGCGCGTCTCGGCCGCGATGTCGCCGATTGCGGCTTCCCCGCCCGGCACGTCGGTGCAGCACTTGCCGGCGAGGAAGGCATAGTCGCCATCGACGACGGCATCGCTCAGGATCTCGCTCGCTGGCCCGGTCAGGTGGCGTAGCTCGGTCATCCTCGTGTCTCCCTGTCAGTCGTGTGGGCGAGGCGCTCGAGGCGCTCGGGCGAGAGGTCGGCACTCTTCACACCGAACCCTGCCAACGTCGCCGGCACTTCGCACCCCACCAGCAGTGCCTCGGCCAGGGCGCTGATTCCCGGAGCGGTTTGGATGCCGGCCCCGCCCTGGCCCGCGAGCCAGAAGAAGCCCTGGGCCTCGCCGTCCATGCCGACGACCGGCCCGCGGTCGGCGACGAAGCTGCGCAGACCCGCCCATTGGTGCGTGACGCGGCGGATTTGCAGGGTCGTCGCGCGCTCGATGCGGTCGACGGCGATGGCCACGTCGAGCGCCTCGGGCTGGACGTCCTGGGGCGGGACCGGCGTCTCGTCGGCCGGCGAGCCGAGGAGCCGCCCGACCTCGGGCTTGAGATAGAACTCCTCGCCGATGTCGTCGAGCTCGGGCCAGGCTGAGACGTCCGCGCCCTCGGGCGCATCGAACGTGATCGCGGTGCGTCGCTTGGGCACGAGGCCGATTGCGCGCACGCCGGCCAGCCGCGCGACCTCGTCGGCCCAGGCGCCGGCCGCGTTGATGACGACGGGGGCGGTGAAGTCGCTGGCCCGCGTCCGCACCCGCCATTCGCCGTTTGTGCGCGTGATCGCCATCACTTCGGCATCGGTCTCGATTTCGCCGCCACGGGCGCGGAAGCCACGCAGGAATCCCTGGTGGATGGCGTCCACGTCGAGGTCGCAAGCGTCGGGCTCGACGAAGGCGTATGCGACGTATTCGGGGCGCAGGATAGGGAGGCGTTGAACCGCTTCGGCGGCGCTCACGGCCACGATGTCGGGGCAGGTCTCGCGCGCCTCGGCGAGGGCGGCTTCGTACAGGGCCCGCTGGTCGGCGCGGGCGATGAAGAGCCAGGGGCGGGGGTGGGTGAGGGGGATTTCGCTGAAGCCGTCGGGCGGGTCCTCGAGGAAGGGCCGGCCGGCTGCGGTCAGCGCGCGGACGACGCAGGTGCCGAGGTTGACCGAGAGCGCGGCGGCGGAGCGCCCGGTGCTGTGGTAGCCGGGCGAGGCTTCACGCTCGAGCATCACGACCCGGCCGTGTGATGCCAGGCGGTAGGCCGCCGATGCCCCGGCCATGCCGCCGCCGATGATGATGAAATCGCGGTTCACGCTACCCCGCGTAAAGGAATGGTAATGGTCAAGTCACGTTCGGATGGAGTATTCTTGTTGCCGGGTCAGGCGGCAAGGTGCGATATCGCAATCGCCTGCCTGGTCCGCCGGTGCGCGAACGAACACGATTGGGATAAGAGGAGTAGTCATGGCCACGCCGTTGAGAGAGGTCACGCTGCAGTCGGACGCGATGTGGCAGGCCCGCATCGATCTTGCCGCCGCGCACCGGCTGATGAGCCGCTTCGGCTGGGACGACAGCATCTACAACCACCTGACCTATGTCGTGCCGGGGCGCACTGACCAGTTCCTGGTCAAGGCCCACGGGCTGCTGATGGGCGAGGTGACGGCCAGCAACCTCATCATCTCCGACTCGGACGGCAACATCGTCGAGGGCGACGGGGTGATCGAGCGCTCGGCCCTCCACATCCACGCCGCCATCCACCTCGACAACCCGGACGGGGCCTGCATCCTCCACGTCCACCCGCCCTATGGCACCTGGCTGGCCTCGATCCAGGACAACCGGCTCAAGATGACCAACCAGAACA
The DNA here is from genome assembly GCA_963666705.2 of Alphaproteobacteria bacterium. Classification (GTDB taxonomy): domain Bacteria; phylum Pseudomonadota; class Alphaproteobacteria; order CADEGL01; family CADEGL01. The sequence goes on along the minus strand of CAXXKO010000022.1, from coordinate 134,048 downwards.
CGGCCCGGTTCATCGACCGCATCGCCTATGACGACGTCTACAACGCGGGCGCGGTGGAGCGTGGTGAGGGCGAGCGCATGGGCGACGCCTTCGGCGGCAAGCGCGTCGCAATCCACGCCAACCACGGTGTGACCGTCATCGGCCCCTCGGTGGCCGAGGCCTTCTACGACCTCTATACCCTCGAGCAGGTGTGCAAGGAATATTACCTGCTCTACTCCTCGGGCGCCAAGCCGCGCATCTTCTCGGACGAGATCGCGCGCACGGTCCAGGCCCAGATCGACGAGGACCGGCCGGTCGACGTGGATCTCACCCTCGCGGCCTGGAAGCGGGTGCTCGACCGCGAGCAGCCGGACTATATGGAGTAGGCGCAGGTGGGGCCACGGGAATGACCTGGGCGCTCACCACCAGAGCGGTCGTGGCCTACCGGGAGCGGGGCTACCACACCCCGATCCGGGTGATGCCGGAGGCGGACGCGCGCGCGCTGAGCGGCTGGGTCGAGCGGCTCGAGGCCGAGCGGCCCGCGCTCCACCGCAAGTGCGACCTGAAGGCGCAGATGATTGTGCCCTGGATCGACGATCTGACCCGGCGGCCCGAGCTTGTGGAGCCGATCAGCCAGCTCCTCGGGCCGGACCTCGTGTGTTGGAACGCGAGCTTCCGCGTCAAGCGCAACGACGGGCGCCACCATGCCGGCTGGCACCAGGATACCAAGTACATCGACCTGCGGCCGACCGGGGCCATCGCCTTCTTCGCCCTCTCCGACTGTTCGCGGGCGGCGGGGTGCTTGCGGGCCATCCCCGGCACCCACCGGGGCGCCATCCTCGCCCACGAGGACACCGGGAACCCGGACAGCATCCTCACCCGCGGCCAGTACATCACCGAGGAGATCAACGAGGATAGCGCCGTCGACATCGCGCTGCGGCCAGGGGAGGCGGCGCTGTTCGACCACGGCATCGTCCACGGCTCCGGCCCCAACACCACAGCCGGCCGGCGGATCGGCATGATCCTCGGCTACTTCGCGACCCGTTCGCGGCCGGTCAACGGCTCGGTCATGTCCGGCATGGTGGTACGGGGCAGGGACCGGCACGGTTTCTTCCGTGCCGACCCGCGGCCCGACGACGAGTTCACCGATTCGGCGCTCGCCGCCCACCGGGCGGCCGTCGAGGCACAGACGCGCGAGCTCCTGTTCGAGGGCTCGGCGCGAGCGCCCATCGCGCTCGTCTAGCGGGAGAGAGGAAGGACACGCCGTTCATGCCGACGCAGCGAGAGATCCGCGGGCATTTCGAGGAAAATGGCTACTTCGCGCCCGTCCGCCTGATGAGCGCCGCGGAAGCGCGCGCGTTTCGCGATCGGGTCGAGGCGTTCGAGCGCGCGCGGCCCGAGCGCATCGGCCTCCTCGACATGAAGGCCAACCTGCTTTTCCCCTGGATCGATGTGGTGACGCGGAACGCTGCCATGCTGGACGCGCTCGAGGCAATCCTCGGGCCGAACATCCTGTGCGAGAACTGTTGCTTTCGGAACAAGGCGCCTGACGGCAAAACCTACGTGAGCTGGCATCAGGATACGCCCTACATCAAGATCGAGCCGCTCGTCGTTACCACATGGCTGGCCGTCACCCCGGCGACGACCGCGAACGGCTGCCTGCGGATCATCCCCGGCTCGCACAAATGGGCCAGGCTGCCCCATGGGGAGAAGATGGACCCCGACAGCATGCTGACGCGCGGCCATTACATCGACGCCGAGTTCGACGAATCTGGCGCCATCGACATGGAGCTCGAAGCGGGCGAGGCGGTGATGATCCATTACAACATGGCTCACAGCTCGGCGCCCAACCGCTCGTCCGACCGGCGCATGGGCATGCTGATCGACTGCGTCTCGACCCGCGCGGTCAAGACGGGAAACCGGGAATCGGCCATGCTGGTGCGCGGCGTCGACGACACCGGTAACTGGGACTTGGAAGAGCCGCCCGAGACCGATCTCGGCGTCCGCGAGCTCACCGCCCACCGCGGGGCGGTCGAGCTGGTGACCGAGACCTTTTATGCCGGGTCCGGGCGGACGCCGGAGGCTCTCTTGGGCAATGCCCGCAACGCGGTCTGATCGCGCGTCGGCGGAGTGCCTACAAGCTGTCGATCAAGGGTGCGGCCAGCAGCACGAAGAACGGCAGCGCGAGCGAGAGGCCGACGACGAACACGAAACAATCGACCGAGTGTCGGAACAGCTTGTGGGACACGGTTTCCTCGGAATTCACGATCCTACCCTCCCGGGTGTTGGCTGATGCACCCTTTTAGGGATTCGCCGCCAGGCGCGCAGTGACGCCCGTCATATGACGGGCGTCACACCCGATCGATACGGACGGCGAAAGCGACGGCTGTTGCCGCGTGTCGGGGGATCGCACAGGATCGGGGGCGGGCGGCCCCGCGGGCCAAGGCTTTGAGAAGGAGAAGTGAGAATGGCGAAGACGGATCTGCCGATCCTCGAGCAGCGGCGCATCGAGGCCAACATCATCAAGCCGATCTATGAGGCGTTGGTAGCCGAGCTCGGCGTCGAGGCGGCCCAGCGCATCATCGGTAAGGCCGTGGTCGAGTCCGCCATCGCCGCTGGCCAGGCCTATGCCGCAGCGCAGCCGGACGGCCAGGCCGACCTCGCGCGCTTCCATACCCTGCTGCCGCAATGGACCTCGGGCGGCGCGCTCGAGATCGAGATGGTCGAGGAGACGGAGGCGGCCGTCGCCTACAACGTCGTCCGCTGCCGCTACGCCGAGATGTACCGGGAGATGGGCCTCGCCGAGATCGGGCACCTCCTCTCCTGCGGCCGTGACGGCACCTTCTGCAAGGGCTTCAACCCGCGCATCGAACTCGAGCGCAACCAGACCATCATGGCAGGCGCCAGCCACTGCGACTTCCGCTACACGATGCCGGAGAAGGAGCCGGAATAGGGGCGGGGGCGGGCTCAGCGCCCGATCAACGCCTCCAATCCCACGATGGAATCGATCACGAGATCGGCGGTGGCGGTGAGGTCGGCGCGGGTCCCGGTGCCGGTGAGGACGGCGACGACCAGCCCGGCCCCGGCGGTGCGCCCCATCTCCAGGTCGTGGAGGCTGTCGCCGACGACGCAGACCTCCGCCGCCGCCAGGCCCGTCGCGGCGCCAAAGGCATGGACCATGCCGGGGCCCGGCTTCGCACCATGGCCGCTGTCGTAGCCGGCGATGAAATCGAACAGCTCGACGACGCCGAAGGGTGCCAGGGTTTCGAGCGCGCCCTGGTGGCTGTCGTTGGTGGCGACGCCGAGGGCCAGGCCACGGGCCTGGAGGCGCGTGAGGGTCGCCTCCATGCCGGGAACGGCAACGGCCGCCTCGCCGCCCGCGCGCTGGAACAGCCCATCGATGAAGGCAGTGAGGTCGCCGCGCCCGTGATCGGGGGCGAGCGCCGCCCAGGCCTCGGCCACCTCGGCCGTGGTGCCGGCGGCGAGGAGGGAGCCCGGCCTGACCCGGCCGGCCGCTTCGTCATGACCGGCGGCCATGAGCAAGCGGGCCGCGAGCGCCGCGTCGCCGCGGGCCACGGCGTCGGCAACCAGGCGGTTGACCGGCATCCAGGTGGCGTCGTAGTCGAGCAGGGTGCCGTCCTTGTCGAAGAGGATGCCCAGAATCGTCACGGTGCGCGCTTGTCGCCCGTGATCATGGCGCGGACCAGATTCTCGCGGTGGACCAGGCTGGCCAGGACGACGCCGACGACGTGCAGGATGACGAGCAGGAGCATGAGGTTGGCGAGGACATCGTGCAGGTCCACCCAGATCTTCCCGGCCGCCGGGACGAGCGACCCGCCCGCCCACCAGACCAGGGGGCCGGCATTCTCCTCCGCGGCGTAGAATTCGAGGCCCGTCCAGACGGTGACCAGAAGCCCGGCAAAGAGGAGCAGAGCCATGGCGCCGCCGGCCGGGCTGTGCCCGAGATGGCGCGGCGCCCGGAACAGGCATAGGTCGCGGAGGTAGGAGAGGGCCTTGATTGGCCCGCACACGAAGTCGGTGAAGCGCGCGTGCCTGGGGCCGACGAAGCCCCAGAGGACGCGCATCACCACGAGGATCCCCACCGTATAGCCGGCCCAGACATGGAGGGTGAGGAGGTCGTCCTCGGTGAAGTAGGCGATGAAGAATCCCGCCGCCACGACCCAGTGCGAGACGCGCACGAACAGATCCCATACCCGAGCCCTCCGCGCGTCGTCGCCGCACGGTGCCGCCTCATGTCCGCCAGTCATTGCCACGTTCCCTCGATGGAGCCGATACGGGTGGCGATCCTAGACCATCCCCCGCCCTCGTGGAATCGGCGCCGGCCGGCGCTCCTGTCATTCGCCCGCGTCCCCGCCGCCCGCCGAGGGGTGCATGGCGCGGATATCGACGCCGGCGCCGTCGGCGAGAAAGTGGAGCGCGTCGATCACGTCCTTCCCGCCCAGGCCCTTGGCGCGCATCGTCTGGTAGACATCGAGCGCCAATTGGTTGAACGGCGTGGGCACACCGTGCTCGAGCGCGAGCTCACCCGCGAGGCGGTGGTCCTTGTGCATGAGGTCCACGGAAAAACCCGGGTCGAACTCGCCCCGCCGATAGCGTGGCGCGAAATAGTCGGTCATCATGAAGCTCTTGGCATCGGTGCCGCGGAACACATCCATGAGCGCCTCGGGCGTGAAGCCGGCGGCGGCGCCGAGCACGAACCCCTCCATCATGACCAGGTTGTTGAGCCCGGCGATGTGGTTGCTGATGAGCTTCACGATGCTGCCCGAGCCCGGGGGGCCGAGATAGAATGACCGCTTGCCGATCGTGTGGAGGAGGGGCCGGGCGCGCTCGTAGGCCGCGCGCTCCCCCCCCACCATGAAGCTGATGTTGCCGGCCTTGGCCCCGTCCGTGCCGCCGCCGCCCGGCTCACCGCCGCTGATCGGGGTCTCGATATAATCGACGCCCCGTGCCGCAGCCGCGGCATGGACCTCTCGACAGGACTCGGGGTCGATGGTGCTGGCATCGATCACCAGCACCCCCTCGGCCGCCCCGGCGAGTACCCCGTCCGCCGCCAGCATCGCCGCCCGCACCGCCTCGGGCGAGGGCAGGGAGAGGAGGACGATGTCGCTCCCCTCCGCAAGCGCCCGGGCGCTCGCCACTGGGTCGGCGCCCTTCTCCACGGCGGGCGCCATGCGCGCGGCGTCGAGGTCGAAGATGTTGAGCTGGCCGTTCGCCGCCAGCATGTGATCGGCGAAATGCCGGCCCACCTTGCCGAGCCCGATGAGGCCCAGCCGTCCCAGCTCTTTGTGTTTCATGACTTGCGTGCCTTCGTCCTGCTTAGGGTGTGAGTGCCGCGATGAGGCGCGGGAAGCGCTCGCCGGCGCGCGCGGGGTCGAGCGGCTCGGCGAGGACCGGATCGATATCGGCCAGGATCGCCCGCGCCGCGTCGGTATAGATCACCGTGCCGTCCGCCTCGACGCGCTCGATACCGTCGTCGCGGGCGAGGGAGGCGTTGAAGGCGACCGCGTCCTCGAGGGTCAGGCCGGGCGGCAGGTCGAAGGCGACATCGCCGCCCGCGACGCACACCGGATAGCCGCCATAGTGCCCATCGACGCCGGGGCAGGAGGCGTGCACCGCCGACCCGCCCGGCAGCAGTGCCTCGATCACCGGCACCGAGCTCCAGCAGGTGAGCTCGTTGAGGTGGACGCCCGAGGCGAGGGGATGGCCGCGATAGGCCCATTCCTCGCCGCGCCGGCCTTCCTCGCCGAGATAGACGCGGCAGCCCGCGTCCGGGTCGGCGGGCGGCGCGGCGCGCAGCACGGCCCACAGTGTGCTGGCGTCCCCCAGCACCCGGACGAGCGGCTCGGCGTCCCCTGATTGGCGCAGGGCGGCCCGCACCCGCGCCCAGATCATGGTCGCGTTGCCGAGTCCCAGGGTGGGTGCCAGGCCCATCTTGGCGAGGATGGGGTTGGTGCCGTCGGGCCAGGAGAGGTTGATGACGGGGCCGCCGAACCCCACCTCGCGCACCGCCCGCATCACGGCGATGGCGATGGGGAGCTGTGCCGGAAGCTGGATGCCGACCCCGGCCGCGCGGGCGCGGCGCACGCGCGGGGCGTCGCCCGCCAGGATCTCCCAGGGGCTGAAGAGGCTCGCGCATTGCAATACCAGATCCGGCCGCTCGCGCCGCAGCAGCGCCGCCACGTCGCCCGCCTTTGTGGCGTCGAGGGGTAGGTAGCGCACCCGAACGCCGTGGCAGGATTCGATGAGGCCGGCGATGTCCGCCCCCCGGCCCTTGCCGCCGCCGGCCAGCACCAGCTCCTCGACCTTGCCGCGCGCGGCGAGCGCCGCCGCGTACCGGCGCCCGAGGTCGCCCAGGCCGACGATCAGGACCCGGCCGCCCATTCCGCTGTCCCGCGCGCGCGGCGTCACGCGAAGTTGTAGAGCCGGGCGCAGTTGTCCCAGAGGATCTTCTTCTTGGTCTCCTCGGCGAGGGGCAGCTCGACGAGTTGCTCGACCGACTTGGGGAAGCGGCTGTCGGGGTGCGGGAAATCGCTCGAGAAAACGATGTTCGCTTCGGCGCCCCAGTCGATGGCGTACTTGCCGGGCTCCTCGTCGGCCTCGATGCCGACGTAGCACTGGCGCTTGAAGTATTCGCTGGGCGCGAGCGGCATGCGGTCCTTGAGCACGTGGGCTCGCGCCTCCCAATGCTCGTCCATGCGCCACAGCCAGAAGGGGACCCAGCTGCAATTGCCCTCGAGGAAGGCGAAGCGCAAGCCGGGGAAGCGGTGGCACACGCCGCCCTGGATGATCGAGAGGCAGGCGTACATCTGCTCGATGGGGTGGGACGCCACATGCTCGGTGGTCCACAGATCGGCGTGCACACCCTTGAAGCGGTCGCCCATGGCGACCGGCAGCTCGCACGGCGTGCCCTCGTGGAAGCCGACGGCCAGGTCGTGCGCCTCGCACGCCGCCCATAGGGGGTCGTAACAGGGGTTGTGCCAGTTGCGCCCGCGCACCGGGTTGGGGCGCAGGAAGACGGCCTTGAAGCCCAGATCCTCCTTGGCCCGCCGGACCTCCTGGACGCAGGCCTCGACGCTCTGGGCCGGCAGCATGGCGGCGCCATACATGCGTCCTGGCGCCGGCGCGCAGAAATCCGCCAGCCAGTCGTTGTAGGCGCGGCTGACGGCGGCGGCGAATTCGTCGTCGTCATACTCCTTGGCATGGGCGAAGAGCCCGCGCGTGGGGAACAGCACGGCCACGTCGATGCCCTCGGCGTCCATGGCGTCGAGCTGGGTACTCGAATCCCAGCCGCGGCGCTCGTAGTCCTCGAAGGTCTCGCGGCGCTCGTAATGGTCGGTGAACCATTCCGTCATGCTGCCCTGATAGGGCGGCTGGACCCGGAAGCGCGAGATCACCCGGCCCTCGTGGACGAGGTCCTGGTCGCTCAGGTAGTTGGTGGTGCCGACTGGCGCCTGGTCCTTGTATTTGGGATCGATGTAGTTGAGCCACAGGTCGGGCGGCTCCATGACGTGCATGTCGCTGTCCATCACCTTGAAACCGTTGAAAGCCATGACCCGTCTCCCCGATCGCCCGCGTTGCCCGAGTGAATTCTGCGGCGCGCCGGCCGGCAATGCAACGGGGTCGGGACGGCTTTGCAGGGTCAGGCCGCACGCCTACACTGCCTGCCGCCGGCAGGGAGAGGACGAGGGGGGACATGGCGGACGATCCGAACGAAGGGCATTTCCTCGCCCCCTTGCTCACCCCCAGCTCGATCGCCTTCGTGTGCGCTTCCCGGCGCGAGGATTCGCCCGGCCGGCGGGTGATCGAGGAATGCATGCGCGGGCGCTATCCCGGCGCGATCTACCCGGTCAACCCGTGCTACGAGGCGGTCGAGGGCCACCGCTGCTACCCCTCCCTGGTCGAGGTGCCGGAAACCCCCGACCTCGCCGTCCTGGTCCTGGGCAACCCGCGCCTCGAGGCGGGCTTGCGCGACGCCATCGAGGCGGGGGCGCGCGCGGCCGTCATCTTCGACAGCGGCTTTCTGGCCGAGGACGCGGACCCGCCGCTCATCGATCGCCTGCGCTCGCTCGCCCGCGAAGCCTGTATGCCCGTGTGCGGCGCCAACTGCACCGGCTTCATCAACCTCGATGGCCATACGCGCGTCGCCTATGCCCCCGGCGAGCACGACCTGGAGATGGGCGCCGTCACCTTCATCTCCCACTCGGGCTCGACCTTCGGTGGCTTCATCCGCAACGAGCGCCGCCTGCACTTCAATCTCTCGGTGGCGCCCGGCAAGGAGGTGGGCGCCACCGTCGCCGACTACATGGATTTCGCGCTCGGGCTCGAGAGCACGCGCGTAATCGGCCTCATGATCGAGACGGTGCGCGATCCCGCCGGCTTCGTGGCGGCCCTCGAGAAGGCCCAGGACCGGCGTGTGCCGGTCGTGGCCCTCAAGGTCGGGCGCTCGGCTTTGGGCGCGCGGCTGGCGCAAAGCCATTCGGGCGCCATCGCCGGCAACGACGCCGCCTACCAGGCCTCCTTCGAGCGCCATGGCGTGGTGCGCGTGGGCGATATCGACGAGCTGCTGGCCACCTCCTCCTATTCGCCGAGCCGGCGCGCCCGGGGCCGGGCAGGCTCTCGGTCATCAGCGATTCGGGCGGGGAGCGGGAGCTGTTCGTGGACATGGCCGAGGAGCTAGTACCCACTTTCATAATTCCGTGTGCCATACGACGGCGCCCCGAGGTTCCCGGCTAGGAGCGTGGCGCGCCGTGATGCCGGGGCATCACAAGCGTCGCGCGACGACGTCCGGGGGCCTCGGGGCGCCGCCCTGCGGGTCGCTTTTCCCGCCCCCTCGGGGCGTCGAGGACATTTGACGATGCCCCGGCATCGCCAGCGCGCCCCCTCCTGCCGAGGAGACGGGAAAAGCGATCGTATGGCACACGGAATTATGAAAGTGGGTACTAGGCGTGCCTTTCGCGCAAATCTCGGAGCATACCGTTGCCCGCCTCGACGCGGTGCTCGAGCCCGACCTCGCGCGCGTCAACCCGCTCGACGCCTGGGGCAGCCCGCACGATTACGAGGCCACCTTCGGGGAATGCTTCGATGCGCTCGTATCGGATCCCGATGCGGCCATGGGCCTCGTCATCTCGGACGTGCTGACGGGCTTCGGGGCGAGCGAGACCTGGGGCCGCATGGCCGTGCGGGCGCTCGGGCGCCACACCAAGCCCATCGCCATCGCCGCCCTCTACGCCGCCACCAACCACGGCGATTTCGGTGAGCGGATCACCAAGGCCGGCGTGCCGGTGATTTACGGCGCCGCCGCGGCCCTCAAGGCCGTGCGCAACATGCTGGCGTACCGCGACGCGCCGCAGCGGCCCGACCCCGGCCCCGGCGCGCCCGTGGCGGCCGTCGCGGCCTGGCGCGGGCGCCTGGCCACCGGGACGCCGCTCGACGAAGCCGAGAGCCTGGCGCTGCTCTCGGATTTCGGCATCCCGGCCCAGCCCGCACGCGTCGCCGAGAGCCTCGAGGAGGCAGCCGCCGCGGCGCGGGAATTGGGCTATCCCGTTGCCCTCAAGACCGCGCGGCCCGGCCTCGCGCACAAGTCGGAGGCCGGCGGCGTCAAGCTCGGCCTCGCTGACGAGGCGGCGCTGTGGGAGGCCTACCGCGACTTGCGCGCCCGCCTCGGCCCCAGGGTCCTGGTCTCGCCCATGGTGGGGGCGGGGGTGGAGATGGCCCTGGGCGTGGTGGTCGACCCGCAGTTCGGGCCGCTCGTCATGGCGGGCGCGGGCGGCGAGCTGGTGGAATTTCACAAGGACACTCGCTTCGCCCTCGCCCCCCTCGACGTGGCCGCCGCGTCGCGGCTGATCGATGGCCTCGCCGTGCGCCCGCTGCTCGATGGCGTGCGCGGGCGGCCGGGGGCCGACATGGCGGCGCTGGTCGATGGAATTCTCCGGCTCGCGGCGTTGGCGGACGCGCTCGGGGACGTGCTCGCCGAGATCGACGTGAACCCCTTCATCGCGGGTCCGGACGGCGGTGTCGCCGTGGATGCGCTGGTGATCCCGAAACGGCGCTGATTCGTTTGGGCCGTCGCGCTAGTACCCACTTTCATAATTCCGTGTGCCATACGATCGCTTTTCCTGTCTCCTCGGTAGGAGGGGGGGCGCCGGCGATGCCGGGGCATCGTCCAGCGTCCTCGACGCCCCGAGGGGGCGGGAAAAGCGACCCGTAGGGCGGCGCCCCGAGGCCCCCGGACGTCGTCGCGCGACGCTTGTGATGCCCCGGCATCGCCGGCGCGCCACCCTCCTAGCCGGGAACCTCGGGGCGCCGTCGTATGGCACACGGAATTATGAAAGTGGGTACTAGAGCGGTTCCGCTTCGATCGGACCCACTCTAGCGATTGTTTCGCTCGCGGCAGCGGACCAAGAGGTCCGCGCCTGCGCGGGCGCGCAGGACGACCGGCGGGCCGCCTTGCGGCCTGGAGCGATTCCAGTCGAGGTGGAAACGCTCTACTCGTTCTCCCCGATGGTGGTGTGGGGTGAAGCGGGCGGTCGCGCGATGTCCACCAGCCTCACCGGCTTGATGGGCGCCCGCGGGGCGAAGGCCGAGAATTCGTCTGTATGGCCCCCCACCTCCGCGCCCAGGAGATCGAGCAGGACCGGGGCGCAGTAGCGGCCCTGGCAGCGGCCCATGCCCACGCGCAGGCGGCGCTTGAGGCCGCCCAGGTCGGTGGCGCCCTGGGCCAGCGTCGCGCGCACCGCGCCCATGGTCACGCCCTCGCAGCGGCACAGGAGGGTATCGCCGTCGGCGAGCTGATGGGTCAGGAGCGGTGCCCGGTAGAGCCGCCACAGGGCCGCCTGGAAGCGCCGGTGGCCCCGTAGGTCCCGCATCGCCCCGCCGGCCGCTGTACCCCCGGCGGTCGCGGCCCCGGCGATTCCGCCCTCCGCCCGCGCGGCCCGCGCCCCGCCCAGGCCGGCGCCGTCGCCCACTACGAAGAGACCGGGCACGCTCGTCTCGCCGCACCCGTCCCGCGCCACCACCAGATACCCGCGCGCAGGGTCGTACTGGTGGCGGCAGCCGAGCTGCCGGGCGATCTCGTTCGCGGGCAGGAAGCCGTAGCCCAGGCAGATGGCGTCCGCCACGACCGCGCGCCGCGATCCGGGCACGGGCCGTCCCGCGCCATCGATACGGGCGATGGTCGCGGACCGCACGGCGCCCTCGCCATGGGCGCCAACGATCGCGTGACAATAGTAAGTGGGCACGCCCGCGCGCCTCAGCGCCCACGACTGGCGGAGGCCCCGGCGCATCAGGTTCGGCGAATGGCGGAGGGCGGCGAGTGCCGCCGGCAGCGCGGCGAGACCCGGGCGCGGCGCCGCCTCGACGAGGCCCGCGACCTCGATCCCGGCGGCCAGCAGCTCCGCCGCCACCTGGAGGTTGAGCGGGCCGTTGCCCGCGACCAGCACGCGCCGGCCGGGCGCCACCCGGTACGCGCGCATGAGCGTCTGGGCCGCGCCCGTCGTCATCACGCCCGGCAGGGTCCAGCCCGCGAAGGGGACGCCGCGCTCGTAAGCGCCCGTGGCCAGGACCAACCGATCGGGCCGGATGGTCACCGGCCGGCCGGCGACGATCGCGGCGACCGCCATGGGCGGGAAAGCGCCCCAAACCACCGCGTCGGTCAGCACTCGTACGCCGCGCGCCGCCACCTCGTCGATCAGCGCCCTGCCGGCGCGGTACTGGTCGTCCTCGGCGCCTTCGTCGGCGAAGACGTGACTTGGCGAAAGCTGCTTGTGGAACTGCCCACCGAGGGCGTGCCGCTCCTCGATCAAGGTCACGTCCGCACCGCCGCGCGCCGCCGCGATGGCGGCCGCGAGGCCCGCCGGCCCGCCGCCGATCACCAGGACATCGGGCCGCTCTTCGGCCGCCGGCCCGGGTTCGCCCGCGGCGGCCGGGGCACCCGCGGTGGCGGGAGCGGGCGCGTCGTCGTCGGCCCGGCTGGCGGCGCGCATCCCCGCCACCACCGGCGTCATGCAGGCCCGCGCGGTGCCGATGCCATCTATGGCGACCAGGCATTCCCCGCACACGCCCATGCCGCAGAAGACGCCGCACCGCCCGCCGCCCCGCGCCCGGCGCAGGCCGGGCCGGCCGGCGGCGACGAGCGCCGCGGCCAGACTCTCTCCCTCATAGGCGGTGAGCGGCTCGCCCTCGAAGGCGATCGCCACCGGGCGGGCGGCAGGGTGGATGCCTTGGCCCTCGAGGCGCATGGCGCGCGCGGACGGCCGGCGGTCTCAGGCCGTGATCTCGATCTCGCTCACCGCGTCGCCCCGGCATTGCAGCCGGGGCCAGGCGATGTGGGCACCGGGCAGGTAGGCCTCGACCAGGGCGCCATACGCCGCGCCGTACCAGTGCTCGCCCAGATCGACGGCATCTAAGTCGCGCCATACCTCGTCCTGGGGCGTCCAGCGGATTTGGGCGGCATAGCGCTCCGGCGTCGCCTCGCTCTCCTCCACGTCCCAGACCGTCGCGCAGGGGAAGTCGTGTTGGCGCATCAGGCTCACGGGGCCGATCTCGAGGCCGCGCTTCTCGTGCTCGCGGCGCAGGAACTCGCCGCGCATACGGCCCCAGGCGCGCATGCCATCGCGCACCACGCCCAGGCCGTCGTCGCCGAAATCGGCGAGGATCGCCCGTGCGGCGGTGACGTAACGCCCGCCCACCAGGCGGTTCGATCGCGTGAGCGACTTCCTCGCCGCCTCCTCGTCCGTGTCCGACTTGTAGTCCTCGGCCAGGCGGCGGCCGAGCGCCGTCGGCTCGCTCTCGTCGGGTGCCTGGGCACCCCCCGGCATGACCCAGCGGAAGTGGCAGCGGTCGTCGCCCTTCATCATGTTGATGGGGATCACCACGTTGCCGTCGGGATGGTAGCTCGAGGCGGCGGCCTGGTGGAACTCGTCGCAATAGACGTGGCCCCACTGGTCGAAGCCCGCTTCCTTCCAGACCAGGGAGGCGGGGCAGAAGGTCACGTCGAACCGGTTGTCGTCGGGCGCGTGGCTGCCGGACGCCTCGATCTTGTCCTTGATGATATAGGTGCTGGCACACTAGTGTCCGGTTAAAAATCGAATAAATTCAATTGGTTGGTTATTTGCGAAGCGTTGCATCTGTTTTCGTCTCCCGCAAGTGCTTGATGTATGGGCATTTTCTCGAAGAGGGTCACCGAGAGGATCTGTAACAAAGTGTAGAGCGAGGCGTCCAGGTCGAGGCGCTTCTTGACGATGGCGACGAGGACGTAGACCGAGACGGCAATCCAGATCTGCGTCTTCACCGCGTTCTCCGACGTGCCGTAGAACTGCTTGATCCGAAGATGCTGCTTGATCCACTTGAAGAAGAGTTCCACCTGCCAGCGGCTTTTGTAGAGCGCGCAGATGGTGGCGGCCGGAAGCGAGAAGTTGTTGGTGATGAAGACCAGCGTCTTGCCGGACTCGGGGTCCTTGAAGCGGATGCGCCGCAGAAGTTCGGGGTAATCCTGACGGGTGTAGAAGCCGTCCAGGGAGATGGTCTGGTCGCAAATGATGCCGGTCGAGCGATCCGTCGGCGCCGAATAGACGCGATGAGCATCGATGTTCGACTTGGCACGCGTGACGAAGAAGGCCCCGGCTTGGTGCAACACATAAAGGCGGGCAAAGTCGACGTAGCCACGATCCACGACGTAGATGGCTCCGGCTTCCGGCAAGAGCATATCGAGGGCATGAACGTCGTGCAGCTTGCCATCCGAGATGTGGATAAAACTCGGAATGTTGCCCCGCAGGTCGAGCAGCGTGTGCATCTTCACCGCCGCCTTGGTGGTGCGGAAGTGCGCCCACGGAAAGACCGACAGGCACAGAGCGATGGTCGTCGAGTCCAGGGCGTAGACGGTATTGGTCAGGTCCAACCCCAGTTCTTCGTCGACGTACAGCGTCCTCGCCTGGGTGATGAGCCGCTGGGCCAACGCCGCATGGATACGCCAGTCGCGCCTTTCGTTGGCATCGGCCAGCGTCGAGCGCCGGACCGGCTGGCGGAAGCCCATGTGATAGAGTTTCGATGCGTGGACCGAGAGGCAGGTCTCGATGTCGCGCAGGCTTTCCCGGTAGGTCAGCTGGGCGAAGGCCATGGACCGGTATTGCTCGGCGCAGGAAAGCGTCCGGACCCGGTGATCGCCGCCATACCGGTCGACGATCCGCGTGAAAGTAGTCCATGGCAGGAAGTCCATGAGCTGAGCGAACAGGGTCTTGCCGGTGTTCATGAGCATCTCCTCGGAGAAACTCCGAAAAGTGCTCCATCCAATTCAAATCGACACCATGCATTTTCGCTTCAAACCCCGCAGAAATCCTGGCTCTCAAAGCCAGCACCGCTCAGTTAACCGGACAGCAGTGGTGCTGGCATTGTCCCAGCGATCGATCAGGGTCTTCATGTTGATGTCGAGGCCGAGGGCGTGGTGGGCTTGGCGCATCTCCGAGCCGCGCCATTCGCCGTAGGCGCGCAAGCCCCGGCGCACGGTCATCTCGCCGTCCCGCCCGTAGGTGTCGAGGGTGGCGCGGGTCAGGCACATGTACATCCTGGCACTGGTGCGCAGCAGGCGCTGCATGCCGTCCACCATGTCCTCGATGCTCAGGCCCTCGGTGTTGGCGATAGTCATGGCTCTCCCTCCCCCGCTCAAACGCGGTCTTCGGTGATGAGGTGCTCGCGCCGGAACGGCACGTCCGGGTTCGCGGGCGGATCGGCATCGAGCTCGCGGGCCGCCAGGTGGCCGTCATGCACCGCGGCGGCGATGGTGAACGGGGCGTGGCAATCGCCGATGGCCCGGACGGTTTCGATGCCGGCGGCCGCGAGTTTCGTCGGCTCAGCGACCAGCGCCAAGTATAGCCTTTCTTCCGGCAGACGCGAGGTCACCATGACCACCGTGCCCGCATCGATTCCGCGTCGCCGGCCGGTGAAGACGCAGGCCAACTCTACCCGGCCCCTCTCGATCCCAACGAGGTTGGTGTGGGCCTCGATGGTGATGCCGAGCTCGAGGATGCGCTTTTGAACCCGCTCCTGTTCGAGCGTGTGGATGGTGAAGTTAGAGACCTCGGCCGCGGGTGTGACGAGTGTGACCTCGTGGCCGTCGCCCCGCAGCTTCTCGGCGATCACCCCGCCCAGATAATAGTGGTCGTCGTCCAACACCACGACCGGCCCGGCCACCTCGGCACCGTCCATGATGTCGTCGGCGCTCAGCACGTGGGCCAGCGCCGAGCCGGGGACCGGGTGGTGGTTGGTGACGCCTATACCATCCTTGCGCCAGGTGGCGCCGGTGGCCACCAGCACGTGCCGCGCGCCCACCGCGAGCACGTCGTCGTGCGTCATGGTGCTGTCGAGATAGGTCTCCACGTTGGGCATCTTCTGGATCTGGCCGACGCGCCAGTCCCGCACTCGCGCCCAGGCGGCGAGGCCGGGGAGCGCCGCCTCCCGACCCACGCGGCCGCCGAGCGCCTTCGAGGCCTCGGCGAAGGCGACAGCATAGCCGCGCTGGCCGAGGGCGCGCGCGGCCTCGAGTCCCGCCGGGCCCGCGCCCACCACCAACACCTTGGCGTCCGATCCCCGGGGCGGGATGTGCTCTGGGTGCCAGCCGCGCCGCCACTCCTCGCCCTTGGTCGGGTTCTGGGTGCAGCGCATGGGGGTATAGAGGTTGTTGCCGCTCACACAGATGTTGCAGGCGATGCACTCGCGGATGTCGTCGATGCGCCCTTCCTCGATCTTCCTGGGCAGGAAGGGATCGGCGATGGAGGGCCGCGCCGCGCCGATCATGTCGAGCACGCCGCGCTTGATCTGGCTCGCCATGGTATCGGGCGAGGTGAACCAGCCGACGCCGACCACGGGCTTGGTGGTGACGCTCTTGACGAAGGCGATATAGGGCTCCTGGAACCCTTCCTCGGCGAAGCGGGAGGTGGCGGAATCGTTTTCCCAGCCGCTCACGTTCACGTCCCACAGGTCGGGAAGCTCGGCCAGCATCTCGACAACCTCGCGGCCCTCGGCGTCCCACTCGATGCCGCCCGCGCCCAGCATCTCATCGACGGCGAAACGCACGGCGACGGCGCAGGTATCGCCGACGGCCTCGTGCGTGTCCTCGATCAGCTCGCGGAAGAGGCGCGCGCGGTTCTCCAAGCTGCCGCCATACTCGTCCGTGCGCTGGTTGTAGCGCGGCAGCAGGAAGTGCATGGGCAGTGCGATGTTGTGGGCGGCATAGACGTAGACGATATCGGCCCCACCCCGCTTGGCGCGCAGGGCCGCCTCGCGGTGCCAGCGCCGGAACGCGCGGATGTCGGCCTTGTCCATGGCGCGGGGCTGCATGCCCCCTTCCGCGTACTTGTGGGGGCCGTGGGAGGGGCCGATGGGCGCCATGCGGCTATAGCGGTTGCGCTTGGAGATGCCGCCATGGGCCAGTTCCACGCCGACGAGCGCGCCGTGCTCGTGCACCGCGTCGGACATGAGGGCCAGGTACTTGACGTCGTCCTCGTCCCATAGGCGGATCGATGAGGCCGCGCCCGCGTCGGTCGAGGGGTGGATCATGCACTCCTCGGTGCAGATCACGCCCCAGCCCCCTTCCGCCTTGATGCCGCGCATGCGGGCGTGGGCGTGGGGCCAGTTGACGCCCATGCCGGTGCAGTGCGGCACCTGGTAGAACCGGTTCCGCGACGTGACGGGGCCGATCTTCACCGGCTCGAACAGGATGTCGTATCGCGGGTCCCGGGCCATGGCGTGCCTCTGATCCAATGGGTGGTCGTGGACTATGCCCAAACGGCGGATACGATCCAGCGTCCAGTGCGGTCAGCGATACACATCCCTTCGGTGACCTACCTTCAGGATGATGACGATCAGCCGCCCGGACTCAACGCTATAGATAACGCGGTAGCGTCCCACCCGAATTCGAAAGACGTCCTCATACCCCTGAAGCTTTCGGCAACCCGACGGATGGTTTTCGAGTGCGAGATGCTGGATCGCGCGCAGGACGCGGACTTGATCGTCAACGGGTAGCTTTCGGATCTGTTTCTCCGCGGTGGCGGAGACCTCGATCCTATAGCTTGCCATCCAGTTTCAAGTCCTTGAGGATTTCCGAAAGCGGTCTCGTCGGCTCACAGCGTATCTGCTTGAGGTCTTGGATATCCTCCAGCTCCTCGAGCTTGTCCAGCAGCGCTTCCTCGATGAAGCGGTTCATCTTGAGGCCTCGCGACTCGCATACCTGCTCGACGGCCTTCTTCACCCCCGCGTCGATTCTCGTCGCCAATTGAGCCTGTGCCATGGGTCAACTCCCGAACGTTCGCTAGCATATGCTAGCATGCGCCAGCCACTTTATATAGGGCATGGCGAAGCGGTTTGCAGACCACCGGCGTGACTGGTAACAAAGTCTGATTGACTGGGTGCGGCGGCACTACCCGCTACTGAGGTCTTGTAAGAATGGCGGACAGGAAGACGATCGCGTTTTTCCCCGAGGCCGCGTTCGGCCCGGCGCTCAACTCCGTCGGCATCGCCCAGGCCTGCCAGGCGCTCGGCCACCGGGCCGTGTTCATCTGCGACCCCGGCTTCGGCGGCGTCTTCGCGGGCTACGGCTTCGAGGAGTTCGCGGTCAACATGTCCGCGCCCATGCCGCCCGAGGCGATGGTGAAATACTGGTCGGACTTCATCAACGGCCATATTCCCAATTTCGGCAAGACCCCCTACGACCAGATCGACACCTACGTGAAGGAATGCTGGGACGCCATCGTCGACACCGCGATCTGGGCCGAGAAGGAGCTGCCCCAGATCCTCGATACCATCGAGCCCGACCTCATCTGCATCGACAACGTGGTGCTGTTCCCCGCCACCAAGCGCCACGGGGCGCCCTGGGTACGCATCATCTCGTGCAGCGAGAACGAGGTCCCCGATCCCGACATCCCGCCCCACCTCACGGGCTGCGGCGAGGGCGACAGGGATGGCTTCGCCCGCTACCAGGCCCGCTTCAACGCGGTCGTGAAGCCGACCCACGACAAGTTCAACGCCTTCCTCGCCGAATGCGGCGAGACGCCCTACGGAATCGGCGAGTTCTTCGAGCCCTCGCCCCGCCTCAACCTCCTGCTCTATCCGGAGCCGGTCAAGTTCGCGCACCGCCATCCCCTCGACCCGGCCCTCTTCCAGTATCTCGAAGGCTGCGTGCGCGAGGAGGCGCCCTATACCGTTCCAGATTTCCAAGACAACGCCGACAAGCCGTTGATATACGTGAGCTTCGGCAGCCTGGGCGCGGGCGACACGGGCTTGCTCAAGCGCATGATCGACGTCATCGCGCGCCTGCCCTACCGGGCGCTCGTCAATGTGGGCGACTATGCCGACGCCTACGATGCGCCGCCGCCCAACGTCCATCTGGCGCCCTGGTACCCGCAGCCCTCGGTCCTGTCCCAGGTCGATGCGGCCATCCACCACGGCGGCAACAACAGCTTCACCGAGTGCCTCTATTTCGGCACCCCGGCGCTGGTCATGCCCTATGTCTGGGACGGCCACGACAACGCGACCCGCGTCCAGGAAACGGGCCACGGCCTCAAGATGCACAGGAGCGACTGGACCGATGAAGAGCTCGCCAAGGCGCTCGAGACGCTTCTCTCGGACGCGGCGATGCGCGAGCGTCTGGCCGCGACGAGCGCCCATATGCGCGCGCGCGACGGGCGCCTGAAGGCCGCGAAGCTGCTCGACGAAATCCTCGAAAGGAATGGCTGAATGAACGTGAAGCTACTGGCGCGGGCCGCCGATATCCCGGAGGCCGCGCTCACGGACTGGGGGCCGGTGCCGGGACCCATCGGCGAGCCGGTCTCGCACACCAGCGGCACCATCCTGCACCGCGACGCCGACGGCGCGAACGAAGCCGGCCTGTGGGTCTGCACGCCCGGCACCTGGCGCTGCGAGCTCGAGCGGGGCGAGCTCTGCCAGTTCCTCTCGGGCCGCTGCGTCTATACCTCGGACGAGGGCGTGCGGACCGAGATCGAGGGCGGCGACGCGGCGTACTTCCCCGCCGGCTGGCGGGGCACTTGCGAAGTCGTCGCCACGGTGCGAAAGACCTACATGATTTCCTGAGCCCTCACCCCTCAACGCGGGAGGAATACGACATGCCGGACCGACTTCCCCACGCCACCTTCTCGCGTGCCGAGATGGCCCGCCGCCACGCCGGCGCCCGCGAGATGATGGCGGCCCAGGGCCTCGCCGCCCTGGTCGTCACCTGCGAGACCAACTTCCAGTATTTCGCCGGCACCTCGGCGAGCCTCGCGCTCTACCAGTCCCTCACCCGGCCCTCGATCTTCATCCTGCCGCTGGAGGGCGATCCGGTGATCGTCACCCAGGGCGGCGATAGCCTGGCCCTGAGCTGCGACGTGACCGACGTGCGCGCCTTCACGGCGCTCTTGAAATTCCCCGCCGGCATGGTCGCGGACGCGCTCGCCGAGCGCGGCGCGGCGGGCAAGCGCGTCGGCGTCGAGCTGGGCCAGGAACAGCGCATGGAGATGCCCGTCGGCGACTACCTGGAAGTCGTCGAAGCCATGCCGGGCACCGAGTTCGTCGATGCCGCCCCCATCCTCCTCGCGCTGCGCCGGGTCAAGTCGCCCGAGGAGGTCGACCATGTGCGCGAGGCCGCGGCGATCACCGGGCGCGCGCGCCAGCGCCTGTTCGCGCAGATCCGCCCCGGCATGACCGAGCGCGAGGTCGCCCGCGACATGCGCCGCATGGTGCTCGAGGAGGGCGGCGACGACACCGGCTTCGTCATCTTCCAGCACCGCCCGCCGGGCGGCGGCAACCCCTTCCATTACGAGCGGCCGATCGAGGAAGGCACCCTCCTGGCCCTCGATTCGGGCGCCCGGGTCGGCATGTACGGGATCGACTATATGCGCGCCGCCACCCTCGGCCCGGCGAGCACAGCCCAAAAGCGCATCCACGAGGCGGTCCTCGCCCTCAACCAGCGCATGATCGACGCGCTCCGCCCCGGGCTCGCCTGCTCGGCCTTGTTCCAGGTCTGGGCCGACGGCCTCGACGCCCTGGGGGTGGAGGCGATCTCGCCCATCGAGCTTCTGCACGGCCGGTGCGGGCACGGCCAGGGCCTCCTCGCCGTTGAGCCGCCCAGCAATTGCGCCACCGACCATACGGTGCTCGAGCCCGGCACCATCATCAGCACCGAGCCGGGCGTGCGCATCGGCGATGCCGAGCTGCGGTGGGAGGACGTCCATGTCATCACCGAGGACGGCTACGAGCAACTGACCCTGGAGACCACGGAGCTGATCGAGATCGGCTGAGCGAGGCTGGCGCCCTATTCGCCGATGTCCCTGTCCGCCTCGCGCATATGGGCGAGGAGGGCCATGAGGCGGCGGTCGCGCCAGGCCTGGCGGGCGGCCACCTCCGCCTTCGGCACGCGTGCCCGGCGCGCGGCCTCGATGGCCTCGATGGCACCGGGGTCCCAGTCCTCGGCCACGCGCAGGTCGCGGCCCATGGCCCGGTAGCTCGCGCCGTAGCGGGTCGCGTAGTCCTTGAAGCCGCCGGGCGCGTTCATGTCCATGGTCTCGAACGGGCCCATGAAGGACCAGCGCATGCCGATGCTGTTACGCATGGTCCTGTCGATATCCTCGGGCGACATGACCCCGGCCGCGACCAGGTGGATGGCCTCGTTGATGACCGCCGTCTGCATCCGGTTCATGACGAAGCCGGCGATTTCCTTCTTCAGCAGGACCGGCACCTGGCCGACCTCTTCCATCAGCGCCCGGCACGCTTCGGTCGCCGCGGCCTCTGTCCAGGGGGTGGGGATCAGCTCCACCACCGGCATCAGGTAGGGCGGGTTGGCGGGATGCGCGATCAGGCACCGCCCGCGCCCCGGCACGTCCTCGAGGAAGACCGAGCCCGGGATGGCCGAGCAGGAGCTGCCGAGGACCGTCCCCGGCGCCGCCAGGGCGTCCATGTCGAGGAAGGCCTGGCGCTTGATGCCCGCGTCCTCGGGCGCGCTCTCCTGGGCGTAGACGGCGCCCTCGAGCGCCTCGGCGAGGCTCGCGCAAACCCGCACCCGCGCCATGACCGCGGCCGGCGCCTCCGCGATGAGGCCGGCATGCGCGAGGTCGCCCAGGCTGGCCTCGATGCTGGCGAGCGCCTGGTCCATGGCGCCCGGAGCCGGATCGTAAAGCGCCGCCTGGTGCCCCGCGCGGGCGAAGATGATGGCCCAGCCCCGGCCGATGAGGCCGGTGCCGAAAATCGCGATCCGCCTCATGGCTCTCCCCCCTCGTGTGGGCGCTTCAGCGCGCCGCCGCCCCCCAACGGCTAAGGCCCAGCCGTCGGATGGTCAAGGATTGTCAAGGTGGGAAAGAGTAAATCTTAATAAAATCAATGGGTTGGAAATTCCGGGCCGCAACCTTGACTTTTCTTAACTATTTTTGTGGCGGGTGTCGATTCACGTAGGACCATACACCCATTTCGCGCCAGCGTCAAGAAAATTCTCCGGCGACTCCGTGCCGGGCGCCGGGCGGTCTTAAGAAAGACCGATCATATGATCCCTCAAGCGCCGGGCGGCCGCATCCGCGGCCTTGGCTTCATATATCGCTCAAGCGCCGCTAAGGCACTTCTTTCGCTCAAGCGCCGCTAAGGCACTTCTTTCGCTCAAGCGCCGCTAAGGCTGGCCTCGCATAAGCTCGGGCGCCCACGCGGCGCTTGCCAGACGGCGATGAGTCGAGCTCATCGCCGCCTGGCCTCAACGCTCGTACTCGACATTGCCGCAGACGCCGATGGCCTGGCCCGAGATGTGGTGCCCGGCGGGCGAGGCGAGGAAGACGGCCATATGAGCGATCTCCACCGGCTCCACCATGGTGCGGAGCGAGATGAAGGACAGCAGCTCGGCCTCGTAATCCGCGGGCGTGACGCCGAGGGCCGCGGCCTTGTCGCGGATCACGTCGCGCACTCGCTGGTTGTTGATGGCACCGGGCAGGATGGTGTTGACGCGGATGCCGTCCGGCCCGAGCTCGCGCGCCAGGGTCTCGGTCAGGCCCATGACGGCGACTTTCGAGACCGCGTAGGGCAGCCGGTAGGGGAGGCCCGTGCGGGCACTGGTCGAGGAGATATTGAGAATCGAGCCCCCACCCGCCACCTTCATGGCCGGGATGGCCCGGCGCGCGCAATAGAACTGCCCGCCCACATTGACGGCCATGGTGCGGTCCCACTCCGCGGGCGTCACTGCCTCGGCCGCCGCCGTCGGCCCGGCGATACCGGCGTTGTTGACCAGCACGTCGAGCCCTCCCAGCCGATCGAGCGCCGCGTCGAAGAGCGCATCGACGGCCGCCGGGTCGCCCACGTCCGCGAGCGTGGCGCCGATGCCGGGATTGGCGGCGCGCACCGCGTCGAGAAAGCCAGCGTCCAGGTCGCACACATGCACGCGGGCGCCCAGGCCGGCGAAGGTCTCGGCAATGACCCGGCCGGCGCCGGAGCCGCCCGCCGTGACCACGACGCGAAGGCCGTCGACCGAGGTATCCATGGGTTCCTCCCGTGCTGTTTTGGGATGTTCCGGGGCGTGCATTCATAATGATGGACGGGGTCGAATCGGGCCAGCGCTTCCGGTGTCCGCCAGTGGCCGGGAAACTCGGTTCGCGATGAGATTCAGATGATGCGCGGCATCATTCCCGCTCGCCTCGCAGCTCGGCGAGCCTGCGGTTGGTGATTACCAAGTCGGATTGGAATTGCGGGTGATCGGGAAACCGGTCGGCGAGAGATCGGGCGATGACGTGGCTTGCTTCGTAGGACGCGACCGCCGCGGCGACCTCGCCTCGGGCCGCGTGGAGGTCGCCGATCCTCTCGTGCGAGACCGACAGATCGCGCTGGAGCCCGGCGTTGCTCCCATCGGCCCCCGCCAAGCGCACCCTGATCGCACGCGAGGCCTGGAAGCTCTCCAGCGCCTGGCCCAGATCGCCTTGCGCCACCAGAACGTCGCCGATCCTTTCGTGTGAGACCGACAGATCGCGCTGGAGCCCGGCGTTGCTCGCATCGGCACCCGCCAGACGCTCGAAGATGGCATGGGAGGCCTGGAAGCTCTCCAGCGCCTTGCCCAGATCGCCTTGCGCCACCAGCACGTCGCCGATCTTGTTGTGTGAGACCGACAGATCGCGCCGGAGCCCGGCGTTGCTCCCATCGGCACCCGCCAGACGCTCGAAGATGGCATGGGAGGCCTGGAAGCTCTCCAGCGCCTTGCCCAGATCGCCTTGCGCCACCAGCACGTCGCCGATCCTGTTCGTGTGAGACCGACAGATCGCGCTGGAGCCCGGCGTTGCTCGCATCTGCACCCGCCAGACGCTCCCTGATGGCATGGGAGGCCTGGAAGCTCTCCAGCGCCTTGCCCAGATCGCTTTGCGCCACGAGCACGTCGCCGATCTTGTTATGGGAGACCGACAGATCGCGCTGGAGCCCGGCGTTGCTCGCATCGGCACCCGCCAGACGCTCGAAGATGGCGTGCGAGGCCTGGAAGCTCTCCAGCGCCTTGCCCAGATCGCCTTGCGCGACCAGCACGTCGCCGATCCTCTCGTGTGAGACCGACAGATCGCGCTGGAGCCCGGCGTTGCTCCCATCGGCGCCCGCCAGACGCGCGGCTATGACCATGGCGGCCTGGAAGCTCTCCAGCGCCTTGCCCAGATCGCCTTGCGCCACCAGCACGTCGCCGATCTTGTTCAGGGCGACCGAGCGTTCGCGATCGTCCGTCGCCACGCGCAGCGCCGCCTGGGCAGCCTCCATCGCGGCGCGGATGTCTCCGGAAGCCTGATGGAGCCGCGCCAGCTCGATTCGAGTCCAGAAGTGCTCGGGATCGAACTCGGCCGCGTTCCCGTACCAGCGCAGCGCTTCCGCGACCGACCGAGTGGCGGCCAGGGCGGCTTTCTCCCGCGCGGTGCGGGCGGCCTTGGCCTCGAGCTGGGTGGCTTCGTCAGCGATGCGCGTGGCGGCCTCGGCCTCGCGTTCGAACGCTTCCGCGAGCGCGCGTTCGGCGGCTTGGAGGTCGCCAGCCCTCAGCGCTTCCCGCGCATCAGCTTTCGACGGGTCATTGGATTGCAGCACTTCCCGCGCGGCCGACGGCGCGCTCTAAGACGTCCTCTGGAAGGCTCGCGCCACCCTCCTCGGCTTTCTCGACCCGATTGGCGAGCACGGCGCCCAGGGCATCCTCGACTATTTGCTGGGTCCGCTCGGCGGCCTCTTTGGCTAGGAGCCTGTCCGAGATTTGATGTTGTTGGCAAGCATTGGGGTGATGGCGAGTGGTCTTGTCGTGATTTTGGTGGTTTGGCTCATGGGTGGTTGCCTTCAGGGGCTTGGCGCGGCGAGAGGCATGATTGGTCTCGGCGTCTCATGGCGCTTGGGCGACGGCGAGCTTGGCCAGGTTGTGGGCGGTGCAGATCATCGCCCATTCGCATGTGACCTTCTCACGGCCGCGCAGCAGGAACTGACGGAAGCCCCGGGCCTGCTTGATCTGGCCGAACACCGGCTCGACGGTCTGCTTGCGCAGGCGGTAGCGGCTGCGGCGCCCGGCGCGCCTGAGGGTGGCCGCCATGGCCGCGACCCGGCCGCCGGGCGGCGCGGCGCGCGGGCCCACGGCGGCGGCTTGGCCGTGCTTTTGCCGCCCGGTCGCGATGTAGGGCTTGATGCCCCGCCTATCGGCGGCCTCCAGGTTCGCCTTCGAGCAGTAGCCGGCGTCCGCCGATATCTCCCTGGGACGCCGCCCGAGGTTGGCTTCGATGGCGTCGATCAGGGGTTCGAGCTGGCCCTGGTCGCTGGTCGAATCGGTCAGGGCGTGGGCGACGATGATCTGGCGTTTGGCATCGACCGCGGCCTGGGCATTATAGCCCTGGATGAAGCCGTCCTTGGTCTTGAGGATGCGGCTCTCGGGGTCGGTGAAGTTGCGCTGCGCCTTGTCCGCCGGCACATCCGCCGGCGGCTTGGGCTTGGGTCCCGGGCGCTTCGGCGCCCGCGTCTGGGCGGCGCGCGCGGCCGCGTCCCGCGCCTCGGCCTCCAGGGCGGCCTTGGCCTCGCGAATCTTGGCCAGACGCTTGGCCTTGTCGGCGACCCAGGCCGGCATCTCGTCGCCCCGCGCCGCGACCCCCAACGCCTCGTCCTCCGCCGCATCGGCCGCCGCCGCCCGATCGAGCCAGCTCTCGACCACCGCCTCGAGCCCGGCCTCCGCCCTGACCATGCGGGCGTAAGACATCGCCTTGTGCTTGGAGGCGTTGGCCTTGATCTTGGTGCCGTCCAGCGCCACATGGCCGAGCTTGACCAGCCCCGCCCGGCGGCACAGGGCCAGCACCTGCGCGAACAGCCCCGACAGCGCCGCGAGATGGCGCTTGCGGAAATCCGAGATGGTGCGGAAGTCGGGCCGCTGCATCCCCGTCACCGCCATGAAGTCGACGCGCTCCTCACACCCCCTGGCGATGCGGCGCGACGAATAGACGCCGACGCTGTAGGCGTACAGCAACAGCGCCACCATCATCACCGGGTGGTAGGGCGGCTGGCCGCGCGCCTCGCCATAGGCCGCAAAGATCGCCGACAGGTCCAGGCTCTCGCGCACCGCATCCCGCACCAGGTGCGCCGCGTGTCCCGCCGGCACGAAGTCATGGACCGAAGCCGGCAACAGCCAGACCTGATCCACGTCCCAAGCTCGAAAGGTTTTGCTCATGCCGTTTAACGAATCACACTCCGATACCCACGTCGAGCCAAATCCGAATTCTCGGACAGGCTCCTAGAGCGGCTTCGCTCTTTGGCGGCTGGTAGCCCGTAGCACGTCGCCAAAGTGCCCTTGGAGCCCAACTCGCCGCTCGCCAAAGCTCAACCCCCGCTTTCCAAATTGCGGCCAGCGCAGCCAAAAGCACCAGGATCGCGACAACGTAGACCGCGTATGGCTCGATCCCATCGGGGAGCCAGGTCAGGTAGGGCTCAGCCTCCGCGCGCGCCCAATCGTGGGCCGCGTAGATCGATTCCAGCGGGGTTGGATCGCTCTCCGCCACGGGGCGCCTTCCTCTCAATTATCGCGAGCAATCAT
This sequence comes from Alphaproteobacteria bacterium, assembly GCA_963666705.2. Lineage (GTDB taxonomy): Bacteria > Pseudomonadota > Alphaproteobacteria > CADEGL01 > CADEGL01. The sequence continues at coordinate 108,019 of CAXXKO010000022.1, read as the reverse complement.
GGCAGACCGGGCGCCACTGATACAATCTTCGGGATATATAAAGTCCCCCTCTCCCCACCTATTCCCTTGGGGGGAGAGGGCCGGGGTGAGGGGGTGCGCGTCCGCGCGTTACATAGAGTCTTTTGGCCGCCTGACGGCGGCCACGCCCTCACCCGGCGCGCCGCGCGCGCCACCCTCTCCCCCGAGGGGCGAGGGTTCGAAGCGTCGGATTCGATCCGCCGGGCCGATGCTATTGCAGGTTCGCTCGTGGAGTCAGCGTCGCCGGCTTCTTTGTCATCTTTTCGCCACACGGCTAGTATAGGGGTTCGATCCGGCGTCAAAGGGGGGATGACGGGCACGGGTCCGTGGACGACTGCGCGGGCCCGTTTTTCGTAAACTATCCGGAGCGCGCTATGAACCGCCAACTGTCACGCTCAGTACCCTACGTTTCGCTGCTCTCGATCGGGAGGTCGTGATGCGCCGGGCAAAACACAATTCGAGCAAGTTCGTCCACCGGTCGATCACCGTCATGGCGGCGTTGGTCCTCGCGGTCGTGGCCATCACCGCCCATGGCGAGGACCCGTCGCCCACGCCGGGTGGGAGCGACGGCCACCTGACGGGATTGAGCAATGACGAGCTCAAGGCGCTGCTGGCGAGATACAAGGTGGAACAGAAATTCAGCCTCGCCTCGGTCGCCTGTTTCAAGGGCTTCGTGAGCGCGCGAAAGAGCGGACTCGGCAAAGAGGCTGGGAAGCGCAACGCCGGGGAACGATCGGCGGTCAAGGCCAATGGCCCCGCGGATATGCGGGCCTGGGTGGTGGACTGCCTGAAGACCAGGGGGTGGGCGAATATTGGCGATGCCGCGACCGCCGACGCGTTCGGCAAGGTCGAGTTCGTCAAGTCGGGGCCTCCGCCCGTGGGTGGCGTGGGGAAAGCCTGGGCGATCGAGGATGGCTGGATTTCCGTCGTGCACGAAGGCAGCCACGTCGCCAGCAGGGTGAGCGACGCCAAGAAGCTCGGCCTCGACTTCAAGAAATGGCAGCAATGGGGCGCGATCAAGGACAAGATCGACAAGATCATCGGCGAGACGTCTCTCTCGACCGACCAGGGCCTGCAGGCCATCACGGATCCCGAGGGTTTCCAGGAAACCGCGGGGGGCCGGGCCAGCAGCGAAGGGCGGTACGTCGCCGACAGGGCCAGTAGGGAGCTCACCAAGGCGGAGCTCGAACTGGCGAAATGGGCGCTGGCCAACCTCGACAAGATTGTCAATTTTCTCAAGGTGCTTCTCGACCCGGTCCGCACCGCCGCGGAGGCCCGTGAATATGACCATCAACTCACCTTCATAAACACCCGGATCGCGGCGATCACCGCGATGCTGGCCCTCCGGACCGGCACCCCCGGCACGCCGGGCACCCCCGGCACCCCCGGCACGCCCGATACCCCCGGTACCGCTGGCACATCCGGCACGCCCGGCCGCCCGGCACGCCCGGCACGCCCGGCACGCCCGGTACGCCCGGGACCCCCGGCACGCCGGGCACGCCGATGGACGGCAGTGCCATCACCGGCCAGGACGGCGTGGCCGGCTCCTGCTTCGTCCCCGGCACGAAGGTGGCCATGGCCGACGGTGGCGAGAGGAATATCGAGGATATCCGCGCCGGCGACCGGGTCCGGGGCGTGGACGGCGCCGTCAACACGGTCACCGGCATCGAGCGGCCGCGGCTGGCCGGGCGCCTCGTCTACGCCATCAACGGCGGCCCGGCCTTCGTCACGGCCGAGCACCCGTTCTGGACCGCCGATGGCTGGAAGGCCATCGACCCCATGGCGACGGCGGCCGAGAAACCGCGTCTGCGCGTGGGCGCGCTGGTTGTCGGCGACCGGGTGGCGGCCGCGGCGACGCCGGCCTCGGGTGCGGCGGCCGGCGCACGGGCGCTGGCCGTCGCCTACGCGCCCGCGCCGTTGCGGGAGGTCGCGATCCACACGATCCTGGGCGTCACCGCCAGCCCGGACACGGTGGTCTACAACCTGCTTCTCGACGGCAACCACACCTATTTCGCCAACGGCTATCTGGTCCACAACAAGAGCGACGGGGCGGGAGCGCCATAATCAAGCAACCCGATCGACCTGGAATATCGGACAGGGTTGCCGAGCTGGATTCCACCATTCGACAGGGGGATGCGGGGTCTATAGTGCGCCTACGAGGCCGGCCCGGCGCGGGACGGCCCGGGACGGTCGCGGGGAGAGGGCGGCGATGGCGCTGGAAATCGAGCGGTTGAGCGAAGCGCTCGGCGCGGAGGTGCGCGGGCTCGATCTCGCGCGGCCGCTGAATCGCGCGACGCGCGGGGCGCTCGGGCAAGCGCTGCTCGACCATCACCTGTTGTGCATTCGCTCGGAGCCGCTTTCGGCACGGGATTTCGCTGCCGTGGCCGGCTATTTCGGCAAGCCGCAAATGCAGCTCATCCGCAGCCGGTACGATGCGCAAGCGCCGGAAGTCTCGGTCCATGTAAGCACTTACGGCACGCCCGCGGACAAGCCCGCGGATTTGGGCACGGTGCGCCTCTCGGGCTGGCATACGGACGATTCCTATTTCGCCACCCCGGCCAAGGCCACGCTGCTGCAATCCCTCGCCCTGCCCGAGAGTGGCGGCGAGACCCGGTTCTGCAACACCGAGAGGGCATACGCGGACCTGCCCGGGGCGATGAAGCGGCGGCTCGACGGCGCGCGCGCCGTCCATCGCTACGCCACGGGGAGGGCCGCGGCCCCGCCGGTGAAGCTGACGGCGGCCGAGGAGAGCGAGGTGCCCGAGGTCGTGCACCCGCTGGTCCGCACCCACGAGGAGACGGGGCGCAAGGCGATCTATTTCAACCCCAACCGGACGGATTCGGTCGTGGGCCTCGAGCGGGCGGCGAGCGACGCCCTGCTCGACGCCATCGAGGACCACATGACCCAGCCCAAATACCGGTACAACCACCCCTGGCGCCTGGGCGATATCCTGGTGTGGGACAACCGCTGCCTCGTGCATTCGGTCAATGTCGACTACCCGGTCGGCCAGGAGCGCCGGCACCAGCGCATCCTCCTCGAGGGCACAGCCCCGGTCTGAAGCGCCAGAGCGGCTCCATTGTGAATGGACCCGCTCTGGCTTTTTCTCGCTCGCGGCAGCGGACCGAACGGTCCGCGCCTGCGCGGGCGCGCCGGATTGCCGGCGGGCCGCCTTGCGGCCTAGAGCGATTCCAGATGAAGTGGATTCGCTCTGGGCTTGGCGCGGGCGCGAGGGCAGGGGCCTTTTACCAGAGGCGGCTTGAAGCGCCGGCACCAAACGACTATCCACGGCCCGGACGATTCGGGCAACCCGTGGGCAGCGCATGATACCCCTCTCCGTTCTCGACCTTTCGCCCATCATCGAGGGCGGCGACGCGGCCCTGGCCTTCCGCAACACCCTCGACCTCGCGCGGCGCGCGGAGGGCTGGGGCTACCGGCGCTACTGGATGGCCGAGCACCACAACATGGCGGGGATCGCCAGCGCCGCGACAGCCGTGGTCATCGGCCATGTCGCCGGCGGCACATCGACCATCCGGGTCGGCGCCGGGGGCATCATGCTGCCGAACCACGCGCCACTGGTCATCGCCGAGCAGTTCGGGACCCTCGCCTCCCTCTACCCGGGCCGCATCGACTTGGGCCTCGGGCGCGCGCCGGGCACGGACCAGCTTACGGCCTACGCCCTGCGGCGGAACCTCGATGGCGACGTGAACGCATTCCCGCGCGATGTGGTCGAGCTCCAGGGCTATTTCCGGGACCTGGCGCCGGGGCAGCATGTGCGGGCCGTGCCGGGAACGGGCCTCGACGTGCCCCTCTGGATACTCGGCTCCAGCCTCTACGGCGCCCAGCTCGCCGCCATGCTCGGCCTTCCCTATGCCTTCGCCTCCCACTTCGCGCCCGGCTATATGATGCAGGCGTTGGACGTCTATCGCGCGCGCTTCGAAGCGTCGGAGCAGCTCTCGGCACCCTACGTCATGCTGGGGTTCAACATCTTCGCCGCCGCGACGGACGAAGAGGCCCACTACCTGCGGTCGAGCGCCCGGCAAAGCTCCCTCAACCTGCGGCGCGGCGCGCCCGGGCCGCTGCCGCCGCCGGTCGAGGGCTTCGAGGAGCGGCTGAGCCCGCCCGAGCGCCGGGTGCTCGACGAGGTCATGTCCTGCTCGGCCGTGGGCGCGCCCGCAACGATCGGGCGCGAGCTCGAAGCCTTCATCGCCAGGACCGGGGCCGACGAGATCATGGTGTCGTGCCAGATCTTCGACCATCGCGCGCGGTTGCGCTCGTACGAGATCGCGGCGGAGGTGGCCATCGCGACGGCCGGGTAAGTGCTCCGCCCGCAATTCGGCGAAGAAATTGCGGCGGGGCGGGGCGCAAATGATTTAACATGGCGGCCGAATTTCGAGACGGGGAAGAATCGATGGATCTGAGTTTCAGTCCCGAGATCGAGGCGTTCCGGCGGGAGGTGCGCACCTTCATTCGCGAGAACCTGCCCGCCGACATCAAGCGCATGGCCGAGCAGGAGCAGCACGAGCTGGAGCGCGAGGACCAGATGCGCTGGCACCGCATCCTGTTCGAGAAGGGCTGGAGCGTCCCGAGCTGGGCCACGGAAGATGGCGGCCCGGGCTGGAGCCACGAGCAGCAGTATGTCTTCGAGCAGGAGCTGGCGGCGAACGGCGCCCCGCGCCTCACCCCCTTCGGCTGGGACATGCTCGGCCCGACCATCATCGCGTTCGGCACCGAGGGGCAGAAGAAACGCTTCCTGCCCGGTATCATCTCCGGCGAGGAATGGTGGTGCCAGGGCTTTTCCGAGCCGGGCGCCGGCTCCGACCTCGCCTCCCTCCAGTGCAAGGCGGTGCGTGACGGCGACCACTACGTCCTCAACGGCGAGAAGACCTGGACCTCGACCGGGCACAAGGCGGACCTGATGTTCGGCCTCTTCCGCACCGATAGCTCCGGCAAGCGGCAGCACGGCATCACCTTCCTCCTCCTCGACATGAAGACGCCCCGCATCACCCTGACCCCCATCATCACCTTCGATGGCGGGCACGAGGTCAACCAGACCTTCTTCGACGACGTGCGCGTCCCGGTCGAGAACCGCATCGGCGAGGAGAGCAAGGGCTGGGCCATCGCCAAATACCTGCTCGGCCTCGAGCGCCTCAATATCGCCGAGGTGGCGCGCACCCGCGCCATGATCGGACGCCTCAAGACGATCTGCGGCACCGAGCTCGGCGGCGGCCGGCCGCTGATCGAGGACCGCGACATCGCGGAGCGCATCGCCGAGCTGGAGATCGACCTGCGGGCGCTCGAGCTCACGGAGCAGCGCTTCCTGTTCGGCGGGGCCGGGGTCGAGGAGCTGGGGGCCGAGGCCTCGATCCTCAAGATCCGGGGCACCGAGATCCAGCAGAAGGCCACGGAGATGACGGTCGGGGCGCTCGCCTACTACGCCCATCCCTACCTGCCCGAGCAGCTTACCGAAGGCGCCAACGAGGAGGCGGTGGGCGGCGAGGCCACGGGCTATGCGGCCATCTCCTATTTCAACCTGCGCAAGACCTCGATCTACGGCGGCACCAACGAAATCCAGCGCAATATCGTCGCCAAGGCAGTATTGGGGTTGTAGACATGGACTTCTCGCTGACGGACGAACAGAAGATCTTCCAGGAAAGCGTCACGCGCTTCGTGGCGTCGGAGTACGACTTCCGCAACCGGCGCAAGATCCTGAAGACCGAGGCCGGCCACCTGCCCGAGCACTGGGCCAAGTTCGCCGAGCTGGGCTGGCTCGCGGCACCCCTGCCGGAAGAGCATGGCGGGCTCGGCGGCTCCCCCGTCGAGACCATGATCGTCATGGAGCAGTTCGGCCGCGGCCTCGTCTCGAGCCCCTATCTCGGCACCGTGGTCCTGTGCGGCACGCTGATCGGCGCCGGCGGCTCGGACGCGCAGAAGGCGGCGCTGCTGCCGGCGGTCGCCGATGGCTCGCTGCGCCTCGCCTTCGCCTTCGTCGAGCCCCAGGCGCGCTACGACCTCCACGACGTGACGACGACGGCGAGGAAGGACCGTGACGGCTACAGCATCGACGGCCACAAGGGCGTGGTGCTTCATGCCGCGACGGCCGAGAAGATCATCGTCCCGGCGCGCACCGCGGGCGGCCAGCGCGACGAGGACGGCATCACCCTGTTCCTGGTCGATGCGGATGCGGTCGGGCTCCGCGCCCGCCACTACGCGACCCAGGACGGCGGGCGGGCCTCGGAGCTCAGCTTCGACGGCGTGCGCGTCGGCGCCGATGCCGCGATCGGCGCGCCCGACGGCGCCCTGCCCATCATCGAGGAAGCGATCGACCACGGCATCGCCGCCGTCTGCGCCGAGGCCTCGGGCATCATGTGGGCGATCTACGAGCAGACCCTCGAATACCACAAGACGCGCGAGCAGTTCGGCCAGTCCCTGGGCAAGTTCCAGGCCCTGCAGCACCGCATGGTGGACGTCTACATGAAGTGCGAGCTGTCCCAATCCATGGCCGGGGCGGCGGCGGTGGGAGTCACGGAGAGCGACGCGGCCGAGCGCAAGCGCGCCGCCTCGGCGGCCAAGTTCGAGATCGCCAAGTACGGCCGCGACGTGGGCCAGGAGGGCGTGCAACTCCATGGCGGCATCGGCATGACGGACGAGCTCGTCATCGGCCACTACTTCAAGCGCCTGACCACGATCAATTCGACCTTTGGCGACGGCGCCCACCACTTGGCGCGGTACCGCGCGCTTTCGGCTTAGGCGGCGTCACCCCCATTTCGCGGGCACCCGGCCCGCGGCAATCTCCCGGCGCATGCCCGCGGCCGGCCAATTCACTCGATCGAGGAGATCAACAATGGAGAAAATGGTTCACACCAAGCGCGTCGGGAAGGTCCTCGAGATCACCTTCGACCGGCCGCCGGCCAATGCCATCAACCGCGCGGCGAGCCGCGCGCTCTATGGCGCGTTCAACGAGCTCCAGGAGGACCCCGCGCTTGCCGTCGGCATCATCACCGGGACGGGGGAACGCATCTTCTCGGGCGGCTGGGACTTGAAGGAGGTCGCCACCGTCGGCTATGCGGAGGCGACCGCGCCCGACCCCGTGACCGGCGACGGCCCCGGCGGCTTCGCCGGCATCACCGAATATTGGGACCTCTGCAAGCCGGTGGTCGCCGCCGTCAACGGCGCCGCCGTGGGGGGCGGGCTCGAGCTGGCCCTGGGCGCCGACATCATGATCGCGTCGGAGACCGCCTTCATCGCCCTGCCGGAGATGCAGCGCGGCCTGCTCGCCGACGCCGGCGCGATCCAGCGCCTGCCCCGGCGCATCCCCTACAACGTGGCCATGGAGCTGCTCTACACCGGCCGGCGCATGTACGCGGACGAGGCCCTGAGGTGGGGCCTCTTCAGCAGGGTGGTCCCGGCCGACAAGCTCATGGAGACGGCGCACGAGATGGCGGCGGAGATCGCCCACGGCGCGCCGCTCGCCATGCAGGCCCTGAAGGAAGTGATGGGCGCCATCGAGAGCATGCCCGTGCGCGAGGCCATGAGCCTCACCAAGGTCGGGCGCTCCAACCTGCCCATGTACGAGAAGATGTCGAACTCCGAGGACTTCATCGAAGGCCCCAAGGCCTTCGCCGAGAAGCGCGACCCGGTCTGGAAGGGGCGCTAGAGCGGTTCCGCTTTGATCGGACCCACTCTAGCGCTCTATTTCGCTCGCGGCAGCGGACCAAGAAGCCCGCGCCTGCGCGGGCGCGCCGGGCGACCGGCGGGCCGCCTTGCGGCCTGGAGCGATTCCAGTCGAACTGGAAACGCTCTAGCGTGCGCTTCTATCGGCATATCAGCCGTGCCTCACCCCCTCACCCCGGCCCTCTCCCCCTCGAAGGGGGAGAGGGAGGAAACCACCCGGCGCGCCCGTGTTTCACCCTCTCCCCTCGGAGATGTATAGACCGGGGACATGGTTGACGGGTGTTCGGGGACATGGTTGACACCTCGGATGCTGCACTTCAATACCAGATCAATCCTGTTTTGCGGTTGTTGTGCCTGTGGGGTTGTGGGTATCGCGCCAGCGATATCCATCAAATCCACAGGCGGCTCGTGTCTCGGCGGGCGCTTTTCGGAAGTCGATATGGGCGATGGTGTTGGCGCCGAAGCGCACCGTGAACACGCCGTCGACGGCGCTCGGGCGCAGGGCGATGGGCTGTCCCTTGAACGCCTTGGAGATGCGGAACTGGCGGCCCTGGAAGCTGACCATGCCGCCGCTCTGGACCTTGCGCACCCTATCGCCGGGACCGTATGCGATCTCGGGCGGCGTCTCCGGGAAGGCGACCGCGCTGGGGCGGTAGCGGCGCGCCGGCACGTCGAGATCGAGGGCCTCGTGCGGGCGCTGGTGGTTGTAGACGTGGCGCCAGCGCGAGAATGCGCCCTGGCACTCGCCGAGATCGGCGAAGCGGCGCCCGGCCAGGACCTCGGCCGCCAATGTGCGGTGGAAGCGCTCGTCCTTGCCTTGGGTCTGGGGATGGTAGGGGCGGCAGTGGGCGATGCGGATGCCGAGCCGCATCAGCCACACGGTGAGCACGGTGTAGGGCTGGCCGCCGGCGTCGCCCCACGGCGCGCCGTTGTCCATCAGCATCGCCTCGGGCAGCCCGTAGCGCCGGAAGATGGCGCTCAGCCGCTCGCGCACCGTCTCCGCGCGCTCGTCGGCGCAGGCGGCGAGCCCGAGCGCGTAGCGCGCGTGGTCGTCGAGCACCGTCAAGGGATGGCAGCGCCCGGCCACGGTCGCGAAGTGGCCCTTGAAGTCCATCTGCCACAGCTCGTTCGGGCCGGCGCGCTCGAACCGGCACCAGCGCGCCGGCCCGGCCGCCGCCGCGTCCAGCTTGTCGTGGCGGCGCAGGATCTCGGTGATCGTACTGGCGCTCGGCACCGCCGCGTGGCCGAAGTCCTGGAGCCGCCGCCGGATCTTGCGGCCGCCCCACGCCTGGTTGCTGTCGGCCCGCACCGCGAGCACCGCCGCCTCGAGCACCGGCGCCACACGCCCCGGGCTCGTCCGCGGCCGCCGCGAGCGGTCGGCCAAGCCCTCCCGCCCCTCGGCCGCGTGCCGCCGCAGCCATTTGTAGCCGGTCTGGGCGCTGATCCCGAACCGACGGCACAGCTCACGCCGGTTCGCCCCCGCGCTTCCCGCCAGACCCACAAACTCCTCTCGCAGATCCATCACCAACCGCTCCCGCCAGACCATGATCCAATCCTTCCCCAATCCGCCAGGGACCGGGAAAGTGTCAACCATGTCTCCGAACACCTGTCAGCTATGTCTCCGGTCTGTACAGCCCCTTGGGGAGAGGGTCGGGGTGAGGGGGTGCGCGCCCGCGCCATAGCGGTCGCGCGCGCGCCATTACCGCGGCCAAGGGACGGCCGAATGAGCGCCCGCCACTGGATGACGCCGCTGCTGGCGCCGCGCTCGGTGGCCATCGTCGGCGCGTCGCCGCGTGCCGGGGCCGCCGGCCATACCCTCATGGTCGCGCTGCGGCGCAACGGGTTCGCGGGCGCTCTCCATCTCGTCAACCCGCGGTACGAGGAGATCGAGGGATTGGCGTGCCACCCCTCGGTCACGGCACTCCCCGCGCCCCCGGACCTGGTCATCATGTGCATGGCCGACGCGCGCCTCGAGGCGGCCTTCGACGACGCGATCGAGGGGGGTGCCGGCGCCGGCCTCATCTTCGGGAGCTGCTACCTGGAGGGTGACACGGACCCGCCGCTGCTGGAGCGCCTGAGGCGCAAGGCGCGCGCGGCGGCGATGCCCGTCTGCGGCGGCAACTGCCTCGGCTTCGCCAACAAGGAGGCGGGCCTCTACGCCACCTTCGACCCCGGCCTCACGGGCGGGGAGGCGGGCCACATCGCGCTCTTCGCCCAGTCGGGCACGATCTTCTTCGAGATGGGCTTCAAAGACCCGCGCTACCGCTACAACCTCGCCGTCTCCCAAGGCCAGGAGATCAACGGCCATGTGGCCGACTACATGGACTATGCGCTCGATTTGCCGTCCACGCGGGTCATCGCCCTCTTCATGGAGACGGTCCGCGAGCCCGAGGCGTTCGTCGCCGCGCTCGAGAAGGCGGCCAAGCGGGAGGTGCCCGTGGTCGCGCTGAAGATCGCGCGGACGGAGGAGAGTGCGCGCTACGCCATGACCCATTCGGGCGGCCTCGCCGGCAACGACGACGCCTTTGGCGCCCTCTTCGACAGCTACGGGGTCCTGCGCGTCGAGACCCTCGACGAGCTGGCGGCGACGGCCCTTCTGTTCTCCCAGCCCAAGCGCCCGCCCGCCGGCGCCTTCGCCTGCATGTTCGATTCGGGCGGCATGCGCGAGCTGGTGGTCGACCTGGCCCAGGATATCGGCCTGCCCTTCGCCGAGATGGGGCCGGAGACGCTCACCAAGATCGCCGAGCATCTGGAGCCGGGGTTCGAGGCCGGCAACCCGCTGGATATCTGGAGCACCTTCACCGACTACGGCCCCCGCGCCCATGCCGGCCTCCATGGCCTGATGGACGACCCGGCGACGGCCCTCGGCATGTTCGGCTTCGAGATCCGGGACCAGAATATCTACGCCCCCGAATACGTGAACGCGGCCAAGTCCGCCGCCAGCGGCTCCAAGCCGGTGTTCGTGATGTCCGGCTTCTCGGGCGTGGGGAACCAGGAGACGGCGCTCGAGCTGCTCGACGCCGGGGTGCCGCTGATCGACGGCGTGCGCGAGGCCCTGGTCGCCGCCCGCCATATGCTGGACTACCGCGACCATTGCGCGCGCCCAGCGCCGAGCCCGCCCGCACCCCCGCCGGCCGCGGTTATCGGTCGTTGGCGCGGGAGGCTCGCGGCCGGCGGCACGCTGGACGAGGCCGAAGGCTTGGCGCTGCTGGCGGCTTTCGGCGTTCCCGCCGCCGCCGCGCACCTGGCCGAGGATGGCGAAGCCGCGCGCGCGGCGGCCATCGGAATCGGCTTCCCCGTGGTCCTCAAGACGGCGATGCCCGGCATCCACCACAAGTCGGACGTGGGCGGCGTGCGCCTCGGCCTCGCCGATCCGGCGGCGCTCGCGGCCGCCTACGGTGAGATGGCCGCCCGGCTCGGCCCGCGGGTGACGGTCGAGCCCATGGCCGGCGCTGGCGTCGAGCTTGCCTTCGGCATGGTCCGGGACGCCCAGTTCGGCCCACTGGTCCTCGTCGGCCTGGGCGGAATCTTTATCGAAGTGCTGAAGGATCGGGCCTTCGCCCTACCGCCGTTCGGCAGGGAAGAGGCCCACCGCCTCATCGGCCGCCTCAAGGGAGCAGCGCTTCTCGATGGGGTGCGGCGCGCGCCCGCCGCCGATTTGGATGCGGTGGCTGAGGCGTTGGCGCGCTTCTCGGTCCTCGCCGCCACCCTCGGCGACGTGCTGGCCGAGATGGACGTGAATCCGGTGATCGCCGGCCCGGATGGCTGCCTCGCCGTCGACGCCCTGGTGGTCGCCGCTACCGGTTGACTCGCGCCTCGCGAAAATCGCGGCCGGGCCCGAGTCGGTCGAATCCCCACAATTCGAGGTTTGGGCCACGTTGAACAGCGACACGTCACGCTCGTTCGATAAACCAAAAAATGGTAGAATCGCCGTAAAGGCAATCAACCACCTGGGCGCCGACAAGCCGGTTGGCCACAAGGACGGGCCTTCGCCGATCGCGCCCGGTGTGGGTTCGGAGCAGCAGCAGGAAGCGTCCCTGACGGAATGGTCCGAGCAAGGTTTCGAGATCGAAAAGGGCTCCGGGTTCAGTGTTCAGGGTCAAGGCAACAGGGACGATGTCGTCAATCCGGCCCCCGATGGTGACGGCGGCGGTAACGGCGGCGAAGAGCCCGAGAAGCGGACCTTCAGCGCAGCCGATGCCCAAGCGATCGGCCAGAACATCGCGATGGTGGAGGGGATGCTGAAGGAGCAGTTCCCGGGCATGGACTTCTCGCTGGTCGATGTGATCTATGTTCGCCTCCACAACCCGGATCCGCTCGAGACCCAGTCCCAAGGCGACGGCGAGACGCAAAGCACGTCGAACACCGGGGCGGGCGCCTCGAGCGCCTCGCAGGGAGCCGGGATGGGCTCGGAGGCGGAAGCGGCCCTCCAATCGCTGATCAACCCGGACCCGCTGGCCGCCCTGGATGACGGGGCGTTACCCAGCGCGCCGCAAGGCAACGCGGCCCTCCCCGCCGGCGACCAGATGCAGGTGCCCGGCGCGGGCCCGCTCGACATGCAGCCTCAAGGCACCGGGACGAGCTTCATCGGCCAAGGCTCCGAATCCAGCGACGGCAGGCCCAAGCCGTAAACACCGGCGGCTTCGACCTTTCAACCCAGGTCGCCGCGGCGCGGGCCCCTCGAGCGCGGGGGCGAGGCCCAGGTGATGAGGCTCGCCTGTATCCACGACCGCTCGTGACCCAGCTCGGACTTTTCTCGACCTGCCCGTACAGATAGAGGTTTGGCTCACGACGCCATTCGGCTGACGACTAGAGCGGTTCCGCTTAGATCGGACCCACTCTAGCCCTTTTTGTCGCTCGCGGCAGCGGACCAAGTGGTCCGCGCCTACGCGGGCGCGCCGGGCGACCGGCGGGCCGCCTTGCGCCCTGGAGCGATTCCAGTCGAACTGGAAACGCTCTATCGACGCCGTACGCCTACGAAGCTGAGTACGCTACCGCCCGCGCCGCCACCTGAAGCCGGCCCACCCAAGCACGATCAGGAAGAAGAACGCGCCCCACCACCACCAGGGCCAGCCCCGGAGGCGCTCGAGCAGAATATCGAGCGGAATCAGGCGGACCTGGACACAGATTAGCCCTCCATTGCCCTGGGCATCCCCGTCGATCCAGTCCGGAACGCCGTCATCGTCGACGTCGGCACGCCCCTCCTCCTGGTCCGACACCCCGTCACCGTCGCTGTCCGTGTCCAGATAGTTGGGTATGCCGTCATGGTCCGGGTCGATAGCGCCTTCCTCCCGGGTCGGGATGCAGTCGTTGTCGTCGTCGGCATCGCGGTGGTTCGGCCTGCCGTCATTGTCGCTGTCGAGCGCTTCATGGGTCGTCGGGTCGACCTCGTCTATGGTCGGGATGCCATCCCCATCATCCTCGAGATCGAGAAAATCGGGAACGCCGTCGCCATCCGTGTCGCGGGGATTGTCGGGGTCGCCGCCGACCTCGTCCTCGGTCGGGATCCAGTCATAGTCGTCGTCCGGGTTCTTCGGGTCGCCCTTGACATAGAAAGCGTCGTAAGCCACCTCGCGGCCGTCGGGCATGGTGTCGCCGTCGGTGTCCGGGTTGTCGGGGTCGGTTCCCAGCGTGGCTTCCTCGGCATTGGTGAGCCCATCGTCGTCCGGATCGTCGCCGGGGCGGGTGCCATCGTCCATGTCCCGGTAGTCGGGAATGCCGTCGCCGTCGATGTCGGGCCGGTTGGCCGGGTCGGCGCCGGCCTCGTCGGCCGTCGCCACGCCGTCATCGTCGTCGTCGGTGTCGAGATGGTCGGGGGTGCCGTCGCCGTCCGTATCCCGCGGCGCCGCCGGGTCGGCGCCGGCTTCTTCGGCGCTCGGCACCCCGTCACCGTCATCGTCCGCGTCCCGGTAGTCGGGGATGCTGTCGCTGTCGTGATCGATATTGCCCTCGGCCTGATCGGACAGGCCGTCGTTGTCGGAATCCGTGTCGCGGTAATCGGGGGTGCCGTCGCCGTCGCTGTCGACCGGGTTGTTCGGATCGCCGCCCGCTTCCTCGAAGGTCAGGAGCCCGTCATCGTCATCGTCCGGGTCGCGGAAATCCGGCAGGCCATCGCCGTCGGCATCCTGGAACCCTTCGACGATGTCGGGAACGCCGTCGTCGTCCGAATCAGTGTCGAGATAGTCGGGCGGCCCCGACCCGTCCGTATCGATCGGATTGTCGGGGTCCGGTCCGACCTCCTCGAAGGTGGCGATGTCGTCGTTGTCGTCATCCTGATCGAGAACATCGGGGATCCCGTCGCCGTCGGAATCGAGGGCGTCCGGCGTGCCGTCGCCATTCGTATCGGGCGCCTCGACGCCGTCGGGGACAGTGTCGCTATCGGAATCGGGGTCGTTGGGATTGGTGCCGAGCACCGCTTCCTGGGCGTCCGTCAGGCCGTCGCCGTCGGCGTCCTGGGCATGCGCCACGGAGCCGAGCAAAAACCAGCCAATCAGACAAAGTGCCGCGCAAAGTGTACGAAACAAGATTAGCGGCCCCTCTCCCCGGGGAAGGCACCACGATAGCGCGCCGCGCATAGCCTGTCACCACCACGGCGGGTCGAGAAAATTGGTTATACGTCCAGGCCCCGGCTTGCCAAGTTCCCGCAACGCCGATCGCCGAAGATCGCCGCCATCTCTCTGGCCAACAGGATCGCGCACGGCCTGGGTGATGATGGCCCATGGGACATTCTAGGAGGAGCCGGCTGGGAGGAGCCCGCGCCGCGGGGCGCTCGATGATACGCGCGGGCAAGGCTCGCGCTCACGGGGTTGGAAAGGGCAACAGACGAACAATGGCTACGAGCCGACCAGAATGCCCTGCCCGATCGCATCCGCTTTCAAGCGGCAGGCAGGCATTGGAAACCGCTCCGTGCTTTCAGCACGTCTTATCTCAAACTGAGGCATTACCGAGGCGTCCCCGCCCAATGTGGTCAAGCGCCCGACATGCTATCTTCATCACCGGCTGGAAACGGGGGAGGGGGCCATGGGGCAGCGGCTGGCGGACAAGGTCGCCTTCATCACGGGCGTGGGCGCGGTCGGCCCGGGCTGGGGCAACGGCCGCGCCACGGCCGTGCTGTTCGCCCGCGAGGGGGCGAGTGTCTTCGGCGTCGATATCGATCTCGAGGCGGCGGAGGCGACGCGAGGCACCATCGAAGAGGAGGGCGGGGCCTGCGCCGTCCACCGCTGCGACGTGACCCGGAGCGACGAGGTGGCGGCGGCCGTCGCCGCCTGTGTCGAGCGATTCGGGCGCATCGACGTCCTCTTCAACAATGTGGGCGGCAGCGTCATGGGCGGGCCGGTGGAGATCGGCGAGGCGGATTGGGACGCCCAGCTCACCCTCAACCTCAAGACCGCCTACCTCACCTTGAAGCACGTGCTGCCGGTGATGAAGCGCCAGGGCGGGGGCGCGATCGTCAACCTCGCCTCGATCGCCGGCCTGCGCTACCTCGGCCAGCAGCAAGCGGGCTACGAGGCGGCCAAGGCGGGGCTCATCCAGCTCACCCGCTCGGTCGCCCTCGGCCATGCCCGCTCGGGCATCCGCTGCAACGCCATCTGCCCCGGCTTCCTGGTGACTCCGGCCATAGACCGCATCGCCCGCGACATGGGCGACGGCGATGTCGATACCCTCGTCGCCGACCTCTCGCGCCACGTTCCCCTGGGCCGCCTCGGCGATGCCTGGGACGTGGCCCACGCCGCCCTCTACCTCGCGTCGGACGAGGCCAGCTACGTGACGGGCGCCGAGCTGGTGGTCGATGGCGGCCTCGTCGCGGGCTGTGTGGGGCCTTACGGGGATTAGTATCTGCTATCGTAAGGACCAGTCATGATCTTCACCCTTCGTCCTTCGACAGGCTCAGGATGAGGGCTGGGTGGGTGAGCAGGCTCAGGGTGAGGTCCTCGTGCTGAGCCTGTCGAAGCATGAGGGCCGGGCGGTGGGCGGGCTCAGGGTGAGGCCCTCATACTGAGCCTGTCGAAGCATGAGGGCCGGGGCGTGTCTCCTGATTTAATGCAGTTGAATTCCAGCCGATGCTGCCACGAGGCTTGACGGGCCGCGCCGCGGCGGTGCTGGCGGCCGGGTTCCTTGTGCTCTTCGTCGCTGGCGGCTCGCGCTTCGCCATCGGCCTCACCTTGAAGCCCATGGCGGAGGAGCTGGGCTGGAGCCGCGGCACCCTCGGCCTCGCCGTGGCCGCGTTCTTCGCCGTCTCCGCCGGCTGCATGTTCGTCTCCGGGCGGCTCGCGGACCGCTTCAGCCCGCGGCTCGTCCTCGGCGGTGGGCTCGCGGCCAGCGCCCTCGGCATCGGCCTGATGGGCACGGTCACGGCCCCGTGGCAGGCCTTCGTGCTCTATGGCGGGGTCTTCGCGATGGGAAGCGGCGTGGCGTCGATCGTCCCCATCGGCGTGATGGTGAGCCGCTGGTTCCCGGGCCGGACCGGCCTGGCCACCGCGGTGGCCATCTCGGGCATGAGCGTCGGCCAGCTGGTGATGATCGCCGCCATGGCCGTGGTCCTCGTCGAGGTCGGCTGGCGCTCGGTCTATGGCTGGCTCGGGATCGTCAACCTGGTGCTGGTCCCCGTCGTCATCCTCGCCATCGCCCACGACCGCGGCCACCACGCGGCCGCCGCCGCGGCGCCCGAGGCGGACGCGGGGATGGGGATGGGCGAGGCCGCGCGCACGCGGCGCTTCTGGCTGCTCGCGGCCGTGTTCTCGATCTGCGGGTTCCAGGATTTTTTCGTCGCCACCCACCTGGTCGCCTTCGCCCAGGACAGCGGCGTCGAAGCGCTGCTCGCCGGCAACCTCCTGGCGCTGATGGGCCTGACCGGCCTCATGGGCGTGATCGTCGCCGGGGTATGGAGCGACCGCTCCGGCCCCATGTGGCCCATGCTCGCCTGCTTCGCGGTGCGGATCGCGGGCTTCGCGCTGATCCTGGCGAGCCACGACACGCCCGCCGTCGTCGCCTTCGCGCTTCTCTACGGCTCGACCTTCCTGATGACGGCGCCGCTCACCGTGATCTTCACCCGCGAGGCGTTCGGCCGCGCGCATCTCGGCGCCCTGACCGGGCTCATCACCATGATCCACCATGTCTCGGGCGGTGTTGGCGCCTATGCCGGCGCGGTGCTCTTCGACGCCCAGGGGAGCTACGAGGCCGCGTTCGCGCTGATGCTGGCCCTCTCCCTCGCCGCCGCCGGCATCACCCCGCCGTTGCGCCGGCCAAGGGCGTAGGCGGTGGTCAGTCCCGGAAGTTCACGTATTGCAGGGGCTGGGTGAACTCGAGGCCCTTCACAAGCGCGATCGCCTGTTGCAGGTCGTCGCGCTTCTTGCCCGAGACGCGCACCTCGTCGCCCTGGATGGCGACCTGGACCTTGATCTTGCCCTGCTTGACGGCCTTGACGATGCGCTGGGCGATGTCGCGGTCGACGCCCTGCCTGATGGCGACGGTCTGGCGCAGGGTGTTGCCCGACGCCTGCTCCGGCGTCTGGAAGTCGAAGGCGCCCACTTCCACCTTGCGCCGCGCCAGGTGGCCGCGCAGCAGCTCCTGGAACTGCTTGAGCTTGAAGTCGTCGTCGGCATGGATGGTCAGAGTCTCCTCGGCCCGCTCGATGCGGCACTTGCTGTTCTTGAAGTCGTAGCGCGTGCCGATCTCGCGCATGGCGCCCTGGGTCGCGTTGTCGACCTCGGGGATCTCGGTGCGCGAGACGATGTCGAATGAGGGCATGGGGCGGGCTTCCTTTGCGGCGGGCGTTCGTTGAGTGTCCTACAGCCCCAGCACGAACTTGGCCATGATGTTCTTCTGGATCTCGTTCGTCCCGCCGTAGATCGAGGACTTGCGCCAGTTGAAGTAGAGCGGCGCGATGGCGGCGGCGTAGTCGGGGCCGATCGGTGGCTCGTTCGGCAGGTCCACCTGGACGGCCGAGGGGAAGGGGGCGGCGTAGTAGGCGATCGCCTCGGCCGCCAGCTCCGTGACCGCCTGCTGGATCTCGGTGCCCTTGATCTTGAGGAGCGAGGCTTCGGGTCCGGGCGGGCGGCCCGCGCCCTCGCCGGATATCAGGCCCAGGACGATGGTCTCGAGCGCCCGGAGCTCGATCTCCACCTCGGCCATGCGCCCACGGAAGCGGGCATCGTCGAGGAGGGCGCCTTCGCCCAGGCGCTCGGCCGCCGCGATGTCCTTGAGCGCGCGCAAGCGCTGCTTGGACCAGCCGATCCCGGCGATGTTGGTGCGCTCGTGGCCGAGCAGGAACTTGGCGTAGGTCCAGCCCTCGTTCTCCTCGCCCACCCGGTTGGAGACTGGCACGCGCACGGAATCGAAGAACACGTCGTTGATGTCCCACCCACCGTCGAAGGTGCGAATGGGGCGCACGGTCACGCCCGCATCGCGCATGTCGATGAGAAGGAAGCTGATGCCCTCCTGACGCTTGCCCTCGTCCGAGGTGCGGACCAGGCAGAACATCATGTCGGCGTGCTGGGCGAGGGTGGTCCAGGTCTTCTGGCCGGTGACCAGGTAATGGTCGCCGTCGCGCACGGCGCGGGTGCCGAGGGCCGCGAGGTCGGAGCCCGCCCCCGGCTCCGAATAGCCCTGGCACCACCAGTCCTCGCTCCCCAGGATGCGGGGCAGGTAGTAGCCCTTTTGCGCCTCGCTGCCGAAGCGCATGAGGACGGGGGCCAGCATCTTGACGCCGAAGGGGACGATGCGGGGCGCCGAGCCCGCATGGCACTCTTCCTCGAAGAGGTAGTGCTGGATCGGCGTCCAGCCGGTGCCGCCGTGCTCGACCGGCCAGGCCGGCGCCATCCAGCCGCGCTCATAGAGGATCCGCTGCCAGGCGAGGTAGTCGTCCCTGGCGAGCGGCTGGTCGGTCTCGACCTTGCGCTTGATCTCCGGCGGCAGGCTCTCGCGGACGAACGCGCGCACCTCGTCGCGGAAGGCCGTATCGGCCGCGCTCAAATTCAACGCCATGCGTCGTCTCCCTCTGATGGCGATGTATTATACCCCCGCGCCGCGCCGGCGCATCGCCGATAGGCGGAGCCACGGGCATGAAATACGACGACCTTTTCGACCTCTCGGGCAAGGTGGCCGTGGTCACGGGCGCGACCAAGGGTATCGGCCGGGCCATCGCCGAGGCCATGGCTGCGGCGGGGGCCAGGGTCGTGATCTCGAGCCGCAAGGCGGACGCCTGCGAGGCGGTCGCGGCGGCCATCCGGGCCGATGGCGGCGAGGCGCTTGCCATCCCCTGCAACGTCTCGCACCTCGACCAGCTCCGCGCGCTCGTGGATGGGGCGCTCGATGCCTGGGGCCGCATCGACAGCCTGGTGTGCAACGCCGCCGTCAATCCCCATTACGGCCCCATGCGCGACATCGAGGAGCGCGCCTACGACAAGATCATGGACACGAACGTGAAGAACAACCTGTGGCTCTGCAACATGGTGCTGCCCCAGATGGCCGAGCGGCGCGACGGCTCGGTCATCATCGTCTCCAGCATCGGCGGCCATATGGGCCACGGCATGCTCGGCATCTATTGCCTCCAAGGCCGCCGATTTCCAGCTCGCCCGCAACCTCGCCGTCGAATGGGGGCCGGACAATATCCGCGTCAACTGCATCGCCCCCGGCACGGTCAAGACCGAGTTCGCCCGGGTGCTGTGGGATGACCCCGAGACCCACGCCCGCGCGGTGGCGCGCTACCCCATCGGCCGGCTCGGCGAATCGGAGGACGTGGCCGGCGCCGCCGTGTTCCTCGCCGCGCGCGCCGGCCAGTGGGTGACGGGCCAGGTCATCAACGTCGACGGCGGCTGCACCATCGCCGGCAGCGGCTGAGGCGGGGTCGCGGCGCGCCGGCCCTCATACTTCGTCCTTCGACAAACGCTCAGGATGAGGAGGCTCAGGGTGGGGAGGCTCGCCCCGAGCGTAATTCCACCCGCCCTGCCGTCATGCTTCGTCCTTCGACAGGCTCAGGATGAGGCGGTGGCACGGCTTGGCGAGGGCTGGCGCTACAAATCCGCGAAGCCCTTGCCCCCGCCCGCGAGGTGCGCGAGCAGGGGTGCCCGGGTCATGACCTCGCCGTGCTCGGCGTGGAAGCGCTGCATGGCCTCGTGGATCGTGCCCAGGCCCACCGCATCGGCCCAGAAGATCGGTCCGCCGCGGTCACGCGTGTCGCGTTGCCGACCGCCAAGAATGCGATATCCCTGGCCGATGGGTACCTTGTCGGCGAGGATGCGACTGCCGCGGCGATCTCAGCGGCGACGTCGTTCTCGATTGGACTGGCGACTTTGGCGCTGGTGCGGGGCTGGATCGTTCCGGCCGTCCATCATGGTTCGGTCGAGTGATCCCTGGGCGTCGGCCTCCGGCCGCGGGATGAAGCGCGAGAGATTGGCGTTCTTGGCTAGCTCGCGCGCGAAGGAGGGCGTGATGTAGAAGCTTTCGAGGAATCTTTAGAACGGCAGCCAATGGGAGAGGACTCCAGATGGCGTTTGCGATCGCATCGCTTTTGGCGGGTTTGGGCCTGTTCTTCGTGGGCCTGTATTTTCTAACCGAACACCTGAAGATGTTGAGCGGGCGGCGGCTCAGGAACCGCATCTCCGCCTGGACCAGGAGCCCGTTCATGGGGGTCCTGTGGGGGTGTGTGTTTATCGCCATCACTCAGAGTACGGCCGCGACGATGTTCATCCTGATCGGCATGATGCGCTCGGGCATGATGACCGTGCGGCAATCCCTGCCCATCATCATCGGGCTCAACGTGGGCACCGGGATCGTCGTGCTGATCCTGGTGATCGACCTCAAGGTTGCCGTCCTTTTCCTTTTGGGGATCGCCGGCATCGTATACACCAACGACAGGGCCCGCGCGTTCCGCACCGTCGCCGGAGTGAGAACGGCAGAGCAATAATCCCCCACTGAAGCGGCCGGTCGATCCGGCTGCGGCGGACCAAAATGGGACCGCGTATAGCCTTCTGTCAGGGTTGCTCTGACTGGAAGGCGGGGGGGATGTATCGGGTGGAGTTGTACGCACGGGTTCGGCGGGCGTGTCATGTCGAGGGGATGAGCACCCGCGAGGCCTCGCGGGTGTTTGGTGTAGACCGCAAGACGGTCCGTAAGATGCTGTCGTTCTCGGTGCCGCCAGGGTATCGCCGAAGCGCGCCGCCGAGGCGGCCAAAGCTGGGTCCGTTCACGGGAATCATCGATCGGATCTTGGAAGACGATCGGACCAGCCACCGCAAGCAACGGCACACTGCGAAGCGCATCTTCGACCGCCTCCGGGACGAGTACGGTTTCACGGGCGGCTACACCATCGTGAAGGACTACGTTCGTGAGCAGGGGCTTCGGTCGCGTGAGGTGTTCGTGCCACTCTCCCATTCCCCCGGTCACGCCCAGGCGGACTTCGGC
Source organism: Alphaproteobacteria bacterium (assembly GCA_963666705.2). Taxonomy (GTDB): domain Bacteria; phylum Pseudomonadota; class Alphaproteobacteria; order CADEGL01; family CADEGL01. Next base: position 86,929 of record CAXXKO010000022.1, on the reverse strand, counting down.
GAAGCGATGGCGGTGATCGGCGGCGCGTTACGGAAGATCCACTTCCTTGCCTTCGACCTTCCCCACAGTGATGGTTGCTTTGTTGCGGCCTATCCGGCGGAGACGACCGAAGCATTCTGCGATGGCCACAACGCGGCGTTTGCCTTCTTCGGCGGCGTCCCCCGATCCATCCTGTACGACAACACCAAGCTGGCGGTTGCCCGGATCCTGGGCGATGGGAAGCGGCAGCGAACGCGCGTCTTCACGGAGCTTCAGTCCCACTATCTGTTCGAGGACAGGTTCGGCCGGCCGGGCAAGGGCAACGACAAGGGCAAGGTCGAGGGACTGGTCGGCTTCATCCGGCGGAACTTCCTGGTCCCCGTCCCGCGTGCCGAGAGCTTCGCGGCCCTCAACGATGCTCTCGCCGAACAGTGCCGCCGGCGCCAGGCGGCGCGGCTGCGGGGCCACAAGGAGACCATCGGCGAGCGTCTCGAGCGGGATCGTCAAGTTCTCTTGCCATTGCCGCCTGCTCCCTATGATGCCTGCGATAAGCGCCCTGGACGGGCGAGTTCGCTGTCGCTGGTGCGTTACCGCAGCAACGACTATTCCGTGCCCGTGGCCTACGGCCACCGTGAGGTGCTCATCCGGGGCTACGTCGATGAGGTGGTGATCAGCTGCGGGGCCGAGGTGATCGCCCGGCACCGCCGGTCCTACGACAGCGAGGACCTGATCTTCGACCCGCTGCATTACCTGCCCTTGATCGAGCAGAAGATCGGCGCCCTCGACCAGGCCGCGCCATTGGCGGGCTGGGACCTGCCCGAGGCCTTCATCACTCTGCGGCGGCTCCTCGAAGCTCGTATGGGCAAGGCAGGCAAGCGCGAGTACGTCCAGGTGCTCCGTCTACTGGAGACCTTCCGGCTCGAGGAGGTCGAGGGTGCGGTCGGCGACGCCCTGCGGCTCGGCGCAATCGGCTTTGATGCGGTGAAGCACCTGGTACTGTGCCGCATCGAGCGGCGGCCGCCCAGGCTCAACCTCGACGTCTATCCGTATCTGCCGCGCGCCCGGGTCGCGATGACGTCCGCCAAGTCGTACATGAGCCTGCTGTCGGGGCTCGGCGCATGACCGACACACCGCAAGTGCTGCTCGCCCACCACCTCGAGACGCTGAAGCTGCCGACCTTCCTGCGCGAGTACGACAAGATCGCCCGGCAGTGCGCCTCGGAAGGCGTCGATCACGTCCGCTACCTGTTGAGACTCGCCGAGCTCGAGCTGATCGACCGCGAGCGCCGCATGGTCGAGCGGCGCATCAAGGCGGCGCGCTTCCCCGTGGTCAAGAGCCTCGACAGCTTCGACTTCAAGGTCATCCCCTCGCTCAACAAGGCGCTGGTCCTGGAGCTGGCCCGCTGCGAGTACATCGAGCGCCGCGAGAACCTCATCGCGCTCGGCAACAGTGGGACCGGCAAGACCCACATCGCCCTCGGTCTCGGCCTGGCGGCCTGCCAGAAGGGCCTCTCGGTCGGCTTCATCACCGCCGCCGCGCTGGTCCACGAACTCATCGAGGCCCGCGATGACAAGCAGCTGCTGAGGTTCCAGAAGAAGCTCGCCACCTACAAGCTTCTGATCGTCGACGAACTCGGCTTCGTGCCGCTGTCGAAGACCGGCGCCGAGCTGTTGTTCGAGGTGTTCAGCCAACGCTACGAGCGGGGCTCGACCCTGGTCACCACCAATCTGCCCTTCGACGAATGGACCGAGGTGTTCGGCTCCGAGCGCCTCACCGGCGCGCTCCTCGATCGCCTCACCCACCACGTCAACATCCTCGAGATGAACGGTGACAGCTACAGGCTCAACCAGAGCCGCAGGCGTCAAACCCCGACTGCTAACTGAACCGACCACCCAGCCCACGCTTGACCCCGTGGGCCCACAGGTCCCTCCCGCGCGCGCCGCCGCGTCAGCCTGTTGAGGGCACACCGCGTCGCGCGCGGGGCCCTCCCGTGGACTACGGGGACAAGCCCGCAGCCGCCAAGCGGTCCCTTCTTACACCGCCGAGGTGGTCCCTTTTTGCTCCGCCATTGACACCGGAGCATTGCTCGGCATCTCGATGCTGTTTCTAGGCCTGGAGACCATGCAGGAAGCTGTTGCCCCGCTCGCTCGAACGGAGTGGTTCGAGGAACTGTTGGAGTGGGGCAGTGGCTCGTACTTGCTTGGGATCGCCATTGGCGCGGCGTTGAGCTTCTTCGTTCAGTCCTCGCTCGCGATCGTCGTGCTGACGATCGCCTTTCAAAAGGCGGGACTATTCTCGTTGGCCGAGTCCATCATGGTTGTGTATGGCGCCAACATAGGCTCCTCGTTCCTTTCGCTTGCGTTGTCGTGGAGCCTGACGGGTCAGTCGAAGCAGATCGCCATGTACCAGACGGCGTACAATTTCGTGGGCGCGATCATTCTGATTCCAGCTTTCTATCTGGAGATCCTTGGAGGCGTACCGCTGATCAAGGCACTCACGGAATGGATCACGACGGACGACGGCGGCCAGATCGCGACAGTGAATCTTCTTTTCAATGCCCTCCCCGGCGTCGCCTTGTTCGTCGTCCTGGGGCCATGCGCCAAGCTTCTCGAGCGGTTCTGGCCCGAGACAGCGATCGAGCAGGCCTCCAAGCCCAAGTACATTTACGACCGGGCGATGGAAGACCCCGACAGCGCTCTCGATCTCATCGAGTTGGAGCAGATTCGGCTGATCGAGTTCCTTTCCGTCGCCTTCGACACCCAACGCAAGGAAGAATCCCGAACGAAGCTGCCGGATTACCAGGAATCGTTCAAGGCGCTGGGAGGTATAGTCAGGGAGACGATCTCCGATCTATCGATTCGTCGAAAGCTGACACCTGAATCCTACGATCGACTGAACCATCTCCTCAACCTCCAGCATTGCCTGGAGGCGGCCAGCGAGGCTATCGGCGGCCTGAGTAAAGAGTTCCAGGCGTTGCGGCAGTCCCACTCCGGCGCTCGGTTCGTCGAATCGGCGGTCGAGGGCCTGGACGCGATCGTGCTGAGCCTCCTGGATTTTGCCAGGGAGCGCTCGGAGGAAGATGCCCTGCTGCTGGCCGCCATAACCTCGGAGGACGGCAACGGCATGAAGGATGTCCGTTCGGCCTATCTTGCCGAGGAGAGCGGGCTCGATGTCGCCGAGCGGATCCGACTGCTGGCCGCCGCCAATTACTGCGAAAGGCTAATACCATCGGGCATTGAATGAGACTCGTTTAGGGGATTCCCAATCGGTCAAAAGTCTGAATCAATGAGGCGAACGGCTTTGGAGGTTCGCCATGAGCAGAGCGGTTTCGTTACGCGCGGATTTTGATGGTCCGCGTTTGCGTCGATTGGCCAAGGCATCGAAGGATGCGGGCCAGAGCCGGCGTCTTCTTGCGCTGGCGGTGATCTACGATGGGGGCCGGCGTACGGACGCGGCTCGGCTCGGCGATGTCGGGCTTCAAGTCATCCGCGACTGGGTTCTTCGGTTCAACGCCAAAGGGCCGGATGGTCTGATTGACGGCAAGGCGACGGGCAAGCCGCGCAAGCTCGACGATGCGCAACGCCAGGCTCTTGCCCGGCTCGTCGAGGACGGGCCGATCCCGGCGATCCACGGCGTTGTGCGCTGGCGCCGGAAGGACTTGGCGCTTTGGATATTCGAGGAGTTTGGCATCTCGCTTGAGGAGTCGAGCGTAGGCCGCGAGCTGCGGGCGCTGGGGTTCAGCAAGATATCGGCGCGGCCGCGGCACAAGGGGCAGAACGAGTTCGCGGTCGAGGATTTTAAAAAAACTTCGCGGCCGAGCTGGAAGAGATCCGCACCGGCCTTCCAGCCGACACCGCCATAGAGATCTGGTGGCAGGACGAGGCCCGGGTCGGCCAGAAAACCAAGCTCACGCGGCGCTGGGCGAGACGCGGCAGCCGGCCCACGGCGGCCAAGGACCAACGTACGAAGTCGGCCTATATCTTTGGCGCCATCTGTCCCCAACGCGGCGTCGGCGCGGGCCTCGTCCTGCCCCGCTGCAACACCAAGGCCATGCAATGGCACCTCGATGAAATCTCGTCCCAGGTGGCGTCGGGCGCCCACGCCGTGCTCATCCTCGATCGGGCCGGATGGCACACCACCGGCAAGCTCGAAGTCCCGGCCAACATCACGCTGCTGCCCTTGCCGCCGAGGGCGCCCGAGCTGAACCCCGTGGAGAACATTTGGCAGTTCATGCGCGACAACTGGCTGTCCAACCGGATCTTCAAGTCATACGACGATATCGTCGCCATCTGTTGCCAAGCCTGGAACAAGCTCATCGACCAGCCGTGGAAGATCGTGTCCATCGGTCTGAGGAAATGGGCGCATAGGTTCTGATTAATGCTCGTTGGTATAATCTGGCTATTCGCGCATATGATGCGATGCCTCCCGGAAAGATCCAGCAACTGATGGACCTGCGATAGGTTGGATGCATCTGGCTCTATCGACGGGTGTGGCCGTTGTGGCGGATCGTAAAATGTTCTCGATGCACCCACCCACCCGGCCCTCACACTTCGTCCTTCGACAGGCTCAGGATGAGGAGGCTCGGCATGAGGGCCCCACCCCAACATCTGTATCACCTCACCCTGAGCCTGTCGAAGGGTGAGGGTGGCACGGCTTGGCGAGGGCTTGTGCGTTACAAATCCGCGAACCTCTTGCCCTCGGCCGCGAGGCGCGCGAGCAGGGGGGCTGGGGTCATGACCTCGCCCTGCTCGGCGTGGAAGCGCTGCATGGCCTCATGGATCGTGCCCAGGCCCACCGTGTCGGCCCAGAACATGGGCCCGCCGCGGTAGCGCGGGAAGCCGTAGCCGTGGATCCAGATGGTGTCGATGTCGCTCGCGCGCAGAGCCAAGCCTTCTTCGAGGATCTTCGCCCCCTCGTTGACCAGCGGGTAGAAGCAACGCTCCAGGATTTCCTGCTCGCCGATCTCGCGCCGCTCGATGCCGAGCTCCTTCGAGGCCTCGATGATGAGCTTCTCGATTTCAGGGTCGGGGATGGGCGCGCGGCTGCCCTCCTCGTAGAGGTACCAGCCGGCCTTCGTCTTTTGGCCGAAGCGGCCCATCTCGCACACCCGATCGGCGAGGGACGAGTAGCGCAGGTGGTTGGGCCGAGTCGCTGCTTTGCCCTTGCGGATGCGCCAGCTCACGTCTAGGCCGGCGAGATCGCCCATGGCGAAGGGCCCCATGGGCATGCCGAAATCGTAAAGCACCTTGTCCACCTGATGGGGCAGCGCCCCTTCCTCGATGAGGAAGTTGGCCTCGCGCATATATTGGTGGAGCATGCGGTTGCCGACGAACCCGTCGCAGACGCCCACCAGGACGCCCACTTTGCCGATGGTCTTGGAGATCGCCATGGTGGTGGCGATTGTCTCCTTCGAGGACTTGGCCCCGCGCACGTTCTCCATCAGGCGCATGACGTTGGCCGGGCTGAAGAAGTGGGTGCCGATCACGCTCTCGGGCCGTGCGGTGGCGGACGCGATCTCGTCCACGTCGAGGGTCGAGGTGTTGGTGGCGAGGATGGCGCCCGGCTTGCACGCCCGGTCGAGGGCGGCGAACACCTCCTTCTTCACGTCCATCTCCTCGAACACCGCCTCGACGACCATGTCCACCTCGGCGAGGCCGCCGTAATCGCCGATGCCCTCTATGAGGGCCATGCGCTTGTCCATCTCCGCTTGGCTGAGGCGGCCGCGGGAGACGGTGCGGGCGTAGTTCTGGCCGACGATTTCGAGGCCGCGCTGGAGCGCCTCGGGCTCGCTCTCCAGCACGCGGACGGGGATGCCGGCGTTGGCGAAGTTCATGGCGATGCCGCCGCCCATGGTGCCGCAGCCGATGACGCCGACGGTCTCGATTTCCTTCACCGGCGTGTCCTTGGGCACGTCGGGGATCTTGGCCACCTCGCGTTCGGCGAAGAAGGCGTGGCGCAGGGCCTTCGATTCCGTGGCCGCGACGAGCTCGAGGAACGCCGCCCGCTCCTTGGCGAGGCCTTCGGCGAGCGGCAGGTTGGCCGCGGCTTCGATCAGGTCCACGGCGACGTAGGGCGCATGCAAGCCGCGCGCGGCCTTGGCCATGCCCTTGCGGAAGTCGGTGAAGAGCTGGGCGTTGCCGCGGGCGGGTGCTAAGCGCTCCTCGACGGCGCCCGCGCGCCGCGGCGGGGCTCTATCCGCCACCAGCTTCTCCGCCGCCGCGACGGCCGCATCGAGCACCGCGCCTTCCGCGACCGCGTCGATGATGCCGGCCGCGTGCGCCTTGGCCGCCGGGACGAGGCGGCCCGAGGTGATGAGGTCGAGCGCCGCCTCGGCACCCGTCAGGCGTGGCAGGCGCTGGGTGCCGCCGGCACCGGGGATGATGCCGAGCGTGACCTCCGGCAGGCCGATGCGGGTGTCGCCGTCGGCGATGCGGTGGTGGCAGCCGAGCGCGAGCTCGAGCCCGCCGCCGGCGGCGACGCCGTGGATGGCCGCGACCACGGGCTTCTCGTCCCCCTCCATGGTGTCGATGACTTGGGAGAGGCTGGGGGTGCCGGCCGGCGGCTCGCCACCGAACTCACGGATATCGGCGCCGGCGCTGAACATGCGGCCGGCGCCGGCGATGACGATGGCCTCGACCGCCGGGTCGGCCTGCGCCTCGGCCAGGCGTTCGGCGATGCCTGTGCGGAGTGCCGCGCCGAGGCCGTTCACCGGCGGGTTGTCCATGGTCAGGATGGCGACCCTGCCGCGCTTCTCGTAGCTCACTACCGTCATGTCGTGCCTCTTCCTTCGTGTTTCGCACGGCCCATGCGCGCAAGCGCCGATCGCCGTGGGATCAGCCCATGACCTCGCCCGAGATGATGGGCCCGAACAGCTCCCACGTGGTGCCGTTGAAGCGCTGGAGCTGCATTTCCTCGATGGGCCGGAAGTCGGTCGGGCTGGTGCTGACGGTGATGCCCGGCAGCAGGGTCGGGATCTCCAGGCCGTCGATGCTCGCCGCCAGCTTCATGATGTTGGCGCGGGTCAGGTCGTCGCCGGCGGCGCGCAGCACGTGCTCCATGGTCTTCGCCACGCTGTAGCCGTAGACGTTGAAGGAGTTGCCGAGGTCGCCCTCGGGATAGTACTGCGCCATCCAGGCACGCCATTCGGCGATACCGGCGTCGTCGGCCCATTGCGGGTCGGTCGGCTCCTTGATGTAGGCGGAGGAGATGATGCCCTCCGACTTCTCGAGGCCGGCCGGCTGCATCACCCGCGAGACCGAGGTCGAGACGTTGTTGAGGAGCTGGAGGGGCCGCCAGCCGATGTCGTAGGCTTTGCGGATGGCCTGGGCCGCGAACTTGGGCGTGGTGATGTTCACGAAGACGTTGGCGCCGCTGTTCTTCAGCGCGACGACTTGCGAATCGACCGTGGGGTCCGAAGTCTCGTAGGAGACGGCGGCGACGATCAGGGCGTCGGCGCCCTCACCGAGCCCGTCGCGCAGGCCCTTCACGTAGTCCTTGCCGTAGTCGTCGTTCTGGTAGAGGACGCCGATCTTGGGGTCCGCCACGTTCTCCAGGATGTAGCGGGCATAGATGCGCCCCTCGGTCTGGTAGTTGGGCTGCCAGCCCATGGTCCAGGGGAAATTCTCCGGGTCGCCCCATTTGGTGGCGCCGGTGGCGACGAAGAGCTGGGGCACCTCCTTCATGTTCATGTATTTCTGGATCGCCGAATTGGGCGGCGTGCCGAGCGGCTGAAACAAGAGGAAAACACCTTCCTGCTCGACCAGCCGGCGCACCTGCTCGACCGTCTTGGGCGGGCTGTAGCTGTCGTCCAGCGAGATGAAGTCGATTCGGCGGCCGTTGATGCCGCCCTCGGCGTTGACCTTGTCGAAATAGGCGCCGATGGCCTTGCCGATGGTCCCGTAGGCGGAAGCGGGGCCGCTATAGGGATTGGTGTTGCCGATCTTGATCTCGGTGTCGGTGACGCCGGGGTCGTAATGCTCGTCGGCGAGGGCCGCGCCGGCGATCAGGCCGGCGGCGAGGGTCGCGGCCGTCAATGCCGGCCATCTGGCGATCGAGCGCATCTTCACCTCCCTAACTTGGTTCTGTCTTCCCAGCTCCGTCGTCGATTCAGTGCCGATGATAGATGGCGCGGTATCCGCGGCATAGTGCCGCGCATGCGCCACGCCAGCGCCGCCGCGTCGCGCGCGAAGGCGGCGGGGTCGCGCGCCCAGCGGGCGAGGGCCGGGCCGGCGGCGGCGATGAAGCCGGCGACACCGCGGGGCATGGCATACATGAAGACCAGCAGGAAGAGGCCGTAGACGGCCCAGGGGGCGGCGTCGGAGATGTCCTGGGCGAAGTTCGGGACGAACAGGATGAAGAGGCCGCCATATATGGCGCCCGAGATCGAAGCCAGGCCGCCGACCACGATCCCCACCAGGAAGGTGATGGAGAGGAAGAGGCCGAAGCTGTCGGGTGCGACGAACTGCACCACGATGGCGCCGAGCGCGCCGGCGATGCCTGTATAGAGCGCGCTCACCCCGAAGGTGAGGCTCTTGTAGAGGGCCACGTTGACGCCCATGGCCGCGGCCGAGATATGGTGGTCGCGGATGGCCACCATGGCCCGGCCGGCGCGGCCGCGCAGCAGGTTCCAGCCCGCGAGGAACAGCACCACGAGGACCGCGAGGGTGAAGTAGTAGAGCCACTGGTCCGCGCTCAGGGGCAGGCCGAAGGGGGCCTCGGGCTTGGATAGCACGATGCCCTGCACGCCGCCGGTCCAGGGCTCGAAAGCGTCGTATTTGAGGATCTGGGGCACGGCCAGGGCGAGCGCCAGGGTGGCGACGGCGAGGTAGAGGCCATGCAGGCGCAAGGCTGGGAGGCCGAAGAGGAAGCCGACGGCGAAGGAGAGCGCCCCGGCGACGGGGAGCGTCAGGTAGTAGGGCACGTCCCAATTGTCCATGAGGACCGCGGCCGTATAGGCGCCGATGGCGTAGAACGCGCCGTGGCCGAGGGAAATCTGGCCATTGTAGCCGGTCAGCATGTTGAGGCCGAGGAGTGCGATGGCATAGACCATGGCCAGGGTGAGCTGGAAGGCCTCGAAATCGCTGACCAGGAAGGGAAGGGCTGAGGCGAAGGCCAGGGCCGCGAAGAGGCCCACGCGCCGCGCGGCCTTGCCCCCGGGTCGATCCGCGCCCGCCACGGCCTAGACCCGCTGGACCACGGCGCGGCCGAAGAGGCCGCTCGGCTTGATCACCAGGACGGCGATGATGATGACGAGCGCCACGGTCAGCTTGAGCTCGTCGCCGATCAGGTAGGTGCCCACCAGGTTCTCGAGCACCCCCACCATGAACCCACCGACGACGGCGCCGCCCGGGCTGGCGATGCCGCCCAATAGCGCGCCCGCGAAGGCATAGAGCAGGACCCCGCCCATCATGTTGGGGTCGAGGAACAGGACCGGCGCCACCATCATGCCGGCGATGGCGCCGATGGCCGCGGCGAGGCCCCAGCCGAGGGCCAGCATCCAGCCCACGCGGATGCCGACGAGGGCGCTCGATTCGGGGTTCTGGGCGGCGGCGCGCATGGCGAGGCCCAGCGGCGTGAAGCGGAAGAAGAGGTAGAGGAGGAAGACCACCACCAATGTGACGCCGACCGCCCCCATGCCGTGGGAGCCGAGATAGACGTTGCCGAGGAAGGGCTCGTCCGGGAAGGGGCTCGGGAACTCCTTGATGGTGTAGGTGTAGATCCAGCCGGCGACGCTGTTGAGGATCACCAGAAGCGCGATGAAGACGATGACCAGCGCCAGCACGGGCGCCTTCTCGACCGGGCGGATGATGACCCGCTCGATCGCCACGCCGCCGAGGAACGAGAGGCCGACGGTGAGGAAGAAGGCCGCCCAATAAGGCATGCCGGCGTCGATCAGGCTCCAGGCGATATAGGTGCTGAACATGGCCATCTCGCCCTGGGCGAAGTTCACCAGCTCGGTCGCCTGATAGATCATCACCAGCGCCAGCGCGAGGCTGGCGTAGATGCCCCCTGTCGCGAGGCCCGCCAGCACCTGTTGGATGAAATATTCCATGGCCTAATAGCCGAGATAGGCGCGGCGGATGGATTCGTCGCGGCCGACCTCCTCGGCCGGTCCCGACATCACCACGCGCCCCGTCTCGAGAAGATAGGCGTGGTCCGCCAGCTCGAGCGCCATGGCGGCGTTCTGCTCGACCAGCAACATGCTGACGCCGTCCTCGCGGTTGATGGTGCGCATGATCTCGAAGATGGCCTCGACCAACATGGGTGCGAGGCCGAAGGAGGGCTCGTCCAGCACCAGGAGGCGGGGCCGCAGCATGAGCGCGCGCCCGATCGCCAGCATCTGCTGCTCGCCCCCGCTCAAGGTCCCGGCCTGCTGGCCGCGGCGTTCGGCCAGCACCGGGAAGTGGCCGTAGACGCGCGAGAAATCCTCCGCCACACGGCCCCGGTCCCGGCGTGTATAGGCGCCCAGCCGCAAGTTCTCCTCGACGCTCAGATGGACGAATGTGCCGCGCCCTTCGGGCACGTGCCCGACGCCGCCGCGCACGATGGCGGCGGTGGACCGGCCGTCGATGCGCCGGCCGTCGAAGCGGATGGCGCCCGTGGCCCGCACGAGGCCGCAGACGGCGCGGAGCGTGGTGGTCTTGCCGGCGCCGTTGGCGCCGAGAATGGCCGTGATGCCGCCCTCCGCGACGGCGAAGGCGATCTCGTGCAGGGCCTTGGTGGGGCCGTAATAGGCCGAGAGCGCCTCGGCTTCCAGGATCGCCGCCATCAGTGCCGCGTCCCCAGATAGGCCCGGATCACCGCCGGGTCGCCTTGGACCTCCGCCGGCGTCCCTTCGGCGATGCGGCGCCCGAAGTCGAGCGCCACGACCCGGTCGGAGACGCGCATCACCAGGCCCATGTGATGCTCGACCAACAACACCGTCGTATGCCGCCGGTCGCGGATCTCGCGGATCAGGTCGCCGAGCGCCTCGACTTCCTCGTGGTTGAGGCCGGCGGCGGGCTCGTCGAGCAGCAGCAGCCTGGGCTGGCCCATCAGGGCGCGGGCCAGCTCGACCCGCTTCTGGGTGCCGAAGGGCAGGCTCGCGACCGGGAGGTGCGCCACTTCCCCGAGGCCGAGGAAGCCGGTGATCTCATCCGCGCGGGCGCGCGCGTCGGCCTCCTCGCGGCCGACCCAGGGCAGGCGGAGCGCGTTGCTCACGAAGTCGCCGCGGGCGCGGCAATGCCCGCCGACCATGACGTTCTCGATCACCGACATGGTGCCGAAGAGAGCCAGGTTCTGGAACGTGCGGCCGATGCCGAGGCGCGCCATGCGGTGGGCGGCGGTGCCGAGCACCGAACGCCCGGCGAACAGGATGTCGCCCTCCTGGGGCTTGTAGAGGCGGCTCAAGCAGTTGAAGAGCGTGGTCTTGCCGGCACCGTTGGGGCCGATGAGGCCGGTGATGCGGCCCTCCCCGGCCTCGAAGGAGACGCCGTCGAGGGCCAGGATGCCGCCGAAGCGGACCGTCAAGTGCCGGACTTCGAGAAGCGCGCGCGAGCTAGCCACGCTTGGACCCGCCATCGTCCGTCCCGCTCCCCGGTGCCCGCCGCCTCAGGCCGTCGGCAGCCGGTGGCTCTCGAGCCGCTCGCGGAGCTGCTTCTTGGACACCTTGCCCGTGGCCGTGTGGGGCAGCTCCTCGACGAAGACCACGTCGTCGGGCAGCCACCATTTGGGCACCGAGGCGCTTAGGTACTCGATCAGGTCGGCGGGCGCGGGCGGCTGGTCCCCGGCGGGGACCACGACCAGGAGGGGCCGCTCGTCCCACTTGGGGTGGTGGATGCCGATGACGGCGGCCTCGGTCACGCCGGGATGGCCCATGGCCGTGTTCTCGATGGTGATGGAGCTGATCCACTCGCCGCCCGACTTGATGACGTCCTTGCTGCGGTCGACGATCTGCATGAAGCCGTCCTCGTCGATGGTCGATACGTCGCCGGTGTGGAACCAGCCGCCGTCGAAGGCCGCGGCGGTCGATTCCTCGTCCTCGAAATAGGCACTGATGACCCAGGGGCCACGCACCAGCAGCTCGCCGAAGGCCTTGCCGTCGTGGGGCAGGGCGTTGCCGTCGCCATCGACGATCTTCATCTCGACGCCGTAGATGGCGCGGCCCTGCTTGATCTTGACGGCGTAGCGCTCGTCCTTCGATAGGTCGTCCATCGATGGCGGCAGCTTGCCGCAGGTGCCGACGGGGCTCATCTCCGTCATGCCCCAGGCGTGATACACGTTGCAGCCATACTCCTCCTCGAAGCCCTTGATCATCGAAAGCGGCGGGGCCGCGCCGCCGATCACGACCGAAGGCTTGTGGCTGAGGGCCTTGCCCGACTTGCGCAGGTATTCGAGCAGCATGCCCCAGACGGTCGGCACGCCGGCGCAGGTGTTGACCGCTTCAGTCTCCATCAGCTCATGCACCGCCTCGCCGTCGTAGCGCGGGCCGGGCAGCACCAGCTTGGCGCCCGTCATGGGGCAGGCATAGGGCAGGCCCCAGGCGTTGACGTGGAACATGGGCACGGCCGGCATCATGACCGACCGGGTCGAGAGGCTGAAGATCTCGGGCAGTGCGATGGCGAAGCTGTGCAGCACCGTCGAGCGGTGGGTGAACAGCGCCCCCCTGGGGTTGCCGGTGGTGCCCGAGGTGTAGCAGAGGGAGGCGGCCGCGCGCTCGTCGAGGTCGGGCCAGGCGAACTGGTCTGACTCCCCTTCGATCAGCTCCTCGTACGAAATGGCGCCCTTCAGGTTGGTCTCGGGCATGTGCTCGCGGTCGGTCATGACCACGTAGCCCTCGACGCCGGGGAGCTCGTCCTGGAGCGGCTCGAGGAGTGCCACGAAGGTCAGGTCGAGGAAGATGAGCCGGTCGCCGGCGTGGTTGACGATGTAGGCTATCTGGTCGTGGAACAGGCGCGGGTTGATGGTGTGGCACACCGCGCCCATGCCCGAGATGGCGTAATAGAGCTCGAAATGCCGGTACCCGTTCCACGCCAGGGTGGCGATGCGGTCGCCGGGGGCGACGCCCAGGCGGCGCAGGGCATTGGCCAGCTTGCCGACGCGGGCGTGGGAATCCTCGTAGGTATAGCGGTGGATGGGCCCTTCCACGGAGCGCGAGACGATCTCGGTCTTGCCGTGAAACTTGGCCGCGTGCTCGATCAGCGAGTGGATCGAGAGCGGCGCATCCATCATCAGGCCGTGCAGCATCGGCGTTCGCCTCCCTTGTCGCTATCCAGCACTTCGTCGCGCCGCGACACGCACCACGCCGTCGCCCCTCATACTTCGTCCTTCGACAGGCTCAGCATGAGGAGGCTCAGCATGAGGGCCTCACCCTGAGCCAGCCCACCCCCGTCCCTCATACTTCGACAGGCTCAGCATGAGGGCCTCACCCTGAGCTTGTCGAAGGGTGAGGGTGGCGCATCCACCATCAGGCCGTGCAGCATCGGCGTCTGCCTCCCTTGTCGCTATTTAGCACTTCGTCGCGCCACGACACGCACCACGCCATCGCCCCCATGCTTCGTCCTTCGACAGGCTCAGGATGAGGAGGCTCGGCATGAGGGCCTCAACCTGAGCTTGTCGAAGGGTGAGGGTGGCACCGGTATGCGAAGCGAGCGCTAGCGCCTTTCCCCTTCCATGTTCGTTGCCGCGGCCGTGGCGGCCGTCTCTCTCCGGTCAGCCGCTCCACAGGCCCTCGCGGCGGACATCGTCCATGGCGCGCTTGATGCCTTCGCCGAGTATGCCGACGAGGTCGTCGATCTGGGCCTTGGTGATGACGAGCGGCGGCGACATGACGCACATGTTGACGATGGGCCGCACCATGAGGCCGAGGGCCTGGCAGTGGGCGTCGATGCGGCCGCCGATCGCCGCGTGCAGGGCCTCGGCCGCCGGGTCGTCCCGGCCGGCATTGCACTCGACGCAGGCCATGAGCCCCGCACCGCGCACGTCGCCCACGATCGGGTGCTCGCGCAACTCCTGCAGGCGCGCCTGCATGTAGGGGCCGACCTCGCGGGCATGGGCCATCAGGTCCTCGCGCTCCATGATCTCGATGTTCTTGAGCGCGGCGGCGCAGGCCACCGGGTGGCCCGAATAGGTGAAGCCGTTGGCGAAGACGGAGCCCTTGGCCGCCTCCCCGCTCACTTGCGAATAGAGGCGGTCCGAGATCAGGACCGCGCCGAGCGGCAGATAGCCCGAGGTGAGGCCCTTGGCGCAGGTGATGATGTCCGGGACGATATCGAAGGCGGGCTCCGAGGCGAAGAAATGCCCCAGGCGCCCGAAGCCCGTCACCACCTCGTCGGAGATGTAGATCACGTCGTGGCGGCGGCACACTTCGAGGCAGCGCTTCTGGTAGCCCGGCGGCGGCACGATCACGCCGCCCGAGGCCAGGATGGGCTCGGCGATGAAGGCCGCGACCCGCTCGGGCCCGAGCTCCAATATCTTGTCCTCGAGGTCCGCCACCTTGGCGTCGCAGAAATCCTCGATGCTCGTGCCCGCGGGCCGGCGGTAGGGATGTGGGGCGGGGAGCAGGTGGACGAGATCGTCGGCGAAGTCGAGGTAGGTCCGATCCTGCATCTTGCCGGAGCAGGAGGCCGAGAGGTAGGTGCTGCCGTGATAGGCCTCCTGGCGCGAGATGATGTGCTTCTTCTCGGGCCGGCCGAGGTAGTTGTTGAAGAACATCACGAAGCGCAGCGCCGAATCGACCGCCGTCGAGCCGCCGGTGGTGAAGAACACGTGGTCGAGGTCGCCGGGCGAAAGCTCGGCCAGCTTCTCGGCCAGCGCGCCCGAGGGCTGCGTGCCCACCGACCAGGGCGAGAAATAGGGCATCTCGAGCGCCTGCTCGGCGATCGCGTCGGCCATCTCGCGCCGGCCGTGGCCGATATTGACGCACCACATGCCAGCCGGCCCGTCGATCAGCTCGTTGCCGTCGCTGTCGTAGATATAGATGCCCTCGGAGCGGGTGATGATGGTGCGCGCCTGCCGCCCCGATTCCCGAAGGTTCTCCCACGGGTGGACGTAGTAGTTGTCCTGGGCCCTCAGGGCGGCGGTGTCGAGGTTCGATAGGGCTGTCACGGGTTCCTCCCAAGCGATCGTTCTGGCCTTTCCGGCCTCATTCCTACCAGAGCATACGCGAGGGGCCGAGAGGTTTCGCATCCGGGCCCGCGGCCCGCCCCCTCAGAGGCCGAGGAAGATGCGCCTCACTTCGTCGCTGGCCAGCAGGTCCCGGGACGCCCCCTCGAGGACGAGCCGGCCGCTCTCCAGGATGTAGCCGCGGTCGGCGAGGCCCAGGGCCGTCTGTACGTTCTGCTCGATGAAGAGGATGGTGACGCCGCTCTCGTTGATGCGCCTGAAGGCCGCCATCATCTGCCCGGCCATGGCCGGGGCGAGGCCCAGCAGCGGCTCGTCGATCAACAGCAGCTCGGGCCGCGCCATCAGGCCGCGCCCCAGGGCCAGCATCTGCTGCTCGCCGCCACTGAGGGAGTAGGCGGCCTGGCCCGCGCGCTCCTCGAGCCGCGGGAAGAGGCCGTAGACGGTGGCCAGGGTCTCGGCGCGGTGGGCGCGGGCCGCGGGGTTGTAGCCGCCGAGCCACAGGTTCTGGCGAACGCTCATATGGGGGAAGACGCGGCGCCGCTCCATGATATGGGCGAGGCCCCGGCACACGATATCGTGCGCGGGCATGCCGTCGATACGCTCGCCCTTGAATTCGATACCTCCGGCCTTGGGCCGGCGCAAGCCCGAGATGGCATTCAGGACCGTGCTCTTGCCCGCCCCGTTGGGGCCGAGGATGGCGACCACCTCGCCCCGCTCGACCCGCAGGGAGACGCCCCAGATCACCTGATAGTCGCCATAGGCGACCTCGAGGCCCGTGACCCTAAGCATTGCCGGCCCGAGCGGAGAAATCGCGACGTGGGAATCCCCCTCTCCACTTGGGGAGAGGGTCGGGGTGAGGGGGTGCGCGTCCGCGCGTCTGAAGAGTCTTTTGGCCGCCTGCCGGCGGCCACCCCCTCACCCGGCGCGCTTCGCGCGCCACCCTCTCCCCCAAGGGGTAGAGGGTTCGACGCGTCGGGAAAAGCGACCCGTAGGGCGGCGCCCCTAGGCCCCCGGACGTCGTCGCGCGACGCTTGTGATGCCCCGGCATCACGGCGCGCCACGCTCCTAGCCGGGAACCTCGGGGCGCCGTCGTATGGCACACGGAATTATGAAAGTGGGTACTAGGCATAGGCCGTGCCGAGGTAGGATTCGATCACCCGGCGGTCGTCCTGGATCTCCGCCGGCGTGCCCTCGGCGATCTTGGCGCCGAGATGGAGGGCCACCACCCGGTCGGCGAGGGACATCAGCACCTGCATGTCGTGCTCGATGACGACCAGGGTCATGCCCTCGGCCCGAAAGCGCTCGATGAGCGTGATGAGGCCGGGGATGCTGCGCTGGTCGACGCCGCCGGTCACCTCGTCGAGCAGCAGCAGGCGCGGGCGGGTGGCCATGGCGCGGGCCAGCTCCAAGCGCTTGCGCTGGCCGGTGCTGAGGGTGTTGGCGTGGTCGTGGCGCTTCTCGAGAAGGCCGACGTAATGGAGAGCCGTCAGCGCCTCGCGCCGCGCCGCGGCCATGTCGGCGGTGTGCTGCATGACGCCGACCATGACGTTCTCGACCACCGACATCTCCTGGAAGGGCCGCAGCTTCTGGAAGGTGCGGCCGAGGCCGAGCCGGCTGATGCGGTCGGGCCTGAGGCCGGTGATCGGGCGCCCCGCGAGCAGCACCGCCCCCGCGTCGGGCTTCTCGAACCCGGTGACGAGCTCGAAGAGGGTGCTCTTGCCCGCCCCGTTGGGGCCGATGAGGCCGAGGATCTCGCCCTTGGCGACCGCGAAGCTGACATGATCGTTGGCGACGAGGCCGCCGAACCGCTTGGTCAGGCCCCGGACCTCGAGCATCGCGGTGCCCTCAGCCATGGCGCGGCCCCGGAAGCAGGCGGCGCGCGAGGCCGATGAGGCCCTTGGGATAGAACACCGAGACGAGGACGATGATGGCGCCATAGATCATCAGGTCCTCGGCCCCGCCGGTGCCGCCCAGCCAGACGCGGGTCAGCTCCGAGAGGGGGAGGAGCACGGCCGCGCCCAGAATCGGCCCCCACAGGGTGCCGAGCCCGCCCAGCATGGTCATCAGCACCACGAGGATCGAGAGGATGAGGGGGAACACGGTCTCGGGGTCGATAACCAGGATGTACTGGGTGAAGAGGCCGCCGGCGACCGACGTGAAGGCGGCCGAGACGGCGATCGCGATCAGCTTGTAGCGGGTGATGTCCACGCCGAGGGCCCGCGCCGCCTCGGGCTCCTCGCGGATGGCGCGGAAGTAGAGGCCGGTCTTCGAGCGCCCGAGCCAGGCGACGGCGAGGCAGGCAAGGGCGAGGGCGGCAAGCGCTATGTAGTAGTAGGGCAGCTTCGAATCGTGGAACTGGAACGAGAGCCAGGGGCTCTTCCGGAGAATCGGGATCCAGATGCCCGTGGCGCCCCCCACCATCTCCCAATTGAGGAAGACGGTCTGGGCGATCTCTCCCATGACGAGGGTGGCGATGGCGAAATAATGCCCGCGCAGGCGGAAGGTGGGAACGCCGATGGCGAGCGCCACGGCCATGGCGAGGGCCGCCCCCGCGACCATGCCGAGCCAGGGCGAGATGCCGTGGGCGGTGAAGAGGTAGGCCGGCGCATAGGCGCCGATGCCGAAGAAGATGGCGTGGCCGAGGGAGATCTGCCCGCAATAGCCGGCCAGCAGGTTCCACCCCTGGGCCATGAGCGCGTAGATGAAGATCATGATCATCACGTGCTGGGCATAGGGCCCGGTGAAGACCAGCGGGAAGGCGATCACGGCGGCGAGCAGCGCGGCGCCCGCCAGCCACCGCGTGGGGCCGAGCGGCGGGTAGGGCCGTTCGGCGAGCGCCCGGTCGAGCGCCTCGTCGAGGGCGGGGCCCGTATCCGACATGGCCATCAGAAGCGCCCGAAGAGGCCCTTGGGCCGCACCAGGACGACGCCCAGGTACATCACGAAGACGATCGCGTACTTGAATGCGGGATCGATGAGGAGACCACCCAGCGCCTCGACGAGGCCGATCAGGATCCCGGCCAGGAGCGCGCCCGGGAGGCTGCCGAAGCCGCCCATGGCCACGGTGACGTAGGCGATGAGCGCGAAGATCACGCCCACCTCGGGGAAGATGAAGTAGTAGTTGGTGATGAGCACGCCGGCCACCGCCACGCAGGCGGCGCCGATGCCCCAGCCGAGCGCGTACATGCGGTCCGTGCGGATGCCCATGAGGGAGGCGGCCTCGCGGTCCTGGGCCGTGGCCTGCAGTGCCATGCCCGTCTCGGTGCGGTGGATGAAGAGGAAGAGCAGCGCGAAGGCCAGCAGGCACCCGGCGCTGGCCACGATCTGGGGCAGGCCGAGGAAGATGCCCATCACCTCGACCCGGCCCGCGACGATGGGATCGGGGATGGAGCGGAAATCGGGCGTCCACAGGAACTGGGCCAGGCTGCGGATAAAGACGGCGAGGCCGAAGGTGGCCGTGATCTGGACCAGCATGGGGGCGTGGAGGATGTGGCGGATGATGCCGTAATGGGTGGCGACGCCGATGGCGAACAGGAGCGCGGCGGCGAAGGGGATGGAGAAGAGCGGATCGAGCCCGAAGAGGGCGTAGAGCCAGAAGGCCGCGAACATGGCCAGCATCATGAACTCGCCATGGGCGAAGTTGACGATTTCCATGAGCCCGAAAATGAGGCTCAGCCCGGCCGCCACCAGGGCATAGATGAAGCCCATCAAGAGGCCGCTCATCACCGTCTGCAGGATGATCTCGGTCGTCATGCCCCCCACGCCGCCCGCGTGCCCCAAACGGGCGCCATGATAGGCGGCGGGGGTGGGGGAGTCTATGTGGGCGGGGAGGGGGCCCAGGGGAATCGCATTAGGAAAAAGGGCTTGCTTTGGGGCGGGTTGATGGATTCTACGAGATGGTGCCAACAGCTTGGAGGCTGGCGCCATGGACGGGATTGTCGAGGTATTCGAGGCTCTGGAGGACCCGCGGACGGGGAATGCGAAGCGGCATTCGCTGCACGAGTTGCTGATCATTGCGCTGTGTACGGTGCTGTGCGGCGGTGAGACCTGCGCCGACATGGCGCTGTTTGGGCGGTCGAAACGGGGGTTTCTGGAAGAGTTTTTGACGCTGGAGCACGGCATTCCGAGCCACGACACCTTCTCGCGGGTGTTCCGGCTGCTCGATCCGGATGGCTTCCACGCTTGGTTCCTCGGCTTCATGAAGCGCTTTGCCGAGACCTGTGAGGGGGTTGTCGCGATCGACGGCAAGACCCTCAGGCGCTCCTTCGATCGGGCCTCGGCGGGCTCGCCGCTGCATCTGGTCAGCGCCTGGGCGGCCGATCAGCGCCTGGTCCTGGCTCAGCTGGCGGTCGGCGACAAATCGAACGAGATCGTCGCCGTGCCGCGGTTGCTTGCGTTGTTGTCCTTGAAGGGCCGCATCGTCACCGCCGATGCGATGAGTTGCCAGCGCACGATCGCCCAGCGGGTGATCGAGCAGAAGGCCGACTACGTGCTGGCGCTCAAGGCCAATCAAGGCACCCTGCGGGACGACGTGTGCCTGTTCCTCGATGATCCCGAGACGCCGCTCGACAGCGCCACCGAGGTCGACAAGGGCCATGGCCGCATCGAGACCCGCAGCGCCAGTCTCAGCACCGATATCGCGTGGCTTCAGGACGGCCACGGCTGGCCCGGCCTCAAGGCCGTCGGCAAGGTCGTCGCCAGCCGCGAGATCGGCTGCCTGAGGACCACCGAAACCCGCTACTATCTGCTCAGCAAGGCCATCCCGCCCGCCCGCTTCAACAACATCGTGCGCAGCCACTGGAGCATCGAAAACCAACTCCACTGGGTGCTCGACGTCGTCTTCGACGAAGATCAGGCCAGGAACCGCAAGGACCACGGACCGCAAAACCTGGCCTTGCTGCGCAAGCTCGCCCTCAACCTCGCCCAACTCGAACCCTCCCAAGGCTCGATGCGCGGCAAGCTCAAGCGCGCCGGCTGGGACAATGCCTTCCTCACAAGCATGCTCTCACAGTTCACAAATGTTCAAATGCGATAGCCCTGGGAGGGGGCCGGAGCTCGCCGAACCACCGGTGGAGCGAACGCGACAAATGAGTCCCCCACGCCCCTTGGGGAGAGGGCTGGGATGCGCGTTCGCGCCACAAAGAGTCTTTCGGCCGCCTCCCGGCGGCCACGCCCTCACCCGGCGCGCACGGCGCGCCACCCTCTCCCCGAGGGGAGAGGCCTCGAAGCGTCAGGTTAGGTTTCCTTGTCCAAGGGCCAAGTCATCGCCCACGCCGGGTTCGGAATGGGTGGCGGTTTGGTGTCCGGCGCCGTCGAACGTCGAGGCGCATCCGCGCTCTTCGCCCTCTCCCCTTCAAATATCGCCGTAGACATGGCTCTCCGCTTTCGCGCCCGGGTGGGTGACGGCGCCCAGGTGGGCGGGGCCGACGGTCTCGGCGTAGCGCCAGATGGCGCCCGACTGGAACTCGTGGACGCGGGGGGACCAGGCCTTGCGGCGAGCCTCCAATTCCGCGTCCGAGAGACCCACGTCGAGGGTGCCTTTGGTCGCATCGATGTGGATCACGTCGCCGTCGCGCAACAAGCCGATGGCGCCGCCCACGGCGGCCTCGGGGCCGACATGGCCGACGCAGAAGCCGCGCGTGCCGCCCGAGAAGCGCCCGTCGGTGATCAGCGCCACGGATTCGCCCGCGCCCTGGCCGTAGAGGGCCGCCGTCGTCGCCAGCATCTCACGCATGCCGGGGCCGCCCTTGGGGCCCTCGTTGCGGATGACGAGCACGTCGCCCTCGGCGTAATCGCGGCGCATGACGGCCGCCAGGCAATCCTCCTCGCGCTCGAAGACCCGCGCCGGGCCGGAGAACTGGAGGCGCTTCATGCCGGCGATCTTCACGATCGCCCCCTCGGTCGCCAGGTTGCCCCTGAGGCCGACGACGCCGCCCGTCTCCGATAGGGGGCGCGAGACCGGGTAGACCACGTCCTGGTCCTCGGGGAACTTCACGCCCGCGAGGTTCTCGGCCAGGGTCTTGCCGCTCACGGTGATGCAGTCGCCGTGCAGGTAGCCGCCGTCGAGCAGGGTCTTCAGGACGATCGATACGCCGCCCACCTCATAGAGGTCGCGCGCCACGTACTTGCCGCCGGGCTTGAGGTCCGCGATGTAGGGGGTGCGGCGGAAGATGTCGCACACGTCCTGGAGCGAAAGTTCGATCCCGGCCTCGTGGGCGATGGCCGGCAGGTGAAGCCCGGCATTGGTTGAGCCGCCCGTCGCCGCGACCACGGTGGCGGCGTTCTCGAGGGACTTACGTGTCACCACGTCGCGCGGCCGGATGCCCTTGGCGATCAGGTCCATGACCCCCTCGCCCGCCAGCTCGGCATAGGCGTCGCGCGATTCGTACGGCGCCGGCGCCCCGGCCGAGCCGGGCAGGGCCAGGCCCATGGCCTCGGAGACGCAGGCCATGGTGTTGGCCGTGAACTGGCCGCCGCAGGCCCCAGCCGAGGGGCAGGCCATGGTTTCGATCTCGCGCAGATCCTCGTCGCCCATCGCACCCGTCGAGTGCTGGCCCACGGCCTCGAACACGTCGACGATGGTGATGTCCTTCTTGCGGAAGCGCCCGGGAAGGATCGAGCCGCCATAGAGGAAGATGGAGGGCACGTTCAGGCGCACCATGACCATCATCATGCCGGGGAGGGACTTGTCGCAGCCGGCGAGGCCGACGAGGGCGTCATAGCAGTGCCCGCGCATGGTGAGCTCGACCGAATCGGCGATCACCTCGCGGCTCACCAGCGAGGACTTCATGCCGGCATGGCCCATGGCGATGCCGTCGGTCACGGTGATGGTGGTGAACTCGCGCGGGGTGCCGCCCGCGGCCTTGACGCCCTTCTTGACCGCTTGGGCCTGGCGCATGAGCGCGATGTTGCAGGGTGCGGCCTCGTTCCAGGTCGTGGCGACGCCGACGAAGGGCTGGGAGATCTCCTTGTCGGTCATGCCCATGGCGTAATAGAAGGCACGGTGCGGCGCGCTCTTCGGCCCCACCGAGACGTGGCGGCTGGGCAGCTTGGATTTATCGAACGTCGCGTTCGCGGCCATGGGTGTTCCTCTTAAGATGCCTCGGTTCGTGCGGAAGATAACCGTGCGCGGGCGCCAGTCCAAGGCCTAGTGGGCCGAGCAAGCCCTTCTAGCGGAATGGCGGTCGGGCCTCGGCCCAGGCATCCAAGTCAGTCGGCCCTTCACCGAACACCTGACATAGGCTCTTTGGCGTGTGAACGGCCACGCCCGAGGCAAGACTATGAGCCTTCTGATTTGCTACTCGTACGAATCGCTTGTCCTTATGTAATATCAACGGCTCATAAGAATGACCCGTTGCATGTTCCCTCAGACGCCGGGCGGCCGCGTCCGCGGCCTTGGCTTACCTCGCATAAGCTCGGGCGCGCGGTCGCGCTTGCCAGCGGTCGATGAGGCGAGCTCATCGGCCGCTGGTATAAGGAATGCATCAAATGCCGCGGTCTCGGCCGGTCAAGTCCTAAACATGCTGGAAAATCTGGTAAGGGTGCATCCTCGCTGAAGAATTTCCAACCAACGCCTGATGCCACCGGCGCCCGCAAGGAGATACCCCATGCCGAAGAAATACACGGGTCGATGCGCACGCGCCAATCGCCTTCCGATCTGATCGAGGGCCGTCTGTCGTCGCCGGACGGGCGCGCCAAGCATTCCCCTCCCCGATGATCCAATGCGGCATGGCATGTCGATGGCCGGCCCAATGCGGGTTGCCATATGCATTCCACGCACAATAGGACAACGAGGAAGCCGGATGATTTTACTCTTGACCGACAAACCAACTTGAGAATATGCCAGATTAAGCATATCTTAGATCGAAGCTCAGGCGTGTGACGAATCACTCAAGCGATATAGACCCCAAGCCGGTGCGCTGGGTCGGCAGCAGCAAGGAGGATCTGAGGGCATTCCCCGAAGAGGTCCGGCGTCGAACCGGCGCTGCGCTTTGGGAGGCTCAACTTGGACTGAAGGCGCCCTACGCCAAGCCCTTGAAGGGCTTCACCGGCGCGAGCGTACTGGAGGTTGTGGACGACTTCGACGGCGACACCTACCGCGCCGTATACACCGTGCGTTTCGCCGGTGCGGTGTATGTGCTGCATGCCTTCCAGAAGAAGTCCAGGCGCGGGCGCGCCACGCCCAAAGCCGAGCTCGACCTGATCGAGCGGCGACTCAAGCGAGCGAAGGAGGACTACGAGCGATGGCCAAGAAACCGGAAGCCGCAATCCCGGTGACGCCGGGCAGCGGCAACGTGTTTGCCGACCTCGGCTTCGCCGAGCCCGAGGAGGAGCTGACCAAGGCGCAGCTCGCAAGCCATATCCGGCGAATCGTCAAGCGCCGCCGCCTGACCCAGGTGGCGGCCGCATCCCTCATGGGCATCGATCAGCCGAAGGTCTCTGCCCTTCTCAACGGACGACTCGCTAACTTCTCCAGCGAGCGGCTGATGCGTCTTCTGACCGCGCTCGGTCAGGATGTGGAGATCACGGTCAAGGCCAAGCCACGAAACCGCGCCCGCGGACGCATCCGCGTCATTGACGCCGCGCACGTGCAGGCAGTCGCCGATTGATAGCTCTTTCGCCCAAAAGGCCGGCCCGACGGACGGCGCCGCACCGTGTCTAGTCCCGGTTCGAAGGCACCGCGACACCAACACGGCGGACTTGCTTCGTTTGGGGGGACGGAGAAGCCCATAGCATCGAAATCATGGGCTATCACCAGGAGAATACGATGACGGAGGCGGAAGGGCGGTTGCCACCGATCCACCCTGGGGAAATTCTGCGGGAGGATCTCATGATCCCGTATGGCATCAGCGCCAGCCGCTTGGCTCGCGACCTGCGGGTGCCGGTGACGCGGATTACAGATATCCTCCACGGCCGGCGCTCGATAACCGCCGATACGGCGCTCAGGCTCGGCCGCTACTTCGGAAACGACGCCAGATTCTGGCTGAACCTTCAGACCGCCTACGACCTCGAAGTGGCGGAGCGGCGCGCGACCGTCGATATCGAGCGCGAGGTGCTGCCGCGGCCCGCCGCTTGAGCGGGCAGGCAGGAAAACCAAAGCCAAGACCTTAGCTCAAGACCTCGAACTCCGGCAGGTGGCCGGCGCGGCGGTCGAAGGTGGCGGTGCTCTCGCACCCGGCGCTTGCGTTCGTGCGCGCGATGAAGGCGTCGGCGAAATCGACGCCCATCGTCCGGTAGGCGTGGAGCGCCGACCACGCGGCGGCCGCGTCCTCCACAGCCATGTCCGCCGTCCGCAAGAGCCGCTCGATGACATCGGCAACGGTCTCCGACGGCTGTCGGTAAGCGCGTTCGAGAACCCAGACCAGCTCGCACAAGACGACCCGGTTGACGTAGCACGGCCGGTCGGGCGCGCAGTGCGCCGTCACGTAGCGCTCGGCGACCGCGGCCTGCTCCTGGTCGTCCTGGGCGATCAGGCGGACGAGAAGGTTGGTGTCGAGCCCCTTCAAACCCCACCCCTACCACGCCGGATCGCACGCTCCATTTCGCCGAGGCTCACGGCCTTGCGCGGCTTGGGGATCAAGCCCTTCAAGTCAGCGGCGCGAAAGTTGAGCGGCACCAGTAAGACCGAGCCGTCCTCCTGGACGACGAACTCGATCCGGTCGCCCGCCTCGAGGTGAAGCTGGGTTCGAATCGACTTCGGAATCGTGGTCTGCCCCTTGGCGGTGATTGTAGCCACTGTCATGACCATCCTTCCAATTTATAGTCTCCTTACTTTACTTAAAAGTAAGGAACAAATCCAGAAGGAATGAGGAGTCGCCTCACACGGCGGCGAAGCGCTTGAGGGCTTGGTCGAGGTGGTCGCGGGCTTCGGTGGCTTCGGCGCGGCGCTCGCGCTGGGTCTCGACCACCTCCTCGGGCGCCTTGGCGAGGAAGCGCTCGTCGGAAAGCTTCTTGTCGAAACGCCCGATCTCGCCCTCGAGCTTGGCGATCTCGCCCGCGAGGCGCTTCTGCTCGGCGGCGATGTCGATGACCTCGCCCAAGGGCAGGACAAGCGTCGCCTCGCCGAGGACGAGCTGGGCCGAGCCCGCCGGCACGCCGCCCTCGACCGCGATGGAGCCGAGCCGCGCCAGGTTCTCGATCGGGCCGCGATGGGCCTCGAGTCGCGCAAGGCTGACCGCGCCCGCGCCGTTGAGGATCATGGCGATGCGCGCCGCGGGCGGCACGTTCATCTCGGCCCGCACGGCGCGAACCTGGGAGACGAGGGCGACGACCCAGCCCATCTCCTCGGCGGCCTTCTCGTCGATCAGGCCGGGGTCGTAGGCCGGCCAGGGTGCGAGGATGAGGTCCACCTCCCGCGCCGCCCCGATTCGGCCCCACAGCTCCTCGGTGATGAAG
Organism: Alphaproteobacteria bacterium; assembly: GCA_963666705.2. Lineage (GTDB taxonomy): Bacteria > Pseudomonadota > Alphaproteobacteria > CADEGL01 > CADEGL01. The sequence continues at coordinate 61,454 of CAXXKO010000022.1, read as the reverse complement.
GGCATGATGGGGTGGAGCAGGTGGAGCACCTGGTCGAGCACCCAGGCGGCGGCGGCGCGGGCCTCGGCGGCGGCGCGCTCGTCGGCGCCTCCCACGATCGGCTTGGTGAATTCGAGGTACCAGTCGCAGAAGGTATGCCAGACGAACTGGTAGAGCGCGTTCGCGGCCTCGTTGAAGCGGTACTCCTCGATACCGGCGCGCACCCGTGCCTCGAGGCCCGCGACCTCGCCCACGATCCAGCGGTTGACGGTCTCGCGGCACCGGGCCGGGTCGAACTTAGGGTCGGGGGCGCACCCGTTGATCTGGCAGAAGCGCGCGGCGTTCCACAGCTTGGTGGCGAAGTTGCGGTAGCCCTCGACCCGCTTGGGCGCCAACTTGATGTCGCGGCCCTGGGCGGCCTGGGCCGCGAGGGTGAAGCGGAGCGCGTCGGCGCTGTAATCCGCGATCAGCGCCAGGGGATCGATGACGTTGCCCTTGGACTTCGACATCTTCTGGCCCTTCTCGTCGCGCACGAGGGCGTGGATGTAGACGTCGTCGAAGGGCTCGCGGCCCATGAAGCGCTCACCCGCCATCATCATGCGCGCGACCCAGAAGAAGATGATGTCGAAGCCGGTGACCAGCACGCTGGTCGGGTAGTAGCGCCGCACCTCGGGCGTATCCTCGGGCCAGCCGAGGGTGGAGAAGGGCCAGAGGGCGGAGGAGAACCAGGTGTCGAGCACGTCCGGGTCGCGTTCGAGGGCGACCGCCTCGCCGTAATGGGCCGCCGCCGCCGCGTGGGCTTCTTCCTCGGTCATCTCGACGAAGATCTTGCCGTCGGGGCCGAACCAGGCGGGGATCTGGTGGCCCCACCAGAGCTGGCGCGAGACGCACCAGGGCTGGATGTTGCGCATCCATTCGAAGAAGACCTTGGCCCACTGATCGGGCACGAAGCGGGTGCGGCCCTCCTCGACGGCGGCGATGGGCGCTTGGGCCAGGGTCTTCGCATCGACGAACCACTGGTCGGTGAGCCAGGGCTCGATCGCCACGCCCGAGCGGTCGCCGTAGGGCACGGTATGGCGGATGGACTCGGTCTTCTCGATGAGGCCGAAGGACTCCATCTCGGCGATCACCTTCTTGCGCGCCTCGAAGCGGTCGAGGCCCCGGTAGCCTTCGGGTACGCACGCGTTGAGCCGCGCGTCGCCGTCGAGGATGTTGATTATCTCGAGCCCGTGGCGGCGGCCGACCTCGAAATCGTTGAAGTCGTGGGCCGGGGTGATCTTGACCGCGCCGCTGCCCTGCTCGGGATCGGCGTACGCGTCGCCCAGAATCGCGAGCGGCCGGCCGACGATGGGGAGGATCGCGCGCCGGCCCACGAGGTGGGCGTAACGCGCATCCTCGGGATGGACGGCGACGGCGGTGTCGCCGAGCATGGTCTCGGGCCGCGTCGTCGCCACGGTTATATGGCCGCCCGCCGCACCCTCGAGCGGATACTTGAAGTGCCATAGGGAGCCGTCGACCTCACGCTGCTCGACTTCGAGGTCGGAGATGGCGGTGTGCAGCTTGCAGTCCCAGTTGACGAGGCGCTTGTCGCGGTAGGCGAGGCCCGCCTTGTGGAGGTCGACGAAGACCTTGCGCACGGCGTGGGAGAGGCCCTCGTCCATGGTGAAGCGCTCGCGCGACCAGTCGCAGGAGGCGCCGAGGCGGCGGAGCTGGCCGTTGATGGTGCCGCCCGACTCCGCCTTCCAGGCCCAGACGCGCTCGATGAACTTCTCGCGCCCGAGATCGTGGCGCGTGAGCCCCTCCGCCGCCAACTGGCGCTCGACCACCATCTGCGTCGCGATGCCGGCATGGTCGCTGCCCGGCTGCCACAAAACGTCGCGGCCCCGCTTGCGCCAGTAACGCACCAGGATGTCCTGGATGGTGTTGTTGAGGGCGTGACCCATGTGCAGGCTGCCGGTCACGTTGGGCGGCGGGATGACGATGCAATAGGGCTCGGCCGGCGAATTCACGTCGCAGCGGAAGGCGCCCGACTCCTCCCACCGGGCATAAAGCCTGGGCTCCACCGCCGCCGCGTCGTAGGTCTTGTCCAGCATCGCTGAACGCTTCCCCCGTTGTTTTTCGATCTGGATTGAGTCTGGCCCGCCCCGAAGCGGGCGGGAGCTTATCGGTCTTCGGCGCGGCGCACCATCTCCTTGATCTCCTTGCGCACCAGGCGCTGGACCAGGTCCGGGAGATTGGCGTCCAGCCAGTCACGCAGCATGGGCCGCAGGAGCTCACGCACGAGGTCCTCGACGGTGCGGTCGCCATTGCCGAGCGGGAAGGAGTCCTCGCCGCTACGGCGCCCGCCCTCGTCGAGCGCGAAGGCGAGGTCGGAAAGGGCCCTGGTCGACATGGTCGAGGTCGGCTCGGACAGAAGGCGGTCCGGCTCGACCGCCTGCGTCACGAAGGGAGGCTCCGGCTCGGGCTCGGGCTCCGGCTCAGGTTCCGGCTCGGGCTCCGGCTCGGGTTCTGGCTCAGGTTCGGGCTCGGGCTCGGGCTCGGGCTCGGGCTCCGGCTCGGGTTCCGGCTCCGGCTCGGGTTCCGGCTCGACCTCCCTGAGCTCGAGCCCGGGCTCGGGTTCCGGCTCGTCGGCCGCCGGCTCCTCTTCCACGACCGCCGCCGGCTCCTCTTCCACGACCTGGGTCAGCTCGAGGATCTCTTCGCCTGGCGCCTCCTCGGGCGCGGCCTCCTCGGGCGCGGCTTCCTCGGGTGCGCCTTCCCCGGGCGGCTGACCGCCCTCTTCCTCGGACTCAACGTCGTCCTCGGAGATGATCCTGCGTATGGACGCCAGGATCTCCTCCATCGACGGCTCTTGCTGCGGCGTTGCCTCGCCAGCCAAAACACCCTCCGCTTCACCACCGCGCACGCGTCCAGCATCGGAGCTGGCGCGGCTATTAACTATAATCGTAGAAAGTTAACCGAAACCGAACCGTGTTTGGAAGCGTTACTCGATATCGTCGCCCAGGCCGAAGAACTTGTCGCGGACCTTGTCGTAGTAGACGGTCGGGTCGTAATAGGTCACCGGCAGGTTGAGATGGCGGGCCGTGAGCCCGCCCACGGCCTCGAGCAGGCGGTAGGCGCCGACCACCATGTCGCGCCGCGCGGTCACCAGGTCGACGCGGGAATTCAGCAATTCCTGTTCGGCGTCCAGGATATCGAGGACCGTGCGCAGGCCGGCCGTCGCCTCCTGCTGGGTGCCCTCGAGGGCGATGGCGTTCGAGTCCGCCTCCTTCTGGAAGGAGACGACGCGGGCGCGGGCCGTGGTCAGCGCCTCCCACGCCTGGATGGCGAGCTCGACGGCATCGCGCCTCGCCTCCTCGATCTCGACCCGGCGCTGGCTGGCGGTCTGCTTGGCCTCACGCACCCGGGAGAAGACCGAGCCCGACTGGTAGAGCGGGACGGTCAGGGTCGCGGTGACGGAGACCGTGTCGATCTCGCTGGCCCGGCTCGACGTGTCCTGAGCCCGGCTGAGGTCGCCGTCCAGGGAGAGTGTGGGGAGGAGCTCGCCTTCGATCAGGTCGACGTTATCGACCGCGGCCCTCTCATCGTAGCTCGCCGCCAGGACGGCCGGGTTGCTCTCGCCGGCCATATCGATGGCCTCCTCGAGCGACAGGGGCAGCGCGTCCTCGGGCGCCTGCGGGGCCAGGAGCCTGCCGGGCAATTCGCCGATCACCCTCTGATAGGTCGCGCGCGAGGATTCGAGGTTGCCGTCGGCCAGGATGCGCTCGGCGGTGGCGCGGGCGAGCCGGGCCTCGGCCTGGCTCACGTCGGTGCGGGTCACCTCGCCGACCTCGAAGCGGTCCTGGGCCGCCTCGAGCTGGCGCTCGAGCACCTGCTCGTTGCTCATGTTGAGCTCGAGCACGGCCTGATCGCGCACCACATCGAGATAAGCGGTGACGGCATCGCGGAGCACGGTCTGCTCGATAACGCCGAGACGCGCGCGCTCCGCCAACACGCGGCTCTCCGCGCGCTCGGTTTCGGCCTCGGTGCGGAAGCCGCGGAACAGCGGCTGGGAGATCGCCAGTTCCAAGGTGCGCGGCGTCCGGTTCTCGGTGTTGCGCAAGGTCGTGGCCACGGCGCTCGACTTGGCCTCGGTCTCCACCAGCGATTTTCCCGCCTCCGCCGAGAAGGTCACCGTCGGGCGCCAGTTGGAGATGGCCTGCGGCACCTGCTCGTCGATCGCGCGGACCTGGGCGCGCTGTGCCAGGAGCGCCGGGTTGTTGTGGTAGGCCTGGACGAGGGCGTCATCGAGGGTCTGGCCATGGGCCGGGCCGAGAAGCGCGAGCGCGAGAAGGGCGCCGCACGCGGCCCCCGCCATGCCGGAGCGCCGGCCCTGGCCGGACGACGGGGCGCGGCCGAGGCTGAGAATGCCGTGTGAGTGGAGCTGGGTGCAAGGCATGAGCTGTCCTAGAAGGCGAAAGACCGTTCGGCCGCGAAGCCGGGAAGGAATGGCGTCGCGGCATCGAAGATGACCTGGTGCGAGGCGACGCCGCCGCGCCGGCTCACCAGCGTCGCGCGGCCCACTCGGCTCTCGCGCACGACGGTGACGAGGCGGCCACCCTCGGCCAACTGATCGAGGATGACGGGTGGAATCGCCGCCACCGCCCCGTCGATCAGGATGACATCGTAGGGCGCCTGCCTGGCATAGCCCGCGGCGAGCGGCCCCTCGACGACGACCGCGTTGTCGATGCCGAGCTCGGACAGCAGGGCCGAGGCGTCGCCCGCGAGCGCGCCATTCTCCTCGATCGCCACCACCGTGGTGCAGAGCCGCGCCAGGACGGCGGCCGAGTAGCCGGTGCCCGAACCGATGACGAGCGCCACGTCGCCCGACTCGACGGCCGCGGCCTGGAGCAGCCGGGCGAGCACCATGGGCTCCATCAGGTGGCGGCCTTGGCCGAGGGGCAGGTCCTCGTCCACATAGGCCGTGCCCCGCCAGGTGGGCGGCACGAAGCGCTCCCGCGGCAGGTCCGAGAGAGCGGCGATGAGGGGGCCGTCCGTCACCTTGTTCGTGCGAATCTGGCCCTCCACCATGTTGTGTCTGGCTACGGTGTATTTCGTCATGTGCATACAACATCTTGTAGCGGCGGGTGTCAAGAACCCACGACCCCCACTCTCTCTTACAGGGAACGGGTGGCGTCGACAAGCGGAACCCGAGGCGAGCCGCCATTTCGATGCCTCCATGGGGCGGGGCCATGCTTGACCGTGGCGGCGCCGAAGCCGTATATGACGCGGCGCATCGCAGCACCACGGCCGGGTGGCAGAATGGCTATGCGGAGGACTGCAAATCCTTTTATGTCGGTTCGATTCCGGCCCCGGCCTCCATTCTAAATCAAGAGCTTATACCAAGCCGCGGTGATAGGAACTCATCGGGATCGGCTCTCCGGCTAGGAGCCGGCGCGCAGGCGATGCGGCACGTCTCCAAGCGTTCGCGACGACGTCCGGGGAGCCGGAGAGGCGACCCTTGGGGCGCTTGTCCAAGCCTTTCGGGCGGCGCCGCGCTCCGCTTTCCCCTTCATATGCCGCCAATCTGGAACAACTTCCCCCCTTGCGGCGCGTCGTGCCCGAGCCCCGCGAGACGCGCAACCCGCCACATGGTGGCTTGAATCGCGGTGATAACCGGTTTCCCGATGGCCGCTTCCAGCGGCTCGATCGCATCGAGGGTGCGCACCGCCGTGCAAGGGATGAAAATGGCGCCGACATCATCGCCATCGATCGAGCGGCCAAGCGCCACGAGCTCGGCCGCGCTCATCCGGCCCAGCTCTTCACTGGTGTTGCCGGCTTCCATGCTGGAATCGGCTTTGTGCATCCGCGCGACGCGGATCCCCTGGGGCTCGAAAAAGGTCGGCATGGTGTCGTTGACCTCATCCACATAGACGGTCAGCACACCGATGCTGGATACGCCGAGGGCGCGGCAGGCATGCACCACGGCCGTCGAGGTCGAAACGGTGGGAACACCGAGGAAGCTCTCGATCCGGTCGGATATGTCGATGTCGCCACCGGGCCCGCGAATGAACGAGATGGAGGTATCGACATAAGCAGCGGCCACCGCCCTGACCGCGCGCAGCCGATCGGCGGCCATCTCGAGGTCTGAGCTTTCGGCCAGAGCCTTTGTATGGGCCGCCGCCGCGCCAACCGTGGTCATTTGCTGCTGGTCCGCGCCAGTGGTTCGACTGACGAGCGGAATGCCGTGTGGTGCGAGGAGGCGCCAGAACTCATCGTCCACCTGACCGTCGCCGGGCACGACAAGGGCGATGCGCGCCGCCTTGGCCCAATCGATATCCGTTTGCTCGCTCATGCGTCGATCCTTCGGTTGAGGGGGCGCTCGATCAGACCGGCCCAGCTCTTACTACCACACGCGCATTCGGATGAGCACTGACAGACGACGGTCGAGTTTTTGGTTGGAAACCGAGAGCCAGGTGGTTTGCGAGCCGGCCGAGGTCGCATGGCGTCCCGGGCTGGCTCAATCCGCGAAGCGGGGGATCACCTGCTCGCCGACCAGTTGGATCGAGGTCATCACCTGCTCGTGGGTCGTGCGGCCCGATTGGAACATGAACACCAACTGGTCGAGGCCGGCCTTGGCCCACTTCCCGACCTGGCGGCTGACGGTGTCGGGATCGCCGCCGATGGCCACGCCGTCCTCCACGAGTTGCTCGTCGGTGCGCTGCGCGAACTTCTCGCTGACCCGGTGCAAGGCACCGCCGGGGACCATACGGACGTGGTTCAGCTCGGCGTCGTTCAGCCCGAAGTACCATCGCGCGGCCGCGCAACCGACTTCGCGCGCCGTTCGGTCATCGTCGAGACAGACACCAACAGCGAAGGCGCCGGCGTGCTCGTTGTCGAACTTGCCCAACCGCTCGGAGCGGTCGGCGGAGCGCATCCCGGCGCGGTATGCATCGATCGCGGGCTTGGTCTCCTCGGGCGTGTTGTGGGTGATGCCGAGCACGCCCACGCCCTGCCGGCCCGCATGAGCCCAGGTATCGAGGTTGGAGGCGGCGACCCAGAGCGGCGGATGGGGCCGCTGGATCGGACGGGGCAACACGTAGCGCGCGGGCAGGTCGAGGTGTTTGCCCTTATAGCCGGGGAAGAATTCGTGCTCGTACATGCTGAGCACGGCCTCCAGCGTCTCGCGCCCGACTTCTCGCCCTTCGGCCGGGTCGAAGCCGAGCCCCTCGACGATGTAGGGATAGGCACCGCGCCCGGAGCCGAACTCGGCCCGTCCGTCGCTCAGCACATCGAGGGTCGCGACACGCTCGGCCACCATGAACGGGTTGTGGCAGGGCAGGAGGATCACGGCGAAGCCCAGGCGGATCCGGGTCGTGCGCTGGCTGAGGGCGGCCAGCATCATGTCCGGGCACGCGGAGTGGCCGATCTCGGCGCAGAAGTGCTGCTCGGTGATCCAGAAGTAGTCGAACCCGGCCCGCTCGGCCGCGACGGCCTGATCGAGCGCGTTCCGGTAGGCATGGCGCTCGGCGTCCTCGTCCCATGGACGCGGCATTTGGATCTGGCACATGAGGCCGAACTTCATATGGCTCCCTCCTCGTCCCGGTCGGCAAAATACCGCGCCGGGTTCCCCGGATTTTGGCGATAGGGCCAACCAATCGCAATCAAAGATGAGCCGGCTTCGACCCCAATCAACCGACGCTCCCCGGACAATACGCGCTGGCGCGCGCGTGTCAGCCGCCGTCTTCCGACGATTGCGCCAAGGAGCGGATCAGATCGTTGACCTCGTCGGGCCGCTCCATCTGCGGCATGTGTCCCGCACCCTCGAGGACGTGGACCGCGACGCCCGCGCCGAGGCCTTCGGCCTGGATGGGCGGGAGGATCCGGTCGCCGGCCCCCCAGATGGCTTGCACCGGCATTGGCAGCGCCCCGAGCCGTCCCCTGAAGCTGGTGGCCTGACGCCCGCCCGCGAACGCGGCGTCGGCGATGGTCCGTAATTCCTCGCGCACCCCGGCCTTGCCAAGATGCTTCAGCATGTCGTCGACCATGCGGCGGCGGATGGTGAAGGCATCGGTGAACAGGAGGCCTAGCGCCGCCTTCGCCGCCGACGGGCTTGCGGCGGCGAGAAGGCCGTCGATGAACGCCATCTCGATTCCGGGGCCGAGGCCCACGGGCGCGATCAGGGTCAGCGAGCGCACCCGCGCCGGCTGTTCCAAGGCGATTTCGAGGGCGATTCCGCCGCCCAGGGAGTGGCCCACGAGATGGCACGGCACGGCACCGAGGGCATCGAGGGTGGTGCTTACCATGGCCGCAAGCGCCTCGAGCGAGCCGTCGCCCACGTCGAGGCCCGAGCGGCCGTGGGCCGGCAGCTCGATGGCGTGGGTGACGCGATCCGCCGCGAGGCGGGCCTGGTTGAAGTGCCAGACGCCGAGGTCGCCGCCGAAGCCGTGCAGCAGCACGATCGGCGCGCCGTCGCCCTGGCCCATGGTGAGGACACTGATGTCCCGGCCGCCGGCCGCAACGAGGAGCGGGACGGGGACGCCCGTTGCCGGCCCCGCCGCCCGGGCGGCGGCCCGCACGTCCTTCTCGCCGATGCGCCCGCCGGGCCCGGTGCCCACGACCAGTGCCAAGTCGAGGCCGAGCTCGCGCGCCAGGCGCCGCGCCATGGGGCTCGCGGGCACGAAGCCGCCGCCCGCCGCGCGCTCCGGCCGGCGCCGACCGGCGGCGGCCCGCCGCGCGGCGGCCACGAGCGGCGACGGCGCGCCCTCGGTGGCCGCTCCCGCCATAGCCGCCGCGGCGGCCACCTCGTCCGTCGTCGAGATGATGCCGAGGACGGCCATGAGCGGCGCTTCCTCGCCCGGGGACACGCGGATCTCCGCCAGGGTGCCGCTCGCGGGCGCCTCGATCTCCGCCGCCGCCTTCGAGGTCTCGACGACCACGAGCGGCGCCCCGGCCTCGACCGCCTCGCCGGTTGCGCGCAGCCATTCGACCACCGTCGCCGATTCCATGTACTCGCCGCCGGCCGCGCTCAGCTTGACCTCGACCTCACCCGCCACTGGATGCCCCTCCGCCCGTGCCTATTCGAGGGTCGCCCGCGCGGCCTCGGCGATGGCCTGGGCGTTGGGGATGGCCGCCGCCTCGAGGGGCTGGGCGAAGGCGATGGGCATGTCGAAGGCGCCGATGCGCGCCACCGGCGCGTCGAGATATTCGAACACCTCCTCGGCGATGGTGGCGCTCAGCTCGGCGCCGAAGCCACAGAAGCGCCAGCCCTCGTTGACCACCACCGCCCGGTGGGTGCGTATGACCGAATCGAGGATGGTGTCCTTGTCGAGGGGGCGCAGGGTGCGGACGTCGACGACCTCGGCCGAGATGCCTTCATCAGCGAGCGTGGCCGCCGCCGCCAGCGCCTCGATCACCATGCGCGAGGTGGCGACGATGGTGAGGTCCGTGCCCTCGCGCACGACGGCCGCCTTGCCGATGGGCGTCAGGTGCTCGCCATCCGGCACCGGGCCCTTGGTGTTGTAGAGCAGCTTGTGCTCGAAGAAGATCACCGGGTTGGGGTCGCGGATGGCGGCCGTGAGCAAGCCCTTGGCGTCCGCCGGCGTCACCGGCATCACGACCTTGAGGTCGGGGATATGGGCGATCATGGCTTCGAGGCTCTTGGAGTGCTGCGCCGCCGCCCCGGCCCCGCTGCCACCCTGGGTGCGCAGCACGAAGGGCAGGGTCACCTGCCCGGCCCAGACGAAGGGGATCATGGAGGCCTGGTTGACGAGGGCATCGATGCTCAGGGCCAGGAAATCCGCGAACATGATCTCGGCCACGGGCTTCATGCCCATCATGGAGGAGCCGATGGCGAGGGCCGTGATGGCCTGCTCGGAGATCGGCGTATCGCGCACGCGGCTCGGCCCGTACTTGCCCAGGAGGTCCTTGGTGACCCGGAAGACGCCGCCGTAGCCGCCGATATCCTCGCCGAAGACGATGACCTTCTCGTCCCGCGCCATCTCCTCATGGAGGGCGGCGTTGAGCGCGTCCGTATAGAACATGTCAGCCATGGCTCGCATCCGCGGTTACGTATTCGTCGACGAAGAGGTCGTCGAGCGGGGTCACGGGGCTCTCGGTCGCGAAGGCGAACGCCGCCGCCAGGGTTTGCGCCGCCGCCCCCTCGATGCGGTCGAGCTCGCCCGCGCCGACCTCTTCCGCGAGCCGTGCGCGCAGGCGCGCGATGGGGTCGCGCGCGCGCCAGGCCGAGACCTCCTCCTCGGGTTGGTAGCCGCCGAGGTCGGTGGTGGAGAAGCCCTTGAGGCGGTAGGTCTTGGCCTCGATCAGGGTCGGGCCCTCGCCCGCCCGGGCGCGCGCCACCGCCGCCGCCGCCGCGCGGTAGACCGCGACCGCGTCGTTGCCGTCCACCTTGACGCCGGGCATGCCGTAGCCGGCGGCGCGCACGACGATGTCCTCGATCGCCGTCTGCCGGCGCGCCGCCACGGTCAGGCCGTACTGGTTGTTCTCGCAGACGAAGATCGCCGGCAGCTTCCACAGCCCGGCCATGTTCATCGCCTCGTGCACCATGCCGTTGTGGGAGGCGCCGTCGCCGAAGAAAGTGACGGCGACGCGGCCCTGACCCTGGCATTGGAAGGCGAGGGCCTGGCCCACTGTAAGGGGCGGGCCGCCGCCGACGATGGCGCTGGCGCCGAGCAGGCCGTGGCTCGCGTCGGCCACCAGCATGTGCCCGGCCCGGCCGCGGCAGGTCCCGGTCTCGCGGCCGTAGATCTCAGCCATCAGGGCGCCTGTCTCGACTCCCTTGCCGATGAAGTGGGCGTGGCCGCGATGGGTGCTCGTGATGGTGTCCTCGCGGTTCAATACGGCGGTGACGCCGACGCCCACCGCCTCCTGGCCGTCGCAGGTATGGATCGGCCCACGGATGTTGCCCGCCCGATGCTCGCGGAACAGGCCCTCCTCCATGATGCGGGTGAGGACCATCTTGCCGTACATTTCGAGCAGTTCGTCGAGCGACGGCCGGTTGGTGGCGGTGGCGTCGGTCATGGGGCGTCTCCCTCGGTTTGGGTGGGGAAGAGCGAGGCCGCGGCCTCCTCCGTCACCGCGTTGATCCCCTGCCAGGGGATGCAGAGGTCGAGCCAGCCGGCGAGCCGGCCCGCCCACAGGATCAATTCGTCGAGCATGGGGCGGGCGTCGGCGTCCGAAGCTTCGAGGAGCGCGGCGGCGCGGGCGGCGAAGCCCCCGGCCTCTCCCAAGCCGGCGAAGTTGGCCAGGCGGTCGGCGGCGCCGCGCAGCAACATGGCCGTCGCCGCGGCGGTGAAACCGTCCGAATCGGCCCGGTCACGCAACAGCCATAGGGTCTCGTGAAGCTTGCGGGCCTCGGATTCGGCGACCAGGAGCGGGCCCACCGGCAGCATGACGCCGCGCCGGGCCATGAGTGCGCCGACCTCATCCGGCATGCCGGCCCAGATGGCATGGCGCGCGTCGCGTATCGCGCGCACCCGCGCGCTCGGCGCCGGGCCTTCTGGGCGTGACGGGAGCGCGCCGAGCCTGTCCGCCTCGGGGCCGAGCGAGAGCTCGCCCATGACGATGCGCCGCCCCTGCGCCGCCTGCAGCCGCTCGCCGATGCGGCGCAGCGCGGCGATATGGGCGCCCGCCTCGCCCAAGGGCGTGACGCTCGCCTCCTCGTCCTGGAGGTCGCCGAACATCAGCTCGCAGAACTGACGCTCGGGATAGTAGATGAAGGCGGCCGGCGGGATGGCGTTGATGCTGAGCGCGCCTTCGAGCGGGAGGACGAAGGGGACGGGAAAGATCACCTGATCGCCCGCGATCTTGGCGCAGTGGAGGTCGAGCGCCATGGGCAGCAGGTCCGCGAGCGCCCTCAGGGTGTGCGGGGCGGCGGCGGTATCGAGCCTGATCTCCACGTACTCGCCCTCGGCGCGCAAGAGGAGGCTGGCCGAGGGCGACATTTCGTTGGCCATGGGCGTGGCTCCTTCCGAGCGGTGCATGAAGCACCCTCACCCCTAGACCAGTCCTTGACGTGGATCAACCGGCGGGCCGCGGACCCAACACCAGGCTTTGCGTCCGCGCCCGCCGTCAGCGCCCTCCGTCCCGCGTGCCGAGGCCGTCCCGCCAACGATTGAGCAGGAGGCGCAGGATCGGGGGGGGGGGGGGCCGAGACGCTGGTGACGATGGCGACCATCACGATGCCGCCAAACGCCTGCGGCGGCATGGCCCATTCGCCGAGGGCCGCACCCCCGCTTGCGATCACCATGGCGATCTCGGCCCGCGGCACCATGCTGATGCCGATGAGCGCCGCGTTCCTCGTGCCCGCCCCCGGGACCGCCGGCAGGCCCGCGCCGACGACCTTGCCGATGATGGCGGGGAAGACGAGGACGGCGCCGAACCCGGCGGCGGCGGCCAGCATGCCGACCTCGAGCGAGAGGCCGATATCGATGAAGAAGAAGGGGATGAAGAGCACGCAGATGGTGTCGAAGGGGCGGTCGTCCTTGATCGCGTCCGGGTCGCGGCTGAAGGCGAGGCCGGCGAAGAAGGCGCCGATCGCCAGGCTGAAGCCAAGCCAGTCGGCGGCCACCGCGATGATCGCGCCGACGTCGAGGACCATCAGGGTCGGGTCCGGTGCTGGGTCGAGGCGATGGAAGGCCCGAGTCATGGGGCGTTCCACGTAACGCGCGAAGGTGAAGCAGGCGGCGCCGAACAGCGCCGCCTTGAGGGCGAGCGCGCCAACCGCGCCGCCGATCACGAGAAGGAGGCCGTCGTTGGCGCCCGCGTGGAGGACGGGTGCGATGGCCAGGACGACGGCCATGAGGACCACACCGGAGATATCGTCGAGCTCGGCCACGTCCACCACGAGCTCGCCCGTCGGCGTCCCCAGCAGGCCGGCGCCGCGCCAGACTTCGACGCAGACGCCCAGGCTGGTGGCGCTGAGTGCCGCGGCGACGAAGAGGCTCGGCACCAGCGCCAGGTCCAACAGGTAGCGCGCGGCGAGGTAGCCGAGCACCGCGCTAAGCCCCATGTTCCCGAGCCAGACCCAGCCCGCGCGGCCGAGCTGCGAGGCGAGACCCACGATATCGCTCTCGATCCCGACCCGGAACAGGAGCAGGACGATGCCGATGCCGCCGAGGAACTCGAAGACCACGAAGGCGTCGGCGCCGAGGAAATCCCAGGACCGGTCCGCGAGGGCGGTGACCATCCCCATCGCCAGGTAGCCGACCAGCGCCGGCAGGCCGATCCGCTCGCAGCCCACCCTGACCAGGATGGCGAATACCATGACGATGCCGACCAGCAAAATCGGAAACGACAGAAACTCCACGCCTTGCTCCATGCCCCTCCCCCGGGCGCGGCCCACTCGCCCCGGAACCGGGGCCAGCCCATATTAGTGGTTCGCGTCTGACACTTGGAACCTTCTCCCCACTTCTTCCCTTGGGGGGAGAGGGAGGGACCCGCGAAGCGGGAGGGTGAGGGGTCGGGAAAGAGTCCCGCGAAGCGGGAGGGTGAGGGGTCGGGAAAGAGTCCCGCGAAGCGGGAGGGTGAGGGCTTGGCCGCCGGTAGGCGGCGGAAAGACTCTTTCTAACGCGCCGCCGCGCGTCCCCTCACCCCGGCCCTCTCCTCGAGGGAGAGGGGGACTCTTTCGTCGGGTTCGAACCACTAGCGCCGGTCGGCGCGCGACCGAAAGTTGGCGCTCGACGGGCAAAGCGTTAAGAATGGGGGCCCGTGACGAATGCACACCCCATGACCGGCGATACCGTCGCCGAAGCGATCAACCCCACCCAGCGAGCGCTGATCATGGCAACGATCATGGTCGCCACCATGATCTTCGTCATGAACGTGACGAACGTGATCGTGGCGCTGCCGCACATGCAGGGCACCTTCTCGGTGACCCAGGACCAGATCGCCTGGGTGCTGACCTCCTATATCGTGGCGCTCACCATCGTCACCACCGCGTCGGGCTGGCTCAGCGCCCGCTTCGGGCGCAAGCGGGTGTTCCTGATCTCGGTCGGCGGCTTCGGTGTCGCGTCGTTCCTGTGCGGCACCGCCGGCTCGCTCGAGACGGAGGTGTTGTACCGCGTCCTCCAGGGTGCCGTGGGCGCGCCCATCCTGCCGCTCAGCCAAGCGATCGTGTTCGACACCTTCCCCAAGGAGAAGCACGGCAGCGCCCTCGGCATCTGGGGCATGGGCATCACCATCGGCCCGGTGCTCGGCCCCATCATCGGCGGTTATCTGACGGAAGCCTACGGCTGGCCCTGGGTGTTCTATTTCAACCTGCCCTTCGGCGTCGCCCTGGTCCTGGCCATCGCCGCCGTCGTGCCCGCCGGCGCCCGGGATCCCGGCCGCCGGCTCGACTGGAGCGGGTTCCTGGCCCTCACCGTAGCGCTCTCGGCGCTCCAGCTCATGCTCAACCGCGGCCAGCGCCTGGACTGGCTCTCCGCCACCGAGATCGTGGTCGAGCTCGTGCTGGCCGGCGCCTGCTTCTACCTCTTCGTCGTGCACACCATGACCACGCGCCGGCCGTTCATCGAGCCCCGCATCCTGAAGAACCGGAACGTCGTGCTCGGCTTCTGCTTCATCTTCGCCTGGGGGCTGATGCTGCACTCGCCGCTCGTGCTCCTGTCCCTGCGCCTGCAGAACCTCGGCGACTACCCGGTGATGACGGTCGGCTACCTCATGGCGCCGCGAGGCCTCGGCGGCCTCCTGGCCATGTCCATCGTGGGGCCCCTCATCAAGGTGGTGAACCCCAAGCACGTGATCGTCTTCGGCTTCCTGTGCTCGGCCGTCGGGGCCTGGATCATGTCGGGCTGGCCCACCGATGCGCTCGAGAGCGAAGTCGTCATCGCCGGGTTCATCTTCGGCATCGGCAACGCCATTTCCTGGGTGCCGCTCAGCATGCTGACCTTCTCGACCCTCGATCAGCGCGACCGCACGGAGGGCGTGGTGTTCTTCAACCTCATCTTCAACATGGGCAGCGGCATCGGCATCACGGTCGCCGTCATCGTCTTCACCCAGAGCATGCAGATCAATCATGAGGCCCTGACCGCCTTCGTCTCGCCCTACAACGACCTGTTCCGCGACCCCGCCCTGCCCGAGGCGTGGCGCTCGGGCGCGACCCAGGGCCTGCTGGCCATCGAAGGCGAGATCCAGCGTCAGGCCGCGACCATCGCCTTCAACAACAGCTTCCGCCTCATCATGTTCTGGGCGCTCCTGATCTCGCCGTTCATCTATCTCTATTCGCGGAAAAAAGCGCCGGCGCGGTAGGGCGCGCGCCGGCGCTCGGTCGCTGGAGGAGGAATCGCGACGGAGGAATCGCGACATAGGAATCCCTCGGAATCCCCCTCTACCCACTGGGGAGAGGGCCGGGGTGAGGGTTGGCGGCGTCAGGCTCGATCGGCTAGCGCTCGTCCCAGCGCGGGAAGGGGTAGACGAGCTCGCGCGCCGCCGTCTCGAACGGATAGATGGAGTAGAACTTCCCGCCCTGGATCTGGGTCAGGACCGCGCTCACCCCGTTGTTCTGGCCGTCGGGGCCGAACTGGATGTTCTGCCACGGCATGGGGATCTGCTCGGCCGGGAAGTTGGTCTCACGCAGGGCCTGGCGGATCGCCTCGGGCTCGGTGGAGCCGGCCCGGTTGATGGCGTCCATCAGCACCAAGGCACCCACGAAGCTGCGGATCGGCGGGTCGTAGATGTCGCGGCCGCCCGAATAGGTCTTATAGATGGCGTCGAGCTGGCCGATCAGCGGGATGCGGTCCCCCATGTCGAGGGCGAAGGGGGCGCGCGAGATGATGCCCTCGGCGTCGGCGCCCAGGGTCTCACGCAGGGTGGGGTCGTTATAGCCCGCGTTCTGGGCGATGAAGAGCCGGGGGTTGTAGTCGAGCTCCTTCGCCGTGCGCACGAACAGCATGGCATCGGCCGTATAGGAGGTGGGCAGGAAGACATCCGGGTTGGCCGCCTTCAGGGTCTGCACCTCGGACGTGAGCGAGACCGTCTTGGCCCGGTAGCCGATGTTGGCGACCACTTCCATGCCCGCCGCGCCCGCCAGCTCCGCCTGCACCCGCGCGCTATCGACGCCGAATTGGGTATCCTCGTGGAGGATGCCGGCACTGGCGATCTCGATGCCGAGCTTCTTCTCGAGGTCGCGCATGAAGTCGAACATCACCTTGGTGTAGTGGCCGTCATGGGGCCCGGTGCGGAAGAACCACTCGAAGCCGCGGGTGTGCAATTTCGGCGACGAGGATTCGCCGGTGACGTAGGGGATCCGCATGCGCTCGGCCACGTTCGACGCGGCGGCCGTGACGCTGCTGTGATAGGCGCCGTAGAGGGCCACGACCCCTTCGTTGGTGATCAGGCGCTCGGCCTCGCCGCGGCCGATCTCGGGCTTGCCCTGGTGGTCGGCGACGATGAGGCGGATCTTGGCTCCGCCCAGGTTCGGCAGCCCTTCGGTCCGGGCCAGGGGTAGGTTGAGGTCGTGCTTGTTGTTGACGATATCGACGGCCGTCTCCACCGCCGCCAGCACGTCGGCGCCCGCCTGGGCCACCGAGCCCGTGAGCGGATAGAGGACGCCGATCAGAACCTCCTTGGGATGCTCGTCCGCGAGCGCGGCGAATGCCAGGGCCGCCAGCCCGAGCGACGCGGCCGCCGCGATCGTCAGTCTCATGCCCAGTCTCATGCCCAGTCTCATGATGGCCTCCCTTGGTGATGGCCTCCCTTGGTGACGTGTGTCTTGTTGTCTCGTTCGCGGCACGCGCGGCCGGTGGGATCGCCATTATGGACGGGATGCCGGCATTTTTGAACCGACATTCCCCAGATGACATTCAAATTCGCGGAAATCGTACCACGGCCCCATCTCCAAGGGAACTCTGTTCCCATTGCAGCCATCCGATGACATGATTTTGGTAATCGGCCGGCGCGTGGAAGGCCATTTGGTCGTTTCTCTTGCCATCCAGACACACCTCTCGTGTCGCAATCTCCTTGCCGTCGATTCCCTCGGCCTACGCCGGAGCGGGTCTTCGTCGTAGATCATCAATCAGGCTCGAGATTTTCTGGAACAAGCTTCTTGGGACTGCAACCTCGGCCAATTGAAATGTGACGTACCGGCCATGGCTGACAACTTTCGCACCGATCTTGACCAGCTTCTCCCTCAGCGTCGTCAGCGACCATTGCTCCACGGCATCGGGCAACGCCAGGGTACGCATGAAGTTGCCGAGGTTATAGGCGAGTGCATGCAGCTGGAGCCGTACGGCATTGTTGCGTAACGAACGGCATGACAGCCGCGTCCACTTGATGGCGTTCTTGCCTTCTTTGATCCATTGCTCGGCAGTGCCGCGCTGATTGTAGAACGCAACAACCCGCTCGGCAGGACGGCTCAGGTTGGTGACGATGAAGCCGACGCGGGGATACAGTTCCCCTGAGTGCCACTCCACCTTGGCGACGACCCGGCGGGGCTCCGTCCAGCTACCGGCCCGATAGCTGAAGTTCGCGTAATACCGACGAACTTCCTTCGGCGGCCGACCGACGGGGCGCTTGAGCAGGTGCGCGATGCTGTCGTGCAGCACCTTGTTGGCCGGAAGCCGGATGGCGTACTTGAAGCCTTCCGCTTCCAGAAACTCATAAACCTCGGGCGAGGCGAAGGCGGCGTCACCACGGAAATAACGCCGGAGTGTCTTGTTCCGGTATCGAGCGACCACCGGGTCCAACACATCGCGCCATTCATGGGCGCTGTGCACGTTGCCCGGACGCAGGGCGCAACGCTCCAGATCGCCGAACTGGTTGAACACGAACAGCGGGTGATAGCACGTGCAGCCGAAGTGACCGTTGTAGGCCGTGCCCTCCTGGTCACCGTAGGTCGGGCTGACGGAGCTGTCCATGTCGAGCACGATAATCTTCGGCGGCTTGCGCTCGTTAACCTGGTCGATCCAGATGCCCAAAAGGTCAGCGAGCGCGGCGAGGTTGTCATTGGTGGCGAGTAACTCCGTCTCGAACCGGCCCATCTGGCTGGTCGATGCGCCGCCGCGCTCGACAGCCCTGCCGCCGACGATCCACCGCATCGCAGGATCGCGCCCCAGCCGGTCGGCGTCGTTCACGTCCTCGTACCCGGCGAGACGACCATAGACGGGTTGGTGAAGGAGACCGATGATGCCGTGCCAACCGTTCTTGCCGGTCCGGCTGTCAGCAATAACGTCACCGGCCAGCGTGGTCAGGCCGAGGGCTTCGTCCAGTTCACGATAGGCGAGCAGACCAGCGTCTGACGTGATCCGCGAACCGTGGAACTCGAACTTCAGTCTTCGGTCGAAAAACGCCCGCAGAAGCCCCCGATCCGACTCACCCTCCAGGTTCCGCATTCGACCCACCCTCCGTCTGATCTAATCCACTGATTCTTAGACAGGAATCAGACGGAAACCGCATCAGATGGATCGGTCACTTGGGGAATGCGGGTTGAACATACGACTTGCAGGGCCGCTTGCCGGGCCCGGCCGCGCCTCGCCCCGGAGCCCCGGGCACGAGCCAGCTCGACGATCCGGCGCCGGCCCGCCGGCGCGGACGGCGCGTGGCTCGGGCATTGTGGGCGCCTCCTTTCTCGCAACCGCTCGGGCGCCCAGGAAAACGCCTCGCGCCCACCCCGCCCTTGGCCCTTGCCGCCCGCCCGCGCGCCGCGATAGGCTCGGCCGCGCCGGCCCGCTTGGCGGAATTGGTATACGCGAGGGACTTAAAATCCCTTTCCCCTCGGGGAGTCCGGGTTCGAGTCCCGGAGCGGGCACCATTGTCTTTCAATGGAGTGGCGGCCGGTGACGCCGTTGTTGGAGAATTCATGAATACTTGGAACCACTCACTCTAATTGGAGTCGCTGAATCCTACTCGAACTGTCAATTGATGGGCGAAACGACCTAAAATCTGAACGACCTATCGTCGCAGCTTCAAGTTGGTGTAGCTGTATCCTAAGAGTGCCGATGTGCTCCGCTTAGTCAGTGAGTTGTGCAACAAACTTGCGGCGTTCTTTGACCACGAATCGATAAATTCTTCTTTATCAGTTTACCGGTTCCATCCGGCACGCAGATTGCGGCCCTCGGCCGAAAGTTTGTGGCGCCTGCTGGCGCGTGCTCGCCGGCTTCATGATCAAGGAGCCGGCGGCCGCCGGCTGTCAATGGCGGAGCAAAAAGGGACCACCTCGGCGGTGTAAGAAGGGACCGCTTGGCGGCTGCGGGCTTGTCCCCGTAGTCCACGGGAGGGCCCCGCGCGCGACGCGGTGTGCCCTCAACAGGCTGACGCGGCGGCGCGCGCGGGAGGGACCTGTGGGCCCACGGGGTCAAGCGTGGGCTGGGTGGTCGGTTCAGTTAGCAGTCGGGGTTTGACGCCTGCGGCTCTGGTTGAGCCTGTAGCTGTCACCGTTCATCTCGAGGATGTTGACGTGGTGGGTGAGGCGATCGAGGAGCGCGCCGGTGAGGCGCTCGGAGCCGAACACCTCGGTCCATTCGTCGAAGGGCAGATTGGTGGTGACCAGGGTCGAGCCCCGCTCGTAGCGTTGGCTGAACACCTCGAACAACAGCTCGGCGCCGGTCTTCGACAGCGGCACGAAGCCGAGTTCGTCGACGATCAGAAGCTTGTAGGTGGCGAGCTTCTTCTGGAACCTCAGCAGCTGCTTGTCATCGCGGGCCTCGATGAGTTCGTGGACCAGCGCGGCGGCGGTGATGAAGCCGACCGAGAGGCCCTTCTGGCAGGCCGCCAGGCCGAGACCGAGGGCGATGTGGGTCTTGCCGGTCCCACTGTTGCCGAGCGCGATGAGGTTCTCGCGGCGCTCGATGTACTCGCAGCGGGCCAGCTCCAGGACCAGCGCCTTGTTGAGCGAGGGGATGACCTTGAAGTCGAAGCTGTCG
Source organism: Alphaproteobacteria bacterium (assembly GCA_963666705.2). Lineage (GTDB taxonomy): Bacteria > Pseudomonadota > Alphaproteobacteria > CADEGL01 > CADEGL01. Next base: position 41,619 of record CAXXKO010000022.1, on the reverse strand, counting down.
AGGCTCTTGACCACGGGGAAGCGCGCCGCCTTGATGCGCCGCTCGACCATGCGGCGCTCGCGGTCGATCAGCTCGAGCTCGGCGAGTCTCAACAGGTAGCGGACGTGATCGACGCCTTCCGAGGCGCACTGCCGGGCGATCTTGTCGTACTCGCGCAGGAAGGTCGGCAGCTTCAGCGTCTCGAGGTGGTGGGCGAGCAGCACTTGCGGTGTGTCGGTCATGCGCCGAGCCCCGACAGCAGGCTCATGTACGACTTGGCGGACGTCATCGCGACCCGGGCGCGCGGCAGATACGGATAGACGTCGAGGTTGAGCCTGGGCGGCCGCCGCTCGATGCGGCACAGTACCAGGTGCTTCACCGCATCAAAGCCGATTGCGCCGAGCCGCAGGGCGTCGCCGACCGCACCCTCGACCTCCTCGAGCCGGAAGGTCTCCAGTAGACGGAGCACCTGGACGTACTCGCGCTTGCCTGCCTTGCCCATACGAGCTTCGAGGAGCCGCCGCAGAGTGATGAAGGCCTCGGGCAGGTCCCAGCCCGCCAATGGCGCGGCCTGGTCGAGGGCGCCGATCTTCTGCTCGATCAAGGGCAGGTAATGCAGCGGGTCGAAGATCAGGTCCTCGCTGTCGTAGGACCGGCGGTGCCGGGCGATCACCTCGGCCCCGCAGCTGATCACCACCTCATCGACGTAGCCCCGGATGAGCACCTCACGGTGGCCGTAGGCCACGGGCACGGAATAGTCGTTGCTGCGGTAACGCACCAGCGACAGCGAACTCGCCCGTCCAGGGCGCTTATCGCAGGCATCATAGGGAGCAGGCGGCAATGGCAAGAGAACTTGACGATCCCGCTCGAGACGCTCGCCGATGGTCTCCTTGTGGCCCCGCAGCCGCGCCGCCTGGCGCCGGCGGCACTGTTCGGCGAGAGCATCGTTGAGGGCCGCGAAGCTCTCGGCACGCGGGACGGGGACCAGGAAGTTCCGCCGGATGAAGCCGACCAGTCCCTCGACCTTGCCCTTGTCGTTGCCCTTGCCCGGCCGGCCGAACCTGTCCTCGAACAGATAGTGGGACTGAAGCTCCGTGAAGACGCGCGTTCGCTGCCGCTTCCCATCGCCCAGGATCCGGGCAACCGCCAGCTTGGTGTTGTCGTACAGGATGGATCGGGGGACGCCGCCGAAGAAGGCAAACGCCGCGTTGTGGCCATCGCAGAATGCTTCGGTCGTCTCCGCCGGATAGGCCGCAACAAAGCAACCATCACTGTGGGGAAGGTCGAAGGCAAGGAAGTGGATCTTCCGTAACGCGCCGCCGATCACCGCCATCGCTTCGCCGAAGTCCGCCTGGGCGTGACCGGGGGAATGGGAGAGTGGCACGAACACCTCACGCGACCGAAGCCCCTGCTCACGAACGTAGTCCTTCACGATGGTGTAGCCGCCCGTGAAACCGTACTCGTCCCGGAGGCGGTCGAAGATGCGCTTCGCAGTGTGCCGTTGCTTGCGGTGGCTGGTCCGATCGTCTTCCAAGATCCGATCGATGATTCCCGTGAACGAACCCAGCTTTGGCCGCCTCGGCGGCGCGCTTCGGCGATACCCTGGCGGCACCGAGAACGACAGCATCTTACGCTTTGGCCGCCTCGGCGGCGCGCTTCGGCGATACCCTGGCGGCACCGAGAACGACAGCATCTTACGGACCGTCTTGCGGTCTACACCAAACACCCGCGAGGCCTCGCGGGTGCTCATCCCCTCGACATGACACGCCCGCCGAACCCGTGCGTACAACTCCACCCGATACATCCCCCCCGCCTTCCAGTCAGAGCAACCCTGACAGAAGGCTATACGCGGTCCCATTTTGGTCCGCCGCAGCCGGATCGACCGGCCGCTTCAGTGGGGGATTATTGCTCTGCCGTTCTCAGATTCCGCCGATAACGCGTAGATATTTGTGGATCACGCATCGGACTCTGCTTCGAAGCCGGACCGTATATCAAGAGGATAATTGCACGCTTCGGGGACAGGTGAATTGTGTATTTCCCACCACTCGCTCGGCTTCGATGATGTGGCTGAAGGCGATTGGGCTCGGTCCGCGCTGAGCGAATAGGCACCGGGCGCTACGGTGCGGACCTCGCCCTCCCCCCGTCATCGGACGAGGCTGACGCTCTCGCAGCCTACGAAACCGCGTCCTCGCCCCGTCCCTCGAGCAATGCCCGGTGATCGAGGATCGCGGCGGTGATGAAGTCGATGAAGGCCTGCACGCGCGCCGTCCGGCGCAAGTCGGCGCGCGAGAGCATCCAGATGCTGTGGTCCGGTACGGGGTTCGCGCCCGGAACCCGGACCAGGCCAGGCTCCCGATCCCCCAGGAAACACGGCAGCATCGTCAATCCCGCGCCGGCCCGCGCCATTTCGATCTGAAGCGCGTGATTGGGCAGGTTGTGGCGGACCGGGACATGCGGATAGGGGGTGCCGCGGACCCACGAGGTGTCGCCGTCTCCACCGTGCCATCCGATCCAAGCACCATATTCATCGGACGCGCCGGACGCAGGATCGAGGCTCTTCGCGACATCGGGGGCCGCGTAGATGGTCTTTGAGTATCGCACGAGCCGCCGGCCCACCACGTCGTCGGTCACCTCGTGGGCCATGCGGATCGACACGTCCGCCTCCAAGCGCATCAGGTCGGAGAACCTGTCCGGGAGATCGAGGTCGAGATCGATGCCCGGGTAGAGCCGCGCGAAGGTGCGAAGGTCGCAATTACGGTGGCAATTACGGTGACAGTGCACATTTGCCCTATCCCCTTCGGCTGCCTTTCGCGGTTTGCGGTCGCGCTTTTGCGGCTTCAAGGCACGCTTGGTGAGCCTTGTGAGTCGGACCCGATTTCCTTGGACACAGAATTGGCTTAATCGAAGTGTCCAAGGAGGACCGGAACATGACCGATAATTTTGAGAACAAAGTTGCTGTTGATGGGCCTGTAGTAAATGCGGGCGAGCTTGGCTCGTCCACGTTTTCCCCAGGCCAGGCTTTGCCGGCAGGCCCGCTGGGACTTGGCCAGCGATGGACGGTGGCGCGCAAGCGTGAGGTCGTTCTGCGGCTTTTGCGTGACGAGCCGGTGCAACTTCTGTCGCGCCAGTTGGGCGTAGAGATCTTCCGGCTCGAGCAGTGGCGTGAGAAAGCGATCGGCGGGATCGACGCCTCGCTCAAGCAACGCAAGGGCGATCCGGTGCAGGCGGAACTGGATAGCGCCATGAAGCGGATCGGAGAGTTGACCATGCAGGTGGAACTGCTGGAGGCCAAGACGGAGACCTTCGGCCCTTTGGGGCGGCGGAGGTCGCGGCGATGAGTGCCGCCACCTCGCCCGGCACGGGTCTGGCCTACGGCCTGCGGCGGGTCTGCGCCGCCTGGGGCATGGCCCGCTCCTCGTTCTACGCCATGACCTCCGGCCAGCACGCCGAGCAGCCGCCGGCAAAGCGTCGGGGACCGAAGCCCGCGATCTCGGACCAGGCGCTGCTGGTGGCGATCGAAGCCGACCTGGAGGCATCGCCCTGGGAGGGCGAGGGCTACCGCAAGGTCTGGGCTCGGCTTCGGGTCTGTCGCGACATCCGGGTTGCCCGCAAGCGGGTGCTCCGCCTGATGCGCGAGAACAATCTGCTCTCGCCCCATCGCTGCCGCCGCCGTGGCGGCAATCCCCATGACGGTGAGATCATCACTCATGCCCCGAACCTCATGTGGGGCACCGATGGCGTTCGGGTGTTCACGGTGGACGACGGCTGGGGCTGGATCTTCACCGCCGTCGAGCATTGGAACGCCGAGTGCGTCGGCTGGCATGTGTGCAAGCGAGGCGACCGCTTCGCCGCCCTGCAGCCGATCTCCATGGGGCTTGCGAGGCTGTATGCCTCGACCTCCGCCGGTGCGGCGCGGGGGCTGGCCTTGCGGATGGATCACGGCTCCCAGTATCTGTCGGACCACTTCACCAACCAGATCAAGTTCTGGGGCATCCAGCCGTCCTACGCCTTCGTCGCCGAGCCCCAGACCAACGGCGTCGCCGAGAGGTTCAATCGCACGCTCAAGGAACAGATCATCCATGGCCGCATCTACCGCAACATCGCGGAGCTGCGGAACGCCGTCCGCGGGTTCGTCGAACAGTACAATGCCCAGTGGATCGTGGAGAAGAACGGCTACCTGAGCCCCGCTCAAGCTCGTCAGGCGTGGCACACCGCGATGTCACTCAGGCCCGCCGCATGAGACAAACTTGTGTCCAAGGAACCGGGTGCGATACACTCGTTCATGCTGGCTTTGGCCTGGGCACCTGGACTGGTGGTTTTCCGGGGACGAGGAAACGAATCAGCTCAATGGCTTGACGCCTGTCGATAGGATTGACGAGCTGTCGCCTTATCCACTCGAAACCGTATCGGAAGATGGATTTTGCCATCCTTTTGTGGGTTTTGAGGCGGATCGGCTCGGCCTCGTGGAGCCAATCGCCGACTTTGTGCGCCCAGCAGAAGGTGATGGAAAGGACGGCGGTGAGCTTGGAGATGCGCTCCGGGTCGGTCATGTGGGTGTCTTCGAGGTTGAAGCCACGGGTTTTCAAGGCGGCGAAGAGGGTCTCGATTTGCCAGCGCTGGGCGTAGATGGCCAAGGCCTCCTCGGGCGCGTCGTTGGTCACGACGATCAACAGTTCGCCGGTCTTGAGATGGAGCGCGGCGACGAAGACGGGCCTGGCCTTGGGTTTTCTGGCCTCCGAGAGGCGCCTGGCGTTGGAGAGGATGCGGCTTTCCCCGGGTTTGAGGTCGCGAAACAGCTCCCTCGCCTTGACCATGCGACCACGCGTGTTGGCGATCTTGATGTTGGATCGGATGCGGATGTGAAAGGGGATGGCCTTTTCCTGCAACCATGCCAGCCAGGCGTCGCCGATGAATTCCCGGTCGGCCAGGAGGCTGGCGATCTTGTCGACCCCGAAGAGCCGGAGGACGTGTTCGAGGATCGCGATCCGCTCCTTGGTATTGGAATTGCCCGCCTTGTCGAGCACCCGCCAGCACACGGGAATGGCGATGGCGCGGTTGACGATGCCGATCATCAAGATGTTGACGTCGCGGCGACCCAGCCGCCAGTTGGTCCGGTCCATGGTCAGCCGCCACGGCCCCGCCTGGAGCCCCATCATCGCGACCAGGAACTCGGCGAGGCGATCGTAATCGAAATCGACTTGCTCGAAAAACCGTTGCAGGCGCCGATAGTTGGAGCTGGATCGCGCGCGCCCCGGAAAGTGGCAGGCCAAGTGAGAGAGGTTCACCGTCCGGGCGACGAACACGCCAAAGACCAAGACGCAAAGGCTCTCCAGACGGCTCTTGCGAAAGGCGAAGCCGCATCGTAGCGTCTCACGCAGGGCGTTGATCGGGTTGTCTCGCATGATTTCCCTCTTGACTCGTCGTGGAGTGAATCGGGAATCCTACAACCTTTTCAACGTCCTACGTAAATGCCGTCGTGTACCATGGCCGTTGTCACATCCTCCGGGCCATGCTCGAGCGGACTTTGGCGAGGCGGATGCGATCATCGCCGGCGTCAAGTATCGGGCGCATTTTTTCGTCATGACACTTCCCCACAGCGATGCCTGCTTCGTTGCGGCCTACCCGGCGGCGACGACGGAGGCCTGGCTGGACGGGCACAACAGAGCCTTTGTTTTTTTCGGCGGCGTTCCCCAATCGATTCTTTACGACAACGACAAGTGTCTGGTGTCGCGCATCTTGTCAGATGGCACGCGGCAACGAACGCGGGCGTTCAGCGGGCTGCAGTCCCATTACCTCTTCGAGGACCGCTACGGCCGTCCCGGCAAGGGTAACGACAAAGGCAATGTGGAGGGGGTGGTCGGCTATGCCCGGCGGAACTTCATGACGCCGCTTCCCCGGTTCGCGAGCTGGGACGCCTTCAATGGCCACCTGGAAGAGCAATGCCGCAACCGGCAAGGCAACGTCCTGCGCGGCCACCGCGAGAGCATCGGCGAACGGTTTGTGCGTGACCGCGAAGCGTTGAAGAGGCCACTGCCGGCACCGTTCGACGCGTGCGACAAGCAGGGCACGCGGGTCAACTCGCTGTCCCTGGTGCGCTACCGGACGAATGACTATTCCGTGCCCGTCGCCTACGGCCATCAGGAAGTCTGGATCCGTGGCTATGTCCACGAGGTGGTTATCGGTTGCGGCGCCGGGATCATTGCCCGACACCCCCGTTCCTACGACCGGGAAGATATGGTCTTCGATCCGATCCACTACCTGCCTTTGCTGGAGCACAAGATCGGTGCCCTGGATCAGGCCGCGCCGCTAGCCGGATGGGAACTGCCTGATGCCTTCCCAACCCTGCGCCGTCTCCTGGAGGCGCGCATGGGCAAGGCCGGCAAGCGGGAATACGTCCAGGTCCTTCGGCTTGTGGAGACCTTCGATCTCGAGGTGCTTCACGGCGCGGTGAAGGACGCCCTGCGCCTGGGTGCGATCGGCTACGACGCCGTCAAACACCTTGTGCTGTGCCGTATCGAGCGACGCCCGCCCAAACTCGACCTGGATATCTATCCCTACCTGCCTCGGGCCAACGTGGCGACCACGGCCGCCGCCAGTTATATGAGCTTGTTGGGTGGAGGCGCGTCATGACCGATACGCCGCAAGTGTTGCTGGCCCATCACCTCAAGACCCTGAAACTGCCGACGTTCCTGCGCGAATACGACAAGCTGGCCCGCCAATGCGCCACCGAGGGCGCCGACCATGTGCGGTATCTTGTCCGTCTGACCGAGTTGGAACTGATCGACCGTGAGCGCCGCATGGTCGAGCGGCGGATCAGACAGGCCAGGTTCCCCGCCGTCAAAAGCCTCGACAGCTTCGACTTCAAGGCCATCGCATCGCTCGACAAGATGCTGGTTCTGGAGTTGGCGCGATGCGAATACGTCGAGCGTCGTGAGAATATCATCGCGCTCGGCAACAGCGGAACCGGCAAGACCCATATCGCCCTCGGTCTCGGTCTGGCGGCCTGCCAAAAGGGGCTCTCCGTCGGCTTCCTCACGGCCGCTGCCCTGGTTCATGAACTGATGGAGGCCGGGGATGAAAAACGCCTGTTGCGCCTGCAGAAGCAACTGGCAAAGTATCACCTTCTGATCATCGACGAACTCGGCTTCGTGCCGCTCTCGAAGACCGGCGCCGAGCTGCTGTTCGAAGTCTTCAGCCAGCGCTACGAGCGGGGCTCGATCCTGGTGACCTCCAACTTGCCGTTCGATGAGTGGACGGAGATATTCGGCTCGGAACGCCTGACCGGGGCTTTGCTGGACCGCCTCACCCACCATGTCCATATCCTGGAAATGAACGGCGAGAGCTATCGTCTCAACCAAAGCCAAAAACGGCGGAAATCCCCAAAAATACCTGCTTGACCGCCGGTGCAATGGTTGACCCGGTGGGTCCACAGGAACCTCCCACGCTGCTTCGCTCCGCGTAACGCAAGCGCTACACGAAGCAGCGCGGGTCCCTCCTATGGACTACCGGGACAACCCCCCAACACCGCGTACCGCATAACGTCAAGTGGACTAGTTTTGCTCCGCCCGGGTGGACTAATTTTGCTCCGCCGTTGACACGTCTGTCTGCTTGAGGCGAGGATCGTGTCCCGGCAGGTGGTGTAAGAGCGTTGCGCTCTACGCGGCTCCCGGCGGGTAGGGCCGGGACGTTCAGGCTGCCACGGTGGGCAGCGTGATGGGGACACCATCGCCCAGCGGAGCGATGGATTCCAGCGTCATGTATCTCCTTGAGACGGCCCACTCGTCGTTCTGCTCGAGAAGGATGGCGCCGACGAGCCGTGTGATGGCGTCTTCGTTGGGAAAGATGCCGACGACGTTGGTGCGGCGCTTGACCTCGGCATGGAGCCGTTCGATCGGGTTGGTCGAATGCAACTTCTGGCGGTGCTCCTTGGGGAAGCTCATGTAGGCGAGGACGTCGTGCTCGGCTTCGTCCATCAGGGCGGCGAGCTTGGGGACCTTGGGCCTGAGCTGGTCGGCGACCTGACGCCACTGGACCTTCGCGCTGTCGGCGTCCTCCTGGGCGAAGGCGGTGGCGACGAAGGCGGAGACGACGCGCCGGCCCTGCTTGCCGGCATGGGCCAGCAGGTTGCGGGCGAAGTGCACGCGGCATCTTTGCCAGGTGGCGCCGAGGATCCGGGTCGCGGCGGCCTTCAGGCCCTTGTGGTCGTCGGAGATCACCAGCTTCACGCCGCGCAGCCCGCGCCGGGCCAGCGAGCGCAGGAACTCAGTCCAGAAGGTCTCGGCCTCCGACGCGCCGATCGCCATGCCCAGGACCTCGCGGCGGCCTTGGTCGTTGACGGCCACAGCCACGGTCACCGCGACCGAGACGATGCGTCCGGTCTGGCGCACCTTCACATAAGTCGCATCCAGCCACAGATAGGGCCAGTCGCCCTCCAGCGGTCGATCAAGGAAGCCGTTGACCTTATCGTCGATCTCGCCGCACAGCCTGGAGACCTGGCTCTTGGAGACGCCCGACATCCCCATCGCCTGAACCAGATCGTCGACCGAGCGGGTCGACACGCCCTGGATGTAAGCCTCCTGGATCACCGCAGCCAGCGCCTTCTCGGCCATCCGTCGCGGCTCCAGGAAGCCGGGGAAGTAGCTCCCCTTCCTCAGCTTCGGGATCTTCAACTCGACCGTGCCGGCCCGGGTCTCCCAGGACCGGTCGCGGTAGCCGTTGCGGTGGGTGATACGATCCGCCGAGCGCTCGCCGTGAGCGGCGCCGGTCAGGCCCTCGACCTCCAGTGCCATCAGCCGCTCGGCCGTGAAGCCGATCATCTCGCGAAGCAGATCGGCATCGGAGCTCTTCTCCAAAAGCGCGCGTAGGGTCATCATGTCCTGGGTCATCGTGGTTCTCCTTCGGGTCAGGTTGGTTCGCACTAGCCCAACCCTAAACCGGAACCGCGATGGCCTCCGCTGTGGATAGCCGGCTTGCCTACGCCAGACTCTCGGCGGTCGCTACGGCAAGCCGCCTACCCACAGCTACCAGAGGCTCCAACAACTCCTACACCACGTCCTGGGACACGACCGAGGCGAGCGACTTCGGCAGCGATGTCTCCAGTGATAGGCGTGGAATTGTTCCAACGGAGTGTCTCCGGATTCGATGTGGCGATGAATTTATTGAAGTTGTGCATCGGGTGATCGCTGGTAGCGTAGGCGGCGAATACGTCGTAGGTATTTCGGCCGAACAGAACATCATATGGTTCGGCCATTGCCTCTTTCCCTACTAGTTTCATCACTTCGTCCCAGTAGGGATCGGCCCAGCCACCGCCGTTAAATCCACCAGACCTGTCTTCCTCCGGCAGCTTGGGGGTCGTGTCCGATAGTTGGTGGAAATTGGTTTTTGGCGTAGCTCCCGATCACGATCGGTTGCTCAATCAGGCGGCGAGGTCAATCGGCTTCTTGACCGGCGCTTGGTCGAGTGTTTGCCAGCCACCGACGCGGCGCATGGTGATCTGCCCCGAGGCCATCAAGGCCCAGAACAGCATGGCCGCCGTTTCCGCGTTGGGTAGTGCGCATTGGGTCTTCACCCGGCGCTTGAATTCCCCGTGCAGGCGTTCGATGGCGTTGGTGGTCCGCAAGGACTTCCATTGCTGCGGCGGATAGCGCAGGAAGGTGAACAGCCGCTCCCCCGCCTCTTCCAGGCTGTCCGCCACGCCCCGGCAGCGGAGCCGCCACTTGGCCAGGAAGGCCTTGCGCTTCTTGCGCACTTGTTCGGCGTTTTCGGCGTACATCATGTCGGTGTAGTCGGCCTTGACCTCGTCGTGCAACGCCTTCGGCGCATGGGCGAGGAGGTTGCGCTCCTTGTGCACCGTGCAGCGCTGCACCGGAATATCGCTCCACAGGCTGGCCAGCGCCGCCTCCAGGCCCTTGCCGCCGTCTACGATCAGAAGCTCCGGCGCCTTCAGGCCACGGCCGAGAAGGTCCTCCAGGACATGGCGCCAGGCCGCCTCGGTCTCCCCGCCCATGTTCTTGACCGCGAGCAGAACCTTCTGGCCGTCCCGCCGCACCCCAAGCACGACCAGCAGCGGGATTGACAGCACTCGCCCATCAAGGCGCGCCTTGACGCCGGTGCCATCCAGGATCAGCCGGACAATGTCCTCGCCCGACAAGTCCCGAGCCTGCCAGCTCTCCCAGTCGGTCTTTACCTTGCGCCAGGCGCGGCTCACCGCGTCCTTGCCGACCTTGCCCCCGAACAGGCCGGCCAGCGCTCGGCGGACACGGCGCGTGTTGGTGCCGGCAAGGTACGTATTGGCGATAATCGCCTCGGCCCGTTTGGTCAGCCGCTTGTAGGCCTGGATGGTCTGGCTCCGCCATTCCTTCTCACCGCCATCCCCATCGAGCAGGCGGACGCGGGGGAGCGAAACCGTCAGCGCTCCGAAGGTGCCGACAAGCTGCCGATGCCGGTGGCCGTTGCGATAACCCTTGGGCGCGCCGCTGCGTTGATAGCGCGCACGGCCGCCCAGCGCCGCTTGCGCTTCCTCCGCCACCACAGCCTCGATGAAGGCGCGGACGCGAAAGCGGATCGCATCCTCCAGGGGATCGAACCAATTCTCACCGGAAAATGGACTGGGCGACGTCGATGCCGTAAGATGTTTCATGGCGTAAGCTCCTTTCGGCGGCTGCACACCGCCTTTCTGAATGTTTTACAATCAGGAGTTTACGCCAGTTCTCCAATTTTCCACCAACCTTGCGACACCACCAGCTTGGGTGCCTGCATAACACCGTCTAGTGTTGCGAACGTCAAAATGGCGAGTTCTCTCATTCGAAAGTTCCTCCGGTTTTAACCCGTGTTAGCCGGTGCTATTCACGACGCGCTGTGAAAGTGCGAGGTGGTGTCAAGTCTTGAAATGTGAATTGGGCGCGGCCACCGCGAGCTCCCCGACGGGTGCCTTACGAGTCGAATGACGCACGCGCCGAATGGTGCTGGCGCGAATGAGTAGATCCCCGAAAGGAAGCCAGGCGAATGTCACGTGCCTGACACTTGCGGCACACGCGATCGTTGATTATCTTACATCTGCGCCCCGCTCCCACGGCAGCACGCTCTATCCGGTGGACTGTCATGCGTAGGCCCGAGACGAACGGAAAGGCTCGGGCTCATCGGGGCGCACCCTTGTTTGTGGGCTGGATCAATAGAGATGACGCTTTCACTCACTGCTGTCCGGTTAACTGAGCGGTGCTGGCTTTGAGAGCCAGGATTTCTGCGGGGTTTGAAGCGAAAATGCATGGTGTCGATTTGAATTGGATGGAGCACTTTTCGGAGTTTCTCCGAGGAGATGCTCATGAACACCGGCAAGACCCTGTTCGCTCAGCTCATGGACTTCCTGCCATGGACTACTTTCACGCGGATCGTCGACCGGTATGGCGGCGATCACCGGGTCCGGACGCTTTCCTGCGCCGAGCAATACCGGTCCATGGCCTTCGCCCAGCTGACCTACCGGGAAAGCCTGCGCGACATCGAGACCTGCCTCTCGGTCCACGCATCGAAACTCTATCACATGGGCTTCCGCCAGCCGGTCCGGCGCTCGACGCTGGCCGATGCCAACGAAAGGCGCGACTGGCGTATCCATGCGGCGTTGGCCCAGCGGCTCATCACCCAGGCGAGGACGCTGTACGTCGACGAAGAACTGGGGTTGGACCTGACCAATACCGTCTACGCCCTGGACTCGACGACCATCGCTCTGTGCCTGTCGGTCTTTCCGTGGGCGCACTTCCGCACCACCAAGGCGGCGGTGAAGATGCACACGCTGCTCGACCTGCGGGGCAACATTCCGAGTTTTATCCACATCTCGGATGGCAAGCTGCACGACGTTCATGCCCTCGATATGCTCTTGCCGGAAGCCGGAGCCATCTACGTCGTGGATCGTGGCTACGTCGACTTTGCCCGCCTTTATGTGTTGCACCAAGCCGGGGCCTTCTTCGTCACGCGTGCCAAGTCGAACATCGATGCTCATCGCGTCTATTCGGCGCCGACGGATCGCTCGACCGGCATCATTTGCGACCAGACCATCTCCCTGGACGGCTTCTACACCCGTCAGGATTACCCCGAACTTCTGCGGCGCATCCGCTTCAAGGACCCCGAGTCCGGCAAGACGCTGGTCTTCATCACCAACAACTTCTCGCTTCCGGCCGCCACCATCTGCGCGCTCTACAAAAGCCGCTGGCAGGTGGAACTCTTCTTCAAGTGGATCAAGCAGCATCTTCGGATCAAGCAGTTCTACGGCATGTCGGAGAACGCGGTGAAGACGCAGATCTGGATTGCCGTCTCGGTCTACGTCCTCGTCGCCATCGTCAAGAAGCGCCTCGACCTGGACGCCTCGCTCTACACTTTGTTACAGATCCTCTCGGTGACCCTCTTCGAGAAAATGCCCATACATCAAGCACTTGCGGGAGACGAAAACAGATGCAATGCTTCGCAAATAACCAACCAATTGAATTTATTCGATTTTTAACCGGACACTAGTGGCTTTCACTCTATCCTTACGGACGCCTCGAAATTCAGAGATAAGTATACTTGCACCGGATTTGTGATGCCTGATTGAATGCGCCGCCCTGACGCGTCTCGCCGGGCTCTGACTTTCCGACTCTGAGCCGGCCCAGGCGCGAGGCTTGCGCCCGTGCCGAGCCCCTCCCCTCAATACGCCCAATAACCCGCGAGCGAGGCCGAGGCGAGGTAGTCGTCGGCGTGGAGAGTGGCGACAGGGGCGGGGCGGCGGGATGCGGAGGCTTCGGTCGAGTCGGCGTCGTCCGCGACGCGGCGCGCGGGCAGCGCGGCCGGAGTCGCTGGCCGTATGGCCGCCACCCGCCGCCTCTCGCGGAGGGAGAGGGCGGTTGGGTGGGTGTCGGCGGCGGGCTGGTAGTGGACGCCGATCTCGGCCTGGGCCGCGCGCCAGTCGGCGAGGGCATCTGCGCTGTCGCCACTCAGCTCGAAGGCGTCGAAGCCGCAGCGGGCCATGAAGGCGAGCTGGTCGCGGTGGACGTCGCCGATAGCGCGCACTTCGCCTTTGAAGCCGTAGCGCTCGCGCAGGATGCGGGCGTGGGAGAAGGCGCGGCCGTCGCTGAACACCGGGAACTCGAGGGCCACGAGGCCGAAGCGGCCCAGGTCGTCGGCGACGAGGGCGGGCGACTGGTCGCTCGCCAGGCGGATGCCGAGGGGGGTGTTGCGGGTTCGCAAGGCTTCGCCCTCCGCCTGCCAGCGGGCGAGGCTCACGATGATGGGACCGTCGCCGGGGATGGGGGCGTCGTCGGGAAGGGTTGCCCAGGCATCGTCCGCGACGAGCGCGTCGTCCTTAACGAGCGGCATAGAGCGTCTCCTTGAAGGGGGCGAGGCCGATGCGGCGGTAGGTCTGGAGGAAGGCCTCGCCCGCGGCGCGGTTGGCGAGGTAGGTGTCGACGACGGTCTCGACCGCGTCCACCACATGGTCGTAGGAGAAGGACGGGCCGACCACGTCGCCGAGGCTCGCGTCATCCTCGGCGCTGCCGCCAAGGGTGATCTGGTAGTATTCCTCGCCCTTCCTGTCGACGCCCAGGATGCCGATATGGCCCACATGATGGTGGCCGCAGGCGTTGATGCAGCCCGAGATCTTGATCTTGAGGGCGCCGATGTCGTGCTGGCGCGCGAGGTCGGCGAAGCGCCGCGAGATGCGCTGGGCGACGGGGATGGCACGCGCACTGGCGAGGTTGCAGTAATCGAGGCCGGGGCAGGCGATGATGTCGCTCAGGAGCCCGATATTGGGGGTGGCGAGGCCGGCGCGGACGAGGCCCTGCCAGACGGCGTAGGTGTCGGCCAAGCGCACGTGGGGGAGCACGAGGTTCTGCTCGTGGGTCACACGCACCTCCGAGAAGCTGTAGCGCTCGGCGAGATCGGCCACCGCTTCCATCTCGCCCGCCGTGGCGTCGCCCGGCACGCCGCCCTCGGGCTTGAGGGAGATGTTGACGATCGTATAGCCGGGCTGCTTGTGAGCCGCGAGGTTGGTGCGGCACCACTGGGCGAAGGCGCGGTCCTCGAAGCGCATGGCCTCGAAGCCCGTATCGGTGGCGGGAAGCGCCTCGTAGGGCGGGGGTGCGAAATAGGCCTCGATGCGGTCGATCTCCGCTTGCGGCAAGGCAAGCGCGCCGTCGCGGATAAGCGCCCACTCCGCCTCCACCATACGGGCGAATTCGTCGGCGCCCGTGCTCTTGACCAGGATCTTGATGCGGGCCTTGTACTTGTTGTCGCGGCGGCCGAGCTGGTTGTAGACGCGCAGGACCGCTTCCAGGTAGGACAGCAGGTGCCGCTCGGGCAGGAATTCGCGGATGGTGGCGCCGATGACCGGGGTGCGGCCCTGGCCGCCGCCGACGATGACCTCGAAGCCCGGCGCGCCGCCCTCGTCCCGCAGCATGCGCAGGCCGATATCGTGGACCCGCACGGCGGCGCGGTCGTGGGGGGCGCCGGTGACGGCGATCTTGAACTTGCGCGGCAGGAACGAGAACTCCGGATGCAGGGTCGACCACTGGCGGATGATCTCGGCATAGATGCGCGGGTCCTCGACCTCGTCGGCGGCCACGCCCGCGTACTGGTCCGCCGTCACGTTGCGGATGCAGTTGCCGCTGGTCTGGATGGCGTGCATCTCGACCGTGGCGAGGTCGGCGAGGATGTCGGGCACGTCCACCAGGCTGGGCCAGTTGAACTGGATGTTCTGGCGCGTGGTGAAGTGGCCGTAGCCCTTGTCGTACTTGCGCGCGATATGGGCCTGCATGCGGAGCTGGGCCGCCGAGAGGGTGCCGTAGGGGACGGCGACCCGCAGCATGTAGGCGTGGAGCTGGAGGTAGAGCCCGTTCATCAGGCGCAGGGGCTTGAACTGCTCCTCGGCGAGCTCCCCGCTGAGCCTGCGCGCCACCTGGCCGCGGAACTGGGCGACCCGCTCGTCGACCAGCTGGCGGTCGAATTCGTCGTACCTGTACATCAGCTCGCGAGCCTTTCGGGCGCCCGGCCGAGGGTGGCCTGCTTGCCCAGGTCGGGCCGTGTCGTGGGGCCGAGGGCGCGGATGCGCTCGCGCTGGCTGAGGGGGGCGATGGCGCCACCCGATTCCGCCACCGCCATGGCGTAGACGTCCACCACGAGGCGGTCGCGGAAGGCCACCTCGGCGATGGCGAGGAGGGCCGCGGTCTCCTCGTCGCTCCTTGCCACCCGGCTTCCGGCCAGCCATTCCGTCCAGCCCCCGGCGGCGGCGAGATAGACCACCTCGCCGTCGCGCAGGCGGTTGGCGGTGACGATGTTCGATGCCATCGGGCGCTCCCTCTATCTTTCAGATACCGACCGCGTGGGCGAAGGCCGGCGCGGCGACGCCCGGCACGATCTCGACCGCGATGCCGGCGGCGTGCAGGGCGGCGCTCTCCGCGCCCATGCCGGCCGCGCCTCCCAGCTTGAGCCGCACCACCCGCTTGCCGGCGCGGGCGGACTCGAGGAGCAGCCTCCCCGCCCCTCCCCGGCCGACGGCGATGCGCTCGGCGTCGCGGCGCGCGCGGTCGAGGATCGCGGGGCTGACCGGCTGATCGTGGACCACCACCTCGGCGCGTTGCAGGAGGGCCAGCGCCCGCAGGGTGAGGAGGTCCGGATCGCCCGGCCCGGCCCCGACGAAGGCGACGGACCCGCGGGCGTCCGCGCCCGTCCGTGGGCGGTTGACGAGGGCCAGCATGCGCGCCCGCGCGCCGCGCGCGTCACCGGCGAGGATGCGGGCGGCCACCGGGCCGTCGAAGAAATCCTGCCACAGCCGGCGGCGGGAATCCGCGTCCGGCACCGTGGCCTTGACCGCTTGGCGGAAACTGGCGGCGAAGCGGGCAAGCTCGCCCAGGCGCGCGGGCAGCAGCGCCTCGACGCCCTCACGCAGGCGGCGGGCGAGAACGGGCGCCGTCCCGCCCGTCGAGATGGCGATGACGACGGGGTCGCGATTGACGATGGCGGGGACGACGAAGGTGGAGAGCGCTGGTCGATCGACCACGTTGACCGGCACGCCGGCCGCCCGCGCCGCGGCCGAAGCCCGCGCGTCGGCCCGGGCATCGCCCGTCGCCACAATGGCGACCGCCCGGCCGGCCACGTCGCCATCCGCGAAGGGGCGGCGGCGGAGCGCGACCGCCCCGCTCCGCACCAGGTCCAGCATCTCGGCGCCCGGTGCGTCCGCCACCACGGTGACGCGGGCGCCGGCGGCGCCCAGCAGCCCCGCCTTGCGCGCGGCATCGGCGCCGCCCCCGACCACCAGGCAGGGGCGCCCGTCCAGATCGAGGAACGCCGGAAAATATCGCATGGCCGTGGCTCTCCCGGTGCGCCCGCGGCCCCACCAGCGGCCGCGCGGCGCGTTCGACGCATTTCACAGGCAAATGGTGTCGAAGTCAATTAAAGACAAGAAAATCCGTATAATGCGATATATTACTTTTGTTATATGTGAAATAGAGTCGGGACCGCAATGCGGCCGGATTCGGGCGCGGCCGGCCGCGCGTCAGATGCCGAGCGTCACCGAGCGTCACCGAGCGTCACCGAGCGTCACCGAGCGTCAAATGGTGTAATCGTGTGTTGCGAGGCCGGCGCCGGCGCGGCCGGCTTCCTGCACGCGCCAGCACAGCTTCTCGACGGAGATGGCGTCGAGGCGCGCCATGACGTCCTTCTCGAGCTCCGCCAGCACCTCTTCCACGGCCGGCTGCGACGGGGTGCGCGCGCCGTCCCCGTCCCCGGCCCCTTCCGGGGGTGCTATGGCCCGGATCAGGTCGCCGAGCGTGATGCGCCGCCGTTCCCGGGCCAACCGATAGCCCCCGTGCGGGCCGCGGATGCCGACGAGGATGCCGGCGCGGCTCAGCTGTTGGAGGACGGGCTCCAAATAGCGGCGCGGGATGTCGTGGCGCTTGGTGATCTCGCCGCTCTGCACCGCCGCGGCGCCGCCATGGAGGGCGATGTCGAGCACCGCGTCGATGGCGGCGACCTGCTTTTCCGATAGCCCCAGTATCACTGTCCCCACCCCCTGGGATCGCATCAAAACACAAGCACATCATGTATAACAGACCGCACCGCGCAAACCCAAGCAGGGACGAAAATTTGACGGAAAATGGCGAACGCACGCCCCAACATAGTGGGCGCTTCGACGGCGCGCACGCGGCGGCCTGGCACAAATGGTTCCACATCATGGAGGACGCCGCCCAGCCCGTGAGCGATTTGATGGTCGAGCGGGCGGGCCTCGCCCCCGGCCACCGGGTGCTGGACGTGGCGACGGGCCTGGGCGAGCCGGCGATCGCGGCCGCGCGCCGGATAGCACCGACGGGCTTCGTCGAGGCCACCGACATCTCCGAGGACATGCTGGGTTTCGGCCGCGCCCGGGCGGCCGAGCTCGGTGTCACCAATATCGCGTTCAGGCGCATGGGTGCCGAGGAGGCTGGCCAGTCCGCGGCCGCCTACGACGCCGTGCTGTGCCGCTGGGGCCTCATGTTCGTGGACGGGCTCGATTCGGTCCTCGCGGGGCTGCGCGAATGCCCGGTGCCGGGCGGATGCCTGGCCGCCACCGTCTGGGGTCCGCCCGAGGGCGCGCCGGCCCTCGGCCTCGCCGCGCGGGTGGTGCTCGAATCCCTCGGCATGGCGCCGCCCGACGAGGGGGCCAAGACCCCCTTCGCCCTCGCCGACGTGGCCGCGCTCGAGCGCCGCTTCGAGAATGCCGGCCTCGCGCAAATTCGTGGCGAATGGATGACCGTCACCTTCCACCTTCGAGAGCCCCGAACAATATGTCGCCTTCCACAAGGACCGCTCCCGCCCCCTCATGGCCAATATCGCCAGCCAACCGGCGGCGCGCCAGGCGGCGGCGTGGGAGGCCGTGGCGGCGGCGGCGGCGCGCTTCACCGGCCCTGACGGCAAGATACGCATGCCGAGCCGGGCCTACTGCGTCTCGGCGCGGCGCTGAGGCGGGCGGGGGCGGTGCGCGTGCCCGGCCGTGCGGATCCGGTGGTCGCGGAATATGCCGGCCTCGCCCGGCACTACGACCGCCGCTGGGCGCGCTACGTCGAGGCCACAACCGCCCGCACCCTCGCGCGGATCGACCCCAAGCCCGGCGACCGGGTGCTCGATATCGGCTGCGGCACGGGCACGATGCTTGGCGCTCTTCGGCGGCGCTTTCCGGACACAGCACTCTCCGGTGTCGACCTCTCGCCCGAGATGCTGGCCCGCGCCCGGGCGAAGCTTCCCGCCGAAGTCGGGCTTGCGCGAGCACGGGCCGAGTCCCTGCCGTTCGCCGATGGTTCCTTCGAGCTTGCGATCTCGACGAGCGTCCTGCACTTCGTCCTCCACCCCGAGGCGGCGCTGCGCGAGATCGGCCGCGTCCTCGCGCCTGGCGGAGCGGTGGTCATCACCGACTGGTGCGACGACTTCCTCGCCTGCCGGCTGTGCGACGCGGCGCTGCGCCTCTTCGGCCGGGGCCACTTCCACACCTATGGTGGCGAGGAATGCGCCCGGATGCTGCGTGCCGCCGGCTTCGCCTGTATCGAGGTCGAGCGCTACAAGGTCAGCATGCTCTGGGGCATGATGACGGCGCGTGGGCGCAAGCCGTAAGGCTCATCCGCCAACCACCTCGCGCAAGGCGGCGACGACGGCGGTGAACGCCCCGTCCCAGTCGCCGGGGGCGGGCTGGCGGAAGAGGCGCATGGTCGGGTACCAGGGCGAATCCTGGCGTCCCAGCATCCAGCGCCAGTCGGGGGCATGGGGCAGGAGGGTCCAGACCGGCCGGCCGAGGGCGCCCGCGAGATGGACGAGCGCGGTATCGACACTGACCACGAGGTCGAGGTCGCGCACCGCCGCCGCCGTATCGGCGAAATCGCCGAGGTGCTGGCCCCGGTCGGCGATCAGCGCGCCCGCGCCTAGGGCCGCGATGTCGCCCGCCGCCTCACCGACCTGGAGGCCGTGGAGGGTGACGCCGGACACGTCGAGGAGGCCGAGGAAGCGCTCGAGCGGGCACGAGCGGTTGCGGTCGTTCTCGTGCCGGGGGTTGCCGCGCCAGGCGATGCCGATGTGGAAGCCAGGAGCCCGCGGCCCAGCCTCTCCGGGCGCGCGCAGGTAGGGCACCGCGACGGGGATGGTGTCGAGCACGGTGCCGAAGGTGATGGGCAGGTCCATGAGCGGATGATGGAGATCGAAGGCGGGCAGCGGCTCGCCCGCGACGGCCACCGCGTCGACGCCCGCGGCCGTGGCCAGGAGGCGCGCGAGCGGGCGCGGGCACAGCACCACGACCCGGCCGCCACGCGCGGCGACGAGGGTTGCGTAGCGCACGAACTGAAGGATATCGCCGTACCCCTGCTCGCCATGGAGCAGGACGGTGCGGCCGTCGAGGGGGCCACCGTCCCATTGCGGGCGGAGGTAGCTGGGTGCCCAGGCGCCGGGGCCTTGCGCCGCGCCCCGTATTCGACCCAGCCCTCGGCCAGGCGGCTGGCCAGCAGGAGGGCCCGGGCGCGGCCGAGGAGGGCGTCGATCTCGCCCGCGTCCTGGCCGAGGGCCACTTCGAAGCAGGCCAGCGCCTCGTCGAGGCGCCCCAGGCTCACGAGGCTCTGGCCAAGGCCGGCATGGGCCTGGGCGAAGGTGGGCTCGGTGGCGAGCGCGCGGCGATAGCACGCGGCCGCCGCCTCGTAGTCGCCGAGCAGGTTGAGCGCGAGCCCGAGGTTGGCGAGCGCCGCCGGGAAATCGGGCCGGATGGCGACGGCGCGGCGGAAGCAGGCCGCCGCCGCCTCGGCCTGTCGCCGGTCCCAGAGGGTGGTGCCGAGATTGTTGAAGAGCTCGGCCGAGAAGGGATGGCGGGCGACGGCCATGCCGTAGTGGCGGATCGCTTCTTCCCCCCGGCCCAGGGCCTTGAGCACGAGGCCGAGGTTGGCGGCGGCCCCGGCATGATCGGGGTCGAGCGCGAGCGCCGCCTGATAGTGCTCGACCGCGTCTTCGCGGCTTCCCGCGTCGCGCAGGCCGTTGGCCAGGTTGTAGCGCAGCTCGGGCGCTTGGGGGCACCGCTCCACCCCCCGCCAGCATGACCTCGACCGCCGCCTGGTTGTCGCCCTGGGCGCGCAGGGCCACGCCCAGGTTGGCGATGGCGTCGGCGTGATCGGGTCGCGCCGCGAGGGCCGCGCGGTAGCCCGCGACCGCCGCGTCGAGGTCGCCCGCGCGGTGGCGCTCTAGCGCGTCCGCGAAGAGGCGCGCGGAATCTGCCTCGTCTGTCGATGGCTCGACCGTCACGGCGCCACCATTGTTGCCTTTCGACCCTCGAAAGGGTTCATGCTATCGGTCAACCGACCGAGTCGCCACCGGCGCATTATCCGGTATGCTGGTAGCCGGTCGGCGTCGAGCCCATGCCAACCGAGACGGCCGGGAGAAGCACGCGCATGCCAGCACCGTTCGAAACCATCCCCGTCATCGACATCGCCCCATACCTCGACGGCGACGGGGCGGCGCGGGCGGCGGTCGCGGGCAAGGTGGCGCGCGCGGCCGAGGAGGTGGGCTTCCTCTACGTCGCCGGGCACGGTGTCGCGCCGGCTGTGATCGAGAGCGCTTTCGCCCAGTCGCGCCGCTTCTTCACTCAGCCGCCCGCCGCCAAGATGGCGGTCGACATCGCCAGGACCCCCAATCACCGAGGCTACCAGAGCCTCTACGGCGCCGTGGCCGAGCCCGGGGCGCGGCGCGAACTCAACGAGGCTTTCAAGGTCGGCCCCGAGGGGGCGAGCGACGATCCCGACTTTCTCGCCGGCGACATCATCTACGGCCCCAACGTCTGGCCCGACCTCGGGCCCGCGTTCCGCGCCGGCATCTATGGCTACTACGAGGCCATGACGGCGCTCGCGCGGCGCATGTTCGGCCTCTTCGCCCTTGCCCTCGACCTGCCCGAGGACTGGTTCGCGGACAAGCTCGAGCGTCCGGCGAGCATCATGAACGTCCTTCACTACCCCGGCTCCGACCCGGACAACCCGGACGTCACCAGCGGCATCGGCGCCCATTCGGACTACGAGAGCTTCGCCATCCTGAAGCAGGACGAAGTGGCTGGGCTCGAGGTCCGCAATCAAGCCGGCGTCTGGGTCCCAGCACCGCCCATCCCGGGGACCTTCGTCATCAACATCGGCGACATGCTGGCACGCTGGTCGAACGACCGGTTCGCCTGCACGATGCATCGCGTCGTCAATACCACGGGCCGCGAGCGCTACTCGATCGCCTTCTTCGCCAACTGCAACACCCACACGGAGGTGCGCTGCCTGCCCTCCTGCCACGGCCCCGACAACCCGCCCAAGTACCCGCCGACCACCGTCGGCGCGCATTGGTTGGCGAGCGTGAGAGCGGTGTACCGCTACCTGCAGGAGGAGGGTCCGGAGGGCTGATACCAGCGGCCGATGAGCTTGACTCATCGACCGCTGGTATTAGGCCCGGCAACCGCAAATTCGAAGGAGGACCACATGGGGCAGCTTGATGGGCGCGTGGCGTTGATCACCGGGTCGGGCAGCGGCATGGGCCGGACCCACGCCATGGTGATGGCCGAGCGCGGGGCCCGGATCATCGTCCACGATATCGATGCGGAGGCGGCGCACGAGACGGCCGCGGCGTTGCGCGACAAGGGCCACGAGCCGATTGCGATCCTCGCCGACATCGCCGACGTGGGCGCCATGGCGGCGGCCATCGCGGAGGCCGAGGCGGAGGCCGGGCGGATCGACATCCTGGTCAACAACGCCGGCATCGGCGGTGGCGGGGTGTTGCTGGAGGAGATCGACGAAGCCGGCTTCGACCGGATGTTCGACATTCATGTGAAGGGGGCGTTCTTCGCGACCCAGGCGATCGTGCCCGGCATGAAGCGGCGCGGCGCTGGCAAGATCATCAATATCGCCTCGATCGAGGGCATGGTCGGGGTGCCGAGCCGGCCGCATTATTGCGGCGCCAAGGCGGCGCTCCTCGGCCTGACCAAGGCCTGGGCCAGGGAATTCGCGCCGTGGGGCATCTCAGTCAACTGCGTGGCGCCCGGGTGGGTCATGACCGAGATGACCTTCGCCCTGACCGACGCGGACTGGCGCCGCCGTCACCAGGAGGCGGAGATCCCGCTGCGGCGCTACGCCGCGCCCGAGGAAGTCTCGGCCCTGGTGGCCTTCCTCGCCTCGGCGGAAGCGGACTTCATCACCGGCCAGACGATCAGCCCCAACGGCGGCCAGGTCATCGTGGGGATTTAGAGCGGTTTGTTCACCCTCGACGCGGCTATCCTTGGGGGAACGATGGCCGGCGATCGGCAAATTTCCGCCATTAATACCAACGGCCCATAAGAATGACCCATTGTATGTTCCCTCAAGCGCCGGGCGGGCGCATCCGCGCCCTTGGCTTATTATATCGCTCAAGCGCCGCTAAGGCTGGCCTCGCATAGGCTCGGGCGCGCGGTCGCGCTTGCCAGCGGTCGACGAGTCAAGCTCATCGGCCGCTGGTATAAGAGGCATTCAGGTAAACCATATGAGCTGCCTCTGAGGCCCGGATCCCGTCTGTACAGATAAATGCGATCCGCAGGGCAGCATTCACCCTCAGCCGTAAATACCCGAGCGGGGTACTAGCAGTCTGTCGGGCTTGAGGTCCGGAATTTCGGGATGAGCGGTTTTCCGGGCTTTTCTCGGGTGCATGGCTGGGAGGCGGTTGGAAGGCGGGTTTTCGTCCGCGACGGTCGAGACGGCGGCGGATTTCCGGTGCCACGGGGGTGTGGCCGGGCTTTCGCGGCGCCTTGTCGGGCCAAGAGCGCCCTCATGATGCCATCTCCAGCTTGAGTTTGTGCAGGCGCTTGCAGTTGTAGGCCAGGGCCACCAGGTCCCACTCGCCGGCCACCTTGTCGAGGCCGCGCAGGGAAAAGCCGGTGAAGCCGAGGACCGCCTTGACGATGCCGAAGACCGGCTCGACGGTCTGCTGGCGCAGCCTGTAGAGGGCGCGGCCCTCCGCGCTGGCGAGCTTCGCCGCCATGGCCTGGAGCCATTCGGCCTTGGGTTCCTTCGCCGGCGCCTCGGCCTTGGCCGGGCGGAAGTCGTGGCGCCGCCGGTGGCCCGCTCCGGCCGTCGCCACCAGGGCTTCGATGCCGCTCTCGGCAAGCGCCGCAACCTCGTCACCGGTGGCATAGCCGTTGTCCGCCAGCACCATCCCGGGCCGGCCCAGCGCGGCGGGGACCGCCGCGATGTCCGCCACCAGCTCATTGCGGTCGCTGGCGCAGTTGCTGACCCGGGCGCCCAGGATCAGCTGAGAGCCCCCGGCATCCACCACGGCCTGGGCATTGTAGGCTTGGCGGTACTCGTGCGCCGTGCTCTTGCGCATCAGCCGGCTGTCCGGGTCGCTCAGGTTGCTCTGCTCGTCACCCCGCGGCGCCTCGTCGGGCGGCTTCGGGTGCTTGCCCTTGGCCCGGCCCTTGCGCGTCTCGCGCGCCGCCACCTTGGCCTCGTATTCCGCCCGCTCCGCCGCGGCGCGCCCGGGCCTGGGCCTCGAGGCGCCGACGCGCCGCATCCAGCCGGTCGCGCAAAGCCTCCCGGCGCGCGATCTCCTTGGGCAGTGCCTGGGGATCCTCCTCCGCGCCACCGTCCGCCGCCTCGGCACGCCCCATCAGGTCCGCGATCTCCAGCTTCAGCTGATCGATCAACTCGCCGGCGCGATCGTATCTCACGGAGCGGTGCTTGCTCGCATTGGCGTCAATCTTCGTGCCGTCAACGCTCACGACACCAACCTTCACCAGCTTCAACTCCCTGGCCAGCAGCAGAACCCGCAGGAAACTCTCGCCAAACGCCGCCAGGTTCTCGCGCCGAAAGGTCGCGACCGTGTCATGGTCGGGATGGGTGTTGGCGGCCACGAAGCGCACCCCGATATCGCGGTGCGTCGCGCGCTCGATCCGATGGCTCGAGAAGATCCCGTTGGCATAGCAGTAAATCAACAGCGCCAGCATCATCCGAGGGTGATACTGCGCCGACCCCGTGCCGCGACGGTTCACCTTGAAGGCGCTCATGTCGACGCGCTCGACCGCCTCGATCACGAAATGCGCCAGATCATCCTCCGGGATCCAGTCCCGAAGATCGGGCGGAAGCAAAAACGCCTGGTCCCGCTCGCACTCAACAAATTTGCTCATGAAGCGATTCTACAAGAAAACGCCGCCAAAGTCCGACAGACTGCTAGACGCGGCGAGCGTCCCGTATTTTCGCGCGGTGCGTCGCCGCTTTCGCCCTGTTGCCGCACACGGCCATCGTGCACCAGCGGCGCGTGTGGTTCTTACTGACATCGTGGAACCACAACGTGCAAGTCGGGCCCTCGCAGTGTTTCACCCTCTCGAAGTCCGCTCGGCAGATTAATCCGCCCATG
The DNA here is from genome assembly GCA_963666705.2 of Alphaproteobacteria bacterium. Taxonomy (GTDB): domain Bacteria; phylum Pseudomonadota; class Alphaproteobacteria; order CADEGL01; family CADEGL01. Next base: position 17,271 of record CAXXKO010000022.1, on the reverse strand, counting down.
GCCTCTGCTATCGGCAACAGCAGGTCCTCAGGAGCACGCCAGCGCCGATGTCGTCCCCATTGGAGCGACGATTTGGGCGCGCCCTGGGTCGCCTGAGTGGAGTCCCGTGCTTCCATGGCCCCAGGCTCGATCTGACAATAGGCCTCGTCGCACGCAAGCAGGCGATTGATTCCGTCCAGATCGGCGAGCGCCGACCGATCAAGCCGCCGGCCCGCGTGAGCGGCGACAAACTCGCGGAACCATTCTCTCAATTCGCGCGCCCGAGAGGCGATTTCATCAAGCGCATCGGAGGATATCTTCTCACGAAACCGCATCGACACGTCGGGAGGGACCAAGCCAGCCAGTTCGAGCCAGGCGAGCAAATCCCGGCCATCGCCGAGCCACTCAATCGCCGTCCCCCAAGGGGTGGCGACACTGTTCAGCAGGTCGAGCGCATGGTCGTCGGCGATGAAGAACGGCTCCGGACGGACGACTTCGGTCATGTTGCGGCGCTCCATGAAGTCCGACGGCCGTCAAACGCGGCCATGATCCTAAAATAACCTTCCAAATACCACTTGACAAGTTACGATCGAGATAATAACTGTTGTTTTAATAATTTTACAGTTACTACACCGGCTTGTTTTTGCATCCACCCGTAACCGGAGACTCTGACAATGAGTGCCATCGTATACCGCACCGCCAATGTCGGCGGGCAGAACATCTTCTATCGCGAGGCAGGGCCCCGAGGCGCGCCCACGCTCCTGCTGCTGCACGGCTTTCCGACATCCAGTCACATGTACCGGAACCTGATCCCGGCGCTCGCCGACGCCTATCGGGTGATCGCACCGGATCTGCCGGGGTTTGGCTTTTCGGACGCGCCGGATCGCGCGGCGTTCTCCTACACCTTCGGGAACCTCACGGACGTGATCGATCGCTTCACCGATACGATCGGCCTCGGCCGATACGCCATCTTCGTGTTCGATTACGGCGCGCCGGTTGGCCTGCGCCTGGCCGTCCGCCATCCGGAGCGGGTCACGGCGATCATATCCCAAAACGGCAACGCCTATACCGAAGGGCTTAGTGACGGCTGGAACCCGATCCGGAAGTACTGGGAGGAACCGACGGCAAAAAACCGGGCGGCGCTTCGCGGCTTCCTCACGCCCGAGACCACGCAGTGGCAATACACCCACGGCGTCTCGGATACGGCACTGGTGGCGCCGGAGGGCTACACGCTTGACAACGCCCTGATGGCGCGGCCGGGCAACGACGAGATCCAGCTCGACCTGTTGCTCGACTACGCCAGCAACGTCGCCCTCTATCCGACCTTCCAGGCGTATTTCCGCGAACGCCGTCCGCCTCTGCTGGCGGTCTGGGGCAAGAACGACCCGTTCTTCCTGCCGCCCGGCGCCGAAGCCTTCAAGCGCGATGTTCCGAACGCGGAGATCCGGTTCTTCGACACCGGTCATTTCGCGTTGGAGACCCACCTCGCCGAGATCGCCGCGGTCGTGCGCGGCTTCCTCGCACGGACGCTGCCCCTGAAAGCGGCCGCGTAGGCGGACCTCCCTTCTTCAACCACTAGTGTCCGGTTAACTGCGGCGGTTTTCCGGTTAGTGGGTTGTGGTTAAACGTTCTTTCGGGATATTCGCGTGTCACCGACTTGAACTCCCGGTGTTAAGCCAGCGTCCCTATCCGGTTAATGCAGGTAGCGCGTCGTTGGGTTGCAGACCGTGGATCAACTGGCGGTATGTGATGGTTGGCCGGGCCATGGCGCGGCTCAGGACGAAGTCGCCGAGGTCGTCGATCCGCCGGCGGCGGTTGAAGCGATAGGCCCATTCCCGGCCATAGCGCGGCAAGTGCTTGGCGCTGATGCCATGGTAGGTGCCGTTGAGCCAGGTCTTGAGGTTGCTGAACAGGACGTGGATGATCGGCATCTGCGTCTCGGCGTTCTTGCCTTGGCCTTGGACGGTGGGCTGGTGCCGGTAGACGGCGCCGAGCCCGGCATAGCCCTTGAAATCGTCGGTCAGCAGGCGCGCGCCCGGCGTCACGGCGGCCCGCACGAAGCCGCCGAGCTGCTCGGCATTGGCCCGGGGCAGGATGGCAAGCCGCGCCCGGCCGGCGACGAAGCCGCTGGCCTCGACCCCCTTGCCCGGCGCCACCGCCACCTTCTCCACCGCCAGCACGAGCAGGCTCTTGTTGGCATTGGCCATCCCGCGGCCCCGGCTCTCGGGCTTGCCGCGCCCGCCGTAGTAGCTCTCATCGACCTCGACCATGCCGTCCAGCAACGCATCCGGCCGCTCCGCCAAGCCATGGCGCAGCTTGTGAGCCATCAGCCATGCGGTCTCATAGCGAAGCCCCAGCTCGCGCGCCAGGAACAGGGCCGAGACCCCGCGCTTGTCCCGCCCCATCAACCACGCCGCCAGGAACCATTTGGGCAACGGTGTGCGGGTGCGGTGGAAGATGGTTCCCGCCGTCACCGACTCTTGACGACCGCAAGCCGCGCATTCGAAGACGCGCGCCCGCGCCTTGTGCCGATAGCCCCGCCGGTGCCCGCAGCGGGCGCACGCAAACCCAGACGGCCAGCGTCGATCCGCCAAGGCCAGGATGCACGATTCCTCGTCTCGGTAGCGCTCTTGGAACGTCAACAAGCCGCTCATGCCCTGTCTCCCGACCAATCCTCAGAGGCGGGAACAGTACACCCTTAGAGCGAACATATAAAGAACACTCGGTCGCTACCTGCATTAACCGGATAGGGACGTAAGCCAGACATGCTCCTGCCTTCCCGGTCAGGAGCATGGCTCATGTATGCAGGCAAGATCGTTTTCGCCCAGGTGATCGACCATCTGCCCGTGCACAGCTTGCGCCGTTGCGTCCACCGCTACGGCGGCGATCGCAGGCTGCGAAGCTTCTCCTGCCTCGATCGGTATCTGTGCATGGCCTTCGCGCAGCTGACCTATCGCGAGAGCCTGCGCGACATCGAGGCCTGCCTGCGCGCCCAGCACACCAAGCTCTACCACATGGGCATCCGCGGGCGCGTCGCCCGCGCCACCTTGGCCGACGCCAACGAGAGGCGCGACTGGCGCATCCATGCCGACTTCGCCCAGGCGCTGATCCGCATCGCCCGGCCGCTCTATGCCCAAGACAGCTTCGGCCTCGAGCTCGACCACACCGTCTATGCCCTCGACTCGACCACCATCGACCTCTGCCTCGCGGTCTTCCCCTGGGCCCCGTTCCAGCGCACCAAGGCCGCCATCAAGCTCCACACCCTCTTGGATCTGCGCGGCAATATCCCAACTTTCATCCATATCAGCGACGGCCGATGGCACGACGTGAGGGTGCTCGACGAGCTGGTCCCCGAGCCCGGCGCCTTCTACGTCCTGGACCGCGGATACATCCATTTCGCCCGCCTCCATCGCCTGAGCCAGGGCGCCGCCTTCTTCGTCGTCCGGGCACGGGCCAAGTTCCAGTTCCGCAGGATCGCGTCCCGCGCAATCGACAAGACCACCGGCCTGCGCTGCGACCAGACCATCCGCACCGCCGGCCAGCACACCGCCACCGACTACCCGGACAGGCTCCGCCGCGTCCGATACCGCGACCCCGAGAGCGGCAAGGCCTTCACCTTCCTGACCAACAACTTCACCCTGCCGGCGCTGACCATCGCCCAGCTCTACAAATGCCGCTGGCAGGTCGAGCTGTTCTTCAAATGGATCAAGCAGCACCTGCGCATCAAGCGCTTCTACGGCACCTCCGAGAACGCCGTCAAATCCCAGATCTGGATCGCCGTCTCCGTCTATGTGTTGATCGCCATCGTCAAGAAGCGCTTGGCTATCAACGCCAGCCTCTACACAATCCTCCAGGTCCTCAGCCTCACCGTCTTCGAAAAAACACCGCTCCTTCAATTGCTTACAAATCCAGAAACCACGACACCAATCCACCCCCATGCTAACCAATTGAATCTATTCGACTATTAACCGGACACTAGTGTTCTTCAACACCAACTCGCAAAGGAACAGACCATGCCAAAGACCATCCTCATCACCGGCTCCTCCACCGGCTTTGGCCGTGAGACCGCTGAGACCCTGGCGCGCGCCGGGCACGAGGTGTTCGCGTCGATGCGCGACCCGCGTCGTAAGAACCGCGAGCATGCCGATGCCCTGCGCGCGCTTGGCGCCGAGACCGTCGAGCTCGACGTCACCAACACCGAGTCTGTCGAACGAGCCGTCGCGGCGGTTGTCGCCAAGACGGGGCGTATCGACGTGTTGGTCAACAACGCCGGCATCGCCTCCGCCGGTGTGTCGGAGGCGTTCACGGCCGAGCAGGCGACCGCCCTGTTCGATGTCAACGTCATCGGGCTGCACCGTGTCACCCGTGCGGTGCTGCCGACCCTTCGCCACCAGCAAGATGGCCTGATCATCAATATCGGCTCGATCCTTGGCCGCGTCACTTTCCCGTTCTTTGGACTTTACGGCGCGAGCAAGTTCGCGGTCGAGGCCCTGACCGACAGCCTCCGATACGAGGTCTCCCAACTGGGCGTCGACGTCGCTCTGGTGCAGCCCAGCGCCTATCCGACGCAAATGTACGGCAGCGCGGCCCAGCCGGTGGATGCGGCGCGGGTTGCCGAGTACGGCGACGTGGGCGAGATCCCCGGCGCCATGTTCCAACACTTTATGACCATGCTGTCCGGCCCTGAAGCGCCCAACCCGCACGACATCGCCGAAGCCGTTGCGACGCTGATCGCCACCCCTAAAGGCCAGCGCGCAGCCCGCACCGTCGTGGGCGCCGCCTATGGGTCCGACACCCTCAATGAGGCGACGGCGCCGGTTCAGGCGCATGTGGTCGAGGCGCTCGGCCTCGGCCAACTGGCGAGCGTGAGACAGGCGTAGCGCCAAACTCCGGGCTGGAAATACGCGCCAGCCCGGAGGTCCCTACTCTGATCCCCAGCACGAAGGTGAAGCCACGCCGCTTATCAATGTAAGAGTCTTCAAGGACGAGCTCAGCGCCGATCAATCCAAGGATTTGATTGGCAAGATCACCGATGTTGTCGCCGAAGTAACCAGCGAAAAGTTGCGCGACGTGACGTGGGTGATCATCGAAGAAGTCAAGGACGGCCAGTGGGGTGTGGGCGGCAATGCGCTCGGCCTCGACGACGTGAAGAAAATCATGGCCGACGGCTGACCGTCTTCGGTCGACCCTCAACCCCTCCAATTAGGAATGAGACCATGGCCTTCCCCCTACTCGATGAAAGTACCGCGCCCGCGGCCTCATTAGAAGCGCTGGCGACGACGAAGAAAAACTTCGGCATGATACCCAATGTCGAGAAGGTGATGGCGCTATCGCCGCAACTTCTCTCCGGATACGCGCATATGTGGGATTTGTTCGAAACGACGACTTTCACGCCGATCGAGCGTCAGGTTGTCTACATGACCGCCAATTTCGAGAACGAGTGCAACTACTGCGTTCCGTGGCACACGATGCTGGCGAAGAAAGCCGGCATGGAACCGAGCGAGGTCGCGGCGCTGCGCTCCGGTGCGCCGCTCTCGGATCCAAAGCTGGAAGCTTTGCGCGGGTTCGCCCGCGCGCTCATCGCCAACAGAGGCAAGGCGTCCGAAGCGGACCTGCGGGTCTTCTTCAACGCCGGATACTCCAACGTGCAGGCACTCGAGGTGATCCTCGGGCTCTCGATTAAACTGATCAGCAACTACACGAACTCGATCGCTGGCACGCCTCTCGACCCGGAAGTCGAAAAACTGCGCTGGGAGAAGCCGGTCATCAGGGAACGGCGCGCAGCTTGATGACCGTGATGCGGGCGTGCCCGCACTCTATCGTTTGACCGGACGGAATGGAGCCGTTTTTCAGGCATCGAGAACCAGGCCGACCCGAAGTCGCGCCGTGCTCCATCCCGTTGCCATCTTGGGAATAACGCGAGAATTCCCCGGGAGAACGACCATGATCCTCGGCTTTCCGTCGCAATCCTGAAGATTTCGAACAGCGGCTCAAGGCGGAAGACTGTCAACGTTCGTTGGTCAAGCCGGACAAACGTTCAGGGTCACAATCCGCGGTCCGCCCGCCGGGCGCCAACGGCCCCCTCCCCGGCCTCGCCCGGCCTCTCACCGCACGGCCGCGACCCCTAGACCAGCCCCCGGCCCTTGGCCATCTTCATGAGGCCCTTGCCGCCGTCATTGGGGGTGAAGCGGGGCAGATCGCCGGGGCCGAAGCGGCCTTTCTCGAACATGGTGTAGCCCTCGAGCGCGTCCGTGTCCTTGCCCAGGATCTCGCCGCCCGACTCGCGGTAATGGTCGAGCACGGCCTTCAGGCCGAAATGCTGCACCGGGCAGACCTTGGTGCAGATGTTGCACTCGGCGTAGCGCAGCATGGGCAGGCAGCGGTCGGCGACGACCTTGTGTTTCCTCACGCCGCGCCAATCGACCTTGAGGTTGGAGAGCGCCCGGCCCGGGCAGCGCCGGACGCAGACCTGGCATTCCTCGCATAATTTGTTGACGCCGAAATCGACCGGCTTGCCGTACCTCACGGGCGCGTCGGTCGAGAGGCCGATGACCCGGACGCGGCTGCCGAACTCGGGCGTCAGCATGACGCCGTTGGCCCCGATCTGGCCGAGCCCGGCCTCGACGGCGTAGGGCAGGATGGGGGCGATCATGGTCTCGCCCGGCGTGCCGGTGCCGGCGATGAACTGCACCGGGTAGCCCTTGCGGCGGAGGAAATCCGCGACCTTGAAGGCAGCCAGGGCGAGGGCCAGGCTGGTGTCGTAGGAATGCACGTCCCATTCGATGCTGGGCACGGCATCGGTGATCTTCCAATCGAAGGCGCGGCACAGCACGATCGCGTTGCGGAACCGGGCCTCGCCCCGGGTCTCGGCCGTGACGTAGGTGCGGTCGAAGCGGGTGAAGCCGACGAGGTCGATGCCGCTCGCCTTGGCCTTGCGCCGGATGGCGGCGGTGAGGTCGGCCTTGGGGTCGGGCGTGCCGGTGGCCGGCTTCTCGTGGTAGGTGCGGGCCGCGGCGTTCACCCGGTCGATGAGGTCGCCGTATTTGGCGCCGAGGCGGTCGTAGGTCCGGGTGACCTCGCCGGGCACCGCCGTCACCACCGTGTGATAGGCGTCCGTCAGGCGGCTGAGCTTGAAGTTGGGCTCCGGGAAGTTGCGGCCGAAATAGCGCTCCTGCCGGCGGTCGCGGGGCGAGCCCGGTACGCTCCGCAGCGCCGGCGGCACGTCCTCGGGGTGGACGGGCGGTGCCGCGCGCGCCTCACGGTCGGGCAGCAGCGCGTTCGGGTCCGGGAACTTCGCGAACTTGGTGACGCTCTGCTTGGCCCAGGAATGCACGATGCACCTCCCCCCAATGGATTTCCGCGAAACCGCATCTGAAGCTTACAGGCTTTTCCCACCGCGCGGAATCCCGCCGGCGTTGGCGTGGCGCTCAATGTGAGGGGGACCGGCATCGCGTGCGGGGCCGCTTCGCCAATCGATGTATGTAGATAGCGAATTAAGTTGGCCGGTTTATGTAGCACATCGATTGACCGCTCTGTTGATGTTGTGGCGCCTGTGGGGAAGTGGTCAGGTCGGCGTAGCCGAGCTGTCCACTTATCCACGGGCGGGTCGCGTCGAGCGGCATCACGCGGCCCTCTTCATGGTGTCTCCTTCCAGAAGCGCGCCATCGCCTCGGTAGCGGGCGATCGGGCGCGGCCCGTGGAATATGGCGTAGGTGGCGTCCGGATAGTGGTGGACGCGGACCTTGGCCTTGACGTAGTGCGGCCTCAGCGATGACGGCGGGATCTGCAGGACGATGCCGTGGAAGCGTACGGTGTTGTCGTTGCCGACGGTGCGCGTCTCCTGGACGCACAGCACGTCGCGCCACTGTTCCGCCGGCACGGCGACGAAGGCCGAGCCCGGCTCTTCGGGAGCGATCGCGAAGCGCGCATTGTAGTCGGGAATGAAGGTCTCGGCGAGGAAGCGGTTGGCCCCTTCGATCGTCGAGACGCCGGCCAATGCCAACTCCTTGGGGAGCCGGTCCTGCAAGGTGCGGAAGGCGCGCTCGGAGCGCCCGCGCGCCTCCGGCGAATAGGCCGCGATGTGCTCGATGCCGAGCTGGGCCAAGGCCCGTCCGAGCTGGGAGGGCTTGTCGCGGTCCACCTTGCCACCCGCCTGGGGGGTGTGGAAGTAGTGGCTCGCGCGGTCGGTGTAGAGCGCGCACGGCAGCCCGTGCCGGCCGAACACCTCGCCCAGCCCCTGGAAGCTCGACATGGTGCCCTCCTCGGCGACCAGGAAGCCCGAGTAGATCGCCCCGCTCGCATCGTCCAGAGAGACGATCATATCCTGCTCTTCGTCGCGGCCCGGCAGCCAGCGGTGCGTCGAGCCGTCCTGATGCAGCATCATGCCCACGAGCGGCCGCCGCGGCCGCTTGCGCCGGTGCGCCCCGCGCCTGGGCGCCGGCGCCGCCAGGCCGCGGCCGTGGAGAAACGTCTTGGTCCAGGTGTAACCCCAGCGGAAGCCGTGGTCCTTCACCAGGTGCTCGTGGAAGTGCTTGACCGTGAAACCCGCGTAGCGCTCGCGGTAAAGAGCTTCGACCCGCATCGCCTCGTCCACCGGCACCCGCTTGGGCGACGGCTTGCCCAGACGCCGGTCCAGAAGCCCCGCATCGCCCTCACACTCGAAACGACGGCACCAGCGCCGAAACGTGCGCTCGCCGACCCCAAGCACCTCCGCCGCCTCCAACTGGCTCAACGATCCCGCCTCACAACGACCGAAAACATCCCGAAACCTCATCATGCGCACACCTTGCAAAACATCTGTCCGTCTCATCCCACCCCCTTCAAACAGGAGGCTCAATAAACCGGACAGATCGTGTGCTACATAGAACGGACAGATCGTGTGCTATCTACATTCGCCAATCGATGTATTGCAGTGCGATTTGGGCGCGGCTAGAGTGCGCGCCGAATGTGGCTAGCGCGCGCGCCGAATTATAATCGTGAGGGTGGCGAATGGAGGGGCGGACGGCGGCGCTGATCGCCGACGGCATTCATAAATCGTTCGGCAACGTCGAGGTGCTGAAGGGGGTCTCGCTCACCGCGCGCGAGGGCGACGTGATCGCCATGGTGGGGCCAGCGGCTCGGGCAAGAGCACCTTCCTGCGCTGCGTCAACTTCCTGGAGACGCCCGACGCCGGGAGCATCACCGTGGGCGAAGAGACCATCCGCATCAAGGCGGGCGCGGCGCCATCGAAGCCACGCCCCATGGCAAGGTCGAGGCCGGGCGCGCCGCCGGCATGTCGCCCCTGCTCCTGTTCCGGCGCATCGTGCTGCCGAGCGCCTTCCGCCGAGCGTTGCCGGCCTATGGCAACGAGGTGATCTTCATGCTCCATGGCAGCGCGATCGCGAGCGTCATCACCATCGTCGACATCACCGGGGCGGCGCGCATCATCAACTCGCGCTACCTGATACCAACGGCCCATAAGAATGACCCGTTGTATGTTCCCTCAAGCGCCGGGCGGGCGCATCCGCGCCCTTGGCTTACCTCGCATAAGCTCGGGCGCGCGGTCGCGCTTGCCAGCGGTCGATGAGTCAAGCTCATCGACCGCTGGTATGAGCCCCTACGAAGCCTTCCTCACGGCGGCCGCGCTCTAAATGGCGCTGACCCTCTGCATCGTCTGGCTGTTCAAGCGCTTCGAGCACCGCTGGCACGCCCACCTGCGGCCGCGGGAGGAGATCGCGGGGCCGGGGCGGTGAGCAGGGACGAGCTGGCGCGCCTGGTCGCCGACGCCCGCCTCGACGGTGAACTGGAGGACCGAGCCAGGGCCCAGGGCGCATCGGCGGAGGCGCTCGTGGCCTTCGCCCGGAGCCGGGGCTACGCCGTGGCCCTGTCCGATCTGCCGGACGAGGCGCGGCAGGTCCGCGGCAACACCATCGGTGGGGTCGGCCCCGCCGACCGCTTCGGCTTTTGGGGCAGCCGCAACGCGCCCCGGCGCTACAAGAAGGACCGGCTGTAGGCCGATCCGGCGCATGCGCCCGTCCTCGGCCCCGCCGGGCGCCGAAGCGGCGTCCAAAATCACAGAACAGGATACACAATATTGTCGGACGCTCTTGCGGGTGCAACTTTTCTTGCCACGCGCGAGGGCACGGGCCAAACTGCTCGCTCCGGCGCTGGGTAGGACGGCCCGGCCGCGCCGGAGCGAGACAGGGCATCGGCTTATCGAATGGGGATGGGGCGTCATGAAAATTACCGATATCCGCACGGTCGTCGTGTACGGGCCGCGGCGCGAGGTCTTTGGCGGGACCGCGATAACGGCCTTGGGCGGCGCGGACTACTCCGAGCACGCCATCGTCTTCATCGACACCGACGCGGGCATCACCGGCATCGGCGAGATTTCCAGCGTCTTCTCGCGCCGCGGCCACCTGCTCGCCGCCGAGGTGGAGCGCGTGCTGGCCCCGGTTCTCACCGGAGAGGACCCGTCCCGCATTACCTATCTCTCGGCGGCGATGGAGCACGCCCTCCCCGGCTCGGAGCCCGCCAGGGCGGGTCTCGAGATGGCCCTCTGGGACATCCTCGGCAAGGCGCTCGGCGCCCCGGTCTATACGCTGCTCGGCGGCCTCGTCCGCGAGCGCATCCCGCTCAGCTACTCGATTCCCTTCGGCACGCCCGAGGAGATGGCCGAGTTCGGCGCCGCCCGGGCGGCCGAGGGCTTCCGCACGGTCAAGGTCAAGGTCGGCCAGGAGGCGGGCCGCGACATAGACGCCGTGCGCCAGGTCCGCGCGGCGGTGGGAGACGAGAAGCGCGTGCGGGTCGACGCCAATATGGCCTGGCGCACGCCCAAGCAGGCGGCGGCCATCATCGATGCCATGGTGCCCTATCGGCCCGAGCTGATCGAGCAGCCCCTTCCCGCCCGCGAGCTCGACGGCATGGCGGAGATCCGCCGCCGGGTGAGCGTGCCGATCATGGCGGACGAGAGCGTGTGGGGGCCGCGCGACGCCATGGAGGTGATCCGCCGCGGGGCCGCCGACGTGGTCAACGTCTATGTCAGCGAATCGGGCGGCATCCTCGCCGCCAGCAAGACCTTCGCCATGTGCGAGGAGGCCGGCATCCCCTGCATGATCGGCAGCATGCCCGAGTTCGGCATCGGCACGGCGGCGCAGATCCACCTCGGCGTCGCCATGACCAACCTCGGCTTCGACAGCGACACTTGCGGCTCGCTCTATCACGCGGAGGATCTGCTGGTCGAGCCGCTGAGGATCGAGGGCGGGTTCGCCTACCCGCCCGAGGGGCCGGGGCTCGGCGTCGAGATCGACATGGCGGTGCTGGAGCGCTGGCGGAAAGAGCCGTGAAGCGCGCCGCATGAACCGGACAGCCGCCCAGGACCTGACCGGCAAGGTCCAGACCGTCCTCGGCGCCATCGAGCCCGAGGCGATGGGCACGACCATCACCCACGAACACCTGCTGGTGGACGAGCGGCCGATCTATTCGGAGCCCGAGGAGCCGGAGCGCAAAGCCACCTATCACGCGCCGCTCACCATGGATGTGCTGAGCCGCATCCACTACGCCGGTCACGCCAACCTCGAGAACGTGACCATGCTCGACGAGGCGATGGCCATCGAGGAGATCTCGGCCTACAAGCGGGCGGGGGGCGACACGGTAGTCGAGGTCACGCCCATCGGCATCCACCGCCAGCCCGAGGGCCTCGCCCGCATCGCCGCCGCCACGGGCCTCAACATCGTCATGGGCTCGTCCTACTACGTGGGCGCGGCGCATCCGCCGGACATGGGCGACAGGGAAGAGGCGGAGATCACCGACGAGATCGTGACCGAGATCCGGGAGGGCGTGGGCGGGACCGGCATCCGCCCCGGCCTGATCGGGGAGGTCGGCTGCTCCTGGCCGCTCACGGACAACGAGCGCAAGGTGCTGCGCGCGTCGGCCCGGGCCCAGCGGCTGACGGGCGCGCCGCTCATGATCCATCCCGGCCGCGACGAGGCGGCGCCGATGCAGGCCGCGGACATCGTGCGGGACGTGGGCGCCGACTTGAGCCGCACCATCATGTGCCATATCGACCGCACTATCTTCACCCACCGCATCCTCGGCGCATTGGCCGCGACGGGCTGCATCATCGAATACGACATGTTCGGCCTCGAGCACGCCCTCTACACCCCCAACCTCGACGTGGACCTGCCCAACGATGGGAAGCGCATCGAATGGATCCGATGGCTCATCGCCGAGGGGTTCGGGCACCAGGTGGTCGTCTCCCACGACATCGACAACCGCACCTCCCTCGCGCGCTACGGCGGCGCCGGCTACGCCCATATCCTGGAGAACGTGGTGCCCCGCATGCGGGACCGGGGCATGACGGAGGGCGAGGTCGGCGCCATCCTGGTGGAGACGCCCAAGCGCCTCTTCACCTTTACCGCCCCACAAGGCGCCTGAGCGCGGCGACGGCTGTTCGGCGGCGCGCATCATTTCCGGAGGATCGGCCATGACACCCGAAGAAGTCCGCACCATACCGCCGAAGATCCTCTCGCCGGCGCGGCGCGAGCATTTCTTCGACGACGGCTATCTCGTCCTTGAGCGCATCATCGACGACGGCTTGCTCGCCCGCCTGCGCGCGGCGACGGCCGAGATGGTCGAGCAAAGCCGGGCGATCGAAGCCTCGAACGACAGCTTCGTCGTCGAGCCCGGGCACCGGGCCGACGCGCCGCGCCTGCGCCGCCTCAACCGCGCCGCCGACCACCACCCGGTCTTCTGGGAATACGCCTCGGAATCGATATTGCCGGACATCGTCGCCGACCTGGTGGGCCCGGACGTCAAGTTCCGGGAATCCATGCTCAACTTCAAATGGGCCGGCGGTGGCGACCCGGTGGCGTGGCACCAGGACCTGGCGTTCTACCCCCATACCAACCGCACGCCGCTCATCACCCTCCTGTGCCTGGAGGACGTGACCCCGGAGATGGGGCCGCTCAAGGTCGTCCCAGGTAGCCACAAGAGAGAGCTGTTCGACCATCACGACGACGCGGGGCGCTGGGCCGGCCGGGTCTCCGACCGGGACCTGGGGCGGGCGGGGGTCGATCGCGCCGTCAGCCTGCCGGCACCGGCGGGAACCCTGATCGTCGTCCACGGCTGGATGCTCCACGGCTCGGAGCACAACCTCTCGGACCGCTGCCGGCCGCTGCTGATCTGCGGCTACTCCTCCGCCGACGCCTTCAGCTACACGCCGTTCGGCAACGTCAGCCGCTACACCTGGGAGATCGTGCGCGGCCAGCCGGCCAAGTACAGCCACCACGAGCCGCTGCGCCTGCGCGTGCCGCCCGACTGGTCGCGCGGCTACGCCTCGATCTTCGAGGATCAGAAGAGCGAGACGCGCGAAAATCGGGCCGGGGCCGGGGCCGGGGCGAGTTAGAGTCCCCGCCCGAATTTTTAGGTGGAGGGGCACCGCCATTGGTGATTTAATGAGGCCCGAGCTGGCGCATCATCGAGCATCGAAGGGGATGCTGTTGTGACTCCTGAAGAGATTCTATCCCATCCGCCGATCCTACTCACGCCGGCGCGGCGCGAGTTCTTCTTCGAGGAAGGCTACCTCTGCGTCGAAGGCCTAATACCGGACGACCTCGTCCGCCGCACGCAGGCGGCGTTGGAAGAGCTGATCGAGCGCAGCCGGGGGGTCGCGGAATCCGATGATAACTGGGTGCTGCAGGACGACCATTCGGCCGCGGCGCCGCGTCTGCGCCGGATCTACCGCGCGGCGGACCATCATCCGGTGTTCTGGGAAATCGCATCGAATTCGGTCCTGCCCGATGCGGTCGGCGACCTCGTCGGCCCCGACGTGAAGTTTCGGGAGGCTTACGTCAACTTCAAGTGGGCCAAAGGCGGCGACGCGGTCAGATGGCACCAGGACACGCCCTTCTTCCCACACACCAACCGGGCGCTGGTCACGACGCTTACCTGCCTCACGGACGTGACGCCCGACATGGGCCCCTTCGCGGTCATCCCGCGCAGCCACAAGGGCCGTATGTACGAGCATTACGACGACCAGGGCCGCTGGACGGGCTGCATCGGCGACGCGGACCTCGAGAGCGCGGCGACCGAGACGGCGGTGAGCTTTTGCGGGCCGGCGGGGACCGTGATCTTCATGGACTCGTGGATGATCCACGGCTCGCGGCGCAACGATTCGGACAAGGGCCGGCCGGTATTGATCACCGGCTACGCCGCGGCCGACGCGTTCGCCTATACCTACAAATCGCCGGGGATGGCCGAATCGCACGTCAACGAGATCGTGCGCGGCGCTCCGGCGCGCTACGCGCATCACGACGAGATCAAGCTCCGCATGCCGCCCGACTGGTCGGGCGGCTACACCTCGATCTTCGAGGACCAGCAGGGCGAGACGCGAGAGGCGGCCGAAGCTGATTGAGCGAGTGCCGGAGCGATTTCCGGCGGACGGTGACGGCGTAATAAAAAGAGTAAAGGGGAATACCCCGGACCGAACGGCTTAAACGGGAGAGGAGTTATCAATGACCAAGCGATTCTCGAGACGCGACTTTATGATGTCGGCGGCAGGTGGTGCTGCGGCGGCGGGCCTTGCATCCTCGTTGCCCATGGGGAACCGCGCCTGGGGCGCCGATCCGCTCACGGTGGTCGAATGGGGACCACCCTGGATCGACGCGACCAAGGACATACTTGGCGACCAGGACATGTGGGACATCACCTGGGAGCTGCACGCGGGCGGCGCGGCGGCGATCCTGCCCAAGATCAAGGCGAGCTATCCCAACACACCCTATGACATCGTCGACGCCTGGACGTCGGTGTTCCTCGCCATGGTCGCCGAAGACTGGGCCGAGACGGTGACCGTGGCGGACGTCCCCAACCTGGCGGACGTGCCGGAGGCGCTGATCACCAAGGACAAGGACGGCAACTTCAAGAACATCCCACGCAGCGTCAACGGCGTCGTCTGGGCCTATCGCCCCGACATATGCCCGATCGAGATCAAGTCGGTAGAAGATCTCCTCGATCCACGGCTGAAGGGGCGGATTCTGTGGCCGAGTCCGATCATGAACACCAGCCTTCAAGTGGTGGGGCTGTCCCTGGCCAGGGGCGGCGACGAATACAATATGGATCCTGGCTGGGAGTTCCTGCAGGAGATCGCGAAGAGCGGCAACATCGGGCGCGTCTATATCACGACCACGGACGTCATCAACTCCCTAACCACCGGGGAGACCTGCGTCACGATCAGCGACCAGGGCACGCTCAGTGGAGCCGCTGCGAACGTCCCCATCGAGTACCTGACCAAGACGGACGAATCGCTGAAGACTTTTCTTGCGATCGAGGGATGGGTCGTGCTCAAGAGCGCGGAGCACAAGCAGGCGGCGTTCGACTTTGCCAACTTCACGATCAACCCGGAGAACGCCACCAATTTCAATGCGGCGCTCAATATCCCGCCTGCCTCGTCCAAGGCGACCGCGGGGGAGAATGTCGGACATCTGGTCTTTAACGACGAAGAGCTGGCGAAATACGCCTACATGGTCGACTATCCCTATGTGTCCAAGAACATCGACGCCTGGGTGAAGCGGTTCGAGACCGAAATCCAGCCCCATCTGTAATCGGGCTGGCGTCGTTGCGTTATGGCCCGGGGGTCTTCGCATCCCCGGGCTTTTTTTACGGCGAATCCATGCTGGCGGCCGGCGGCGGTAGGTAGTGTCTCAGTTTGAAATCTGTCGGAGGCTGGCTTGGGAATGGGCTATGCATCCAATGTGCATATGACCCATTCGTGGGTCGGAATTTCCTAGTTTAAGGTCTTGGCACATAGGAGAAACTTACTGAAATTCGTAGTTTAAGGTACTCATTGGTCGTCATCGTGCCGGCCAGTGATTCGGTTGTATATCTTCAGCAATATGTCATGCATGACATCTCGTTTGGCGGCTTGCCCGAACAGGATAAATAATATCATAACTTGGAGAACAACTATTCCGCTAAGCCACCACTCTAGGCTTTCTGGCATTTCCATTGGATTTAAGGCCCGAGTCAATCGTCCAGCGCCAGCGGGATCGTTTCGTTTAGCTTGGGGGTAGGCACGCTGGAGACTGCGCTGGAAAGCCGTCCAGTTCGGAGCGGCACGCATCAGTGCCATGACGCCGATTAAGTGTTCCTTGAGCTTGGGGTGCCCGACTTCACCTGTCAGCCATTGATGGTGCCTATGCCGACGACGCCCGGGTGAGACCGGGGGGTTGATCACCTTCAGTTCATCCAGAACGCCACGTGCGAGCCGGTCATACACGATGTCGTTCGTGTAGTTGCCTATGACGGACGGGCGCTTGACGCCATCCGGGCCGGGGCCAGCCCTTGAGCCGGAAAATCTCACTGTAAAACTCTGGAGGGAATGTACGGGTCCATGGGCGAAGTTCCTTGGCGATGAATTCCTCGAGGATTTCCGCCAGCGCCCGCTTCTCCCGGACGTCCTGATAGCCGGTTGCCTCGTCGACGAGGCCAATGATGCCGACCGTCGCCAACCCTCGGATCAGAATGTCGGCGCGCTGCGCAATATGGGCTTGACGCGCGTGGAGCACACCCGCGTCACGCGCTTCCAGCACGATATCGCATAGGTCAACCAGAAGCGTCGCTGGGTAAGCATAGGCCGTTCGGCCGCCGCCGACTGGCTGGAACTCCACGGCGGAATTGAGGCGCGCCGCTAAGCCTTTGGTATTTATCCCCTTTCCCGTCAATGCATCTATGAATTCGGCGATTCTGGGCGCGCCGATTTTCTGTTGCTTCCGCCGACTCCCAATCCGACGCCTGATTGCAATCCGCGCTGGCTAAGAACGCGTGTTTCTCCTTCCAGTACGTAGCAAGGTATCTCGATGTCTCCGATGATCAGTGGCCGATCCGGCGCGCCAGCGATAACCTTTAGTGCCTTGTTCATTTAGAGACTCCCAGGCCACGGTTGATGGTGAGATCGAAGGCTGCGAAGGGATCGGCCTTGCGCAGGTTGTAGCGGTAGCAGAATTCATCGACATACCGTTGCAGGTGGCGGCGGCTGACGCTGTGGAACTGCCGAACATGCCGCGCTTCAATAGCGCCCAAAATCCCTCAATCGTGTTCGTATGAATATCACCGTCGACATACCAGTCGGCGTGCTTGATGACAGAGTGCGGAAGTACCTTCGCCATGCCGAGGTAGGCTTTGTACTCGTCCGTGATCAGGCTCGCCTTTGAGGTGTCGATGCGATCCC
This sequence comes from Alphaproteobacteria bacterium, assembly GCA_963666705.2. Taxonomy (GTDB): domain Bacteria; phylum Pseudomonadota; class Alphaproteobacteria; order CADEGL01; family CADEGL01. The sequence goes on along the minus strand of CAXXKO010000022.1, from coordinate 89 downwards.
TCACGAATGCCCGCATGTGCCTGCCTTTCATCTTGTCCTTAGCAACGGCCTTTGCCGTGACATTGCCGCCACGCTCGACCGCGCCGATC
>CAXXKO010000021.1:0-34489 GCA_963666705.2 Alphaproteobacteria bacterium | reverse complement strand
GGCAAAGAGACCATCGTGAAGGATTACGTTCGGGAACGGCGCCTTCGTCGGCGTGAGATGTTTGTGCCGTTGTCACATCCTCCGGGCCATGCTCGAGCGGACTTTGGCGAGGCGGATGCGATCATCGCCGGCGTCAAGTATCGGGCGCATTTTTTCGTCATGACACTTCCCCACAGCGATGCCTGCTTCGTTGCGGCCTACCCGGCGGCGACGACGGAGGCCTGGCTGGACGGGCACAACAGAGCCTTTGTTTTTTTCGGCGGCGTTCCCCAATCGATTCTTTACGACAACGACAAGTGTCTGGTGTCGCGCATCTTGTCAGATGGCACGCGGCAACGAACGCGGGCGTTCAGCGGGCTGCAGTCCCATTACCTCTTCGAGGACCGCTACGGCCGTCCCGGCAAGGGTAACGACAAAGGCAATGTGGAGGGGGTGGTCGGCTATGCCCGGCGGAACTTCATTGTCCGTCGTCAAAACATTTGGGACTGTTGAGCCTGTTTTATAACGGAGGATCTGGCTCATCTTGGATTGATGTTAAGCCGCTTGTTGTTGATGGTTCAAGCGGCGGTGTTGGATAGTCAGTTTTTTGATCCTGTTCCTCCTTTCAATGATGGCGGTATCGCGCCCGAAGTAGGCATCGGCGGGGGTTACATTCGCTAGGCTTGAGTCGGACCCGATTTCCTTGGACACAGAATTGGCTTAATCGAAGTGTCCAAGGAGGACCGGAACATGACCGACAATTTTGAGAACAAAGTTGCTGTTGATGGGCTGTGGTAAACGAGGGCGAGCTTGGCTCGTCACGTTTTCCCCGGGCCAGGTTTCGCCGGCAGGCCCGCTGGGACTTGGCCAGCGGTGGACGGTGACGCGCAAGCGTGAGGTTGCCCTGCGGCTTTTGCGTGGCGAGCCGGTGGAACTTTTGTCGCGGCAGTTGGGCGTGGAGATTTTCCGGCTCGAGCAGTGGCGTGAGAAGGCGATCGCCGGGATCGATGCCTCGCTCAAGGAACGCAAGGGCGATCCGGTGAAGGCGGAACTGGGACATCGCCATGAAGCGGATCGGGGAGTTGATCATGCAGGTGGAACTGCTGGAGGCCAAGACGGAGACGTCCGGCCCTTTGGGGCGGCGGAGGTCGCGGCGATGAGTGCCCGCCACCTCTCCCGGCACGGGTTTGGCCTACGGCCTCCAGCGGGTCTGGTGCGGCCTGGAGTTTTGCCCGTTCCTCGTTCTACGCCATGAAATCCCGGCAGCAGGCCACCGCTGAGCGCCCACCAGCAAAGCGCCGGGGACCGAAGCCCTCGATCTCGGACGAGGCTCTGCTGGTGGCCATCGAGGCCGACCTGGAGGCATCCCCCTGGGAGGGCGAGGGACACCGCAAGGTCTGGGCTCGGCTTCGGGTCTGTCGTGGCATCCGTGTTTCCCGCAAGCGGGTGCTCCGGGTGATGCGCGAGAACAACCTGCTCTCGCCCCATCGCTGCCGCCGCCGTGGCGGAAATCCCCATGTCGGTGAGATCATCACCCATGCTCCCAACCTCATGTGGGGCACGGACGGCGTTCGGGTGTTCACGGTGGACGACGGCTGGGGCTGGATATTCACCGCCATCGAGCATTGGAACGCCGAGTGCGTCGGCTGGCATGTGTGCAAGCGAGGCGACCGCTTCGCCGCCCTTCAGCCGATCTCCATGGGGCTTGCGAGGCTGTATGCCTCGACCTCCGCCGGTGCGGCGCGGGGGCTGGCCTTGCGGATGGATCACGGCTCCCAGTATCTGTCGGACCACTTCACCAACCAGATCAAGTTCTGGGGCATCCAGCCGTCCTACGCCTTCGTCGAACAGCCCCAGACCAACGGCGTCGCCGAGAGGTTCAATCGCACGCTCAAGGAACAGATCATCCATGGCCGCATCTACCGCAACATCGCGGAGCTGCGGAACGCCGTCCGCGGGTTCGTCGAACAGTACAATGCCCAGTGGATCGTGGAGAAGAACGGCTACCTGAGCCCCGCTCAAGCTCGTCAGGCGTGGCACACCGCGATGTCACTCAGGCCCGCCGCATGAGACAAACTTGTGTCCAAGGAACCGGGTGCGATACAACATTCGCTAGCTCTCGTGGTAGCGGCGTTGTTGTAGTGATCGACGAAAGCGCCGATCTGGTTTTCGAGATCGCCTGGTAGATAATAGTTTTCCAGCAGGACGCGGTTTTTCAGGGTTTGATGCCAACGCTCGATCTTGCCCTGGGTCTGGGGATGATAGGGAGCCCCACGGACATGATTGATACCTTGGTCTTCGAGCCATTCCGCGAGATCACCGGAGATATAAGACGAGCCATTGTCGCTGAGCAGCCTGGGTTTGTGGATGACCTTGGCTTGGTCGCAGCCTGATACCTTCAACGCCAGTTTGAGTGTTGCCGTCACATCATCCGCCTTCATAGTGGTGCAGAGCTTCCAAGCAATGATGTAGCGGGAATAGTCGTCGAGGATGGTCGACAGGTAAAACCAGCCCCAGCCGATGACCTTGAGATAGGTGAAGTCGGTCTGCCACAGCTGGTTCGGCGCCGTGGTCTTGTCGCGGAACTCATCGGCTGCCTTGATGACCACGAAAGCGGGGCTGGTGATCAGGTCGTGGGCCTTGAGAAGTCGGTAAACCGAGGCTTCCGAGACAAAGTAGCCCCTGGTGTCCGTAAACCTGACGGCCAGTTCCCGGGGCGACAGTTGCGTCTCCTCCAGGGCAAGATCGATGATCTGCCCCCGGACATCATCCGGGATACGGTTCCACACCCGGCCTGGGCTGCTGTTGCGATCCTCAAGACCGGCGTCGCCAAAGGCCAGAAAGCGATCGTACCAGCGATAAAAGGTGGTCTTCGGAATGCCCAGCTCGTCCAAAGTGGACCCGACGCCCAGGTGGGACTGCTCGACCAGGCGGATGATCTCCAGCTTCTCGGATGCGGGGCACCTCATTCCTCGCCTCCCCCATGCCCGATCATGTTTTTTTTAAGAAGACGGTTCTCCAGCGAAAGTTCGGCGACCAACTCCTTCAAGTCGCGCATCTCCTGGCGCAGGCCTTTAACCTCGCCCGAGGTCGCTTGGCGCCCGGTGTCGCCGGCGAGCCGCTTCTTGCCCGCTTCCAAAAACTCTTTCGACCAGCTGTAATACAGACCCTCGGCGATGCCCTCGCGGCGGCACAAGGCGGCGATGCTCTCCTCGCCGCGCAGGCCCGACACCACGATCCGGATCTTCTCCTCAGCCGTATACTGCTTGCGTGTCTTGCGGCGAATATCCCGAACCGTTCTTTCCGCCGGGTCGTTCTTGCTCATTGATTTCTGTCTCATCTTCGTTCCCTTCGGTCACTACGATGAGCCAGAAATCCTCCGTTATGCAATTACCTCAATTCGTCCCAAAGGCGCTGACGTCAGACAGAACTTCATGACGCCGCTTCCCCGGTTCGCGAGCTGGGACGCCTTCAATGGCCACCTGGAAGAGCAATGCCGCAACCGGCAAGGCAACGTCCTGCGCGGCCACCGCGAGAGCATCGGCGAACGGTTTGTGCGTGACCGCGAAGCGTTGAAGAGGCCACTGCCGGCACCGTTCGACGCGTGCGACAAGCAGGGCACGCGGGTCAACTCGCTGTCCCTGGTGCGCTACCGGACGAATGACTATTCCGTGCCCGTCGCCTACGGCCATCAGGAAGTCTGGATCCGTGGCTATGTCCACGAGGTGGTTATCGGTTGCGGCGCCGGGATCATTGCCCGACACCCCCGTTCCTACGACCGGGAAGATATGGTCTTCGATCCGATCCACTACCTGCCTTTGCTGGAGCACAAGATCGGTGCCCTGGATCAGGCCGCGCCGCTAGCCGGATGGGAACTGCCTGATGCCTTCCCAACCCTGCGCCGTCTCCTGGAGGCGCGCATGGGCAAGGCCGGCAAGCGGGAATACGTCCAGGTCCTTCGGCTTGTGGAGACCTTCGATCTCGAGGTGCTTCACGGCGCGGTGAAGGACGCCCTGCGCCTGGGTGCGATCGGCTACGACGCCGTCAAACACCTTGTGCTGTGCCGTATCGAGCGACGCCCGCCCAAACTCGACCTGGATATCTATCCCTACCTGCCTCGGGCCAACGTGGCGACCACGGCCGCCGCCAGTTATATGAGCTTGTTGGGTGGAGGCGCGTCATGACCGATACGCCGCAAGTGTTGCTGGCCCATCACCTCAAGACCCTGAAACTGCCGACGTTCCTGCGCGAATACGACAAGCTGGCCCGCCAATGCGCCACCGAGGGCGCCGACCATGTGCGGTATCTTGTCCGTCTGACCGAGTTGGAACTGATCGACCGTGAGCGCCGCATGGTCGAGCGGCGGATCAGACAGGCCAGGTTCCCCGCCGTCAAAAGCCTCGACAGCTTCGACTTCAAGGCCATCGCATCGCTCGACAAGATGCTGGTTCTGGAGTTGGCGCGATGCGAATACGTCGAGCGTCGTGAGAATATCATCGCGCTCGGCAACAGCGGAACCGGCAAGACCCATATCGCCCTCGGTCTCGGTCTGGCGGCCTGCCAAAAGGGGCTCTCCGTCGGCTTCCTCACGGCCGCTGCCCTGGTTCATGAACTGATGGAGGCCGGGGATGAAAAACGCCTGTTGCGCCTGCAGAAGCAACTGGCAAAGTATCACCTTCTGATCATCGACGAACTCGGCTTCGTGCCGCTCTCGAAGACCGGCGCCGAGCTGCTGTTCGAAGTCTTCAGCCAGCGCTACGAGCGGGGCTCGATCCTGGTGACCTCCAACTTGCCGTTCGATGAGTGGACGGAGATATTCGGCTCGGAACGCCTGACCGGGGCTTTGCTGGACCGCCTCACCCACCATGTCCATATCCTGGAAATGAACGGCGAGAGCTATCGTCTCAACCAAAGCCAAAAACGGCGGAAATCCCCAAAAATACCTGCTTGACCGCCGGTGCAATGGTTGACCCGGTGGGTCCACAGGAACCTCCCACGCTGCTTCGCTCCGCGTAACGCAAGCGCTACACGAAGCAGCGCGGGTCCCTCCTATGGACTACCGGGACAACCCCCCAACACCGCGTACCGCATAACGTCAAGTGGACTAGTTTTGCTCCGCCCGGGTGGACTAATTTGCTCCGCCGTTGACATCCAATACCGCGGAGGAAAGTACTTGGTCGCGTAGCTGGCTCTGAAAGGAACCGAGGAATAACCCTTTGGCCTGCACTCTCAAAACACGATACTGTGGTAGGGCCTTCCGGTCACTGTAGCCATTGAGTTCGCCTAATACCCATCCCTTTAGGCGGTCGTTCTTTAACCTCGTAGCGACAACTAGACATTTCCTCAGAATGATGGGTAGCCTGACGGCATCGTCGACCGCCAGTTCGATGATGTCATCCACGAGCTTCATGTCGTTCCCAAGTGCTCGGCCGAGACTTGCTCAACAATCATACTACGGCCCTGCAATATGATGTAGTGGTGCCTCGCCGTGCCGCTTAAACGTCTCATCTGGGCCTTGGCCGTGTGGGAACTCCGGGATCAGGTCTTGCATGTTGCTCAGTCTCACCCGCGGATAAACGGTAGCCGGGCCGGCCGGCCCACCCCCCCCTCACGCCGCCTCCGCCCCCCTGGCTATCACCGAGATGGCGCGCAGGAGGTGGCGGAGGCCGGTGATGCGGGCGGCGGGGGCGGACCAGTCGCGGCGGTAGACCAGCTTGTGGTCGGGGCGGAGCTTGGCCGTGCCGGCGTTGGTGGTGATGAAGTCGATGAGGCCGGCGGGGTTGGCGAACTGGTTCTCGCGGAAAGTCACCACTGCCCCCTTGGGGCCGGCGTCGACCTTCTCGATGCCGGATTCCAGGCACAGGCGCTTGATCTCGACGATGCGGAAGAGGTTCTCGACCTCCTCGGGCAGGGGGCCGAAGCGGTCGATCAGCTCGGCCCCGAAACCCTCGATCCCGCGCGCGTCGGTCAGGCCGGCCAGGCGGCGGTAGAGGCCGAGGCGCACGCTCAAATCCGCCACGTAGGCCTCGGGGATGAGGACCGGGGTGCCGACCGTGATCTGGGGGGTCCATTCGGGCGCGGGGCCCGCGGCACCACCCTCGGCGCCAGGGGTGCCCGCGGCACCCTCGGCGTGGAGCCGGGCCACGGCCTCCTGCAGCATGGACTGGTAGAGCTCGACGCCGACCTCGCGGATGTGGCCCGACTGCTCCTCGCCCAGGAGGTTGCCCGCACCCCGGATGTCCATGTCGTGGCTCGCCAAGGTGAAGCCCGCGCCCAGGTGATCGAGGGTCTGCATGACCTGGAGGCGGCGCGCGGCCGCTTCCTTCAGGATCATGCCGGGGGGCAGGGTCAGGTAGGCGTAGGCGCGCACCTTGGCGCGGCCGATGCGCCCGCGGAGCTGGTAGAGCTGCGAGAGGCCGAACATGTCGGCGCGGTGGACGATCATGGTGTTGGCGGTGGGGATGTCGAGCCCGGATTCGATGATGTTGGTGCAGAGCAGCACGTCGAAGGCTTGCTCGTAGAAGGCGGACATGACGTCTTCCAGCGCCTGAACCGGCATCTGGCCGTGGGCGACGCCGACGCGGACCTCGGGCACCAGCGCCTCGATGCGGACGCGGACGCGGCGCAGGTCCTCGATGCGCGGGCAGACGAAGAAGGTCTGGCCGCCGCGAAAATGCTCGCGCAATATCGCCTCGCGCACCACCACGGGATCGTAGGGCAGGACGAAGGTGCGCACGGCCAGGCGGTCGATGGGCGGGGTGGCGATGACGCTCATCTCGCGCACCCCGGCCATGGCGAGCTGGAGGGTGCGCGGGATGGGCGTGGCCGTGAGGGTGAGGACATGGACGTCCTCGCGGAGCTGCTTCAGGCGCTCCTTCTGGGCCACGCCGAAATGCTGCTCCTCGTCGACGATCAGGAGGCCCAGGTTCTTGAACTCGATGGCCCTGCCGAGGAGGGCGTGGGTGCCGACGACGATATCGGTGCGGCCGTCGGCGAGGCCGCGCTTGACCTCGGCGGCGCGCTTGGGTGCCACGAAGCGCGAGAGCTGCGCGATCTCCACCGGCAGGCCGGCGAAACGCTCGGCCAGGGTCTCCAGATGCTGGCGGCAAAGGAGGGTCGTCGGCACCACGATGGCCGCCTGGGCGCCGCTCATCACGGCGGCGAAGATGGCGCGCAAGGCCACCTCGGTCTTGCCGAAGCCTACGTCGCCGCAGACGAGCCGGTCCATGGGCTGGCCCGATGCCAGGTCCTCCAGGGTCTGGTCGATGGCGCGGAGCTGGTCCTCGGTCTCGGGATAGGGGAAGCGGGCCGCGAACTCGTCATAGAGGCCGCCGGGCGGGGTCATCACCATGCCCGGGCGCAGATGGCGCGCCGCCGCCACCGCGAGGAGGCTCTCGGCGATGTCGCGGATGCGCCCCTTGACGCGGGACTTGCGCGCCTGCCAGCCGGCGCCGCCGAGGCGGTCGAGCTGGACGCCCGCGTCCTCCGAGCCGTAGCGCGACAGCATCTCGATGCTCTCGACCGGCACGAACAGCTTGTCGCCGCCGCCATAGACCACGCACAGGCAATCGTGCGGCGCGCCGCCGATATCGAGGGTCTCCAGCCCCTCGTAACGGCCGATGCCGTGGTCCACATGGACCACGTGGTCGCCGGGGGCGAGGCTCGAAGCCTCGGTGATGAACTGGTCGGCGCGGCGGCGCGGCCGGGCGGCGCGCGCCAGGCGGTCGCCGAGGATGTCCTGCTCGGTGAAGACGGCGAGCTCGGCCGTCGCGAAGCCGTTCTCGAGCTCGAGGACGACGATGGCGACCTCCTCGGGCGCGAGGCCGGCGACATCGGCCCAACGGTCGAGCGGGCGCACGCCGTCGATGCCGTGGTCGCCCAGCACGTGCGCGAGCCGGTCGCGGGAGCCGGCCGTATAGCCCGCCACCACGGCGCGCCGCCCATCCTCCCGCGCCTCGAGGATGGCGAGGCCGACGGCGTCGAACACGTTCTCCTCGACCCGCGCCCGGGCGGCGGCGAAGGAGAGGCCCATCCTGCCGCCGGCGTCGAGGGTGGCGGGCGCGGTATCGGGCGCCGCGAAGGGGCTGAAGGCGCCGCCGCGGCGCGCGGCGAGGATGGCGCGCCATTCGTCGGCTTCGAGGTAGAGCTGGGCCGGCGGGATGGGCTTGTAGACGGCGGCCGCGTCCTCGTCCCGGTCCTTGCGGCGCGTGCGCCGTGCCTCCATCAGGACGCGGCGGGCCTCGTAATACTCCGCGATCTGCTCGAGCCGGGCCTCGACCGCCTCCTCGACCTGGTAATCGAGGGTGAAGGCGGCCTCCGGCAGATAGTCCGCCAGGGTTTCCAGCCCCTCGTGGAAGAGCGGCAGCCAATGCTCCATGCCGAGATGGCGGCGGCCGGCGCTGATCGCCTCGTAGAGCGGATCGTCCGCGCCGACGGCGCCGAACAGCTCCCGGTAGCCGGTGCGGAAGCTGGCGATGGCCGCGGTGTCGAGCAGGATCTCGCTCACCGGCATGAAGAGCACCGAGTCCTCTGTGCCCGTGCTGCGCTGGCTCAGGGAATCGAAGGTGCGGATGCTCTCGACCTCGTCGCCGAAGAGGTCGATGCGCACGGGTTCGGCCGCGCCCGAGGGGAAGATGTCGACGATGCCGCCGCGCAGGGCGAACTCGCCCGGCTCGCGCACGGTCTCGGCCCGGTGATAGCCGTTGCCGCCGAGGAATCCCGAAAGCTCGTCGAAGACCAGGCGCGAGCCCACGGCCACGGTGAAGGTCGCGTTCGCGAACATCGCGCGCGGCGGCAGGCGCTGGAGGATGGCGCTCACGGTCGTGAGGATGATGCGCGGCCCCCGCTCCGCCGGCCGCATGGCGAGCCGGGTCAGCGCCTCGACCCGGCGGCTCAGGACCTGGGGGTTGGGCGAGACCCGGTCGTAGGGCAGGCAGTCCCAGGCCGGCAGTTGCAGGACATCGAGGTCCGGCGCGAAGAAGGCCAGGGCCGCCGCCAGGGTGGCCATGCGCGGCTCGTCGCGGGCCACGTGCAGGATGCCGGGCGCGGAGCGAGCGCGGGCGGCACTGGCGAGGACCAGCGCATCGACGCCCTCGGGCGCGCCGGCGATCGTCAGGCGCTCAGAGGACTTGAATATAGAAGTGAATGATTGCAATATCTTGTAGTCTATATATCAAAGTTCACTAGAAGCTTCATCACATCGCTATCGTATTCCGCCGGCACCGGCTCGCGCCCCGCGATCCAGTTGTAGAGGTCCGGGTCCGCCAGTTCCAGAAGCGTGCCGAAGCGGGTCAGTTGGCCATCGTCGAAGCGGTCGAGATATCGCTCGGCGAAACCGCCGAGAAGGAAGTCCATCTCACGCGTGCCGCGGTGGCGGCTGCGGTACAAGAGGCGCTTGCGCGCGAGCGCGGCGCTGTCGGCCATTCACCTTCCCCCCTCCGCGACGTAGGATATGTAGTGCCTCGCCGCCGCCGTGTCAGCCTCGCGGCGCTCCCAAGGGTCCGCTCATGCGCCCTCAGATCCTGTTTTCGCTGTTCGCGCCCGTCAGCGGCCTGCCGGGCGTGGGGCCGCGGATCGCAGCACTCATCGAAAAGGTGGCGGGCGGGCGCATCCTCGACCTGATCTGGCACCTGCCGAGCGGCATCATCGACCGGCGCTTCGCGCCCACCATCCGCGAGGCCCCCGAAGGGGCCATCGCCACCATGACGATCGATGTGGACAGCCACCAGCCGCCCCCCGCGCACCGCCCGCGCCTCCCCTACCGGGTGCGCTGCTCGGACGGGACCGGGGAGATGACCCTGGTCTTCTTCCACGCGCGCGCGGATTACCTCCAGCGCGTCCTTCCCGTGGGCACCAAACAGGTCGTCAGCGGCAGGGTGGAGATGTTCGACGGCCAGGTCCAGATGACCCACCCGGACCACATCGCCCCACCGGAGGAGATCGCGTCCCTCCAGCGGGTCGAGCCCGTCTACGCGCTCACCGCCGGCCTCACCCTCAAGACCCTGGGCAAGGCCATACGCGGCGCGGTCGAGCAGGCGCCGGCGCTCGAGGAATGGCAGGACGCCGCCTGGCTTGCCCAACAGGGCTGGCGCGGCTGGAGGCAGGCGGTCGAGGAGGCCCATGCGCCCGACGGGCCGGGTGCGCTCGAGCCCACGCGGCCGGCGCGCGCGCGGCTCGCCTATGACGAGCTGCTGGCGAGCCAGCTGGCACTCCTCCTGGTGCGCGCCCGCCAGCGCCAGATGCCGGGCCGCTCGACGGTCGGAGACGGGCGCCTGCGCGACCTGGTCCTCGCCGCCCTGCCCTATCGGCTCACTCCCTCCCAGCACCAGGCGGGGTCGGAGATCGCCGCCGACATGGCGGCCGAGGCGCGCATGCTGCGCATCCTCCAGGGCGACGTGGGCAGCGGCAAGACGGTGATCGCCTTCCTCGCCATGCTGAGCGCCGTCGAGGTCGGGCGCCAGGCGGCGCTGATGGCGCCGACGGAGATCCTCGCGCGCCAGCACCACGCCACCATGGCCCCCCTGGCCGAGGCCGCGGGGATAAGCCTGGCCCTCGTCACCGGACGGGACAAGACAAAAGCGCGCCGGGCCCAGCTCGATGGGCTGGCAACGGGAGAGGTCGCGCTCGCCATCGGCACCCACGCCCTCTTCCAGGAGGCGGTGGCGTTCGCCGACCTGGCGCTGGCCGTCATCGACGAGCAGCACCGCTTCGGCGTCCACCAGCGCCTGACCTTGGCCGCCAAGGGCAAGGGCACGGACATCCTGGTGATGACCGCGACACCCATCCCCCGCACCCTGATGCTGGCCGCCTATGGCGACATGGATTCCTCGCGCTTGACGGCGAAGCCGGCGGGCCGCCTGCCGGTGGATACGCGCGCCATGCCGCTTCACCGGCTGGAGGACGTGGCGGGGGCCGTGCGCCGGGCCATCGCCAAGGGGGCCAAGGTCTTCTGGGTATGCCCGCTGGTGGAGGAGTCGGAGGCCGTGGACCTGGCCGCCGCGACCGACCGCCACGCCCAGCTCGCCCGGCGCTTCGGGCCGCGAGTGGGCCTCGTCCACGGGCGCCTCAAGGGGGCCGAGAAGGACGCGGCCATGGCCGGCTTCGCGGGCGATGCCTTCGACATCCTGGTGGCCACGACGGTGATCGAGGTGGGGGTCGATGTGCCCGACGCCACGGTGATGGTGATCGAGCATGCCGAGCGCTTCGGCCTCGCCCAGCTCCACCAGCTCCGCGGCCGCATCGGGCGCGGCGACAAGCCCTCCACCTGCCTCTTGCTGTACGGCGCGCCCCTCGGTGAAGTGGCGAAGGCGCGGCTCAAGGTCCTGCGCGAGACGGACGACGGCTTTCGCATCGCCGAGGAGGATTTGCGCCTGCGCGGCGGGGGCGAGCTGCTGGGCACGCGCCAGAGCGGGCTGCCGGAATGGAAGCTCGCCGACCTGGCCGCCCATGGCGACCTGCTGGCCGCGGCCCGGGACGACGCGCGCCTCCTGCTCGACCGGGACCCGGCGCTCGAGACGCCGCGCGGGCGGGCGGTCCGCACCCTCCTCTACCTGTTCGAGCGCGACGCGGCGATCAAGTACCTGCGCTCGGGGTAGTGGGTGCTCGTGGCTCGATTACGGCGATTCGAACCCTCTACCCCTTGGGGGAGAGGGTGGCGCGCATGGCGCGCCGGGTGAGGGCGTGGCCGACGGAAGGCGGCCGAGAGACTCTTTGCAGCGCGCACCCCCTCACCCCGACCCTCTCCCCCCCAAATCCCCTGGGGGAAGAGGGGGTTTCTTATGTCGCTTTCACTCCGCTCGTCACGATTTCGGCTCGTAGGGGATGGTCTGGCGGGTGCGGGAGGCGGGGGCGACCTTGGGCACCGCCTGGACCTCCGCGGGCCGGCGGTCGGTCGGGGTCACGATGCCGCCCGAGACCACCATCTTGATGCCCTCCTCCACGGTCATGTCGAGGATGATCAGCTCCTTCCTCGGGATGAACAGGAGGTAGCCCGAGGTCGGGTTGGGCGTCGTCGGCAGGAAGACGTTGATGACCTCGTCCGAGGTCAGGTTCTGCACCTCGCCCTGGGTCTTGCCGGTGATGAAGCCGAGCGCCCAGCTCCCGCGCCGCGGGTACTCGAACAGGACCACCTGGCGGAAGGTCTCGGACTGGTGCGAGACGATCGTCTCGACGATCTGCTTGATCGCCGAATAGACGCTGCGGATGATCGGCATGCGGTTGAGCAGGTGCTCGGTCGCGCGCACGAACCAGCGGCCCAAGAGCCCGGCCGCGACCCAGCCGACGAAAATCAGGAAGGCCAGAAAGACGACGAGGCCGAGGCCGGGCACGCCGAACGGCAGATAGGTCTCCGGGTTGTAGGCGGCGGGGATGAGCGGCTTGACGCGGTTGTCGAAGAATCCGACCACCAGCCAGGCGAAGTAGAAGGTGATGCCGATGGGCGCCGTCACCAGGATGCCCGCGAGCATATAGGCCCGCAGCCGAGCGCCGATGCCCAGTATCCGGTTCGGCGAGACCCTGTGAAGCGCCGAGAGTTGCTCCTGCTCGCGCTCGCCCTCGGGCGCCGCCGGCTCTCGATCCTTTTTGCTCTTGCGCGCCATCTCGGGGTCCAGGTGGTGGGTGCGGCCTCGAGGACGGCAACCGCGGATCAGGAATATATAGAGGGAGAGGCGCCACCGACCAAGCGCCGAGCGCCGCGAGGGCGCGCGCTCGAAGCGCTCGAACATCTGTTGCCTCCCCCCGCCGCGGTTCTATGATCGCCCCGACTGGGCGCCTTCGCCTCGTATTTCGACCCGGATCGGAAGGATCTTCGATGACGGAGCATCTCGCGCGGCCTATTGGTGATATCGCCCGGTCCCTGCGGGCGGGCGAGGTCAAGGCGGAGGCCCTGGCCGAGGAGGCCATCGCCAACCACGACCGCTACGACCCGCCGCTGGGCGCCTACAAGACCTGGGACGCCGGGCACCTGCTCGCCCAGGCGCGCGCGGCCGACGCGGCGGCGGCGGCCGGGCGGCCCTGTGGCCCGCTCCACGGGCTGCCCGTCTCGGTCAAGGACCTCTTCGGGGTGCGCGGCTTCCCCACCTTCGCCGGCTCGCCCAAGCGCCTGCCGGCGGAATGGGAGGCGGAGGGCGGCATGGTCCGGGCGCTGCGCGCGCAATTGGGACTGGTCACGGGCAAGTCGCACACGGTCGAGTTCGCCTTCGGCGGCCTCGGCACCAACCCCCACTGGGGCACGCCGCGCAACCCGTGGGACGCGGAGAATTCGCGGGTGCCGGGCGGCTCCTCGGCCGGGGCGGGCGTGAGCCTCGGCCAGGGCACGGCGATCCTGGCGTTCGGCAGCGACACCGGCGGCTCGGTGCGCATCCCGGCGAGCCTGACGGGCAACGTCGGCATCAAGACCTCGGCCGGGCGCTGGCCGACGGATGGCTGCGTGCCCTTGAGCCCGACCCTCGACACGGTCGGGCTGCTCGGCCGCTCGGTGGCGGACCTGGCCTATGGCTTCGCCGCCCTCGACCCCCATTTGGGCGCGCCCGAGCCCTTCCTCGCGGAGATCGGGCGGACCGATCCCTCGGACCTCACCATCGGCGTCTGCGAGAACGGCGTGTGGGACGGCTGCTCCCCCGGCGTCGCGGAAGCCGCGCGGGCGGCCATCGACGAGATGGCGGCCAAGGGTGCGCGCATCGTGGCGCTCGATTTCCCCGAGATGGCCGATGCCTACGCCATGCACCTCAAGGGCAGCGTCATCTCCGCCGAGTTCGATGCCTTCCTGAGCCGCCGGCTGCCGGACTGGATCGAGGCCCTCGACCCCACGGTTCGGCGGCGGGTGGAGGACGGCGGCAATATCACGGCGCGCGAGCTTCTCGACCGCTACGCGACTCTCGGAGACATGACGCGGCGTGCCCATGCGCGGCTGGCCGAGGTGGACGTGCTGGCGGCGCCGACGATCCCGGTGACGCCACCGACCTTCGAGGAGGTGGCCGCCCTCGAGGACCATGTGCGCATCAACCGCCAGATGTTCCGCAACACGTGCCCGGGCAATTTGCTGACCCTCTGCGGCCTCACGGTGCCGGTTGGCCTCGACGGCGCCGGCATGCCGGTCGGCCTGACCCTCTTCGGCCCCGCGGGCGCGGACGAGCGGTTGTTCGCCGCGGGAGCCGCGCTCGAATCGGTGATCGGCACGCCGCGGGAGCGCATCGGCACCCCGCCCATGGGGCCGCGGCCATGACTGGCCTTCACACACTCACCATCGCCGAGATCGGCGCCAAGCTCCGCGCCGGCACGCTCACCGCCGGGGCGGTGGTCGAGGCCGGAATCGCGCGGCACGATTCGTACGGCGCGGCGCTCGGCGCCTACAAGCTTTGGCAGCCCGACGCGGCGCGGGCGACGGCGGGCGCCGCCGATGCGGTGTTCGCGGCGGGCGGCGACCTCGGCCCCCTCCAGGGCATCCCGGTCTCGATCAAGGACCTCTTCGCCGTCGATGGGCTGCCGACCTATTCCGGCACGCCCAGACGCCTGCCGCCCGAATTCGAGCGCGAGGGGCCGGTGGTCGCGGCCGTGCGCCGCCAGCTCGCCCCCATCCCCGGCAAGACCCATACGGTCGAATTCGCCTATGGCGGCCTCGGCGTCAACAACCACTGGGGCACGCCGCGCAACCCGTGGGACGGCGCCGATCACCGGGTCTCGGGCGGCTCGTCGAGCGGCGCCGGCGTGAGCCTCATCGAGGGCTCCGCGCACTTGGCACTCGGCAGCGACACCGCCGGCTCGGTCCGCATCCCGGCCAGCATGACGGGCAATGTCGGCCTCAAGATCACCCACGGCCGCTGGCCGCTCGACGGCATCACGCCCCTGGGGCCGAGCCTCGATACGCCGGGCGTCCTGGCACGCACGGTGACAGACGCGGCGCTCGGCTTCGCGGCCCTCGATCCGGCGACCGACGCCGAAGCGCTCATGGCGGAAATCGGACGCGCGGAGCTCGCCGGCCTGCGCATGGGGATTTGCGACGATACTTTCTGGCAGGACTGCTCGCCCGGCGTCGCCGAGGGGGTCGAGGCGGCCCTCGACGAGGCGGTCGCGGCGGGGGCCAGGCTGGTGCCGTTCGAATTGCCCGAGGGCGAGGAGGTCTACCGCCTGTTCCGGCGCGGCGGCATCGTCGCCGCCGAATTCTACGCCTTCCTGTCCGCGCGGCTGCCGGACTGGATCGCGACCCTCGACCCCGTGGTCACGGCGCGGTTCGAGAACGCGCGCGAGATGCCGGCCTACGAATACGTCAACCGGCGCCACCTGATCGAGCGCTGCTCGGCCTCCGCGGACGAGCGCCTCGAGGCCGTCGATGTGGTGGTCATGCCGACGGTGGCGATCACGCCGCCCAGGCTCGCGGAGGTCTCGGCGATCGAGGGCTACAAGGAAGCCAACCTGATGGCCCTGCGCAACACCAGTATCGGCAACATGCTGACCCTGTGCGCGCTCACGATTCCCGTGGCCCTCGACGAGGCGGGCATGCCCGTGGGCCTCCAGCTCCTCGCCCGGCGCGGCCACGAGCACCGCCTCCTCGCCATCGGCCGGGCCTTCGAGAGAAAGCTCGGCACCGCGCGCGAACGGCTGGGAGTGGCGCCGCTCTGCCGGTAGGGCTCAGACGCCGTCGGGCATGGGCTCGTCGGCCGGGAAGTTGAGCTCGACCATGACCCCGTCCGGGTCGTGGACGAAGACCTGGTGGAGGCCGGCGCGCGGAACCGTGCGCGAGGTATAGGCGATCTCCATGGCCTGAAGGCGGTCAACCATCTCGGCGAGGCCGCGGGCCGAGAGGGCGATGTGGTCGAGGGTGCCGGTGCCCCCTTCCCCGCCGGCCCGGCCGCCGATCAGGTGGACGATGGGCCGCTCGCCGCAATAGAGCCAGGCGCCGGGGAAATCGAACGGCGGCCGGTCGCCGTCGGTGAGACCGAGTACCTCGGCGTAGAACCGGCGCGAGCGGTCGAGGTCGGCCGCGTTGACGGTGAAGTGGTCGAGACCCTGGATCGGCATGGGGTTGCTCCCTCCTCGCAAACGCGGGACTCTCCGTCCGCGTAACGCGTCCAGACAGGATCGAGCATCCGGTGGCCCCATTCCAGACAATTCCGCGCCGCGCGCTCGCGGCCGGACTCTCGATCGGAATGCTTTACACGGTGGCATTCGCCGCCGACGAATCCGCGCCGCGCCTCGCCCTGCCCATGGATTGCTCGCCCGGTGAAGACTGCTGGATCGTCAATTACGTGGATCTCGACCCCGGTTCGGGCGCGCGGGACTATGCTTGCGGGCCGCGCACCTACGACGGCCACAAGGGCACGGACATCGCCATCCGCGACCTGGCCGCCATGGGCGAAGGGACCGGCGTGCGGGCCGCTGCATCGGGCGTGGTGACGGCCGTGCGCGACGGGATGCCCGATCTCGGCACCAAGAGCGGCGGCGAAGCTCTCGCGGGCCGCGACTGCGGCAACGGCGTGGTGATCGACCATGGGGGCGGCTGGGAGACCCAGTATTGCCACATGCGCCGCGGCAGCATCACGGTCGCGAGCGGCGTGGCCGTGCGGGCCGGGGGCCGGCTTGGCGAGGTCGGCCTGTCGGGGCTGACGGAATTTCCGCATCTGCACATCTCCGTGCGGCGGGATGGCGCGGTCGTCGATCCCTTCAAGGGCGCGGACGGGCCGCCCGCCTGCGGCCTGGGGCCGGCGCCGCTCTGGGACGGGGCGGCCCTGGACGCCCTCGGCTACCGGCCGTTCGACCTGTTCAACGCGGGCTTCGCCGGCGAGGCCCCGGGCAGGGAGGGTATCCGCGCGGGCGCCTATCGCGGGCGCCGCTTGCCGGCCTCCGCCGGAGCGCTGGTCCTGTGGGCCGAGGCTTACGGGGTCGAGGCCGGCGACAGGCTGGGCCTCGTCATCACGGCGCCCGACGGTAGCGTGTTCCATGCGGCCGAGCAGGCGATGGCGAAGCGCCAAGCCTATCGGATCGGCTATTCGGGCCGCAAGCGGCCCGCGGGCGGATGGCCGCCGGGGACATATTCGGGACGGGTCAAATTGACGCGCACCATCGACGGCACGACCCTCAGCCAGGAGAAGACCGTCGATGTCGAGATTCGCTGAGGGGGTGAGGATCGGCAATTGGCTATAACGTTCATCCACACGGCCGACTGGCAGCTCGGCAAGCCCTTCGGCTCGATCGAGGGGGATACGGCGGCCCTCCTTCGCGAGGAGCGCTTCGCGGTCGTAAAGCGCATTGCCGCGCTGGCGACGGCGTGCGATGTCGATGCCGTCTTCGTTGCCGGCGATGTATTCGACAGCGTCACGACACCAGACCAGGTCATCCGGCGCGCCCTGGAGGCAATGAAGACCTATGGTGGCGCGTGGGTTCTGCTTCCGGGCAATCATGACCCCGCCCTCTCCGAGAGCCCCTGGACGCGCATCCAGCGCATTGGCCGGCCCGACAACGTCATCCTGGCCCTCACGCCCGAGCCGCTCCTGCTGGCGGACGGAAAGCTCGCCCTGCTCCCGGCCCCCCTCACGCGCAAGAGCGAGCCGGACGACGTCACCCGGTGGATGGACGCGGCCGAGACGCCGCCCGGTACGCTCCGCATCGGCCTGGCTCACGGCTCGATCTCCAATCGGCTGCCCCAAGGCGACGCGAACAACGAGATAGCCGACGATCGCGCCACGACAGCCAGGCTCGACTACCTGGCACTTGGTGATTGGCACGGCGCGATGGAGATCGCGCCCCGGACCTGGTACAGCGGAACGCCCGAGCCCGACCGCTTTCCCAGAAACGATCCCGGCAATGTCCTCGTCGTCACGATTGACGGCGGTGGCGCCGGCGGCGGTGCGGCCCCAAGGGTCGAGAAGGTCGCCGTCGGCCGCTTTCAATGGCGCCGATGCGAGATCTCATGCGGGGTTGGCGGCGAGGAAGACCCGGCGTCCGGCATCGAGGCCACGATCGAGAGTGTCGCCGGGCGACCGGAGGATACCCTTCTCCACCTCAGCGTCTCGGGCACCATGGACCTCGCCGGCCGCCGGCGCATCGAGGGCTGCCTGGACGCCTGGCAGGCGCGGCTCGTCTACCTCCACCGCGACCTCGAAAGGCTCATCGACGAGCCCAGCCCGGATGACCTGGATTCGATCGACCGCAGTGGTTTCGTGCGCGCCGCCATCGATGTGCTCAAGGCCAAGGCCGACGACCCAGCCGACCCGGCGCGCGAAATTGCCCGGACCGCGCTCCGAATCCTCTATGTCGAGCACATGGAGGCGGAGCACTGAGCCATGCGGATCCGGCGCATCGAGATATCGGCCTTCCGTTGTTTCAGGGACACCGTCGTCATCGACGGTATCGACGACGGGATCACCCTTCTCGTCGGCAACAACGAGGAAGGCAAATCGACGGTCCTCACCGCCCTGCAGACGGTGCTCTTCGAAAAGCACGGTGTCGGCGGCACCGTCGCCACCGCCATGCTCCCCTATGGCTCGAAGGTGCGGCCCGAGATCAAGCTCGAATTCGATCACGACGGCATCCATTACCGGCTTGCGAAAGCCTTCTGCCAGAAGCCGGTGGCCGAGCTCGAAGCGGTGTCCGGGGCCCGTTGGAGCGGGGATGCGGCGGAGGAGAAGCTCCGGGCGATGCTGGAGTTCACGCCGCCGGCCAGGGGTGGGGCCAAGCCCGAGCATCGCGGCCTGCAGGCCTTGTTCTGGGTCGAGCAGGGCTCGGCGTTCGGGCAGCCGCATATCAACGAGAGCGCTCAGACCAGCCTCGCCGGCGCGCTCGAGACCGAAATCGGGACCATCACTGGCGGCGAGCGCGGCCGGACCCTCATCAAGCGCGTCGAAAATCGGGTGAACGAGATTTTCACGCCGAGGACCAAGAGCCCCAAGGGAGCCTACAGGGACGCGATCGACGGCGCCGCCGCGGCCCGGGAACACCGCAATGCGCTTGCCGCCAAGCTCGAGGAGTTCGAGGGCAAGGTCGATATCTTGACGCGGGAGCGGGACCATCTGGCCACGCTCGAGGCGGACGACCCCATAGGCGTGGCCGACAAGCGCCTTGCGACAGCAAGGGATGCCGTCCGTCATGTCGAAGGCCAGGAAAACAGCCTGAAGGCGGCCGGGGCGAACCTCAAAAGCGCGCAATCCGATCATAAACTGGCAAAATCACGGTTTGACCAGCGACAAAAGGATCGCGGGGAGGCCAAAAAGGCCGACCGGGAAGTGCGGGACCTCCGGAAGAAGGAAACCGCCGCCGAAGGGGCCGTCAACGACGCCCGGAAAGCGTTCGGCCATGCCGAGGGCGCACACGGGAAAGCCAAGCTCGCCCTCGAAGCCACGAGAAAAGCGGCGACGGACGCCCGCCAATTAACGGAGTTGCTCGGCAAGAAAGAAGAGCTTGCCGCGGCCGGGGAACGCCTGCGGAAAGCGGAAGCGGCCGAACGGAGCGCGATCGACCTGACGGCGAAAGCGGACGCCAACGCCCTCACCACGGAAGTCATCGAGGCGTTGCGGCGCCTCGACGGGACGGCCCGCGAGGAAGCCGCCCGACTCAAGGCCGTCGCCACGCTCCTCGAGCTTGCACCCGATGAGGGCCGTCGGGCCACGATCCAAGGTGAAGCGATCGAGGGGGCCTCCCTCACACTCACCGAGCCGACCCGAATCGACCTCGAAGGCTACGGCACGATCCAGGTGACGCCGGGTGGCCAAGATCTTTCGAGCCGCCGGGAGGCGGCCGAAGCGGCGGCGGCGCGCCTCGAGGGCGAGCTGGAAAAGCACGGCGCCGATGATCTCCACCATGCCGAGCGACAGGGCCGCGACCGCCAGACCTGGCTCACGGAAGCAGCGATGCGACGGGCGACCGTGGCGGCCCATGCGCCCGACGGCCTCGATACGCTCCGCGAGGCGGTCGCCGGGCTGGGGGCGGCGGTCGCGCGCATCGAGGCGCGCTTGGGAGCCACTGATATGCCCGAGAGCTCCGCCGACAAGGAAACGGATCGCGCCGATCGTCTTGCGCGGAAGCTCGAGGAGGCGGAGACCGCGGAGCGCGAGGCCTCGGACGAGCTCAAGGACGCCGGTGGGAGCCTCCAGAGAGCGATGGGCAATCTACAAGCGGCCACCGATCGTCGTGAGGAAGTCGAGAAATCTGCTAGGTATCTTCGCAATGATCTCGATAAATCAGCGATCGAGGACAGCGACGAATCCCTCGAGAAGTTGCTCGCCGATGCGACCAAGGCGGCGGAGGATGCGTCCAAGACCGCCGACGGAATCGAGAATGAGCTGGCCGCGAACGACCCCGACGAGGCGCGCCGGGAGATCGCGGCCGCGACCGAGGCCCGCGACAAGGTCGAGATGAGCCTTCAGAGCTTACGCCAGAAAGTTCGGGATTTGGAGGTCGAGCTGCGGACCCTCGGACAGGAGGATATCGCGGCCGAACTCGAGATGGCCGCGGGCGAATTGGGGCGTACCGAAGCAAAGAAAGAAAGGCTGCGCCACGAGGCTGAGGCACTCACTCTCCTTCACGAGACCCTCGCGGAGAAGGAACAGACCGCGCGCGAAGTGTTCCTGAAGCCGGTCGGCGATCGCATCGAGCCCTATCTCAAGCGTCTCTTCCCCGGTTCCGAGGTCGTGCTCGACGACCAGACCCTCAACATCACGCATCTGCGCCGCGAAAGTCAGGACGAGCCCTACGAGGGGCTCAGCATCGGCACGCGCGAACAACTCGCCGTGTTGGCCAGGCTGGCGTTCGCGGACCTGTTGGACGAACATGGCAAGAAATCGCCGATCATTCTCGACGACGCCCTGGTCTTCTCGGACGACCGGAGATTCGGAGAGATGCAGCGGATCTTGGACCGCGCGGCCGAAAGGCTTCAAATCATCGTTCTCACCTGCCACGAGCGAGCCTACTTCGATCGTGGCTGGACGACGATGAGATTGCGGGAATCCAAAGGGAGCGAATGATGCCGCCGCGCGGCGACTGTCTCCCGAATCAGAAAACCACCACGCCGCGGATGGATTCGCCCGAATGCATCAGGTCGAAGGCCTTGTTGATGTCCTCGAGGGGCATGGTGTGGGTGATGAGGTCGTCGATGTTGATCTTGCGTGTCAATGGCGGAGCAAAAAGGGACCACCTCGGCGGTGTAAGAAGGGACCGCTTGGCGGCTGCGGGCTTGTCCCCGTAGTCCACGGGAGGGCCCCGCGCGCGACGCGGCGTGCCCTCAACAGGCTGACGCGGCGGCGCGCGCGGGAGGGACCTGTGGGCCCACGGGGTCAAGTGTCAACGGCGGAGCAAAATTAGTCCACCCGGGCGGAGCAAAACTAGTCCACTTGACGTTATGCGGTACGCGGTGTTGGGGGGTTGTCCCGGTAGTCCATAGGAGGGACCCGCGCTGCTTCGTGTAGCGCTTGCGTTACGCGGAGCGAAGCAGCGTGGGAGGTTCCTGTGGACCCACCGGGTCAACCATTGCACCGGCGGTCAAGCAGGTATTTTTGGGGATTTCCGCCGTTTTTGGCTTTGGTTGAGACGATAGCTCTCGCCGTTCATTTCCAGGATATGGACATGGTGGGTGAGGCGGTCCAGCAAAGCCCCGGTCAGGCGTTCCGAGCCGAATATCTCCGTCCACTCATCGAACGGCAAGTTGGAGGTCACCAGGATCGAGCCCCGCTCGTAGCGCTGGCTGAAGACTTCGAACAGCAGCTCGGCGCCGGTCTTCGAGAGCGGCACGAAGCCGAGTTCGTCGATGATCAGAAGGTGATACTTTGCCAGTTGCTTCTGCAGGCGCAACAGGCGTTTTTCATCCCCGGCCTCCATCAGTTCATGAACCAGGGCAGCGGCCGTGAGGAAGCCGACGGAGAGCCCCTTTTGGCAGGCCGCCAGACCGAGACCGAGGGCGATATGGGTCTTGCCGGTTCCGCTGTTGCCGAGCGCGATGATATTCTCACGACGCTCGACGTATTCGCATCGCGCCAACTCCAGAACCAGCATCTTGTCGAGCGATGCGATGGCCTTGAAGTCGAAGCTGTCGAGGCTTTTGACGGCGGGGAACCTGGCCTGTCTGATCCGCCGCTCGACCATGCGGCGCTCACGGTCGATCAGTTCCAACTCGGTCAGACGGACAAGATACCGCACATGGTCGGCGCCCTCGGTGGCGCATTGGCGGGCCAGCTTGTCGTATTCGCGCAGGAACGTCGGCAGTTTCAGGGTCTTGAGGTGATGGGCCAGCAACACTTGCGGCGTATCGGTCATGACGCGCCTCCACCCAACAAGCTCATATAACTGGCGGCGGCCGTGGTCGCCACGTTGGCCCGAGGCAGGTAGGGATAGATATCCAGGTCGAGTTTGGGCGGGCGTCGCTCGATACGGCACAGCACAAGGTGTTTGACGGCGTCGTAGCCGATCGCACCCAGGCGCAGGGCGTCCTTCACCGCGCCGTGAAGCACCTCGAGATCGAAGGTCTCCACAAGCCGAAGGACCTGGACGTATTCCCGCTTGCCGGCCTTGCCCATGCGCGCCTCCAGGAGACGGCGCAGGGTTGGGAAGGCATCAGGCAGTTCCCATCCGGCTAGCGGCGCGGCCTGATCCAGGGCACCGATCTTGTGCTCCAGCAAAGGCAGGTAGTGGATCGGATCGAAGACCATATCTTCCCGGTCGTAGGAACGGGGGTGTCGGGCAATGATCCCGGCGCCGCAACCGATAACCACCTCGTGGACATAGCCACGGATCCAGACTTCCTGATGGCCGTAGGCGACGGGCACGGAATAGTCATTCGTCCGGTAGCGCACCAGGGACAGCGAGTTGACCCGCGTGCCCTGCTTGTCGCACGCGTCGAACGGTGCCGGCAGTGGCCTCTTCAACGCTTCGCGGTCACGCACAAACCGTTCGCCGATGCTCTCGCGGTGGCCGCGCAGGACGTTGCCTTGCCGGTTGCGGCATTGCTCTTCCAGGTGGCCATTGAAGGCGTCCCAGCTCGCGAACCGGGGAAGCGGCGTCATGAAGTTCCGCCGGGCATAGCCGACCACCCCCTCCACATTGCCTTTGTCGTTACCCTTGCCGGGACGGCCGTAGCGGTCCTCGAAGAGGTAATGGGACTGCAGCCCGCTGAACGCCCGCGTTCGTTGCCGCGTGCCATCTGACAAGATGCGCGACACCAGACACTTGTCGTTGTCGTAAAGAATCGATTGGGGAACGCCGCCGAAAAAAACAAAGGCTCTGTTGTGCCCGTCCAGCCAGGCCTCCGTCGTCGCCGCCGGGTAGGCCGCAACGAAGCAGGCATCGCTGTGGGGAAGTGTCATGACGAAAAAATGCGCCCGATACTTGACGCCGGCGATGATCGCATCCGCCTCGCCAAAGTCCGCTCGAGCATGGCCCGGAGGATGTGACAACGGCACAAACATCTCACGCCGACGAAGGCGCCGTTCCCGAACGTAATCCTTCACGATGGTCTCTTTGCCCGTGAAGCCATGTTCGTCGCGAAGGCGCTCGAATATACGCTTCGCCGTGTGGTGCTGCTTACGGTGAACCGTTCGGTCCTCCTCCAGAATACGGTCGATGATATCCGTGAAGGGGGCCAGTTTCGGGCGTTTCGGTGGCTGGCGTCGCCGATATCCCGGCGGCTCCGAATGCCGCAGCATCTTCCTCACCGTCTCGCGCGCAATGCCAAACCGACTTGCCGCCTCTCGCTGGCTCAGACCATCAACATGGCAGGCCAGCCGAACGCGCAGATATAGGTCCACGGTGTACATCCTCCCGCCTTCCATCTCAAAAAAGATCGAAGGCTACAGGTGGCAGAGTTTTACTCCGCCCGCGGCTGGAAAATCCCGCCGCTTGGTCGTGTCCCAGGACGTGGTGTAGGATCTGTGGGTAACCGGCTTGCCGTAGCGACCGTCAAGAGTCTGGCCTAGGCAAGCCGGTTATCCACAGCGGGCGGCCATCGCGGTTTCCGGGTTAGGGTTGGGTTGGAACAACGCAACCTGGAACCGAGGAAGACCACGATGACCGACGATATGATGACCCTTCGCACGCTGCTTGAGAAGAGCTCGGATGCCGATCTGCTGCGCGAGATGATCGGCTTCACCGCCGAGCGCCTGATGGAACTGGAAGTCCTGGGCCTGACCGGCGCCGGCCACGGCGAGCGCTCGCCGGAACGGATCAACCAGCGCAACGGTTACCGCGACCGGGTCTGGGAGACCCGCGCCGGCACGGTCGAGCTGAAGATCCCCAAGCTCAGGAAGGGCGCCTACTTCCCCGGCTTCCTGGAGCCCCGCCGGATGGCCGAGAAGGCGCTCGCGGCGGTGATCCAGGAGGCCTACATCCAGGGCGTCTCGACCCGCTCGGTCGATGACCTTGTCCAGGCCATGGGCATGTCCGGCATCTCCAAGAGCCAGGTCTCGCGGCTGTGCGCGGAGATCGACGACAGGGTCCATGGCTTCCTGGAACGCCCCCTGGAGGGCGACTGGCCCTATCTTTGGCTCGACGCGACCTATGTGAAGGTGCGTCACGCCGGGCGCATCGTCTCGGTCGCCGTAATCGTCGCCGTCGCCGTCAATGCCCAGGGCCGGCGCGAGATTCTGGGTATGGCGATTGGCGCCTCGGAGGCCGAGACCTTCTGGACCGAGTTCCTACGCTCCCTGGCCAGGCGCGGCTTGCGCGGCGTGAAGCTGGTGATCTCCGATGACCACAAGGGCCTCAAGGCCGCCGTCGGGCGAATCCTGAACGCCACCTGGCAGCGCTGCCGGGTCCACTTCATGCGCAACCTCCTGGCCCATGCCGGCAGGCAGGGCCGCCGCGTGGTGGCGGCCTTCGTCGCCACCGCCTTTGCCCAGGAGGATGCCGAGGCCGCCAGCACCCAGTGGCGCCAGGTCGCCGACCAGCTCCGCCCCAAGGCGCCCAAGCTGGCGAGCTTGATGGACGAGGCCGAGCCCGACGTCCTGGCCTATATGACCTTCCCCAGGGAGCACCGAACCAAGCTGCACTCGACCAATCCCCTCGAACGCCTCAACGGCGAGATCAAGCGCCGCACCAACGTCGTCGGCATCTTCCCCAACGAGGCCGCCATCACCCGACTGATCGGTGCCATCCTGCTCGAACAGAACGACGAATGGGCGGTCCAGAGGGCACGCTACATGACCCTGGAAACCATCGCCCCGATCAGCCAAGATGACTGGGTCAAGCTGCCGCCCGAGGCGGCTTGATCGGTCCGGCTCAACCCGCCGGATCCCGTGAGGCGCCCGCCGCTCTTACACCACCCCACGGGACACGATCCGCCGCTTCCGTGGACTAATTTGTCACCGCCGTTCTCACGCCGGATAGGCCGCAACAAAGCAACCATCACTGTGGGGAAGGTCGAAGGCAAGGAAGTGGATCTTCCGTAACGCGCCGCCGATCACCGCCATCGCTTCGCCGAAGTCCGCCTGGGCGTGACCGGGGGAATGGGAGAGTGGCACGAACACCTCACGCGACCGAAGCCCCTGCTCACGAACGTAGTCCTTCACGATGGTGTAGCCGCCCGTGAAACCGTACTCGTCCCGGAGGCGGTCGAAGATGCGCTTCGCAGTGTGCCGTTGCTTGCGGTGGCTGGTCCGATCGTCTTCCAAGATCCGATCGATGATTCCCGTGAACGGACCCAGCTTTGGCCGCCTCGGCGGCGCGCTTCGGCGATACCCTGGCGGCACCGAGAACGACAGCATCTTACGGACCGTCTTGCGGTCTACACCAAACACCCGCGAGGCCTCGCGGGTGCTCATCCCCTCGACATGACACGCCCGCCGAACCCGTGCGTACAACTCCACCCGATACATCCCCCCCGCCTTCCAGTCAGAGCAACCCTGACAGAAGGCTATACGCGGTCCCATTTTGGTCCGCCGCAGCCGGATCGACCGGCCGCTTCAGTGGGGGATTATTGCTCTGCCGTTCTCAGCTTCCCGTCCATGTACCAGTCGACGATGCGCGGCCCCGCCACGCGGTTCGGCGTCTTACCGATCCATAGTTCGAGCCCCACCTTCAGTAAGGCCTCACGGCACAATTCCTTTTTGGACTCGTCGCAGTTTCAAGCCACGAATTGCGACGTCTTCTCGTCGACGCCGAAAGTTGCGATGATTCGCCAAGTACCGTCCGCCGTGCGGACCTTGCGGACACTCGCACCCTCGCTCATGAAGTCCGAAACAACTCGCTCCACATCGCTCTCGGGTACTTCATCAAGTTTGACAATTTTTGTGGTTTGCATGCGGTTCACGTCCTTCTTTGCCGGCTACTTATCATATCATGGGACCAGGCTCAAATCGCTGACCGCTTTTAACCGTGCCTGTGCGTAGCTTTCGTTCGTTAAGAAAAACGTTACCGAGCCTGGGGGAATACCGTTACGCGCCATCCATTCCCGCAGATTTCGCTCATTGTTGCTGTCGATCCGCCCATCCGGTTTCCAGTAGTCACGCAAAACCATCATCGTGGCTCGGTTATCGGCGGAGGTTTCATCGGTGCCTGACGCATAGGCACCACCCATAATCGCAACGAAGTTTTCTTCCTGTCGATAGTCGGACGGCCCATACAGCACCTGTGCCTTCCACAACAAGGTGACGAAGAACAGCAACACCAGAAGGACCGGGAAGCCCATTACGTACCAGATGAATATGGCTTGCGTCCGACCGTCGAGAAGCGGCAAGACACCGGTTCCGGCAAGTTCCGCAAGACCCGCGAACACGCCAATCAGCGTGAGGGGGTTGTTAATTTTGCGCGACTCTCTCATTCGAAAGACTCACATCGGCTTGATCGCGACGGCCGTCCCCAGATTCAGAAAACCACGACGCCGCGGATGGAATCGCCCGAATGCATCAGGTCGAAGGCCTTGTTGATGTCCTCGAGGGGCATGGTGTGGGTGATGAGGTCGTCGATGTTGATCTTGCCGTCCATGTACCAGTCGACGATGCGCGGCACGTCGGTGCGGCCCTTCGCGCCACCGAAGGCGGTGCCGCGCCAGACCCGGCCGGTGACGAGCTGGAAGGGGCGCGTGCTGATCTCCTGACCCGCCCCGGCAACGCCGATGATGATGCTCTCGCCCCAGCCCTTGTGGGCACATTCGAGGGCCTGGCGCATCACATTCACGTTGCCGATGCACTCGAAGCTGTAGTCGGCACCCCCCTTGGTCAGGTCCACGAGATAGGGCACCAGGTCGCCCTCGACCTCCGCCGGGTTGACGAAGTGGGTCATGCCGAAGGCCTCGGCCAGCACCTTCTTCTTGGGGTTGAGGTCGACGCCGACGATCATGTTGGCGCCCACCATGCGGCAGCCCTGGATGACGTTGAGGCCGATGCCGCCCAGGCCGAAGACGACGACGTTCGAGCCCGCCTCCACCTTGGCCGTGTTCATCACCGCGCCGAGGCCCGTGGTCACGCCGCAGCCGATGTAGCAGACCTTGTCGAAGGGCGCATCCTCGCGAATCTTCGCCACCGCGATCTCGGGCATGACGGTGTAGTTGGAGAAGGTCGATGTGCCCATGTAGTGGTAGATCGTCTCCCCGCCCAGGGAGAAGCGGCTGGTGCCGTCCGGCATCAGGCCCTGGCCCTGGGTCACGCGGATGGCCTGGCACAGGTTGGTCTTGCCCGAGGTGCAGTACTCGCACTGGCGGCATTCGGGGGTGTAGAGGGGAATGACGTGATCGCCCTTGGCGACGCTCGCCACGCCGGGGCCCGTATCGACGACGACGCCCGCCCCCTCGTGGCCGAGGATGGCCGGGAACAGGCCCTCGGGATCGGCGCCCGAGAGGGTGAACTCGTCCGTGTGGCAGATGCCGGTGGCCTTGATCTCGACCAGGACCTCGCCCTCGCGTGGCCCGTCGAGCTGGACCGTCTCGATTGTAAGTGGCGCTCCCGCCTTGTGTGCGACCGCTGCTCTTGCTTCCACCACGACCTCCCTCGCGTCTGATTGCCCGCTCCCCGGATCGCCGCATCTTTCCAGCGGCTCGGGACGGGCGCAACATATTTCCGGATTGCCGGCGACATGGCGCCGCCGACAAGCTGTATTGTACATCGTCGGCAATGCAACACGATCGGCGGGGAAGAGAGACCGAGACATGGATATGACGAGCCTGACCCTCCAAAGCCTCTTCGGGCTCCTGGCCCTGCCCGCCTTCGCATGGGTCATCAGCGAGGACCGGCGGCGCGCATCCTGGAGGGTGGCCGCGGTCGGGCTCGGCATCCAGCTCGCGCTCGCCCTCCTCCTCCTCGAGCTGCCCTATTCGCGGGACGCGTTCCTGGTGCTGAACCGCGCGATCCTGGCGCTCGAGCGGGCGACCGGTGCCGGCACGAGCTTCGTCTTCGGCTATCTCGGCGGCGGGACGGCGCCCTTCGCCGTGACCGCGCCCGCATCGAGCTTCATCCTCGCGTTCCAGGCCCTGCCGCTCATCCTGGTGGTGAGCGCGTTGAGCGCCCTCCTGTTCCACTGGCGGATCCTGCCGGTGGTGGTCCGCGCATTCGCCTGGGCCTTGCGCCG
Organism: Alphaproteobacteria bacterium; assembly: GCA_963666705.2. Classification (GTDB taxonomy): domain Bacteria; phylum Pseudomonadota; class Alphaproteobacteria; order CADEGL01; family CADEGL01. The sequence goes on along the minus strand of CAXXKO010000021.1, from coordinate 6,037 downwards.
CACCATGGGCGTGGGCGGCGCCGTCGGCGTATCGACCGCCGCCAACGTCTTCATCGGCATGATCGAGGCGCCCCTGTTGGTCCGTCCCTATCTCGAGCGCATGAGCCGGGCCGAACTCTTCATGGTCATGACCGGCGGCATGGCCACGGTGGCCGGCACCGTCATGGTGCTCTACGCGTCGATACTCGGGCCGGTGATCCCCGACGCGCTCGCCAACATCCTGATCGCCTCGATCATCAGCGCGCCCGCGGCCATCACCATCGCGCGCCTGATGATCCCGGGCGAGGGCGAGCGGACCGAGGGCGACATGCGCGCCGATGACGAGGCCAGGGCCACCACCATGGAGGCCATCGTCGAAGGCACGACGCGCGGAATCGCCCTCCTCATCAACGTGATCGCCATGCTCGTCGTCATGGTGGCGCTCGTGGCGCTGGTCAACGAGGTGCTCGCGCTGCTGCCCGATCTGGGTGGCGCGGCGGTGACCTTGCAGCGGATCCTCGCCTATCTGCTGTGGCCCCTGGCCTGGGCGATCGGCATCCCCGCGGGCGAGGCGCTCGTCGCGGCCGAGCTCCTGGGCACCAAGACCGTCATCAACGAATTGGTTGCCTATGTCCAGCTCGCCGGGCTGAGCGAAGAGGCCCTCAGCCCGCGCAGCCGGCTCATCCTCGTCTACGCCATGTGCGGCTTCGCCAATTTCGGCAGCCTCGGAATCGTCATCGCGGGGCTGGCGACCATGGCGCCCACCCGGCGCGCCGAGATCGTGCGCATGGGCCTCAAATCCATCTTGGCGGGAACGCTCGCGACATGTATGACTGGCGCAATCGTCGGGTTGTTCAATCCCTGATTGAATAGACTTTATAAAATCACGGCCTTGGGCCGATTGCGATTCTCTCCGAGACGTGTGACCATATCGTAACGCATGGCGCGGCAGCCAAAACTGGTGTGGCGCAACCCTGGTGCGCGGATTCCAGTCGGCGGGGGTCGGATGGGCTTGAGACGCGAATCGGCGCTGATACGGATTGCGGCCGGATGTCGTTCGATCCGGCGGCTGGCGGTTGGGCTCGGCCTGGTTCTGGCGCTCATTGCCACGGCCGCCCCGGCCACGGCAAGTCTCGAGGCCGCGTGGCAGGCCTACCAGCGCGGCGACTACGCCGCCGCCGCGGCCATCTGGCGCCCCCTGGCGGAGGCCGGCGATCCAGTCGCGCAGTTCAACCTCGGCTTCCTCCACCATCGCGGCGAGGGCGTGACCCAGGATTACGTGGCCGCCGCCCATTGGTGGACCAGCGCCGCCAATCAGGGCGCCATCAAGGCGCAACACAATCTCGGCCTCGCCTATTTCAATGGTGAAGGCGTCGAACAGGACAACGAGCAGGCCCGGTACTGGATCCAGCAGGCGGCCAATGCCGGCTTCCCGCGCGCGCAATATGTCCTCGGCAAGATGTATCTGTATTCGGACGAGCTCGGGTTCGGCGAGCCGGACGAGACGCAAGCGTTCGAGTGGATACACAAGGCCGCCGAAGGCGGCGAATACCGCGCCCAGTACAACCTCGGCAAGATGTACCGCGACGGGCGCGGCATCACCGCCGACGACGAGCGCTCGGCCTATTGGTTCCAGCAGTCGGCGATGCAGGGCTATGCCAAGGCACAGAACCATCTTGGCGTCCGCTACGCGCGGGGCCAGGGCATCGAGGTGGACGACGTGCAGGCCTTGAAGTGGGTCTGGCTCGCCGCCGCGCAGGGCGACACGGAAGCGATCGCCAACCGCCAATCGCTCCTGATCCGCATGTCCTCGCCGCAGATCGCCGAAGCCAAGAGGTTGATCCAGGAGGAAGGGTCGACCTTCCGGCCGACCAACGCATCGACCCCGGCCATCATCGTCGAATCCACCGAGGCCTTGCAGCCGCGGCCCATCATGCCCGCCCCGGAGCCGGAGCCGGCCACGGATGAGGCCGTGGTCATCGAGATGGTGGAGGCAGCCGAAACGGCCCCGGCGAACCCCGTGCCGGCCCCACCCCAGCCGGCGGCGGCGCCCGAATCCCCGGCCGCGGCCGAGACGGCGGCCCTGCCATCCCTCGACAAGAGGTTCTGGATCCAGCTCGGCTCCTTCCGCGAGAAAGGGCGCGGGGAGGCCTGGTGGAGCACCATCCGCGGGGCCAGGTCGGAGCTGCTCGGCGATCTCTCCTACGAGATCTCCCCTGTCGATCTCGGCAGCGGCCTGGGCCTGTGGTATCGGCTGCGGGTCGGCCCCTTCGCCGATGCCGCCGAGGCCAGGACCCTGTGCGCATCGCTCAAGGATGAGGGCTACGACTGCTTCGTGGCCCGGCGCTAGAGGTTCGCGTCTGACCCTTGGAACCCTCTCCCCACTTCTTCCCTTGGGGGGAGAGGGAGGGACCCGCGAAGCGGGAGGGTGAGGGCTTGGCCGCCGGTAGGCGGCGGAAAGATTCTTCATAACGCGCCGACGCGCACCCCCTCACCCCAACCCTCTCCCCAAGGGGAGAGGGAGACTCTTTTGTCGTGTTCTCTCCACTGGTGTTTGTTTCGCTCGCGGCAGCGGACCGAAGGGTCTGCGCAGGCGCGCTGGGCGGCCGGCGGGCCGACTTGCGGCCTGGAGCGATTCCAGTCGAACTGGAAACGCTCTAGTGGTTCGAACCCGACGAAAGAGTCCCCCTCTGCCCGATGGAACAGGGGGCTCTACAGGCCGTGTTTTCTCCACTCGCCGTCCCGCTTCAAGGCGGGCCGTTCACGACGCCTTTCTCTCTTAGCCAGTCTCCGCTGATCTTGACGATTCGATCGAGGACCGCCTGGTTCCTCGGGTCGATATGCTCGCCCAGCAGGAGGACGATGGTCTTGGGCTCGGGCGAAAGCTCGCGCATGAGGCGCGCCGATGATGCGGGGACCATCTCGTCCGCCCGGGCGCTTACCAGGAGGAGCGCGCCGGCGAGCGCCGGGAGGTGGAAATCGGGCTCGACGGGCCGTACGAGCGCATCGACCGCGAGGGCCACGCCCCGGGCCAGCGCCGCGGGCGCGAGATTCAGGTTATGGGCCACGATCGTGCCGAGGTCGGCGCCGCCGAAGGCCATGATGCTCGCCGCCACGGGGGTGCGCTCGCGCCTCGCCTTGTGATTGACCACGGGGACGAAGACCGCGCCCAGGCTATAGCCCAGGAGGCTGATGCGCGCCGGATCGACCCAGGGCCGCGAGCGCAGCCAGCCGAGGACGAAGGCGAGCTGGCCGGGCGTCTCCAGGACCGCGCCACGGGCGATGCGCAGCCGCTCGAGGACGAACGCGGACCGGTCCCTCACCGCGGACGAATAGGGATATTCGAAGGCGACCACCGCGTTCCGCCCCAGGGCCGGCAACCGCTCGAGGCTGCCGCGCCCGGACTCGAGCCCGCCGAGAAGGACGAGGACCGGCAAGCGCTCTGGGGCCATGCCGGCGGGTAGGCTCACGGTAATCCGAACCGGTGCGAAGCCATCGGCCACGAAGGTCAGGTCGCGGAAGAGGCGCTCCTCCCCCTTCCGCGCGGCCGTGTAATCCTCTTGCGTGGCCAGGGAATAGGCGGGGACTTCCCGGTCGATCAGCACCATGGGGTCCCGGGTGCCCAACCACGCGAGCCATCCCCCCGCCATCAGCACCAGTCCCAGGATGATGGCGAGGAGCGAGAGCAGAGCCTTTGCGAGCCATCTCATGCCGGCCTGACCGTATCCCGCGCCCGTCGCGCCGACATATCACGACCATCACGGCCCGTGAAGGCCGGGCGTGCGCTTGGCGCGCCCCCGGGGCTAGGTTATACCCTTGGGCCGTCCCACGGAACTTGCGAAGGAAATCCATCATGGCGGAGAAGACCATGCCACGGCCGGGTGCCATCGCGCTGGTCACGGGTGCGAGCAGCGGTATCGGCGAAGCGACGGCCGCGGCGCTCGCGGATATCGGCTGCCGGGTGATCTGCGCCGGCCGACGCATGGCCCTTCTCGAGGCGGTGGCGGGGCGGATCGGAGACCAGGCCCACGCCCTCGCGCTCGACGTGGCCGATAGAGGGTCCGTGGAGAGCCTGATCGAGCGCCTGCCGCCCGATCTGCGGGAGATCGAGGTCCTGATCAACAATGCCGGCTCCGACCTGGGCGGGCGCCAGCGCTTCGACCGGGGCGCGGTGGCTGATTGGGCAAGCACCATCGAGACCAACGTCACCGGGCTGATCCGGGTGACCTATGCGGTCATCCATGGGATGGTCGCCCGCGATATCGGCCATATCATCAACATCGGCTCGACCGCCGGCGTCACGCCCTATGCCGGCGGCACGATCTACGCCGCCAGCAAGTATGCGGTCCACGGGTTCAGCGAATCCCTGCGCAAGGACTTCCGCAAGACCGGGGTTCGCGTGACGGAAATCATGCCCGGCATGGTCGAGACCGGATTCGCCCTCGCCCGCTGGGGCGACGAGGAGCGGGCCGCCAAGTTCTACGACGATTTCGGCGACTGCCTCGTGCCCGAGGACATCGCGCGCGCGGTGGTCTTCGCGCTGCAACAGCCGCCCCAGGTCGCGATCTCCGAGATGACCATCATGCCGAGCAATCAGCCCTGATGACCGGGCTCCGCTGACGCGGAAGGGGACCATTCTGGGGGCATCAATGGAAGATAAAGGTGCGATCATCACCGGTGGGGCGAAGGGCATCGGCTTCGCCATCGCCGAGGCCATGGCCGCGCGCGGCGCGCGGCTCGCCCTCATCGACAAGGACGCGGACGCCCTTTCCACCGCCGTCGCGGCGTTACGCGCGAAGGGAGGCCAAGTGGCCGGCGTGACAGGTGACGTCACATGCAGGGCCGCCTGCCGGCGGGCGTTCGAGGAGGCCGCCGCGGCCTGCGGGCGGGTCGATGTCCTGGTCAACAATGCCGGCATCTATATCCGGACGCCGATCGAGGAGATCGACGACGACGGGTGGGACCTGATCTTCGACGTCTGCCTGCGCGGTCTCTTCCACATGTCCGTGGCCGCCGCCCGGCACATGCGTGGGCAGGGCGGCGGGCGCATCGTCAACATCGCGTCGGTCGACGGGCTCGTCGCCTTTCCCGAGATGGCGCATTACGCCGCCGCCAAGGCCGGCGTCATCAGCCTCACCAAGAGTTTCGCCATCGCCTATGCCGGCGACGGCATCCTGGTCAACGGGGTGGCGCCCGGCGCCATCGACACGCCGCCCATGCGCATCGACGACCACATCCAAAAGATGGCGAGCCGCATACCGCTCGGCCGGGGCGGCGAGCCGGCCGAGATCGCCGAGGCGGTGTGCTTCCTTGCGAGTTCCGCGAACACGTACATGACGGGGGAGGTTATGGTCGTAAGCGGTGGGTTGGTTATTGCCTGAGCGCGCCATCCGACGAGGCCGCGGGGCCGGGCGGCTGGCGCGCCTGATGCTTCGGGCAGGCCTCTTGGGCGCGCTCGCCTTACCGACGGCGGCATTGGCGCGGCCGGTCGATCTCGAGCTCATCCTCGCCGTCGATACATCCTCGAGCGTGAACTACGAGGAGTACGCCCTGCAGATGGCGGGCTACGCCCGTGCGTTCCGGGACCCGGCCCTGCTCGACGCCGTGCGCGGCGCGGGCGAGAACGGCATCGTCGTCTCGCTCGTGCAATGGGCCAGCGTCAACCAGCAACGCGTATCGGTCGGCTGGACCCATATCGACGACGCGGCCGACGCGGCGCTTTTCGCGGCCATGGTCGAGAGCGCGCCGCGTCATTTCAGCTTCGGCTCCACCGCCATCGGCGAGATGATCAGGCGCGCCGCCCCCTTCTTCAAGGACAACGGCTTCGAGGGGTCGCGGCTGGTGATCGACGTATCCGGGGACGGGCGCGCAAACCAGGGCCTGTCGCCCGAGATGGTGCGCGACGCCGCCGTCCTCTCGGGCATCACCATCAACGGCCTGGCCATCCTCAACGAGCAGCCGGGCCTCGACATCTACTATCGCCGCTATGTGTCGGGCGGCTGGTCTTCGTTCGTCATGCCGGCCCAGGACTATGCCGACTTCGCCGAGGCGATCCTCG
>CAXXKO010000020.1:0-51539 GCA_963666705.2 Alphaproteobacteria bacterium | reverse complement strand
CTTGGTTCCTTGGCGTCTTTGTGGTGACCGTCCGAGGCGGCGCCCCCACCCGCCCGCCGCTACAGCCAGCGCTTCCGCCGCTTGTAGTGTTTTACGTCGCGGTAGCTCTTGCGGCCAGACGTGCCGAGGCCGAGGTAGAACTCCTTTACGTCCTCGTTCTCGCGCAGGGCGGCGGCGGCGCCGTCGAGCACCACGCGGCCGTTCTCCAGGATGTAGCCGTGGCTCGCGTATTTGAGGGCCATGTGGGTGTTCTGCTCGGCGAGCAGGAACGTCACCCCCTGGTCCTGGTTGAGGCGGTGGACGATCTCATAGATCTCCTCCACGAGGCGCGGGGCCAGGCCCATGGACGGCTCGTCGAGGAGGATGGCGCTCGGCTTGGCCATGAGCGCGCGGCCGAGCGCGGTCATCTGCTGCTCGCCGCCCGAGATGTAGCCGGCCACGGTGTTGCGCCGCTCCTTCAAGCGCGGGAAATAGCCGTAGACGAGATCGAGGTCGGCCTGGATGGCGGCGCGCCCGTCCTTGCGGGAATAGGCGCCGGTCATGAGGTTCTCCTCGACCGTCAGGTGCTCGAAGCAGCGCCGCCCCTCCATGACCTGGACGACGCCCATGGCGACCAGCGCCGAGGGCGTCAGTTTGTGGACGGGATTGCCGCGGAACTCGATGGTGCCCTTGGTCACCTCGCCGCGCTCGGCGCGCAGGAGGTTGGAGATGGCTTTGAGGGTCGTCGTCTTGCCGGCCCCGTTGGCCCCGAGCAAGGCCACGATGGCGCCCTCGGGCACCGTCAGCGAGACGCCCTTGAGGACCAGGATCACATGGTCGTAAATGACCTCGACGTTATTGACGACCAGGAGGTCGGCCGCCTTCGCCGCGGCCTCACCCATCCCTGCCGCCCGCGGCGGCTCTCGAGCGGCGGCCTCACTCACGAGCTTCTCCCCAGTCGGAGGCCATGCAAGCCACGGCGTGGGCGGCGCGGCGGATGCCGCGCCGCCCACCGCGCCTAGCAGTCGCGCGGCGTAATATTCTTCTCGACCGCATACTCCAGGGCCGAAGCCTCGGCCATGGGCCGCGTCACGTCATGCATGACGGGGATTGCTTCGGTGACCACCGACCACTTGTCGCCGTCCCACTGCTGCATGAACAGCGCGCCGCCGCCGCCCTCATGATCGGCGCAGGTGACCTGGACGGGTGCGATGAACCCGGTCATGCCGAGCTCCGCCAGGCGGTCGGCGGTGAGGCCCAGGTTCTCCAGGCCCCAACGGACGTTCGCCGCGGTGACGGGCGTGCCGAACTCCTTGATCGAGCCGCGGATCGCCTCGACCACGTATGTCGCGTTGGAGACGCCCCGGTTGTAGAGCACCTGGCCCCAGCTGTTGTCCTCGGCGGCGGCCTTATCGCCACCATAGACATCCCGCAGGATGTCGGCATGGACGGGATAGCCCGAGCCCGGCGCCGTGAAGGTGCCCGACAGATAGCCGGTCGCGGCCGCGCCCGACGGCAGGACATCGGCCTCGGAGCCGGACCACCAATTGCCGATGAAATGGTCCATGGGGTACCCGATCTCGGACGCTTCCTTGATGGCCGTCTGGTTCATCAGGCCCCATCCCGACATGAGCATCCAGTCGTGATCGTTCTGCTCGATCTTGAGCCACACGCCCGACTGATCGCCCATCGACGCGCCCGGAACCGGGTAGGTGGTGACGTCGTAGCCGAGCTGCTCGCCGAGCAGCTCGAGGGTCGGAATGGGCTCGCGCCCATAAGCGGAATCGAGGAAGATGTAGCCGATGCTCTTGCCTTTCAGCTTATCCATCCCGCCTTCGACTTGCCCGATATACTTGACCCAAGCGGTGGCCTGGCTCCAGTAGCTCGTGGGGAAGTTGAACACCCATTTGAAGACCCGGCCGTCGGCGGCATCGGCGCGGCCATACCCCATCGAGAGCACCGAGACGCCGTCCTGCGCCGCTTGCTCGATGATCGAGTAAGTGATGCCGGTGCTGTTGGGGTTGAAGACGAGGCCGCGGTCCTTGAGGCGGTTGTAGCACTCGACGCCCTTCTCCGTGTTGTATCCGGTCTCGCACTCTTCCCATTCGAGCTTCACGCCCTCGACGCCGCCGTCGCGTTTGTTGACCAGCTTGAGATAGTCGGCGAACCCGTTCGCGAGGGGAATGCCGCCGACCGAATATGGCCCGGTCCGATAGGTCAACATCGGTATGAACGCCGTCTCTTCCGCCGTGGCGGTTTCGGTGGCGACCGGAACTGCCACGAATGCGGCGGCCACGGCGCCAAACACCAATTTCCTGAGGCTCATTTCATCCTCCCTGAACCTGTTGCAGACGATTTCTATCGACTTGTTTTTTGCCCTTTAAACTAACGCCCTACCATATCACAGAGTCCGGATCGCGGGCAAACTTCCGAGGTCGGCCCGGCCCGGCGCCATGAGGAATTCCTAGAGCGATTCCACCTCGACTGGAATCGCTCCCGGCCGCGGACCCTTCGGTCCGCCGCCGTGAGCGAGATAGTGCGCTTGAGTGGGTCCGCTCGAAGCGGAGCCGCTCTAGTGTCTTGGTTCCTAATGGATTGAACGCGACAAAAGAATCCCCCTCTCCCCTTGGGGTGTATAGACCGGGGACATGGTTGACGGGTGTTCGGGGACATGGTTGACACCTCGGATGCTGCACTTCAATACCAGATCAATCCTGTTTTGCGGTTGTTGTGCCTGTGGGGTTGTGGGTATCGCGCCAGCGATATCCATCAAATCCACAGGCGGCTCGTGTCTCGGCGGGCGCTTTTCGGAAGTCGATATGGGCGATGGTGTTGGCGCCGAAGCGCACCGTGAACACGCCGTCGACGGCGCTCGGGCACAGGGCGATGGGCTGTCCCTTGAACGCCTTGGAGATGCGGAACTGGCGGCCCTGGAAGCTGACCATGCCGCCGCTCTGGACCTTGCGCACCCTATCGCCGGGACCGTATGCGATCTCGGGCGGCGTCTCCGGGAAGGCGACCGCGCTGGGGCGGTAGCGGCGCGCCGGCACGTCGAGATCGAGGGCCTCGTGCGGGCGCTGGTGGTTGTAGACGTGGCGCCAGCGCGAGAATGCGCCCTGGCACTCGCCGAGATCGGCGAAGCGGCGCCCGGCCAGGACCTCGGCCGCCAATGTGCGGTGGAAGCGCTCGTCCTTGCCTTGGGTCTGGGGATGGTAGGGGCGGCAGTGGGCGATGCGGATGCCGAGCCGCATCAGCCACACGGTGAGCACGGTGTAGGGCTGGCCGCCGGCGTCGCCCCACGGCGCGCCGTTGTCCATCAGCATCGCCTCGGGCAGCCCGTAGCGCCGGAAGATGGCGCTCAGCCGCTCGCGCACCGTCTCCGCGCGCTCGTCGGCGCAGGCGGCGAGCCCGAGCGCGTAGCGCGCGTGGTCGTCGAGCACCGTCAAGGGATGGCAGCGCCCGGCCACGGTCGCGAAGTGGCCCTTGAAGTCCATCTGCCACAGCTCGTTCGGGCCGGCGCGCTCGAACCGGCACCAGCGCGCCGGCCCGGCCGCCGCCGCGTCCAGCTTGTCGTGGCGGCGCAGGATCTCGGTGATCGTACTGGCGCTCGGCACCGCCGCGTGGCCGAGGTCCTGGAGCCGCCGCCGGATCTTGCGGCCGCCCCACGCCTGGTTGCTGTCGGCCCGCACCGCGAGCACCGCCGCCTCGAGCACCGGCGCCACACGCCCCGGGCTCGTCCGCGGCCGCCGCGAGCGGTCGGCCAAGCCCTCCCGCCCCTCGGCCGCGTGCCGCCGCAGCCATTTGTAGCCGGTCTGGGCGCTGATCCCGAACCGACGGCACAGCTCACGCCGGTTCGCCCCCGCGCTTCCCGCCAGACCCACAAACTCCTCTCGCAGATCCATCACCAACCGCTCCCGCCAGACCATGATCCAATCCTTCCCCAATCCGCCAGGGACCGGGAAAGTGTCAACCATGTCTCCGAACACCTGTCAGCTATGTCTCCGGTCTGTACATGGGGAGAGGGTCGGGGTGAGGGGGCGCGCGTCGGCGCGTTACAAGAGTCTTTCCGCCGCCTTCTGGCGGCCACGCCCTCACCCGGCGCGCTATGCGCGCCACCCTCTCCCCGCCGGGGAGAGGATTCCAAGCGTCAGACTCGAACCACTAGTACGGGAACGGCCACTGCCGCAGCTTCTCCTTGGCGATCGACCACAGCCGGGCGAGGCCCGCCGGCTCGACGATCAGGAAGAAGACGATCATGCCGCCGAACACCATGAATTCGATGTGGTTCGCCGTGGACGATTCGATCGGAATGCTCAGCATGCGCGGCAGGTTGGTGAGCAGGATGGGCAGGACCACGATGAAGGCGGCGCCCATGTAGGACCCCAGGATGGAGCCCAACCCACCGATGATGACCATGAACAGAATGGTGAACGAGCGGTTGATGTCGAAGGCCTGGGTCTCGGCCGCGTGCAGCGACAGGAACAGCAGCATGGCCCCCGATACGCCGACATAGAAGGAGCTGACGGCGAAGGCCCACAGCTTGGTCTGCAGGGGCCGGATGCCGATCAGCTCGGCGGCGACGTCCATGTCGCGAATCGCCATCCAGGACCGCCCGAAGCGCCCGCGCACCAAGTTCTTGGCGGTGAGGCCGGCGAGGACCGCGAAGGTGAGGGCCATGTAGTATGTGGCCTCGCTCGACGCGGTGGCCCCTGTCACGACGGTCCCGAATATCTCGCGCGGCGGCGCCGACAGCACGCCGGAGGGGTGATAGTTCACGAACCACGGCTTGCTCAGGAACAGCCACTCGAGGAAGAACTGCGACGCCAATGTCGCGACCGCCAGATAGAAGCCCTTGATGCGCAAGCTGGGCAGCCCGAAGACGATGCCCACGCACGCCGCGATTCCGCCCGACAGGAGGAAAACGACGACGATATTCAGCTCCGGGAACGCGGTGCTCAGCTTGTAGGCCGAATAGGCGCCGACGGCCATGAATCCGCCGGTCCCGAGCGAGAGCTGGCCGCAATAGCCGGTCAGGATATTGAGGCCGATGGCGCCGACCGATGCGATCAGGAACGGCGTCAGGATCGCCTCGAACCAGTATTCCGACGCGATCAGCGGCACGACCGCGTAGGCGAACACCAGTAGGGCGATGATGAGCCAGCGGTCCTGCGCGATCCGAAAGATCGCCTGGTCGGACTTGTAGGTCGTCTTGAACTGCCCGGCTTCGCGATAGAGCACCCGCTATACCCTCTCGATGATCTTTTCGCCGAACAGGCCCTGTGGCCGAAACACGAGAAAAACCAAGGCGATGGCGTATGCGAACCAGTCCTGGATGCCCTGGCCGATCGCATCGGACCAATAGACTTCGCCCAGCTTCTCGCCGATGCCGATGATCAGGCCACCGACGATGACCCCGGGCACGGAGGTGAATCCGCCCAGGATCAGGACCGGGAGGGCCTTCAAGGCGATGATCGCCAATCCGAAGGTCACGCCGCTTCGCCCGCCCCAGAAGATGCCGGCGACCAGCGCCACGATGCCGGCGACGGACCAGACGAAGATCCAGATCGTCTTCAGCGGTATGCCGACCGATTGCGCGGCCTGATGGTCGTCGGCGACCGCGCGCAGCGCCCGCCCGATCTTGGTGGTCTTGAAGAAAAGGACCAGAAGGCCGACCAGGACGGCGGCGACCACGGCCGCGGTGAGGTCGCGCGCCTGCAGCCGGATGCCCTTGATGCCGGCCGCCTGGTCGGCCAGGAACGTGAGGCGCCCCTCGGGCACGCCGAGCTCCGCCAACGGCATGAGCTTGATCTGGCCGCCGAACACCAGCTCGCCGAAGCCCTGGAGAAAGAACGTCAGGCCGATGGTCGCCATGAACAGCGTGATCTGCTCCTGGTTGACGAGCGGCCGCAGAATCAAGCGTTCGACACCAAAAGCCATACCGATCATGACGAAGACCGTCAGCAGCACGGCGAGATATATCGGCACGCCCATCTCCCAGACGGTCACCAGGCACAGCCCGGCGAAGACCACCATGATTCCCTGGGAGAAATTGAACACCCCCGAGGCCTTGAAGATCAGCGCGAACCCGAGGGCGACGAGCGAGTACATGGAGCCCGAAAGCAGCCCGCGCAGGAGGACCTGGGCGAAGAAGATCGGCTTGTCCGCCATGTCGACGAATGGCGTGATCGTAAATGCCTCGAGAAACTCGATCATCGCGGCGCCGATCCCGCGCTGTTCCACGACCGATTCGGCGCGCGCTCAGTCATGGGCGACACCGAGATAGGCATCGATCACATCCTGATTGGCCCGCACTTCGTCAGGCGAGCCGTCGGCGATCTTGCGGCCGTAATCGAACACCATGACCCGATCCGAGATATCCATCACCACGCCCATATCGTGCTCGATGAGGGCGACGGTGGTGCCGAACTCCGCGTTGATATCGAGGATGAAGCGCGACATGTCCTCCTTCTCCTCGACGTTCATGCCGGCCATGGGCTCGTCGAGGAGCAGGAGGTCGGGCTCCGCCGCGAGCGCCCGGCCCAGCTCCACGCGCTTCTGCAGGCCGTAGGGCAGCCGGCCCACAGGCACCCGCCGGATGGCCTCGATCTCGAGAAAGTCGATGACCCGTTCGACCGCTTCCCGGTTGCGTGTCTCCTCTTTTTGCGCCGGACCCCAGTAGAGGGCGCATGCCAGGATGTTGCTGCGCTGCTTCAGGTTGCGCCCGGTCATGATGTTGTCGAGGGTGCTCATCCCCCGGAACAGGGCCACGTTCTGGAAGGTCCGGGCGATCCCTTGGACGGCCGCGCGGTGCGGGCGCATCTTCGCCCGAACCTCGCCTTTGAAGGTGATGGTGCCCTCCTGGGGATGGTAGGCGCCGTTGATGACGTTGAGCATGGAGGTCTTGCCGGCCCCGTTGGGGCCGATGATGGCCAGGATCTCGTGCTCCCGGATCTCGAAGGAGACGGCCTTGAGGGCCTGGATGCCGCCGAAGGAGAGGGTGATGTTGTCCGCCTCGAGCAGGACATCGCCGATCCGCTTCCGGGCCACCGCGCCGTGGCCCCTCAGCCCGCCGCGCGCATGTGATCGAAGCGTTCCGCTTCGCGGATTGCGAGATCGGCGCGGGTCGTATCCTTGCGCCCATCCTCGAAGGTGACCTGGGTCTCTATGCGGCTGTGATCGGCACTGGAATAGAGCGCGTCGATCAGGGCGCCGTAGCGCTCGGCGACGATTCGCCGCCGCACCTTGCCGGTGCGGGTGAGCTCGCCATCGTCGGCATCGAGCTCTTTGTGCAGGAGGAGAAAGCGCTTGATCTGAGAGCCGGTGAAGCGCTCGTCGCCGGCGAGGTCGCGGTTGACCCGCGCCACCTCGTCGGCGACGAGCTCGTAGACTTGCGGCAGGGCGGCGAGCTCGGCGTAGCTGGCATAGACCAGCCGCTGCCGTTCCGCCCAATTGCCGACCGCCTCGAGGTCGATGGAGACGAAAGCGGTCGCGTAGTCCCGGCCGTCGCCGTATACGACCGCCTCCTTGATATGGGGGAAGAACTTGAGCTTGTTCTCGATGAACTTGGGCGCCAGCATGGTGCCGTCGTTGAGCTTGCCCACGTCCTTCGCCCGGTCGATGATCCGCAGGTGGCCGTCCTCGCCGACGAACCCGGCGTCGCCCGTATGCATCCAGCCGTCGGGCGTCTTGGCCTCGGCCGTGGCTTGCGGGTTGTTGTGGTATTCCTGGAATACGCCCGGGCTCTTGAACATGATCTCGCCCGAGTCCGCGACGCGCAGCTCGACGCCGGCGATCGGCTTGCCGACGGTGTCGTCCTTGACCTCGCCATCGGGCTGGATGGTCACGAATACGCTGGCCTCGGTCGAGCCGTAGAGCTGTTTGATGTTGATGCCGAGCGAGCGGTAGAACCTGAATATGTCCGGCCCGATCGCCTCGCCCGCGGTATAGGCGAGGCGGATCCGCGTGAAGCCGAGCACGTTCTTCAGGGGCCCGTAGACCAGGATCCGGCCGAGGGCGTAGAGCGGGCGGTCGAGGACCGGCACGGGCAGGCCATCGAGGATTCTGGCCCCCGAGCGGCGCGCGACACCCATGAAGAAATGGAACATCTTGCGCTTGAGCCAGCCGGCGTCCTCCATGCGGATCATCACCGTGGTCAGGAGGTTCTCCCAGATACGCGGCGGGGCGAAGAAATAGGTCGGGCCGATCTCGAACAGGTCGTGGAGCAGGGTGTCGCTGCTCTCGGGGCAGTTGATGCAGAAGCCGGCGCAATATTGCTGGGCGACGGAGAAGATGTTGTCCCCGACCCAGGCCATGGGCAGGTAGGACACCACCTGCTCGCCCGAGCCCAGGCCCTCGAACGCGGTGGCGTTCCGCGCGGTCACGATGATGTTGTCGAAGGTGGCGACCACGCCCTTGGGATCGCCCGTGGTGCCCGAGGTGTAGTAAAAGGTCGCGACATCGCTACCCTGGCCCCGGTCGACTTCCGCCATGAAGAAATCGGGGTGCGCGCGATCGTGCTCGCGGCCCTTCTCGCCCATCTCAGCCATACCGTGGAGGAAGTCGTGGTCGTAATCGCGCATGCCGCGGCTGTCGCGGAAGATCACCGTCTCGAGGGTCGGAAGCGAATCCCGGATCTCGAGCAGCTTGTCCACCTGCTCCTGGTCCTCGACGGCGGCGAAGCGGGTTTGGGCATGATCGAGGACGAAACGCATCTCGTTCGCCACCGAATCCTGGTAGATCGGCACCGGCACGCCGCCCAGGCACTGGGCGGCCGTCATGGCCCAGTAGAGATGCGGGCGGTTGTCGCCGATGATGGCGAGGCGGTCGCCCCTCTCGAAGCCCAGCGCTGCCAGGCCACAGGCCATGGCGCGCACCTCCGCCGCCGCCTCGCGCCAGCTCCAGCTACGCCAGATGCCATGGCCCTTTTCGCGAAACGCCGGCCTGTCGCCGTGCGTCTCGGCATTGTGGAGCAACAGCTTCGGTAGGGTATCCGCCGTCACGTCACGCCAACCCTGTTAACGCTTATTATATTATATTGCGATGCGAACCCTATCCGGGCCGACCTTCCGATGCAAATGGAACCAGCGGACGGAACGGCCACGCGCCGAATGAAAAGAGCCCGATCGGCGCCTGCGGGCCGCCGAAGCCATCATCCGGCGTCACAATGCCGTGATGGGCGCGCCAAGGCGCCCGGACTCAGGCAATCTCGAACAGGCCGGCGGCCCCCATGCCGCCGCCGATGCACATGGTGACGACCGCGTGCTTGGCCCCGCGGCGCTTGCCTTCGATCAAGGCGTGGCCGGCCATGCGCGCGCCGCTCATACCGTAAGGGTGGCCGATGGAGATCGCGCCGCCGTCCACGTTGAGCGCCTCCTGGGGGATGCCGAGCCGGTCGCGGCAATAGAGCACTTGCACGGCGAAGGCCTCGTTGAGCTCCCATGGGTCGATGTCGCTGACGGACAGGCCGTGGCGCTCGAGGAGGCGCGGCACCGCGAAGACCGGCCCGATGCCCATCTCGTCGGGCTCGCAGCCGGCCACGGCCAGGCCCCGGAATATGCCGAGGGGCTCGAGCCCGCGCTGCTCCGCCAGCTTCGCATCCATGATGACGCAGGCCGAGGCGCCATCGGAAAGCTGGCTCGCATTGCCCGCCGTGATGTTGGCGTCCTCGCCCATCACGGGCTGGAGCGTCGCGAGGCCCTCGGCCGTGGTGCTCGGGCGGTTGCCCTCGTCCTGGGCCAGGGTCACCTCCTCGTCCCGGGTCTCTCCGCTCTCCTTGTCGGTGACCAGCTTGGTGGTGGTGATCGGCACGATCTCACCGTCGAATCTTTGCGCCTGCTGCGCCGCCGCCGTCCGCCGCTGGCTTTCGAGGGCGTATTCGTCCTGGGCCTCGCGCGGGATGCCGTAGCGCGCGGCCACGTTCTCGGCCGTCTCGATCATCGGCATCCACAGCGCCGGCTTGTGGCCGAGCAGCCACTCCTCCTTCAGGCAGTACTGGTTCATGTCGTTGTGGGTGAGGCTGATCGATTCGAGCCCGCCGGCGACGACCGCGGGCACGCCGTCGGTGACCACGCGGCCCGCCGCCGTGGCGATGGCCTGGAGGCCCGAGCTGCAGAAGCGGTTGATGGTCATGGCGCTCGCCGTCACCGGCAGGCCGGCGCGCACGGCGGCGACGCGGGCGATGTTCCATCCCGTGCCGCCCTCGGGAAAGCCGCAGCCCAGCACCACGTCCTCGACCTCCCCGGGGTCGATGCCCGCGCGCTCCACGGCATGCTTGATCGCGTGGCCCGCGATGACCGCCCCGTGGGTCTTGTTGAACGCACCCCTGAACGCCTTGCCGATCGGCGTCCGCGCCGTCGAGACAATGACCGCCTCACGCATCTCCACCTCCAAAGGCTGGTTTCGCTCGTTCGTCTAGCTCGCGTCAGCCCGAGAGTCCAGCCCGGGCCGAGGTGGCCGGGCGCCCCGCCTCAGTCGATCAGCGCCCGGCCCTGGCGGGCGCAGACGCTGACCAGGGCACCCTTCTCCATCGCATCGGGAGCGGCGGCATTGCCCCCCAGCGCCCGGGCGTAGACGCCCTGGAGGATCGCCGCGATGCGGAACAGGGCGAAAGCGATGCAGAAGTTCCAGTCCTCGACGCCCTCGAGCCCCACGCGCTTGCAGTAGGCCTCCACGTAGGCGTCCTCGCTGGGGATGCCGAGCGCCGCGAGGTCGTGGCCGATGAAGCCACCGAAGGTATCGGTGGGCAGGTGATAGAGCATGCAGTTGTAGGCGAGGTCGCCGAGCGGGTGGCCGAAGGTCGAGAGCTCCCAATCGAGCGCGGCTATGGCCCTGGGCTCGGTCGGATGGAAGATCAGGTTCTCGAGCCGGAAGTCGCCGTGCACGAGGGTCGTGGTGTCGTCCTGGGGCACGCGGCCGGGCAGCCAGGCGATGAGCGCCTCCATGTCCTCGTATTCCTCGGTCTGGGAGGCACGGTACTGCTTGGTCCAACGGTCGATCTGGCGCGAGAAGTAGTTGCCGCCGCGGCCGAAATCGCCGAGCCCGACGGCCTCGGGATCCACCTTGTGGAGATTGGCCAGGATTTCGTTCATGGAGTCGAAGATGGCCGCGCGCTCTGCGGGCTTACAATCGGGCAGGGTGGGCTCGCGGAAGACGCGCCCCTCGACGAATTCCATGACCAGGAAGGGCGTGCCGACGATTCCCCGGTCCTCGCAGAAATGGAACATGCGCGGCACCGGCACATCCGTCTGGCCCAGCGCCTTCATCACCCGGTATTCGCGGTCGACCGCGTGGGCCTTGGGCAGCAGCTCGCCCTCGGGCTGCTTGCGCAGGACATAGGCGCCCGCGGCCGTGCGCATGAGGTAGGAGGGATTGGACTGGCCGCCCGTGAACTGGGTGATATTCACGTCGCCGTCGAATCCGTCCAGGTGGGCCGAGAGGTAGCGGCCGAGCACCGCCACGTCGAACGGGATGGGCCTGGGCTCGGTCTTGGCTTGGAGTTCGCTCATCGCCTGGCCTCGGTCCGTGGCGCGGTCATTCCTTGGGGAAGATCGAGCGCGCCACGATCTCCTTCATGATCTCGGTGGTGCCGCCATAGATGCGCTGCACCCGCGCGTCGGCCCAGGCGCGGGCGATGGGGAACTCCCGCATGTAGCCGTAGCCGCCATGGAGCTGGAGGCATTCGTCCATGACCCGGCATTCGATCTCGGTGAGCCAGAACTTGGCCATCGCCGCCGTGGGGACGTCGAGCCCGCCATCGAGGTGCAGCTCGAGGCAGCGGTCGACGAAGGTGCGCCCCGCCGTCACGTCCGCGAACATCTCCGCCATCTTGAAGCGGGTGTTCTGGAACTCGGCGATCGAGCGGCCGAACGCCTTGCGCTCCTTCACGTACGCGACCGTCCATTCGAGCGCCGCCTCGGCATGGGCGGCGGCCATGACGGCGATGGCGAGCCGCTCCTGCGGCAGCTTCTCCATCATGTAGCGGAAGCCCTGGCCCTCTTCGCCCACCATGTTGGTGGTCGGCACCCGCACGTCGGCGAAGAACAGCTCCGAGGTATCGCCCGCCCGCTGCCCGATCTTCTTCAGGTTGCGGCCCCGGGAATAGCCCTCGCGGTCGGCCTCGATCATGACGAGGCTGGTGCCCTTGGCGCCGAGGTCGGTGTCCGTCTTGACGGCGGCCAGCACCATGTCGGCGCTCTGGCCGTTGGAGATGAAAGTCTTCTGGCCGTTGATGACGTAGTGGTTGCCGTCGAGCACGGCCTTCGTGCGGATGGCCTGGAGGTCGCTGCCGCCGCCCGGCTCGGTCATGCCGATGGCCGTCACCACCTCGCCGCTGACCATGCGCGGCAGCCAGGTGGTCTTCTGCTCCTCGGTGCCGTAATCGACGAGGTAGGGCACGATGATGTCGTTGTGGACGGAGATGCCGGCGATGCCGGCCGCGCCGTAGCGCATGATCTCCTCGTCGACGATGGCGTTGAAGAGGTAGTCCCCGCCCGGCCCGCCGTATTCCTCGGGCACCGTGGGGCAGAGGAAGCCCGCCTCCCCGAGCTTACCCCAGAGCGCCCGCGGGGCCTTGCCCTCCTCCTCCCAGGTCTCGTAGTGGGGTGCCACCTCGGCGTCGAAGAAGCGGCGCACGGAGTCCCTGAAGATCTCGTGCTCCTCGGAGAATATTTTTCTCGGGATCATGCGCTGTGTCCGGTTCGGTCGGCTCTAGAGCGGTTCCAGTTCACCTGGAATCGCTCCAGGCCGCAAGGCGGCCCGCCGGCATTCCGGCGCGCCCGCGCGGACCACTTGGTCCGCTGCCGCGAGCGAAAACCGCTAGAGCGGGTCCATTCATAATGGAACCGCTCCAGGCCGCAAGGCGGCCCGCCGGCACTCCGACGCGCCCGCGCAGGCGCGGACCATAGGGTCCGCTGCCGCGAGCGAAAATCGCTAGAGCGGGTCCATTCATAATGGAACCGCTCCAGGCCGCAAGGCGGCCCGCCGGCATTCCGGCGCGCCCGCGCAGGCGCGGACCACTTGGTCCGCTGCCGCGAGCGAAAACCGCTAGAGCGGGTCCATTCATAATGGAACCGCTCCAGGCCGCATGGCGGCCCGCCGGCATTCCGGCGCGCCCGCGAAGGCGCGGACCACTTGGTCCGCTGCCGCGAACGAAAAAAAGGGCTAGAGCGGGTCCATTCATAATGGAGCCGCTCTAGGCGTGCGGGATGACGGCGATGGCGTTGATCTCGACGCGCGCGCCCTCCAGCAACAGCGCGGTGACCTGCACCATTGTCATGCTCGGCAGGTGGGTGCCGATGACCTCCTTGTAGGCGCGCCCGATCTCGCGCGCGTTGGCCAGGTAGTCGGCGGCATCGGTGATGTACCAGGACATGGCCGCGATGTGCTCGGGCGTGCCGCCGGCGGCGGCCACCGCCTCGACCAGGTTCACGAAGGTCTGGCGAACCTCGGCCACGTAGTCCGCGGGCGCGAAGGTCTGGGTGCGCGGGTCCCAGCCGATCTGGCCGGCGATGAAGACCTGGCGCCCCTGGGCCACGGCCACGTTGGAATAGCCCCGCGCCCGCGCCCAGCCCTCCGGATTGATCAGCTCCATCTTCCCCGCCCCCTGCCCGATGTGATGCCTTGAAAGGCTATCGGGGGCACGAGGGTCGGTCAATACGAGGCAACCGATTGGCGGCATGCGCCTGGGCATCGCGGGTTCGCCCGCGGGCTCAGCTGCCGAGATGGTCGCGGAACTCGGGCCGGGCATTCTGTCGCTCGGCCTTGCGGGCGAAGATCCTGGCCATGTGCTCGGGTGCTATGCCGAGCTGGGCCAGGCCGATGCCCTGGTTGGTGGCCTCGTGATACTCCTTGATGAGGCCGTCCACCAATTCGAAACAGCCCATGCCTTCGGTCACAACGTGTTTGCCGGCGAAGTCCCCATGCCTGGTGGTGAAGCTGAAGATGAAGCGGGCATACCCGAGTTGCCCGTCCGAGACAGGATCCCGCATCTCGAAGCGATAGCTCTCCCCCTCGCGGGCGACTCGCTCGACCATGGCGCGGATTTCGCCCCGCCCTCGGTGCGTGCCATAGGCGGCATCGTGGTACGCCCCGTCCTCGGTGAACAGGCGCGCGAGCCGCTCCCCGTCGCCGGCCACGAGGGCATCCGTGAATTCGGACAGCATCGTCTTGAAATCCACGCGCGCCTCCCCTCGGCCGGTGGCCGGCTTGACGGTGCCAGCGGCTGAAAACTACGGTAGCCGCCGCGGGTCGGGCTGTCGATCCGCTCTGGTTCAGGCGGCGATCGGGGATGCGACGATGACAATCGACGACTGGGAACACATGACCGTCGCGCGCGTCCTCGCCAAAGCGGTGGCGAATTGCCCGGACCGTGCCTGGCTGGTCACGGACGACCGGCGCATCACCTACCGGGAGATGGACGCGCTTTCCAACCGCCTCGCGCGCGGCTTCGCCGGGATCGGCATCAAGCCGGGCGAGACCGTGCTGCTGATGCTGCCCAACACCGTGGACCATGTCGTCGTATTCTGCGCCCTCGCCAAGCTGGGCGCCGTCCAGGTGCCCGTCAACACCGCCTACCGGGGCACCATCCTCAGCCACGTGTTGAACGATTCGATCGCCACCACGATGATCGTGGATCGCCAGTTCCTCGACCGCATCGCGTTCGTGGCCGAGGGCCTCGACAACCTCGAACGGCTGGTGCTCTATTCGGAGGACGCGAGCGATGGCGGCGACACGGATTTGCCGCCGGGACTCGCCGGCCGCGCGCGCGCGCTCGACTTCCAAACCCTCTACGCCGATTCCGCCGCGCCGATTCCCGACGGCCCCCGCTATCATGACTTGATCGGCGTCATGTACACGTCCGGCACCACCGGGGCATCGAAGGGCGTGATGATGACCCACGCCTACGCCTACGTGTACGGCCGCACACTCGTCTATTGCGGGGTCTTGCGCGAGGGGGACGTCTATTACGCGCCCCTGCCCCTCTTCCACATCGCCGGCATCTGGGCGGTCATCTACGTGGCGGCGCAGATGGAGGGGACGGCCGTGCTCCCCGCCGGGTTCAGCATCACCAGCTTCTGGAAGGACGTGATCCGTCACGGGGTCAACGTCACCTTCCTCCTGGGCGCGATGGGAAACTTCCTCTACCAGCAGGCCCCCAGGCCGGAGGATGCGGACAACCCGCTCGAACGCGTGCTCATGGCGCCGCTGATCCCGGAGTACGAGGACTTCGAGCGCCGCTTCGGGGTGAAGATTTCGACCGCCTACGGCTCCTCCGAGATCAACTGCCCCATGGTCGGCAGGCCGCCGCAACCCAACGGGCGGACTTGCGGATCTTTGAACGAGGACCTGTTCGAGGTCCGGGTCGCCGACGGCGACGATCGGGAGCTGACCATCGGCGAGGTGGGGGAATTGCTCGTCCGCCCCAAATTTCCCTGGATCACCATGTCCGGCTACTGGCGCAACCCCGAAGCCACGGCGGCGATGTGGCGAAACCTGTGGCTGCACAGCGGCGATACGCTCAAGCGCGACGCGGACGGCTACTACTACTTCGTCGACCGCACCAAGGACGCCATGCGCCGGCGGGGCGAGAACATCTCCTCCATCGAGGTGGAGAACGAGATCAACGAGCACCCGGACGTGGTCGAATGCGCCGTCTTCGCCATCGCCTCCGAACATACGGAGCAGGAGGTGATGGCGAGCATCAAGCTCCTCGACGGCCGTGCGTCCGATCCCGAGGGCATGATCCGTTTCCTCGAGCCGCGCATGGCCTATTTCATGGTGCCGCGCTACCTCGACTTCGTGGGTGAGATCCCCAAGACGCCCACGGGCAAGATCCAAAAGTTCGTGCTGCGCGAGAAGGGCCTGACCGAGACCACGTGGGACCGGGTGGCCGCCGGGGTGAAGCTCGAGCGCTAACGGCTCGGCTCCGACACTTCGAACCCTCTCCCCACCGGGGAGAGGGAGGGACCCGCGAAGCGGGAGGGTGAGGGCTTGGCCGCCGGAAGGCGGCGGAAAGACTCTTGATAACGCGCCGACGCGCGCCCCCTCACCCCGACCCTCTCCCCAAGGGGAGAGGAGGAATCTTTCGTTGCGTGCTCTCCACTAACCCGGCCGCACCCAGGTCTCCGCATCCGGCTCGCGGCTAAGCGCGGCCTTGGCGACCTTCTCCGTCGGCGTGAGCGGCAGGCGGTCAACGATGCGGACGAACCTGGGCACCATGAAGGGTGCCGCGTTCGCGGCGATGAAATCGCAGATGTCCGCGGGCTCGACGCTCGTCCCCTCCTTGGGTTGGACGTAGAGCATCACCTCCTCCTCGCCCAGCTCGGACGGCACACCCACGGCGGCGGAAATCCACACCCCCGGATGACGATCGGCCACGCTCTCCAGCTCCGCGGCCGAGATATTCTCGCTCCGCCGGCGGATCACGTCCTTGAGGCGGCCGTGGTAGTAGAGCCAGCCGTCCGCGTCGAAGGCGCCCAAGTCGCCCGTGTGGAACCAGAAATCCCGGATCTTCTCGGCCGTGGCCGCGGGGTTGTCGAGGTAGCCCGTCATGAAGCCGTGGGGCTCGGTCGAGCGGATCAGGATCTCGCCCTTCTCATCCGGGGGCAGCGGCCGGCCGAACCCGTCCGCCACCATGACCTCGTAACCCGGCAGGGGCCGGCCGACGGATCCGAAGCGCTGCTCGTCGTATGAATTCATGACACAGGCGATGGATTCGGTCATGGCGTAGGCTTCGATGATGCGCACGCCGAAGCGCGACTGGAATTCCTCCCAGACCGGCTCGGGGCAACCGCCGCCCACGGTACTGCGGAGCGTGTGGGCACCGGGCGGGCCATCGCCCTTCAGGAGGATGGCCAGGATGCTGCCCACATAGACGAAAGAGGTCGCGCCCGAACGGGCCACGTCCTCCCAGAAGCGCGAGGCCGAGAAGTCGGGCGCCATGACGAAGGCGCCGCCCGAGTGCAGGAGCGCCGAGACCAGGACCAGCGCGTCCACGTGAAATATGGGTGTCACGTAGAGGCAGCGGTCGTCCGGCCCGAAGCCCAGGCGGTGGATGATACGCTCGCCCGTATAGACCTCGTAGGCGTGCGAGAGCTCGGCGCCCTTGGAGACGCCGGTGGTGCCCGAGGTGAAGATGACCCGCCCCGCCGTGCCCGGGCCGAGCGCCGGGCGCGGCCGATCCTCCCAATCGCGCTGAAGCGCGCAGAGGGCGGCGAGCGCGCCTTCCTCGATGAGCGCGACTCCGCCGAGATCGAAGCCGCTCGTCTCGACGCCCGCGCGGAACCGCCCCTCGAGGACGATGGCCGCGGGCCGGGCCGTCTCCAGCATGCCGCGCAGGATCTCGCCCCGGTGCGCGGGGTTGAGCGCCACCTCGACGAGGCCGGCGCATGAGAGCGCGTAGCGTAGGATCATGGTGTCGAGCTTGTTGGCCAACATGACGGCGATCAGCGCGCCCGCGGGAAAGCGCTCCGCCAGCGCGGCCGCGGCGCCCGCCACGCGCGCGAGGAAGGCGCCGTAGGCGAGCGCCGTATCCGACGCCAAGTCGATGACGAAGGGCCGGTCGAGGCCGAAACGCCGCGAGCGACCCAGGAGGTCGGGGACGTTGCGCCGCGGCAGTGCCTGGAGCGCGAGGAAATCCCCCATGCGCCGGCCTCATGCCTCCAGAAGACGTGCGGCGGCGCGGCGGCCGCTGCGGATGGCGCCCTGGAGATTGGGGTAGTCGAGATAGTCGCCGGCGAGGACGATGGGGCCGCCGAAGCCACGCAACCGCTCGCGCACCGCTTCCCCGCCGGGGCGCCAATAGGGCAGGCCCACGGGCCAGCGCTGGACCACGGTCTCCTGAATCGTGCCGCGCGCCTCGGGAAAAATGCGTTCCACATCGGCGATGATGGTGGCCTCGATCTCCGCGTCCGTCTTCGCCAGCAGCCGCGTCGCCGATCCGCCGACGGCGAAGCCGACGAGCGCGCTTTCGTTGCCCGCCTCGGGCTGGAAATAGGTGACGTTGAGGAGGTTGTTGATGTGGAGGCCCTCAACCTCCAAGTGGAAGTAGTCGGCCCAGCCCGGGCGCCCTCGATCGCGCGTGTGCATGGCCATGGTGACGAAGGAGCCGTATTCGATCTCACCGAGTGCTGCGCGAACCTCCGTCGGCAAATCGGGCACCAGCGCCAGCACCAGCGGGGCTGTCACGGCCAGGACGCAGCTCTTGGCCGCATGGGTCTCAGCCCCGGCTTTCACGGTCACACCGTCCTCCGTCGCGCGGATCTCGTCGACGGTTGCGTTGAGGCGCACCCGGTCGCCGAGATAATCGGCGACCGCCGCCGGCAGCGCCGCCGTGCCGCCCTCGACGGCCAGCAGATGCTCGTAGTCCGGCCTGTCCTCGACCCGAGGCTCGCCGATGCCGGGGGTGAAGAGGAGGCCCAAATAGGCCGAGACCCGGTCGGCCGGCCCGGCGGTCATCAGCAGCGTGATGTCTTCGTAGAAGCGCCGGGCGTCCGGGTGGAGGTCGTCGAAATAGTCCGCGAAGGGCCGCTCGTCGGTCTCCTTGCGCCACTTGCGCCGGTCGTCGCCATGCAGTTTGTGCATGGGCGCGCGCGCCTTCCTGAGCCGCCAGGCGGCCTTCAGCAGGCCGATCTTGGCGGGGATCGAATAGGGCAGCTTGAGGGCGAAGCCGACAGTGCTTTTGGCCGTCACCAGCCGCCCCTTGGTGTACATCGCCACCTTGGGCTCGAAGATGGGGCGCATCTTGACGCCCAATTCCTGCGCGAGGTCGGCTGCCGGGGTGCCGAGGCCGCCGATATACTGTGTGCCCAGGTTGTACCAGGCCGCGTTGCCGAAGCGCCCGGTGCGCGAGCGCCCACCGACGCGGTCGCTCGCCTCGAGGAGAATCACTTCGCGCCCCGCGTCGTGAAGCGCCTTGGCCGCCGCGAGGCCCGCATTGCCCCCGCCCACCACGATCGCGTCCCATTCCTCGGCCATGGCGCGTTCCTGCTCCGCTCCGTTCAGCCCCGCCACGCGAGCGCCAAACGCGCGCTCGGCTCTCGCGCCCAGCCATCCGGCAGATCGCGCCAGCCGATGGCCTCGACGGCGAGGAGCGGGGCCGGCACCGCACCGCCGCCGACAATCGCAATCGCCTCCTCGAAGTCACGCGGCGTCTTGGCGACCGAGCCGGTGATGGTCGCCTCGCGCTTGTTCAAGAGGCGGTAGGGCTCCGCGAGCGCCAAGTCGAGCCGCGGCTGGACGCCGAGCATCACCACCGTGCCGTCGGGCGCCAGGAGCTCGAGGGCACGGGCGAGGGTCTCGCCGCTCCCCACCGTATCGACCACCCCCGTGGCGCCGCCCGCGCAATCCTCCGGGGAAGCGTGGAGCGCGATACCGAGGGCACCCGCGGCCTCGGCGTTCGGTAATGCTGGGTCGATCGCGGCAATCGAGAGGGCGGCCGCGCGTGCGCGCAGGACGGCGCCGATGGCGGCGCCATGGCGGCCGAACCCGATAAGCACGGCGCGGCCGGCCGAGTCCAGACCGAGCTTGCGTGCCACATGGACGGCCGTCGCGAATTCGGAGACGACGGTCGCGGCCAGGTCGTCGATGCTGTCGGGCAGGGCGAAGAGGTTGGTGGCCGGCACCGCGACTCGCTCGGCGAAAGCGCCGGGCAGGCCCGAATCGATGCCCATGTAGCGCATGGAAGCACACAGGTTCTGGCGTCCCGAGCGGCAGTAGCGGCACTGGCCGCAGGTGAAGATGCCGTCCACCACCACACGCTGGCCGGCGCTCCAGCCACAGCCGTCCGCCGCCACCCGGCCACAGGCCTGGTAGCCGAGGACGTGGGGGAAGGCGAAGGCCTCGCCCGTATAGGCCTGGCGCCCGCCCGCCGCGATCAGCCGCTCGCCCGTGCCGATGGCGCAGGCCGCGACTTCGACCACGACCGCGCCGGGGGCCGGCTCGGGCTCGGGCAGATCCCCAAGCTCCAGGCTCTCGCCGAAGCCGCTGAGAAGCCATGCCCGCATGGTGCCGCCGGGCCCTCAGGCGCCGTGGGGGCGGACGCAGACCGGCCGATGGCGCGCGCCGGAGAGAATTTCGCCCAGCACCGCGCCGGCCCGGTCCAGCGGCACCACCTCGAGCTCGAACAGGCACTGGAGGATGGGATGGGCGGCGAGGAGGTCGATCGCTTCGCGCACGTCCTCCGGGTTCTTGGCGTTCGACGCGCGGATCGTGATCTCCTTCTCGTGCCATTGCTTGTAGAGGCCCTCGAAATGGAACGTCGCGGGGCCGAGCGCGCTGTAGATCACCGCAATGCCGCTCGGCGCCAGCGCCTTGATGGCAAGCTCGATGCCGGCGGCCACGTTGCTCGATTCGAAGGTCGCATCGAAGGTGCGCGCGCCCAATTCGTCGGGTGCCAGGACCTCCGCGTCCGGAACGAAGCGGCGCGCCAGGTCCCTGGCTCTTTCGCTCGGATCGACGATTGTCAGCGAGGCGACGCCCGAAAGGCTCAGGAGGACGGCGATGGTGATGCCGATAACGCCGCACCCGACGGCGGCCACCTTGCGCCCCACGATCGGCCCCGCGCGCTTGAGGCCGCGCAGCGCCGTGGAAATCTCGGAGACGCCGGCGATGGCATCGGTTGGGATCTCCGGTGGCACGGGGAAGAAACAGAGCTCGGGCGCGGTCACGAACTCGGCGAGGCAGCCGTCCACGTCGAGGCCGAGAAGGTCGTGATTGGGGCACTGACCCATGTTGCCGTTGAGGCACTGGTGGCAGCGGCGGCATTCGGCGACGTCCCTATCCGGTTAATGCAGGTAGCGCGTCGTTGGGTTGCAGACCGTGGATCAACTGGCGGTATGTGATGGTTGGCCGGGCCATGGCGCGGCTCAGGACGAAGTCGCCGAGGTCGTCGATCCGCCGGCGGCGGTTGAAGCGATAGGCCCATTCCCGGCCATAGCGCGGCAAGTGCTTGGCGCTGACGCCATGGTAGGTGCCGTTGAGCCAGGTCTTGAGGTTGCTGAACAGGACGTGGATGATCGGCATCTGCGTCTCGGCGTTCTTGCCTTGGCCTTGGACGGTGGGCTGGTGCCGGTAGACGGCGCCGAGCCCGGCATAGCCCTTGAAATCGTCGGTCAGCAGGCGCGCGCCCGGCGTCACGGCGGCCCGCACGAAGCCGCCGAGCTGCTCGGCATTGGCCCGGGGCAGGATGGCAAGCCGCGCCCGGCCGGCGACGAAGCCGCTGCCCTCGACCCCCTTGCCCGGCGCCACCGCCACCTTCTCCACCGCCAGCACGAGCAGGCTCTTGTTGGCATTGGCCATCCCGCGGCCCCGGCTCTCGGGCTTGCCGCGCCCGCCGTAGTAGCTCTCATCGACCTCGACCATGCCGTCCAGCAACGCATCCGGCCGCTCCGCCAAGCCATGGCGCAGCTTGTGAGCCATCAGCCATGCGGTCTCATAGCGAAGCCCCAGCTCGCGCGCCAGGAACAGGGCCGAGACCCCGCGCTTGTCCCGCCCCATCAACCACGCCGCCAGGAACCATTTGGGCAACGGTGTGCGGGTGCGGTGGAAGATGGTTCCCGCCGTCACCGACTCTTGACGACCGCAAGCCGCGCATTCGAAGACGCGCGCCCGCGCCTTGTGCCGATAGCCCCGCCGGTGCCCGCAGCGGGCGCACGCAAACCCAGACGGCCAGCGTCGATCCGCCAAGGCCAGGATGCACGATTCCTCGTCTCGGTAGCGCTCTTGGAACGTCAACAAGCCGCTCATGCCCTGTCTCCCGACCAATCCTCAGAGGCGGGAACAGTACACCCTTAGAGCGAACATATAAAGAACACTCGGTCGCTACCTGCATTAACCGGATAGGGACGTTCGGCGAAGCCGTTGACAAAGACCCGCGTGCCGGGTGCGATTGTGCTCCCCTCCCCCACTTCCGTGACCGTGGCGCCGGCCTGGTAGCCGAGGGTGAGGGGGAACTTGCGCCGGTGCCCCGGAAGATAGACATCCCGGTTGCCGGACGCGCTGCTACGCTCGCGCGTGCCCACATAGGCCGAATCGATCCGCACCATGGCCTCGCCCGGGCCCGGCATGCGGGCCTGGACGTCCGTCACCCGGGGCTCGCCCCCCGCCGTTTCGATCTGTAGCGCGCGCATGCTTCCCCCTTCGCCCGGACCGCGGATATCGGTCCATTACCGAGGCAAGGCCGCCCGGGTGTCAAGCGGTGTGGCGGGGCAGGATCAGCGGGAACTCTGGCGCGTCCATGGGGTCGCCGTGGCGCAGCGAGAGGCCCGGGAAGGGTGGCGAGGTCGGGCCGGCGCGGTCGGCGAAGCGGGCGTCGTCGCCCATCCAGCGCGAGGTGAAGGCGCGGCGGCGGCGCGGGTGCCTGTTGGGCGGGGCGCCGTGCAGGGTCATGAAGTGGAAAGCGATGGCGTCACCGGGTGCGAGGTCCCAGCCGAGGATCCTGAATTCGCCGCGCCGGCTCTCCACGTCCGGCGTCTGCTCCCAGCCTTGCGCATCGTTCAGCGCCACGCCATTGAACCGCTCCGGCCGGAACCAGCGGCCCCATTTGTGGGATCCGGCCAGGTATTCGACGCTCGTGTCGCGCGACACCTCGTCGAGCGCCAGCCACAGGCTGCACACCTGATCGCCATCGACGCAGTAATAGGGCTGGTCCTGGTGCCAGGGCGTGGGCTGCATGGCGTCCAATTCCTTGACCAGCACATGCTCGTGGAACAGGCGAGCCGACTCCGAGCCCATGAGCCGGGCGGCGATCGCCGCGGCCGGCGAATCGAACAGGAACGCGCGATATTCCGGAATCCGTGCCCAGTTGCAGTAGTCGCCAAAGAAGAGGCCCGTGCCGCCCGCGCCGACATACTGGCGGACATCGGGGCCGGGCGCGGCGATGTTCTTCTCGATCCCCGCCCGCAGCGGCGCGACCCAATCGGTGAAGAGGCCGGGCAGCAGGACCGCCCCGTCCGCCTCGTACGCCTTAAATTGCTCGTCGGTGACCCGTTCCATGGGCAGGCTCCTTCCCCACGAATGCCGGCGCCTCAGCCCAGGTGGTCGCCCTTGCTCACGCCCGCCGCCGCCGCGTACTCGCCGGCCGCGATCTTCTTCTCGCCCTCGGGCTGGACGCGGCCGACCGCTATGGCGCCGCCCCCCGCCGCGACGGTGAACCCCTCGCCCGACACATCCACCACCTCGCCTGGCGCGCCGCCCGCCTCGGGCCGCTTGGCGCTATCGAAGATCTTGAGGACGGCGCCGCCCCGCGTGGTCCAGGCGCCGGGCTGCGGGCTCGCGCCGCGGATCAGGTTGTGGACTTCCGCAACGGGGCGGGACCAGTCGATCTCCACGTCCGCCTTGCGGCACCAGCTCTCATAGGTGGCCTTGGAATGGTCCTGTTCGATGCGCGGCGCCTTGCCCTCGCGCACCAGGTCGACGGCTTCCAGCATGGCCTGGACGCCCATGGGGAAGAGGCGATCGAAATAGATGCTGCCGAGGGTATCGTCCTCGCCGATCTCGACTTCCTTCTGCAAGAGGATGGGGCCGGTATCGAGGCCCTCGTCGGGCCAGAAGATGGAGAGGCCCGTCTTCTTGGCACCCTGGATGATGGGCCAGTTGATGGAGCTCGGCCCGCGATGGAGCGGCAGCAGGGACGGGTGGTACTGGATGGTCCCGAGCTTGGGGATGTCGAGCGCTTCCTGGGGCACCAGGACGATCACATAGGCCATGACCCCCAGGTCGGGCTCGAGGGCGCGCATCTGCTCCCATACCGCCGGCTCCTTGAAGGAGGGCGGCTGGAACACGGGCAGGCCCTTGGAATCCGCCAGCTCCTTAAGCGGGTCGATCCGCCGGCCTTCCTTGTCGGGCGCGCAATAGACGCCGACCACATCCTCGCCCCTCTCGAGCAGGGCTTCGAGGACCGCTTGGCCGAACGCCTGCTGGCCGTTCAAGATAATGCGCATGACTTGCTCCCTGTCGGCGTTGGACCGTGCCTTAGAGCGTTTCCACCTCATCTGGAATCGCGCCAGGCCGCAAGGCGGCCCGCCGGTCGTCCGGCGCGCCCGCGCAGGCGCGGACCATCGGGTCCGCTGCCGCGAGCGACATAAATGCTAGAGTGGGTCCGATCAAAGCGGAACCACTCTAGACGGCGCCCTCGGCCCGCGCCGCCTCGATCTCGGCGTCGGAGAACCCGACGACCTCCCTGAGGATCTCGTCCGTATGTTCGCCGAGGAGGGGCGAGCGCTCCACGTCGGCGGGGGAATCCGACATCTTGATCGGATTGCCCACGGTCAGGTACTTGCCGCGCGTGGGGTGATCGACCTCGACCACCGTGCCGGTCGCGCGCAGGGACTCCTCCTCGGCCAACTCCTTCATGGAGAGGATCGGGCCGCAAGGCACGTCGCGCGCGTTGAGGATGTCCATGACCTCGAACTTGCCCTTGGTCAGGGTCCATTCCTCGATCATGCCGAAGCATTGGTCGAGCTTGGGCAGCCGCGCCGCCGGCGTGGCCCATTCGGGGTCCTCGATCAGCGCCTCGCGCCCGATGGTCTTCATCAGCTGCTCCCAGCCCTGGGGCTGGATGATGACGTAGACGTAGTCGTCGAGGCCACCGCCCTTGGTCTTGACGGCCCAGCCCGGCTGCCCGCCGCCCGAGGCATTGCCCGCCCGCGGCACCGCCTCGCCGAACTCGCCATTGGGGTATTGCGGGAATTCCTTGAGGGGGCCGTGGGCCAGGCGCTGCTGGTCGCGCAGCTTGACCCGGCACAGGTTGAGCACCCCGTCCTGCATGGCGCAGGAGACGCGCTGGCCGCGGCCCGTGGCCTCGCGCTGGTAGAGGGCGGAGACGATGCCGAGGGCGAGGTGAAGCCCGGTGCCGGAATCGCCGATCTGGGCGCCCGTCACCGTCGGCGGCCCGTCGTCGAAGCCCGTCGTGGTGGCCGAGCCGCCGGTGCATTGGGCCACGTTCTCGTAGACCTTGCAGTCCTCATAGGGGCCGGGGCCGAAGCCCTTGACCGAGGCGTAGATCATGCGCGGGTTGATCTCATGGATCCGTTCCCAGGTGAAGCCCATGCGGTCGAGCGCGCCGGGGGCGAAGTTCTCGACCATGACGTCGCAGGCTTCGATCAGCTTGGTGAAGATGCGCTTGCCCGTCTCCGCCTTGGTGTTGAGGGTGACGCTCTTCTTGTTCGAGTTCAGCATGGTGAAGTAGAGGCTGTCGACGTCGGGGATGTCGCGCAGCTGCTGGCGCGTGATGTCGCCCGTGCCCGGGCGCTCGACCTTGATCACGTCGGCGCCCAGCCAGGCCAGGAGCTGGGTGCAGGTCGGGCCCGACTGGACGTGGGTCATGTCGAGGATACGGACTCCATCGAGGGCTTTCGACATTGCTTTCCTCTTTCGCATCTGAGACGGGCGCATCTGAGACGGTCGCCGCGCGGCCTCTTGGCCTGAAGCCGGCTATTTGTACATGGTCTGGTTGCGGGTCCCGGGCGCGTATTCGTTCGGGTCCACCCAGATGTTGATGACGGCCGACTTGCCGGACTTGACGGCCTCGCGCCCGCGCTCGAGCGCCGGGCGGATCTCCGCAGGTTCGCTCACGCCCTCGCCATAGCCGCCCAGCATCTCGGCGAACTGCTCGAACGGCACGTCGCCCAGCTTGTTGCCGACATTGCCGCGCTGCTCGCCGTATTTCATGACCTGCCCAAAGCGGATCTGGTTCATGGACGAGTTGTTGCCGATGACGGCGAGGAACGGCGCATTGAAGCGGTTGGCCGTCTCCATGTCGAAGCCGGTCATGGCGAAGGCGCCGTCGCCGTAGTAGCACAGCACCTCCTTCTCCGGATGGGCGAGCTTGGACGCGATCGAGAAAGCGGTGCCGACGCCGAGCGAGCCGAGCGGCCCCGGGTCCATCCAATGGCCGGGCGCGCGCGGCTGCACGGCCTGCGCCGAGATGGTCACCACGTCGCCGCCATCGCCGATATAGATCGTGTCTTCGGTCAGAAACTCGTTGAGCTCCCACGCCACCCGGTAGGGGCTGATGGGCGTCGCCTCTGACAAGAAGCTCGCCATCAGCTTCTCGGTAGCGCCCGCCTCGGCGGCGCGCAGCTCGGCCATCCAGTCTTCCCGCCCCTTGGCGCCGTTGTCCGCGCGCCCGGTGGCGGCGTCCGTCACGGCCGAGAGGATGGCGCCCACGTCGCCCACGAGGCCCAGGGAGATGTCGCGGTTCTTGCCGACGGTGCGGTAGTCCATGTCGATCTGCACCACCGTGGCGTCGGCGCGCAGGCGCCGGCCATAGCCCATGCGGAAGTCGAAGGGCGTGCCGACGATGACGATCACGTCGGCCTTGCCGAAGGCCATGCTGCGGGTGCGGTGGAAGTGGTGCGCATCACCGGGCGGCAGGGTGCCGCGGCCCGAGCCGTTCATGTAGGCGGGGATGTTGAGCGCGCGGACGAAGCCCCGCGCCGCGTCCGTGGCGCCGCAGGTCCAGACCTGGGTGCCGAGCAGCACGCAGGGCCGCTTCGACTCGACCAGAATATCGGCCAGCCGCTCGACAGCCGCCGGGTCGCCAACCGACTTGGTCGAGGCCCGGTATTGCCCGGCCGCGGGGATGCGCGCCTTGGCGAGGTCCACCTTGGCGTCGAGGATGTCGCGCGGGATCTCGAGGTAGGATGGCCCCGGCGCGCCGTTCTGGCACTCGCGGAAGGCCATGGAGACCATGTCGGCGATGCGCTCGGTATGGGGCACGGTGGCGGCGAACTTGGTGATCGGCGCCAACATGTCGACATGCGGCAGGTCCTGGAGCGAGCCCATCTTGTGCTGGCTCAGCGCCCCCTGGCCGCCGATCAACAGCATCGGGCTTTCGGCCCGGAAGGCGTTGGCGATGCCGGTCATGGCGTTGGTCGTGCCGGGGCCGGCCGTGACCACGGCGCAGCCGGGCTTGCCCGTCTGGCGGGCGTAGCCGTCGGCGGCGTGGGCCGCCACCTGCTCGTGGCGCACGTCGATGATCTTGATGCCCTCGTCGAGGCAGCCGTCGTAGATATCGATGATGTGGCCGCCACAGAGGGTGAAGATGGTATCGACGCCTTCGGCCCTGAGCGCCTTGGCAACCAGATGGCCGCCGGAGATCTTCTCCTCCGCCGGCTTTAGCTCGGTGATTTTCTCGGCTGCTTCGCTCATCTCGTCTCTCTCCCGTGATTTCGCCGGATCGGGCGCGCGCCCTCAATCCAGATAATTGACGTTCTTCTCCACATGCGCCGCCAGGCCGAGCGAATGCTCGCGCACCAATCGCTCGGCGAGCTCCGTATCACGCCGCTCCAACGCCTCGATGATATGCATGTGGTCGATGATCGATCGGATGGCCCGGTCGTCCTCCGAAATCGTGCGCATGCGGATGGACCGCATGTGGATGAACAGGTTCTCGGCCAGGTCGTTCAGCAGCTCGCAGCGGCTCATCTTGAGGAGCGCCTGGTGGAAGCGGACGTTGGTGTCGGAATATTCGTCGATATGGGCGATCACCTGATCGTCCTCGAAGGTCGCGAACATCTCGCGCAGGGAGGCGATCTCGGAATCGCTGGCGCTGAGGGTGATCAGCCGCGCCGCCATGCTTTCGAGCGCCGCCCAGACCGTGATCATCTCGAGGATCTCGCGCTTGGTCTTGCGCACCACGTAGACGCCCTTGCGGGGCACGGTGCGGACGAAGCCCTCCTGCTCGAGCCGCGCGATCGCCTCGCGCAGCGGCGTGCGGCTGACGCCCAGGTCCTCGGCCAACCGGCGCTCGTCCAGGCGCGGCTCCGCGGCCTCGGCGTAGAGATTCATCGAGGTGATGGCCTGCTTCAAGGAGTCGTATGCCTTGTCCTTCAGGCTGAAGCTCGCCTCGATGGGCTGAACGACTGGCCGCGCGATCGCCATTCTAGGTGCTAACCCCTTGAAATGCTTTTCGTCTCAAGCAAGTGGGAACGGATAACAACCGCCTCATCGGCCTAACAGGGACTGTTGGCATGCAATATACCATGGCCTGGCGCTCGACAACGAGGCATTGGTTCGGATGGCCCGGTCAATTCGACGATCTCGGCGCACGCCGCCTCCTGAGGCGGGTGATGACCCGGAAGTGGGGAAGCAAAATCAGCGCGATGGCGACCACCATGATGGGCCCGGCGATGGGGCGCTCGAAGAAGATCGAGAACGAGCCGTGCGAGATGATGAGCGACTGGCGCATCGAGGCCTCGGCCAGGGGGCCGAGCACGACGGCGAGGACCGCCGGGGCCATGGGGTAGTCGAGCTTCCGCATGAGGTAGGCGACGACGCCGAAGAGCAGCATCAGCCATACGTCGTGCATGTCCTGGGTGGGCGCGTAGCCACCGACGATGCAGAGGACGAAGATGATGGGCGCGAGGATGGTGAAGGGAAGCCTCAGGACCGAGATGAAGATGGGGATGAAGGCGAGGTTGATGACGAGCGCGAAGAGGTTCGCGGCGTAGAGGCTCGCGATCAGGCCCCACACGAAATCCCCGTGCTCGATGAACAGCATGGGCCCGGGCTCGAGGCCCCAGATGACCATGCCGCCGAGCAGGATGGCGGTGGTCGGCGAGCCCGGGATGCCGAGGGTCAGCATGGGCAGCATCGAGCCCGTGCTGGCGGCGTTGTTCGCGGCCTCGGGCGCCACCACGCCATTCAGGTCGCCCTTGCCGAAATTCTCCGGGTGCCGCGACATGGTCTTGGCCACCCCGTAGGCCATGAGGGAGCCCGGCGTGGCGCCGGCGGCCGGCAGGATGCCGACGAAATAGCCGAGGCCCGATCCCATGACCATGGTCTTGATGGTGGGTTTGAGCGCCGCGAGGCTCTCGATGATCCGCCTGAAGGTGATGTTGGCCTGGGCTATATTGATCTTTCCCTTGTTGACCTCGATGGTCCACAGCATCTCGCCGATGCCGTAGATGCCGATGGCCAGCACCAGGAAGTTGATGCCGTGGTAGAAGCCCGAGATGCCGCCGAAGATCAGACGCGGCTGGCCGCTCACGATATCCAGGCCGACCGCGGCCATCACCAGGCCGATGAAGATCGAGAAGAAGGTCTTGGGCAGATCGTCACCGCCCAGCCCCACGAAGGTGGCGAAGGCGAGGATCATGAGCGCGAACTCCTCCGGCGCGCCGAACCTGAGCGCCACTTCCGCCAGCGGGGGCGCGAAGAAGGTGAACAGGACGACCGAGATGGTGCCGCCCACGAACGAGGCGGTGGCCGCGGCGACCAGCGCCCGGTCCGCGAGGCCCTTGAGCGCCAGGGGCCGCCCATCGAAGGTCGTGGCCACGGCCGTGGAGGCGCCCGGTATGCCCAGCATGATCGAGCTGATGGCGCCGCCATACATGGCCCCGTAATAGATCGCGCCCAGGAAGATGATGGCCGAGGTCGGCGGCACCAGGAAGGTCATGGGCAGGAGGATGGCCACCCCGTTGACCGACCCGAGGCCCGGCATCGCGCCGATGAAGAGGCCGACCACGCAGCCGAAGACGATCAGACCCAGGTTCAGGGGCTGGAAGGCGATGGCGAACCCATCGAGCAGGAATGCGAGTGTGTCCATGCGGCTAAATGGCCTCTAGCATCCTATTCCGCCCTATCCCCGGCACGACCGCGCGCCCTCACAGGAATATGGCGTACAAGGGGTAGAACAGAGGCTCGGTCAGCCCCTTGGGCAAGGTGATGTGCAAGGCGATTTCGAAGAAGAAGAACGTGAAGATGGGTGCCGGTATGGCGACGGCGGCGATGGTCGTCCAGGGATGCTGGCCCATGTAGCGCATGTAGAAGGCGAGGTAGAGCGGCACCGCGCCATAGATGCCGATGAGGTAGGTCGCGCCCACCAGCGCGGTCAGGGAGCCGGCGCCGACGATGAACAGCTTGAGCGTCTGGCCGTCCATGTAGGTCTCGGTCGACCGGGCCACGGGGCTCGACCGCCGGGCCCAGCGCACGATGATCCACAAGGTGCTGGCGAGCATGCCGGCCGACAGCCAGAACGGGAACGCCCCACCGCCTGGTCCCGATCCCGGGATCCAGCCGATGGGGAGCTCCGCACTCTTCCACATCAAATAGGCAGACAAGGTCGCCAAGGCGACGGCCATGACCAGTTCCGCCAGCCGCATCGCCGACCCGCTCCCTATCCGTCTCTAACGCCGGTCGATGGGGCGCCTACTGAATCTCGCCCATCTCCTGCAGCAGGCCCTCGTGGATGTCCCTCTCCTCGACCCAGTAGTCCTTGAGGGCCGGGCCCGAGAGGAAATCGCCCTGGAGGCTCTTCTTGGTCATGTACTCCTGCCACTCGGGCGAGTCGTACACCTGCTTGAAGACGCCCTGATAGTAGGCCTCGGCCTCGTCGCTCATGCCCGGCGCGCCGACGACGCTACGCTGCATGAAGTAGACGATGTCGTGGCCCAGCTCGCGGAAGGTCGGCACGTCCGGGAACATCGCCAGCCTCTCGGGCGTGAAGGCGGCGAGCGGCCGCGTGTTGCCGGCCTCGAAGAAGCCGAGCTGCTCGGAGGGGTTGTTCACGGTCGAGTTGGCGTTCTCGCCCGCCAGCTCCTTCGCCACCTTGCCACCGCCCTTGTAGGGGACGTAGGTCATCTCGAGGTCGTAGGTGGTGTTGAGGGTATTGGTCAGCAGGTTGTCCTCCGAAGCCTTGCCCGTGCCAGCCATGATCCAGTCCAGGCCGCCCGCCTTGGCGGCGGCGACGAAGTCGTCGACATTCATGATGTCGGTGGCTGAATTCACCCACAGCAGGAACGTGTCCTCGGCCATCCGCGCGACCGGCGTGAAGGTGGTGATGTCGATGCCGAGATCGGGCTGACGCAGCGGCGTCGTATAGAAGCTGTTGAGGGTCACCATGATGACGTGGTCGTCGCCCGTATGGTCCTTGAGATAGACCAGTGCCTCGGCGCCCGAGCCGCCCGGCTTGTTGACGGGCGTGAAGGGCATGTTCGACATGTTGTCCTTGGCGATGATGCTCTGCATCAGACGGGCCATCTTGTCGGCCCCGCCGCCCTTGCCGGCCATGATGACGAATTCGACCGGCTTCTGCGGCTCCCAGGCCGCGGCGGCGTCCTTCGGTGCGCTCGCCACGCCGAGACTCAACAACACCGCGGCACCTAGGCCCAGCGCCGCTGTCTTGATCTGCGTTTTCATTGGTATCCTCCCATTGAATGCAACGACATTCGTATTCTTGCGTGCCGTGACTTTGGGCCGGCCATGGCACGCGAGGCGGGCCGGCCCCCGGCGCTTCCCGACACCGGTCGGAACGGGTCGTAAGCCGTATTGGTATGTAGTATACCAGCCTTCGCCACGGATTGACCATATTCTCGTCCGGCGCTGTAGATAGCACACGATCTGTCCGTTCTATGTAGCACACGATCTGTCCGGTTTATTGAGCCTCCTGTTTGAAGGGGGTGGGATGAGACGGACAGATGTTTTGCAAGGTGTGCGCATGATGAGGTTTCGGGATGTTTTCGGTCGTTGTGAGGCGGGATCGTTGAGCCAGTTGGAGGCGGCGGAGGTGCTTGGGGTCGGCGAGCGCACGTTTCGGCGCTGGTGCCGTCGTTTCGAGTGTGAGGGCGATGCGGGGCTTCTGGACCGGCGTCTGGGCAAGCCGTCGCCCAAGCGGGTGCCGGTGGACGAGGCGATGCGGGTCGAAGCTCTTTACCGCGAGCGCTACGCGGGTTTCACGGTCAAGCACTTCCACGAGCACCTGGTGAAGGACCACGGCTTCCGCTGGGGTTACACCTGGACCAAGACGTTTCTCCACGGCCGCGGCCTGGCGGCGCCGGCGCCCAGGCGCGGGGCGCACCGGCGCAAGCGGCCGCGGCGGCCGCTCGTGGGCATGATGCTGCATCAGGACGGCTCGACGCACCGCTGGCTGCCGGGCCGCGACGAAGAGCAGGATATGATCGTCTCTCTGGACGATGCGAGCGGGGCGATCTACTCGGGCTTCCTGGTCGCCGAGGAGGGCACCATGTCGAGCTTCCAGGGGCTGGGCGAGGTGTTCGGCCGGCACGGGCTGCCGTGCGCGCTCTACACCGACCGCGCGAGCCACTACTTCCACACCCCCCAGGCGGGTGGCAAGGTGGACCGCGACAAGCCCTCCCAGCTCGGACGGGCCTTGGCCCAGCTCGGCATCGAGCACATCGCGGCCTATTCGCCGGAGGCGCGCGGGCGCTCCGAGCGCGCCTTCCGCACCTTGCAGGACCGGCTCCCCAAGGAGTTGGCATTGGCCGGCGTCTCGACGATCGAAGGGGCCAACCGCTTCCTCGCCGAGACCTTCATTCCCGACTACAATGCGCGCTTCGCGATCGCTCCCGAAGAGCCGGGCTCGGCCTTCGTCGCCGTGCCGGCGGAACAGTGGCGCGACGTGCTGTGCGTCCAGGAGACGCGCACCGTCGGCAACGACAACACCGTACGCTTCCACGGCATCGTCCTGCAGATCCCGCCGTCATCGCTGAGGCCGCACTACGTCAAGGCCAAGGTCCGCGTCCACCACTATCCGGACGCCACCTACGCCATATTCCACGGGCCGCGCCCGATCGCCCGCTACCGAGGCGATGGCGCGCTTCTGGAAGGAGACACCATGAAGAGGGCCGCGTGATGCCGCTCGACGCGACCCGCCCGTGGATAAGTGGACAGCTCGGCTACGCCGACCTGACCACTTCCCCACAGGCGCTACAACATCAACAGAGCGGTCAATCGATGTGCTACATAAACCGGCCAACTTAATTCGCTATCTACATATTCTCGTCCGGCGCCCCGCTCAAAGCTCGCGGCCATCACGATTCCGCCGCGCCGGGTCACATTGGTGTGACGCCGGAGGGGGCAATCGGGCGCCCGATCGCGGCCCGGCCCCGCGCCGCGCCTTAGAGCGCTTCCAGTTCGACTGGAATCGCTCCAGGCCGCAAGGCGGCCCGCCGGTCGCCCGGCGCGCCCGCGCAGGCGCGGACCTCTTGGTCCGCTGCCGCGAGCGACAAAAAGGGCTAGAGTGGGTCCGATCGAAGCGGAACCGCTCTAGTACCGGAAGCCGAAGCAATCGCCCGCGCGCACGATGTGCCCCACGGTCGGTGAAGCGAAGTGCGCCGGCGCGACCAAGGTATCGGTCTCGGCATAGCGCTCGATGATGGCGCGGCGGGTGCGGTGCGACTGCGCCTTGTCCTCGCAGAACCCACTCGACCAGTCGGGGCGGAGGAGCTGGACGGGATGGTGCATGACGTCGCCGGTCAGCACCGCGTGGCTGTCGCCCGAGCGCAAGTTGATCACCACGCTGCCCTCCGTATGGCCGGGAGCGGGCTCGAGCCACACGCCGTCCTCGATTTCGTGGTCCATATCGACGAGCACCGCCTGCCCGGCCTCCATGACCGGCAGCACGCTGTCGGCGAAGGGCGAGTCCTTGCCCCGGCCGGCCGCCACCGCCTCGCGCAGCCGCGCCTCCCAGAAGTCGTACTCGCGGCGCGCGAAGATGTACTTGGCGTTGGGGAAGGTCGGCACCCAGCGGCCGTCGAGGAGGCGGGTGTTCCAGCCCACGTGATCGGCCGTCGAGGAGGCGGGTGTTCCAGCCCACGTGATCGACGTGGAGATGGGTGCAGAGGACGAAGTCCACCG
This sequence comes from Alphaproteobacteria bacterium, assembly GCA_963666705.2. Classification (GTDB taxonomy): domain Bacteria; phylum Pseudomonadota; class Alphaproteobacteria; order CADEGL01; family CADEGL01. The sequence continues at coordinate 17,966 of CAXXKO010000020.1, read as the reverse complement.
CCTCCGGGCGCACGCCGGCGGCCGCGAGGTCGGCGAGGAAGGGCCCGTCGCGCAAATGCCAGGCGGGGCGGCCCGGGCGCGGCTTGTGATTGCCGACGCAGGTATCGACGAGGATCGTGTGGCGCGGCGTGCGCACGACGTAGGTCTGTATGCACATCACGAGCCGGCCCGTGTCCGGGTCCACGTGGCGCGGCACCAGCCATCCCGCGTGCGCCTCGAACACGTCGGCCGTCGCGTCCGGGAACAGCTCCCCTGGCACGAACCCGGGACCTTCCAGCTCAATGACCCGCGTCAAGCCGAATTCGCCCAGGCGACGCACCTCCTGCATGGGTCCCAACCGCCGCCTCGCCATCCCTAGTACCCACTTTCACAATTCCGTGTGCCATACGACGGCGCCCCGAGGTTCCCGGCTAGGAGCGTGGCGCGCCGTGATGCCGGGGCATCACAAGCGTCGCGCGACGACGTCCGGGGGCCTCGGGGCGCCGCCCACCGGGTCGCTTTTCCCGCCCCCTCGGGGCGTCGAGGACGCTTGACGATGCACCGGCATCGCCGGCGCGCCCCCTCCTGCCGAGGAGACGGGAAAAGCGATCGTATGGAACACGGAATTGTGAAAGTGGGTACTAGAACGCGAGCGCTTCGCCGGGGGCGAGGACGACGACCTTGGCGGCGGGGGAGTCGCCGAGTGCTGCGACGAGCTCCTCGGGCGTGCCCTTGAGCGGCGGGAAGGTGCCGTAATGGATGGGCACGATCGTCTCCACCTTGAGGAGGTTCCGGGCCGCATAGGCGGCGTGGGCCGGGTCCATGGTGAAGTGCCCGCCGATCGGCAGGAGGGCGAGGTCGGGCTGGTAGTAGGCGCCGATGAAGGCCATGTCGCCGAAGACGCCCGTATCGCCGGCGTGATAGATCGTGTAGCCGTCCTCGAGCTCGATCACATAGCCGCAGGGCTCGCCGCCCGGGTGCATGGTCACGGCACCCGTCTCTTCGTCCGTGGCGCGCACCTCGGAGCTGTGCTCGGCATGGACCATGGTGATGGTGATACCGTCGCCCAGGGGCTCGATCGGGCCGCTCTTGTTGAAGCGGATCATCTGCTTCATGTCGATCCAGCCGAGGGCGGCGAGCGTTTGCCCCAAATCCGCGTTGAGCGCCACCTTGGCCCCGGTCAGTTGCGCGAGCGCCGGCGCGTCGCCGATATGGTCGCCATGGCCGTGGGTCAGGAGGATGAGGTCGACCGCGCCCATCCCGGCGAGATCCTTGAGCGCCTCGGGCGTCTTGGGGTTCTTGGTGATGAAGGGATCGATCACGATCACCTTGCCGCCCGGCGTGGTGATCTTGACCGCGGCATGGCCGTACCACAGCACCTCCGCTGCCCCGGCGTGCCCGCCCGTGGCGACCGAGGCCGAGGCGGCCAGGGCCGACAGCAGGAGCACGCGGGCACTGAGCTGGACTAAGAAATCGCGCATGGGTCCGCACCTCGAATCGTTGCCGCCGCGCTCATTATAGCGCCAATTGCGGGTCGAGGCCCTCACGGATGCGCAATCTAGGGTCGCGCTGTCGGTCCAAGAAGTGGAGTTGCCCCGGTTTGGTGGGCGGTTACGGGTTTGGGCGAGCGGGGGGCCGCGCGCGCCCATCGCCGGGCACCTGAATTATTCCTTGACCAACTAGGATGCGATCCCCATTTATGCAGATGCCCGCGGCGCGGCGGTGCAATGGTCAAGGTTTGTCAAGGTTCAAGTCCTGTTCTTCTAACTCATTGATTTCATTAGTTTTCGTTGCGCCACACCTTGACAATTCTTGACATATTCGGGCACTGGCCGGCGCCGATTCCGCGCCAGCGGGAAACGCCCTACCCGCCGGCGAGGCGCGGCAGGATATGCACCTCGCTGTCGGGCCGGATGGGCTGGAACCAGGCGTCGCGGTAGATCTCGCCATCGACGGCGACGGCGACGCCCTGGTCGAGGATGGGCTTGAGCTTCGGGTACGCCGCGCCGAGGGCGGTGAGCATCTGGCGGATGTCGGCCGCGTCCACCTCGACCTCGCCCCGCCCGCCGGTATAGGGTTTGAGCGTCGCCGAGAGCACGACCCGGGCCACGGGGCCTGTCTCCGTCAGTCGTCGCCCCCGCCATTGAGCGCGGCGACGATATTGGGCGGCGACATGGGGAGCTCCGTCAAGCGCACGCCGGCCGCCGCCGAGACCGCGTTGGCGACGGCGGCGAGCGGCGGGACGATCGAAGTCTCGCCGACGCCGCGCACGCCGTAGGGATGGCCGGGATTGGGCACCTCGACGAGGATCGTGTCGATCATCGGCAGGTCGGACGCGACCGGCAGCCGGTAGTCGAGGAAGCCCGCGTTCTGCATCTTGCCGTCGGCGCCGTAGACGTAGGCCTCGTTGAGCGCCCAGCCCACGCCCTGCGCGGCGCCGCCCTGGAGCTGGCCCTCGACGTAGCTCGGGTGGATGGCCTTGCCCGCGTCCTGCGCCACCAGGTAGCGCAGGACGGAGGTGAAGCCCGTCTCGGGGTCGACCTCGACATCGACGATATGGGTGGCGAAGCTCGGCCCCGCGTTCTCGGCGGCGTATTCATGATGGCCGGCGATGGGCCCGCCCGTATTGCCCGCCGTGGCCGCCAGCGCCGCGAGCGAGAGGGGCTCGAACTCGCCCGCGTTGGGGCCCGAGGGCTTGGCGCAGCCACCTTCCCAGACCACGGCGTCCTCGGGGATGTCCCAGGTCCGCGCGGCCCGCGCGCTGAGCTTGCGGACGGCGTCGCGGGCGGCGTTGATCGTCGCCATGCCGGTGGCGAAGGTGACGCGGCTGCCGTCGGACACGTCGTTGTAGCCGAGGGAGCTGGTATCGGCGACGGTGGCGCTCACCCGGCTGTAGTCGATGCCCAGCTCCTCGGCCGCCATCAGGCACATGGACGCGCGCGAGCCGCCGATGTCGGGTGTCCCGACCACGAGGGCCACGGTGCCGTCGATGTTGATGTTGAGCGAGACGGAGGTCTGGCCACCGAAATTGAACCAGAAGGCGCTGGCGACGCCGCGGCCCTGGTTCTCACCGAGGGATGCGGCGTAGTTGGGGTGCGCCTTGGCCGCCTCCAGGGTCTCGATGAGGCCGATGGGCCCGAAGGTCGGGCCGTGGGACGCCCTGGTGCCCTCCTTGGCGGCGTTCTTCAGGCGCAGCTCGATCGGGTCCATGCCGATGCGCCCGGCGATCTCCTGGACGACGCTCTCGACGGCGAAGGCCGACATGGGTGCGCCGGGCGCCCGGTAGGCGGCCTGCTTGGGCCGGTTGGTGACGACGTCGTAGCCGACCGACTTGACGTGCTCGAGGTCGTAGCAGGCGAAGGCGGTCATGGCCCCCATCTGGACCGGCGAGCCGGCGAAGGCGCCGCCCTGGAACCGGAGCTCGGCCTCCGCGGCGGTGATGCGCCCATCGTTGGTGGCGCCGATCTTGACCCACATGCTGGTGCTGGAGGTGGGGCCGGTGGCGCGGAAGACCTCGTCCCGGCTCATGACCATCTTGACCGGCAGGCCCGCCTTGCGCGAGAGGGCGAGCGCCACGGGCTCGAGGAACACGGTGGTCTTGCCGCCGAAGCCGCCGCCGATCTCAGATGCCGTGACGCGGAGCTTGGAGACATCCATGCCGAGCAGCGCGGCGCAGGTGTCGCGCACCATGAAATGACCCTGGGTGCAGACCCACAGCTCGCCCTGCCCGTCCGGGCCGACGCTGGCGAGGCAGGCGTGCGGCTCGATATAGCTCTGGTGCGTGGCCTCGGTCTTGAACGAGCGCTCGACGATCACGTCCGCCTGGGCGAAGCCCGCGGCCACATCGCCGTGGCCGAACTCGCACCGCCCGGCGACGTTGGACGGCTTGGTGGGCGCCGGGTCCACGCCGCTCGTGAACATGCCCTCGTGCAGGACGGGGGCATCGTCGCCCATGGCCTCGTCGACATCGGTGACGTGGGGCAGCACCTCGTAATCGACCGCGATGAGGGCGAGCGCCGCCCGCGCGGCCGACGCGCTGGTGGCGGCGACGGCGGCGACCGCATGGCCCTCGTAGAGCGCCTTCTCGCGGGCCATGACGTTGTAAAGGGTATCGGCGTGGGCGTCGTCGCGGGCGGCGAAATCGTCGCGCGTGACGACCGCGTGGACGCCGTCCAGCGCCTCGGCCTTCGCGGTATCGATGGCGCGGATGCGGGCGTGGGGGTGCGGGCTGCGCAGCACCTTGCCCACCAGCATGCCGGGCGCGGTGGTGTCGGCACCGAAGCGCGCGCGGCCCGTCACCTTGTCGGCGCCGTCGGGCCGCAAGGGGCGGGTTCCGACCTGGGTGAACCGGCGTTTCGCTTGAGTGTCGTTCGCATCGAGCGGCATGGCGATTCTCCCTCGTCCCAACGGTGACCGGCACTATATGACCGCGCGCGGCCGATCACAACAAAGCGGCGCGGTGACATTGTGGGAGAGATGAGGGGCGATGCGGCGACGCCGGGGGCTTCGTCGGGAAGCCACCCGCGAAGCGAAGGCGCGAGCCACGGTGCTCGCGTGTCAGCGTGGACACAACTCGGAATGCACCTCGGTATGCTCACTGACAAGCGCGAATACAGCGGCGGCATCAACGTGAAGATCGTTGAGTGACGATATGGCCATCCCGGTGATGTTGGTGAATATCGGAAAAGTGGAGATCACGCTTTAGCGCTACCTCAAGCCACTGCCCTCCTCCATCTCCCCCACTCCCTGCCCGCGCGTGTCCTTGGCATCGCCGTCAGAAGCGCTGATACTTCCTGTTGAACACCTCGCGAGGGCGTAGCAGGGAGGCTGACCAGCTATCTCCATCGTACTTGGTTAGCTGATTCAGGTCCTCTTCGATGAGGCCTTCAATCTCAGATGCGCTCCACACGGTTCCGCCAACGTGTTTAGCGAGTTCCTTCGCCAATAGCGGGCTTGTGGTACCTAGACCCAGGCGCTTTCTGAGTTCAGTCGAACGCCTTTCACATTGGGACTTGAACCCTCTGCGAAGCAAGCTTAATGCCCCTCCGCCTCGATCTCGACACCGTAGTCGCGCTTCGCACTTTCCAGGCTGACAAAGCGGTTCCGGACGTCTCGCAGGACCAGGTCATGCGCCCGCGCGGTCGGCTCGCCGAAACCGCCGCCGCCTGCCTCGATTAAGCTGACTTCGTCACCGGGCTGGATTGTGAACTGACTCTTCGGGTGGACCGTCTCACCATTGATCTTGTTCTGCCGCAACCTGCCGTCCTTCCCGCCTAGCAGGCCACGGGCGGGGTACTCGGTGCGGTAGGACATGGTGAATATCGTCATCGGATTGCCGGTATCGTTGCGTAATATGGTCTCCTGTCCCAGGCCGCCGCGGCTGGCGCCTGGTCCCCCTGAGTCGATGAGCAGGTTCTTTCGCTTGATGGTCATCGAGGTCAGGTTCTCCCAGACTTCCACCGGTACGACGGCCATATTGCTTGGACCCGGCGCGGTTGCCCTGCCGTCGTGGTTCTGTAACGCGCCGAAGCCGCCCGCAGCTGAATACATGGTCGCAAATTGGCGCCGGTTTCGATGAATGCCCCGAACGATGAAGTCGGTCATCATGCCACAGTCGGCCTGAACCATGGATGGGACGGCTCCCGCAAGCGCATTGAACACGGCAGGCGTGACGAAATGGCCGACTAAATGCCGGCCACCGGTGGGCGATGGGGGAAGCGTATTGACGATGCACCCCTCCGGCGCGGTGATAGTGATGGGGGCGATGGCACCCTCATTGTTGGGAATGCCGGGTACGGTCAGGCACTTGATGGCGTAGTTGGCCATCGCGCGCGTGAAGCAGAACGGCACGTTGATGCCGTGCGGGACGGAGCCGCTGGTACCATCGAAGTCGATCACCACACCGTCGCCGGCGACGGTGACAGTGCAAACCATCGTAAACGGCTCATCGACACCCTCCAGATCCGCCTCGTAGACATAGATGCCGTCACGCCAGGCACGAATTTTCTCCCGCATGGCGCTTTCGGTCTGGTTGCGGATGACGCGGCTCAGCGGCATCAGATCGTCGAGCCCGTACTCGTCCATGAACTCGAGGAGGTGACGGCCCCCGACCTCGTTGGCGGTCAGGTTGGCCATGATGTCGCCGATGGTCTGGTCGGGCACTCGAGAGTTCATACGGAACAGGTCGAGGATGAAGTCATCGATCTCTCCCTCGCGGACCAGCTTGCAGATCGGCAGGCGCAGCCCTTCAAGGAAGATGTCGGTCGCCACAGCGCTGAGCCCGACACCGCCGATATCGGGCAGGTGGGTGATGCTCATCGAGTAGCCGACGATGCGGTCGCTGCGGAAGACCGGTCGCATGACGTTGATGTCGAACAGGTGGCCGGTACCGATCCAGGCATCGTTGGTCGCGATGACGTCGCCTGGGCGCAGCGTTTCCGGCGGAAATCTATTCAACATCACTAGTGTCCGGTTAAAAATCGAATAAATTCAATTGGTTGGTTATTTGCGAAGCGTTGCATCTGTTTTCGTCTCCCGCAAGTGCTTGATGTATGGGCATTTTCTCGAAGAGGGTCACCGAGAGGATCTGTAACAAAGTGTAGAGCGAGGCGTCCAGGTCGAGGCGCTTCTTGACGATGGCGACGAGGACGTAGACCGAGACGGCAATCCAGATCTGCGTCTTCACCGCGTTCTCCGACGTGCCGTAGAACTGCTTGATCCGAAGATGCTGCTTGATCCACTTGAAGAAGAGTTCCACCTGCCAGCGGCTTTTGTAGAGCGCGCAGATGGTGGCGGCCGGAAGCGAGAAGTTGTTGGTGATGAAGACCAGCGTCTTGCCGGACTCGGGGTCCTTGAAGCGGATGCGCCGCAGAAGTTCGGAGTAATCCTGACGGGTGTAGAAGCCGTCCAGGGAGATGGTCTGGTCGCAAATGATGCCGGTCGAGCGATCCGTCGGCGCCGAATAGACGCGATGAGCATCGATGTTCGACTTGGCACGCGTGACGAAGAAGGCCCCGGCTTGGTGCAACACATAAAGGCGGGCAAAGTCGACGTAGCCACGATCCACGACGTAGATGGCTCCGGCTTCCGGCAAGAGCATATCGAGGGCATGAACGTCGTGCAGCTTGCCATCCGAGATGTGGATAAAACTCGGAATGTTGCCCCGCAGGTCGAGCAGCGTGTGCATCTTCACCGCCGCCTTGGTGGTGCGGAAGTGCGCCCACGGAAAGACCGACAGGCACAGAGCGATGGTCGTCGAGTCCAGGGCGTAGACGGTATTGGTCAGGTCCAACCCCAGTTCTTCGTCGACGTACAGCGTCCTCGCCTGGGTGATGAGCCGCTGGGCCAACGCCGCATGGATACGCCAGTCGCGCCTTTCGTTGGCATCGGCCAGCGTCGAGCGCCGGACCGGCTGGCGGAAGCCCATGTGATAGAGTTTCGATGCGTGGACCGAGAGGCAGGTCTCGATGTCGCGCAGGCTTTCCCGGTAGGTCAGCTGGGCGAAGGCCATGGACCGGTATTGCTCGGCGCAGGAAAGCGTCCGGACCCGGTGATCGCCGCCATACCGGTCGACGATCCGCGTGAAAGTAGTCCATGGCAGGAAGTCCATGAGCTGAGCGAACAGGGTCTTGCCGGTGTTCATGAGCATCTCCTCGGAGAAACTCCGAAAAGTGCTCCATCCAATTCAAATCGACACCATGCATTTTCGCTTCAAACCCCGCAGAAATCCTGGCTCTCAAAGCCAGCACCGCTCAGTTAACCGGACAGCAGTGATTCAACATCACTAGTGTCCGGTTAAAAATCGAATAAATTCAATTGGTTGGTTATTTGCGAAGCGTTGCATCTGTTTTCGTCTCCCGCAAGTGCTTGATGTATGGGCATTTTCTCGAAGAGGGTCACCGAGAGGATCTGTAACAAAGTGTAGAGCGAGGCGTCCAGGTCGAGGCGCTTCTTGACGATGGCGACGAGGACGTAGACCGAGACGGCAATCCAGATCTGCGTCTTCACCGCGTTCTCCGACGTGCCGTAGAACTGCTTGATCCGAAGATGCTGCTTGATCCACTTGAAGAAGAGTTCCACCTGCCAGCGGCTTTTGTAGAGCGCGCAGATGGTGGCGGCCGGAAGCGAGAAGTTGTTGGTGATGAAGACCAGCGTCTTGCCGGACTCGGGGTCCTTGAAGCGGATGCGCCGCAGAAGTTCGGGGTAATCCTGACGGGTGTAGAAGCCGTCCAGGGAGATGGTCTGGTCGCAAATGATGCCGGTCGAGCGATCCGTCGGCGCCGAATAGACGCGATGAGCATCGATGTTCGACTTGGCACGCGTGACGAAGAAGGCCCCGGCTTGGTGCAACACATAAAGGCGGGCAAAGTCGACGTAGCCACGATCCACGACGTAGATGGCTCCGGCTTCCGGCAAGAGCATATCGAGGGCATGAACGTCGTGCAGCTTGCCATCCGAGATGTGGATAAAACTCGGAATGTTGCCCCGCAGGTCGAGCAGCGTGTGCATCTTCACCGCCGCCTTGGTGGTGCGGAAGTGCGCCCACGGAAAGACCGACAGGCACAGAGCGATGGTCGTCGAGTCCAGGGCGTAGACGGTATTGGTCAGGTCCAACCCCAGTTCTTCGTCGACGTACAGCGTCCTCGCCTGGGTGATGAGCCGCTGGGCCAACGCCGCATGGATACGCCAGTCGCGCCTTTCGTTGGCATCGGCCAGCGTCGAGCGCCGGACCGGCTGGCGGAAGCCCATGTGATAGAGTTTCGATGCGTGGACCGAGAGGCAGGTCTCGATGTCGCGCAGGCTTTCCCGGTAGGTCAGCTGGGCGAAGGCCATGGACCGGTATTGCTCGGCGCAGGAAAGCGTCCGGACCCGGTGATCGCCGCCATACCGGTCGACGATCCGCGTGAAAGTAGTCCATGGCAGGAAGTCCATGAGCTGAGCGAACAGGGTCTTGCCGGTGTTCATGAGCATCTCCTCGGAGAAACTCCGAAAAGTGCTCCATCCAATTCAAATCGACACCATGCATTTTCGCTTCAAACCCCGCAGAAATCCTGGCTCTCAAAGCCAGCACCGCTCAGTTAACCGGACAGCAGTGATTCAACATATGTTTAAGCGTCGGCGCTGCGGTGCCGGTGAAGGCCGGTATGCTGTAAGTACCCTGCGCCATGACGTTGGCCTCGGGATCGAGCACCACGACGCTCAGATCGTAGCCCTCGCGCACGATCATGGAAAATGACGACCGCACCAGCGAGGTCACGATTTCATCCGTCAAGGCGACCAGCCGGTCCCACATGATGCCCAGACTGACGGCGTCGATCTCCATTTCGCTTCTCGCCATTGCGCGCCGCCCGGCTCAGCTCGAAAGCTCGACGATCAGATTGTAATGGGCATCAACGATCGCGGTGTCGCCGATGCCGATGACGGAAGTGCTTTCCCTTTCCTCGACCAGCGCCGGGCCGGTGATCTCGGCACCCGGTGAGAAGGCATAGCGATCGTAGATCGGACAATCGATATATCCAAGGTCGGGAAAATAGGCGGCGCGCGTGCCCTTGTGTGCACGCGGGGCGGCATTGCCCGCGCCCGCGCCACTCACGCTGTATCCGGCCTCTAGCGTCACGTCGGGTCCCGTCGCTTCGACTTTCCAGGTCACGATCTCTAGGGCCTCGTCCAGGTGGCTGGCCGTGAAGACCTTGGCATACGCGGTCTCGAACAACTCGGCCAGTGCGCCGAACGTCGCGTCCGCATCGCCCGCGCTCGGCAGCGGCACTTCGATCTCGTAGCCCTGACCATGGTAGCGCATGTCGAGCTTGCGCGTGATGCGGATATCGCCGTCCGCGATGCCGGCGTGGCGCAGGAAACCGGAGGCCTCCTCGACGATGGGCGCGAATACGAGGGCGAGCCGCTCGGCATCGAGATCCTCGACGAACATCCGTTGCGTGCGGGCCAGCTCGAACGAGAGCGGGCTGACCAAAAGCCCCAGCGCCGACATCACGCCGGCCCCGATCGGGAAGATCGCGCGCGGTATCTTGAGCTTGCGGGCGATCGCAAGCGCATGCACGGGACCCGAGCCGCCGAACGCATCCATCGTGCAGTCGCGGTAGTCGAAGCCCCGCTCGCTCGCATGGATGCGGAAGGCGCGGGCCACGTCCTCGTTGATGATTTCGTGGATGCCCCAGGCCGCGCGCGCGAGGTCGAGGTCGAGGGGTGCAGCGACGGACCGGACGATCGCGGCTTCCGCGGCGGCTCGGTCGAGGCGCATCTCGCCGCCGAGAAAGAAGTCGGGGTCCAGATAGCCGAGAACGAGGTTCGCGTCCGTCAGCGTCGCCAGCGCGCCGCCGTGGCCATAGCAGGCGGGTCCGGGGTCGGCACCCGCGCTGCGCGGACCCACCCGAATCAACCCCCTTTCGTCGACCTCCGCGATCGACCCGCCGCCGGCACCGATCTCGATCATGTCGATGGCGGGGATCTTCACGGGCAGGCCACTGCCGCGCTTGAACTCGTGCACGCGCGCGACTTCCATCTCGTATTTCTTGAGCGGTGTGAAATCCCTGATCAGCGCGCCCTTCGCGGTCGTCCCGCCCATGTCGAAGGACAGCATGTGCGGCAGCGCGAGACCGTGGCCGTGATGCGCCGACATGAGGACGCCGGCCGCCGGGCCCGATTCGAGCGCACGTACCGGGAAACGGCGCGCCGCTTCGGGCACCACCGATCCCCCGCTCGACGTCATGATGTAGAGCCGGCCCGTGAACCCGAGCGCGCTCAGACCCTCCTCCAGGCGCCCCAGATAGCGGTCGAACATCGGCTGTGTGTAGGCATTGACCGTCGTCGTCGTCCACCGTTCGAACTCGCGCATTTTGGGGAAAACGTCGGCGGAGGTGGATATGTAAAGCTGGGGGAACTCGGCCTCGATCAGCGCGCGCGCATTCCTCGTGGCCTTGGTTGGCATAGCTGTGGAGGAAGCAGACGGCGAGCGCCTCGACGCCGTGCTCGTCCACCAGCTCCCTGGCCGCGGCGCGCACGCCGGTGCAATCGAGCGGCTGCTCTTCCCGCCCGTCATAGAAGATGCGTCCCGTGATCTCGCGGCGCAGGTGACGCGGCGCCAACGGCTCCGGAAATCGAAGCCGCAGGTCGAACAGGTCGTACCGCTGCTCGAGACCCATATCGAGTATGTCGCAGAAGCCCTCGGTCACCAGCATGCCGATGCGTGCGCCCTTGCGCTCGATCACGGCGTTCGTGACCAGGGTCGTGCCGTGCGAGACCGATTCGACGTCCCCGATCGGGACGCCGGTTCGCGCGAGCAGCAGCTCGACCCCGTCCAAGACGGCCATTGTCAACGGCGGAGCAAAATTAGTCCACCCGGGCGGAGCAAAACTAGTCCACTTGACGTTATGCGGTACGCGGTGTTGGGGGGTTGTCCCGGTAGTCCATAGGAGGGACCCGCGCTGCTTCGTGTAGCGCTTGCGTTACGCGGAGCGAAGCAGCGTGGGAGGTTCCTGTGGACCCACCGGGTCAACCATTGCACCGGCGGTCAAGCAGGTATTTTTGGGGATTTCCGCCGTTTTTGGCTTTGGTTGAGACGATAGCTCTCGCCGTTCATTTCCAGGATATGGACATGGTGGGTGAGGCGGTCCAGCAAAGCCCCGGTCAGGCGTTCCGAGCCGAATATCTCCGTCCACTCATCGAACGGCAAGTTGGAGGTCACCAGGATCGAGCCCCGCTCGTAGCGCTGGCTGAAGACTTCGAACAGCAGCTCGGCGCCGGTCTTCGAGAGCGGCACGAAGCCGAGTTCGTCGATGATCAGAAGGTGATACTTTGCCAGTTGCTTCTGCAGGCGCAACAGGCGTTTTTCATCCCCGGCCTCCATCAGTTCATGAACCAGGGCAGCGGCCGTGAGGAAGCCGACGGAGAGCCCCTTTTGGCAGGCCGCCAGACCGAGACCGAGGGCGATATGGGTCTTGCCGGTTCCGCTGTTGCCGAGCGCGATGATATTCTCACGACGCTCGACGTATTCGCATCGCGCCAACTCCAGAACCAGCATCTTGTCGAGCGATGCGATGGCCTTGAAGTCGAAGCTGTCGAGGCTTTTGACGGCGGGGAACCTGGCCTGTCTGATCCGCCGCTCGACCATGCGGCGCTCACGGTCGATCAGTTCCAACTCGGTCAGACGGACAAGATACCGCACATGGTCGGCGCCCTCGGTGGCGCATTGGCGGGCCAGCTTGTCGTATTCGCGCAGGAACGTCGGCAGTTTCAGGGTCTTGAGGTGATGGGCCAGCAACACTTGCGGCGTATCGGTCATGACGCGCCTCCACCCAACAAGCTCATATAACTGGCGGCGGCCGTGGTCGCCACGTTGGCCCGAGGCAGGTAGGGATAGATATCCAGGTCGAGTTTGGGCGGGCGTCGCTCGATACGGCACAGCACAAGGTGTTTGACGGCGTCGTAGCCGATCGCACCCAGGCGCAGGGCGTCCTTCACCGCGCCGTGAAGCACCTCGAGATCGAAGGTCTCCACAAGCCGAAGGACCTGGACGTATTCCCGCTTGCCGGCCTTGCCCATGCGCGCCTCCAGGAGACGGCGCAGGGTTGGGAAGGCATCAGGCAGTTCCCATCCGGCTAGCGGCGCGGCCTGATCCAGGGCACCGATCTTGTGCTCCAGCAAAGGCAGGTAGTGGATCGGATCGAAGACCATGTCTTCCCGGTCGTAGGAACGGGGGTGTCGGGCAATGATCCCGGCGCCGCAACCGATAACCACCTCGTGGACATAGCCACGGATCCAGACTTCCTGATGGCCGTAGGCGACGGGCACGGAATAGTCATTCGTCCGGTAGCGCACCAGGGACAGCGAGTTGACCCGCGTGCCCTGCTTGTCGCACGCGTCGAACGGTGCCGGCAGTGGCCTCTTCAACGCTTCGCGGTCACGCACAAACCGTTCGCCGATGCTCTCGCGGTGGCCGCGCAGGACGTTGCCTTGCCGGTTGCGGCATTGCTCTTCCAGGTGGCCATTGAAGGCGTCCCAGCTCGCGAACCGGGGAAGCGGCGTCATGAAGTTCCGCCGGGCATAGCCGACCACCCCCTCCACATTGCCTTTGTCGTTACCCTTGCCGGGACGGCCGTAGCGGTCCTCGAAGAGGTAATGGGACTGCAGCCCGCTGAACGCCCGCGTTCGTTGCCGCGTGCCATCTGACAAGATGCGCGACACCAGACACTTGTCGTTGTCGTAAAGAATCGATTGGGGAACGCCGCCGAAAAAAACAAAGGCTCTGTTGTGCCCGTCCAGCCAGGCCTCCGTCGTCGCCGCCGGGTAGGCCGCAACGAAGCAGGCATCGCTGTGGGGAAGTGTCATGACGAAAAAATGCGCCCGATACTTGACGCCGGCGATGATCGCATCCGCCTCGCCAAAGTCCGCTCGAGCATGGCCCGGAGGATGTGACAACGGCACAAACATCTCACGCCGACGAAGGCGCCGTTCCCGAACGTAATCCTTCACGATGGTCTCTTTGCCCGTGAAGCCATGTTCGTCGCGAAGGCGCTCGAATATACGCTTCGCCGTGTGGTGCTGCTTACGGTGAACCGTTCGGTCCTCCTCCAGAATACGGTCGATGATATCCGTGAAGGGGGCCAGTTTCGGGCGTTTCGGTGGCTGGCGTCGCCGATATCCCGGCGGTTCCGAATGCCGCAGCATCTTCCTCACCGTCTCGCGCGCAATGCCAAACCGACTTGCCGCCTCTCGCTGGCTCAGACCATCAACATGGCAGGCCAGCCGAACGCGCAGATATAGGTCCACGGTGTACATCCTCCCGCCTTCCATCTCAAAAAAGATCGAAGGCTACAGGTGGCAGAGTTTTACTCCGCCCGCGGCTGGGAAATCCCGCCGCTTCCGTGGACTAATTTGTCACCGCCGTTCTCACTTGACCGCCTTTTCTCGTTCCGGTTAAGCTTTTGGTGAGGGGAACGGGGGGTGTCGCAACGCCCTTGTTCCGTCGAACGACCCTGACTGGTTCTTTGGCCGGATTTCCCACGAGACCCCTCCGGGTGGGCGAGCTCGCAATGGTTGGCGCGTTTCACGGGCCGGTGCCCAGGAAGGGCCCGCGGTCGCCGAGTAGCAGCCTCATAAACATGAAGGAGGAGAGGACAATGACTGAGGGTTATCCGAAAGGCGGCCTCGGACGCCGCGAGTTCCTCAAGGGAACGGCGGCAGCCAGCGTCGCGGCCGCGGGCTTCCCCTCTTTCGCCCAGATGGCGTATGCGGGCCACAAGGGCAAGACGCTCAACGCCGGCATGATCGGCTTCAGCGTGGTCAACACGCTCGACCCGGGCAAGGCGGCGCTCAACTCCGACTTCTGGGTCATCCAGGCCATGTTCAATGCCCTGGTGAAGTTCGACGGCGACATGAACATCGTCCCCGATTTGGCCGAGTCCTGGTCCAACCCGGACCCCAACACCTGGATCTTCAACCTGCGCCAGGGCGTCAAGTTCCACGACGGCAACGAGTTGACCGCCGAGGACGTGGTCTACACCATCGAACGGGTCCAGGATCCCGCCACCGGCTCGCCCCAGAGCGGCAAGTTCAAGCCGGTCGAGAGCATAACGGCGCTCGATTCCCACACTGTCCAGTTCAAGACCGCCAGCCCCTACGTGCCGCTGCTCACCTTCCTCACCAACACGCGAACGAGCGCCCAGATCATCTCGAGCAAGGCTCACAAGGCCATGGGCGACGACGGGTTCAGGCTCAAGCCGATCGGCACGGGCGCTTTCATGCTCAAGGAGTGGATCCCGAACCAGAAGATCAGCTTCGAGGGCTTCGACGACTATTTCGAGTCGCCGATGCCCTATGTGGGCGCGGTCGAGCTGCTCCTGATCCCGGAGGAGACGAGCGGCATGACGGCGCTGCTCGCGGGCGACATCGACCTCACCAGCGGGGCACCCTTCGGCGACGTGGCGAAGCTCATGGAGACCCCCGGCATCGTCGTCGCGCGCCAGCCGGGCATGAACTACCGCTACTGCAGCTTCAACCTCTCGCGCCCGCCCTTCAACGATCCCCACCTGCGCCGCGCCATCTCGATGGCGACCGACCGCGAGGCCATCGTCCGCGCGGTGCAGTTCGGCGAGGGTGCGATCGGCAACGGCGCGGTGCCCCCGGCCCTGGCCTGGGCCCGTCGCTCCAAGCAGCGCGAGGCCACCACCTTCAACCCGGACCGGGCGCGGGCCGAGCTCGCCAAGTCCCAGTACGGGGCCGGCACCGAGGCCGTGTTCCTCACCTGGGGTGCGGGCTGGTGGAAGCGTTGGACGGAGATCATGGTGGCCCAGAGCAACCAGATCCTCGGCACCAAGTTCACCATCGAGGTGACGGAAGCCAACACCGCCTTCCAGCGCTACAAGCAGCAGGACATCGATGCCGAGCCCACGGGCTGGATCGCCCTGGTGGACCCGCACGAGTACCTCTTCGAGTGCTTCCACTCCACGGGCTGGCGCAACTTCCAGAAGTACCAGAACGCCGAGGTGGACAGGCTCCTCGTGGAGGCGATGGGCGAGTTCGACAAGACGGCCCGCGGCGACCTCTACAAGGCGGCCGAGGACCTGATCGTCGAGGACTGCCCCTGCGTCTTCGTCATGCACTCGAACGCCCACAACCTGTGGCGCGACGACATCACGGGCTTCGTGGCCCGGCCCGACCAGGCCTACGGCAGCGGCTTCGCGGCCGTCCAGAAGGGCTGAGGCCGCGTCCTCGCTGATACTGTGAGACGCGGCATCCCCTCTCACCCACCCCCCATCCCCCCACGGGAGGAGGGGACGGGGTGAGAGGGGCGCCGCGCACGGGAGGCAACGCGCCTTGACCGGATTCATCCGCTACCTACTGGTCCGGCTGGCGGTCTCCGTCGTCACGGTCTTCGTCGGCGCCTTCGCCATCTTCCTGCTCCTGCAACTCGCGCCCGGCGACCCGGCGCTCGCGGCCCTGGGCGAGATGGCGACCGACGAGGCCGTCGCCTTCTTCCACAAGGAGCATGGGCTCGACGATCCGGTCCTGGTCCAGTTCTGGCGCTGGCTGGAGGGCACCTTTCACGGCGATTTGGGGGAGTCCATCTCCATCGCCAACGGCTTCCCCATCGTCACGCTCCTCGGCCAGCGGCTGCCGAACACCATCTTCATCGGCCTCTACGGCCTCGTCATGGCGATCGTGGTCTCGCTCGCCGCCGGCACCGTCGCGGCGCTGCGCCAGGGCAAGATGGCGGACACGGCCGCCACCTCCCTCGCCGTCATCGGCATCTCGATGCCCGATTTCTGGCTCAGCTTCATGCTCGTCTTCGCCTTCGCCCTGGCCCTGCCCGTGTTCCCGGCATTCGGCTTCGTCAATCCGTTGGATTCGCTCTCGGGCGCCTTCTATACGGGGCTCCTGCCCGCCTTCGCCATCGGCGCCCCCCTGGCCGGCGTGTTCGCGCGCATCCTGCGCTCCGCCCTCCTGGAGACCAAGCGGCGGGATTACGTCACCGCCGGGCGCTCCTTCGGCTTCACGGACACCTTCGTCTTCAGGCACTATATCTTCCGCAACGCGGTCATCCCCTACGTCACGGTGGTGGGGCTGCAGATCCGCTATCTGATCGGCGGCACGGTGATCATCGAGCGCATCTTCGGCGTCTCGGGCCTGGGCTCGATGATGGTGGACGGCGTGTTCGCCCGGGACTATCCGGTCGTCCTCGCCTGCATGCTCACCTTCCTCGTCGTGGTGCTGACCGTGAACCTGGCCGTGGACCTCATCTGCGCCCTCCTCGACCCGAGAAGGACCCACTGAGGCCATGGCCGCGCTGGGCAAAGCCATGACCATGCTGGCCGAGATGCGCCAGAACCGGGTCGCCACGATAGGCTGCGTCATCACCGCGTTCGTGGTCCTCGCCATCGCCTTGGGCCCCTGGATCTCGCCCTACGACCCGCTCGAGTACGATCTGACCTTCATGTTCATCCTCGAGGCACCGTCGTGGGAGCATCCGTTCGGCACCGATTCCTTCGGCCGCGACGTCATCACCCGGGCGCTCTACGGGGCGCGCACCTCGCTCATGGTGAGCTTCGTCGGCGTCGCCATCGGCGGCACGGCGGGCACCCTCATCGGCATGGTCAGCGCCTATATCGGCCGCTCGGTCGACGCCCTCTCCATGCGCTTCGTCGACCTCGTCTTCGCCTTCCCGATCCTGGCGCTCGGCATCTTCCTGCTGCTGGTCCTGGGCTCCGGCATCCACGCGGTGATCACCACCATCGCCATCATCTACATCCCCAACTTCGCCCGCCTGGCCCGCAACACGACCATGCTGATCAAGGAGGAGCCCTACATTCAGGCGGCGAGGCTGATGGGCCAATCGACCTTGCGCATTCTCGTGCGCGAGATCCTGCCCAACATCGCCGGGCCCATGTTCGTGCAGCTCACGGTGGGCTTCGCGTTCGGCATCGTCATCGAGGCCGGCCTCAGCTTCCTCGGCCTCGGCGTGCAGCCGCCCGACGTCTCCCTCGGCACCATGATGGCCGAGGGCAAGGACTACTTCACCCGCGCGCCCTGGGTGGTGACCTACTCGGGCCTCACCCTCACGGTCATCATCCTCGGGCTCAACCTCATGGGCGACGGGTTGCGCGACCTGCTCGACCCGCGCTTGCGACGGCGGACGGCGGTGTGAGCGACGTCGCCATCCGGGTCCGCGGCCTCCATACCGGCTTCGACATGGCGGGCGGCGTGATGCCCGTGATCGAGGATGTGGACATCGAGGTGCGCAAGGGCGAGATGCTCGGCCTCATCGGCGAATCCGGCTCGGGCAAGACCGTCACCGGCATGTCGATCCTGCACCTCCTGCCCGAGAACGCGGTCACCCAATGGGAGATGTTCGACTTCGTGGGCATCGACGTGCTCGACCTCTCGGAGGACGGGTTCCGCGAGCTGCGCGGCAACCGCATGGCCGTCGTCTTCCAGGACCCGACCGGCGCCTTCAACCCGGCCAAAAAGATCAG
>CAXXKO010000019.1:0-13933 GCA_963666705.2 Alphaproteobacteria bacterium | reverse complement strand
CCCTCGGGGCGTCGGCGACGCTGGACGATGCCCCGGCATCGCCGGCGCGCCCCCTCCTACCGAGGAGACGGGAAAAGCGATCGTATGGCACACGGAATTATGAAAGTGGGTACTAGGAGCCTGTCCGAGAATTCGGATTTGGCTCGACGTGGGTATCGGAGTGTGATTCGTTAAACGGCATGAGCAAAACCTTTCGAGCTTGGGACGTGGATCAGGTCTGGCTGTTGCCGGCTTCGGTCCATGACTTCGTGCCGGCGGGACACGCGGCGCACCTGGTGCGGGATGCGGTGCGCGAGAGCCTGGACCTGTCGGCGATCTTTGCGGCCTATGGCGAGGCGCGCGGCCAGCCGCCCTACCACCCGGTGATGATGGTGGCGCTGTTGCTGTACGCCTACAGCGTCGGCGTCTATTCGTCGCGCCGCATCGCCAGGGGGTGTGAGGAGCGCGTCGACTTCATGGCGGTGACGGGGATGCAGCGGCCCGACTTCCGCACCATCTCGGATTTCCGCAAGCGCCATCTCGCGGCGCTGTCGGGGCTGTTCGCGCAGGTGCTGGCCCTGTGCCGCCGGGCGGGGCTGGTCAAGCTCGGCCATGTGGCGCTGGACGGCACCAAGATCAAGGCCAACGCCTCCAAGCACAAGGCGATGTCTTACGCCCGCATGGTCAGGGCGGAGGCCGGGCTCGAGGCGGTGGTCGAGAGCTGGCTCGATCGGGCGGCGGCGGCCGATGCGGCGGAGGACGAGGCGTTGGGGGTCGCGGCGCGGGGCGACGAGATGCCGGCCTGGGTCGCCGACAAGGCCAAGCGTCTGGCCAAGATTCGCGAGGCCAAGGCCGCCCTGGAGGCCGAGGCGCGGGACGCGGCCGCGCGCGCCGCCCAGACGCGGGCGCCGAAGCGCCCGGGACCCAAGCCCAAGCCGCCGGCGGATGTGCCGGCGGACAAGGCGCAGCGCAACTTCACCGACCCCGAGAGCCGCATCCTCAAGACCAAGGACGGCTTCATCCAGGGCTATAATGCCCAGGCCGCGGTCGATGCCAAACGCCAGATCATCGTCGCCCACGCCCTGACCGATTCGACCAGCGACCAGGGCCAGCTCGAACCCCTGATCGACGCCATCGAAGCCAACCTCGGGCGGCGTCCCAGGGAGATATCGGCGGACGCCGGCTACTGCTCGAAGGCGAACCTGGAGGCCGCCGATAGGCGGGGCATCAAGCCCTACATCGCGACCGAGCGGCAAAAGCACGGCCAAGCCGCCGCCGTGGGCCCGCGCGCCGCGCCGCCCGGCGGCCGGGTCGCGGCCATGGCGGCCACCCTCAGGCGCGCCGGGCGCCGCAGCCGCTACCGCCTGCGCAAGCAGACCGTCGAGCCGGTGTTCGGCCAGATCAAGCAG
The DNA here is from genome assembly GCA_963666705.2 of Alphaproteobacteria bacterium. Lineage (GTDB taxonomy): Bacteria > Pseudomonadota > Alphaproteobacteria > CADEGL01 > CADEGL01. The sequence continues at coordinate 12,545 of CAXXKO010000019.1, read as the reverse complement.
GCCCGGGGCTTCCGTCAGTTCCTGCTGCGCGGCCGTGAGAAGGTCACATGCGAATGGGCGATGATCTGCACCGCCCACAACCTGGCCAAGCTCGCCGTCGCCCAAGCGCCATGAGACGCCGAGACCAATCATGCCTCTCGCCGCGCCAAGCCCCTGAAGGCAACCACCCATGAGCCAAACCACCAAAATCACGACAAGACCACTCGCCATCACCCCAATGCTTGCCAACAACATCAAATCTCGGACAGGCTCCTAGAGCCAACAACGGACTGTCGCCGGGTGGGACCGACACGGGACGTGGGGCATTCCGAGAAATCGTGGATTGTGCCGTCGCGCTTCGCTAACCTCCCGCTCAAGGGAGACACGGCATGGAACGCCGTGAGGCCGGGTGGAAGGGGACGGAGTCATATCGGCCCTCGATCCCGCGTGCGAGGAGGTCGTCGATTCGGGGGCTGTGGCGCGACCAAGCCGTATGGTTCGAACCAACAAGGGGGCATGACGCATGGCTGCATTCGAGGTGAGCGAGTACCGCGGCCGCGTGCGCCGGGTGACCGAGGCGATGGGGCGCGCCGGGATCGACACCCTGGTCGTCTTCGCGGAGGGGAACATCTGCTACCTCTCCGGATATGAGGGGTTCTCGGACTATGTGCCCCAGGTCGCCGTCCTGCGGGCGGGCGACCAGGACGTCACGCTCATCCTCCGGGAGATGGACATCTATTGCGCCTATCCCACGGTCTATCTCGACCATTCCCGCGTCGAGTCCTACCCGGAAAGCCTTATCGGCACGCCCGCGCGCTCGCCCTGGGATGCGATCGGCGCCCGCATCGTCGAGATCGCCGGGAGCGGCCGAATCGGGCTCGAGCTCGGGGCCTCGGTCGTGTCGCACCGCGACCATCAGAGCCTGGTCAAGGCGCTGGGGGACCGCCCGCTGATCGACGGCACGGGGGTGGTCGAGACATCCAAGATCCGCAAGTCCCCGGCCGAGACCGCCTATATGCGCCAGGCGGCGGCGATCGTCGATCGCGCCCTCCAGGGAGGTATCGCCGAGATCGCGGAAGGCGTGCGCCAATGCGATGTCGCGGCCCGCATCACCCACGACCTCATCGCCGGCACGCCGGAATGGGGCGGTGGTGCCGGTGCGAAATCCATCACCATGCCGACCGGCCCCGGCGTCGCCCAGGCGCCGCACCTCAAATGGACCGACGCGCCCTTCCGCCCCGGCGACCAGACCGATTTCGAGGTCGGCGCCTTCGTCCACCGTTACTGTTGCGCCCTCTCGCGCACCGCGTTCCTGGGCGATCCGCCGCCCCGGGTCCTCGAGCTGCACGAGGGCGTCGTCGCCGGGTTCGAGGCGGCCCTGGCGGCCGTCCGTCCGGGTGCGCCCTGCGGCGACATCCACCGCGCCTTCCAGGCCGAGTTCGCACCCCGCGGCATTCGCAAGGAATCGCGCATCGGCTATTCGATCGGCGTCGACTGGGCCGACCTCTGCTTCAGCCTCCAGGACGACAGCACGACCGTGCTCGAGGCGGGCTACACCATGCACCTCATCATCGGCATCTGGGAGAAGACCGATGCCTACGTGCTGAGCGAGGTGATCCGGGTCGGGGAGAGCGCCGGCGAATCCCTGTCGCGCACGCCCAGGCAACTGTTCGTCCGCTGAAGCGGCTCCGCTTCGATCGGACACGCGGGCGCGCGGGACGGCCGGCGGGCCGCCTTGCGGCCTGGAGCGATTCCAGTCGAGGTGGAAACGCTTTAGAACCAGGGCATGCGGATGGCGCCGTCGAGGCGGATGACCTCACCGTTCAGCATCGGCTGGTTGATGATGTGCTCGGCCAAGGCCGCGAATTCCCGCGCCTGGCCGGCGCGCTTGGGAAAGGGCGTGGCCTCGAGCCAGCCGTCGCCCCAGGCCGGGGGGAAGGACCCGGTCATCGCCGTCTCGAAATAGCCCGGAGCGATGGTCACGACGCGGATCGCGTGGCGGCTGAACTCGCGGGCGAGCGCGAGGGTCAGGCCGGCCACCCCAGCCTTCGACGCCACGTAGCCGGCCGCGCCCGTCGCGCCGTCGAGGCCCGCGACCGAGCCGACATTGATGACGACGCCGCGCTCGCCCTCGGGCCCCAGCGGCTCGGACCCGCGCATGTCCCAGGCGGCGAGGCGCGTCGCGTTGTAGGTGCCGACGAGATTGATATCGATCTGGCGCTTGAACGACTCGAGCGCGCGCGGCCCCGTGCCCGTGAGGGTGTAGCCGAGCTCGTTCACGCCCGCACAGTTGACGAGGACGCGCGCCGTGCCGTGCGCCACCCGTGCCGCGTCGAGCGCCGCCTGCATGGACTCGGGCTCGGTCACGTCGCACAGGTGGCCGAGCCCGCCCGTCTCCGTCGCTACCGCTCGCGCCCCCGCGCCATCCTGGTCGAGCACCGCCACACGCGCGCCGGCCGCCGCGAGCCGCCGCGCCGTCGCCGCGCCCAGGCCCGACGCCCCGCCCGTTATCACCACCGCCAGACCGTCGATTTCCATGCCGCGCCTCCGATCACCCTCGCCGTTCGCGCTTGCCGCCCCGTCCACGGGTTGCTAGGAGAGACGGACGAACAGGCTTAAGACGAATTCAATGCTGACTCCCGACTTTACCACCGATCCCTATTGGTGGCTCGACGCGCCGCCGAGTGAGGTGCCCGAGCGGCCCCTGCCCGCGACCGCCGACGTCGCCGTCATCGGCGCCGGCTATACCGGGCTCTCGGCCGCGCTCACCCTCGCGCGCGGCGGGCGGGTGCCGCTCGTCCTCGATGCGGGCCTGCCGGGGGCGAAGGCGAGCACGCGCAACGCCGGCAATCTGAACCCCGTGCTCAAGACAGGCTTCCCGGAGTTCCGCCGGAAATACGGCCTGGAGACGGCCGCTGCCTTCTATCGCGAGGCGCGCGCCGCCATGGCCTATGTCGGCCAGCTCATCGAGGCCGAGGGGATCGCCTGCGGCTTCGCGCGCTCGGGCCGCTTCTACGCTGCGCACAGCGCCCGGGCTTACGAGGCGCTCGCGCGCGAGCTCGACGTGCTGCGCGATGCCGTCGGTTTCCAGGCCGAGATGGTGCCGCGCGCCGAGCAGCGCCGCGAGGTCGGCAGCGACGGCTATTTCGGCGGCCAAGTCGTCCACGATGCGGCCTTCATCCACGGCGCGCTCTACCACCGGGGCTTGATGGCGCGCGCCGCTGCCGAGGGAGCGGAAATCCATGCCCGCACGCGGGTCCTGGGTGTCGCGCGCGACGGCGACCGGTTCACACTCGAGACCGCGCGTGGGCGCGTGGCCGCGCGCGAAGTGATCCTGGCGACGAACGCCGAGACGGGCGATGACCACCCGCTGTTCCGTCATTTTCGTCGCCGCCTCGTGCCCATCCGGACCTTCGCCGCCGCGACCGAGCCGGTGCCGGCGGATCTCCTCGAACGCATCCTGCCCGCGGGCCGCCCCATCATCGACACCCACAAGGTGCTGAACCACATTCAGCCCTCGCCCGACGGCAGCCGCCTGATCATCGGTGGGCGCGCCTGCCGCGATGACGGTGGCCTGCGCGAGACGGCCGCGCGCCTCCACCGCCACTTCTCCCACCTCTTCCCAGAGCTCGCCGCGGTGCGCATCAGCCATTGCTGGGACGGCACCTTCGCTTTCACCTTCGATCACCTGCCCCATATCGGCATCCATGAGGGCGTGCATTACGCCCTCGGATTCTGTGGCACGGGCATTCCCATGGGCACCTGGCTGGGCCACAAGCTGGCGCTCCGCATCCTCGGCGCGCCCGAGTCCGCCACTCCCTTCGACGGCCGCGATTTCCCGACCATGCGCCTCTATTCGGGCGAGCCCTGGTTCATGCCGGCGGTGGTCCGCTATTATGCCCTGCGCGATTCACTGCCCTTTTGAGCAGCCATCACCATCATCCAAGCAACAGCGCCTCACTGGAAAGGACACGCCATGCACGCACGCATCATGCACGTCACCATGAAACCCGAGCGGATCGACGAGGCGCGCGCCCTGTGGCCCAAGACGACCGCCACCTTCAAGGCCAGCGGGCTGCGCGCCGGCTACATGCTGCTGATCGACCGCGACGCCGGCAAGATCCTCTCGGTCACCATCTGGGACAGCATGGAGTCGATCAAGGCGAACGAGGACAATCCCGACCTCAAGGAGGCCATGAAGCCCTTCCAGGAATTCTTCGCGGCCGATCCCTGGTCGGAATACGCCGAGGTCGGCGCATTCGTCGAGTGATACCAGGCGGCGATGAGCCTCGCTCATCACCGTCTGGCAAGCGCGACTGCGCGCCCGAGCTTATGCGAGGTAAGCCAAGGCCGCGGACGCGGACGCCCGGCACCTGAGGGAATATACGATCGGTCTTTCTTAAGACCGATCGGTATGAGTGGAGAGGGCGCCCCGGCGCCCCTCGCTGGATAGGAAAGGACACGCCATGCACGCACGAATCATGCACGTGACACTCAAGCCCGAGAGGGCGGGCGAGGCCCAGGCCCAATGGGCGGAAAGGGCGGAGAAATACTACAAGGGCGAGGGTAAGGGCTTTGTTGGCGGCTACATGCTGATCGTAGACGCGGCGGCCGGCAAGGTCCTGTCCATCACCCTCTGGGACAGCATGGAGGCCATCAAGGCCAACGAGGAGAGCGCGGATCACGAGGAGGCGATCCGGCCCTACCAAGACTACTTCGCGGCCGAGCCCTGGTACGAATACGCGGAAGTGGGCGCCAAGGTCGTATGAGCGGGGCGGGCGGCATCGAGGGGCAGATCACGCTCAGCCTGGACGAGGTCGACCCGGCGCTGATCGACGACAACGGGCATATGGCGGCGCTCGCCTATGCCACGGTGTTCGCGCGCGCGTCCAAGGAGCTCCTCGATCGGCTACGGGTGGGCTCGCGCTTCCTGAACGAGGACAACCGCACCGTCTTCATCCTGCACTGGCACGTCACCTACCTGCGCGAGGTGATGGAGGGCGCGCGCCTGCGCATGACCGGCCGGCTCCTCGACCGCGGCGACAAGCTCATCCACTATTTCATCGAGATGCACGTGGAGGGGGAGGAGGGCTACCTCGCGGCGACCAGCGAGCATCTGGAGATCCACATCGACCTCGCCACCCGCCGCCCGGCCCCCTTCCTGCCCCATATCGGGCGGGTCCTCGACGCCCACCTGACCGCCCAAGCCCACCTCCCCTGGCCCCCTCAAGCCGGCCACATGGCCATCCGGCGTGAGGCGGGCGAGGCGTGAGGCGGGCGAGCGTACTCGGCCACCAGGCTCATGGGGGCCCGCCCCGTCCCGTCGCCCGGCGGCGTCAGTAAAGCGCGGCCACGTCACCGCCGTCGATCACGATGCCCTGCCCGGTGATGTAGCTGGCGCGGCGCGAGCACAGGAAGGCGCACAGGTCGCCAACCTCCTGAATGGTGCCGAAGCGCCCCATGGGGATCGCCGCGCGATAGCGCTCGTACGCCTCCTCCTTGGACAGCTCGTGAAGATGCGTCACCGTCCGCGCCCATTCGCGCAAGGTATCCGTCGCGAACGCGCCCACATGGATGGTGTTGACGGTCACGCCCGTGTCCGCCACGTCGCGCGCGGCGCAGGCCAGGGCCGCCGCGAGGCCCGACTTCATGGCCGCCATGGGCGCGGCCCCCGCGTTCGGCCGCTTGACCAGGACCGAGCCGATATTGACCACCCGGCCGAAGCCGCGCGCCGTCATGGCGGGGAGGCAGCGCCCGACCAGGTCGAGGGCCGAGAGCATGGTGTTCTCGAAGGCGCCGTACCACCGGTCGGCGGCGAAGTCGGGAAGCGTGGCGTATTCGCCTTGCCCGACATTGGTGACCAGGATCGAGATGTGGCCGAGATGCGCGCACGCCGCTTCATGGAGGCGCGCGCGCCCGTCCGGGTCCGCGACATCGGCGGCGACGAAGCATGTGCCGCCACCGAGCCGTTCCGCCGCCGCCCGCCCGCGCGCCTCGTCGAGGCCATTGATGACGACCCGCGCGCCCGCCGCGACCAGCGCCTCGGCGCAGCCGTAGCCGATGCCGCGTGTGCTCGCCTGTATCAGCGCCGTCTCGCCCTCGATCCCCAGATCCATGCCCCGTTCTCCTCCTACTCGCGGCTCCGCGCCACGTTAAGGTCCCCATCGGCGTGAGATCAAGCGGTGGCCGTCTCGCCGTCCGAATCGCTTTCGAATCGCCGATACCGCTCCCGTGGGATAGGCTTTCCGCGACCAGGCGGTGCCTGGACCGGCCGCCGCGGCATGCTGGAATGCCTCGCCGGCGACGGTGCCCGAAACCAACGATGAGGAACGCCATGTTCGCACGCCTGACGATCATGAAAATCAAGCCGGGCCACATGAAGGACGTGGTCGCGCGCACGCACGCGGCCACCCTGCCCGGGATCAGCGAAAAGAAGGGCTTTCACGGCGCCATCCTCCTCACCGAGCGGCGCGGCGGCAAATCGATCGGCATCACCCTTTGGGACACGGAGGAGGACCTCATCGCCACCGAGGAGAGCGGGCACTACCCGATCGCCATGCTCGACTATACCGACATCCTCGAGGAGCCCTTCGTGCGCGAGGTCTACGAGGTATCCGCCAAGACCGACGACATCTGAGGGCAATGCGGCAAACCCAGGGGAGAGGATCGAATCCATGACCGAGGCGAAGCATGTGCACGACGAGGCCATCCTGATCGACGGCCAGGGGGTCGCCGTGCTGCTGCCCGTGGTCCAGATACCCCAGCCCCCGGTGGATGGGCGGCCTTTCCTCGACCGTGCGCTCGCCGGTGGTGTCACGGCCATGAACGTCACCATGGGCATCGGTGGCATCGGCATGGGGGTGGACGATTTCCGGGCGCTGCTCGGCACCATGCACGGGCACTATTGCTATTTCGAGATCGAGCCCCGCCTTCTCCACGTGCTCACGGGTGACGACATCCGCCGGGCCAAGGCCGAGGGTCGCCTGGGCGTCATCTTCGGCGTCCAGGGCCTGGCACCCAAGATCGAGGACGACCCCAACCTGATCCGCATCCTGCACAAGCTCGGCCTGCGCATGGCCCAGCTCACCTACAACGAGCGCTGCTCCCTCGGCTGCGGCTGCCTCGAGATACCCGACACCGGCCTCACCCAGCTCGGCCGGATCTCCATCCGCGAGATGAACGTCCTCGGTATCTGCGTCGATCTGGCCCATGCCGGCGACCGCACGACCATCGAGGCGGTCGACTATTCAGGCGTCCCCGTCGTCGTCTCCCACGGCAACGCGCGCGCCCTTTGCAATACGCCGCGCAACTACGGCGACGAGGCGCTTCAGGCCCTCGCGGCGCGGGACGGGGTGATCGGCATCACCGCCTATGGCCCCTTGTGCGAAACCAAGCTCGGCGTGCGGCCCACCCTCGACGACATGATCGACCATATCGCCTATGTGGCCGACCTCGTGGGCATCGACCATGTGGGCATCGGCTCTGACTTCTTCGAGGCTGAATCGCCGGTGCGGTTCGAGCACTTCTTCCGCATCCGCTATCCCGAGGTGTTCGGCCGCTATACGCTCGCCGACGTCTATTTCGAGGAATTCAACCGGGTCGACCACCTGCCCATGCTGACCGAGGCGCTGCTCGCGCGCGGATTCTCGGCCGGCGATGTGGCGAAGGTCCTGGGGGCGAACTTTCTGCGCGTCTTCGACAAAGTCTGGAAGGCTTAGGCTCAGCCGGCGACGGCGATGCAGCCGGCCTGGATCATGGCGCCCGCGACTTCCAGCCGCGGCGTTACGATCCCGGTGGAGGCGGGGCCGGGCTTGCCGTAGTAGTCCGACCGAATGCCGACGTTGAGGCCCCAGGATTCCTCGTCCCAGGCGCCGGTGAAGCGGGCGTTCACCTTGGCGACCTCCGCAAAGCCGCTATCCATGGCCGCAAGCGCGGCCCGCATATGGCGCATGGCCGCGTGGGTCTGGCCGCCCAGGTCGCCGGCATGAACCAGGGCGCCGCTCGCGTCCACGGGAAGCTGCGCGCCGACGAATATCAGCTCCTCCGAGCGGATCGCCTGGGACCAGGGGCCGCCGCCGGGCCAGCGCCAGTGCTCGTCCTGGCCGAGGCGGCGGACGGCGCGCGCGCCCGAGGCGAGGCCGCGTAGGGCCACGGCCTCGATCCGGATCGCTTCGCCCGGCCGGCCGAGGCGGTCGAGGTGCGTGGTCTCGAAGACCGGCCCCGGCGCCGCGAAGGCGGCGCCCAGGCGGTCGAGGCAGGCCGCGTGGTCGGCCGGCGACAGGTCGGCGCGCACATAGGCGGCGAAGCGGCAGACATCGCCCGGCCCCGCGCCCGCCCCGTCGATCGCCGCGAACAGGTTGGCGAGCGCCGAGGCGGCCTGGGCCGCCGGGTCGGCGCCAGGGCCGGCCGGCATGGCCTGGGCATAGACGATTTCGCCGTGGCGCCGCGCGGCGGCGCCGCCCGGCCCGGCGCCATCCGCGCGCTCGGTGGCCGCGGCCGCGATGGCATCGATCTCCACCTCGATCCCGGCCGAGGGGAAGCTGTCGATGGGGGTCAGCACGACGATCGGCCGCGCGTCACCGCTGATGTGGCCGGCCACGCTTTCCCCATAGGCGGCCTCGTCGATCGAGCCGTCGTTGCGGTAGAAGACGTGGAGCTGGGCCATGTCCGCAAGCGGCACGCCGGCATGGCCGAAGACGTCGTGGAGGCGTCCCATGGCGCCGGCGGTCTGCGCCGCGAGGTCGCCCGCGTCCTGGGCCCGGCCTTCGCCGTCCATGTGGAGCTGGCCGCAAACGTGGAAGTGGGGGCCGCAAAGCACCCCGCGGCTGACATTGACCGGAACGGGTACCCGGTAGCTGTCGTCGAAACCGACGAAGCTTCGGGTCATGGAACCTCTCCTGACGGGCCGCGGTCGCCGGGTTGAATCAGCTTTCGCCGAGCCGCCCCTCGAGCGGCAGGACGATCATATCCGCGGCGTGCCAGCCGAGGGTGATATCCGCGCCCGGGCGCACCGACACGCGGCTCGTCCGGTTGAGCTCCTGCGCCACCACCGCGCCGCTCTCCGCACCGCCCCCAGCGCCACCCGCGCCTACATCGACATAGTGCTTGACCACGCCGCCGAGGATGATGGAGTCGATCACCTTGCCCGAAAGGGTGTTGTCGAAGGCCGCGCCATCACCGTCGCGCACGACCGTCAGGTTCTCGGGCCGGATCATGATCTTCACGTCTCGGCCCGCTTCGGCGATCTCGGACCGCCTGGCGCGGAAGCTGTGGCCGCGCGCGGTCTTGACCGTGGTGTCGTCGCCACCCGCCTCGACAGTGGCGTCCATCATGTTCGAATCGCCGAGGAAGTCCGCGCTGAACACGCTGTTCGGGTTGAAGTAGAGCGTGTCCGGCTCATCCATCTGCTCGATCTGGCCCTCGTTGAGGAGGACGATCCGGTCGGACATGGTGAGCGCTTCCTCCTGGTCGTGCGTCACGTAGAGCATGGTGATGCCGAGCTCGGTATGGATGCGTTTCAGCTCGAGCTGCATGTGCTCGCGCAGCTTCTTGTCGAGCGCCCCCAGCGGCTCGTCCATGAGGATGATAGAGGGGTTGTAGACGATGGCGCGGGCGAGGGCGATGCGCTGCTGCTGCCCGCCCGAAAGCTCACGCGGCTTGCGGTCCGCGACGTGGGGCAGTTGGACCAGTTCCAGCACACCCGTGACCTTCGTCTTGATCTCGCTCGACGCGACCTTGCGCACCCGCAGGGGGAAGGCGATGTTCTCGAAGATCGTCATGTGCGGCATCAAGGCGTAGTTCTGGAAGACCATGCCGAGGCCGCGCTTGTTCGGCGGGATCTGAGTTATGTCCTTGCCGGCTATGTATACTTGGCCGGCGGTCGGCCCGATCATCCCGGCGATCAGGTTGAGCATCGTCGTCTTGCCCGAGCCCGAGGGGCCGAGAAGGGTCATGAACTCGCCCTCCTCGACGCTGAGGTCGACCTCGGCGAGCGCTATGACATCGCCGTAATTCTTGCTCAGCCCCTGGAGGCGGACCATCGCCATAACGCGTCTCCTACGACTTCTTCTGGAGCGAGGCGCCGAGGACGCAGACCCCCAGCGAGAGCAGGGTCAGGAGCGCCGAGACGGCGGCGAGCACCGGCGAGATCTCCCATTGGATGGCATTGAACATCTTAACCGGCAGGGTCATACGCCCCGTGTCCGAGATGAAATAGGCGATCACGACCTCGTCGAACGACATCAGGAAAGCGAACAGGCCGCCCGCGAACATGGCTGGCTTGAGCAGCGGCAGGGTCACCTTCCAGAAGGTCTGCATCACGCCAGCGCCCATGATCGTCGCCGCCCTCTCCAGGCTCTCGTCGACATGCCGCAGCCCGGCCATGGAGGTGACGATGACGAACGGGGTGGTGTAAACGGCGTGTCCCGTGATCAGCGCCCACTCGGAGCCCGAAAGCCCGATACTCGCGTAATAGAGGTAGAGGCCGAGGGCGATGACGATGATCGGCACCAGGATCGGGCTCAGCAACAACATGGCGACGTAGCGCTTGCCGGGGTAGTTGCCGCGTACGATGGAATAGGCGGCCGGCACGCCCAGCAGCAAGGCGAGGATGGTCGAGCCGATGGCGACCCGGAAGCTGAGGAAGGTCGCGTCCATCCAGTTCGATTCGAAGAAGAACTGCTCGTAAAGGAAGGTGGAGAAGGAATCGGGCGGGAACACCATCTCGTACTGGTTCCCGAACGACATCGGCAGGACGATGAAGCTCGGCAACAACAGGTACAGGAAGCCGATCCAGGCCGTTACCGTCAGGAAAATCGTCGCGGGCGAGCGCGCGGAGCCAACGGGTTTTTCGACAGCCGCCATGTCAGTTCGCCTCCCCGAGAATGCTCCCGCCGCCCGGTATGCGCGAGAGCAGGAAGATGAGGAACATGGACAAGACCAGCAGGACGAGCGAGATCGAGGAGGCGAGCGTCCAATTGAGGGTCTCGCGCGTGTAGAAGTCGACCAGGTTGGCCATCATAAGGTCCTTGCGTCCGCCCAGGAGCGCCGGCGTGATGAAGAAGCCAAGCGAGATGATGAAGGTCAGCAGACAGCCCGCCATGACGCCGGGCATGCTCAGCGGGAAGGTGATGCGAAAAAAGATGCGCATCGGACCCGAGCCCATGAGCTGTGCCGCCTTGGCCAGGTCCGGGTTCTGGGCCAGGAGGCTGGTCATGATCGGGAAGACCATGAAGGGAATAAAGAAATGCGTGAGGCCGATCATCACCCCGGACCGGTTGAACAGCATCTTGGGGCCCTTCTCGATCCCGGGCAAAAGGGTGATGACGGAGTTGACCATGCCGTTCTCGCCCAGGACCACGGTAAAGGCGAAGCTCTTGACCAGGATGCTGGTCCAGAACGGCAGCAGAACCAGAATCATGAGGAAGGCGCGCGTGCGCGGCTCCTGTTTCGCCAGGTAGTAGGCGATCGGATAGGCCAGGAGTAGCGTCAGCACGGTCGCCAGGAAGCTGATCTCGAGGGTGTTCCACAGCACCTTGCTGAATAGCCGGCTGCTCTGAACCTTTTCGTATCCCTCCCAGGTAAACTCGCCTTCGATCGTATGCACGCTTTGCCAGAACACGCCGAAGATCGGGTACAGGAAGATGAGCGCCATGAAGATGAGGGCGGGCAGGCCGAAATAAATGGTTGTCCGCATCTGACGCGCTTCAAGCATCGTTGCCTCGAAATTCGCCAATCAACAGGAAACGGGTAGACAGGGGGGGCCGGGCCGGCGGCATGCCGCCGGCCCGGAACAACCCGTGCCGCCTGAGCGTAGCGGCCTTTGGCGCCTTAGGAGATCTGCCACTCCTTGTAGCGCTCCGTCAGGCTCTCGATCTTGTTCGCCCACCAGTCGACGTTCTCGATGCAGGCATCCTCGCGCGTCGGGTCGGGAAGCCACGGCAGGATGTCGGGATCCACCAGTTCGAGCGAGGCCGGATTGGTCCCCGGATAGGTGATCATGTTCGCGAAATTGGCCATCTTCTGTATGTCGGTGAACGACCCCAACAGGCGCTGGGCACCGTCGGGGTTCGGGCTCTTGCTGATGGCCGAGGCCCAGCCGAGGCCGAAGAAGTTCTGATCGAACGAGTAGCCGATCGGAATGCCGGCCTTGTTCGCGCCGAACGCGCGGCCGTTGTAGGTGTAGGTGAAGTCGACCTCGTCGGTGGTGATGCGCTCGATCGTCTTCGGCGTCTGGGCGATGAACTGCAGATGGTCGCGCAACCGGTCGAGGGCGGCGAATCCGCGCTCCACGTCGATCGGATAGACGTCCCTGGGAGCGACGCCGTCGCCCATCACCGCGAGCTCGAGGGTTTCCGAGATGCGCGTCCGCAGCCCGCGGCGGCCCGGGAACGTCTCCGGGTCCCAGAACTCGGGCCAGGTCTCGGGATGCTGGCTGCGCTCGGGCGCGCGCTCGTTCGACCAGCCGATGCCACCGCCATAGGTGTAGTAGGCCATCTGGTTATCGCGGATCGCCTCGGGGATTATGCCCTCGACATTGACGATGCTGCGGTCGATCGGCGCCCAAA
>CAXXKO010000018.1:0-133737 GCA_963666705.2 Alphaproteobacteria bacterium | reverse complement strand
GTTACATAGGCGGTGCCGTCGCTATACATGGACAGCATCATTTCCATCAGGCCGCCCATGTAGAAAAGCGGCTGCCAGACCAAGAAATTCCTCGGCGCGAAGTCTTCCGCCTGGACCGCCTGGACCTGGCCCAGGACGAGCCAGTAGTCATGACTCAGCATGCAGCCCTTGGGAAGGCCGGTCGTCCCCGAGGTGAAGAGGATCGTGGCCAGATCGGAGGGCCCGACCTCGCTGGGCGGCTCGAAGGACGGGTCGCCCGTCTCGCACAGATCGTCCCATGACAACCAGGAGCCCGTCTCCAGCCCGGCCGCGGAGGCGCCATGGAGGATCACCGCCCCAGCCCCGAGGAGAGGCGGCAATTCCTCGATATCGTGAATGACCGAAGCGAGTGATTCGTCGACGATGAGAAACTGCACGTCGGCGTCGTCGAGCACGTAGAGCACCTCGCGGGCCGTGTACCGGCTGTTGATTGGCACCAGCACCGCGCCCAATCGCGCCAGGGCGAAGATCGTGACGGGAAAAGCCGGCAGGTCGGGGAGCATGACGCCGACATGGGTTCCCTTGCGCACGCCCAGCCGAAGCAGACTGCTGGCCAGCCGGTCCGCCCGGTCCGCGAGGTCGCGATATGTGAGCCTTTGGCCGTCCGGCACGGTCGTGTCCCAGGACGTGGTGTAGGAGTTGTTGGAGCCTCTGGTAGCTGTGGGTAGGCGGCTTGCCGTAGCGACCGCCGAGAGTCTGGCGTAGGCAAGCCGGCTATCCACAGCGGAGGCCATCGCGGTTCCGGTTTAGGGTTGGGCTAGTGCGAACCAACCTGACCCGAAGGAGAACCACGATGACCCAGGACATGATGACCCTACGCGCGCTTTTGGAGAAGAGCTCCGATGCCGATCTGCTTCGCGAGATGATCGGCTTCACGGCCGAGCGGCTGATGGCACTGGAGGTCGAGGGCCTGACCGGCGCCGCTCACGGCGAGCGCTCGGCGGATCGTATCACCCACCGCAACGGCTACCGCGACCGGTCCTGGGAGACCCGGGCCGGCACGGTCGAGTTGAAGATCCCGAAGCTGAGGAAGGGGAGCTACTTCCCCGGCTTCCTGGAGCCGCGGCGGATGGCCGAGAAGGCGCTGGCTGCGGTGATCCAGGAGGCCTACATCCAGGGCGTGTCGACCCGCTCGGTCGACGATCTGGTTCAGGCGATGGGGATGTCGGGCGTCTCCAAGAGCCAGGTCTCCAGGCTGTGCGGCGAGATCGACGATAAGGTCAACGGCTTCCTTGATCGACCGCTGGAGGGCGACTGGCCCTATCTGTGGCTGGATGCGACTTATGTGAAGGTGCGCCAGACCGGACGCATCGTCTCGGTCGCGGTGACCGTGGCTGTGGCCGTCAACGACCAAGGCCGCCGCGAGGTCCTGGGCATGGCGATCGGCGCGTCGGAGGCCGAGACCTTCTGGACTGAGTTCCTGCGCTCGCTGGCCCGGCGCGGGCTGCGCGGCGTGAAGCTGGTGATCTCCGACGACCACAAGGGCCTGAAGGCCGCCGCGACCCGGATCCTCGGCGCCACCTGGCAAAGATGCCGCGTGCACTTCGCCCGCAACCTGCTGGCCCATGCCGGCAAGCAGGGCCGGCGCGTCGTCTCCGCCTTCGTCGCCACCGCCTTCGCCCAGGAGGACGCCGACAGCGCGAAGGTCCAGTGGCGTCAGGTCGCCGACCAGCTCAGGCCCAAGGTCCCCAAGCTCGCCGCCCTGATGGACGAAGCCGAGCACGACGTCCTCGCCTACATGAGCTTCCCCAAGGAGCACCGCCAGAAGTTGCATTCGACCAACCCGATCGAACGGCTCCATGCCGAGGTCAAGCGCCGCACCAACGTCGTCGGCATCTTTCCCAACGAAGACGCCATCACACGGCTCGTCGGCGCCATCCTTCTCGAGCAGAACGACGAGTGGGCCGTCTCAAGGAGATACATGACGCTGGAATCCATCGCTCCGCTGGGCGATGGTGTCCCCATCACGCTGCCCACCGTGGCAGCCTGAACGTCCCGGCCCTACCCGCCGGGAGCCGCGTAGAGCGCAACGCTCTTACACCACCTGCCGGGACACGATCTCCGGCACGAACTCGAAGGCGGGCCGATCGCCGAGCACGCGCGCTTTGTCGGCCAGAAACGCCCCCAGGCTCCTGGCCCGCGGGCGGGCGTCGAGCCGCGCCGTCATGGCCGCGATCTCGGCAATGACACCGGCATGCGTCGCGCTCGTCACCGTGCCCAGGCTCCCGTTCTTCCCTCGCCGCCCGATCCGGGATTCTCCGGATGGCGCCGCCCAATCGGCAACAATGGTAGCACGACGGGCATCCCGCCGAGAATGCGGTAAACCCCGTCGAAAAAGACGTCAAAAAGGTGTCAGGCCACTAGCGTCTGGTTAATAGTAGAATAGATTCAGTTGGTTAGCGTCGAAAAGGTGTCAGGCACCTTTTGTAAGAGTCTTTCCGCCGCCTACCGGCGGCCAAGCCCTCACCCTCCCGCTTCGCGGGACTCTTTCCCGACCCCTCACCCTCCCGCTTCGCGGATCCCTCCCTCTCCCCCCAAGGGAAGAAATGGGGAGAGGGTTCCAAGTGTCAGACGCGAACCACTGGAGCGGAACCGCTCTAGCAATCGAGATGTCGCCTGACGAGCGCCTGGAAGTGGTGGGCGCCGTGTTCGCTGACGGCACCGCGGTCGGGATCGACGATGAAGCGGCCCTGGTTGTAGCCCCGGCTGTGCAGGCCGCGCTGGACGCTCTCGACGATGGCGATATCCTCGGCCTGGAGCACCGCATCGATATATTCGATCGACGCGCTCGCCTGGGGTCCCGGCGCCGCGTCGGGCAGGAAGAAATCGAAGACCTCGTGGGTCGTCTCGGGCCCGGTCGGGATCATGCGCCAGACCGAGAGGTTGGCGCTGCCGGGGAAGCGCAGGATGCAGGTGTTGGGCCACAGCCACCAGACCGAATGGTCGGGGTCGTCGGCGTCGGCCGCGTCGTAGGCGTCGTTGTCCGCCTTGCCGCCCAGGGAATGATGGGTCGAGTAGATGCCGTAGGTCACGGTACCAAAGGTCCCGAGGTCGACCAGGTCGTCGAATGCGGGATGCGCGACCGGGCAGTGGTAGCACTCGAGGAAGTTGTCGAGGACGGTCTTCCAGTTGGCCTCGATGTCGAAGGTCAGGCGGTGGGCGAAGGTGAGCGCGTCGAGGTCGGGCACATGGGCGCGGAGGTCGGCCTCGAGCCCTTCACTCTGCTCGGCGAGGGGTGCCGCGCCCGGATCGAGGTTGACGAAGACGAAGCCGCAGAACTCCTCGATGCGAACCGCGGTCAGGCAGAACTCGTCCCTGTCGAACCCGGACACCTTCTCGGTGCCCCGCGCGGTGCGCAGCCGGCCGTCGATATGGTAGCTCCAGGCGTGATAGGGACAGGTGATGATCTTGGTCCGCCCGGCGCCCTTCAGCAGCTCGTGGCCCCGGTGCTGGCAGACGTTGTAGAAGGCGCGCAGGGCGCCGTCCTTGCCGCGGATCGCGATGATGTTCTGGCCGGCGGTCTCGACGGTCGTGTAGTCGCCCGCTTCGCGCACCGCCTCGCCATGGCAGACATAGAGCCAGTGGCGGGCGAAGATGGCGTCCCGCTCGCGGGCGTGGATGCCGGGGTCGTGGTAATAGTGCGCCGGCAGGGTATAGGAGCGCTCGGGGTCGGGGTCGAAGCGGTCGACCGGCCGGACGCGCGCGATGTTGTCCCCGGTCATGGCTCAACCCTCGTGAAGCGAATGTTTCCCGGACATGCTTCGAATCGACAGCGACAGTAGCCGGCTTTCACCGTCATTATACCAACGGCCCATAAGAATGACCCGTTGTATGTTCCCTCAAGCGCCGGGCGGGCGCATCCGCGCCCTTGGCTTCTTAATATCGCTCAAGCGCCGCTAAGGCACTTCTTTCGCTCAAGCGCCGCTAAGGCACTTCTTTCGCTCAAGCGCCGCCAAGGCACTTCTTTCGCTCAAGCGCCGCCAAGGCACTTCTTTCGCTCAAGCGCCGCCAAGGCTGGCCTCGCATAAGCTCGGGCGCCCACGCGGCGCTTGCCAGCGGTCGATGAGTCAAGCTCATCGGCCGCTGGTATTAGAATAGCTTCCATATGAACGGCTCCCAGTTGGAGGCACAGGCTCGCGGCGTCGGCTCGGCTGAATTTGAAACCGTGGCGCGGCCCGGAGCACCCCTCCCTTGCCGGGGACGAGGGCCTGGGTTAAACCCGTCGGGCCCCTTCGCGAACCAACCATGAGGCGCGCGGCATGAACGCCATCGCTAGTACCCACTTTCATAATTCCGTGTGCCGTACGACGGCGCCCCGAGGTTCCCGGCTAGGAGGGTGGCGCGCCGTGATGCCGGGGCATCACAAGCGACGCGCGACGACGTCCGGGGGCCTCGGGGCGCCGTCCGACCGGTCGCTTTTCCCGCCCCCTCGGGGCGTTGGGCATGCTTGACGATGCCCCGGCATCGCCGGCGCGCCCCCTCCTACCGAGGAGACGGGAAAAGCGATCGTATGGCACACGGAATTATGAAAGTGGGTACTAGACCCGTCCCCGACGGTGTCCTCGACCGCATCCGCTCGATTCTCGGCCCCAAGGGCTGGACCAGCGACAGGGACGAGCTCGCACCCCACCTGATCGACGAGCGCCGCAACTACCGCGGCGATACGCCGCTCATGGCGCGCCCCGCCGAGACCGGCGAGGTGGCCGCCATCGTCCGCCTGTGCGCCGAGGCGGGCGTGCCCATCGTGCCGCAAGGCGGGAACACCAGCATGTGCGGCGCCTCCGTCCCCTTCGCCCATGGCGGCGAGGTCCTCCTCAGCCTCTCGCGCATGAACCGGGTGCGGGCCATCGACCCCCTCAACCACACCATCACCGTCGAGGCCGGCTGCGTCCTCGCCGACGTGCAGGCGGCCGCGGCGGCCGAGGACCGCCTGTTCCCCCTGAGCCTCGGCGGCGAGGGCACCTGCCAGATCGGCGGCAACCTCTCGACCAACGCCGGCGGCACCGGCGTCCTCAACTACGGCAACGCCCGCGACCTGGTGCTCGGCGTCGAAGTGGTGCTCCCCGACGGCCGCGTCTGGGACGGCCTGCGCGCCCTGCGCAAGGACAACACGGGCTACGATCTGAAGCACCTCTTCGTCGGCGCCGAGGGCACCCTCGGCATCATCACGGCCGCCGTCCTCAAGCTCTTCCCGCGCCCGCGCGAGGTGGTGACGGCCCTCGCCGCCCTCGGCGGCATCGAGGCCGCCGTCGAGCTCCTCTCGCGCATGCGAGCGGCGACGGGCGACACGGTGACGGGGTTCGAGCTCATGCCGCGCAACGCCATCGACCTCGCCCGTCACCACCTCCCGGGCCTCAAGGTGCCGCTGAGAGGCGACTACGAGCATTGCGTCCTCATCGAGCTGAGCTCCGCCAACCCCGCCGGCGGCCTCGGCGAGGCGCTCGAAGGCACCCTCGCCCAGGCCTTCGAGGACGGGCTCGTGACCGACGCGGCCGTCGCCGCCAGTGAGGCCCAGGGCGCCGGCCTGTGGTGCATCCGCGAGGCCATACCCGAATCCCAGAAGATGGAGGGCGGCGGCATCAAGCACGACGTGAGCGTCGCCGTCTCGCGGGTGCCCGCGTTCATCCGCGAGGCGACGGCGCGGGTCGAGGCCGTCCTGCCGGGCATCCGCGTCTTCGCCTTCGGCCATGTGGGCGACGGCAACGTGCACTTCAACCTCAACTGGCCCGAGGGCGCCGACCGCGAGGCCTTCCTCGCGCGCTGGGGCGAGTTCAACCGCATCGTCCACGACCTGGTAGCGGAGATGGGCGGCTCGATCAGCGCCGAGCACGGCATCGGCCGCCTCAAGCGCGAGGAGCTGGCCCGTTACGCGCCCGAGGTCGAGCTCGACCTCATGCGCCGCATCAAGGCCGCCTTCGACCCCGCCGGCATCATGAACCCCGGCAAGGTGCTCTGACCGGGCATCGGCGCCCTCACCACTTCGAGACCCCGCCCCAACCGATTATCCCCTGGGGGAGAGGGGGATTCCGGGAACGCCCATGTCGCGTTTTCCCCACCGGCGTGTGCGCCCGTCGGGCGGTTCGAATTGGAATTTGCCCAAATTTGGGGGTATTGGTGAAAATTCCCATGTTCCCGAACGTAAAACGAATTTTTATCGAATGTATACGCACAAAACACGAACAGATCAGAAGGTTTATGATGCGGCACGGACAGCCAGCGGCGCGCCGCCGCGCGGGCGATGCCGCGTGTGGCCCGGTGACGGGGGCCACCCTCAGCGGCCGGCGGTGCCGCCGCCGTCGATGGGCAGGGCCACACCGGTGATGAAGCCCGCGTCGGCGGACGCCAGGTAGAGGATCGACCGCGCCACCTCCTGGGCCGTGGCCATGCGCGCCATGGGGGCCGAGCCGTCGAGCGCTTCCCGGGAGAGGCCCGCGGCCGCGGCGTGCTCCGCCACCATGTCCGTATCGACCCAGCCGGGGCAGACGCAGTTGACCCGCACCGCGGGCGCGAGCTCGAGCGCCATGGCCCGGGTCATGTTGGTGATGCCGCCCTTGGACGCGCAGTAGACGCTGGTTCTCCCATAGCCCTGGAGGCCCGCGTTCGAGCTCAGGTTGACCACGTTGCCCTTGCGCGCCCGCAAGGCCGGCAGCGCCGCGCGGGTCGCGAAGAAGGTGCCCTTCAGGTTGATGTCGATCATCGCGTCCCAATAGGCTTCGTCGACATGCTCGATGGCGGCCTCGGAGTAGATGCCGGCGCTGTTGACCAGGATGTCGAGTCCGCCGAAGCGGTCGAGCGCGGCCGCGACGGCCGCCTCGCAGCCGGCGACCGTGGCGACGTCGCCGGGCGCCGCCACCAGGCGCTCGCCGCCGCCCAACGCTTGGATCGCGGCGGCGACCGAGGCGGCCGTGCGCCCGTTCACGGCCACCCGCGCGCCGGCGTCCAGGAAGGCGCGCGCCACCGCCCTGCCGATGCCGCGCGAGCCGCCGGTGATCAGGACCGCCTTGCCGGTGAAAACCATGGCTCCCTCCCTGTTCTCGCCGCGCCCCGCCCCATGCCGTTAGAACCGGCGCGCGCTGACGATCAATGCATCGATGGTCTCCTCGCCCAGCGCCTTCATGGCCTCGAGCCGGTGCACGCCCGTGAGCAGGACGTAGCGCTCCTTGCCGCGGCGCACATGGATGGGCGTGCGCTGGCCCTCCTCGATGATGCTCTCGGCGAGAGCCTCGACCTTCGCGGGCTCGAGGGTCTTGAGGTGCTTGACCGGGACGTAGATCTCCGCGAGCGGAATCTGTACCGATTTGAGCATGGTGCATTTTCCCCGGTGTGTCCCGGCCGAGCTTAGGCCCAAGCGGCGAGTGCATCCAGCATCCTTGATGCGCCGCGTCGTATTGTGCGGCCGGCACCGGTTGCCTAGACTTGCGGCGCAAGCGGAGGACAGGGCCATGGCCGAGCTGACCGAGCAACAGATCGCGCGATTCCGGGCCGACGGCTTCCTCATGGTCGAGGACGCGGTGACGGCCGCGGAGCTCGACGGCCTGCGCCGGCAATACGCCGAATGGCTCGCCGAGGCGAGCCGCCGGGGGCGGAGCTGGGGCGAGACGGCCGATCGCAAGGCGCGCTTCGACCTCGACCCGGTGCACACGGCCGAGGCCCCCGCCATCTGGCGGGTCAACAACCAGGTCGAGGTCTCGGGCGCCTACCACGCGGTCATGATGGGAAGCCGCATACCCGACATGGTCACCGGCCTCATCGGGCCCGACATCAAGTTCCATCACAGCAAGATCAACACCAAGCCGCCCCATTCCGACGCCGACGTGCGGTTCCACCAGGACTTCACCGGCACCCCCCACAGCAACTCGGACATGGTGAGGGCGATGCTCCACCTCGACGACGCCTCGGAGGAGAACGGCTGCCTGCGCATGGTGCCGGGCTCGCACCGGGGGCCGATCCACAGGACCTGGGAGGGCGAGGTCTTCCCCGGCATGGCCGGACCCGAGATCCGCGTCGCGTGCGAGCGCACGGCCGTCTCGATCGAGGGGCCGGCGGGCAGCGTCTGCCTCATGCATACGCGCACCCTGCACGGCTCGCGCCCCAACCGCTCGCCCGCGCCGCGCGGCGTCTTCATCGCCGTCTATACGGCGGCGGACGCGGTGCCGCTCTGCGAATCCATCGTCAAGAGCCATCTCGAGGGCACCATCGTGCGCGGCCGCGCCACCCACCTGGCCCGCTGCGAGCCCTGCGCGGTCGAGCTGCCCCAGATCTACGGCGCGAGCTCCTTCCGCGATATCCAGGAGCGCGCCGCCGCCGCCGAGGGCTGAGCCGCATCTCCGTGCCGAAACCGGTCGAACCTGGTGACGTGGCCGCAATGACCGCGCAAGAGAAATCCCCACTGTGACCCGCCCAACCCCGCTCGCGGGCACGGCACGCGCGCCCGTGCCCGTCATCGTGCCGACCCTGCTCATCGCCGCCAGCGCGGTGAGCATGCTCTCGACCGATATGTACGCGCCCTCCCTGCCCCACCTGTCATCCATCCTCGCGACCGATCCGGCGATGGTCCAGCTCACCATGACCCTCAACGTCGCCGGCTTCGCCCTGGCCCAGCTCGTCCTCGGCCCGCTCAGCGATGCGCGCGGCCGGCGCCCGGTGATGCTCGTCGGCGTGGCGGCCTTCGCGCTCGCGACCCTCGCCTGCGGCTTTGCCGGGAGCATCGGGATCCTGATCGGTGCCCGCGCCGCCCAGGGGGTGGCGGCCAGCGTCGAGGCGGTCATCGCCCTCGCCATCATCCGAGACCTCTATGACGAGGCGGCCGCCGTCCGCCTCCTCACCATCTATGGCATGGTCATCGCCGTCGCCCCCGCCGTGGGCCCGCTCCTGGGGGGCCACGTGCACGTGCACCTCGGCTGGCGCGCCAACTTCTTCATCCTCGCGGCCCTCATCACCGCCGTCGCCCTGGCCATGTGGCGCCGCCTGCCCGAGACCCTGCCGCCGGCGGCGCGCGTGCCCGTCCGCCCGGGGTCGCTCCTCCACCACTACCGCGCCCTGGTGACCACGCGCCGCTTCCTCGGCTACGCCGTCCCGAGCGGGCTGGTCCTCGGCGGCCTCTTCGCCTTCATCACCGCCGGCCCCTTCGTCCTCATCGAGCGACTGGGCGTCGCCACCGAGGAATTCGGCTATTACCAGGCGGCCATCGTCGCCGGCTACGTCGCCGGCGCCATGCTCGCCCACCGCACCGTGGCCCGCGTGGGCGCGGAGGGCCTGCTGCGGGGCGGGCTCGCGCTCATGGCGGCCGGGGGCGCCGCTTCCGTCGCCGTCGCCCTGATCGGTGAATCGCCGGCCACACTCACCGCCGCAGTGGCCCTCTTCGCCTTCGGCCTCGGGCCCTTCTTCTCGGCCGCGCCCGCGCGCCCTCGCCGAGGGTGGCCCCCGCGCCGGGGCGGCCGCGGCCCTGATCGGCGCCATCGAGATGCTCGGCGCCGCGGCCGGGTCGCTGGCCGTCGGTCTGTTCCACGACGGCACCGCCGGCCCGCTCGCCTGGGCCGTGGCGGCGAGCGCCGTCCTCGCGGGCGCGGTCTACGCGGTGGCGCGGCCCTGGCGTTAGCGCCGCTGGTACACCGGCGCGGGGTCGTCTATCTTCTTGCCCCCCCGACCGCCCCCATCAACAGCGGGAGACGCCGCCATGAAGTTCGCCACCAAAGTCGTCCATGCCGGCATCACGCCCGACCCCACGACCGGTTCCATCGTCCCGCCGATCTACGAGACGGCGACCTACGTGCTGGAGGAAGTGGGCCGCGACAAGGGCTTCGACTACACCCGCTCGGCCAACCCCACGCGCAAGGTGCTGGAAGACAACCTGGCCGCGATCGAGGGCGGCACCCACGGCATCTGTTTCTCGAGCGGCATGGCGGCCGTCGATTCCTGCCTGCGGCTCTTGAGCGCGGGCGACCATGTGGTCTCCTCCGACGACGTCTATGGCGGCACCTCGCGCCTCTTCAACAAGGTACTGGCGCGCTACGGCCTCACCTTCACCTATGCGGATACCTCCGCGCCCGATTCGGTGCGCCAGGCCATCCGGCCCGAGACCAAGCTGCTGTGGGTCGAGACGCCCACCAACCCGCTCCTCAAGGTCACGGACCTCCATGCCATGGCCGCCATCGCCAAGGAGCACGACCTCGTCTTCGGCGTCGATTCGACATTCGCCACGCCCGCCTTCCTGCGCCCCCTCGAATTCGGCGCCGACCTCGTCATGCACAGCACGACGAAGTACCTGAGCGGCCACAACCAGATCATCGGCGGCGCCGTCGTCACCAGCCGTCAGGACCTGGCCGATGGGCTCAAGTTCATCCAGAAGACCATCGGCGCCGTCCCCAGCCCGTTCGACTGCTGGCTCACCCTCGCCGGCGTCAAGACCCTGGACCTGCGCATGCTGCGCCACGCCGAGAATGCACAGGTGGTGGCCGAATACATTGAATCCCACCCCAAGGTCGCGCGCGTGAGCTACCCGGGCCTCGCCTCCCATCCCCAGCACGCCATCGCCGCGGCGCAGATGTCGGGATTCAGCGGCATGCTCTCCTTCGAGCTCGAGGGCGGCCTCGAGGCGGGCCGGACGGTGATGAACGCGGTCGCGCTCTGCGGCCTGGCGGAGAGTCTTGGCGCCGTCGAGACCATGATCACCCACCCCGCGACCATGACCCACGCCGAAGTCCCGGCCGAGGACCGCAAGGCCCGCGGCCTGACCGACGGCCTCGTCCGCCTCTCGGTCGGCATCGAGGATGTCGAGGACATCGTCGCCGATCTGGAGCAGGCCCTGGCAAAGGCGTAGGTGAGGGCGCCGCCACCCGCCGCACGGCCAAGCCCCTCGGCCCGCCCGGCGCCGCGCGCTACCCGGCGGCCACGGCCGATCCTCGGCGCCGTTCCAGGTGAGCCTCGCGCCGGGCCTCCTCCTTATGGGTCTTTTTCACAGCGGCCCTGGCCGCCTCCGTCGAGGTGAAGAGGTCGAGCTTGTCGCGCTCGTCCACGGTGACCGGCGTCAGCGCCAAGTCCATGTAGTCCCGCCGTTCGGGGTCGGCCTTGATCCGCCGACGGATGCGGTTGTAGCGCCACCAGAGCATGAGGATGGCATAGTGGCTGTGCAGCAGGTGCGCCAGGTATGCCAGGTATTTGGCATAGAAGAGGGCGGCGTTCTCGACGGCCGATCCGGGCCGCCGGTCATGGCGGTACTTGCGGCGCAGCCATCCTCCCTCCAGCGGGTGCACGCCTTCGATCGTCTTGCAGCCGAAGAACCAGAGCACCAGGAACAACACCTTGCCCACGCTCATGTCGCGGGCCGCCGCCCGGCGCATGATCCGTTCGATATGCTCGGGCGTGTAATAGATCTGCCAGGCCTTATGGTAGGTGTCCTGCCATTCCCGCGGGCTCATGAGCGGGTGGCCGGTCGTCACGTGCTCCAGATCGTACTTGTTCATGTCGGGATCCATCCAGACCCCTTTATGGTAGAGGTTCGTGTGGTCCTCCGAGCCGGGCAAGGGCGTCAGGCAGAAGAATTCCAACAGGTCGACGGGCAACTCCGCCTTGATGATCTCGATATCGCGCAGAATCCGCTCCGGTGTATCCGTGGGAAAGCCCAGGATATAGCCGCAATAGGTCATCGCGCCCACGTCCTTCCACATCTGAAGCATGGTGCGGTATTCGGTAATCTTGTTCTGCTTCTTCTTGGCGCCGGCCAGGTTGTCCGGGTTGATGTTCTCGAGGCCGATATAGACGCGGGTACAACCGGCCCGGCCCGCTTTCTCGATGAAGCCCGGGGTCTTGTGGCATAGGGTATCGACCTGGATGATGAACTTGATGTCCAGCCCTTCGCTCTCGCGCAAATCGATCAGCCGGTCGAATATCGCTTCCCAGTTCCTGTTGCGCGCGAAATTGTCGTCGGTGATGAAAAACCGGTTGATACCCTGGTCCAGGTTGCTGCGAACGATGTGCTCGATGTCGTCGGCGGTGCGATGGCGCGACTTGCGCCCCTGGACGTTGATGATGGTACAGAAGCTGCACTGGAAGGGACAGCCGCGCCCGGCATCGAAGCTGGTGTGGGCGCCCGCCGTGCGCTTGACCCGGCTCGGCGGCATGATCGGGGCGGCCACGCCCTCCAGGCCCGGCAGGTCGTTCATCTTGTTGTAGATGGGCTTCAAATCACCGCGCCAGGCATCTTCGAGAACCTCGTCGAGCCGCCCCTCGGCCTCGCCGGCATAGATCGAGATGCCCAGATCCACGGCCTCCTGGATATCGGCCGGCAGCGTCGGCAGCATGGCCACGCAGCCGCTGACGTGGAAGCCGCCGATCGCCACCTGAATGCCCGCGGCTCGAAGCGGCCGGACCATGTCCATGGTGCGCGGGAACTGATTGCTCTGAACGCCGACGAAGCCAACCATGCCGGCCTCGGCGCGTCGGATGTCGCGGATGATTTTCTCGGGCCTGATGCGTGTGTTTGTTTCGTCGTAGGCGTCGATGACGATCTCGATATCCGCGCCCAGGAGCCTGTCCCGCGCGCACTCGACCGCCAGGCCGTTCAGGGTGGCCAGCGTGTTCGAAGGAATCGCCGAGCGCACCCACTGTATGACGTATCCCTCGGCGTCATAATGCGACGGCTTGATCAAGACCAAGCGAAAAACCTTGGAACCACTCATCACCCGCCCCCCCGCCAGGACCATCCGAACCCCTTCGGGAAGCCACCCTTGCCCGTCGTCTCGCTTGGCTTTAGCCGGCTTTCCATTCGGCCCACTCTGGAGGGTTCATGCCGTCAAAGCAGCCGTCTGGCGTAATTTCCACTGACGTGGAATCGGCGCCGGCCGTGGTCCTGGCGGTGCCTCGGTGAGGCCCTGGCGTCACCGCGCCCCATGCCCGCACCCAGGACCCGCAAGCTCATCCGCCTCTTCCGCTCCGCCCGAACGCCAGCCCGGGGCGCGCACGTCATCCGTCCGTGAGCGCCACCTTCGAATCGAGGCCGTCGACCCACATGGCGACGGCGAGCAGGGGCTCGGCAGCGGTGCGCGTGGCGTGCGGCACCGCGCTGGGGTGGTAGATCGCCGACCCCGGCGCGCGCGGCGCCCAGGCCTCCTCGCCGCGCATCCAGTCCGCCGTGCCCGCGATGACGTAATAGACCTCCCGCGCGACGTGATGGTGGCGCGGATAGATGGTGTGCGGGCCCATGAGGAGCAGCCCGAACCCGTAGGCGCCGGTGGCGAGCGGGCCGCCCCACGGCCCGACCACCATGCCGAAGGCCTGATCGGCCTCGAGCGGGGCGCCGTACATCTCGGCGAGCGGCACCCAGGCGACGGCGGGCTCGAACCCCGCGAGCGCCGCCGCGAGGACCGCATTGCGGCCTCCCCCGGCCGCCGCGAGGGTCACGTCCCAATGGGCGCAGGCCGCCGCGCGCGCCGGGGCCGTCCCGGCGATGGCGAGCGAGCTCGCGCGCAGTGAGGCGCGTCGCGGCCTCCGCGAAGTGCGGCGCGTCGGCCTCGACCGCCAGGTCCGCGCCCTCGAACGCCGCCGCCAGCGCCGCGACGACCGCCTCGCCCCTCTCGGTTACCGACATAGTGCCCACTCCTTTCCGCGCCGCGCGCGTCAGCCGCCGTCGCCGATGACGGAGAAGGGCGCCCAGAACATGGGGTGGGCGTAGGTGAACATCGTCCGGCCCGTGCCCTGATCGATATAGCCGGGGCCATCCATGACGCCCAGCATGGCCTGGCGCAGGGCCTCGGCCCGGCCCAGGGACGGATCGGCGCCCTGGCGCCGGAACAGATCGGTCGTCAGCGCCTTGGCCGAGATCGAGTGCACCGGCCAGTTGCTGACCAGGAGCGCCCGCGTGCCGGCATAGAAGAAGGCGCGGCCCAGGCCCGAGACCGCCTCGGCCCCGGCCCCATCGCCCGAGCCCGTGTTGCAGGCCGAGAGCACCACCCAGTCGGCGTTGAGCTCGAGGCCCAATATCTCGCCCATGGTCAGGAGGCCGTCGCCGTCCACGTCCGCCACCTCGGGTGCCGAGAGCGCCAGGGCCGGCTGGGTCAGGCCGTCGAGGTCCCCCGGCACCAGCCCGTGGGTGGCGAAGACGAGGACCCTGCGGTCCGAGAGGTCCATGGTCTTGACCCGCTGCTCGTTGGCCTCGCGGCCCAGGAAGACGTCCTGGGAGAGGTCGGCGTCGAGCGCCAGCGCAATGCTCTCGACTTCGGCACGGGTATCGGGCAGGCGCGGCAGGATGGCGAGCTGGGCGCTGCTCATATCCGCCACGTCCGGTGCCTCGCGCAGGGCAAGCTCGACCCCCGCCCCGGAGAACCCGCGCGACGCCAGCGTGTCGCCCGCGCCCGCCGCCGCCTCGGCCTGCGCGAAGGTGAAGAAGGGGTCGCCGAACCCGGCGAGCGCGCGCCGGCTCGGGTCGCCCGGCCCCAGCGCGCGGAGCGACTGGAGCGACGCCACCGAGGGCAGCACGGTGACCGCATGGGTGCGCGCGAGCCAGGGAATGTCGCGGTAGCCGGCGAAGGCGGGCACCGTATCGGCCACCGCCTCGACCGGCCCGGTGGGCAGGACCGAGAAGGGCAGATAGCCGAGCGGGCCGTGGGTCACGACGAAGAGGCTCTCGGCATCCCACCAGCCGCCCTTCACCGGTTCCAGTAGCGCGGCATAGAGGTCGTACGCCCAGGCGACATCGAAGGCCGGCACCTCGTCGAGCGTGCGGGCGCCCGAGTCCACCTCGCCGCGCAGCACCGCGACCTGGAAATCGAGGTCCCGGGCACCGAGCGGCACGGCGGTGAACGCGGCCGGGCCCGCTCTCGGGATGGCCCAGACATAAGCGCCATCCTCGCCGACGAAGGTGGCGATGAGCGCCTCCCCCGCTTGGAGGTTCGCCTGGACCTCGGCGATGGTGGCCGGCCGCGGGTTCATGAGCTCGGCATACTCGGGGAACGCCGCCTCGATGCGCTCCGCGAACCGCGCCCGTGCATCGCGCAGGCCGTCGATCCGCGTCCGCAGCTGGGTGACGGCGGCGGGGTCGCGCTGGTCCTCGGGCGCCGCCATGACGTTGACGAGGAGGCCGTTGAGCGCACCGATCTGCTTCTGGGTGTCCTGTTCCCGGCGTATGAGGTCCGCGAGCTCGGGATCGCGCACGGTCGCGCGCGCGCTGCTCGCGGCCAGCGCGCGCTGAACGTTGCGCCCGCGCGCCGCCTCGGCCAGGCGGAACGCCTCGGCCGCGAGCCCGGCCTGGGCCGCCGCGTCGCCCGCGGCCCCGTGAAGGTCGGCCAGCAGGCCGATATAGGATTCGAGGATGTGGTGCAGGCGGAAATCGCGCGTCGCCTGGGTCACCGCCTCGTCCGTCGTTTGCCGCGACCGCGATAGCAGGATCGGGATGCTCTCGGCGAAGCGCCCACGCGCGGCCTCGCGGTCTCCGGAGCCAGCGAGCGCCATGGCCAGCACCGCCCCCGCCTCGGCCGTGTTGTAGTGCTTCGGCCCCAAGAGGCGCGCGGCGCGGTCCACGGCCCTTTGCGCGAGCTCGGCAGCCTCCGCCGGCCGGCCGACACGAACCAGGGCGAGGGGCCAGCCGAGATCGTGCCCGAAGGCGCCTTCGAGGAGTCCGGGATCACCCTCAAGCGCCGCGCCGATGGCCTCGTACTCGGCGAGCGCCTCGTCCCAGCGCCCTTGGGCCAACAGGCTCTCGGCCAGCCAGCGCCGCGTCCGTAGAAGGTTGTGGGAATCGGCCGGCGCGCCGATGGCGTCATAGATCTCCAGGGTCGCGCGGGCCAGGGGCTCGACCTCCCCGTGGCGGCCCTGCTCGGAGATCGTCGGGATCAGATACGAAAGCGCCATTGCCGTGTCTGGGGTATAGCGGCCAGCGCGGCTCAGGCTCGAGGTCAGCGCCGCGCGGGCCTGAAGCTCGGCCTCCACTGGATTCCCTCCCCGTAAGAGGTCCCGCGCGATTTCGCCGAGGATGGCTTCGTGATAGAGGCGAAACCTGTAGCGTGGGGTGTCGTCGAATCGATCGGCGTACTCCCCGATCAGTTGGCTCGCCGCCTGGTAGAACGGCTCCGCCTCCACGTACGCGCCACGGGAATAGAGCAGGAAGGCCTTGGCGACGAGGACATCCGCCCGCCACATCCCGCCCCATTGACCCCATGCCGTCCAACGGCGGGCCTCCTCCAGCGTCCGCTCCGCCTTCTCGAACTCGATCTCGGCTTGCGCCAAATTGCCCGAGCGAGCCAGACGGATCGCCAGCATGCTCCTGAATTTGATGCCTCGGCCGGCCTTATTTTGAGGGATCGCCTCGATGGCTCTGTTGGCATGCTCGATGGCATCGGCGAGGCTGCCGGCGACCGCCTCGGCCACCGAGAGCGCCCACAGCAGGCGGCTCTTGTCCTCGTAATAGCTCTCGTAGGCGAGCTCCACGGCTTTCGTGTGGTCGTCGATCTGTTGCCGGACGCGGCCGATCCGGCCCGCCGCCAGCCCTCGCTCCTCGTAGAACTCGATGAGCGCCGATCCTTCGAGTCCCGTCGGCGGCGTCGAATCGGCCAGCGCGCGATCCCGTTCCGCCGCTTGCGCGTCGGCGCGCTTGTAGCCTTCGAGCACGGCCGTGATGTCGTCGATCGTCCGCGGCGGCGGGACGAAGCTGGCTGCCTCCCCGGACTCGGGCGCCTGCTCCGTGCGCTCCCCGGCCTCGTGGGATTGTGCGGGTGCCGTGGGCCGATACGCATCGTCGTCCCGGTCGGCCCTGGCCGGGCCGAAGAGAAGTGCGATCGAGAAGACGGCGCCGGCCAGCGTGAAACAGGCACGGCGCCAATTATCCCGCATGTGCCTTGCGACTCCCATTTGGAATATCGACGCTACAGGCCTGGCGGCGCGGCGGCAACCGGCGGACGGCGAGGCGCTCATGGCCTCAGTCCCCGCCACCGGCGCGCGCGGCGGCCGACTCGGCCGCGCCGGGCTCGAGCAGGATGCGGTCGCTGCTCCCCGGCACGCGGATACCGTCCACCCAGTTCTCGAAGTAGGGTGAGCGCGGGCGGAAGCCGGGCACGATCAGCCACAGCCGCCACAGGTGGCGTCGGCGGCCCGCCTCGGGCCAGTCCTCGTAGGCGCCGCGGCCATGGACGATGACCGCGTTGTTGAGGAGCTGGATGTCGCCCGGCTCGAACACCATGTCGAGGCTCAGCTCCTGGGCCGTGTCCTGGACCAGGCCCAGCGCCTCGCGCTGGAGGCCCGTCAGGTCCGGCGCCTCGGCGAAGGCATGGCCCTTCTCGATGTGGTTGCGCCCGCAGGCCGCCGAGAAGGTGCCGCCGACGAAGTTGAAGACCGGCGATTCGTGCCACGGGCCCATGCCCTCGGGGATCTCGCCGATGCGGCTCCAGCAATAGGGTTGCCCGAGCGCGGCGGCGGCGTCCGGCCGGCGCGCGAGGATCGCGTTGTGGATGGCGGGTGAGCTGGCGATTCGGGAGAGCCCGCCCGCCCGCGATTGCACGAGGCAGAGCAGCCCCACCACGTCGCACTGGTCGACATGGAAGTCGAGGGCGTCGCGGGTCTCGCTAGCCGCGCACGTTGGCCCGCGCGTAGTCGTGGCCCAGGTCGCGCACATGGCCGATCAGGTCGCCGAGGTAATTGGTGGGCATGGCCACGCCGATATGGCGCCCCAGAGCCCAATATGCGATCAGCGATTCGATGCGCTCCCACTCTCCGACGGGCAGCCCGCGCAGCATCACGAACCCGCGCCCGTCGTAAAGCGCCGCCCGCACCTCCTCCACCACGGCTGCGAACGCGCCGAGCGCGAAGGCCTCCCGGCCCATCCCCATGAGCCGCCCCACATCACCGCCGATTTCCCGCCGCACCCCCCGCGCCATGGCGCGCAAGTCGCGGATCTCGTCCGCCGCGAGCACCCGCACCCAGTCGTCCCTTGCGGCCATGTCCGAGCCCACCCAGCAGGCCGGGTCCACCACGGGGAGGCCGGGGCGCGCCGGGGGGCGGAGGGGGGTGGGGGCGCCTTGGCCAGTCCACATTGCGAAGCCTTTCGCTTGATGCCGGGCGGGGCGAGCCGGCAAACTGAATTCCCGGCGCGGGAACACTTCCATCATACCCGATCGGGACAAAGGTTACTTTCGGCCTGATCCACTTACAAACGTCACCGGGATCGCGGTCGGCCTGGGAGGGCGTGGCGGCGCGTCGCCCGGGTTTGCCTTCTTTCAGCGCAGGCTCCATCAAATCGCCATGGTCGAATTGCTGAAGGACATTAGCCGCCACCTCCTTTCCGGCCGCCGCGCCAGACGCTAGACTGCCCTCATGCGGTGTTTGGTATTGACCGGCGCTCTCATCGCCGGGGTGCTTCAGCCCGCGGCGGGCTGGGGGGCCGAGGGGGACGCGGACGCGGGGCGGCGGCTCGCCACCACCCATTGCGCGCGCTGCCACGTGGTCGGCGACCACAACAAGCTCGGCGGCATCGGCAGCACCCCCTCCTTCCAGCTTCTGGCCCGGCGCGACGACTATCGCGAGCGCTTCGAGACCTTCTACGCGCGCCGGTCACCACCGCCGAGGTCGAGGTCACGATAGAGGATATCGAGAATATCATCGCCTTCGTCGCAACCCTGAAAGCCGACTGAGCGCCGGCGATCCCCGCAAGGAGTGGTCCCATTGATCGAGAATCCGATTCCGTGGCCCCATGGCCACAGGTGCGCCGTCGCCATCACCTGGGACATGGACGCCGACAGCGGCCTCAACTACTACAATCCCGAACGCGCCGACACCCTGGTGCATAGTCAGTCCTTCGTGCGCTACGGGCCGCGCGTCGCCATCCCGCGTATCGTGCGCGCATGCGCGCGCATGGATATGCGCCAGACCTTCTTCGTGCCCGGCTGGTGCATCGAGAAGTACCCCGAGGCGGTCGACCTCCTGGTCGAGGGCGGCCACGAGATCGCCCTCCACGGCTACCTCCACGAGCGGCCCAACGAAGTCTCCGCCGAGGACGAGCGCTATTGGCTCATCCGCGGTATCGCGGCCTACGAGAAGCACCTGGGCCACCGGCCGCGCGGCTGGCGGGCACCGAGCTTCGCCTTCTCCAAACACTCCCTCGGCTACCTGATCGAGGAGGGTTTCGAGTACGATTCCTCCCTCGTCGGCGACGACATCCCCTACCTGCTGCGCCACCAGGCGGGGACGATGATCGAGCTGCCGGCGGGCTGGACCATCGACGACTGGCCGCAATACGTCCACAACCGGGACTTCAAGTTCACCATGCCCATCGCATCACCCGCCCGGGCCATGGAGGTGTTCCGCGCCGAGTTCGATGCGGCCTGGAGCCATGGCGGGCTGTGGGTCTCGGTCTGGCACCCCTTCGTGAGCGCGCGGCCCGCCCGCTTCGATGCCGTCCTCGGGCTCATAGACTACATGAAGGCCAAGGGCGGGGTGTGGTTCGCGCGCCTCGACGAGATCCACGACCACGTGAAGGCGGTCCTGGCTGAGGGTCAATGGGTGCCGCAGATCGAGGAAATGCCCGCCTATGACAGCCCCATCCCTGAGCTCTCGCGGGATTAGCATCCTGGTTTCACGCACGGACGGGCGGTGTTACGCTCGGCCCATCGCAGAGGGGGTTCAGCCATGCCGATATCGCTTTCGCAAGACCGGATCGAGCGCTTTCGCCGGGAGGGCTACCTGTGCCCGGTTCCGGCGCTGACGGCGGCGGAGGTCGCGCACTACCAGGCCTGTTTCGCCGCTTTCGAGGCGCGCGAGGGCGGGGCGCTCGAAGGCAACGCGCGCAACAAGTCGCACCTCTTCCTGGCCTGGCTCGACGAGCTGGTGCACCATCCGGCGGTCCTCGACGTGGTCGAGGATCTGATCGGCCCGAACATTCTGCTCTACCATGCCCAGTGGTTCGTCAAGGACCCGCATACCCCTCACTTCGTCTCGCTGCACCAGGACTCGGCCTATTGGGGCCTCGAGCGGCCCGACGCGCTGACGGCGTGGATATCCTTCACCATGTCCACCGCCGCGCAGGGCTGCATGCGGGTCATCCCGGGCACCCACGCCGTGCTCTACGACCACCAGAACCTGATGCACGAGCACAACCTCCTGTGGCGCGGGCAGACCGTCGATGCCGAGCTCGACGAATCGAAGGCCGTCGATCTGGTGCTCGAGCCGGGCGAGATGTCGATCCACCACGCCCGCATCGTCCATGGCTCCAGCCCCAACAGCTCGGACATGCGGCGCGTAGGATACGCCGCGCGCTACGTGCGCACGGACGTGAAGCGCATCGGCCCGCGGGACAGCGCCATGCTGGTGCGGGGCGTGGACGAGCACGGTCATTTCGATCCCGAGCCGCGCCCGGCGTCCGATTACGACCTGGCCGCCCTCCAGGTCCACAAGGACGTGACCGACCGCTACATGGAGAACTACCTGAGCGCCCAGGTCGAGAAGGGGCGCGCGCGAGCCAGCGCATAGGGACGGCTGGCCTCAGGCCGCGCCCAGCTCGTTCTTGTAGAAGGCACCGGCCTTCATGATGGCCGCCATGTGGCCGCCCTGGTGCTCGAGCAGGCCCAAATCCTCGAGCGGGTCGCCGTTCACCACCAGCAAGTCCGCGTAAGCGTCGGGGGCGATCACGCCGAGCTTGCCCGTCATGCGCAGGAGGTCCGCGTTCGTGGCCGTGGCGCAGGTGATGACCTCGTGCGGCGACATGACCTGGGCCTTCAAGGGGAACTCCCGCGACTGGTCATGGTGGAGGATGCCCTCCATGTCGGTGCCGTGGCAGATCTTCACACCGGCGGCCCGCGCCACTTCGAGCGCGGTGACGGCGTCCTCCATCAGCTCGGCGAACATGCCGATCACCTTGGGCGTGAAGCCGAGCTCGGGGCCGTATTTGTGGTAGCCCTCATAGACCGCCATGGTGGGCACGAGGAAGGTGCCGCGCGCGGCCATGAGCCGCGCCGTCGCTGCGTCGATCAGGTTGCCGTGCTCGATCGAGCGGATGCCGCATTCGACGCAGCGCGACACGGCCGCCGATTCGTAAGCGTGGGCCATGACGTAGGTGCCGGCGGCCTGGGCCTCCTCGACCATGACTCGAAGCTCGTCCATGGAGTAGTGGGCGCGGTCGATGGGAATGCCCGAGACCATGCCGCCCGCCGCCATGACCTTGATCTGGTCGGCGCCCTTGCGCAGCTCGTCGCGCACCGCCTTGCGCACGTCGTCCACGCCATCGACGACGCGGGCGATGGAGCGCGTCGCCCGGCATACGGGACAGCCGAGGTAGAGCTCCTCCCGGGCGCGGAAATCGCCCTGCCCGCCGGTCTGGGCCAGGGCCAGGCCCGAGACGAAGAGGCGCGGCCCCGGGTGGTAGCCGCGCCTTATGGCCTCGGCGAGGCCCCATTCCGCCCCGCCCGCGTCGCGCACGGTGGTGAAGCCACGCGCGAGCATGCCCTCGAGGACGAGAAGCGCGCGCGCCGTCACCAGGGCGGGCGGCATGCGGGCCAGGGCCGCCAGGTCCGTGGTCACCGCGATGGCGTGGACGTGGGCGTCGATGAGGCCGGGCATCAGGGTGCGGCCGGCGAGGTCGAAGACGGCCGCGCCCGGGGCCTTGATGGGCCGGTCGCTGACCTCGCGGATGACCTCGCCCTCGACCAGCACGTGGTGGCCCTCGCGCCGCTCGGGCGCGGT
Source organism: Alphaproteobacteria bacterium (assembly GCA_963666705.2). Lineage (GTDB taxonomy): Bacteria > Pseudomonadota > Alphaproteobacteria > CADEGL01 > CADEGL01. Next base: position 112,041 of record CAXXKO010000018.1, on the reverse strand, counting down.
CGCGTCCAGCAACGCGGCGTTCGCGAAGAGGGTTTGCGTCATGCCCGCGCCGGCGCGTCCAGGACCCGCTCCAGGGTCCAGTTGGCGATGCGGTGGACCAGGAGCTCCATGCGCGAGACGCGGCCGGTCGTGCTGAGTGGTGAAGTGAGGCCGCGCTGCTGGACCGCCGAGATATCGTTGTCCTCGGGGATCGACTTGTCCCAGCGCCGGTAATAGTGGGCGGCGACCTCCTCGAAATCGTCCCGGGCGATGGTCGCGTTGGGGAAGCAGGAGCCGACGATGAGCTTGGTGCGCGCCACGCCCTGGGGGCGCAACTCGAGCCACCACATGCAGTCCTGGGCGCAGCCCCACATGGTCGAGGGATAGAGCATGACGAAGTACGTGCCGTCGCGCGTCGCCCCTTCGAGGGAGGGGATGTGGGGGAAGCTCTTGGGCGCGTCCGAGAGCACGGCGAGCGAGTGGGGAGAGGCCACGTGCGCGGCCTCCCACTGCCCCTTCGTATCCACGTAGCGCGCCACCTGCTTCTTGATCGAGGCGCGGTGGACGACAGCGGTGTGATAATCCTCCATGGCGTTCTCGATATAGAGCTTCCAATTGCATTCGAGGTCGAACTCGACCCGGCGGGTGCAGGTCATGTCGGCGAAGTTGTAGGAGCCGACCGCCTCGGTCAGGTCGCCGAGGTAATCCATGAGGCCCGGTGCGTCCGCGTCGAAATTCACGAACACGAAGCCCTGCCAGGTCTCGAGGCGAATGGGCTTGAGGCCGTGGTCCATGGCTTCGAACCCGTTGATGCCGTCCATGCCGGGCGCGGCCACCAGCGCGCCCTCGAGCGAGAAGGACCAACCGTGATAGGGGCAGCCGATGCGCTTCACCCGCCCCTCGCCCGACAGCAGGCACGCCCCCCGATGGGGGCAGGTGTTGGCGAAGGCGCGCAGGGCGCCGGCGCTGTCGCGCAGGATGACGAGGGGAATGCCCGCGAAGTCGAGGGCCCTGTAGGCGCCTGGCCGGCGCAGATGATCGGCCCGGCCCATGAAATTCCATTCCTTCATGAAGATGCGCCGCACCTCGCGCTCGTAGAACGCATCCGAGGTATAGCACCAGGGCGGCAGGTGGCTGGCTTCCTCGAGCGGCCGCCGCACACCGGCGTACTGGGCCGGATCGAATATGGAATCGACGGATGACATTGGCGTCTCCCTTCCCCAGGCAGCCCCATGCTACCATCGCCCGGCGCCGTTGAAACCCCGCGGGCACGCTTCGCGCCCCGTCGATAACACGAATGGGTGTGACTTGCGCCCCGGCGGCGTTGCGCTCATAGTCGAAGGGCGCACGCTGCCCGTCACAGGCTCGAGCGGCGCGCGCAAGACCAGTTCTTCAGTCGCAATCGTCTACAGGGCCCAATGATGGGCCGTGATCGGGAGGAGAACAATCGATGAACCCACTCAATAAATTGAAGACAGTCGCGGCCGCCTCGGTCCTGACCGTGGCGGCAATGGCGTTACCGGCCCAGGCCGACGAGACCCTCGGCCCGGTGACCGACGAGGTCGGGGTCGTCAAGATCCTGAAGGGCGACCCGATTCAAATCGGCACCTATTATGTCATTTCCGGGCCAGACACCGGGTTGGGCCTGGACCAACAGCGTGGCGTGCTCATCGCCGCGTCGGATCGCGACAACATGGTCGCCGGCCATCCGATCCGGTTCCGCCATGAGGATTCGGCCTGCACCGCCGAGGGCGGACAGAACGCGGCCACCAAGCTCGCGGCGAATCAGAAAATCGTCGTCGTCCTCGGCACGGCCTGCTCCAGCGCCGCGACGCCGGGCGCGCCGATTCTCTGGAATGCCGGCATCCCGAGCATCTCCACCTCGGCGAGCGCCCCGGCGCTCACGGCACCGGACCGGCATGAGAGCTATTACGGCTTCGCCCGCACCAGCATCAACGACATCGGCCAGGCGGAGGGCGATGCGCGCTGGTTGTACAACCATCTCGGCTGCAAGACGCTCGCGGCCATCCACGACGGGAGCCCCTACTCCGAGCAGCTGGTCGTGATAACCACGAGAAACTTCGCCGAGACCTGGGGCGGCACGGTCACGTCCGTCGAGGCGATCGACCCGCAAACCGTTGACATGCGGCCCGTCCTCAACAAGATCTCCACGGACAAGCCCTGCGCGATCTACTTCCCGATCTTCGTTGCCGCGGCCGCCCAGGTGGTCCGGCAGGCGAAGGACGTTTCCGGGCTGGACGGCGTGGAGCTCATCGGTGGCGGCGCCGTCATGACGAAGGACTTCATGGTTGCCACCGGCAAGAGCGTCGAGGGCTTCCGCTTCACCTTCCCCGACCTCTCCACCGACACCGTCGACCAGGAGCGCTATCCGGACTTCCTCGCGAGGTACGAGGAGATGTTCGGCGAAGCGCCGATCCAGGGCTTCCACGCCTGGGCCTATGACGGCGCGGTTCTCGCCTTCAACGCGATCGAGAAGGTGGCCGTGACGGACGATGAAGGAAACACCTATATCGGCCGCATGGCCCTCCGCGACGCGATCTTCGCGACCCAGGACTTGAAGGGGCTGAGCGGCACGATCAGTTGCGACGAATTCGGCGACTGCAAGAAGTTCATCTTCGCCGTCTATCAATATAACAACCCCGATCCGGAAACCTTCGAGCCGGAGGTGAACCCGAGGCGGATCTTCAGCGACATCGGGCCGATCGCGGCGGAGTAAGGCCGCAAGCACCCGTCTTCCCTGGGCCGGGAGGTGGCATCGGCCGCCTCCCGGCCTTCGTCTCGCCTCACCCGGTGAAAGTGACGCGGACCTCGCCGAAGGCGCCGAAATCGGCGACGACCTCGCATTCGGCCGGCGCCTGGTGAATTCCGGTCACGCTGCTCGTGGTGATGAACTGGCCGGCGAGAAGCCCGTCGCCGCGGCGCGAGCGGTCGTTGGCGAGCCAGATCAGCGGCAGGACGGGGTGGCCGCCCACGTCCTCGCCCGTGCCCTCCCCCATCACTTCGCCATCGATCGACAGGCGCACGCGGTGGTTGGTCAGGTCCTGCGCCTGCCAGCCGGGGATCGGGTCCGCGTGGACGAAGGCGGCGGCGAGCGCGTTGTCGGCCACGAGGCTGAAGGCGCCGGCGTCGAGCCCGCTTCGGTAGCGGCAATCGACCAGCTCGATGGCCGGGTGGAGGGTCTCGACGGCGGCCTCGACCTCCTCCCGCTCGTAGGCCGCCGCGCGCGGCGGCAGGTCGCGCGCGAGGCGAAAGGCATATTCGGATTCGATGATGCGGACGTGGAAGGCGCCGCCGAAGAGCTCGGCCGGGCTCTCGAAGATGAAGGGCGCGAACATGCGCCCGGCGAGCGGCGACGGCGCACCCACCCGTTCCTGCCAGTAGGGCGTGGCCGCGCCCACCTTCCAGCCGCCGGACTCGAGCTCCCACAGCCGCGCCAGTTCGTCCTGGATGGCGTAGCCCTCGTCGAGCGTCGCGGGCCGGCACTCCTCGGGCAGGCCGTCGATCTGGCGGTGGTCGCCCCGAGCCTGGAGCAGGAGGCGCGCGGCCTGGGTGATGCGTTTGGCGTCCATCGGGTCCCGCCTCCTACGCGGTGGCACCTTTCCCCGGCGCCGGGGTTGCGCGTGCCTTCCCGCCGATCATTACTATGCCGCGGACGTGCCCGCGCGCAAGCCAGTAGGCCCGAAGCGGCAAGGACGCGAGTTCCACTTCGGTCGACTCGACTGCCGTCATGTCCACCCCGGGCGGGCGCGGCGTTGACTCGGCCCGGCGCGAGCCCGCAATAATGCCAGACGACCAAGCACGACCCGGGGAGGGCGAATGAAAGCCGCTATCGGAGGAACGCTGCTCGGCGCGGCTCTGTTGCTCGCCGCCAATGGCGGCGGATGGGCCGAGGAGGAGAAAATCCTCAAGATCTATAATTGGCCCGACTATATCGCCGAGGACACGGTTCGCGGCTTCGAGGCGCGGACCGGCATCGAGGTGGTCTACGAGGTATTCGATTCGAACGAGGGGCTGGAGGCAAAGCTCCTCGCCGGCGACACGGGCTTCGACCTCGTCGTGCCTTCGGGCGCGTTTCTCGAGCGCGAGATCGCGGCCGGTCTGCTCCAGCCCCTCGACAAGGCGAAGCTCGGCAACCTCTCCAACCTGGACCCGGAGATCATGGCGCGGGTGGCGAGCCACGATCCGGGCAACCGCCACGCCATTCCCTACCTCTGGGGCACGACCGGCTTCGGCTACAACACGGCCACCATCGCCGCGCGCATGCCGGACGCCCCGGTCGAGAGCTGGCGCATGCTGTTCGACCCCGAGGTGACGGCGAATTTCGCCGATTGCGGCATCGTCCTGCTCGATGCGCCGACGGACGTAATCCCCGCGGCGCTCATCTATCTCGGCCTCGATCCGCGCAGCAAGGCGGAAGCGGACCTGGAGGCGGCCGAGGCGGTGCTCATGGCCGTGCGCCCCCACATCAAGTATTTTCACTCCTACCAGGGCATCAACGACCTCGCCGGCGGCGACGTGTGCCTGGCCATGGGCTGGTCGGGCGACATCCTGCGCGCCATGGGCTGGGCCGAGGAGGCCGGGGCGGGTGTCGAGATCGCCTATACCATCCCCTCGGAGGGTGCGAACATCTGGTTCGACCTGATGGCGATACCGGCCGGTGCGTCGCACCCGGAGAACGCCCACCTGTTCCTCGACTACCTCATGGAGCCCCAAGTCGCGGCCGCCATCACCAACTACGTCTACTACCCCAACGCCATCACGGCCGCGACCGAGCATGTGGCGCCCGAGATCCGGGACGACCCGAGCATCTACCCGCCAGCGGCCGTGAGGGCGAAGCTGTTCCCAGGCACTGCCAATCTGGAGACATACGACCGCCTGCTCGCGCGCGCCTGGACGCGCATCAAGCTCGGATCCTAGAGCGGTTCCGCTTCGATCGCACCCACTCTAGCGTTTGTTTCGCTCGCGGCAGCGGACCAAGGGGTCCGCGCCTGCGCGGGCGCGCCGGGTGACCGGCGGGCCGCCTTGCGGCCTGGAGCGATTCCAGCCGAGGTGGAAACGCTCTAGCCTTTTTTGTCGCTCGCGGCAGCGGACCAAGTGGTCCGCGGGCGCGCCGGGCGGGCCGCCTTGCGGCCTGAAGCGATTCCAGTCGAGGTGGAACCGCTCCAGACCCTCTCTACGCCGCCGCGCCCAGCCGCTGGAAGGCGGCCAGGATTTCTTCCGTCGTGCGCCGGGCGCCGGTCTGGAGGTATTCCATGGCGTCGAGGGCGGCCTCGTGGCGGGCATGGGTGGAGCCGCCACAGCAGTCCTCGACCACGCGCACGTGGTAGTCGCGCTGGTGGGCGTCCACGAAGGTGTAGTGCACGCACACGTCCGTCAGGCCGCCGAAGAGGATCAGCGTCTCGACCCCGAGGCCGCGCAGGACGATCTCGAAATCGGTGCCGAAGAAGCCCGAGTAGCGGCGCTTGACGATGTGGTAGTCGCCGTCGAGGACCGGCAGCTCGTCCACGAGCGCGGTCGCGGGCGCGCCCTCGAGGCAGTGGACGTCCTCGGCGCCGTCGAGCTCGCGCCCGAAATCGACCATGTCGCGACGGTGGACCTCCTGGAAGAAGAACACGGGGATGCCGGCGGCCCGCGCCGCCTCGACGAGCGTCACCGCGCGCGGGATGCGCGCCGCCCGGTCGCCCATGTAGGGGATGCCCGACCCCGGCCCCCCCTTTCTGCATGTCGACGGCGACCAGCGCCGCCCGCCCCACGATCATCTCCGGCATCCATTCCTCCCCAATCCCTGTCCGTCGAGGCGCGTCATGGCGGAGGCCCGGCTAGTGTCCTGATCGCGAAGTTTCTATGATTTCTTTTTGGGATCGTGGAGGCATGTTATGGCGCGTGGTCGGGTAGCGGTTGCGATTGAGCTTTCGGTGTCGGAGCGTCGGGAACTCGATGAGCTGGCGCGGCGGCGGCGGACGGCACAGGGTCTGGCGCGACGGGCGCGGATTGTTCTTCTGGCCGCCGAGGGGCTCGAGAACAAGACCATCGCGGCCGAGCTTGGCGCGGCGCCGGATACGGTCGGCGTCTGGCGCCGACGCTTCGCCGAGCGGCGTCTGGAGGGCCTTCATGACGAGCCCCGCCCGGGTACGCCGCGACGGATCAGCGACGACGCCGTTGCCGAGACGATCCGGCGGACGCTCGAGGAGACGCCGGCGGACGCGACGCACTGGTCGTTACGCAGCATGGCGCGGTCGACCGGCTATGCGCCGTCGACGATCCACCGCATCTGGCGTGCCTTCGGGTTGCAACCGCACCGTTCGAAGAGCTTCAAGCTGTCGAGCGACCCGTTCTTCGTGGAGAAGGTCCGCGATATCGTCGGGCTCTATCTCAATCCGCCGGAACGGGCGTTGGCCCTGTGCGTCGACGAGAAGAGCCAGATCCAGGCCCTCGACAGGACCCAGCCGCTGTTGCCCATGCGCCCCGGTCAGGCCGAACGGCGCAGCCACGACTACAAACGCCACGGCACCCTGTCGCTGTTCGCCGCTCTCGACACCGCGACCGGCCAAGTCATCGGCCGCTGCTTCGCCCGCCATCGGGCGCGCGAGTTCCGGGCCTTCCTCAACACCGTGGAAGCGCGGGTGCCGGCCGATCTCGATGTGCACATAATCATGGACAACCTGGCGACCCACAAGACCAAGGCGATCCGCGACTGGTTCGCCCGCCACCCCCGATGGCAGGCCCATTACACGCCGACCTCGGCCTCCTGGATCAACCAGGTCGAACGTTTCTTCGCCCTGTTGACCGAAAAGCAGCTGCGCCGCGGCGTCCACCGCTCCACCAAGGAGCTCGAAGCCGCCATCCTTCGCTATATGGACACCGTCAATGCCGATCCAAAGCCATTCCGTTGGACCAAATCAGCCGACGACATCTTGGCCTCAATCAAGCGTTTCTGCCTCGCAAACATTCGTATCGCCGAGCACCAACAACAAATCACGCAAACTTAAGGATCAGGTCACTAGGAGCCTGTCCGAGATTTGATGTTGTTGGCAAGCATTGGGGTGATGGCGAGTGGTCTTGTCGTGATTTTGGTGGTTTGGCTCATGGGTGGTTGCCTTCAGGGGCTTGGCGCGGCGAGAGGCATGATTGGTCTCGGCGTCTCATGGCGCTTGGGCGACGGCGAGCTTGGCCAGGTTGTGGGCGGTGCAGATCATCGCCCATTCGCATGTGACCTTCTCACGGCCGCGCAGCAGGAACTGACGGAAGCCCCGGGCCTGCTTGATCTGGCCGAACACCGGCTCGACGGTCTGCTTGCGCAGGCGGTAGCGGCTGCGGCGCCCGGCGCGCCTGAGGGTGGCCGCCATGGCCGCGACCCGGCCGCCGGGCGGCGCGGCGCGCGGGCCCACGGCGGCGGCTTGGCCGTGCTTTTGCCGCCCGGTCGCGATGTAGGGCTTGATGCCCCGCCTATCGGCGGCCTCCAGGTTCGCCTTCGAGCAGTAGCCGGCGTCCGCCGATATCTCCCTGGGACGCCGCCCGAGGTTGGCTTCGATGGCGTCGATCAGGGGTTCGAGCTGGCCCTGGTCGCTGGTCGAATCGGTCAGGGCGTGGGCGACGATGATCTGGCGTTTGGCATCGACCGCGGCCTGGGCATTATAGCCCTGGATGAAGCCGTCCTTGGTCTTGAGGATGCGGCTCTCGGGGTCGGTGAAGTTGCGCTGCGCCTTGTCCGCCGGCACATCCGCCGGCGGCTTGGGCTTGGGTCCCGGGCGCTTCGGCGCCCGCGTCTGGGCGGCGCGCGCGGCCGCGTCCCGCGCCTCGGCCTCCAGGGCGGCCTTGGCCTCGCGAATCTTGGCCAGACGCTTGGCCTTGTCGGCGACCCAGGCCGGCATCTCGTCGCCCCGCGCCGCGACCCCCAACGCCTCGTCCTCCGCCGCATCGGCCGCCGCCGCCCGATCGAGCCAGCTCTCGACCACCGCCTCGAGCCCGGCCTCCGCCCTGACCATGCGGGCGTAAGACATCGCCTTGTGCTTGGAGGCGTTGGCCTTGATCTTGGTGCCGTCCAGCGCCACATGGCCGAGCTTGACCAGCCCCGCCCGGCGGCACAGGGCCAGCACCTGCGCGAACAGCCCCGACAGCGCCGCGAGATGGCGCTTGCGGAAATCCGAGATGGTGCGGAAGTCGGGCCGCTGCATCCCCGTCACCGCCATGAAGTCGACGCGCTCCTCACACCCCCTGGCGATGCGGCGCGACGAATAGACGCCGACGCTGTAGGCGTACAGCAACAGCGCCACCATCATCACCGGGTGGTAGGGCGGCTGGCCGCGCGCCTCGCCATAGGCCGCAAAGATCGCCGACAGGTCCAGGCTCTCGCGCACCGCATCCCGCACCAGGTGCGCCGCGTGTCCCGCCGGCACGAAGTCATGGACCGAAGCCGGCAACAGCCAGACCTGATCCACGTCCCAAGCTCGAAAGGTTTTGCTCATGCCGTTTAACGAATCACACTCCGATACCCACGTCGAGCCAAATCCGAATTCTCGGACAGGCTCCTAGCCCTTTTTGTCGCTCGCGGCAGCGGACCAAGAGGTCCGCGCCTGCGCGGGCGCGCCGGGCGACCGGCGGGCCGCCTTGCGGCCTGGAGCGATTCCAGTCGAGGTGGAAACGCTCTAGTACCCACTTTCATAATTCCGTGTGCCATACGATCGCTTTTCCCGTCTCCTCGGTAGGAGGGGGTGCGCCGGCGATGCCGGGGCATCGCCAAGCATCCCCGACACCCCGAGGGGGCGGGAAAAGCGACCCGCAGGGCGGCGCCCCGAGGCCCCCGGACGTCGTCGCGCGCCGCTTGTGATGCCCCGGCATCACGGCGCGCCACGCTCCGCCAAATCCGAATTCTCGGGGCTCCTAGCCCTTTTTGTCGGGCAAAAGCGACTGCGCGGGCCGCCGAGGACCGCGGGCGCCCCGAGGCCCCCGGACGTCGTCCCGTCTCCTCGGTAGGAGGCGCGCCGATGCCGGGGCATTGTGATGCCCCGGCATCACGGCGCGCCACGCTCCTAGCCGGGAACCTCGGGGCGCCGTCGTATGGCACACGGAATTATGAAAGTGGGTACTAGGGCCGAAGCTCGCCGATCAGCTCGTCATCGGGCAAGGCGTACTCGGCATCGGATTCGCCGATCTTGCCGTTGCCCTGCCACACCTTGAAGCCGAGGAGATCGAGGAGGGCCGGCCCGGCCTCCGCCATCACCTCGGGGCGCAGGCCCATGGTGTAGTTCTGTAGCGGGCGGATCTGGGGGCCGGCGAAATAGGTGACGATGCCGTAGCGCGCCTCCTGGCTCACGTTGGCGCCCGCCGCGTGCCAGGTCCGCCCTTCCCACACGACGATCGAGCCGGCGCTGCCCTCGGCCGCGATCGTCGGCACCTCGTGCGGCACCACGGCGTTGGGCTGGGCGCCGGTCAGGTGGCTGCGCGGCACGATGCGCGTGGCGCCGTTCTCCGCGGTGAAATCGTTGGCCATCCACATGGCGTTGACCACGAGCGGCGGGTTGATCGGAGTGGACGAGACTTCGAGCGGGCCGGGGCAAACCTGGGTCCGCTTCATCGTCCCGGCGCGGCGGCCAGGCGTACCGGGCTGGCTCGGCGGTGGCATCCACCACTGATCGATATGGAGCGGCAGGAGCGCGTTGCCGGGCCGCGTAATATGGGCGTCGAGCGCGCTCAGGACATAGTCGGGAGCCAGGACATGGCGCACCACCGCCGTCATGAGGGGATGGAACAGGAGGTCGCGGAACACCCGGCCCTTGTTGAGCAGCATGTGGACCCACTGGTTGACCATGCCCGGGTCCTGGACCTGGGAACGGCGGTGATGGCCGTGCGCCCGCTCGCCCGCCGCCTGCTCGGTGATGCGCGCGCGCAGCGCCGCCGTCTCCTCGGTCGTGAGGGCGTCGGCGATCAGGCAATAGCCGAACGCGTCCATATCGGACTCGAGCCGGTCCAGGTCCTGGGTCGGCCGGGGCAGCTCCTCCGCGGTCCAGGTGATCACGATGCTCTCCTCCTTCCCCGCCTCGATCGGGGCCGTGAAGCCGGCGCCAGCGCCTATCTGGTCAGCTTCACCCCCGCCTCCACCCGGTCCCAGGTGGTGGGCGTGATGCCCTTCTCGCGGACCTTGTACTTCTGCATCTTGCCCGTGGGCGTCTTGGGGATATCGTCCATGAAATCGACGTAGCGCGGGACCATGAAATAGGGCATGCGCTTGTCCAGGAAGCGGATCAGGTCCTCGGGCTCGAGCGTCTCGCCCGGCTTCACGGTGATGGTGACCATCACCTCCTGCTCGGTATGCTCGTCCCATACCGGGAAGACCGCGCATTCGAGCACGGCGGGGTGCTGGTTGACCTCGTCCTCGACCTCCATGGACGAGATGTTCTCGCCCCGCCGGCGCATCGAATCGGTCGACCGGTCGACGAAGTAGAAACGCCCCTCCTCGTCCTGATAGCCGGCATCGCCGGTGTGGTACCAGAGGTTCCGGAACGAATCGGCTGTATACTGGGGCTGGTTCCAGTAGCCGAGCATGATGTCCCAGGTATTTTTGGGGCGAACGCAAATCTCGCCCATCATGCCGCGCGCGCATTCGACATCGTGCTCGTCGAAGATCTTGACGTCGAACTCCGGACGCGCGTGGCCGACGCATTGGTTGCTCGGGAAGGGCTCACCGAAATAGTGGATGCAAGGGCACGGGCACTCCGTCGAGCCATAGCCGGTCGAGATGCGGATGCCGAAGCGGCGGGCGAAGGCCTCGTGCTCCGTAAAAATGGGAAACACGCCGGCCTTCTCGAGCGGGGTCTTGGCGTCGTCGGGCGTCTCGGGCTGCTGCCACAGGAAATTGGCGATGGCGCCCAAGAGGAAGGCGACGGTGCAGTCGTGCTCGGCCACGTCGGGCCAGAAATTGGCGTTGCTGTAGCCCTGGCGCAAAACCATGGTCGAGCCGCGGATCATACAGGAGTAGACGATGGCCCATTGCCCGCCCACATGGAACAGCGGCAGGCCCGAGTTGTAGAACACGTCCTCGGGCTGGAGGTCGAAAATCTCCGCCGCCGAGTGTGCGTAGGCAAAGGAATGGGCGTGGGTGGTCATCACACCCTTCGAGGTGCCGGTGGTGCCCGAGGTGTACATGATGCCGACGAGGTCGTGGAACGCCGTCGCCGGCTCGAAGGGGGCCGAATCGTTCGAGAACAGATCGGCGAAGCGCGCCACGCGGCAGCGCCGTGCCAAGCCCAGCGGCAGTGAAAGGTCCTCGGCCGCGGCCAGGTCCTCGCTATAGACGACGCAGCATTCGAGGTGTTCGAGTTCGGGCTCGATATCCTCGAGGCGGTCGAGGTAGGCGCGGTCGACGATGATGGTCTTGACGCCCGCATCGTTGCAGATGCGTTTCAGGATGCCGCCGCGATAGGCGAGGTTGACGGGCACCTCGATGGCGCCACGCTTGGCGAGGCCACACCACAGGGTGATGAAGTCGGTGGTGTCGGGCAGCATGATCAGCACCGGCTCCTGGTGCTCGATGCCGAATGCGGCAATGCCGTGGGCCATGCGGTTGGAGAGGGTGTCGAGCGCCCCATAGGTGACCACTTCGCCGGTCACGCATTTTATCAGCGGCTTGTCCGGATGGCGCTCGGCACCGCGTGCCAGCACCTGTGCCACCGTTCGCTCTTCGAGTTCGAACCCGCTGCTCTTCACCGCTTCCCTCCCTCATTCGACACGACCAATTGGCGCAGCTTATCACGTCCGGTGCATATTTTCGTGGGTCGCGCTTGTGGAATCGGGCATGAACCGGGACAATCGGCCACGCTCGTTCGCACCTGAAATCAAGAAACGAAAAGGGAGGTCGGTCATGAAATATTACGCCGTCGTCACGCCCACCATCAGCGACGATAGCTGGCTCGAGTCCTATATACCGGCCGTCTCGGCCCTCGTCGCGAAACATGGCGGCAAGTATCTGGCCCGGACCCTGACCATGGAGAAGATCGAGGGCGACGCCGACTTGCCGAGCGCCTTCATCATTCTCGAATGGCCCTCGAAGGAGGCCTTCCAAGCCTTTTACGACGACCCCGAGTACCAATCCCAGAAGCAGGCGCGCCTCGCCGGCACCAGCGGCGCTTTCACGATCGTGGCGGCCGAGGACGTCTTCGCCAAGTGAAGCGCCGGCGCGCGGGTCATTTCCAGAGCGGTGGGAGGCCATGAGCGGCACGGTCCTCGAGCTGCCGATCTACAAGCTCGACGCCTTCGCCGACAGATTGTTCCGCGGCGGGCCGACAGCCGTCTGCGTGCCCGAAGCGCCGCTCGACGACGCGACCATGCAGGCCATTGCGACCGAGAACAACCTGGCTGAGACGGCGTTCATCGGGCGCCGGGGCGGGGGCTGGTGGATCCGCTGGTTCACGCCCGTGTGCGAGGTCGACTTGGCCGGCCATCCGACCCTGGCCGCGGCCGCCGTCGTGTTCGCCCACTACGGCACGGGCACAGACCACATCCTGTTCGAGGGGCCCCTCGGCCCCCTGCCGGTCGAGCGCGAGGGCGACTTCCTGCGCATGGACTTCCCCGCCGTGCCGCCACGGCCCGAGGCGGCGCCGGCCGAGATCGTGGACGCCGTGGGGACGGACCCGATAGCCACGTTCCGCATGGACCCCGTCCACCGGGCCGAATATCGCATGCTGGTCTATCGGGACGAGGCGCGGCTGCGCGCGCTCACCCCGCGCTTCGAAGTGCTGAAGCGGCGCCGCGTCAACATCATCGCGACCGCCCCCGGCGAGAAGGTCGATTTCGTGAGTCGTATCTTCTGCCCGGCCGTCGCCGAGCCCGAGGACCCGGTCACAGGCTCCGCCCACTGCACGACCGCACCTTATTGGGCGGAGCGGCTCGGCCGCAAGAAGCTGGTCGCGCGCCAGCTCTCGTCGCGCGAGCCCGAGATCCTGTGCGAGGTGAAAGGCGACCGTGTCCTGCTCTCCGGCCGCTGCGTCCCCTACCTCGAGGGCCGCATCCGGATCGAGGCGCCGCGATCGATCGCAGTCGCTAGCGCGTGAGCTTGACGCCCGCTTTCACGCGGTCCCAGGTCGTGGGCGTGATGCCCGTCTCCCGCAGGCTGTATTTCTGGATCTTGCCCGTCGGCGTCTTCTGGATTTCCCCGGCGAAGTCGAGGTAGCGCGGGACCATGAAATAGGGCATGCGGCGATCGAGGAAGGCGATCAGCGCTTCGGGCGCGAGCGCCGCGCCGGGCTTGAGGGTGATGACGGCCATCACCTCCTGTTCCGTATGCTCGTCCCACACGGGAAAGACCGCGCATTCGAGCACCGCCGGGTGCCGGTTGATCTCGTCCTCGACTTCCATGGAGGAGATGTTCTCGCCCCGCCGGCGAATCGAGTCGGTGAGGCGGTCGACGAAGTAGAAGCGCCCCTCCCCGTCCCGGTAGCCGGCGTCGCCGGTGTGTTACCAGAGGTTCCGGAACGCCCGCGCCGTGGCCTCGGGCTGGTTCCAATAACCGAGCATGATGTCCCAGGTGTTTCTGGGGCGGACGCAGATCTCCCCCATCACGCCCGGCGGGCATTCGATGTCGTGCTCGTCGAATATCCGCACCTCGAACCCATCGTCGGCCGGTCCGATGCACTGGTTGCTGGGAAACGGCGCGCCGAAATGGTTGATGCAGGGCGGTGGGCATTCGGTCGAGGCGTAGGCCGTGACGATGCTGACGCCAAAGCGCGCGGCGAAGGCCTCGTGCTCGGGGATGAGGGGGAACATGCCGCATTTGCGGAGCGGTGTCTCGGCGTCCTCCGGGCTCTCGGGCTGCTGCCACAGGAAGTTGGCGATGGCGCCGAGGAGGCCGACGCTGGTACAGCCATGAGCCGCGATGTCGGGCCAGAAATATTCGTTCCGGTAGCCCTGACGCAGCACCACGGTGGCACCCTGGATCATGGAGCCATAAACGATGCCCAATTGCCCGGCGACGTGGAAGAGCGGCAGGCCGGCGGTGTAGAACACGTCCTCCGGCCCCGCCTCGAAAATTCGCCGGGCCGAGCCATCGGCGTAACAGAAGGCGTGGGCGTGGGTGGTCATCACGCCCTTCGAGGCGCCGGTGGTGCCCGAGGTATACATGATGGCGAGGAGGTCGTGGAACGCGGGTGCCGGCACAAAGGGCGCCGCATCCTCGGAAGCCAGCTCCGCGTACGCCGCCGCGCTGCATCGGGCCGTGAGGCCGGACGGCAGGTCGGGGGTCGCCTGTTCGTCCGACCCCTCGGAATAGACGACACAGCATTCGAGATGCTCCAACTCGTCGGCGACCGCCTCGAGGCGGTCGAGATACTGACGGTCGACGACGATGATCCTGGCGCCCGAATCGTTGCAGATACGCTTGAGGAGGTTGCCCCGATAGGCCAGGTTAACGGGCACCTCGACGGCGCCGCGCTTGGCTAGGCCGCACCAGAGCGCGATATAGTCGATCACGTCGGGCAGCATGATGAGCACCTGCTCGGCGTGGCCGATGCCGAAGGCCGCGATACCGTGGGCGAGGCGGTTCGAGAGCGCGTCCAGCGCCCCGTAGGTGAGCGAATCCCCGGTCACGCTCTCGATCATGGTCTTATCGGCGAAGCGCGCGGCGTTGTGGGCCAGCACCTGGCCCACCGTGCGCTCTTCGAGCGCGAAGCCGGTCACGGCGCGGGCGGGGAAGAGCCGGCTACGCCCCAGCCACCTTCACTTCGCCGTATTGCCGCCGTCCACGGGCAGAAGCGCGCCGGTCATGTAGCTCGCGTCGTCGGAGGCGAGGAAGCGGATGACCCGCGCCTGCTCCTCGGGCTGGGAGACGCGGCCCAAGGGCACCGACTTGCCCATATCCGCCATGGCCGTCGCCGGATCGAAGCCCCGCGCCTCGATGCCCGATTCGAGCATCGGCGTCTGGACGTCGCCGGGGCAGACGGCGTTGACGCGGATGCCGTCGGCGGCGTGGTCGATGGCCATGGCCCGGGTCATGTTGATGACCGCCCCCTTGCTCGTGCAGTAGGCCACATGGCCCTTGCCGGCCAAGAGGCCCCATTCGGAGGACACGTTGACGATCGAGCCGCCGCCGGTCTTCCTCATCTCGCGCACCGCCGCGCGGCTCAGCCAGAAGACGGCATTCACGTTGACGGTCATGGCCTCGTGCCAATGCTCGTCCAAAATGCCGAGTGCGTCGCTCCGGTGAATGATTCCGGCGTTGTTGACCAACGCATCGATGCGCCCGAACCGCGCCACTGTTTGCGCCACGATGCGGTCGCAGAACCCCATGTCCTTCACGTCGCCGGGCACGAACTCGGCCTCCGCGCCCAAGGCCTGGGCATTGGCCAGCATGGCCTCGCCCCTCTCCGCGGCACGGCCCGTCAGCATGAGCCGCGCCCCGCCTTCGGCGAAGATGGCGGCGCAGGCCGCGCCGATGCCCGAGGTGGCCCCGGTGATGAGGACGGACTTTCCTTCGACGCTCATAGCCGCAACTCCCCAATAAGCTCCTGTTCGCGCGAGACGTACTCGGCCGCCGGGTCGCCGATCTTGCCGTAGCCGTCCCACTGCCGGAAGCCGAGCAGCTCCAGGAGCCGCTGGCCCGCCTCGGCCAGCACCTCGGGCCGGGTGCCGAGGGTGAAGTTCTCCATCTGGCGGAACTGCGGCCCGCAATAATTGGTGCCGACGCCGTAGCGGGGCGCGTTGGTCGCATTGACCCCGGTGGCGTGCCAGGTGCGGCCCTTGAAGATGACGGCGGTGCCGGCGGGGCCAGTCGCCGCCACGGTCTCCACCGTGTAGGGCACCGATGGGTCGGCGTTCTCGCCGCTCAGGTGGCTGCCGGGGACGATACGGGTGGCGCCGTTCGCCGCCGTGAAGTCGCACGCCATCCACATGATATTGCAGACGGCGGGTGGGTTGAGCGCCGGGCCCGGCCGGTCGCGGTTCCAGGCATTGAACGTATCGCGCCTGACGGCGCCGATATGCCCCGGGCGCTCCCCGCGCGGCGTCGGCGCCGGCAGCCACCACTGGTCGGTGTGGAGCGGCATGACCGAGCCGCCCGGTCGCGCGATGACGGCGTCCGAGCCCGAGAGGAGGAAGCCGGGCCCCAACATGTGGCCGACAAGCTCGAGGGTGCGCTCGTTGAGAATGAGATCACGAAAGATGCGGCCCTTGTTGATCAGCATGTAGACGACCTGGTTGATGTCGTCGGGCTGGGCATGATCCTGGTGAGAGAGGCCCATGGCCCACTCCGCCTCGGCCTGCTCCGTGATGCGGGTCCTGAGAGCTTCGACCTGGGAAGCGCTCAGGGCATCGGCGAGGATGCAGTAGCCGTGGGTATCGAGGTCCGCCTTGGCCGCGGCCAAGTCGGTGGTGGCCGATGGCAGGGCATCGCGGGCGTGGGACCGCGCCATCGCTTGTGCCCGGGCCGCCCGGCGTCAGGCCGCGAACGCGCCGTCGAGCGCGGCCCCGGCATCGCCATCCGGGACGGCGGCCGAGAGGATGGTGAGGAGGTCGGCGCGGTCGGCCGCGTCGGGTTCGACGCCCCGTGATTCGAGGTAGAGGGCATAGCTCGCGGCCGCGTCGGCGAGGCAGCGCTCGCCGGGGAGACCCGGGTCCGCCACCCGCGAGGTGGTGCCCTCCAGCATGATGAGGGATATGCGCTCGGCCTCGATCTCACGCGAGAGCACGGCCTTGCCAATGTCCCTCGCCGCGTCCTCCGGCGCCGCGGGAAAGCCGTCCTTGATGCGGCGGCGAACGGCGCGGAGGGCCGAGACCACCTCCGCCTGCCAGGCGGCGATCGCCGCCCAGGCCCGGTCCAGCTCCTCCCGCCCGATGGCGCCGCGGCCCGTGGCCCCGTGCCAGGAACAAAAGAGCATGACGTCCACATCGAGGCCGCGGCGGTCCTGCAATGCGATGCAGGCGCGCGAGACCCCTTCCTGGCCATAGACCGAAAGCGTGAAGTCCCATAGCTCGCTCGCCGGGAAGTCCGTCATGTGCCCCTGCCCCGCATTGATCATGCGCGCGGCCGGCCTCGACGGGCCGGTGCGCCACCCTGGCTCATTTGCGCCCGATTTCATGCCCGATGCAAGGTTCGCAATGCATGACGCGGTAGGATTGCCGGACGCGGTTTGCTATAATCGGCCCACCGGATCGAACTATTAAGAGGCGTGATGAGCGAGGCGGACAACGAGACCCTGCGCGGCAAATTGGCTGACCTGTTGAGCGAGCACCGGAACCTGGACGCTGTGATCGGCCGGCTGACGAACGAAGGCCCTTTCGATCAGTTGCAGATCCAGCGCCTGAAAAAGCGCAAGCTCATGCTCAAGGATGAGATCAAGAAGCTCGAAAGCCAGATGGTTCCGAACATTATCGCCTGAGGCGGGGGTAAATTCGCCCGGCGGAAAGCCGGGCGCCATTGGGAAGAGGCGCTAACGGCCGCCAATGGCACGTTTGCGCTCGTACATGGCTTTGTCGGCCTGTTCGAGCACGGAATCGGCGCTGCTTCCGTCGCCGGCAAAGGCATAGGCGCCATAGGACACTCGTATGGGGAGGAGTTCCCCCTTCCATTCGAGGGGGGCCGCGGCAATTTGCGCGGCGAGGGATTCCGCCTTCTCATGCGCCAGCGGAATCTCGGATTGGGCCAGGATGACCCCGAACTCGTCGCCGCCGAGGCGCTCCACGACGTCGGATTCGCGGACGCTTTCCGCAAGGACCCGGGCCACCCGGCCGAGCGCCGCGTCGCCCGCCGCATGGCCGTAGGTGTCGTTGATCTGCTTCATGCCGTTCACATCGAAATAGAGCACGGAGCTTATGACGCCGTAACGCTCGCCGAAGGACAGCATGCGGGACAGCTCGCGCACGAAAGCGCGGCGGTTGATCACCGGCAGCAAGGTATCCTGGTCGGCGAGCTGCTCGAGATAGGCGATACGCTTCCCGGTCTGGCCCAGCTCCTCACGCAGGCGCTGGACTTCCTCCAGGAGGCCCATGATCGCGCCGCGGACCTTGGGCGTAAGCTCGGCATCGGGGATACCAAGGATGGAGACCGAATCCGAAGACTCGGCCACGCTTCCTGTCGCCATCGGGGAGGAGGCCGACTTCGTGCCGGCGCGCCGGGCCGCGCTGGTATATGCGGCCCGTCTGGTCTCGGCGATTTTCATGCCGCTGCCGTTTGCCTTCCGCTGAAGCCGGCACCGTCTTGTTGCCGGTATCGCGCATCGGGTGGCGCCGGTAATGCAACAAACACCCAACGCTACGGAATTTGTATGACAGGTATTGGTTAACGAATTGCAAACGCCGCGCGCCCGACACGGCACCCGCTATCGTCTCTCAGGCGCCGCCGAACGGGCGCCGCGCGCCTGCTGTCTTGGCGCCGGCGCGGAGCAGGCGAAATGGCGATGGGAGGCCGTCCGCGAGCCGCCGCGCGCGGCCGAGAAGGCGCGGCACCGCAGCCACCTCGGCAAGGCGGCGGTCGAGGAAGGCCCAGCTGTCGGCGAAACCCTCGGAGCCGTCGTCGAGCCAATGGATCAGGGTCGCGCCGTAGACGGCGGCGAGGAGGCCCCGCTTGGTATAGAAATTGTGGTCGGTCGAGCGGTCGCCGGCGGCGTGCCAGATAGCGTCGACCGTGCGGTACAGGGCGCGCGCGGCGTGGGACGCATTGCCGGGCAGGGCGAAGCAGGTTATGGCGCGCCGCACCGCCTCGCGATCGTCCGCGCTCTGTTCGAGGCGCAGGCGCACCGCGGCCGTGACGGTGGCCGTCGCGCCCATGTCGTCGAGCGGCAGCTTCCCGAGCGCCGTCAGCATGCGCGTGTCGGCGCGGGCGCTGTGATGGAGCGCGGCCTCGATCCCACCGCGCGGAAAGGCGCGCCGAGCCATGTCCGCGCCATAGCCCGCATCGGCCGCCCCGGCGGCGAGGGCAACCCGGCTCCAGCCATCGAATGCAACATGGGGGAGCGCCGCATCGAGGGTGCGCTCCCGCGCCGCATCGAGCGCCGGGTCGGTTTGGAGGGGCTGGACGGCCACCGCCCGCCTCTATGCCGCCGCCCCGTCGAGGGCGATTCCGTCGAGGTCCGGCCGCGCGCGCCGCACCTCTTCGACGAAGCCGAGCAGGGAGGCGTCCGTCATGCGCATGGGGAACAGCACGCCGTCCAGGTGATCGCACTCATGCTGCACGACCCGGGCGTGGAAGCCCTCGGCGATGCGCTCAATTCGCCCGCCATCGAGGGTGAGGCCGCTATAGCGAATCCGCGTGAAGCGCGGCACGGCGCCGATCAAGTCGGGCGCGGAGAGGCACGATTCCCAACCCAGGCGCCGCTCCGTCGTCAGCGGCTCGACGACGGGGTTGACGAGTGCCGTGAGCGGCACGAGCCCGTCCCGGCCGCCCTCCTCCTCGGCCGCCCGCGCCGCTGGGACATGGAAAATGACCACGCGCAAGGGCTCGTGGACCTGGGGCGCGGCCAGCCCCGCCCCCTCGATATCGTCCAGGGTCTCCAGCATATCCTCGACGAGGCGCAGAATCGCCGGTGCCGACGGATCCTCTACCTCGCGTGCGCGGCGGCGCAGCACCGGATTGCCCATGAGCGCGATCTTGCGAATGGCCATGGCCTCAATATGGCTGGCGCGGGCACCGGCGTAAAGATCGCCGTCCCCACTTCACACAGGATGGGCGCCATGCTATCAAGCCTCGCCGTGGGCCAATCGGTGTGCCGTTCGCAACCCAGTGCGAAGACGACAGGCTTGTGCGGCAGAAGGAGGGAACAATCGTCCAGGTACTCGTTCGCGACAACAACGTCGACCAGGCCCTGCGCGCGCTCAAGAAAAAGATGCAGCGCGAGGGTATCTTCCGCGAGATGAAGCTGCGCCGCAGCTATGAGAAGCCATCCGAGCGCAAGGCGCGCCAGCGGGCGGAAGCCGTGCGCCGGGCGCGCAAGCTGGCACGCAAGAGGGCCGAGCGCGAAGGCTGATCGGGGGCTCTTCCCCCTACCACATCCGCGAATTACGCCGCCTTGACATGAACCCGCCGCCCCGCCGCCGCGCCGGCGGGGCGAAGGCGCTGGCCTCAGGCCAGGGCCTTCGCGATGTCCTCGCACATCTGCTTTGCGTCGCCGAACAGCATCATGGTGTTGTCGCGGAAGAACAGCTCGTTCTCGACGCCGGCATAGCCGGTGGCCAGCGAGCGCTTGCAGAACAGCACCGTGCGCGCGTTCTCCACATCGATGATCGGCATGCCGTAGATCGGGCTCTGCGGGTCGTTTTTGGCGGCCGGATTGGTCACGTCGTTGGCGCCGATCACGAAGGCCACGTCGGTGGTTGCAAGGTCGCGGTTGATCTCCTCGAGCTCGAACACCTCGTCGTAGGGGACCTTCGCCTCCGCCAGCAGCACGTTCATGTGCCCCGGCATGCGTCCCGCCACCGGGTGGACGGCATAGCGCAACTTCACGTCGTGGGCCTTGAGGTTGTCGGCCATCTCGCGCAGGGCATGCTGGGCCTGGGCCACCGCCATGCCGTAGCCGGGCACGACGATGACCGAGCCCGCGTTGGAAAGGATGAAGGCGGCATCCTCGGCGCTGCCCGACTTGACCGACTTGTCGCCCGACCTGGCGCCCGCCGCCGCCGCCGTCTCGCCGCCGAAGCCGCCAAGGATGACGTTGAAGAAGGAGCGGTTCATCCCCTTGCACATGATGTAGCTGAGGATCGCGCCGGAGGAGCCGACGAGCGCGCCGGTGATGATCAGGAGGTTGTTCGAAAGGGTGAAGCCGATGCCCGCGGCCGCCCAGCCCGAGTATGAATTGAGCATGGAGATGACCACCGGCATATCGGCGCCGCCGATGGGTACGATGACGAGGATACCGAGCAGCAGGGAGAGCCCGATGACGGCCCAGAACAGCGCCTCGGTCTGTTCGACGCCGAAATAGGCGACGAGCGCCACCAGCAGGATGCCCAGCAGCAGGTTGAGCGGGTGCTGGGCCGGGAAGACGAGCGGGTTCGACGTGATGGCGCCCTGGAGCTTGCCGAAGGCGACGATCGAGCCGGTGAAGGTGATGGCGCCGATGACGGTGCCCACGCTCAACTCGATGAGGCTCGCGGTCTCGATGGCGCCCGGCAGACCGATGCCATATTCCTGTGGCGCATAGAAGGCGGCCGCGGCGACGAGGACGGCGGCGAGGCCGACGAGGCTGTGGAAGGCCGCCACGAGCTCGGGCAAGGACGTCATCTCGATCTTGAGCGCGATCACCGTGCCGATCGCGCCGCCGATGACGATGCCCGCGAGGATGGTGCCGTAGCCCATGACCGCCGACGAGGCGAGCGTCGTGCCCACCGCGATGACCATCCCGAGCATGCCGAGCAGGTTGCCGCGGCGCGCCGTCTCGGGCGAGGACAGGCCCCGCAGCGCGACGATGAAACAGACCGAGGCCACGAGGTAGGCCAGGGTCGCGTAGCTTTCGCTCATACCAGGGTTCTCCGGCTATTTCTTTTTCTTGCGGTACATGCGCAGCATGCGCTGGGTGACGATGAAGCCGCCGAAGATGTTCACCGATGCGAGGGTCACGGCGACGAAGCCCATGACCTTCGAGGTATTGAGCTCGACCGGGCCAGCGGCGATCAGGGCGCCGACGATGATGACGCTGGAAATGGCGTTGGTGACGCTCATCAAGGGCGAGTGCAGCGCTGGCGTGACGGTCCAGACCACGTAGTAGCCGACGAAAACCGCCAGGACCAAAACCGTGACGCCGACGGTGAAATGGTCGAGGCCGCCCGCGTCGCCCGCCCGGGTCGCGATTTGGGCCAGAGACTCAGGATTCATGGCCGCCGCACCCCCTAATCATTTGCCGCCGCGGCGGCCGGCGGCGGCGCGAGGCTCGGGTGCACGATGGCGCCGCCGCGCGTAACCAGCGTCCCCGACACGATCTCATCCGACCAGTCGATGTCGAGCCCGCCCGCCTCGGGATCGATCATGGGCGTGAGGAAGTTCAAGAGGTTGCGGGCATAGAGCTGGCTCGCGTCCGCCGCGACGCGGCTGGCCATATCGGTATACCCGACGATCGTCACGCCATGGCGCACGACCACCTGGTCGAGCTCGCTGAGCGCGCAGTTGCCGCCCGCCTCGACGGCGAGATCGACGATCACGGAGCCCAGCTTCATGTCCTTCACCATCTCCTCCGTGATGAGGACGGGCGCCGGCCGGCCGGGAATCAGCGCCGTCGAGATGGCGATGTCCTGCTTTTTGAGGTGCGCGTGCAGGGCCTCGGCCTGGCGGCGCCTGTCGTCCTCGCTCACCTCCCGGGCGTAGCCGTTGGCGGTCTCCGCATCCTCGCTGCCCTCGACCTCGACGAAGGTGGCGCCGAGGCTTTCGACCTGCTCTTTCGCCGCCGCGCGCACGTCGAAGGCGGAGACGATGGCGCCCATCCGACGGGCAGTGGCGATCGCCTGCAAACCCGCGACGCCGGCGCCGAGCACAACCACCCGCGCCGGTGGAATGGTCCCGGCGGCCGTCATCATCATGGGAAAGGCGCGGTTGTAGCGCTGGGCCGCCTCGATCACCGCCTCGTAGCCCGCGAGGTTCGACTGGGACGACAGCGCATCCATGATCTGGGCCCGCGTGATGCGCGGCATGAGCTCCATGGCGAAGGCGGTGACGCCCTGGCGCGCGCAGGCCTCGAGCTCCTCACGGTCGAAGTGCGGCGCCATGAGGCAGAGCAGGACGGTGCCGGCCGAGAGCGGGGCCAGCTCGTCGGCCGACCCATCATTGCCCGCCAAGGGTCGGCGCACCTTGAGCACCACATCGGCGGCGCCGACGGCGGCGGCATAATCCGGGGCGATGGCGGCGCCGGCGGCCTCGTAATCGGCGTCGGAGATCGACGACGCCTCGCCCGCGCCCGCCTCGACAACCACTTGGGCACCCAGGGCGATGAGCTTCTTCACGGTGTCGGTCGAAGCCGCGACCCTGCGCTCATGGGCGCGCCGTTCCTTGGCAACGGCGATCTTCATACGGTGGCTCTCTCCATGGCCGGGCCGCCTCCTGGCGGCGCCGCTCCAACCCGCGGGCCCATTTGGTGCGAATCCAGCCCGCGGGCGATGCCCGGCCGGGCGCGATGACGGGCGCACAATGCCGCCTCGCACCCGGTTTGCCAAGTGCCCTGTCCGATCAAAAGCGCGTGTGGGGCGATCCGGCGCGGGGCGGCTATTCCGTCAGGTGCGCCGTGGTATGGGCGGTGAGAAAGGCCAGGATGTCGCGGCGGGACCCGATCAGGATATCGGCCATGTCGGCGTCGATCTCGACATGATACCTGGGTGCCAGATCGAAGACGGCCGGCGTGGTGTTCAACAGGATCAGCGACCATGACGCCGGGTGGCGGAAGAAGGCGGCGAATATGCCGCCGTCGCCGGGCATGACTTGCGCGAGGTAGAGGTCGTCGCGCAGGTGGATGGCGCGGAAGGAGCCGGTCGACATCTCACCACCCGAATCCGTCTCCTGGTAGAGGTAGTCGTTGCTGCCGGGCTGGTCGGTGATGACCGTGAACGCACCCTCACCGAGGCTGTAGCGCCCGGGCAGGGTCGGGACCTCCTCGGCCATGCCGGGATCGACGATCTCCTCGCCCACCTCGTAACAGGCGGCGAGGACGAGTGCGAGCAGGCCGGCGAGGATCAGCCGGCCACCCCACCCGGCCGGACGGCCGCGATCCGCGATTGCCTTCCTTCCGTACGACACTAGTCGATTTCGATCGAGGCGATGATGTCCTCGACCGTGGGCCGGTATTTGGGGAACGTCCCTATCCGGTTAATGCAGGTAGCGACCGAGTGTTCTTTATATGTTCGCTCTAAGGGTGTACTGTTCCCGCCTCTGAGGATTGGTCGGGAGACAGGGCATGAGCGGCTTGTTGACGTTCCAAGAGCGCTACCGAGACGAGGAATCGTGCATCCTGGCCTTGGCGGATCGACGCTGGCCGTCTGGGTTTGCGTGCGCCCGCTGCGGGCACCGGCGGGGCTATCGGCACAAGGCGCGGGCGCGCGTCTTCGAATGCGCGGCTTGCGGTCGTCAAGAGTCGGTGACGGCGGGAACCATCTTCCACCGCACCCGCACACCGTTGCCCAAATGGTTCCTGGCGGCGTGGTTGATGGGGCGGGACAAGCGCGGGGTCTCGGCCCTGTTCCTGGCGCGCGAGCTGGGGCTTCGCTATGAGACCGCATGGCTGATGGCTCACAAGCTGCGCCATGGCTTGGCGGAGCGGCCGGATGCGTTGCTGGACGGCATGGTCGAGGTCGATGAGAGCTACTACGGCGGGCGCGGCAAGCCCGAGAGCCGGGGCCGCGGGATGGCCAATGCCAACAAGAGCCTGCTCGTGCTGGCGGTGGAGAAGGTGGCGGTGGCGCCGGGCAAGGGGGTCGAGGCCAGCGGCTTCGTCGCCGGCCGGGCGCGGCTTGCCATCCTGCCCCGGGCCAATGCCGAGCAGCTCGGCGGCTTCGTGCGGGCCGCCGTGACGCCGGGCGCGCGCCTGCTGACCGACGATTTCAAGGGCTATGCCGGGCTCGGCGCCGTCTACCAGCACCAGCCCACCGTCCAAGGCCAAGGCAAGAACGCCGAGACGCAGATGCCGATCATCCACGTCCTGTTCAGCAACCTCAAGACCTGGCTCAACGGCACCTACCATGGCGTCAGCGCCAAGCACTTGCCGCGCTATGGCCGGGAATGGGCCTATCGCTTCAACCGCCGCCGGCGGATCGACGACCTCGGCGACTTCGTCCTGAGCCGCGCCACGGCCCGGCCAACCATCACATACCGCCAGTTGATCCACGGCTTGCAACCCAACGACGCGCTACCTGCATTAACCGGATAGGGACGTTGGGGAAATAGTACATCGCCGTCCCGGTATAGAGGATGAGGTAGAGCTCGCGCTCGGTCTGGAGCCCGACGACGATGCCCTTCATCTCCAGGCCCTCGGGCGACAGCAGCGTCATCTCGAAGTGGAACCCGTCGCGGTCGCCGAACTCGACCGGCTGCAGGGCGGCGGCCGCGACCTCGTTCGCGCCCTCGCGCGCGACGCTGTCGACCACGAGCTCCATGACGTCGTTGGGCTTCATGTCGGCGCGATAGCTCGGCAGCTCCTGGTCGCCCACCGCCGCGAACATGGTATCTCCGTCATGCAGCGCGTCGAAGAAGCGGATGGCATCGAGCGCGGGGCCGTTCACCGTCCACAGCACGGCTTCGCTGTCGCCGACCATGCTCCACTCGATCTGGGACTCGACGGTGTAGAAACCCGCGATCGACTGCCGCCCCGGCTCGACCAGGGTGAAGCGGGCGCAGCCCACCAGCAGGATCGACGACATCAGGAACAGGGCCGCGCGGTGCATGGTCGCCCTCACTGAAGCTGGTCGATATAGGCCGCGACCATCCGCTTGTCCTCGGCCTCCGGATGGGCGAGCAGGTAAGCCGCGAAAGCGTCGCGCGCCGCGGCCGTGCGCCCGAGCGACCACAGCACGAGGCCGAGGGAGCGGTGAGCCTCGGCCGGCGCCCCGCCCGCCTCGAGGGCCGCCTGGTAGGCATCGACGGCGTCGCTCTCGTCATCGCCCTCGGCGCGCAGGCGATGGAGCTCGCCCTGATAGAAGTGCAGCTCGCCCAGCCCGGAGGGCTCCGCCATCAGGTGGTCGAGCACGACCTGCATGCGCTCGAACTTCCGTTGGCGCAGCTCGTCGCGCAGCCAGTCGCCGCGGTGCGGCAGGATCGCCGCCATCAGCCGGTCGCGCGCCAGCGCGTCGCCGCTGGCGACATGGTCGTATTCCTCGGCCAGGGTGCGCAGGGTCTCGGCCCGCTCCTCTCCGCTCGGGTGGGTGGAGAAGAAGATCATCCGCTCGGGTTCGTCGGCCGCCTCCTTCTCCTCGAGCAGGGCCTCCCACACCGCCGCCGCCTCGCCCGCGTCGTAGCCGTATTCGGCCATCCGCTCGAAGCCGAGGCGATCGGCCTCGCGCTCGTTGTCGCGGGTGAAGGAATAGATGGCGCCGAGCGCCACGAGGTCGGCCACGGTTCCGGTGACGCCGAGGCCGGCCACGGCCGTCGCGACCTTGAAAAAGACCAGCGCGTTGGTCGTCTCCCGTATCTCGCGCCAGCGCTGGAGCGAATGGCGGCGCAGGTAGTGCCCGAGCTCGTGCCCGAGCACGAAGGCGAGCTGCGCCTCGTTGCGGGAGCGCAGGAGGAGGCCGGTCCAGACCCGCATGGAGCCGTTGGGCGCCATGCTGGCGTTGAAGCCCGCGGCCCTGACCACATAGACGCGGACATCGCCGCAATAGGGCCCCGCGAGGCGGCACACGAGGCCGCTGACATAGGCATTGAGCGCCGGGTCGTCGACCACCCGGCCCGAGGTCTTGAGGTTGCCCTCGACCCTGTCCATCATCATCCACAGGCCCGCCTCTTCGGACTCGATGCTGGGGCGCTCGCCGGGCTCGATGTCTTCGAGCGGCGCCGTCGCGCAGCCCGCGAGGAGAAGAGCGAGGGCCGCGCCGAGGGCCGTTCGCGGGCTCATAACGGCAGGTCGTCCAACAGGTTCCCGGCGGCCGTGCGGGCCGAGTCCGGTTCGCGCAGGTCACCGATGGCGGCCGTGGCCTGGTTGAACCACACGAGGTCGCCCGAGCGCAGGTCGACCAGCGAAGCGAAGCCCACCTGCTGGCCTCCGGGCACGTAGGCGCCGAGGAGGGCGCCGATGATGACGAGGGCGACCCGGCCGCTGGTCGAGAAGCTCTCGCGGGCATAGACGAAGAGCGCGTAATCGGCCTGATAGGCCTCACCCATGGGGACCACGTCGGGGCCCAGGCTCCAGTCGAATCGGTCCTTCCTGGTGGGTAGGGACAGGCCGGGCAAATAGCCGTGCACCAGGATCGTGCGGCCGACGGCCTCGTGCAGCTTCACGACCTGGGTGTAGGGGTGCGGCGTGAGCGGGTCGTCGCCCACCGCGGCGAAAGGAACCAGATCCGCATCCCTCTCCTCGATGATCGCGGTGATGGCGTCTGCCAGATTGCCCTTGGCCGCCTCGGTCCATTGGGCCTGAGGCTCCGTGAGGCCGCCCGCGGTCAGCTCGTAAAGCTCGACATCGGGCGGCATCAGCAGGACCCGGGCGGTCCCCGGCGGTCGCTCGAACGCGCCTTCCGGGGCCAGCGAATCCGTTCGCGCGCAGGCCGCCAGCGCCAGCGCGACGCCGGCCGCGAGCAGGATGGGTGAGTTGCTTCGCCGCATGATCCCTCCAAAGCGCTGGCGTTCCGCGCGAGGAGTCTAATCGACCTTTGGCCGATGGCAAAATCCCACGACGGGCGCCGCCGTGGCCACGCCGGGCAGTTTCAGAGCCTCACGCCGCCGCCGTCAGGTCGAACGTCCCGAGCGCCGCGGCCTGGCGCTTGGCGAGGGCGGCTTCGTCGAAGCCGGCGATCAGGTCGTGGAACATGCGCGACCAGTTGAGCTCCGCCTTCAGGTGCAGGAACACCGAGCCCAGGCCGATGGCGGCGCGGTCCATGAGCACGAACTCGCGCGGCGGCGTCACGCCGCCCAGGCGGCGCAGCTCGCGATGGACGCGCGCTGCCACGGCGGCGCCGTAGTGCCCACCCTCGGTCTCCTGAATGCGGCGCTTTCGGTCTTCCATGAGCGGCGCGTAGACGAACTCGGCCCAGATGTTGAGCACGTCGATGACCTCGCGCCTGATGTCGTGGAAGCCCCATGTCTCGTAGGCATGGACGGCGAGCGCCTCGTCGCCGTCGCGGAGCGCGTGGTAGAGGTCGATGACACCGCGCACGAAGGGGGTGGGGAAGACCCGGATGCAGCCGAAATCGATGAGGTTGACGGTGGCGTCCCCGCGCACCGAGTAGTTGCCCAGGTGCGGGTCGCCGTGGATCACGCCATAGGCGTAGAAGGGCTTGTACCAGGCGTGGAACATGTTGCGGGCGACGCGGTTGCGGCGCGCCAGGGGGGCCGTCTTCTCGGCCATGAGCGGCGCGCCCTCGAGCCAGGTCATGGTCAGGAGCCGGTCGGTCGAGAGATCGGCCACGGGCTCGGGCACGTGGACGGCTGGCTCGTCCGCCAGCATGTGGCGGTAGAGCGCCATGTGCCGGGCCTCGCGCGCATAGTCCAGCTCCTCCCACAGCCGGGCCGAGACCTCCTCGTAGATCTGGCTGGTGGAGACGGCCTTGTCGTAGCGCTCGAAGATGGCGAGGACGATGCGGAGCTGGCGCAGGTCCGCCTGCACCACCGAGCGCATGTCGGGATACTGCAGCTTGCAGGCGAAGGCGCGGCCGTCGTGTCCGGTGGCGCGATGCACTTGGCCGAGGGAGGCCGCGTGCGCGGCCTCGTGCTCGAAGCTGGCGAGCTTCTCGGCCCAGCCCGGGCCCAGCTCGGCCGCCATGCGCCGGCGCACGAAGGGCCAGCCCATGCTCGGCGCGTCGGCCTGGAGCTGGCCCAGCTCGGCCATGTAGGACTCGGGCAGGGCGTCGGGAATGGTGGAGAGGATCTGGGCTACCTTCATGAGCGGGCCCTTGAGCCCGCCGAGGGCGCCTCTCAGGTCGGCGGCGTGGCGCGCCTGGTCGAGCTCGACGCCGAGATAGCGGGCGCCGGCGAGGCGCGCCGCGAGGCCCCCCACGGCCGTGCCGACCTCGGCATAGCGCCTGACCCGCTTGCCAAGGCGGCTCTCCTCAGCCATCGGCCGCCAGCCGGTCGACGAAGCCCGACACGACGCCGAGCCCCCGCTTCCAGAAGCCGGGGTCGGAGGCATCGAGCCCGAAGGGGGCCAGCAGCTCCCTGTGGCGCAGGCTGCCGCCGGCGCGCAGCATGTCGAGGTATTTGGCTTCGAAGCCCTCCGGACCGGCCTCGTAGGTGGCGTAGAGCGAATTCACCAGACAGTCGCCGAAGGCATAGGCATAGACGTAGAAGGGCGAATGGATGAAATGGGGGATATAGCTCCAGTAGCTGGCATACCCCTCGTCGAAGCGCAGGGCCGGGCCGAGGCTTTCGGTCTGCACCTCGATCCAGATCTCGCCGAGGCGCTCGGGCGCCAGCTCGCCCGCCCGGCGCTCGTCATGGACGCGGCGCTCGAACTCGTGGAAGGCGATCTGGCGCACGACCGTGTTGAGCATGTCCTCGACCTTGCCGGCGAGGAGGATGCGGCGGCGGCCGGGATCGGCCTCGGCGGCGAGCAGGGCGCGGAAGGTCAGCATCTCGCCGAAGACGCTCGCGGTCTCGGCGAGGGTGAGCGGCGTGTCGGCCAGGAGGTGCCCCTGACCCGCCGCCAGCACCTGATGCACCCCGTGGCCGAGCTCGTGCGCGAGGGTCATGACGTCGCGCGCCTTGCCCTGGTAGTTGAGCAGGATATAGGGATGGGCGCTCGGCACGGTCGGGTGCGAGAAGGCGCCGGGCGCCTTGCCGGGGCGCACGGGGGCGTCGATCCATCCGTCATCGAAGAAGCGGGTGCCGACCTCGGCCAGGGTCGGCGAGAATTCACCGTAGGCGCCCAAGACAGTCTCGCGAGCCTGCGCCCAACTGAACGCGCGGTCGCCGTCCTCCGGCAGCGGCGCGTTGCGGTCCCAGTAGTCGAGCCTGTCCAAGCCCATCCAGCGGGCCTTGAGGGCGTAGTAGCGGTGGGCGAGCGGGGCGTAGGAATCGCGGACGGCGGCGACGAGCGCCTCCACCACCTCGTCCTCGACCCGGTTGGCGAGGTTGCGGGACGAGACCGGCCGCGCGAAGTGGCGCCAGCGGTCCTCGACCTCCTTGTCCTTGGCGAGGGTGTTGGTGACGAGGGCGAAGAGCCGCGCGTTCGCACCGAACACCCGCCCGATCTCAAGCGCCGCCGCCTTGCGCGCCGCCCCCTCCGGGTCCGAGAGAAGGTCGAGCGCCGTGGTGCTGTTGAGCGTCTTGCCGCCGATCTCGAAGCGCAGATCGGCGATGGTCTCGTCGAAGAGGCGCATCCAGGCGGCGCGCCCAGCGACGGACTTGTCGTGGAGGAGCCGCTCGGCCTCGTCCGAGAGCTGGTGCGGGCGGAAGGCTCGCACCTCGTCGAGCCAGGGCTTGTAGCGCCGCAGGGCGGGGGTCTCGAGCTTGCGCGCGAGCGCCTCGTCCGGCACCCGGTTGAGCTCCAGGGTAAAGAACAGCAGGGTGGCCGAGATGTCGGTCACGCGCTCACGCAGGGTCTGGAGAAACTGGCCCGTGCCCAGTGCGGTCATGTCGGCGGCGTAGTGGAGCTGGGCGTAGCTCATGAGGCGCGAAAGCACCTCGTCGATGGCTTCGTAGCGCGCGACCGCCGCCGCGAGGCGCGCGCCGCTCAGACGCGCGAGCTTGCCCTCGAATTCCTTCGCGAAGGCGGCGACATCCGCCGCCGCACCCGCGAGCGCGGCCTCCAGCTCCGCCGACTCCGGTCCGGGATAGAGGTGGTCGAGCCGCCATTCGGGCAGCTCACCGTGGTCCCGTTCCGTCTCCGGCGCGGGGTTTACGTCGGGCATGACTTCCTCCTTGAATCCAGGAGCGATATAGGGCTCGCTAGGGCGCGCGCCAAGGCCGCGCCCGCGATGGGGGCCGCTTCGACGCATTGGGAGCGAGGATCGGGAGAAGCCCCTTGAAATACAAGACCTGGCCGAGCCTGGCCATCATGTTCCTGGAGCAGGCCGAGGCCCTTGAGGAAAAGCCACTCCTGTGGCGCAAACGCGGGGATGCCTATGCGCCGCTGAGCTGGGCCGAAGTGCGGCAGCGGGTGAGCGCGCTCTCCCGCGGCCTGCGAGCACTCGGCGTCGAGCCCGGCGACAGAGTAGCGCTCGTCTCCGAGAACCGGCCCGAATGGACCATCGCCGACCTCGCCATCATGGCCGGGGGCGCCATCACCGTGCCGGCCTACACCACCAACACCCGCGCCGATCACCTGCACATCCTGACAGACAGCGGCGCCAAGGCGGCCATCGTCTCGACCGCCCGACTGGCCGAGCGCCTGATGCCGGCGGCAGTCGATGCCGGCCATGTCGCCCACGTCATCACCATGGAGCCGCCGGAACGCCCGGCGCCGGAGGGCGGTCCGGCCGTCCATGGCTGGGACGCGGTCCTGGAGCGCGGCGTGGCGGCGCCCGACGACGTGGCCGAGATGGCCGCGCGGGCCCAGCGCACGGACACGGCCTGCCTCATCTACACCTCGGGCACCGGCGGCGACCCCAAGGGCGTGATGCTCAGCCACGGCGCCATCCTGTGCAACTGCATGGGTGCGCGCGACCTGCTCGCGAGCCTCGGCCTCGATGACGAGGTGTTCCTCTGCTTCCTGCCCCTCAGCCATTCCTACGAGCACACTTGCGGCCAGTTCTTCCCCATCTCCATCGGCGCCCAGATCTACTTCGCCGAGAGCGTGGAGAAGCTCGCCGCCAACATGCGCGAGGCGCGGCCGACGATCATGACGGCCGTGCCCAGGCTCTACGAGACCATGCACGCGCGCATCACCCACGACGTCGCACGGGACGGTGGCCTGAAGGCGAAATTGTTCGCCAAGGCGGTCGCGCTCGGGCGCAAGAGATACGAGGCGCCCGGCAGCCTGGGCCTGGGCGAGAAGCTGACCGATGCGCTGGTCGACAGGCTGGTGCGCGACAAGGTGCGGGCGCGCTTCGGCGGCCGCCTGAAGGCGCTGGTCTCGGGCGGCGCCCCGCTCAATGTCGAGATCGGCCTCTTCTTCCAGTCCCTCGGCCTGCGCCTCCTGCAGGGCTACGGCCAGACGGAGTCGGCGCCGGTGGTGTGCTGCAACCTGCCCGGCAAGGTGAAGATGCACACGGTCGGCCCGCCCTTGACCGATGTCGAGGTGCGCATCGCCGCGGATGGCGAGATCCTGGTCCGGGGCGAGCTCGTCATGCAGGGCTACTGGAACAGCCCCGAGGCGACGGCCGAGGCGTTGCGCGACGGCTGGCTGCACACGGGCGACGTGGGCCTCCTCGACGCGGACGGCTGCCTCCAGATCACCGATCGCAAGAAGGACATCATCGTCAACTCGGGCGGCGACAACCTCTCGCCCCAGCGCGTCGAGGGCTTCCTCACCATGCAGCCCGAGATCGGCCAGGCCATGGTCTATGGCGACCGCCGGCCCCACCTCGTCGCCCTCATCGTTCCGGACGAGACCTTCGCCCGGACTTGGGCGAGCGCGCAGGGGCAGGAAGCGGACCTCGTGGCGCTCGTCGCGGACGAGGCGTATCGCGATGCCATCGGCGAAGCCATCGAGCGCGTGGGCAAGAGTCTCTCGACCCTCGAG
This sequence comes from Alphaproteobacteria bacterium, assembly GCA_963666705.2. GTDB lineage: Bacteria > Pseudomonadota > Alphaproteobacteria > CADEGL01 > CADEGL01. The sequence continues at coordinate 79,822 of CAXXKO010000018.1, read as the reverse complement.
CGTGTGCGCCGCTTCCTGCTGACCGCCGAGCCCTTCACGGTCGAGAACGGCATGATGACCCCGACCCTGAAGATCAGGCGCCACGTGATCGCACAGAGGTACGGCGAGGCGCTCGAAGCGCTCTATTGAGCGGGCGGTGCGCGGCCCCCTGACCTTCCTACGTGTGGTCGCCCCAGGCGGGGCGGCCGAGGATGCGGTGGACCATGGGCGCGAAGGCCTCGATCGGCATGGTGTCGTAGGTCGGGTCGAAGGCGGTCTGGTCGTACTTGTGGCAGAAATCGACCGTCATCTGGTAGGCCGGGTGGCCGCGGAAATCGTCGCGCGCGTTGCGGTCCATGTCGTAGTGATGGAAGTAGTAGTAGCCCTGGAAGATGCCGTGCTTCTCGACCATCCAGTGGGTGTTGGCGCTGACGTATGGCTTGAGCACCGTGGCCGCGAACTCGGCGTGGTTCTCGGGCGCGATCTGGTCGCCGATGTCGTGGAAGAGGGCGGCGACGACGATCTCCTCGTCCTGCCCGTCCCGGTGGGCGCGGGTCGCGGTCTGGAGCGAATGCTCGTACCGGCTCACCTGCTCGCCGGGGAAGCCGTCGTGGAGCGTGTCGAGATATTTGAGCGCGCGATCCGGGAAGCCGGCGACGAAAGGCCCGTGCAGCCCCTTGAGGAACATGTAGTCGTCCTTGGTGCCGTCTTCCATGCGGATGTAGCCGACGGTGCGCTGGGTGACCTCGTCCGGCATCGCTATTCCTCCCTCGAATGGCCGTGTTCCCGGAAGGCGGCAGCATAGACCGGAACGAGGGCGGGCGGAAGGCGCGCGCGAACGGCATTGACCCGAGGGCGGCGGTCCGCATGATCGGCAGCCGGGCGGGCACTGGGTAAGGAACGGGTCATGCGCATCGTCGTCCTCGGCTGCGGCTTCCACGGCCGCGGCATCGCCTACGAGATCGCGGCGGCGGCGGACGTGGAGACGGTCGTCGCGGCCGACATCGACGGCGCGCGGGCGGCGGCGGTGGCGGCGAAGGCCGGCTGCGAGGCGGCCGCGGTCGATATCTTCGACGCGGGTGCGCTTGCGAGCCTCCTCGAGGGCGCCACCGTCGTCTTCAACGCCGTCGGCCCCTATCACCGCACGGCCGCGCCCGCAATCGAGGCGGCCCTGGCGGCGGGCGTCCATTACGTGGACATGGCCGACGACCACGAGGTGGCGGAGATGGTGTTCCTCGACCCCGCGTGGGACGCGCGGGCGCGGGAAGCCGGCATCTCGGTCCTGGTGGGCTGCGGCATCGCCCCCGGCCTCACCGGGATTCTCGCGCGCCTGGGCTGCGAGCGACTCGACGTGGCCGAGCGCGTGGCGGTGCGTTTCTCGTGGAACTACTCCATCGCATATCCGGCCGCCATCCACCACTTCCTGCGCATCAGCAGCGGCATGGCCCCCCAATTCATCGATGGCGCGCACCAGCGCCCCGGCGCCTTCACCGGCCGGGAGGTGGCGGCCTTCCTTCCGCCCGTGGGCGAGCGCGCGGTCTATTGCACCGGCATCAACGATCCGGTGAGCATCCCCTACTCCATTCCGGGATTGCGCGAGGTGACGGCCAAGGGCACCTTCCACCAGCCGGCGGCCAACGCCTTCCTCGAGGCCATGGTGCGCTGGGGCATGACCAGCTACGAGGCGGTACCGGGCACGGGGCTGAGCCCGTTCGACTTCCTCATTGCTTACCTGAATTCCGAGGAGGGCCGGCGCCGCTTCGACATCCCACAGGAGCCGATCCCCATGGCCATACGGGTCGAGGTCTCGGGCCACCGGGGGGGCCGCGCCGAGACGCTCGCCTTCGAGGGCCAGGATTCTTCGCGCCGGGGCACCACTGCGCCCTCGGCCCTGGCCACCCTCATGGTGGCGCGGCGGAAGCTCGATTTCACGGGCGTGCGGGCGCCGGAAGGCTGCATCGACCCAGGCCCCTTCCTGCGCCAACTGCTCGCCACCTCGGACCTGAGCCTGTTCGATTTCGACGCGGGCGGGAGCCCGCGGCCGCTCGCCGTCTGACGGCGGGAACTTCTACTCGGCGGCGGCCTCGATCGCGTTGGCGGGGGCGTCGTCGAGGGGCCAATCGCTCTCGTGATGCTTGCCCCAGGGCTCGCGCGCGAACAGGCGGCGGACCATGGGCTCGAAGAACGCGACCGGCAGGTTCTCGTAATCGGGATCGAACGCGGTCTGGTCGTAATCGCCGCAGAACCGGGCCGTCATGTCGTAGGCCGGATGGCCCTTGTACTTGTCCCGCGCGTTCGGGTCCTTCCCCACCTTGTCCCAGTAGTGATAGCCCTGGAAAACCTGGTGGTGCCAGATCATCCAATAGACGTTCTTGGAGATGTAGGGGTGGAGAAGCTCGGCCGCGAAGGGCCCGTGGTTGTCGGGCGCGAGGGCGTCGCCGATATCATGCAGCAGCCCCACAATCACGACCTCCTCGCATTCGCCCGCGCGGTAGGCGCGGGTCGCGGTCTGGACCGAATGCCAGTAGCGGTCGATGCGGCTGCCGGGAAAGGTGTCGTGCAGGCGCTCCAGGTCCGCGAGCACGCGGTCCGCCGTCCCGGCGCGGAAGGGCTTCGCCAGCTCGCCGATCAGCGCGTAGTCCTCGACCGTCCCCTGGTCCATGCGCGTGTAGCTCGCCACCTGCTTGCCGTCGATCACGTCAACCATCTGGAGTTCCTTGCATCAGGTCCAAACCGGCAATCGTCCTCGACGCGGATCATATACGCTCGCGGCCGCATTTCAATCGCGATATCGGGGACGCGCTCGGCGGTCACTCATCGGGCGGCGAGGCGGTGAAGCGCCCCTCCCCCTCCTCGACCGCGGGCAGATACATTCGGACCAGGGTGCCGCGGCCGGCCGCGCTCTCGATCTCGACATGGCCGCCCGCCTGCTCGGTGAACCGGTAGACCATGCTGAGGCCGAGGCCGCTGCCCTCACCCTCCCCCTTGGTCGTAAAGAACGGATCGAACGCGCGCGCGGCGACCTCGGGCGCCATGCCGGTGCCGGTATCGCGGATGGTCAGGGTCAGGTAACGGCCCGGCGGCGGCGAACCCGCGCCATCCTTCTCGCCCACATTGACGACAGCGCTCGCGATCCGCAGCTTGCCGCCGCCCGGCATGGCGTCGCGGGCATTGATCGCGACATTGGCGAGGGCGTTTTCCAGCTCGCCGCGATCGACGAGGGTTCGCGGCGCATCCTCGGCGAGGGCGATCTCGACATCCACGGCCGCCCCGAGCGTGCGCCGGAACAGCTCGGTCGTCTCGACAACCACGGCGTTGAGGTCGGTAAGGCCCGGGGCGATCGGCTGCTTGCGCGCGAAAGTCAGTAGGCGGCGCGTGAGGGCGCCACCGCGCTCGGCCGCCGCCATCGCCCTGGCGACATACGCGGCCCGCTCGTCGTCCCGCCCCATTCGGCCGTCGAGAATCTCGAGGTTGCCTTGGATCACCGCCAGGAGGTTGTTGAAATCGTGCGCCACTCCGCCCGTCATCTGCCCCACCGCCTCCATCTTGGTGGCTTGGCGGAGCTCTTCCGTCCGCTCCCTGACGCGCGCCTCCAGCTCGTCATGGGCGTGGCGGAGCCCCGCTTGCGCCTTTTCGCGCTCGCCCATTTCGCGGGCGAGGGCGGCGCTCCGCTCCTCGATCTCGGCCCTGCTGCGCAGCAAGTCCTCGTATTGCCCCTTGATGATGCGGTCCGCGCGGCGAACGAGGAGGGCGAGCACGGCGTAAAGGGCGCCGAAGATCGCCAGCAGTCCGATGGCCATCCTCAGGGTGGTCCGGGCGATCCGCGCCATCATCGGCGTCACGTCCGTATAGAGCTCGAAAACCCCCTCGACCGCGCCGTCCGGCCCCTTGACGGGGATGTAGGTCTCCACCAGGTCGCGATCCTCCATCTCGCCCGAAAAGGCGCTGAAGGTCTCACGGTAGGACAGCTTGCTCGCCGGTACGCCGTCGCGCGCCGCGGCCATGAAGCCCGGATTTCCGGCCTTGCCCTCGCCGATCTGGGCCGGGTCGGAGGAATAGACCGTCAGTCCCCCCGGCTCATAAATCTTGATCTTGAGGACTGGCAGCCCGGCCGCGAGCCGGGCCAGATCCGCCTGGATCGCCGCGGTCTCGGGCCGCGCGCGCAGGGTATCGCCATCCATGCCCGCGGCCCAAGCCACATAGCCCGCGTAGCGCGGCCACACCGTGTTGGCCAGGGCCTTGGTGAGGGCCACGTTCTGGACCTCGGTCACGGCCACGATCTCGTCCGCGGCGATCTGGCGGTATAGGACGACCAAGACAGCCGCCACCGCAGCGAGTGCTACGGCGCTCACTAGGGTATAGTACCGCAACAGCGCGAACATCGTACCAATCTCGCTGGTGGAAACGCGCACGGTCGATCGATAGCCCCATGGGACGAGGCGTCATCGGGCTGGCGTAACGGTACTTCGTCACCAGCACAAGTAAAGGGCGCAGACCAGTTCTTGATCCGTATTGCGAGTGAATAAAATGGAGAGAGCTACCGAATTACGCCGTGCGGCGAGCCTCGCCCGCCGCCATCTGGCACTCGCGGACAGCAGCTGGAACGTGGGCACCTTCGGCGCCATCGCGGAGTTCCACCGGGACGCGGGCGAGCCGGCGGAGATAGTGGAGATGGAGGCCGGCGGCACGCTCGCCACGGACCGCGGCGCGCTGCGCGTCGCACTCCTGCCCGGCGCGCGGATCGTGGCCTACGAGGGGGTGAGCGCGCGGCCCGACGCATGGACCCACGGCGTCGCCTTCTGCCTCGATCCAGCCGCGGCGGCACTGCCGGGCGGCGGCGGGATCGCGGAATGCGGTCCCGACCGCGAGGCCATCCGCGCCCGCGACCGGGACGACATCCTCTTCGACCTCGGCCTGCCCGCGTCCCATGTGCGCTTCTGCGTGCGGACGGCGGCGACCGATCTTATCGCACTGTTGCGGGCGCATCTCGGCCGCTCCCTGTTCGCGGCCGAAAGCCCGGTGATGGCCGCGATCAAGGCGGCGAGCCCCCATCGGGTCGCCATCTCGGCCCTCGGCCGGGCCGAGGTGTACCAGCATATCGGCTCCTCCGGGCGCAACCTGCCGACGCCGCCCGGGCCGCACACCCACGTCTTGCCGGCCCTCCTGCGCGCGGGGCGGACCCATTCGGTCAACGTGCCGATCCCCGAAGGGATGTTGCCCTGCCTCGGGCTTCACCCGGCCAACGCGGTGACCGACGGCATGGGCGAGCCGAGGGCGTTCGACCGCGGCGCCCATGCGGCGTTCCAGGCGCTGCTGACGCGCGACGGGACCGCGTATTACGTGGCGGAGAAGATGCGCATCACCGATGCGGCCCTGCGCGGCGAGGGGCCGGACGGGTACCGTCCGCCAGAGACGCGGCTCGAGCGCGCCGGCGCGCGCGTGGCGCTGCGCCAGTTGCGCCAGACCCATGGCGACGGCGAGGCGCTCGACCGCTGGCTGGCCCGCTTCGACCGGGACCGGGAGGGAGAGCGGCCGGACGACGGCCATTGATCGCACCCGTCGTCAGCGCCCTTCGAGGGCGTGCCACCGCGCCACCGCCCAGTCACGCCGCGCGTCCCGCGCAACCGCGTCGTCCGGCATGTGCAGCACCCGCCCCGCCGGCATCAGCCGCGCCGTGAGGCCCTCGACCAGGGCTTGGAAATGGAGCTGGCGCCAGGCATTGGGGCTGCGCACGCCGTTGGCCGCGAAGGCGATGCCGCCCCAGGGCAGCACGAACACCGCGTCGTAGCGCGGAACCGCGTCCCGCACCCGCGCCATCAGGGCGGCCGTCGCGCCCTCCTCGTCGGCGAAGCCGTAGTAGAGCCAGAAGGCGGCGTAATCGATGGCGGAGCGGTCGGCGACGAAGCCGCCCGATGCCGCAACGGCGGCGTCCAGCCGGCCCAGCATCTCGTCGTAGAGCTCGGTGATGAGCCCGCCGAGGGTGGCATGGCCGAGAGTGTGCAGGTCGAGCCCCGCCTCGAGGCGCTCGCGCATGCCCTCGGGCACGAAAGGGACGCCCAAGCGCTCGGCCAGGTCCCGGCCGAGGGTCGTCTTGCCCACGCCGGCGCTACCGGTGACGGCGAGCCGGGGCGCCACGCGGGCGGCTCCCAGCCCTAGCCCTCGGCCTCGACCAGGCCACGGGCGAGGAGGTCGCGGAAGGCGTCGGCACTGGCCCGAACGCCGTCTTCGAGCGGGGTCTCTCCCCAGTCGCCTATGAGCGCGCGCAGGGGGCTGTTGTCGAGGTCGGGCCGGACGGGCAGCGCCTCGCCACCCGCGGTGACTTGGGCGCCCGGTACGGCCGCCTCGATGGCCGCGATGACCTCCGCGACCTCGACCATGCGGCCGCCCACATCGAAGACGGGCGCACCGTCCGCCTCCGCGTCGGCGCAGCGAATGAAGATTTCGGCCATTTCGGCCGCATACTGGAACTGCAAGGCGCCGGTGAAGGGGATGGCGAAGGGCTTGCCGGCGACGGCCGCGAGGATGGCCCGGGTGGGCGCGCTGGTCAGGCCCTGGTCCCGGCCCGGGCCGTAGACCGTATGGGGCCGGAGCCCTACGCTGGCCACCGACCAGTCCCGCCAATAGACGCCGGCGGCACCCTCGTCCGCCAGCTTGTAGACACCGTAAAGGGTGACCGGCCCCGCCCCGCCCGCGGCCGGCAGGGCGGCGACCGAGCTCGCGTAGACGAGCCGGCAGCGGCCGTGGTGACGCACCGCTTCCAGCACGTTCATCTGGCCCACCACGTTGACGCGCGCCCCCGCCACCGGATCGGCGACGCAGAATGGAATTTGCAGGGCCGCCAGGTGGATGACCGCCTGGGGGTCGTGCATGGTCACGGTGCGGGAAACGGCCTCCGTATCCGTGATGTCGCCCGTGATCCAGGGCACGGCATCCACTTCCTCCGGCGCCAGCAGGAGCCTCAGGCGCCGCCGGTCGTCCGAGAGGTCGAACGCCACCACCGGCCGGGCTGAGCGCGTGAGCGCCGCCACCACCCAAGAGCCGATGCAGCCGGCGGCGCCGGTGACCAGGATCGGCCGGTTAGATTGATAATTGGAGGAATTACTCATTTATTTCCCGGTGTTTGTGGTTGTTTTTTCGAGTTTTAGATCATGGATATCGCGTGGGCGCACATCCGTCATTTCAGATACTCCATGATCTCGCGCACTGCGTCGGAGGCATAGGTGTCGAGCTGGGCCGCGCGGGTCCGGCTCCCGGCATTGCAGGCGATATGACTCTCCTTCTCGAGCGCCCCGCCGGCCACGAACAGATCGACCAGCGCCCGCTCCTGCTCCGCCGTCGGCGCGACCATGTTGAGCACCTCGACGAACCGGTCCCGCGCCATGACGGCCGCGTCGGTGTCGCACAGCTTCTCGAGCACATAGACCCCGCCGAGGAGCTCGGCCGCCATGGTGAGCCGCTCGAGGACCGGGTCGCCGGCCTGGGCCCTCGGCGCGGTGGCGCCGACGAGGAGAAGAGCGAGCGCGAAGGCGGACAGGGCTCCCTTCACCGCCCGGCCCTTTCGCCGCCATAGGCCTCGGGGATGGACAGGCCGCTATCGCTGTAGATGGTTTTCGCGCGCAGGCTCACGACCTGGTGCCAGGCGGCCAGGGCCGCCTCGGTGAGCTCCCCGTCCGGCTGGGGATCGGTATCGAAGTTGCCATGGCGGTCCTCGCCCCGCGCCAGCATCGCCGATTCGCGGCCCTCGGTCTGCCGCGCGCTGGCCGGCATCATCTCGACCAGCAGCACGATGCGGCGGTCGCCCGACCGGTTGGGGCCGGAGCCGTGGATGATGCGGTAATCGAAGAAGCCGATCTCACCCGGCCGCAGCACGAAGTCCACGGCACGGGAGGAATCGATGTCCGCCGAGATGTACTGGCCACGGGCGAGGATGGAGGCCGCGTCGCCGGTCTCGGCATGGGGCATGTCGCCCCACTCGTGCGAGCCCGGGATCACGCGCAGACAGCCGCTCTCGGGCGTGCAGTCGGAGAGCGCGAGGGCGCCCAGGACGACGAGGGGTCGGATGCGGCTATAGGCCGAGTCCTGGTGCCAGCCGGCGAAAGTGGCGCCATCCGCTTGCTTCGCCCGGAAGGCCATGCTGTAGCACAGGATGTCGGGGCCGATCAGGTCCTCGAAGGCATCGAGGATGCGCGGGTGGCGAGCGATGTCGCCGACCCAGGGGCACAAGACGTGGGCCTTGGTCTTGAGCTTCTTCACGTCGTCCGGCCGGCGCGCCTCGAGGCTCTCGAGGCGGGCCCGGGCCGCGCCCGCCTCGTCGCGCGAGAGCACGGGCACGGGGCAGAGGAACCCGTCCTCGCGGAACCGCTCGATCTGGTCTTCGCTCAATAGCTTCGGCATTCGTCCGCGTCCCTTTCGCCGATCGCGGGGATCCCGGCTTCGGCACCCCTTCCAAATTCGCCATCCAACACGCCGAGGGCTTTGGGATCCGTTAACGGCGTGTGGATGACCCATGTTCGCCGAATTCGCCGTGGCGTGGAAACTCCTTTCGCGCGAGGGCGAACGGGCCGCCGGCATGGACGGTCGAGATAGCCACGCCGTCGGATCGATTGTAATGTGCCAGGCGCGGGAAATCGGGATCCCCCGTGCGCCCGCGCGGAATTCGGTGGCTGTGCATGGGGCGGTTCGGACGCAGGAAAGGCGAAGCCGGGAGGCCGTGGGAAGCCTCCATGTCCGTGGCGCTCGGCCTCGGGCTCGGCTTCTTCGTGCTGACGGCGGTGGCGAGCGTGCTCAGCGTGGGCCTGGTCAGCGGCTACCGGAACACCGTCGACCTGCTGCGCCAGAAGGCGGCGCTCCTGGTGTCCGCCGAATCCGACCGCATCCGCCTCTACCTGGGGGCGGCCGAGGCCCAGGCCGCGTTCATCGCCGACCGGATTGCCGCCCGAGACGTCGAGCCGGGGCCGTCCGACGAGTTCATCGCCCTCATGAACGGGACCCTCGCCGCGACCCCCCAGATCGTCAGCATCTCCTTCGCCGGCACCGACCTCAAGCTGTTCGGTGCCGAGCGTGGCGAAGACGAGGTCGTGCCGGTCTTCTCCTCGATCAAGAACGACGACGACCTGATGGATATCTTCACGGCCGCTTCGAGGGACCGCGAGCCGTTCTGGGGAAAGCTCCTGTGGCGGGAGCAGTACGGGCAGGCGACGCTCAACTACCACTATCCGGTCGAGAGGGACGGGGAATTCCTCGGCCTCGTCTCTGCGCTCGTCTCCACCACCCGGCTCTCGGAGTTCATCTCGGACGTCGAGATGGAGTTCTGCGCCAATGCCTTCGTCCTCCACGGCCGCGACGCGGTGCTCGCGCACCCGATGATGGCCTTCGGCTATGGCAACCTCACGCGGCTCGCCATGTTGCCCGCCCAGGCCACGTTCGGCGATCCGATCCTGGCCTCGATGTGGGAGGAGCAGCCCAGGCGCTCGCTCGAGGAACGCGTCCTCTCCGGCCCCGGCATCCGGTTCGCTTATCTGGGGGACCGGACCTAACGTCATCCTCAGCCGCGAGATCGTCGGGTACGGCGACCGCCCCCTCATCGTCGGGACCTACTTCGAGTCCGTCGACCTCATGTCGGAGGTCCTGCGGCTGCGCTGGGCAATCGTCCTGTGTCTGGCCATATCGGTGGCCGCGGCCCTCGCCGCCGCCTACATCGGCCGGCAGATCGCGCGGCCGGTGCGCCGGCTGGCGGACGGCACGGGCAAGGTTCACGACCTCGACTTCGGCGCCATCGAGAAGATCCCGGGCAGCTTCTTCAAGGAGCTGAACGAGGCGGCGGACGCGTTCAATTCCATGCTCGAGGGCCTGCGCTGGTTCGAGCGCTATGTGCCCAAGGCGCTGGTCCGGCGCTTGATACGCCTAGGCCCCGAGGAGGCTGCCACGACGAGCCATCGCGAGGTGGCCGTGATGTTCACCGACATCGTCGGCTTCACGGCCCTCTCCGAGGGCCTCTCCGCGGAGGATGCCGCGGCGCTGCTGAACGAGCATTTCACCCTGATCGCCGGCTGCGTCGAGGCCGAGGGTGGGACCATCGACAAGTATATGGGCGATAGCCTCATGGCCCTTTGGGGCGCGCCAGAGCCCTACTCCGACATGGCGGACCGGGCCTTGCGGGCGGCACTCGCCATCCGCGGCGGGCTCACGGACGACAACCGCCGGCGAGTGGCGGCGGGCGGCAAAGGGATCCGGCTGCGCATCGGCATCCACCTCGGCCGGGTGGTCGCCGGCAACATCGGCAGCCCGGGACGGATCGATTATACGGTCGTCGGCGATCCGGTGAACGTGGCCCAGCGCCTGGAGGAGATCGGCAAGCAGATCGGCCATCCGGCGGACGATACGAACATCCTTACCTCGGCCAGCGTGAAGGCGGCGGCGACCGGGGCCTACGAGCTCGAGCCCCTCGGCGCCCACACGCTCCGCGGGCGGCGCGAGCAGATCGAGATCCACGCGCTGCGGGGCGGGCCGGCGGCGCGCTAGTGGTTCGAGTCTGAAGCTTTGAACCCTCTCCCCACCGGGGAGAGGGTGGCGCGCATGGCGCGCCGGGTGAGGGCGTGGCCGCCGGCAGGCGGCCGAAAGAGTCTTTTTACTCGCGGGCGCGCACCCCCTCACCCCGACCCTCCCCAAGGGGAGAGGGGGATTCTTTTGTCGCGTTCACATCACTAGGGCCAGGGCCAGAACCGCGTACGAGCCGGCGTCACCAAAACTGGGTGTTTTCAGACATGCGGGGCGCCGGTCAGCCGGCGGGCGCAACCCGGCATTCCGCGAGCGCGGCGGCGAGGCCGGCCAGGCCGAACAGCATCTCGTTGCGCCCGTCCTCGCCGCGCGGGGTGTAGCGGGCATGGGCGGCCCGGGCACCCTCGGCGCGGGCGAGGAACCGAGCCGTGTCCGCGACGCTGGCCGGGCAGCCGCTCACACCGCGCTTGATGTCGGTGCAGGCGTTGCCGGGGAAGGCCAGTACGGGCTCGCCATCGATGCCGAGCGCGACCGGGCGATCGAGCTCGATGCCGGCCACGACGACCAGCAGCAGCGTGAACCCCTCCCCGGCGCGGGTGAGCTTGAGGCGGACGGCGTTGCGCATGATGGCCGCGAGCGAGGCGTGGCTTACGGTCCCGCTCGCCTCGATGTCGCGCTTGGCCGCGCGCAGGGCCTCGTTGGTGGCGTCGGCGGTGATGCGGCATGCCCCCGCCCCGCCCTCGCCCGCGGTGTCCACGATCCAGGACGTGCCCAGTGCCGCGTCCGCAGTGGCGGCCACGCCATGGTCGGCCGCGAGCGAAAGGACGGCGGCGACGGCGAGCGCGCGCCACATGAGGACTCTCAAATCTTCGCGAACTTGCGGAGCGCCTCGGTGAAGCTCAGGCCATGGTCGCGGATCTCGGCGATGGCTTCCCTGTCCTGGGCGTCGAAGCGGGCGGCAAGCGCCTGAGCCTCCTCCGCCAGCTCGCGCGGCACGCAGATGACGCCGGTGCCGTCGCCTACCACGATGTCGCCGGGGCGCACGCGCACCCCGTCCATACGCACCTCCCGGTTGATGGCCAGGATCTTGAGCCGCCCCTTGCCCGAGGTCGGCACTACGTGGCGCGAGAAGACGGGGAAGCCGAATTCCTCGATCTCGTCGGCGTCGCGCACCCCGCCATCGACCACGAGCCCCGCCACGCCGCGCGTCTTGGCGGTGAAGGAGGCGAGCCCGCCCCAAGTCGAGACCTGATGCCCGGCGTTGTCGATGACGATCACGTCGCCGGGCCGCGCACCGTCGATCACTTCGCCCAGGCGAAAGTCGGCCGGCGGGTAGCTGCCGAGTACCCCCGTCACCTCCTTGACCGTAAAGGCGGGCCCGGCGAAGCGCGTGCCGCGCGCGACCGGGCGCAGGTTCGGCATCACCCCGTCGAAGCCCAAATCGTCGAGCGCGTTGGCGAGGGTGCTGGTTGCGAGCTGCCCGAAGCCCTCGACGAGCGCCTTCCGCGGCCGCCTGATCCTGCCCATCTCCACCATGCTCAGCCTCCTCTCGCCGTTCGCGTCAGTCACGCCCAGGCACCATTTTATTTCTGCGCCGAAGAATCTCGTCTTATAGGTGGTGAATCCAAATCGGTACATAATTTCTCAATTGTTGCGACCTCGCGCGGAAATTGCCGGCAGTCCCCGGGGCGGAGCGATGCGAAACTTACTAAACCAGAGTCGGCCCGCGGCCATCGGCATGGCCCTCGCCGTGGCGGTCACCGCGCCCGCCGGGCCTCGGCCTGGCGACGGCGCGCGAGCGCCTGGCGGTGGTGTGCATCGTCGGCGGCGTCGACCAGCCGGGCGTCGTGGTCTACGACGCGCGGCTGCTGCCGGAGATCGACCAGCGTCAGCGCGTCGCCCTCGAACACGCGGGCGGCGAGATCACCGTCAGTGCCCTCATCATCGAGTTCGACAATGTCGGTAACCGGGACACGACGGCCCGGACCTTCGAGCGCGTGCGCGAGGCGCTGCTGCTGCTCTTCGGCTCCCCCAGCCTCACCCATGAGCGCGGCGCCTTCACCGTCAACGTCGCGAACGACGTGAACTCGGACCAGCTCGTGCGCATCATGGAATGGAGTCGCCCCGCGAGCGTGATCCGATTCGGCATCCCGCGCCGCCTCGACCGTCAGGTGCGCATGGAGGTGCAGTACGCGGCGAGCTTCCCGCCACCCTCCCAGACCTCGTGGAGCGTCGAGACGGTGCGCTGAAGCGGCCCCGCCGCGGCGCAATCAAAAGGTGCCGGCGAGCGCGGCGATGCCGAGCCCGACCGCCAACAGGCCGAAGGACAGCAGGGTTACGACCGCGATCTCGACGACGGTGGCGGACTTGCCGCCACCGTGGCCGCCCCCGTGACCGCCCCCGTCACCGCCCCCGTCACCGCCATGACCGCCGCCGCCATGACCCACATGACTGCCTTCGCCGCCGCCGTGGCCGCCATGCCCGGCGGCGGCGCCATCCTCCGTGCGCACGGTCATCATGCCGTGCTTGAGGCCGCGGGCGACCAGCCACCAGTTCATGGGATAGGCGATGATGAAGCCGAGCAGGAGCGCCATGGACATGACGAACCAGAAGCGCGCACCCAGGGGATCGCCAGCGCCCTCGATATTGGCCATCAGGATGCGCATCAGCGGCACCATGCCGGCCATCAGCGCGTTCATGGACACGAGCTCGGGGAGGAAGGTGTTCGCCAGAGCCTTGGCGTAGGAGCCGCCGGCCGAGTCCTTCATGAACAGGGACTGGAAAATGGTCCAGCCGAAGCCGAAGCCGAGCACGTATTCGAGGATGATGTCGGGGATCGGCGAGAGGGCGAGGAAAGCGCCGATCACGGCGCCGGCGAGGATGCCCACCCCGTCGCCCGAGACGCAGTGCATGGTCGAGCCCAGCACCTGGCGCCAGAGCACTGCGACGTAGCGCTCGTGAAGGCCGGGCAGCGGCTCGCGGCAGCCGACCACGTAGAGGAAGAGGCCGATGGGCCCGGTGTAGGCGACGAGCAGGATGAAGCCCCACTTGAGCACCACCGATTCGGGCGTGTTGCGGATGTCGATGACGACGAACGCGAGCGACATCGCGGTAAGAATGAACCAAAGCAGAATGACGCCATCGAGCATACCGGCCTCCCCCGTTCCCCGCGTTCGTCCGTTCCGGCCCCTCGATCGCGGGCCACCGCCGCAGCCGCGCCGGAAGTGCGAGAATGGCCGGTCGCGCATAACTGTGCAAGGCGAGGGTCGTGGCGCCGCGATGCCGATTTGACTGGACCGGTTTATTTCCGCCGCCGTTCGGCATACAATAAGGTTTGCGTCATCGGGAGGAGACGCCGAACATGGCCCAGTTGTCTGTGGCCGGGCACGTGGTTGCGGGGAAGTCGCGACTCGGGCGCCGGCCATCGGCCGCGCAGCGGAATTGGCTCGAGCGCGGCCTCGATCAACCGGGGGGTAAGCTGCCCCTCTTCGATTTCATCGGTAAGCGGATCGATGTCCGCACCATCCGGCGCTGCATCGAGGCCGGCTGGGCCGAGCCCTGGTTCGCGAACCCGATCAAGCCCGACTGGCTGGTCTGCAAGCTGACGGATAGGGGCCGAAAGGTGGCTGTCGGCGACTGATCGCCGCCGACGCCTACATCCATAAAGCTTAGGCGCCCGCTTCACGGTGCGCGGTTTCGCATGGCGCGGCCGGATTTTTCCTTGCGCGTGGCATGAAGATGCGTCATGTGGGCGCCGCCGGGGCGGGATGCGGCCACCTATCCCGACGTTCGAAGAGTCGCGGGCGCCATGTTCAGTATCTTCACCACCATCGCCGCCCTGATCCTGGGCTATTTCTTCACCATGCTCGGCTACGGGCTGCTCAGCACCCTGCTCGGCGTGCGGGCGGTGGCGGAGGGTTTCCCAACCGAGGTCATCGGTCTCGTCATGAGCGCCTATTACGCCGGCTTCGTCATCGGCACCCAGGTCGCCGGCAAACTGATCGGCCGGGTCGGCCACATCCGCGCCTTCGCCGTCCTCGCGGCCACCACCAGCATCGCCGCGGTCGCCCACGCCATCTTGGTCGACCCCGTCGCCTGGGGCGTGCTCAGGCTCCTCGGCGGCTTCGGCATGGCCGGGCTCTCCATGGTCACGGAAAGCTGGCTCAACGAGCGCGCGACGAACGAGAACCGCGGCCGGGTGCTCTCCGTCTACATGCTGACGGTCTTCATCGGCATCGGCGCCGGCCAGTTCCTGCTGGTGCTCGACGCGCCCGAGGGTTTCATGCTCTTCAGCCTGGCGGCGATTCTCTTCTGCCTGGCCCTCATCCCCGTCTCGCTCACCCGCGCGACCTCGCCGGCACCGATCGAAAGCTCGCGCTTCACCCTCGCCAGGATGTGGCGGCTCTCCCCGCTCGCCATCGTCGGCATGTTCGCGGGCGGGCTGATCACAGGCGCATTCTCGGGCATGGGGGCCGTCTTCGCCGCCGAGGTCGGCCTGGATACGGCCGGCATCTCGCGCATGATTGCCACCGCCGTCTTCGGCGGCCTCCTGCTGCAATGGCCGCTCGGTCGCCTCTCCGACACGTGGGACCGGCGCTGGGTGCTCACGGTCATCGGGGTCGGCATCGCCCTCTCGAGCGTCGGCCTGGTGGCAACGGCGGGCGGCTCTGGCCTGGTGTTCGACGCCTTCGCTCTTGTATTCGGTGGTTTTTCCTACACCATGTATTCCGTGGCCGCCGCGCACGCCAACGACTTCATCGAGCCTGAGGATCTGGTCCAAGCGGCGGGCGGCCTGTTGCTCGCCTTCGGCGTCGGCGCGGCCATCGGCCCCTTCGCCGCCTCGCTCGTCATGGCAGCCATTGGCCCCTCCGGCCTCTTCGTTCATACGGCGCTCGCCGCCGCGGCATGTACCGTCTTCGCCCTCGTTCGCATGCGCGCGCGGCCTACCTTGCCGCCCGAGGAGCGCGACGCCTTCGTGGCCCAGCCACAGGGCGGCTCCGTCACCACGCCGGTCGCCTATCAGCTCGACCCGCGGACCGAATACGTCGAGTCGGCGACGGAGGACGAAGACCCGACGGCCCCCTGGGACGACACCAACGGGGTGAGCTGATGCCGGCGATCCTGAGCTCGGTCGGCGCCATCATCCTCGGCATGGGCATCGTGCAGGTGGGGAACGGCCTGCTTACCACCCTCCTCGGCCTGCGCATGGGGATGGAGGGCTTCCCGACCGAGGTCGTGGGCCTCGTCATGTCGTGCTATTTCGCGGGCCAGATAATCGGCGCCCGCCTGGTCCCGCGCGTCATCGAGCGGGTCGGCCATATCCGCACCTTCGCCGCCGCCGCCGCCCTCCTGGCCGCGTCGGGCCTCGGCCACGTCCTGGTCATCTTCCCCATCGCGTGGGGCGTGCTGCGCCTGGTCACGGGCACATGCATGGCCGGCCTCATCATGGTCAGCGAAAGCTGGACCAACGAGCGGGCCACCAGGAAGACACGCGGCAAGATCCTCGCCATCTACATGATCACGATCTACTTCGCCGTCGGCGTCGGCCAACTGCTCCTCAACGCCGGCGACCCGGGTGGCTTCGAGCTCTTCGTCCTCGCGGGCGTGCTTCTCACCTTGGGTGTCCTGCCCGTCACCCTGACGGCCGCCGCCGCCCCCGTCGTCGAGGAGCGCTCGCGGCTCAAGATCCGAGAGCTGTGGGCGGTCTCGCCGCTCGGGCTCACGGGCGTCGCCGGCGCCGGTCTCGTCAACTCCTCCTTCTACGGCATGGGGCCGATCTTCGCCCAGGGCGTTGGGCTCGACGTGGCCGGCATCTCCGCCTTCATGGGCTTGACCGTGTTCGCCGGGCTCCTCATGCAATGGCCGGTGGGCTGGATCTCGGACCGCTTCGACCGGCGCACGGTGCTGACGGGGGTCTTCTTCGGCGTGGCCCTGGCGAGCCTCGCGATCGTCCCGGCCGCGGAGACGTCGCACGTGGCGCTGTTCGCCTTCGTCGCCCTCTACGGCGGTCTCTCCTTCACCGTCTATTCGATCAGCATCAGCCACGCCAATGACTTCATCGCCCCCGGCGACCTGGTCAAGGCGTCTGGCGGCTACCTCCTCATCTATGGTACGGGCGCGGTCGTGGGGCCGTTCACGGCCTCGGCGCTGATGGCATGGATCGGCCCGGCGGGGCTCTTCGTCTATGCCGCCGCCATCAATCTTCTGCTCGGCGCCTTCGCCCTCTACCGCATGACCCGGCGCGACGCGCGGCCGAAGGCGGAACAAGGCGCATTCGTCGCCCTGCCCGCCACCTCGGCGGTGGTCAAGGGCCTCGATCCACGCGTCGATTCGGAGAGCCCGGCGGGCGCCGAGCCGCCCGAGAATGAAAATTCGCCACCTCCAGCATAGGCCTATGTCGGACACGGTCTTGGCTAACCGCCTGAATCCGTGTAAAGAGTCCATGTGGCACTCGCGCGCCTCATGCGCCGGGAAAGGTGTGTACGGCCGTTGGGTGACGGCCCGCCCTCCGTCATGTCCGCCACGAAGGCGAGGGAACATGGCCCGATCGTCCTCAATCCGCCGGCTTGCCGTCGCCGCGCTCGTGGCCGTAGTAGCGGCCGTGGGCGACGGCGCCGCCAAGGCGGCGGAGGATGGCGAGCCCGAATACTCCCTCTTCCGCGGCGACTATTGGCTCGAATATATCGACGATGCGGCCAAGATCCTGGCCTCGCCGGTGCGATGGGACCAGGACGATTGGATAAACGCGGCCGGCGTCGCGGCCGTGACGGGCATCGTTTTCCTCGCCGATGAGCCCTTCAACGATTTCTGGCAGCACGACATCAGAAACAACGGCACGGACGAAGCGGCCAGCATCTTCCAGTCCTTTGGCGACACCAAATGGATCCTGCCGGCCCTGCCGAGCTTTTTCGCGGCCGGCGGGCTCGTGCGCTACGGCTTCGGTGACGTGGAGGAAGGGGGCCGGATGCAGGAGACGGCCCTGCTCGCGGCCGAGGCTTTCATCCTCAGCGCCGGCATAACCGAGGGCATCAAGAGCCTGGCCGGGCGCGAGCGGCCCAACAACACCGACGACCACACCCTGTTCGAGGGGCTTGGGGGCACGAAGTCCTTCCCCTCCGGTCATTCGACCCATGCCTGGGCGCTTGCCGCCGTGGTTGCGTCGGAATACCAGCATAGCCCCGCCATCCAGATCGGCGCCTATACGCTGGCCGCCCTCACCTCGCTCTCGCGCATCAACGACAACAAGCACTGGGCCTCGGATGTGGTGTTCGGTGGCGCCATCGGCTATTTCGTCGGCAAGTTCGTCTACGAGGAGAACCCGTTCCACAATTCGGACAACATGCTGTTCGGCCCCATGGCCGTCGCCAATGGTACGGGCGTGCAGATGACGTACAAGTTCTAAGCCACGCGGCCAGGGAGACAGCCATGACCGCCTACATGATCGTCCAGACCTTCATCACCGATGCCGAGAAGATGGAGGACTACAAGGCCCTCGCGGCGCCCGCGGTGGCCAAGTACGGCGGCAAGTACCTCTCCCGCGGCGGCCCCATGGAGCATATCGAGAACGAATGGGACGTGCCGCGCGTCACCCTGCTCGAGTTCCCCTCGGCGGAGCAGGCGAAGACCTTCTACAATTCGCCGGATTACCAGGAAGCGAAGGCGAAGCGCGAGGGGGCGGCGCGCTTCATCATGACCATCCTCGAAGCGACCTGAGGCCGCGGCGCGCTTGGCGGCGGTCGGCTACGCCTCTTCGCTCTCCTCCTCGTCGCGACCCTTCTTCGACATGATCAACAGGTTGCGGTCGCCGTCGCGGCGGTAGTTGACCGTGTCCATGATCGTGCGCACGAGGTGCACGCCCAGGCCGCCAATGGGCCGGTCGTCGATCTCGGCCTCGAGGTCGGGCTCGGGCGCCTCGAGCGGGTTGTAGGCCTGGGCATCGTCCTCGAGCTCGACGGTGAAGGTGTCGCCCTCGCGCATGATGCGCACCTCGATGGTGTGCTTCTCCCCGTCCTCGTATCCGTAGCTCACGGTGTTGGTGATCATCTCGTCGAGAGCGAGGTTCAGGTTGAAGGCCAGCTTCATGGGCATCTCGTTGCGCTCGCAGAACTCCTCGACGATGCCGGCGAGCGGCGCCAGCTCGGAGAGGTCGTTGGCGATGCGCACCACGATCTGGTCGGTGCTGACGGTTGGCCGCACGGGCGCCGCCCTTTCCCCGGGGCCCTCGGACGGCTGATAGCGCATGACGAGGCAGGTGATGTCGTCCGACTGCGGCGCCTCGCCGGCGAATTCGTGGACATGATCGATGACTTTCACGCCCAGGGTCTCGACCGAGAGGGCGCGGGAGTGGTAGAGCGCTTCCTCGAGGCGCGAATCCGAGAATTCGTTGCCCCCCATATCGAAGGCTTCGGTGATGCCGTCGGTGTAGCAGAACACCGTGTCGCCATCCTCGAGGCTGATCTTGCGCTCGGCGTAATCGAGCCCTTCCAGGACGCCGAGGGCCACGCCGTCGGTGGTGGGTAGCTGCTCCACATTGCTGCCCGCCCGCATCAGATAGGGCGGGTTGTGGCCGGCGTTGCAATAGGTGAGCTCGCCCGTGCGGTTGTTCATGATGCCGTAGAAGACGGTCACGAACATGGCCGCGTCGTTGCCGTCGCAGAGGATGTCGTTGGCCAGGGCCAGGACGTGCCCCGGCTGGCCGCCGCGCGCGGCGATCGACTTGATGACGGTGCAGGAGACCGCCATGAAGAGGGCCGCCGGCACGCCCTTGCCGGAGACGTCGGCGATGACGATGCCGATCCGGTCGTCGTCGATCTCGATCACGTCGTAGAAATCGCCACCCACCTCGCGCGCCGCCGTCATGCGCCCGAACATGGTGATGTCCGAGCGGTTGGGGAGCTGCTTGGGCAGGATCGACATCTGCATCTGCTGGGCCATGGCCAGCTCGTCCTCGATCTGCTTCAGGTGGCGCTCGAGCTTCTCGTTGGCCTCGCGGATGGTCGTGAAGGACGCCTTCGTGCTCGCGATCATGGCGTTGAAAGCCCGGACCAGCGTGCCGACCTCGTCGCGCGACCGGTACTCGACCGGACGGTCATAGTCGCCCTCGCTCACGACCCGTGCGGAATCGGCGATCATGACGAGCGGCTTGAGCACGCGATTGCGGATAACCATGAAGGAGGATATGCAGAACAGGACCGTCACGGCCGAGATGATCAACGCGACCACCATCAGATCCTTGGCTGCACGCGTGTTCCGCGCGACCTCCCGCGCGGTGCGCATATCGAGCATAATCAGGAACTCATTGATCGGCGCCATGATCTTCGCCTTGGCGGCATGGTAATCGAGGCTGAACATGAGGCCGCGCGCGAGCTCGAAATCCGGCTCGCCCACGAGCAGGAACTCGCCCGAGCCGTCGTCGAACTTCCCGACCACGGCGTTCATGGCCACGACCTCCAGATGGACGAGGTCGTCCGAATTGGCCTGGGCCTCGCGCAGCTTGGAGAATTCCACATCGGTGAAATTCTGAGCGACCATCAGCAACTGAAGGGCCGCGGGCTTGCCGAATTCGGTCGGCCTCTGGCCGTCCGGTCCCACCAGGTCCCAATAGACGAGGTCGTAGTGCAGGGGCCTCGGCGCCACGCCGTTCCGGATATCGAGGATCTCCTGGTAATACTTGGCGTATCTCTCGTCGCCCGTGGCAACGTAGGTGCGTGCCATCCTCGTGAGGTCGTCCGAGCTCTGCCGCAGCTCGTCCGCCAGCTTGAAGGATTGAAACCGGCGATGCTCGGCGTCGGAGATCTGGTTGTGTGCCCCACTCAGGTAAGTGAGAGTCCCGAACAGTGCCGAGAGAAGCACGATCAGGATCGAAAATATGGCGATCAGAAGCGACTTGATGGACATGGAACGCATGCGGGCTCCAAGGCTGGCGTGGCACGGGGCCGAAATTCGGGAGAAAGCTTTTAGCATGATTGGATGTTGGGCCGGAAAAGAGTTCCGCAACCGGTAGCCGCCCGTGCAGGCCCCGCTTTGACGTGGATCAAGGAGCCGCGGCGCGAAATACCACAGACTCCCCATTCTGGCCCAACCATACGAGGGAGCGGAACGATGATCGAGACAGCTTGGCGCCCCTCATCCCTGGTCCTCTCGCTGGCGGTTCTCGCCGCCGTTCTCCTCGGCGCACCGCGCGCGGCGTCGGCGCAGGAGGATGAGGCCTTCCACGCCCACGACCAGACCGAAATCTGGGCCATCGCCCGCGGCGGCCAGCTCTACGACAACTGGATGGCCGTCCTCGAGGCGGACGAGCCCGAGGCGACCCACCCCGCCTACCCCGCCGCCGGCGAGAAGTCGGGCGGCGGCACCTGGCGCTGCAAGGAATGCCACGGCTGGGATTACATGGGCGCCGACGGCGCCTACGGCGCGGGCTCCCACTATACCGGGATCAAGGGCGTGCGCGGCGTATCGGGCATGGATGTCGAGAAAATTCACGACATCATCATGGACGAGACCCACGGCTTCGACGCCCAGATGATGCCCCATTCGGCCATGGAGAAGCTGGCCCTGTTCCTCAGCCGCGGGCAGGTCGACCTGGACCGCTATGTCGACCGCGAGACCAGGCTGGCGCGCGGCAACCCCACCCGCGGCGCCGCCTTCTTCCAGACCATCTGCGCGGTATGCCACGGCTTCGAAGGCACGGAGATCAATTTCAAGAGCCCGCCCAAGGCGGAGTATGTGGGCACCGTCTGCACCAAGAACCCATGGGAGGCGCTGCACAAGATCCGCTTCGGCCAGCCCGGCGTGGGCATGGTCGCCCTAGCCGTGCTCGGGCTCGACGACCTGGTCGACATCCTGGCCTACTGCCAGGCCCTCCCGACGGAGTAGGTGTTCAGCCCATGGTGAGCGGCTCGGGAGGCCCAGCCTCTCGCCTCCCGTCCCTCCACCCCGGCCGATAACCGGTCATCGCATAGGCTCTCCCCCCATTGTTCCGGAGACCACCCGCGATTGCGGCCATGTCACCGGACTTCGGTATCCTCAATACATGGATTTACTCACTGCTGTCCGGTTAACTGAGCGGTGCTGGCTTTGAGAGCCAGGATTTCTGCGGGGTTTGAAGCGAAAATGCATGGTGTCGATTTGAATTGGATGGAGCACTTTTCGGAGTTTCTCCGAGGAGATGCTCATGAACACCGGCAAGACCCTGTTCGCTCAGCTCATGGACTTCCTGCCATGGACTACTTTCACGCGGATCGTCGACCGGTATGGCGGCGATCACCGGGTCCGGACGCTTTCCTGCGCCGAGCAATACCGGTCCATGGCCTTCGCCCAGCTGACCTACCGGGAAAGCCTGCGCGACATCGAGACCTGCCTCTCGGTCCACGCATCGAAACTCTATCACATGGGCTTCCGCCAGCCGGTCCGGCGCTCGACGCTGGCCGATGCCAACGAAAGGCGCGACTGGCGTATCCATGCGGCGTTGGCCCAGCGGCTCATCACCCAGGCGAGGACGCTGTACGTCGACGAAGAACTGGGGTTGGACCTGACCAATACCGTCTACGCCCTGGACTCGACGACCATCGCTCTGTGCCTGTCGGTCTTTCCGTGGGCGCACTTCCGCACCACCAAGGCGGCGGTGAAGATGCACACGCTGCTCGACCTGCGGGGCAACATTCCGAGTTTTATCCACATCTCGGATGGCAAGCTGCACGACGTTCATGCCCTCGATATGCTCTTGCCGGAAGCCGGAGCCATCTACGTCGTGGATCGTGGCTACGTCGACTTTGCCCGCCTTTATGTGTTGCACCAAGCCGGGGCCTTCTTCGTCACGCGTGCCAAGTCGAACATCGATGCTCATCGCGTCTATTCGGCGCCGACGGATCGCTCGACCGGCATCATTTGCGACCAGACCATCTCCCTGGACGGCTTCTACACCCGTCAGGATTACCCCGAACTTCTGCGGCGCATCCGCTTCAAGGACCCCGAGTCCGGCAAGACGCTGGTCTTCATCACCAACAACTTCTCGCTTCCGGCCGCCACCATCTGCGCGCTCTACAAAAGCCGCTGGCAGGTGGAACTCTTCTTCAAGTGGATCAAGCAGCATCTTCGGATCAAGCAGTTCTACGGCACGTCGGAGAACGCGGTGAAGACGCAGATCTGGATTGCCGTCTCGGTCTACGTCCTCGTCGCCATCGTCAAGAAGCGCCTCGACCTGGACGCCTCGCTCTACACTTTGTTACAGATCCTCTCGGTGACCCTCTTCGAGAAAATGCCCATACATCAAGCACTTGCGGGAGACGAAAACAGATGCAACGCTTCGCAAATAACCAACCAATTGAATTCATTCGATTTTTAACCGGACACTAGTGGGATTTACTATCCAATCTTTGACAAAGTTTGTGGCCTGAGAACGGCGGTGACAAATTAGTCCACGGAAGCGGCGGGATTTCCCAGCCGCGGGCGGAGTAAAACTCTGCCACCTGTAGCCTTCGATCTTTTTTGAGATGGAAGGCGGGAGGATGTACACCGTGGACCTATATCTGCGCGTTCGGCTGGCCTGCCATGTTGATGGTCTGAGCCAGCGAGAGGCGGCAAGTCGGTTTGGCATTGCGCGCGAGACGGTGAGGAAGATGCTGCGGCATTCGGAACCGCCGGGATATCGGCGACGCCAGCCACCGAAACGCCCGAAACTGGCCCCCTTCACGGATATCATCGACCGTATTCTGGAGGAGGACCGAACGGTTCACCGTAAGCAGCACCACACGGCGAAGCGTATATTCGCGCGCCTTCGCGACGAACATGGCTTCACGGGCAAAGAGACCATCGTGAAGGATTACGTTCGGGAACGGCGCCTTCGTCGGCGTGAGATGTTTGTGCCGTTGTCACATCCTCCGGGCCATGCTCGAGCGGACTTTGGCGAGGCGGATGCGATCATCGCCGGCGTCAAGTATCGGGCGCATTTTTTCGTCATGACACTTCCCCACAGCGATGCCTGCTTCGTTGCGGCCTACCCGGCGGCGACGACGGAGGCCTGGCTGGACGGGCACAACAGAGCCTTTGTTTTTTTCGGCGGCGTTCCCCAATCGATTCTTTACGACAACGACAAGTGTCTGGTGTCGCGCATCTTGTCAGATGGCACGCGGCAACGAACGCGGGCGTTCAGCGGGCTGCAGTCCCATTACCTCTTCGAGGACCGCTACGGCCGTCCCGGCAAGGGTAACGACAAAGGCAATGTGGAGGGGGTGGTCGGCTATGCCCGGCGGAACTTCATGACGCCGCTTCCCCGGTTCGCGAGCTGGGACGCCTTCAATGGCCACCTGGAAGAGCAATGCCGCAACCGGCAAGGCAACGTCCTGCGCGGCCACCGCGAGAGCATCGGCGAACGGTTTGTGCGTGACCGCGAAGCGTTGAAGAGGCCACTGCCGGCACCGTTCGACGCGTGCGACAAGCAGGGCACGCGGGTCAACTCGCTGTCCCTGGTGCGCTACCGGACGAATGACTATTCCGTGCCCGTCGCCTACGGCCATCAGGAAGTCTGGATCCGTGGCTATGTCCACGAGGTGGTTATCGGTTGCGGCGCCGGGATCATTGCCCGACACCCCCGTTCCTACGACCGGGAAGACATGGTCTTCGATCCGATCCACTACCTGCCTTTGCTGGAGCACAAGATCGGTGCCCTGGATCAGGCCGCGCCGCTAGCCGGATGGGAACTGCCTGATGCCTTCCCAACCCTGCGCCGTCTCCTGGAGGCGCGCATGGGCAAGGCCGGCAAGCGGGAATACGTCCAGGTCCTTCGGCTTCTGGAGACCTTCGATCTCGAGGTGCTTCACGGCGCGGTGAAGGACGCCCTGCGCCTGGGTGCGATCGGCTACGACGCCGTCAAACACCTTGTGCTGTGCCGTATCGAGCGACGCCCGCCCAAACTCGACCTGGATATCTATCCCTACCTGCCTCGGGCCAACGTGGCGACCACGGCCGCCGCCAGTTATATGAGCTTGTTGGGTGGAGGCGCGTCATGACCGATACGCCGCAAGTGTTGCTGGCCCATCACCTCAAGACCCTGAAACTGCCGACGTTCCTGCGCGAATACGACAAGCTGGCCCGCCAATGCGCCACCGAGGGCGCCGACCATGTGCGGTATCTTGTCCGTCTGACCGAGTTGGAACTGATCGACCGTGAGCGCCGCATGGTCGAGCGGCGGATCAGACAGGCCAGGTTCCCCGCCGTCAAAAGCCTCGACAGCTTCGACTTCAAGGCCATCGCATCGCTCGACAAGATGCTGGTTCTGGAGTTGGCGCGATGCGAATACGTCGAGCGTCGTGAGAATATCATCGCGCTCGGCAACAGCGGAACCGGCAAGACCCATATCGCCCTCGGTCTCGGTCTGGCGGCCTGCCAAAAGGGGCTCTCCGTCGGCTTCCTCACGGCCGCTGCCCTGGTTCATGAACTGATGGAGGCCGGGGATGAAAAACGCCTGTTGCGCCTGCAGAAGCAACTGGCAAAGTATCACCTTCTGATCATCGACGAACTCGGCTTCGTGCCGCTCTCGAAGACCGGCGCCGAGCTGCTGTTCGAAGTCTTCAGCCAGCGCTACGAGCGGGGCTCGATCCTGGTGACCTCCAACTTGCCGTTCGATGAGTGGACGGAGATATTCGGCTCGGAACGCCTGACCGGGGCTTTGCTGGACCGCCTCACCCACCATGTCCATATCCTGGAAATGAACGGCGAGAGCTATCGTCTCAACCAAAGCCAAAAACGGCGGAAATCCCCAAAAATACCTGCTTGACCGCCGGTGCAATGGTTGACCCGGTGGGTCCACAGGAACCTCCCACGCTGCTTCGCTCCGCGTAACGCAAGCGCTACACGAAGCAGCGCGGGTCCCTCCTATGGACTACCGGGACAACCCCCCAACACCGCGTACCGCATAACGTCAAGTGGACTAGTTTTGCTCCGCCCGGGTGGACTAATTTTGCTCCGCCGTTGACAGTGGCCGTCCTCATTCTAAAAAAAGCGAAGGAGGATTGCCATGCATGTGTCCCTGACCCCGAGCCTGGAGCATTTGATCCGCGAGAAGGTCGCATCCGGCCTCTACAATAACGCCAGCGAAGTGGTGCGCGAGGCTCTGCGACTCCTGCGGGAGCACGACGAGGTTCGGCGCCTCAAACTCGAACGCTTGCGGGACGAGTTGGCTAGGGGCGAAGGCGACCTTGCTGATGGCCGCTTCACCACGCTCTCGGGTGACGACGAGCTAAGCGAGTTCTTCGCCCGCATATGAGGAAGCTCGTCGTCACGGACGTGGCGCGCGGGGACCTCGGAGGCATCGCGGGCCGGTATACCGAGCGGCACTGGGGTGCGGCACGGTGACATCCGGTCGGGCTACGGCGCGGCGTCGCCATCGGCCGGCACATGGTGTTCCACCGGGAAACGAAGGGCGGCGTCGCGTTCGTTCGCGTCCCGCGTGAGCGTGTGGATCCGCACCGGCGTCAGGTTCCGCCGGTCCGGGCCGCCAATGCCCGCGGACGCGCCGCGACAGCGTCGATGACGGCGAGCGCCTGCCACAATTCATTGGGCTCGGGCTCGGGTTCGGGCGACTCTTCCACGGGGTAGCGATAGGCGACATTCCAAATCGTCCAGTCCTCCATCAGGTCGACCGACGGCGCGATGTCTGGGAACCTGGCCGCGACCGCGTCGCCCAACTCACGAAGATCGTGGGTCTTGCGGAAAACAACACGGGCGTGCACGAGAAACCCCTTCAGAAGCTTCTCGGCCGCCTGCTGGCAATGGAAGGCGGCGACTGACGGCAACGGCGGCGCGGCCGCGAGACAGGCATGGGCGGCGCGCCGGTCGACTTCGGCGACGGCGATCCAACCCTCGATCTGGCGTCGGACTGCGCGCGCGTCAGCCTCGCTCATAAACGACGATTCCTTCGGCCTTGGCGGCCTGCGACAGGGTGCCCGCGATCCGCGATTTGACCTCGAACGTCGTCTGCCGGATCGGGATCACGTCAACGGCGCGGCGGTAGGCGCGCCGCGCGCGGTCGCCGGCGCGCAACGTCCGCTGTTCGGGCGGGGCGTCGTCGTCGAGGATGACGAGGAGGTCGATGTCGCTGTCCGGGCCGGCATTGCCGCGCGCCGCCGAGCCGAACAGGATCACGCGCCGCGGCCGGAAATATTCGACCACCGATTCGAGCAGCTCGGGCGGCACAATGGGCACGGTCATGGCGAAGCCGGCTCCTCACTGGCGCGGGAAGACCCGCCATCATACCGCATACCGCGCGAGGCGCGTCATGAAACGCGGTTTCGACCGGGATGTCGTGCCAGGGCCATCGGGTAAGGCGAACCACTCGACCGCAAGGCCGATTGTTTGCGCATGACCGACCCGTGCCTACCATGAGCTTGACGGCGATACAGTGACTTCTCGACGGATCGCGACCCTCGACCAAGGGGTGCGTTCGCGACCGGTCTTGGAAGGTGGCAGGGTCCGACGCGGCGACCTATCCTGTCCAGAATTCCACTTGAGACGTCGAGGACCCAACTTAATTGCCTTTGGCCCGGCAGTGTGGTGGAGGGGGTGTAGGGCTCTACTAGCCCCGCCCCTACCACTTGTTGCGCAACTCCCGCAGGCGAACGAAGACCTCCTTGGGACTCGGCTCGTCCGGCAGGTCGGGGAAGGCTTCGCGCAAGCCGGCGATGACGCTCGGGCTGTGCAGGCGGAAGAAGGCGTTGATCTCCTTCTCCAGGCCGAGGGTGGTGACGAGCGCCGCGTGCGGATCCTGGCGCTCCATCTCGGGAAGCATCTCCTTGGCCTTGGCGTTGTCGGGCTCGCGGTCGAGGGTGAAGCCCAGGTTGTTGGCGATGTAGTCGTGCCCGGGATAGATGAGGGTATCGTCCGAAAGGCGGGCGAGCTGGCTCGCGAAGGTCTCGTAGAGCTCCTCCGGGTGGCCACCGTGGTGGCAGTTGCCGGCGCCCGCGTTGAAGAGCGTGTCGCCGCAGACGAGCGCCGGCTGGTCGGTGCGCGAGAGCAGGCACACGTGCGACATGGTGTGCCCGGGCGTATCGAGGGATTCGAGCTCCACCGCCCGCCCCACCTTGACCACGTCGCCGGCCGAAAGGCCCACGTCCATGTCCGGAATCGAGTCCTTGGCGCCGGCATGGGCCAGCAATTTCGCCCCCGTGGCCGCGATTACGGCCGCGTTGCCGCCGATATGGTCGAAATGCTCGTGGGTGTTGAGGACTTGCGTGATTTGCCAGCCCTGCGCCTTGGCCGCATCGAGGCAGAGCTGGGATTCGAGCGGGTCGATGGCCAGCGCCTCGCCCGTCTCGGGGCAGACGATCAGGTAGTTGAAATTGCGGTAGTCGTTGTCTGTATAGATCTGGTGGACGATCACGGTTCCTCTCCCCGGCGTTCCTGTGGGATAAGAGTTTCAAGCTTTCCAACCCGAGTCAACGCGACCCCAGACAGAAGGAGACGACCATATGGCCGACGACCGAATCCTGCTCGAGAAAGACGGCGAAATCGCCTGGATGATCTTCAACCGGCCCGACGTTCTCAACGCCATGAAGATCGAGACCTGGAAGCTGATGGACGACCTTCTGGCCGAAATCGCCGAGGATACGGAGGTCCGCGCCCTCATCCTCACGGG
Organism: Alphaproteobacteria bacterium; assembly: GCA_963666705.2. Lineage (GTDB taxonomy): Bacteria > Pseudomonadota > Alphaproteobacteria > CADEGL01 > CADEGL01. The sequence continues at coordinate 51,717 of CAXXKO010000018.1, read as the reverse complement.
CAACGGCCGGGCCTTCCTGGCGGGTGCCGACCTCGAGGACCTGAAGAAGTTCAACACGGCGCTCGCCGACGGCACGCTCACGGGATCGGAGCTGCGCGAGATGGTCAAGATCGCCCAGAGCACGGCGGGCCGTATCCAGAAAATCCGCTTCCCCGTGATCGCCGCCGTCAACGGCTATGCCGTGGGTGCGGGCTGCGAAGTGGCGCTCGGCTGCGACCTGGTCGTCGCCGAGGAATCGTCCAAGTTCGGCTTCCCCGAGGTCACCATGGGCGCCTGCATCACAAACGCCGGCACCTATCTGCTGCCGCGCAAGGTCGGCATCTCGCGCGCCAAGCGCCTGGCCTTCACGGGCGAGTTCATCGATGCCAAGGAGGGCTACCGCATCGGCCTCGTCGACGAGATCGCACCCGACGGCAAGGTGCGCGAGGTGGCGGAGAAGCTCGCCCGGCGCATCGCCAGCCGCGCGCCCGTCGTCGTCCAGCTCCACAAGTCCATGATCGACAAGGCGCAGGACTCGTCCTTCGACGGCGCCCTCTTCATGGAGGCGGAGTGCGTCATCGCCTCGATGCTGACCGAGGACCTGCAGGAAGGGACCACGGCCTTCTTCGAGAAGCGCGAGCCCGTCTTCAAGGGCCGCTGACGCGGGGCGGCACCCGGCTCTAGCGGAATGAGCGCGACATAAGAATCCCCCTCTCCCCCCAAGGGACGATACGGTGTAGAGGGTTCGAAGCGTCAGACTCGAACCTCTACGCCTCGAAGCCGTAGAGGCGGGCGGCGTTGCCGCTCAGGATCTTTTGCGCCTCGTCCTCGGGTATGCCGTCGAACACGCGGGCGATGACCGCGCGCGAATGGGGGAAGGTGCCCTCGTCGTGGGGGTAGTCGTTGCCCCACAGCAGGCTGTCCACCCCGGTCACATCGCGCATGGCGAGGCCGACATGGTCGTCGCAGAAGGTGGCGGCGCCCTGGCGCTTGAAGTACTCGCTCGCCCGCAGCTCGAGCTTGGGCTCGATCCACATGTGGCGCTTCTCCTGCATCTGGTCGAGGGTCTGGAGCACCCAGGCGAGCCAGCCGATGCCGCACTCGACGAGCACGAAACGCAGGCCCGGATGGCGCTCGAGCACGCCCGAGGCGACCAGGAGGCAGAGCGGCTTCATGGCAGCGGCCATGTCCACCACCTCGAAGGCGAGGTCCTCGCCGGGGGCGGCGCGGGTCGGCTCGGCGGCCTCGGAATACGAGGCCTCGGTGAAGATGTGGAGCGCGAGCGGGATGCCGAGCTCCTCGACCGTCGACCAGAAGGGCTCGTAGTCCGGCATGTTGTAGGGCAGATCGGGCATGGCCATGGGGATGGAGAGCGAGCGGTAGCCTAGTGCCGCCACGCGCCGTGCCTCCGCCGCGGCGCCCGCGATATCGCGCATGGGGATCACGGCCGAGACCGCGAAGCGGTCGGGACGGGCGCCGAACAGCTCATGGTAGTAGTCGTTGTAGAGCCGCGCCATGGCGAGCTGGAAGCCAGGATCGCGGGAGGAGAAGGTGTTGAAGGTGCCGTGGGGATAGATGACCTCGGCGCCGATGCCGTCCTCCTCCTGGTCGCGCAGGCGCAGCTCGACATCGGTGCCGCCGGCGCGGTGGAAGACGCGGCCCAAATCCTCGTCGCCCTCCTCGCGCCAATAGCGGCGCATGTCGTCCTCGGAGATGGCGGAGCGCGCCTCGAGCGGACGCGGCGGCTGGCCCTCGACCATGAAGAGCCGGCGCCCGTCGCGCTCGACGAGATGGGGCGCGCGTGCCCGATATTCGGCCGGCAGCCGCTCGTAGAGCTCGATCGGCTCGTTCAGATGCGAATCGGCTGAAATGATCCTGTATTCACTCATCGCTCGACCTCCCCATATCACTCGCCTCGTTGGGACGACTTTACTTCAAATGATCCCGCCCGGCAGGAAAGGTTGTGCCGCCTTCGAGCATCGTTGAACCGGCTCCTCCATGGGATCATAATTGCCGCGAGCAGCATCCGCGCGCCTGCGCGTGAGAGCCAGAGGAACACCGCCATGACCGATGCCTATATCTTCGACGCTGTCCGCACGCCCCGGGGCAAGGGCAAGCCCGATGGCGGCCTGCACGAAGTGACGCCCATGCGTCTGGCCTCGACGGCGCTCGAAGCCCTGCGCGACCGCAACGGCCTCGACACCAGCCTGGTGGACGATGTGATCCTCGGCGTGGTCGAGCCCGTGGGCGAGCAGGGCGCCGACATCGCGCGCCTGGCGGTGCTCGATTCGGGCTGGGACCAGAGCGTGGCGGGCGTGCAGATCAACCGCTTCTGCGCCTCGGGCCTGGAGGCCGTCAACATGGCATCGGCCCAGGTCATGTCGGGCCAGTCGGACATGGCCGTCAGCGGCGGGGTGGAGAGCATGTCGCGGGTCAAGATGGCGTCGTCGGGCGGCGCCTACTACGTCGATCCCGAGGTCGCCTTCAAGGTCTATTTCACGCCCCAGGGCATCGGCGCGGACCTCATCGCCACCATCCACGGCTATAGCCGGGACGACGTGGACGCATTTGCGGTCGAATCTCAAAGACGCTCGGCAAATGCTTGGAATAACGGCTATTTCTCTAAATCCGTGGTGCCGGTCAACGACCAGAACGGCCTGACCGTCCTGGACCGGGACGAGCATCCCCGGCCCGAGGCCACCATGCAGTCCCTGGCCGCCCTCGACCCCGCCTTCACGAAGCTCGGCGCCGATATGGGCTTCGACGACGTGGCCATCCTGCGCTATCCGGAGGTCGAGCGCCTCAACCACGTGCATCACGCCGGCAACTCATCGGGCATCGTCGATGGCGCCGCGGCCGTCCTCGTCGGCACCAGGGAGGCGGGCAAGCGCGCCGGCCTCACCCCCCGCGCCCGCATCAAGGGCTTCTCCTCGATCGGCAGCGAGCCCAGCATCATGCTGACCGGCCCCTCCTTCGCCACCGAGAAGGCGCTGGAGCGCGCCGGCATGACCACCGACGACATCGACCTTTACGAGATCAACGAGGCCTTCGCCTCGGTCGTGCTGCTCTACCGCGACAAGCTCGGCCTCGATCCCGAGAAGGTCAACGTCAACGGCGGCGCCATCGCCATGGGCCACCCCCTGGGGGCCACGGGCGCCATGATCCTCGGCACCCTCCTCGACGAGATGGAGCGGCGCGACGTGGAGACCGGCCTCGCCACCCTCTGCATCGGCGCCGGCATGGGCACGGCGACCATCATCGAACGGGTCTGAGCGCCCGCGCCACGAACCGCGCACCCATTCCAGCTCAAGGACAGAATATCGTGATTGGATACGAGGTCGATGGCGACGGCATCTGCACGCTGAGCTGGGATATTCCCGGCCGGTCCATGAACGTGCTCAACCGCGAGTCCCTCGCCGCGTTCGAGGCGGCCGTGGACCGGGCGCTGGGGGACGCGGCGGTCAACGGCGTGATCGTCACCTCGGGCAAGCCGGACTTCATCGCCGGCGCCGACCTGGAGCACCTCCTCACCCTCCACGAGGCGGGGGAGATCATGGCCATGTGCGGCGGCTTCAAGGATCTGCTGCGGCGCATGGAGACGGGCGGCAAGCCCTTCGTCGCGGCCATGAACGGCACGGCGCTGGGTGGCGGGCTGGAGCTGGCGCTGGGCTGCCACCGGCGCATCGCGGCGGATGTGCCCAAGGCCCAGATCGGCCAGCCCGAGGTCTCCCTCGGCCTGCTGCCGGGCGGCGGCGGCACCCAGCGCATCCCCCGCATGATCGGCATCGAGGCCGCCATCCCGTTGCTGGTCGAGGGCACGCGCCTCAACCCCCAACAGGCGCTGGAAGCCGGCCTCATCGACGAGCTGGTGCCGCCCGGGGAGCTGATGGCGGCCGCCAAACGCTGGATCGCCGAGGACGGCAATGCCGAGAAGCCGTGGTACGACAAGCGCTATCACCCGCCCGGCATGGCGGTGCAGAGCCCGGCGGGATACGCCTATTTCGGACCGGCGAACGCCAAGCTCCACGCCAAGACCCGCGGCAACTACCCCGCCCCCCAGGCCATTCTCTCCTGCGTCTACGAGGGCATGCAGGTGCCCTTCGAGGCCGGCCTCCGAATCGAGAGCCGCTACTTCGCCGGCCTTCTCCTGCGCCCCGAGGCGCGCAACATGATCCGCACCCTGTTCTTCAACATCGGTGATGCGCGCAAGCTGCGCGCCCGGCCCAAGGACGTGCCCCTGGCCGCCTACAAGCGCATCGGCATCCTCGGCGCCGGCATGATGGGCTCGGGCATCACCTACGTCTCGGCGCGCGCCGGGCTCGAGGTGGTGCTGCTCGATACGACCATCGAGAACGCCGAGCGGGGCAAGGGCTACAGCGCCGGCCTGCTCGAACGGGCGATCCAGCGCGGTCGCATGGACGAGGCCGGGCGCGACGCCCTCCTCGCCCGCATCCACCCCACCACCGATTATGCCGACCTCGCGGGCGCCGACCTCGTCATCGAGGCCGTGTTCGAGGACCGGGCGGTGAAGGCGGACGCGACGAAGAAGGCGCTGGCCGTCCTCGGCCCGGACGCCATCTTCGCGTCCAACACCTCGACCCTGCCCATCACCGGCCTCGCCCAGGCATCGGACCGGCCCGAGAGCTTCATCGGCCTCCACTTCTTCTCGCCCGTGGACCGCATGCAGCTCCTCGAGGTGATCCGGGGCGAGAAGACGTCCGACGACTGCCTCGCCCGCGCCCTCGACTTCGCGAAACGCATCGGCAAGATCCCCATCCTCGCGGGCGACAAGCGCGGCTTCTACACCAGCCGCGTCTTCGGCACCTATATCGACGAGGGCATGGCCATGCTGAAGGATGGCGTCAAGCCCGCGCTGATCGAGAACGCGGGCCGCCTCGCGGGCTTCCCGGTCGGGCCGCTCGCGGTCCTCGACGAGGTGTCGATCGAGCTCTCCTACAACGTCCGCGGCCAGCAGCGCAGGGACGAGGGCGAGGCCTACGTGCCGCGAATCAGCGACGACGTGATGGAGCTGATGGTCGCCCGCCTCGGGCGCAAGGGGCGGAAGTCCGGCGGCGGCTTCTACGACTATCCCGAGGACGGCCCCAAGCGCCTGTGGCCCGGCCTCGCCGATCACTTTCCCCCGAGCGACGACCAGCCCGATGTCGAGGAGCTGAAGAAGCGCCTGCTCTATGTCCAGAGCGTGGATACGGCGCGCTGCCTCGACGAGCGCGTGCTGACCGACCCGCGCGACGGCGATGTGGGCTCGGTCCTGGGCTGGGGCTTCCCGAGCCACATGGGCGGGGCCGTCTCGCTCATCGACACGGTGGGCGCCGACGCCTTCGTGGCCGAGTGCGACCGCCTGGCCCAGGCCCACGGCGCCCGCTTCACCCCGCCCAAGTCCCTGCGCGAGATGGCGGCCGGGGGGAGCACCTTTCACGCCAATAGTTGAGCCCGACGAGGAGAGGCAATCACCATGACCACCGGCATCATTCAGGGCGAGCCCCATCCCTTCCCCCTCGCCGGCCCGCTCGACCCCGCCAAGACGGCCCTCCTCGTCATCGACATGCAGACCGATTTCTGCGGCCCGGACGGCATGACGGCGCGGGGCGGGGTGGACCTCGCCCTCATGCGCGCACCGATTGCGCCCATCCAGCGGGTGCTCGCGGCGGCCCGCCGCGCCGGCATCGCCGTCGTCCACACCCGCGAGGGCCATGCCCCGGACCTGACGGACTGTCCCCGGGTCAAGATCCAGCGCCTGGGCCACGCCGGCCCCGGTGTCGGCGACCGCGGCCCCAGGGGCCGCCACCTCATCCGCGGCGAGGAATGCTGGGACATCATCCCGGAGCTTGCCCCCGAGGCCCACGAGACGATCATCGACAAGACTGGCTACGGCGCCTTCTATCGCACCAACCTCGAAGCGGTCCTGCGCGCGCGCGGCGTCCGCGACCTGATCGTCACCGGCGTCACCACGGACTGCTGTGTCAACTCGACCCTGCGCCAGTGCGAGGACCGGGGCTTCGACTGCCTCGTGCTCGAGGATTGCTGCGCCTCGCCCTCGGCCGAGGCCCACGCCGTCACCATCCAGCAGCTCCGGGCCCGCGGCATTTTCGGCACCGTCGCATTCTCCGACGCCCTGCTCGCGGTCCTGGAAGTGGAGCCGGCGCGGGCCCAGGCGTGAGCCGCATCGGGCTGCTCTGCGCGCTTGCCGCCACCACCCTTGCGATTGCCCCCCCGGCCGGGGCGTCGGAAGGCTGCACCCCGCCGGCGGCGACGCTCGATTACACCGTGCTTTGGGGCGGCTCGCCCATCGGATATCAGCGCATCGCCTTCGAGGGGGACGGCGAACACCTCATGGTTCGGACAGAGGCCGAAATCTCCGCGAGCTTCCTCTTCGTCCCCCTCATCGACCTCACGCACCAGTCGGAGGAGATCTGGATCGACGGCCGCCTCCGGGGCTTCAACGGCCGCACGGTCGACAACGGCCGCGAGACCCTGGTCTCGGTCTCGGCCGTTGCCGGGGGCCTCACCGCCTACCGCAACGGCGAAGCCACCGCCCTTCCCGCCATCTTCCTGCCCGGCAGCCTGTGGTGCCGCGCGAGCCTCGACGTCCAGGGCTCCGTCCTTTTGCTCGACATGGTCAAGGGCCGAACAGGGACGGTCGAGGTCCACGAGGCGGGCCAGGACGAATTGGTGATCCGGGGCGCAAGGACGCAGGCAACGCGCTACGAGCTGACGGGGGCCTTCGAGCGCGAGGTCTGGTTCGACCCCGACGGCATCGGCCTTCGCGCCCGCGTACCGGCCAAGGTCGGGCCGTGGATCACACTCGAGCTCGATTGGCCGGGCAAGGAAGCGAATCCGGTTGACCGGCGCTGAAGCGGCCCCATGATGGGCGGCCCGCGAAAATCCATGATTCCATGAGGTAGAGTGAAGATGTCCGAGACGCCAGTCGCCATCGTCGTCGCCGCCGGTCAGGGCCTGGGCGAGGCTTGCACCCGTGAGCTGGCCGCCCGCGGCTACGCGCTCGTGCTCATGACCCGCTCGGACGCGGCCGAGAAGCTCGCGGGCAAGCTGGGCGGCACCGGCATCGCGGGCGACCTCGCCAAGACCGAGGACCTCGAGCGCCTCGTCGAGGTGGCGCTGGACAAGCACGGGCGCATCGACGCCCTCTTCAACAACACGGGCCACGTGACGGGGGGCGGCATCCCGGCGCGCGGCTCGGCCTACGACCCGAACGCGGGCGGCGACCTGCTCGAAGTCGCCGACGAATCCTGGTACGGCGGCCTCGACATGATCCTCCTGAACGTGATCCGCATGGCGCGCCTCGTCACCCCGATTATGGAGCGCCAAGGCAGTGGCACCATCCTCAACATGTCGAGCTTCGCGCAGGTCGAGCCCTCGCCCGCCTTCCCGGTCGGCACGTGCCTGCGCATGGCGCTCTCAGGCTTCACCAAGCTCTATGCCGACAAATACGCGCCCAAGGGCATCCGCATGAACAACATCCTGCCCGGCTTCATCGAGAATTACGGCATGTCGGACGCGCTGCGCCGCCAAGTACCCATGGCGCGCCAGGGCACCCTCGAGGAGGTGGCCAAGACGGCCGGCTTCCTGCTATCGGCGGATTCGGGCTACATCACCGGGCAGAGCATCCTGCTCGACGGCGGCCTCAACCGCGGGATCTGACCCGGTCGAGGCCCTCTCCCGGCCCGACTTCCATAACAGATGCCAGTACCAGTATCCGATCACGGCGGCGACGCCCATGCGGAAGAGGCCCATGGTCTGGTAAAGTATGAAGCCCGCGAGACAGGCGAGGCCGAAGGCCATGACCCAGCGGCGGTGACGGGCGTCGTCCGCGAAGAGCACCAGGGCGGCCGACACCGCGAAGCCCGCGAGCAACACCTGGCCAATGGAGGAGAGCGGCTCACCCATCCGTTGGTCCCCGCTTGGTCGTAACGCCGGTTCTCATTATGCACCCTCGCGACGGGTGTTTGCCAGCCACGAATTCCGTGGAGCGGAACGGCCCCATCGGTGCGTAGCCGGTGTCTTGCGGCTATGATGGCACGTCACCAGCATGCCATGAATACGGTTAAGGAGGTGTTACATGGGCGCGGAACAGGCGATCCTCAGGGAGGTCAGGGATGCGGTCGGGATCCTCACCATCAACCGGCCCAAGACCCTCAACGCCCTCGACATGCCGACCCTCATCGAACTGGAAGCCGCGCTCGACGCCTTCGAGGAAGACGACGCCGTACGCGTCATCATCGTCACGGGCGCGGGGAATCGGGCCTTCGTCGCCGGCGGCGATATCGCCGACCTGGATTCGCGCCAGGGCCTCGCCCACTACGTCGAGTTCGCCGAGCTGGTGCACCGGGTGTTCCGCCGCTTCGAGCGCTGCGACAAGCCCACCATCGCCGCCGTCAACGGCTGGGCCCTGGGCGGCGGCACCGAGCTGGTGCTCGCCCTCGACATCCGCATCCTGGCGGAGACGGCGCGCCTCGGCCTGCCCGAGATCACGCTCGGCCTCTTCCCAGGTGCTGGCGGGACCCAGCGCATCACCCGCCAGGTGCCCCTGTGCCGGGCCAAGGAGCTCATGTTCACGGGCGAGAATATCGACGCCGAGACGGCCGTTGCCATCGGCCTCGCCAACCGGGTGGTGCCCCAGGACCGGCTCATGGACGAGGCGCTGGCGATGGCCGCCAAGATGGCGAGCAAGTCGCCGCTGGTCCTCAAGCTCCTCAAGCGCACGCTCAATAACGGGGCCGAGATGCCGCTCTCCGCGGCGCTCGCCCACGAGCAGGCCATGATCGGCCTCGTGCTCGACAGCGCCGATGCCCACGAGGGCTGCCGCGCCTTCCTCGAGAAGCGCGAGCCCCACTTCACGGGGGAATAGCCATGGAGTTCGAGCTCACCCAGGAGCAACGCATGATGGCCGCGACGGCGCGGCGCATCGGCGAGGAATACGGCCTCGACTACTGGCGCGACCTCGACGAGCGCAAGGCCTTCCCGACCGGGATCTGGCGCGCCATCGCCGAAGCCGGCCTCGTCGGCGTGTCCCTCCCCAAGGAATATGGCGGGGCCGGCCTCGGTATGCTGGAGATGGCCGTCATCATCGAGAACCTGTGCGCCGGCGGGGCCGGCGGCACCCTGGCCCAGGTCTTCATGCTGAACCCCATCTTCGGCGGCGTCTCCATCTCCAAGTTCGGCTCCGAGGCCACCAAGCGCGATCTCCTGCCGGGCCTGATCGCCGGCGAGATCAACTTCTGCATGGGCCTGACCGAGCCCGACTCCGGCTCCAACGCCCTCGAGGTCCATACCTTCGCCCGGGCCGACGGCAACGGCTGGCGCCTCAATGGCCGCAAGATTTGGATCACCGGCGTGCCCAATGCGGCGAAGATGCTGGTCATCGCGCGGACCAAGAAGGTCGAGGAGGTGGAGCGCCGCACCCAGGGCTTGACCCTCTTCCTGGTGGACGTTGCACGCGAGGGCCTCACCCATCAGGTGATCGAGAAGCTCGGCACCAACACCCTGCCGGCAAGCTCGGTCTTCTTCGACGAGGTGCGGGTCGACGAGGGCGAAGTCATCGGCACCGTGGACGAAGGCTGGCCCCAGCTCCTCGAGGTGCTCAATACGGAGCGCATCGTGACCACGGCGGGCTGCGTGGGCGCGGGCGAGCTGGCGCTCCGCCTCGCCGTCGATTACGCGGCCGAGCGCAAGGTGTTCCGGGGTGCCCCCATCGGCAGCTACCAGGGCCTCCAGTTCCCCCTCGCCCAATGCCATGCCGAGATCGAGTGCGCGCGCCTCATGAACTACAAGGCCGCCTGGCTGCACGACCAGGGCCTGCCCTACGGCAGCGAGGCCAACACGGCCAAGCTGATCGGCGCCCAGGTCCTGGCCCGGGTTACCGAGCGCGCCATGCAGACCATGGGCGGCATGGGCTTCGCCAAAGAGATGCATGTGGAGCGCCTGTGGCGCGATGCGCGCCTCTTCCGCTTCGCCCCCATCTCGGAGGAGATGATCCTCAACTTCATCGCCCAGCACGACCTCGGCATGCCCCGGTCCTATTGAGGAACCCAGGTCTTTGTGCGCTATGATGTCGCTCTGCCGGCAAACCGAAGGAGTCTCGACCGCGATGATTTCCAACACCCTCCGGCCCCTGCTCATCGTCCTCCTTCTCCTCCCGCTGAGCGGCTGTGGCATCAATGCCGTCCCCACCCTGGAGGAGCAGGCCAAGGCGAACTGGTCGCAAGTGCTGAACCAGTACAAGCGGCGCGCCGATCTGGTCCCCAACCTCGTGTCGGTGGTCCAGGGCGCCGCCGACTTCGAGCGCGAGACGCTGACGGCCGTGATCGAGGCACGCAGCCAGGTCGGCAAGATCGAGGTGCCCGAGGACATCCTCACCAATCCAGGCGCATTCAAGGCCTTCGAGGAGAGCCAGTCGGCGCTTTCATCGGCTCTCTCGCGCCTGCTCGTGGTCGTCGAGCGATACCCCACCCTCACGGCCACGGAAGCTTATATCACCTTGCAATCCCAGCTCGAGGGGACGGAGAACCGCATCGCCGTCGCCCGCCGCGACTACATCGACGCCGTGCGCGCCTACAACACGGAGCTGCGCACCTTCCCGGGCCGCATCTGGGTCATGATCCTCTACGGCGACGCCGTGCCGATGGAAAACTTCAGCATCGAGGAGGCCGAGACGGTGGTGCCCAAGGTCACCTTCGGAGACTAGCCGCCATGCGCGTCATTCCACTCGGCGCCCTGGGGGTGGTCCTTTGCCTGCTGCTCCCGGGCGGCGCGTGGGCGGCGCCCGAGTTCCCGGAGCTCACCGGCCGTGTGGTGGACCAGGCCGGGATCCTGAGCGCGGCGGTCGAGGAGAGCCTGTCCGAGAGCCTGCGGCAGCATGAGGCCGAGACCACGAACCAGGTCACGGTCGTGACCCTCGAATCGCTCCAGGATTACGATATCGCGGACTACGGCTTTCAGCTCGGGCGGCACTGGGGGATCGGCCAGGAGGGCAGCGACAACGGCGTCCTCCTCATCGTGGCCCCCAACGAGCGCAAGGTGCGGATCGAAGTGGGGTATGGCCTCGAAGGCGCGCTCACCGACGCCACCGCCAAATCGATCATCGAGAAGAGGATCGTCCCCAAATTCAAGAGCGGAGACTTCGAGGACGGCATCCGCGACGGCGTCGCGGCCATTCTTGGCGTGCTGGGCGGCGAAGTCTGGAGCGAGACGGATGAAGCAAGCGACCAGGATGAGCTTGGTTTTCTGGAGATTCTGTTCATCGTTGCATTCCTAATTCTATTTGCCGTGATCTGGTGGGCCTCGCCATCCTCCGGATGGGGAGGGGGCTGGGGTGGTGGCCATCGCAGCGGCGGTGGCGGTTTCTCGGGTGGCGGCGGAAGCTTCGGGGGCGGCGGCGCCTCCGGCGGGTGGTAGCAATGGCGTATCCGAGCGAAAGCGACAGGACCCGGATCCGGGAAGCGGTGGAGGAGGCGGAAGCGCGCACCAGCGGCGAATTCGTCACCGTCATCGCCCGCGAGAGCGACAGCTACCTCTACGTCCCCACCCTGGCGGCGGCCATCCTCGCGCTGGCGCTCTCGGGCTTCGTGCTCGTCCTGCCGTTGCCGATTCGAATCGACGCCTTCACCCTCTACATGGGCCAGGCCATCGGCTTCATCGTGCTTGCCGCGTTGTTCCGCCTCCCCGCGCTCAAGCGGCATCTGGTCCCACGCGGGGTGCGCCGCCGGCGCGCCGGGCGCCATGCCCGCGAGCTGTTCGTCGAGCTCGGGCTGCACCGGACGAAGGCGCGCGCCGGCTTGCTGCTCTTCGTCTCGCTCGCCGAGCGCCACGTGGAGATCATCGCCGACGACGGCATACAGGCGCACCTCCAAGGGAACGCCCTGTGGGAGGGTATCGTCGAGGGTTTCGTCGCCCAGGTGAAGCGCGGCGGGGTGGCGGACGGCTTCGTGGCCGCGATCGGCGCCTGCGCCGACATCATGGCCGAGCATTTCCCGCGCGGCCCCGACGACGAGAACGAGCTTCCCGACCACCTGATCGAGATCTGATCCCAGCCGCCCGCGCCGAATGATTTGTGCCCGCCCTTCGCCCTTTCTAAGGTAGCGGCCCCGAGGGGATATGGGTGAGGAGCGGGATGAGACTGGAGAATAAGATCGCCATCGTCACGGGCGCGGCCTCGGGCTTCGGTGAGGGCATCGCACGGCGCTACGCCCTCGAGGGGGCGAAAGTCCTGGTGGCCGACATCGACGCCGCAGGTGCGGAGCGCGTCGCGGGCGAGATCGTCGCCGATGGCGGGAACGCGGCCTTCATTCGCGCCGACGTCTCCGACGACGCCCAGGTCGCGGCCATGGTCGTGGCGGTGATGGAGCGCTTCGGCGGCCTTGACATCGTGGTCAACAATGCCGGCGTGCCCCAGCGCAACATGCCCATGCTGGCGGTGGACGAGGCCACATTCGACCGCATCTTCGCCGTCAACGTGAAGAGCATCTATCTCACCGCCCGCCACGCCGTGCCCGAGTTCCGCGAGCGCGGCGGCGGCGTCTTCATCAATATCGGCTCGACCGCCGGCATCCGACCGCGCCCGGGCCTCACCTGGTACAACGGCTCCAAGGCGGCCGTGAACGCGCTCACCAAATCCATGGCCGTCGAGCTTGCCCCGGACGGCATCCGCGCGAACGCCATCGCCCCCGTGGCCGGCGATACCCCCATGCTGGCGGAGTTCCTGGGCGGCCAGGTGACGGACGAGGGATATGCGAAGTTCGTCGCCACCGTGCCGCTCGGCCGCCTGTCCCGGCCCACCGACATCGCCAACGCGGCCCTCTTCCTCGCATCCGACGAGGCCGCATTCATCACCGGCGTGTGCCTGGAGGTCGACGGCGGCCGGTGCATCTGAGGCCATGACGGAAATCCATCGCCTAGACTGCGCCGTCGTCGGCGCGGGCGCGATCGGGCTCGCCGTCGCCTGGGTGCTGGCCCGGGCCGGCCGCGAGGTTGTGGTCATCGAGGCGGACGAGGCTATCGGCACTGGGGTGTCGAGCCGCAACAGCGAGGTCATCCATGCCGGCATCTATTACCCCGCCGGCAGCCGCAAAGCGCGGAGTTGCGTCGCCGGCAAACATGCCCTTTATGAATTCTGCGAGGGCCACGGCGTCCCCCACCGGCGCTGCGGCAAGCTGATCGTCGCCACCGAGGCGGACGAAGAGGCGAGCCTCACGGATACGATCTCCAAGGCCGCGGCCAATGGGGTCCATGACCTCCGATGGCTCACGGGCGAAGCGGCGCGCTCCCTCGAGCCCGAGATTGCCTGCACGGCCGCCCTCCTCTCCCCCTCGACCGGCATCATCGACAGCCATGGGCTGATGATCGCCTTGGAGGGCGAGGCCGAGGACCACGGCGCCGCCGTGGCGCTCAACGCCCTGGTGCTCCGCGGCCATGCGACGGATACGGGGCGCGTGGAGATCGAGGTCGGTGGCGAAGACCCGATCCGGCTCGATTGCGCGCTGGTGGTGAACGCGGCCGGGCTTGGCGCCCCCGCCCTCGCCCACCGAATCGAGGGTCACGACCCGGCGCGCGTGCCGCGCGACCACATCTGCAAGGGCAGCTACTTCACCTTCAACGGCCGCCCACCGTTCGGGCGCCTCATCTACCCGGTCGGGCATGCGAGCGGCTGGCTCGGCCTCCACCTGACCATCGACTTGAGCGGCCAGACCCGGTTCGGCCCGGATATGGAATGGGCGGGCGTTATCAACTTCGACGTGGACCCGGGCCGGGCCGCAATCTTCTACCAGGCCATCCGGCGCTACTGGCCGAGCTTGCCCGACGGCGCCCTCCTGCCCGGTTACGCCGGCTTCCGGCCCAGGATCACCGGGCCGGGCGAGCCGGCGGCCGATTTCGTCGTCGAAGGGCCGGCCGAGCACGGCGTCCCTGGGCTCATCAACCTCTTCGGCATCGAGTCCCCGGGCCTTACCGCCGCCCTCGCGCTCGCCGACGAGGTGGGGGTAATCGCGAAGGTGACGCGGTGATCCTGGGCGGTTTGGCACGCCGCTTGCCACTGTAGACGCGGCAGCGGAGGGGCCACCACCATCATGTCCGTCTCAGCAACCACGAATATCGATCTATTCCAAGGGGTTCCGTCCCAGGTGCGGAGCGCCGTGCGTGTGGCGAGCGACCGGTCGGGGGTCGATTTTTCCTACCTGCTGGCAAATGCTGCCCTCGAAAGCGGCTTCCGTGCCGACGCCAAGGCCGCGACGTCGAGTGCCACGGGCCTGTTCCAGTTCGTCGAGGGCACGTGGCTCGAGACGGTGCGCGAGCACGGCGCCAAATACGGCCTCGGCGACCACGCCGCCGCCATCGAAAAAGGTGGCATGAGCGCGGCCAAGCGTGAGGAGATCCTGGCCCTCCGCAACAATCCCCGCATCTCCGCCCTGATGGCGGCCGAGTACACGAGCGCTAACCAGCGCCACCTGGAACGGGTGGTCGGCGGTGAAATCGGCAATGCCGATCTCTATCTGGCCCACTTCCTGGGTGCGGGCGGCGCAAGTCGTTTCCTCACCGCCATGGGCGCGGACGAAAGCCAATCCGCCGCGAGCATCTTCCCCCAGGCCGCGCGCGCCAACCGCGCCGTCTTCTTCGATGGCGATTGGCCCCGCTCCCTGGCCGAAGTCCGCGAGTGCTTCGCCGCCAAGCTCGCGCCCGCGACGATGATGGCCACCAAGGTGCCCGAGCCGGGATCGCCGTCACAGGCGCCAGCCCGGACCACCGTCAGCCATGCCCGCGCGACCGCGCCATCATGGCGCCCCGCCATGGACACCCTGTTCCCGCCGCCGCTCGCGCTCGAGACCCAGCTCTACCTCGCCGCCCTGGAGCTCCCCGACGCCACTCGCCCGCGGGCCTGATCGCCCGTAAAGCCGGATTCTGCAACCGAAACCGCGAATCTCATTAGATGAGGCTCGCGTCGCGCGGATCGAGAAGTTCGCAAAAATTACAATTCCTCGGTTGGTGCTGTTCGCAAAAACGCATACACATCTTTATGAACAGCGACGAGCTCAAGCGGTGGCTCAGAAAGCGCGGATACACCTTCGAGAAGGCGCGTGACAAGGGCGGCCACGTCGTCGTGCGCCGGGGGGAGCGCTGGACGACTGCCCGTGCACGGCAGCCAGAAAGAGTTGAAGGGCAGCACGGTCCGCGCCATCAAGAAACAGCTCGGATTGGAGGACTGACCGCCATGACCACGACCTATGCCTATCCCTGTGATATGCACCCCGCCGAGGAGGGTGGCTTCACCATCACTTTCCCCGACGTGGTTGAGGCGATCACCGAGGGCGATACCGCGGCCGAGGCCTTCGTCCAGGCCGCCGATGCGCTCGAGACAGCGCTCGATGTCTACGTGCGCGAAGGACGGCCGGTCCCGACCCCCTCGCCCGCGCGCGGCCGGCCATTGGTGGCACTCCGCGCGGTGGTGGCCGCGAAACTGGCTCTACACGAGGCCCTGGCCGGTGAGGGCGTCGGCCCGGCCGAGCTGGCGCGGCGTCTGGGCGCCGGCAAGTCGGACGTGACGCGGCTCCTGGACCTGCGACACCCGACCAAGATTGGCCGCCTCGAAGAAGCCCTGTCCGCTCTCGGCCGGCGCCTGACCGTCACCGTTCGCAGGGCCGCGTAGGGACCGCTCTCCTCAGTCGGTCCTGAATATCGGATCGCCGAGCACGTCCATGAGCGGCTCGACGCCGAGGCCCGGCCCCGTGGGGGCCGCGGCGCGGCCATCCTTGGCGCGCGGCGCGCCGTCGGCCGTCGGATGGGCGAGCTTCACGTTCGCGATGGTGACGGAGAGCCGCATCTCGGGCGGCGTCGAGTGCGCGAGATGCATGATGGCGGCCGAGGTCACGTCCGTGGCGGCCGTATCCTCGATCGTGATGGCGATGCCGAGGGCGACGCAGAGGTCGCGCACCTGGCGTGCGCGCGTCAGGCCGCCGAGCTTCGATATCTTGAGGTTGATGCCGTCCATGGCGCCGTCGGCATGCGCGCGCAGGATGGCGGCGACCGAGGTCATGCTTTCGTCGAGGATGAAGGGGTGGTCGGTGCGCCGGCGGATGGTCAGGCATTCCTCGTAGCTGACACAGGGCTGCTCGATATAGACGTCGAGGTCGCGCACACCGCGCACCACCCGCGCCGCCTCGTGCATGAGCCAGCCGCCGTTGGCGTCCGCGACCAGACCGTCTCCCGGCTCCGTCTCCGCCGCCGTGGCGTGGACGCGCGCGATGTCGATGTCGGGATCGCCACCCATCTTGAGCTGGAAGTGGCGGTAGCCCTGGGCGCGGAAGCCGCGCAGCCGCTCGGCCATGGCCTCGGGCGATTCGCTGGTGATGGAGCGGTAGAGGGCCACGTCCTCGCCGAAGCGCCCGCCGAGGAGGGTCGAGGCCGGCAGGCCCGCCTCCTTGCCGAGGATGTCCCAGCACGCCATGTCGAGGGCGCTCTTGACGTAAGGGTGGCCCTTGAGGGCCTCGTCCATGAAGCGGTTGATGTCGTCGAGCAGGGTCGCATCCCGCCCGAGGAGCTGGGGCGCCAGCTCGGCGATGCCCACGCGCGCGCCCGCCGGATATGACGGCAGATAGGTGGCGCCGAGCGGCGTCACCTCACCCCAACCCGTGAGCCCGCCGTCGGTCTCGATTCCGACGAAAGTGGTGTCGAAGGCGCTCAGCACGCGCCCGCCCGACATGGTGTAGGCCCCCTCCTTGATCGGCACCTCGGCCTTGTAGATGGAGATTCGGGTGATCTTCTGCGGCATCGGTTTACTCCTCCTCTTTCGGCATGTCAGGTTCCGGCGCTTCTAGCCCCACTCGCCACCGGGCGCCGCAACGCCGACAATAGCGCCGCCTGGTGCCAATGAAAAACGGCACGGCCCATGTGAGCGCGATCGCAAGGCCCGCGATCAGGGACTTGGCGCGAAACACGTTGCCCGATCCGCATTCCGGGCAGAGCTCGACGCCCTCCCCCGCAATCTCGCGATTCTCGCCCGACAGCAGCTCGAGCGCCTGGGCGGCTTCCGCCTCGACGACCTGAAGCCTAATGCCGCCCAGGGCGAAGAGGTGCATCCAGCTCGCGTTGAGGAAATACTCATCGGGCAGGAAGGGCATCAGCCCATGGGATTCGAGAAAGGCCTTCGCGGCGAGCGCCTCGGGCAGATCGTAATACCGCTCGATGGTGACGAGCCCGGCCATCATCCCCCCTCATCCGTCCAGGATCGCGTCCGCCACCTTCTCGGCGATCATGATCGTGGGAATGTTGGTGTTGGCGCGGGGGATGGTGGGCATGACCGAGGCGTCGACGACGCGCAGCCCGCCCACACCGCGCACCCGGCAGGCCGCGTCCAGCACCGCGTCCGGGTCGTCCGCCGCGCCCATGCGGCAGGTGCCCGAAGGGTGCCAGGCGCCCCAGACATGGCCCCGCACCCATTCGGCCAGAAACTCGTCGTCCGCCATATGGCGCTCGACATCGAAGCCGGGGCTGAGCTTGCGGTGGCGGATGTAGCTGCGCGCCGGCCCGCCCATCTCGATCATCGCCGCCGCGATGCCGGTGGTGAGCCAGTTGCGAAAGCGCTTGGTGGCGAGGTCGCGGACCTTGTCGCTGTAGCCTGACGGGAACCAGAACTCGGTCACGGCCCGCACCTCGGGCGATTCCATCACGTCCTTCATGCGCTTCAAGCCCTCGACCAGGCGCCACAGGTCGCGGGCGTCCGAAGCCAGGTTGAACGCCACGATGGGCTCGTCCCCGGGCTCGGCACTGTGCAAGCGGACCACGCCGCGCGAATAGGGCTTGTTGCAGTGGAGGGTGATGGTGCCGATGCGCCGGCCGAGCGGGTGCCAGCCCCCCTTGTTCCCCGGCAAGATGAACATGTCGCCCGGCGGGCACCCCTCGTAGCCGGAAGAATAGCGCAGGCCGAAGACGATGTGCCGACCCACCCCGGGGGGGGAGGCGCGCGCCGGCCTTCAGAATCGCGGCGGCGCTCAGGGACGGGTGCTCCATCAGGTTCTCCCCCACCCCGCGCAGGTCCGTCACCACTTCGATCCCGTGCTGGGCAAGGTGCGCCGCCGGGCCGATCCCGGCCCGCATGAGGATGGCGGGTGAGTGCAGGCCGCCCGCCGAGACGATGACCTCCCGCGCCCGGTGCTCCACGAGCTCGCCCCCGCGGCGCGCGC
This sequence comes from Alphaproteobacteria bacterium, assembly GCA_963666705.2. Classification (GTDB taxonomy): domain Bacteria; phylum Pseudomonadota; class Alphaproteobacteria; order CADEGL01; family CADEGL01. The sequence continues at coordinate 33,532 of CAXXKO010000018.1, read as the reverse complement.
GGGCGCCGACCACCCTCCCCCGCTCGACCATTAGCCCTTCGACCACCGTCTCGGCCAGGATGTGCAGATTCGGCCGCAGCCGCGTGGCCGCGTCGAGATAGCCCACGGCCGTCGAGACCCGCCGGTCGTACTGGTTCGAGAAGGGCATGGGGAAGCAGGCGTCGCCGAAATCGGCGTTGAGGTCGTGGGAATAGGGGTAGCCCCGTGCCTCGAGCGCCGCGAAGGTCGCCTTGGTATAGCTGGGCACTGATCGGGGAAGATGCGCCGGATGGGGATACGCCCCTCGCGCCCGTGCAGCGGCCCGCCGAAATCCACGTCGCGCTCGAGCTTCCTGAAGTAGGGCAGGCAGTCCTCCCAGCCCCAGCCGGCGACGCCCATCTCGGCCCACTCATCGTAGTCGCCCGGCAGCCCGCGCAGGGCGAACTGTCCGTTGATGCTCGATCCCCCGCCCATGACCCGCGCCTGCTCGAACTTGCGCGGCCGGGGCCGGCGCTCGTTCTCGGAGAGGGACTCGTGGAAGATGCGCAACTCCGTCCAATGGTAGCGCGGATCGAAATAGGAGAAGCCCGTATAGCTGCTGGCTATGACCTCCGGGACGTCGTCGGGCGGCGTGTCCGGCCCGGCCTCGATCAGCAGCACCTGCTTCGCGCTCCGCGCCGAGAGGCGGTTGGCGAGCACACACCCCGCCGACCCGCCGCCGACGATGACGTAGTCGTACTCCATGTCCTATGACCTACCCTCGAAAGCCAGTGCCACGGCCCCACCCTTCGACAGGCTCAGGGTGAGGCCCTCATGCCGGGCCTGTCGAAGCGTGAGGGCTGGGTGGGTGGGCCGGCTCTGGGTGAGGCCCTCATGCTGAGCCTGTCGAAGTTTGGGGGCTGGGTGGGTGGGCCGGCTCTGGGTGAGGCCCTCATGCTGAGCCTGTCGAAGTATGAGGGCTGGGTGGGTGGGCCGGGCCGGACATACCCTCAACACGCGCGGGCCATCACTACCCGGCCAGGATGTGGTCGGACATCTTCTCGCCGATCATGATGGTGGAGATGTTGGTGTTGGCGCAGGGCACCGAGGGCATGATCGAGGCGTCCACCACGCGCAGGTTCTCCGCCCCATGGACGCGCCCCACCGGGTCGACCACGGCCATGCCGTCGTCCTCGGCACCCATCTTGCAGGTGCCGCAAGCGTGCCAGTCGCCCTGCACCCCCTCGCGGATCCATTCCTCCATCTTCTTCTCGTCCCGCATCACGTCCTCCATCTTGAAGCGGGGATCGACGGCGAAGCGCATGACGAGGGCGCGGGCCGGCCCCCCCATGTCGAGCATCAGCGCGGCCAAGGACGTGACGATCTCATTCCACTTCGATGGGGTCGTCAGGTTGCGAACCGAATCCGCGTAGATGCCGGGCCAGATGGCGTGGGTCATGTCCCGCGTCGGGCTGTCGGTCAGGACGGCATGGGCGAAGCGCACCGCGTCCATGGTCCGCGCCAAGTCGCGCGGATCGGAGAGGAGGTTGAAGGCGACGATCGGCTCCTCCCCCGGATCGGCGTTGCGCAAGCGCACGAAGCCCTTGGAGAAGGCCTTGTTGGGGCCGAACTGCACGGTCGCGAGCTGCTGGCCCATCTTGCTCCAGGCGAAGCGGTTGGAGACGGAGAGCTTCATGTCCTGGGTCGGACAGCCCTCGTGGCCCGAGGACCAGCGCATGTTGAGGAGAAAATTGTTGCGCAAGGTGGCGGGGATGCGCCCCGCCGGCCGCAGGTGGGCGCCGATGCCGATCAGGGGATGGTCCTGGAGGCCCGAGCCCACGCCCGGCCGGTCGATGCGCACCTCGATGCCGCGCTCGCGCAGGTGCTCGGCCGGCCCGATGCCGTTGCGCATGAGCATGGCGGGCGAATGGATGGCGCCCGACGAGACAATGACCTCGCCGGCTTCGATCGTCTCTGTCCGGCCCTCGCGCCGCACCCGCACGCCGGTCGCGCGCCGGCCCTCGATCTCCAGGCGCTCGACGAAGCTGCCGGCGAGGACGTGGAGGTTCTTCCTCAGGCGCGTGGCGCCGTCCAGGTAGCCGACGGCCGCCGAGACCCGGTGGTTGTAGACGTTGTTCTTGGTGAAGGGGTAGCAGCCGTCCGTGAACTCGGCGTGGCAGTCGTCGTAATAGGGGATGCCCTGTTTGGCGAGGCCGTCGCGGAAGGCCAGCGCGAAGCCGCCCCAGTCCTGGGGGAAGGTGCGGTGGATGGGGATCGGCCCCGCCTTGCCGTGGTAGGGGCCATCGAAGTCCATGTCGCGCTCGAGCCGCTTGAAGTAGGGCAGCACCTCCTTGAAGGACCAGCCCTTGGCGCCGAGCGCGTCCCACTCGTCGTAATCGGCGGGCAGGCCGCGAATGGCGACCTGGCCGTTGACGGTCGAGCCGCCGCCCATGATGCGCCCCTGCTCGTACCGGCGCGGCTTGCCGCTGGCGACGACCTCCTCGACACTCTTGTTGCCGATGGGGTCCATGTAGGCCTCGAGCTTCGTCCAATAGGTCGTGGGCTCGAAATAGTGGGGCAGGAAGGACGCCTCGAAGATCTCCGGGGGCATGTGCTCGGGCAGCGTGTCGGGTCCGGCCTCGAGCACCGCCACCTGGTTGCGCGGATCGGCCGAGAGGCGGTTGGCGAGCACGCACCCCGCCGATCCCCCGCCGACGATGACATAGTCGAACCGCATGGCTCCCCCCCGCCCTCGATGATCGGGCACCCCTGCCCCAAGGCGGAGGAACTTTCCACAGATCGCGGCGCGGGTCGAGAGGCCGGGCGCGTGTAGCCGCCCGGGTGCGTCGCCGCCGTCCCTCCCGGGATCTCAGACCGTGCGTGGAATTTCGCCCGCGCCCGGATCCATGCGCCAGCTCCCGAGCGCGAGCCAGTGGTCCACGCTGCGCGCATCCTCGGCGAAGGGCAGGATCACGAGCCTGTAGAACACCCTCCCTGCCTCGGGCGTGACGAAGCCGCCATCGTCGAAATGGGGATGGGGCTTGCCGAGCAAGGCGGCGCCCAGTTGCATGAACTTGCCCAGCAAGACACTGGCCGGGTAGAGTTCCTCGTCGTGCTCTCCCGGCGCCGCGTTGAGCCGCACGCGGAAATAGTCACCGATGCGCTCGATAGCGGGCTCCAGGCCTGGCCCCTCGAATCGGCCGCGAACGCAGTACTCGGAGAGGCCGTTCGCGGAGATTTCGGGAAGCCGGCCGGAGCCGGGCAGGTGGCCCGAGGGTCGGAACGTATCCCAGTTGCGGTAGAGCCGCGTGGTTTTGCGCCGATCGCGCCAGCGCTGGTCCGTCGGGCTCCAATCCCCCGGTCCGCCGTCGTCATCAGCCGGGGAACAAGGCCCCCGATACCCTGGTGTCAGCGCCATATCTTCAGGGCCGCGACGCGGCCTCCCCCCTATCTACAAATCCCCTGCCCGGATGGTCGTCCCGGGTCGGGCCTCGGCCTCGAGGGTCGAGCCCGGCGTTCAGACCGCTCGCCGCCTCACAAGCGGCACGGTCTCCGACCGCCAGCTTCCGAGCGCCAGCCAATGGTCCACGCTCCGCGAGTCATGCGCGAAGGGCAGAACGACCAGTCGATAGAGGATGACGTCGAAGTCCAGCGTGGGAAACTTGCCTTCGTCGAAGAGCGGCCTGGGTCGCGTGTGAAGCGACGCGCCAAGCTGCGTGAAGATTCCCATCAGGACGGCGGCGGCATAGGGATCCCCATCGAGACCGGCGGAGGATGGTCTGAGGCTTTCGAGGAAAATGTCGCCCAGCTCCTCGACCGTGACATCGGAACTGTCGACGCCGAAGCAGCCGTAGACGCAATAGTCTCGAAGATCGCCGGCGGAGACCCGCGGCCGCACCTGCCAGTCGGGCATGCCTTCGGGTTGTCGATATCTCTCCCAGTTCCTCAGCACCCGCGTCGTCTTACGCCGGTCCCGCCCTGTCGCGTCCGTGGATCGCTCGGCGTCCGCCGGGGATGTGTTTCCAAGCACGCCAACTCGTGGGGTGCCGTTTCGTCCGAATTGAGCCATTGTCCATTCGCCGTGCCGTGCGGCGCCCCTCATTCACAAGTCCATACCGACCCTTCGAGCGAGCGTCCGGGCCGACTTTCTCGACGTCGATCGTTCTTTGCGCTCGACTCTCGAGGCCAATGCCGCAATTGCCGTGCCAATACTGTGATTAATCGACACATGCCTGAGATCGAGAGGAAATCGCGAAATCTTGCGGGCCGACGCGCGCGGGCGACCGGTGCAAACCGCGTGCGTTGAGGCCGGCCAAATCGCTCCACCGTCGCAAATCGCACCCGCCCGCCGTCGCAATTCGCACTGGAATATGCAATTGGCTCGGTCCCCGCCCAACGCCCGCGCGGCGCCGGTGCGATCCGGCGGACCCGAGAGCTTCTGTCATGACCGGGGCGGCCGGCGCGAAGCGTGACGGCTTACCTACACCGCCGCGGACTCAACACCATCGCCAGGACGTGATAAAAGGAATTTGGCGGCACGTTCAGGCACTGGAATACCCATTCGCTCCGCCGCCAACCCGTCTCGGTTCCAACGGGCACTTGCGATCTGGCGCGCCGATCGCCAGCGAAATTCCGCTATCCCCGACGGGCCTTGTGGAACATTGACATTCGCCCGGACACCCTCTATATTTACTATATACGTGTTGCATTTGTTTTGTGTTACCTAACCAACCGGTTCGCCGATTAGCTTAGTTATCCCCTGACAATGTGAGCGTAATACCGACCGCGCCGCCACATGGTGTGAGGCGCGGAAACAAGATACCTGTTAGAGGAAACAACTATGCCTACAGGCACCGTGAAGTGGTTCAACCCGGCCAAGGGCTTTGGATTCATTGAGCCCGAAGATGGCTCGAAGGACGCTTTCGTCCATATTTCGGCCGTCGAGCGCGCCGGACTGAGCTCGCTTAACGAAGGGCAGAAGGTCTCGTATGAGCTTCAGCCCGGACAGAACGGCAAATCTTCCGCCGAGAACCTGTCCGTCGTCGACTAGTCACGCCAAGGCGCCGCCCCCAACGCCCGTTGGGGACGGCCGCCGCTCGCCATCGGCGACGCGGCCTTCAAGAATCGCCTGACGGACTGAAGGATATTGCGGATCGATCCGCCATCGCTCCTTCGGCAACAATAAATACGGCGAATGATAGAACGAGTGGCGCGATACGCCGCTCCGGGGCCGACCTCGCGCAACAGCCCGCGGGTGGCACCGCCTGCGCTCCGGGTCGAGAATTTTCGCCCGTGACGCCTCGAGCTAAAGCAGAGTATTAATGAAATGTTAAAGTCAGCAAAATCGAGAGCCGAGGAACGCTTCGCCGCGACCCAGAAGAAGGACAAGCAGGTCCTGAAAGAAAGGGAAAAAATCCGCCAAGAGAAAGCGGAACATGTGGCAGGCCTGCGGGCCCTCCGCCTGGCCAAGGAGGCGGCCGACAAACAAGCCGAAGTGGCCGCCGCCGCCGAGAAAGCGGCCACCAAGAAGAAAAAGCCGTCGCGAGCGCCCAAGGCTGTCTGAGGCCGATCTTGGCGACCGCATAGGCCATAACGGAACCCGAAACACACGAGCTGCAATCGGCATTCGCCGCAATCCGGCGCATACGGAAGCGATGCCTCTTCCCCATTCACGGGTTTCATTGCGGAATAATAGCGGGCCGTGCGGCCTGACTTGAGCTATGGCCAGAAGTTGGTGACGGCGTGATGGGTTAAGGCGGCGTATCGTGGGGGTGATTGAGCCTCCACTTCTCCGGCGAAGGAGTGATACGCCGTGACTGACAACAATGTTTTGAAGCTTTCCCAACCAGCGATGTTTTCCGATCCGTTGACCGAGGTCTTGCGCAGCGGCGCCCGGTCGCTGTTGGTGCAGGCGGTCGAGGCCGCGGTGGCCGGGTTCCTCGGGCGCCACACTGCGGAGCGCACCGATGAAGGCCGCCAACGGCTGGTGCGCCACGGTCACCTGCCCGAGCGCGAGATCATGACCGGCATCGGCCCGGTCGCGGTTCGCGCGCCCCGCGTTCGCGACTGCACGGGGCTGGTCGCCGAGCGCACCCGCTTTATACCGATCGGCCTTAAGGGAGACCGATCGTATGTTCCCTCAAACGCCGGGCGGCCGCATCCGCGGCTTTGGCTGGCCTCGCATAAGCTCGGGCGCGCGGTCGTGCTTGCCAGGCGGCAATGAGTCGAGCTCATCGCCGCCTGGTTGTCTAATTCCGGTTCGTTGGTCAAGCCCTTCCGGACCCTTGTCTCCGCCGGGAACACGGTTGTCTGCGAAGTCTTCCCCGACGGGTCCGCCGGGTCGCTTCATGATAGTGCCCTTTGGCTTCGGCCTCCCAAGGTATCAGGCGCAATCGCGAACGACTGTCCGCCTTGCAGCCAAGCGAACGGGATCGCCTCGGCCACCGTCCCGGCGGGGACGGGTCTTCCGCTTCTCGCGGAACTCTCTCTTCTCCTTATCCAGCTATGCCGTGGCGCTTGCCTCCTTTTCCGGCCAGCGGAAGGCTTCGCCGGTGATCAGCATCCGGTGCAGGATCACCGCCAGTCGGCGCGCCAGCGCCACGCAGGCCTTCTTGTGGCTGGTCCGCCTCTTGATCCGGCGTGCCCAGTCCTTCAGCGGGTGGGCCCGGCGCACCACCGTCAGCAGGCTGTTGGCGGCCTCGTAGAGCAGCGCCCGCAGCATGGCGTCGCCGTGTTTCGAGATGCGCCCCGAATAGTCCATCCCACCCGACTGCCAGCGCCGCGACGTGAGCCCCACATAGGCGCCCACCGTGCGCGATTTGGCGAACCGCTCCGCTTCGCCAATGGTCGCCACATAGGCCAGCGCCGTCACCGGCCCCACCCCCGGCGTGCTCATCAGCAAACGGCAGGCCGGAGAGCCTTTCGCCCGCGCCACGACCGCCTCGTCCAGCCGCCCGATCTCGCGGCCCAGCGCCGCCGCCGCGGACAGAAGCGGCTCGATCATCACCTTCAGCTCGGGACGCCCCTCCAACGCCTCGCGGACGCGTCCGGCCAGCTTGCCCGAGCCCTTGGGAAAGCGAAGGCCCAACGACCCCAACAGGCCACGGATCGCGTTCTCCGTATCGCGCCGCTGGCGCACCAGATGACAGCGCGCCTTGAGAAGTGCCCGCGCCTCCTGCGCCGCCTCGCTCTTCACCGCCACAGGGCGGCAAAACCCCGTGCGCGCGATCTCCGCCAAGAGCTCGGCGTCGTTCGCATCCGTCTTGTTGTGCTGAAGGCGCATCACCGCGTTCGCATGGCGCGCGTCGATCACCTCGACCGAGACCCCCAGCCGGCCCAGATCCCGCGCCAGCCAGCCACTCAGCGTACCCGTCTCCAGAACGATACGGCCAGGGCACAGACAATGCTCCCGCAAAGCTGCGAACAGCGCCCTCGGATCGGTCGCAACCTTGCCCCGCGCCAATATCTTTCCCGCCACGTCCTTCACGCAAAACGCCGTCTCTTCCTTCGACACATCAAACCCAACATACTCCGTCATGGTCACTCTCCTTGGTTTGCCTACTGGGGCGCGTCCTCGCGACCCCGAATCATAGGCCCGGGAGAGTGACCACCGGAATTACGCTATGTATTAGCTCCGCGCTCCTGCCGCCTTATGCGCGGCGCTCGAAGAGCCTCGAAGCCCTGATCCCCATCCTCTACCTCATCCAGCGACACGCCCAAGGTTCGTCCCCGACTTCATGGAGCAGCATTATAATCCTCGACGCCGCCAGAACGACCGCACCATTCATGAATGCTGAACGCTCTTGGGTTTCTTTTCCACAATGTGTCCGCCGGCCTCCCGCCAAGCGCCGAACCCACCTGCGATGTGGGCAACTGGCTCGAGACCCATGCGCTGTACGGCTTGGGCCGCGAGAGCGGAACGCAGACCTCCGGCGCAGAAAAATACGAACTCTTGACCCGAAGCGAAGATCTCTTTGTGATAAGGGCTTTCCGGGTCGACCCAGAATTCTAGCATTCCGCGCGGAGCGTGAAGTGCATCGGGAATAACGCCTTCCCGTTGAAGTTCCCGGACATCGCGGATATCGACAAAGACGACGCCGTCTTGACCGTATTTGGATAAAGCCTCCTCAACGCTGAGAGTCCTGATTTCCCTCTCGGCCTCCTCGACAAGTTGCTTATAGCCGATCTTCACATCACCCCTCCAAATTCAAAGCTCCCTCTCGGTCTTCGATTTAGTTTAGACCAATGGCGATCGCAACATTGCGTTCTTTTCACAAGCTGACGCATGAATGAGGCCACTCGTCATTCGAACCTGAACCCGCCCCTTGAATCATGAGATTTCTCAATCAAGCAGATCCTTTCGGTCAAGGCCCAAAATCCACCCTTCGATTCGACGAACGACCTCATCCTCGGGCTCGCCCGCCGCTCGCCGCGCTCCAAGCACATTCAACATCCCGAACAACCCGACGGTCGCATCGAAGGCATCCTCGCCCGAGCGAGAAGAGCCGAATCCGTCACTAATAGCGGCTTTGAGAGCCCGAGAGACGTGAACATTGGTCCGCCTCGACCAACCTAGCATTTGTTTGGCGTGGAGCGCTCGGTCGCTCTGACGGCGCTTACTGCCCCGACGCTTGGTCCCGATAGCTCGGAAATCCAACCCAAGCTGCGAATAGCACTCTCCAGGATAGGTCTCGGCCACGACGATCCGATGGCTCTCAATGAGCGTTTCGAGCGGGCCGTGAAATGGCCAAATCGCAACCTCCAGGGTGGGGTCCTGAAGAGCGGGCACCAAAAGATCGCGCCAACCCGTGATCGCGGCCTTGCCGACCTGATTGGCGCCCACGGTCCAAAACATCGGACAGGCCGGTCCCCGGTTCACAGTTCGGCCGTCACAGATGCGTCGCAGACCGGCGGGATCCGACAAACTTAGAGCCGCTACGAGATGCGCTTGCGCGGCGCGCCCCTTCACCCGTGCCGCCAGCGGATAGAACGGACGAGCCGGTCCAATCTCGTCCGGCGCGGCTGCCACATCGTAGAACCGACACCAGCGCCCTCGGCCCAGACCAGGTAACGTTTCGATGAAATTCGTCAACCCGGCGGCGACCGCATAGCACCTTGGGAGACCGATCGGAAAATCGAACCCGAGGAAGACACCATCGCCTCCAGCCGCCGCTGCCTGCCCTCGCAGCCAGTCTATTGGGCAACCAACGAGCACCGGGGCGTCCGCGCAATAACGTCCGTTTGGGCCAAGGATCGCCTGCGTGGTCCAACGTTTGGCTGGGTCGACACTCCAGTCCGCATGCGCCACGATACGAGGCAGTCGCAATTTCTATCCGTCCCGCTCAACCTCCGCCGCGATGGCCTGACCGACCTCGACCGTTGTGGCCTTGCCACCCAGATCGGCGGTCTTGACGCCTTGGGCAATTGACCCAGCGACGACAGCCTCGATAAGCTGCGCAGCCTCGTGATGGCCGAGATGATTTAGCATCATCGCCCCGGACCAGATTTGACCGACTGGATTCGCTATTCCCTTACCAGCAATGTCGGGCGCCGAGCCATGTACCGGCTCGAACATGGATGGCAGATCGCCGCTGGGATTGATGTTGCCAGATGGTGCGATGCCGATGCTGCCAGCAATAGCCGGCCCTAGATCGGAGAGAATATCGCCGAACAGATTGCTGCCAACGACGACGTCGAACCAATCGGGATGCTGGACGAAATGCGCAGTCAGGATATCGATATGGAACTGATCGGTACGCACGTCTGTATATTCGTCCGCGATCGCCGCGAAACGTTCGTCCCAGTAGGGCATGGTGTGGATGATACCGTTGGATTTCGTGGCCGAGGTCAGGTGCTTCTTCGGGCGGCTCCGCGCTAGCGCGAAGGCATATCGCAGGATCCGATCCACGCCGCTTTTTGTGAACACGGATTCCTGGATCACCATTTCCTGCTCGGTTCCGGCGTACAATCGCCCGCCGATCTCCGAATATTCGCCCTCATTGTTCTCGCGAACCACGATGAAGTCGATATCCGAAGGAACGCGACCGGCCAAGGGCGTCGTCACACCTTCCAGAAGTCGCACAGGCCGCACGTTCGCGTACTGCCGCATTGCGCGGCGGATTGGGATCAAAAGACCCCAGAGCGACACATGGTCCGGCACGCCTGGCAGTCCGACGGCACCAAGGAATATGGCATCGAATGTCGAAAGCAGTTCGAGTCCATCCTCGGGCATCATTTGGCCGAACGTCCGGTAGCGTGCGCAACTCCAATCGAAGTCTTGCCATTCGAAGGAAATACCGAATCGCCGTCCGGCGGCCTCCAGCACGCGGATACCTTCCGGCACCACTTCCGCCCCAATCCCGTCGCCGGCGATTACCGCGATTCGATGATTTGTCGTAAATTCGTTCATCACTCAACCCATCGACATGCCGCCATTCACTCTCAGCGTCTGGCCAGTCATGTAAGATGCCTCTTCCGAGGCGAGGAAGCACATTGCGTTGGCGATGTCCTCTGGTGCGCCATAACGTTCCATCGGGATGAGCTTGAGGGCGGCCTCCCGCCCCACTGGGTCGATGGTCTCGAACATCTCGGTCGCAATATAGCCTGGCGAGACGGCATTGACCGTTATTCCGTGCGGCGCGACCTCGACCGCAATGGCGCGGAGCATCGTGACGGTCCCCGCCTTCGCGGCGGTACAGACCGACATCTTGTTGGGCCCGAAATCGTACTTCTCGGTGATGATGGAGCCAGTGGCGAGCACTCGGCCGTAGCCACGCTCGATCATATGGGGCAATACCGCGCGCGTCAGATAGAAAAATGCATTGAGGTTGCTGTGCATCGCGTTGTCCCAGTCCTCGTCGGTGCTATCGACGAAGGCCCGGTCGATGACGATGCCGGCGTTGTTGACGCAGATATCGATGCGGCCGAACTTTCCCAGCGCCTCGTCGACGAGTCGCTGGGCCCCGGCCTTCTCGCCCACGTCCGCCTGCACCACGAAGGCCGACCCACCGTTCACTTCGATACCGGCGGCCGTCTCCCGCGCCTTATCGATTGAAGTCCGACAATTGATTACGACCACCGCCCCGGCGCGGGCGAAGCGCTCCGCTATCGCCCGGCCTATGCCACGTGAGCTCCCGGTGACAATGGCGGTCCGTCCGGTGAGATCCATTGTCCGCACCTCCCTGCCCTGTTTCTTCCGTCGCTCGCGATATTATCAACCGCCCGCCGGGTACGCCAATTCAGCGTTAGGCGCCATAAATGTACGACGCGGCAAGAACGGCCCCGACGATTCCGGCGAGGTCGGCGGTCAGGGCGGCGGGCAAGGCATGGCGGGCACGTTTGATGCCAACGGCACCGAAATAGACGGCCAGAACGTAGAACGTGGTCTCTGTCGAGCCCTGCAGCGTACTGACGAGGTAGCCCGTATAGCTATCCGGCCCAATCGCCGGATCCTGAATGGTCGATGCAAGAATACCGTATGCGCCCGAGCCCGACAGCGGGCGGAGGATGGCCATCGGAAGGGCCTCGACGGGCAGGCCCAGGAGCCCGGTCACTGAACCAATGGGCCTGACGATCAACCCCATGGCACCGCTCGCGCGAAACATTCCGACCGCGACTAGAATCGCGACCAGGTAGGGAACGATGCGTATCGCGACCTGGAATCCGTCCTTGGCCCCTTCAACGAAGACCTCGTAGACCCGCACGCGTCGGATGGCGCCGAATCCGAGCAGAAGAACCATCAGGGAGGGAATGATCCAGGGAGATATCTCACGGCCGAAAGCGACCGTCAGTGGAATGAGGGATATGAGTGCGAGGAAGGCGAGCGCGGCGACCCAGCCGGGATAGGCGCCAGACGCATCTTCGGGCGTCGGATCGGAATCCGCGGCTTGCACAGGGTCGTCAGCCGCGGGTTGCGGCTGACCTGGGGAGGGGGGAGGGAAACGCGCGAAGCGCTGATAGTATTTGGCGGCGAGAATGGCCACCGTAGTCGAACAGATCGTGGCGAACAGTGTGGTCGGCACGATGCCGGCCGGATCGGCACTCCCGGCCGCCGCGCGGAGCGCGATTACCCCCGTGGGCAGCAATGTGACGCTCGAGGTATTGATCGCGAGGAAAAGCGCCATCGCGTTCGTCGCGGTGCCCTTGTGCGGATTGAGGCTATCGAGCTCCTGCATGGCGCGAATGCCGAACGGCGTCGCCGCGTTCCCGAGGCCAAGGGCATTGGCCGATATATTGAGGATCATCGCGCCCATCGCGGGGTGATCCGCCGGGACGTCCGGAAACAGACGCACCATGGCCGGCCGCACGGTTCGAGCGATGATGGTCAGCAGACCGCCCGCCTCCGCCACCTTCATCAGGCCGAGAAACAGCGCCATCACACCGATCAACCCAAGTGCAAGCGTGACCGATGCGCCCGCCGCCTCGATCATCCCGGCGGACAATTGCTCCATGGGTGAAGGGTCGGCCTCCACTTCTGGAAGCCAGAACATCTGCCGATAGGCGGCGACCAGAAACGCAACCAGGACAATAGCAAGGAAGACGGCGTTCACGCGCTTCTCCGGCACTGGGAGACGACCGAACGCGACGATCGGCCACTTCGTTTAACATCAACACGCGTGTATAAGATAAGAAAAGCATCTTCGCCAGAAACCTCAGAACGGCACCGCCCCCATCTTGAGCGCCTTGAGGATGCCCTCGACCAGTGCCTCTGTCGCCTCCACGCCTTTCGCCGCCAGCGCCTTCTCGACCTCACCGCGGATCTCCTGGCCGGTGAAAGCCCTCGAGACGCCCGCGCTGTAGGTGAAGGCGCCGGTGTCCGGGTCGTACGTGAAGAAGGTGCCCTCACGCTCCTTGCCGTCGACGAGGCTCGCCTCGGCGCAGACGACGTAGCTCGTGGGCGCATCCCTGGGGCCGACGGGGCAATATTTCTTGAACGCCGCCTCGGTGATGCCTGCCTTGCCCTGCTGGCTCACGCCGGGAAGGGTGCCGCAGCCAGCGAGCAGCGCCGCGCATAAGAGCGCGCATAATTTGGCGCTGATCTTGGCGGTCCAGGGTTTCATGATGCCTCCAGGGCTGTGAGGGTGCGGTCGACCGTCCCCGCCAGCACGGCGCGCCAGGTCAGGACGTTGGCGGGGTTGCGCCAGGACCAATCGTGGTCGCCGATCCGGTGGGGCTGGTCGCCGGCCGCGCCGAGCCGCAGGTCGTGCCAGTTCTTCGCCGGCGATGTCATGCCGTGCAGCCCTATTACCGGCTCGTAGACCGCCCCGGGCGCGAACAGGGCGCCACCCCAGCGCAGAATCGCGTCGGCCCCGACGACCACCGAATAGAACGCGGTGCCGGCCTGGAGCGCCGCGGCGGTGCGCGCGCCTCGCGCGGTCTCGGCGCCGTTGAAGATCAGCACGCGCTGAACGGGCAGGAATTGATCCGTCGCCAGGGCCTCGAGCACGACCCGGCTGCCAAGGCTGTGGCAGATGATGTCGACGGGGGGCGTCACGCGGTTGAGCAGCACCCAGCGCAGGCGCGGCCCCGCCTCGGCCGCCATGTCCCAGGCGCGGTGATACGGGTGCGCGCGGCCGTGCCGCCAGGCGTCGCCCCAACTCGGAGCCGAGTGCCAACGGAAGCCCAGGGCCGGCGCCGGCGCGAACAGCCGCCAGGCCCAATATTGCTTCGCCTCCGGGTCCTCCGTGGCAATGTCCCAGTTGTAGCCGTGGACCAGGATAGAGGCCGGCGGGGTGGTCATGCCGGCCGCCGATAGAACTTGTGCCGCCCGATCGTCACCGTCGCTTCCAGCTTGGGCGCCCAGCGGGGCGGCGTGATGCTGGTCGCGTGGTAGTGGGTGGCTCCCTCGGTGTTGTCCGGGATGCGCTCTTGGACAGCGCCCAGAGCCGCGTACATGCTATCTCGGAAGGCACTGTCCGAGAGGTCCACCACCAGCATCTTAGGCCGGTTCGGGTCTCCCCGGTTCCACACCGAGAACTGCCAGCGTCGGAGCACCACCCTCTCGATGGTGTCGCCCCACCAGCCGCCGATGCGAGCGCGGTTGAGGATGACGTGTGCGACGGCGACCTTGCCCTCGAGCGGCTCGCCCCGCGCCTCGCCCCAGATGGTGCGGGCGAGAAGGTCGATATCCTCGGCGGTGGGGCTCAAGTCCGGTCCCTCGTGAATGCTGCGATGGCGCCGGCGACCGCCACCCCCCCGGTCACGAGAGCCGCTGCTTGCTCGGGGTCGAGCGCAACCCCGGCCGCCGTCAGGAAGCTCACGATGCCAAGCCACGTGCTGCGCTCTTTCAAGCGCTCCATCAGCCAATCGATCATGTTCAGTTTCCCTTCATTAATTAATGGTCCGAAAGTTAACGCGCCTATCTGCCACCGAACTGCGGCGTCGCCGCCAACCGCTCGTCGTGCCGCTCCACCAGGAGCGAGAGCGTGGTCACGATTGCCTTGAGGTCCGCCTGTTCGCTCTCCACCGTGCCGATGCGCTGGTAGGCGATGCCGAGCGCGAACGCGAAGGCGAGCGCGGGGATGCCCAGCCACTTCACGAGGCGGTCGACGCCGTTGCCGTTGCGACCGTTCGTGGGGAGCGCCGTCACACCCCGCCCCCGTCGAAGATCGCCTGCGCCCGCTCGCGGATCTCCACCAGCGCCGGCCGCCAGACCGTGTTGCGCTCGACCAGGCAGCCCCCGGCGAAGAAGATCGCGGCCACCCCGTTGATGCGCAGCGGGTAGAGCAGCACTTCGTCGCTCGCGATGTCCGATGGCGGCGGGTGGGCGTTGTAGGCCTCCATGAAGTCGGCGGCGAGCCCGCCCGTCAGGTGTTCGAGTGGGGCCGCGCCGGGCGCCACGACCGCCATCGCCGCCTCGTAACCGGCCGGCGTGGTGCAGTCCTCGGCATGGGCGGCCCAGGAGAGGGCTGTGATGAGGGCGGCAAGGAGGAGCGCACGCATATCTAGGCGCTCCGCCCTCGGTCGTCCGCCCACCCCAGTGTCGAGATCAGGATGGTCGTAGACGCCGCTGCCGAACGCGCCCCTATCTCCCCTGAGATGTTGGTGCGTATACGGAACAAGCCAGCGGCCTCTGCGGTCGTCGCTCCCGGCTCGGTGTTATTGCCCGCGAGATTGGGAGAGGTGCCCGCAGCGCCCGTCTCGTCCACGGTCTCGTCGGCCGTGTCCAAAGCGCGAAGAGTGACAGACAGACCCGCCTTGGCGGCGTAGGCGTTGAAGATCGCCGTGACGATGATGCCAAGGGGGACGGTGAGCGCGTAGGACACGGTAGAGGTCCCCAGGGTCGCCAAGTCCACGTCGTTGACTGTTGCGGACCACAAGAACTCGTCGCCGTGCTGGGTGAAGGCGAGGGTGGCCGCTGTTCCACGGCGCACCGCACCGATGCGCCGGAAGACATCGTAGCCGGTCGGCAGGGTCGGCGCGGTCGCGCTCTCGGAGAACAGGACATCGACGACGCCGGTATCGTTGCGCCGGATCAGGTGGACGAAATACCAAGTGTCGTTGTCGGGTGTCCCGGCCACGCTCTCCGAGCCGTCGAGCCCACCGGCATCGTCGCCGACGGCCCAGGGCGCGTCGATCTTCTTGGTGATCTCGCCCGTGAGCACGATGTCGTGGGCGTTGGTGCTGTCGCGCCACTCACCAGCCGTGACGTTCACGTCGTTGGTCGTGTCCCCGGCGTCCCGCGACAGGACACACCCGAAGCCGTAGCCTCGCGGCAGGCCTCGGCTGGAGGCGCTGGCCCGAAGGTAGGACAACAAAGTAACGGTGTTGGCCGCCGTGGCGAAGAACAACCCCCGGTCGCCAATGGCCGTCTTGATGTCGGCCCCGCCGAGATCGAGGGAGGCCCCGTCGGTCATGGTCAGGTTCTCGTCGAACTGGAGCATGAAGAGCGTCCCGGCCGCGACCGTGATCGCCGCGAAGTCGGTGGTGCCCGTCACGTCGAAATAGTTGCCCTCCGTGCCCAGGACCAGCGGCGCGGCGCTGGCGATGTCCGCGCCCTTGGCCCAGCTCTGGGTCTTGGTGAAGCTGTTGACGATGGCCGTCCCGGCGGCCACCAGGGTGGCGAGCGCGGCACCCGAGTCGGCGTCGTCGAGAAGGGTGTTGATAAAGGTCGAGACGGGTGTCAAGTCGGCGCTCGTCCCGGCCGCCGCGATGGGGTTGCCACTCCCGTCGAAGCTGAGGAACTTGCTCGCCCGGTCGGTCTCGTTGGGCAGCTCGAGGCTCGTGGCCGTGTCCGTCTTGGGCACGGTGAGCACCCGGCCAAGCTCCTCCGAATGCTGCTGCACCTGCATGGTGAGAAGGTCGAGGCCCTGCTCGACCGTGGCACTCGGGAAGACGCAGCCCGCGGGCAACGCCGATCCCTGGGTCTCGGGTGCGACGCGCCGGATCACCAGGGTCTCGCCCGCGGCCGGCGTGTAGTCGGTCGGCGTCGTCTTGACCGTGAGGGTGCCGCCGGTATCGCTCCCGGCCCCGGTCAGGGTGTATTGGGTGCTCTCGGCCCAGGTCGTCTCGGTCCCGGCCGCGTCCCGCAGGATGGCCTCGACGTGGGAATTCGCGATGAACTTGAACGTCATCGTGAAGCCCGTCTGCGCGCCGGTCCCAGGGTAGGAGACCGCCGCATTCGTGCTGCTGACTGTCATTCTATCACCTCGCAATTATGGGCGGCTTAAGCCCACACATGGTCGAGAGCCCTCGCGACATCTTGTCGCGAGGCGCCACCGATTCATCCTCTTGTCCGACATGGCTGACGCGGCAACGCGTCGTCATCTACACTGTGTTTTGGCGCGGCGAATCCGAGAGGTTTCTTAGTGTCCGTCCGAACCGAAGTTGATTCATGGGAATCGCTTGTGGTTTTGTATCGGCCACCACTGCTGTCCGGTTAACTGAGCGGTGCTGGCTTTGAGAGCCAGGATTTCTGCGGGGTTTGAAGCGAAAATGCATGGTGTCGATTTGAATTGGATGGAGCACTTTTCGGAGTTTCTCCGAGGAGATGCTCATGAACACCGGCAAGACCCTGTTCGCTCAGCTCATGGACTTCCTGCCATGGACTACTTTCACGCGGATCGTCGACCGGTATGGCGGCGATCACCGGGTCCGGACGCTTTCCTGCGCCGAGCAATACCGGTCCATGGCCTTCGCCCAGCTGACCTACCGGGAAAGCCTGCGCGACATCGAGACCTGCCTCTCGGTCCACGCATCGAAACTCTATCACATGGGCTTCCGCCAGCCGGTCCGGCGCTCGACGCTGGCCGATGCCAACGAAAGGCGCGACTGGCGTATCCATGCGGCGTTGGCCCAGCGGCTCATCACCCAGGCGAGGACGCTGTACGTCGACGAAGAACTGGGGTTGGACCTGACCAATACCGTCTACGCCCTGGACTCGACGACCATCGCTCTGTGCCTGTCGGTCTTTCCGTGGGCGCACTTCCGCACCACCAAGGCGGCGGTGAAGATGCACACGCTGCTCGACCTGCGGGGCAACATTCCGAGTTTTATCCACATCTCGGATGGCAAGCTGCACGACGTTCATGCCCTCGATATGCTCTTGCCGGAAGCCGGAGCCATCTACGTCGTGGATCGTGGCTACGTCGACTTTGCCCGCCTTTATGTGTTGCACCAAGCCGGGGCCTTCTTCGTCACGCGTGCCAAGTCGAACATCGATGCTCATCGCGTCTATTCGGCGCCGACGGATCGCTCGACCGGCATCATTTGCGACCAGACCATCTCCCTGGACGGCTTCTACACCCGTCAGGATTACCCCGAACTTCTGCGGCGCATCCGCTTCAAGGACCCCGAGTCCGGCAAGACGCTGGTCTTCATCACCAACAACTTCTCGCTTCCGGCCGCCACCATCTGCGCGCTCTACAAAAGCCGCTGGCAGGTGGAACTCTTCTTCAAGTGGATCAAGCAGCATCTTCGGATCAAGCAGTTCTACGGCACGTCGGAGAACGCGGTGAAGACGCAGATCTGGATTGCCGTCTCGGTCTACGTCCTCGTCGCCATCGTCAAGAAGCGCCTCGACCTGGACGCCTCGCTCTACACTTTGTTACAGATCCTCTCGGTGACCCTCTTCGAGAAAATGCCCATACATCAAGCACTTGCGGGAGACGAAAACAGATGCAACGCTTCGCAAATAACCAACCAATTGAATTTATTCGATTTTTAACCGGACACTAGTGATCGGCCACCAGTTTGCAAAGCAGCAAGGTGGCCGATGTGAGTGCGTGAGAACCGTGGTCTCTATGAGCGCAAAGGGGTTCGATATCCGAGAGGTTTGAGGGACCGGGAATAGGCGTTGATCGCACCACTCGTGCCGTCCGCACCCAGCCGCCAGCCGTCCTGGATCCTGCGCGCGAGGCCCGGCCGCATCTTCGCCAGCCCGAGCGCCATGGAGAGGCCCGGGTAGCCGCCCGCGATCCGCGCCGCCTGCGCCGACGCCTCGGCCTCCGGCAGCACCCGGCGCTTGTCCTCCGGCACGCCCAGCCGCTCCTGCATGGCGAGGCTCGTTTGGGTCGCACGCCGCAGGGCCGCCGAGTCTTCGCCCGCATCCGTGAAAGCGGCCACGATGTCCGGGTTCCCCTTCACATAGCCCGCCGGGTCGCGCAGCAGCTCTTCGCGAAGCCCCCCCGCCGCCGCCGCGATCTCCTCGGAAAAACCCTCGGCCGCGGCGGCGCCCGGCGACCCGCTCGTCGCCCGCAAGCCCGCGACAATGCCCGTCACCTCGTCGGCGGAGGCGTAGCGCATGCTCGCCACCATCGCGTGGACGTCCTGGGCCCGCCGCTCGTCGGCCAGGAACTGGCCGTGCTCTTCCGCCGGCAGCAACGCCGCCCGCGCGCCCGCGCCTGGGATGCCGGCGCCCGTCTCCCGAATGGCCGCGAGATGGTCCTCGACCAGCCTCCCCGCCATGTCACGCGCCATCGTGCCGGCCTGGGCAATACCGCCCCGCAGCAACCCCGCCGTCGTCTCGTCGATATCCAGAGGCGCCAATGCCTCATCGCGCCGGCCCGACCGCGCCAGCCCGAACAGGGCCGCCGTGATGAGCTCGACCCGCGCCGCCGCAACCGCATTGGAGCCGGCGCGCTCGCTCAAGGCCCCCTCATAGGTCGCCCGTAGCGCCTCGACGCTGGTCAGGCCCTCGTCGAGGCTGTCGGGCGCCCCCCGATCGCGCCCGCGAACTCGTTCACCCGGACCTGGAACTGCTCTTCGGCCTTGTCCGCCGCCGCCCGCACCCCGAGCGTCGAAACCGTGTCGAGGAAACCGTCCCGGGCGAGGTGGAGCTGGGCTCGCAGCCGCAGGTGCGCATCCTTGGTGACGCGCTCCCCCGCCCCCACGCGCAGCGCCTCCCCCATGCGGCTATTGGCGAAGGCCTCGAAACCGTCGGTCGAGCCCGTCGCGCCCGCCGCGCCCGCGGCCCGTATCCGATCCAGCTCCCCCCGCAGCGCCCCCTCGAACGCCCCGCTCCGCTCCAACACGAAGTTGCCATCGGCCAGCGCCTGCTTCTTGACCAGCGCCCGCTCGATCCGCTCCCCCGCGACCTGCCCGAGATCCGCAACCGCCTCTCCGATCCCGGCCCCGAAGGCGTCCGCCCCGCAGCTCCAGGCCCACCTCGGGCGGGATCCCTTCCGACGCCACCGCCGCCTTCACCGTCTCCCCCTCCAGGTCCGCGTAGCCCGCCGCGTTGACCGGATCGCGCTCCACCAGGCCCAACAGGCCGGACAGGGTCCGCCGCGTGTTGTCGACGATCGCAATGGCGCCCAGGTTCTGATCGCGCGCCCGCGCCTTGGTGAAAAGCTGCTTGCCGAAACCCTCGAGCCCCGGCCGCGCCATATCCGCCGCGGCCTTGCTGGGCGCGCTCGCGAGGGCCGTGGCCCGAAGCTGCGCCGCCACTTTCAGAGCAAATTTTTCCGATTAGATGCTCGTAGTTATTTGTACCGCTTAAGTTTGGAGCGGGAGCCAATCGCCGGCTTCGCACACTTTCGCGCATTCCGTGAATTTATCGAAGCCATTACAGTCGAAGCCGTTACGAATGTGTCTCGAAACCGGCTCATAGAACTCCGAGCGGTTTTGGACAATTACTCCGAGCACCTAATATCCTTACTTGGGAAGGTGGCGGACGATAGAAAACACTTCGGTCCCGCTGTCAGGTCCGCTTCGGCGGGTACGATGAGGGGGTGACCGTCCCTCCCGTCATCTTCCTAGCTCATGGCCCAAAAAATTCCTTGTAATCGGAGGACCTCTGCCTCAAATATCGATGGGCTGTGGAAGAGCAGAAAATTTCGGTACGCTGCCAGCTCCCTTTTGGGGAGTAGTATGAGGGGTTCTCGCCGGCCCTCCCGCAGTCCATTTCGCTTTTCCCTGTGTTTCATTATTGCTTAATTCCCGTGAGACTGCGGGTTCGTTGCCAGTGCCCGTGCATCCTGTATCAGCCGATCGCTTTCCTTGATGCTCGTGAAATACGTCACCACCTCGACGCCGTCATTCGTAGGTGCGACCTCCGCCACGGTCAGGAGCCGGCCATCACTTCCACGGTAGAGTAATAGAACACGGTCACCGTGCCTAGGATTGGGTAATACTTCGGCGCCCTCCCCTGCGATACGTACCAATCTTGACAACGCAGCTTGTGTTTGATTCGGCCTTGTATGATCGACCTTGGTCAGAATCTTGGTCGTGACACGGAATTGGCGCCCATTCAGTTGCCCGAACGCCGGTACAAATTTAGCGGCTTCTTCGATCATTTGTTGTGGCAGGTTGCCCAAATTGAATGATGCAATGGGCAGACGATCAAGGTTCTTTTCGACCTCGCTCCGTAAGGCCGCACCGTCGAAGCCGCGTGCGCGGAATTCCGAGCTGAGCGCCTGTTGGTAGTTCCGCGACCGGACCAGATACTGATCCATGTTACTCGGCGTGCCCTGGCGAACGCTGCCCGCCGGAAAATCCTTCCGAAGATTTGCCGCCAAACGCCGGATAGCCCTATTGGCGGTGCCGGCGGCCTCTCCGGCGCGTTGGAACAACTTGAACAACAGCCCGGCGACCTTGACGGTGCCCTTACCGAGTCGCACCGTGCCGCCGACCACGGGGATCGCGCCGAGGGTGGCGAGGATGCCTTCGCCGCCCTTGAGAAAGGCTTGCGCCAGGTCGTCGTTCTCGAACGCTGCGTGCGCGGCGAGGAACGCGTCGTAAGCGTCCTTGGCGGACAGCACCTCGCCCGTGCCGGGCAGGATCTCGAACACGAGGCGCACGGCCTCCGCCGTCAGCGCGTCGGGCGCGTCGAGGCCGGAGGCCGCCGCGTCCTCGCCAATCGCCGCGATCTCTTCTAGCTAGGAGCCTGTCCGAGATTTGATGTTGTTGGCAAGCATTGGGGTGATGGCGAGTGGTCTTGTCGTGATTTTGGTGGTTTGGCTCATGGGTGGTTGCCTTCAGGGGCTTGGCGCGGCGAGAGGCATGATTGGTCTCGGCGTCTCATGGCGCTTGGGCGACGGCGAGCTTGGCCAGGTTGTGGGCGGTGCAGATCATCGCCCATTCGCATGTGACCTTCTCACGGCCGCGCAGCAGGAACTGACGGAAGCCCCGGGCCTGCTTGATCTGGCCGAACACCGGCTCGACGGTCTGCTTGCGCAGGCGGTAGCGGCTGCGGCGCCCGGCGCGCCTGAGGGTGGCCGCCATGGCCGCGACCCGGCCGCCGGGCGGCGCGGCGCGCGGGCCCACGGCGGCGGCTTGGCCGTGCTTTTGCCGCCCGGTCGCGATGTAGGGCTTGATGCCCCGCCTATCGGCGGCCTCCAGGTTCGCCTTCGAGCAGTAGCCGGCGTCCGCCGATATCTCCCTGGGACGCCGCCCGAGGTTGGCTTCGATGGCGTCGATCAGGGGTTCGAGCTGGCCCTGGTCGCTGGTCGAATCGGTCAGGGCGTGGGCGACGATGATCTGGCGTTTGGCATCGACCGCGGCCTGGGCATTATAGCCCTGGATGAAGCCGTCCTTGGTCTTGAGGATGCGGCTCTCGGGGTCGGTGAAGTTGCGCTGCGCCTTGTCCGCCGGCACATCCGCCGGCGGCTTGGGCTTGGGTCCCGGGCGCTTCGGCGCCCGCGTCTGGGCGGCGCGCGCGGCCGCGTCCCGCGCCTCGGCCTCCAGGGCGGCCTTGGCCTCGCGAATCTTGGCCAGACGCTTGGCCTTGTCGGCGACCCAGGCCGGCATCTCGTCGCCCCGCGCCGCGACCCCCAACGCCTCGTCCTCCGCCGCATCGGCCGCCGCCGCCCGATCGAGCCAGCTCTCGACCACCGCCTCGAGCCCGGCCTCCGCCCTGACCATGCGGGCGTAAGACATCGCCTTGTGCTTGGAGGCGTTGGCCTTGATCTTGGTGCCGTCCAGCGCCACATGGCCGAGCTTGACCAGCCCCGCCCGGCGGCACAGGGCCAGCACCTGCGCGAACAGCCCCGACAGCGCCGCGAGATGGCGCTTGCGGAAATCCGAGATGGTGCGGAAGTCGGGCCGCTGCATCCCCGTCACCGCCATGAAGTCGACGCGCTCCTCACACCCCCTGGCGATGCGGCGCGACGAATAGACGCCGACGCTGTAGGCGTACAGCAACAGCGCCACCATCATCACCGGGTGGTAGGGCGGCTGGCCGCGCGCCTCGCCATAGGCCGCAAAGATCGCCGACAGGTCCAGGCTCTCGCGCACCGCATCCCGCACCAGGTGCGCCGCGTGTCCCGCCGGCACGAAGTCATGGACCGAAGCCGGCAACAGCCAGACCTGATCCACGTCCCAAGCTCGAAAGGTTTTGCTCATGCCGTTTAACGAATCACACTCCGATACCCACGTCGAGCCAAATCCGAATTCTCGGACAGGCTCCTAGGTCTGCGTGATATCCCGGCGCACCGCCGAGGCGCCGCTGCCGTAGATGATCTCCAGCCCGTCCCCGCCCGGCGCGTCCGCGATGGAGAACTCGTCGGGCAGGCCATCCGGATCGAGTCCGGCCGCCTGAGCCGCGTCCCGCATCACCTCGATCTGACGAGGCACGACTTCCCCGCCCATCCCCTGCGGCCCGCCGCCAGGCACCCGTTCGCCTGCCTCAGGGATCACAGTGTCTTGCCTATCCTCGGCAAACTCTGCCGCCGACCACTCACTCGCACTTTCCGCACCGCCATTCGCCGTCACCGGCGCGGCCTCGGCCAGCTCTTGTAGCTCGGCCTCGAAGCCAGCACCGCCCAAGCCCGCGTTCTGGAGGAGCGGCGAGGCGTGAACGGAGCGCAGCGCCAGCGCCGCTTCCAGGTGTGGGCGCAGGGCCGCCGGGATGCCCTCCGGCGCAACCCCGAACACCCGTGCGAACGCTGCCGCGAAGGCGGGGTCCACCTCGCCACGCGTGCCGTCGGTGCCAGCCGCGCCTTGCCGCAATCCATCCAGGATTCTGCGCGCGAGGCCCGGCCGCGTCGCCGCGAGGCCGAGCGCTACCGAAAGTCCCGGGTGGCGATGGACGAGCTGGCCCGTCATCTGGGTGTAGCCCTCGCGCCCCAGGCCCGACCGCAGCCGCGCTGCCAGGTCGAGCGCGCCATCGGCGTCCAACTGCCCCGCCATCTGCCCGATGGCGTCGATCTCCCGCGGCTGGAAGGGCGAGACGCCCACGCCGAACAGCGTGCTCGCCGCCGCCTGGTCCACCCGCGCCGCGAAGCTCTCGGGATCGTTCAAGTCAAGCGCCGCGATCTCCTCGAAGAGCCCGAGGTCGCGCGCAAGCGCAAGGGCGTCGCCTTCCGCCACTGCCCGCTTGGTGCTGTCGTGCAGCCGCTCGTAACGCCCCAGCAGCCGCTCCTCATCCGCGCTCCGGCTCGCCTTCGCTTTCAGCGCCGCGATCCGCTCGCCTTGGGCCACCAGGGTGAGAAGCGAGAACGCCCCCACCGCATCCCGGTCCGCCGCGATCTCCTGGAGCTGGTGCAGGTGGCTTTGCCCACCGCGAGCGACTGCTGTGTGCCGACCCCGCGAGCAAATACGCCATACGGGAATTTCACCTTCCCGCGGTCAAGATGGGCGGAATCCAAAATAGCATTCATAGTAAATTGTACCTAATAGTAAGCATATATCAGGACCACACAACTTGACGAATGAATTCAAGCTGATTATCTTAAATTTGCGTCCCGCTCCCACGATGGCACGCTTAGACCAGTGGGCCGTCATGCGTAGGTCCGAAACGAAGGCAAAGGTTCGGATTCACCGGGGCGCACTATAAATATTTCTCTACTTATCAAAATACACTGGTCCTTTGATTTGGCTAAGGTCGAATGGGATATCTGTTTTCTTTGGATCACCAATCTTGTATCCGGAAAGTAGCCATGTTTCCCTATTGCCATCTCGGAATAACTTGAGTATTACCAAATTCCCGCCATGTACTAGTTCGAGTTTTCGATTCTTTCCTTGACCTTTGAACCCGCTCGTTCCCCTGGCGATCGTGTGAATTACATCCTCCAGAACTTCGACGCCATGCTTAGCAATGATGTGCGACAGTCCGCTCCCTCGTCTGTACTTCGGCGGTGTTCCTGGTATTCCCCAGTAGAACGAGACAGACCCGACATCGGCACGATGCATGGCCTGCGTTACAACGCCTGACCCGCCCCGCAATGTGCCTTGGATGGCCATGTCGATTGCAGCCAGCCCGCGACGCACGTTTTCGGCGGCGTGATTGGGCGGGAATGCCGTGCTCCGGAATGCAGCGGCGGGAGCCTGCTTGAAGAAGTCTCCGGGTTGACCGGGCCTCGTTCGTGTGGCGATTACCGTGAGCCGGCTGGCCTCGGTCCCGCTACCGGGCGTCCTTTTCAGAGCCTGGAAACTTGCGGTGGCCCCCTTCCCGCCTGGGAATAGGCCGAGAACCAGGATGGAAAACGACGTAACCCATTTAACCGCGGCCGACGTCGCCGCTCCGATATCACCCTCGCCAACGCTCTCGCGGAAACGGCGGTTGGCCTCGAACATCTCTTCGGCTTCGGGGAATGTCACGGAGTCAATCAGGAACTCGACCAGACCCTCCCTGGTGGGTAGGGCCTCCTCGATGGCGTCGAACTGTTGGAGCAATTCCGGCGGCAAGTAGCGCCGAAGACCGAACTTTTTCGCCTTCTCCCATTCTTCGGCGAGGTCCTTGGCGAGTTGGGACCCAAAGCCTTCGGACTCCACGCGGGACGTGTTTGCCTCGGTATCGGCGTCCAATGCCGGGGCTGTTGGGCGTACCACTCCATCGCCATCGGCGATATCGAGTTGCCGTCTCAGTTCGGCCTCGGTCTCCGCATCGAGCTCGAAGTCAAAATCGATGTCGTCTTCAATCTCGGCAGCCGGTGCGAGCGGCCTTTCGGGATCCACATCCAATGCCGGATCTGCTCCACTGAATTCGTCCTCGACCGGATCACCCCCCATCCCCTGCGGCCCGCCTCCAGGCATACGTTCGCCGGTTTCAGGAGCCTCCGTGTCCTGTCCAGGCTCGGAAGGATCAACCGCCGGCCCGTCTCCCGCTGTCTCCGCGCCCATCGGCACCGGCGCGGCCCCTGCCAACTCTCGCAGCTCGGCCTCGATGCCAGCGTCGCCAAACCCAGCCAGTTTCAGCAGCGGCGAGGCATTCGCGGCGCGCAGCGCCAGCGCCACCTCCAGGTGCGGGCGCAGGGCCGCCGGGATGTCCTCCGGCGCAACTCCGAACACTCGCGCGAACGCCGCTGCGAAGGCGGGGTCCGCCTCACGCGCCGTGCCGGCCAGCGCACCGGCGCCTTGCCGCAATCCATCCAGGATTCTGCGCGCGAGGCCCGGCCGCGTCTCCGCCAGCCCGAGCGCCATGGAGAGGCCCGGGTAGCGGCGCGCGAGCTGTCCCGTCATCTGGGCGTATCCCTCGCGCCCCAGGCCGGCGCGCAGCCGCGCCGCCAGGGCGAGCGCGCCGTCCGCGTCCAACCGCCTCGCCATGCGCCCGAAGGCCTCGATATCCCGCGGCTGGAACGGCGAGACGCGCTCGCCGAACAGCGCGCTCGCCGCAGCCGCCTGGTCCGCCCGCGCCGCGAAGCTCTCAGGGTCGTTCAGGTCCAGCGCCGCGATCTCCTCGAACAGCCCGAGGTCGCGCGCAAGCGCGAGGGCGTCGCCCTCCGCGAGGGCCCGCTTCGTATGATCGTGCAGCCGCTCGTAACGCCCCAGCAGCCGCTCCTCATCCGCGCTCCGGCCATCCTTGGCTCTTGCACGTCACACTTCTGCCTGGAACTTGCCCGCTTCGAGCACTATATTTCACATGGTCGCCCAGTGACCCGGGAAATCGCAGATCGGGTGGGTGTCCGGCGTGGGCCCAATTATCGATGCGCTGGCTACCGGTATGTGGAACGTTGCGTGCCACCTGGGCGGCCACTTTCAGATCACAGTTTTCCGATTAGAGATTCGTACCTATTTGTATCGGTTAAGTCGGAGTTGGGCACCAGTCCGCCGCTTCGTATACTGTTGGTGGGAAGACTTATTTTCCCGCGCACTGTACGGCGAGTTTGACTAAAATTGAGACGGACAACTATCTTGCCCATTCGCGGGTTGCCGGGTACATCAAATACGTAAAGTAAGTCGCCGTCTCCCTTATCGAGCAGGATAGCCTTGGGATTCTTGATCATATCAGTGAGTCGGACCCGATTTCCTTGGACACAGAATTGGCTTAATCGAAGTGTCCAAGGAGGACCGGAACATGACCGACAATTTTGAGAACAAAGTTGCTGTTGATGGGCCTGTGGTAAACGAGGGCGAGCTTGGCTCGTCCACGTTTTCCCCGGGCCAGGTTTCGCCGGCAGGCCCGCTGGGACTTGGCCAGCGGTGGACGGTGACGCGCAAGCGTGAGGTTGCCCTGCGGCTTTTGCGTGGCGAGCCGGTGGAACTTTTGTCGCGGCAGTTGGGCGTGGAGATTTTCCGGCTCGAGCAGTGGCGTGAGAAGGCGATCGCCGGGATCGATGCCTCGCTCAAGGAACGCAAGGGCGATCCGGTGAAGGCGGAACTGGACATCGCCATGAAGCGGATCGGGGAGTTGATCATGCAGGTGGAACTGCTGGAGGCCAAGACGGAGACGTCCGGCCCTTTGGGGCGGCGGAGGTCGCGGCGATGAGTGCCGCCACCTCTCCCGGCACGGGTTTGGCCTACGGCCTCCAGCGGGTCTGTGCGGCCTGGAGTTTTGCCCGTTCCTCGTTCTACGCCATGAAATCCCGGCAGCAGGCCACCGCTGAGCGCCCACCAGCAAAGCGCCGGGGACCGAAGCCCTCGATCTCGGACGAGGCTCTGCTGGTGGCCATCGAGGCCGACCTGGAGGCATCCCCCTGGGAGGGCGAGGGACACCGCAAGGTCTGGGCTCGGCTTCGGGTCTGTCGTGGCATCCGTGTTTCCCGCAAGCGGGTGCTCCGGGTGATGCGCGAGAACAACCTGCTCTCGCCCCATCGCTGCCGCCGCCGTGGCGGAAATCCCCATGTCGGTGAGATCATCACCCATGCCCCCAACCTCATGTGGGGCACGGACGGCGTTCGGGTGTTCACGGTGGACGACGGCTGGGGCTGGATATTCACCGCCATCGAGCATTGGAACGCCGAGTGCGTCGGCTGGCATGTGTGCAAGCGAGGCGACCGCTTCGCCGCCCTTCAGCCGATCTCCATGGGGCTTGCGAGGCTGTATGCCTCGACCTCCGCCGGTGCGGCGCGGGGGCTGGCCTTGCGGATGGATCACGGCTCCCAGTATCTGTCGGACCACTTCACCAACCAGATCAAGTTCTGGGGCATCCAGCCGTCCTACGCCTTCGTCGAACAGCCCCAGACCAACGGCGTCGCCGAGAGGTTCAATCGCACGCTCAAGGAACAGATCATCCATGGCCGCATCTACCGCAACATCGCGGAGCTGCGGAACGCCGTCCGCGGGTTCGTCGAACAGTACAATGCCCAGTGGATCGTGGAGAAGAACGGCTACCTGAGCCCCGCTCAAGCTCGTCAGGCGTGGCACACCGCGATGTCACTCAGGCCCGCCGCATGAGACAAACTTGTGTCCAAGGAACCGGGTGCGATACAAGGAACTCTATGTTTCGCTTCTCCAACTCGGTACGAAGAGCCCGTGTGAGAACGGCAGAGCAATAATCCCCCACTGAAGCGGCCGGTCGATCCGGCTGCGGCGGACCAAAATGGGACCGCGTATAGCCTTCTGTCAGGGTTGCTCTGACTGGAAGGCGGGGGGGATGTATCGGGTGGAGTTGTACGCACGGGTTCGGCGGGCGTGTCATGTCGAGGGGATGAGCACCCGCGAGGCCTCGCGGGTGTTTGGTGTAGACCGCAAGACGGTCCGTAAGATGCTGTCGTTCTCGGTGCCGCCAGGGTATCGCCGAAGCGCGCCGCCGAGGCGGCCAAAGCTGGGTCCGTTCACGGGAATCATCGATCGGATCTTGGAAGACGACCGGACCAGCCACCGCAAGCAACGGCACACTGCGAAGCGCATCTTCGACCGCCTCCGGGACGAGTACGGTTTCACGGGCGGCTACACCATCGTGAAGGACTACGTTCGTGAGCAGGGGCTTCGGTCGCGTGAGGTGTTCGTGCCACTCTCCCATTCCCCCGGTCACGCCCAGGCGGACTTCGGCGAAGCGATGGCGGTGATCGGCGGCGCGTTACGGAAGATCCACTTCCTTGCCTTCGACCTTCCCCACAGTGATGGTTGCTTTGTTGCGGCCTATCCGGCGGAGACGACCGAAGCATTCTGCGATGGCCACAACGCGGCGTTTGCCTTCTTCGGCGGCGTCCCCCGATCCATCCTGTACGACAACACCAAGCTGGCGGTTGCCCGGATCCTGGGCGATGGGAAGCGGCAGCGAACGCGCGTCTTCACGGAGCTTCAGTCCCACTATCTGTTCGAGGACAGGTTCGGCCGGCCGGGCAAGGGCAACGACAAGGGCAAGGTCGAGGGACTGGTCGGCTTCATCCGGCGGAACTTCCTGGTCCCCGTCCCGCGTGCCGAGAGCTTCGCGGCCCTCAACGATGCTCTCGCCGAACAGTGCCGCCGGCGCCAGGCGGCGCGGCTGCGGGGCCACAAGGAGACCATCGGCGAGCGTCTCGAGCGGGATCGTCAAGTTCTCTTGCCATTGCCGCCTGCTCCCTATGATGCCTGCGATAAGCGCCCTGGACGGGCGAGTTCGCTGTCGCTGGTGCGTTACCGCAGCAACGACTATTCCGTGCCCGTGGCCTACGGCCACCGTGAGGTGCTCATCCGGGGCTACGTCGATGAGGTGGTGATCAGCTGCGGGGCCGAGGTGATCGCCCGGCACCGCCGGTCCTACGACAGCGAGGACCTGATCTTCGACCCGCTGCATTACCTGCCCTTGATCGAGCAGAAGATCGGCGCCCTCGACCAGGCCGCGCCATTGGCGGGCTGGGACCTGCCCGAGGCCTTCATCACTCTGCGGCGGCTCCTCGAAGCTCGTATGGGCAAGGCAGGCAAGCGCGAGTACGTCCAGGTGCTCCGTCTACTGGAGACCTTCCGGCTCGAGGAGGTCGAGGGTGCGGTCGGCGACGCCCTGCGGCTCGGCGCAATCGGCTTTGATGCGGTGAAGCACCTGGTACTGTGCCGCATCGAGCGGCGGCCGCCCAGGCTCAACCTCGACGTCTATCCGTATCTGCCGCGCGCCCGGGTCGCGATGACGTCCGCCAAGTCGTACATGAGCCTGCTGTCGGGGCTCGGCGCATGACCGACACACCGCAAGTGCTGCTCGCCCACCACCTCGAGACGCTGAAGCTGCCGACCTTCCTGCGCGAGTACGACAAGATCGCCCGGCAGTGCGCCTCGGAAGGCGTCGATCACGTCCGCTACCTGTTGAGACTCGCCGAGCTCGAGCTGATCGACCGCGAGCGCCGCATGGTCGAGCGGCGCATCAAGGCGGCGCGCTTCCCCGTGGTCAAGAGCCTCGACAGCTTCGACTTCAAGGTCATCCCCTCGCTCAACAAGGCGCTGGTCCTGGAGCTGGCCCGCTGCGAGTACATCGAGCGCCGCGAGAACCTCATCGCGCTCGGCAACAGTGGGACCGGCAAGACCCACATCGCCCTCGGTCTCGGCCTGGCGGCCTGCCAGAAGGGCCTCTCGGTCGGCTTCATCACCGCCGCCGCGCTGGTCCACGAACTCATCGAGGCCCGCGATGACAAGCAGCTGCTGAGGTTCCAGAAGAAGCTCGCCACCTACAAGCTTCTGATCGTCGACGAACTCGGCTTCGTGCCGCTGTCGAAGACCGGCGCCGAGCTGTTGTTCGAGGTGTTCAGCCAACGCTACGAGCGGGGCTCGACCCTGGTCACCACCAATCTGCCCTTCGACGAATGGACCGAGGTGTTCGGCTCCGAGCGCCTCACCGGCGCGCTCCTCGATCGCCTCACCCACCACGTCAACATCCTCGAGATGAACGGTGACAGCTACAGGCTCAACCAGAGCCGCAGGCGTCAAACCCCGACTGCTAACTGAACCGACCACCCAGCCCACGCTTGACCCCGTGGGCCCACAGGTCCCTCCCGCGCGCGCCGCCGCGTCAGCCTGTTGAGGGCACACCGCGTCGCGCGCGGGGCCCTCCCGTGGACTACGGGGACAAGCCCGCAGCCGCCAAGCGGTCCCTTCTTACACCGCCGAGGTGGTCCCTTTTTGCTCCGCCATTGACACCCGTGTCACTTTACCGACCTGCGCCGATTGCCCCCGTGGTTTGAGTCTATTGGCGATCGCCCGCCGCATCCACTTCTCGAACCAAATAGAACTGACTGAGCGCCCGGTCCGGGCGGTCGCCTCCAACACATCCCCGCGCCGCCGAGCGCTCCGGAAAACCTTGAACAGAAGGCCGGCGACCTTGAAGGCACCCTTGCCGAGTAGCACCGTGCCGCCGACCACGGGAATCGCGCCGAGGGTGGCGAGGACGCCTTCGCCGCCCTTGAGAAAGGCTTGCGCCAGGTCGTCGTTCTCGAACGCTGCGTGCGCGGCGAGGAACGCGTCGTAAGCTTCCACGGCGGACAGCACCTCGCCCGTGCCGGGCAGGATCTCGAACACCAGGCGCACGGCCTCCGCCGTCAGCTCGTCGGGCGCATCGAGGCCGGAGGCCGCCGCGTCCTCGCCAATCGCCGCGATCTCTTCGAGCCGGGTCTGGGTGATATCCCGGCGCACCGCCGAGGCGCCGCTGCCGTAGGTGATCTCCAGCCCGTCCCCACCCGGCGCGTCCGCGATAGAGAACTCGTCTGGAAGGCCATCCGGATCGAGTCCAGCCGCCTGAGCCGCGTCCCGCATCACCTCGATCTGACGAGGCACGACTTCCCCGCCCATACCCTGCGGTCCGCCGCCAGGCACCCGTTCGCCAGTATCGGAAGCCTCCGTGTCCTGTCCAGGCTCGGAAGGATCAGCCGTCGGCCCATCTCCCGCACTCTCCGCTGCCACCGGCACCGGCACGGCCTGGGCCAGCTCTCGCAGCTCGTCCTCGATGCCCACACCGCCGAGACCTGCATTCCGCAGAAGCGGGGAGGCATTCGCGGCGCGTAGCGCCAGGGCCGCCTCCAGGTGCGGGCGCAGGGCCGCAGGGATGTCCTCCGGCGCAACCCCGAACACGCGCGCGAACGCCGCCGCGAAGGCCGGGTCCGCCGCGCCCGCCGTGCCGTCCGCCGCACCGGCACCCAGCTGCAAGCCGTCCAGGATTCTGCGCGCGAGGCCCGGGCGCGTCTCTGCTAGACCGAGCGCCACCGAGAGGCCCGGGTGGCGGCGCGCGAGCTGACCCGTCGCCTGGGTGTAGCCCTCGCGCCCCAGGCCGGCGCGCAGCCGCGCCGCCATATCGAACGCGCCGTCCGCGTCCAACTGCCCCGACATCCGCCCGATGGCCTCGATCTCCCGCGGCTGGAAGGGCGAGACGCGCAGGCCGAACAGCGCGCTCGCCGCAGCCGCCTGGTCCGCCCGCGCCGCGAAGCTCTCGGGATCGTTCAAGTCAAGCGCCGCGATCTCCTCGAACAGCCCGAGGTCCCGCGCCAGGGCGAGCGCGTCGCCCTCCGCCACCGCCCGCTTCGTATGATCGCGCAGCCGCTCGTAACGCCCCAGCAGCCGCTCATCATCCGCGCTCCGGCTCGCCTTCGCTTTCAGCGCCGCGATCCGCTCGCCCTGGGCCGCCAGGGTGAGGAGCGAGAACGCCCCCACCGCATCCCGGTCCGCCTCGATCGCCCGGAGCCGGCGCCGACTGTCTTGCGCCAGCTCCAGGCTCGCCGCGTCCCCGGTCTCCTCGGCCTGCACCGCCGCCCCCCGCGCGTCCGCCGCCAGGGCATCGAGCCCAACCGGCGGCAAGCCGCGCTCGAAGGTCGCCTCCACCCCATCCACCGTCACGTCGAGCGTGCGAAGCGCCGCTCCGAACGCCGCGCGGTCCTTCGCATCCCGCTTGACCAGCGCCCTCTCCGCATCGCGCAGGAGAACCTGGATCGTCTCCGGCTCCCCCACCAGGTCGTCGAGCTCGCCCGCCTTCAGGCGGCGGACCGCCTCTCCCGGCTCGTCCGTCATCAATTGCCCCAGCATGGCCGGGCCGAACCCGGCCATGAACCCGCCCCGCAGCTCCAGGCCCACCTCGGGCGGGATACCTTCCGATGCCACCGCCGCCTCCACCGTCTCCCCCGCCAGGTCCGCGTAGCCCGCCGCGTTGACCGGATCGCGCTCCACCAGGCCCAACAGGCCGGACAGGGTCCGCCGCGTGTTGTCGACGATCGCAATGGCGCCCAGGTTCTGATCGCGCGCCCGCGCCTTGGTGAAAAGCTGCTCGCTGAAACCCTCGAGCCCCGGCCGCGCCATGTCCGCCGCCGCCTTGCTGGGCCCGCCCGCGAGGGCCGCGGCCTGGAGCCCCGCGGCCTCCTCGGCCAAGGCATCGGCCGTCCCCGCCCCGTCCCCGGGCACCGCCCCCGAGCCCGCCTCGAAGCGGTCCATGAGGTCGGACTGAAAGCGCGTGAGCGTGCTCGACACGAAGTCAACCTCCCGGGCCCGCGCAAGCTTCCCGCTCTTCTCCTCGAAGTCCCGCGCCACCGGGTCCGGCGGCGCGGGGGCATCTGCGGGGCCGGCCCCGGCATCCGCGCCGAACCTGGACAAGACCGTCGCACCGGACTCGAGCGACGGCCGAATCTTCAGCCGCGGTATCTCGGAGCCGCTGAGGACCTTGGGCATTGGTGTCTCCTGAATGATGAAAGACGGGGCGGGCGAGGAAGGCTCGTTCGTGTCGGCTGGCGTAGTGGCGACTGCCTTAGGAAAGTCCTTCGGTGCCCCGATCTCGTCGGGTGTGGCGCGGACTTCTCCGGGTCACGGACCGGCCGCCAGACCACGATGGTCGTGCCAAGAAAAACCGCCCAGGTGCGGACGGCTTCTCATTCTTCGAAGAACGCGTGCCGCCGCGCGGCATCGCTGGAGCGCGCTTGCGCGGCCATGGTGAAACTGCGTGGCTCGGTGGTCTAGGGTTCCTTGTAGAAATCGGACTTGGCGAATGAGCTGGCGCCGGAAAGCAGCGTCGAGCCGGCGCGGAAGAAGGAGGACGTTACCGCCGCGTCGGCGCCCGCGAGGGTGAGGGCCGACCGTTGCTCGAGGCGCTGCGCCC
>CAXXKO010000017.1:0-370486 GCA_963666705.2 Alphaproteobacteria bacterium | reverse complement strand
GCCTCGTCCCCGGCCCCGCCGGCCGGCACCTCGAGCGCGAGTTGCGCCGCCGGCACCGGGACGGCATCGACGGCGCGCGCGTCGGCCTCCACCCCTGGCCCGAGATCAAGCACATCGCGGCCAAGCGGCTCGGCTTCGAGCAGCGTCACCGCGCGCGGCTCGCGCTCGAACGCGGCTATGCGCTCGACCGTCACGTCGCCCGGCGCCTGCGGCTCCTGGACCCGGAGGTCGCGATCTCCCACGACAGCTTCGCGCTTGATACCTTCCGCGCGGCGAAGGCGCTCGGCATCGCGACCGTGCTCAACCAATGCACGGGCCACGTGCTCGACGCCCTCGCCATCTACCGCGAGGAGGCCGCGCTCAACCCCGAATTCGCCGACAGCCTCGCGGTGGACACGCCCGCCGAGGCGGCCGAGCGCTGCCGATTGGAGGCGATCGAGGCCGACCGGGTGCTCGTCCCCTCGGGCTATGTGCGCGAGACCCTGATCGCCCGCGGCGTGGCGCCCGCGCGCATAGCGCTCCTGCCCTACGGGGTCGACAGCGCGCGTTTCCGGCCCGCCGACGTACCTCGCAAGGGCCCCTTCCGCATCCTATATGTAGGACAGATCGGCCAGAAGAAGGGCATCAAGTACTTGCTCGAGGCGGTACGCCGGCTGGCCCTGCCGGAGGCGGAGCTGTTGCTGGTGGGCGGCATCGCCGGCTCCGGGAAGGGCCTGGCACCCTACCGGGAGTGGTTCCGGCATATCGCCCACGTCCCCTATCACGAGGTCCACGCGCTGTTTCAGGACGCCGACATCTTCGTCTATCCCTCGCTCCACGAGGGCTCCGCCTTCGCCAACCTGGAGGCGATGGCGAGCGGCCTTCCGGTCATCACGACCCCCAACGCGGGGGCACCCGTGCGCGACGGCGAAGACGGCTTCATCGTACCCATCCGCGACACGGACGCGTTGATGGCGCGGATCGAGCTGCTGTACCGCGACCGGGCGCTCGTGGCGGAAATGGGCGCATGCGCGCGGCAACGGGCCGCGGGCCTCACCTGGGCACGTTACTGTGCCGAACTGGACCGACTTTTGCTAGAATTCCAGCATCCGCCCGAGTCCTGAATAGACATCGGCCCGCCCATGGACACCCTCATACTCCTCTTTGGTGGCGCCGCGGGCCTCGTCTTTTGGGGCCTGATCATCCTGCGCTGGCAGCGCGGGCTGTGGTGGCTGCTGGTCTACATCCCCTATGGCGGGGTGATCTCGCTCTACATGTACACGAGCAAGCTGCCACTCCTGTTCAAGGATTTCCTGTTCGTCGTCCCGCTCTATTTCGCCTTCTTCCTTTTCAACACGGGCGAGCTGCGCAACGCGCGGGTGCCGCAGACCGTGCTCCTCAGCATGGGGTTCCTGGGGGTCCTGGTGCTGCTCCAGACCATGAACCCGGGCATCCTGCACTGGATGGTCGCGGCCATCGGCGCGAAGGTATGGCTGTTCTACATGCCGCTCATCTTCGTGAGCGGCGCCTTCATCGCCAAGAGAGAGGACCTCATCAAGCTCCTGCGCGTCATGGTCGGCATCGGAATCGTGCCCTGCCTCGTCGGCTTGCTGCAATGGTTCGGCAGCGCGACCATCGGCTACGAGGCCACCATCAGCGCCTTCTACGGCCAGGCGGCGGCCAACGCCACACAGGGTTTTGCCAGCTTCGACTATGGCGGAACCTACTATCGCATCCCCTCGACCTTCACCTTCACGAGTCAGTATTTCGGCTACACCATGGGCATGGTCGTGATGGCCTATGCCCTCCTGCGGATCGACCCGTCGCCCAAATGGCAGCGCTTCGCGCTCGTCATGATCTGCGTCTTCGTGGTCGCCTCCATCCTCTCGGGCGCGCGCGGCGCGCTGGTCTTCATCCCGATGCTGCTGGTCTTCACGGTCTTCCTCGACCGGCGCCTCAAGGGCATCTTCGCCGGCGTCGTGATCATGCCCATCGTCGTCGTCGGCGCTCTCTATCTTGGCGGCATCAATCCCTTGGAAATGTTCACCGCGACCCAGCGCCTGGTCGGCCTCTATAGCGAGAGCATGCTCTACCAAAATGTCGTCGACGCCATATGGAAGCATCCGCTCGGCGTCGGGACCGGCATGAACACCGGCCCCGCGCGCTATGCCTTCGACGAGCGCGTGCTGGTCTATCTCGAGACCTACTACGCCAAGGCCATCGTCGAGCTCGGCTTTCTCGGCGGCGTGGCCGTGTTGGGAATCTTCCTTTCCATCGTCGTGACCGGGTACCGCCAGCTCCAGACTCTGCGCGACCCGGCCCTCAAGGGGGTGGCGGCCGCCCTCGTCGCCTTCTTCGCGACCATCACCATTCACAGCGGCAAGGGCTGGCAGATCGATTACGATCCCATCAATATCTACTTCTGGCTCTTCGCCGGCATCCTCTACAAGCTGCGCGCGCTGGAGCCGGCCCGCGCCACGGAGAGCCTTCGCGCGCACCTCATGCACCTCCACCGGCCGGGCGGCCCACCCGTCGCCGACCCGCGCCGGCCGGGCCCGGCGGCGCCCGCGCGGCCCAGCCTCGCCCACCAGGCCCAGGGACCGCGCGGGCGGCCGCGGCCGGTCAAGTAGCGGTGGCGGGAATGGCGGGCAAGCCTCGGGGGTGAGGGGCCTCGACCCGGCGGTGGCGCTGCAGCGGCGCACCTACACGGACATCGCCGAGGATTACGAGCGCGACCATGTGGGCATCGCGAACGAGCACCAGAAATCGCTCGATTGCGCGGCCTTCTTCATCGACTGGCTGGGTGCGGAATCGGTGCTCGATGTGGGAACGGGCCGCGGCGCGCGCCACTTCAAGGCCGCCGACCCTGCCCTGAGGGTCGTGGGAATCGACCCGGTGGAGGGGCTGGCGCGGATCGCCCGCCGCGAGGGGCTCGCGCCCGAGGAGGCCCTGGTCGGCTCCGGCTACCACCTTCCCTTCGCCGACGAGAGCTTCGACGTCGTGATCGAGCTCGGCTGCCTGCACCACGTCCGCCGGCCCGAGCTCGTCGTGCGCGAGATGATCCGCGTCGCCCGCAAGGGCGTCTTCATGTCCGATTCGAACCGCTTCGCCGGCGGCCGCATGAGCAGCCGGTACCTGAAGCTGGCCCTCTACCGCCTGGGCCTGTGGCGCGCGGCCGACTGGGTCAAGACCGGCGGCCGGGGCTACCTCTACGACGAGGGCGAAGGCGTGTTCAATTCCTACAGCCTCTACGACAGCTACGACATGGTGCGCGACTGGGCCGACGAGACCTTCTTCATCCCGATCGACAACGACCTCGCGACCCGGCGCCTGAAGACCTGGCTGAACCCGCTGCTCACGTCACACCGCCTGCCGCTGAGGGCGGATTACGCCATCAACGCCCTGAAATAGTCGATGGTCCGCGCCAGGCCCTCGTCGAGGGGGATGGTCGGCCGCCAGTCGAGGGCCCGGGCGGCGAGGGATATGTCGGGGCAGCGCTGCATGGGATCGTCCGGCGGCAGGGGCAGGCGCTCGATCTTCGACTTCGAGCCGGTGAGCGAAAGGACCTTCTCGGCCAGCTCTCGAATGGTGAACTCACCCGGGTTGCCGAGGTTGACCGGGCCCGTCAGCTCGTCCGGCGCGGCCATCAGCCGAACGAGGCCCTCGACCAGGTCGTCCACATAGCAGAAGGCCCGCGTCTGGCCGCCGTCTCCATGGATGGTGATCGGCTCGCCCGCGAGGGCCTGGACGATGAAGTTGGACACCACGCGCCCGTCCTTGGGATGCATGCGCGGGCCGTAGGTATTGAAGATGCGCGCGACGCGGATCGAGAGGCGGTGCTGGCGGTGATAGTCGAAGAACAGGGTCTCGGCGCAGCGCTTGCCCTCGTCGTAGCAGGCCCGCGGGCCGATGGGATTGACGTTGCCCCAATAGCCCTCGGTCTGGGGATGGACCGCCGGGTCGCCGTAGACCTCGCTCGTCGAGGCCTGAAGGATGCGCGCCTTCACGCGCTTGGCCAGGCCGAGCATGTTGATGGCGCCATGGACGCTGGTCTTGGTCGTCTGGACGGGGTCGCGCTGGTAATGGATGGGCGAGGCCGGGCAGGCGAGGTTGTAGATCTCGTCGACCTCCACATAGAGCGGGAAGGTGACGTCGTGACGCATGGCCTCGAAGGTCGGCCGGCCCATCAGAGGAGCGATGTTCGCCTTCGACCCGGTGAAGTAGTTATCGACCGCGAGCACGTCGGCCCCCGACTCCACGAGGCGCTCGCACAAGTGCGAGCCGATGAAGCCGGCGCCGCCGGTCACGAGTACGCGCCTCGTCATACGGACTCTCCCACCGTCTTCGAGCCGACGAAGGCCGGCCTGTAGCCGCTGCCGGCGAGCCGCCGGAGCCGGCCCGGCAGCCCGAACGCCGCCACGCCCGAGAAGCCGGCCCGCGACATCATGCCCGTCACGTGGCCCGGCAGGAAGGTGTAAGGGTGGGCATCGACGAGGATGGTGCCCTTGGCGCGCCGACGGGTCAGGTGCTCGAAGCGCAGCCGGCCGAGGCTCGAAAGGCAATCGACCCCGACCAGGATGGCGCCGCCCGGGCGCAGCGCCCGGTGGGCGTTGCGGAGTATGGCGAGCGGGTCGCGCACGTGGTCGAGGACGTTGTAGGTGACGACCGTGTCGAACTCGCCCTCGAAGGCGAGGTCCTCGCCGGCGGCCTGGTGAAAGGTCCCCTCGTCGGTCAGTGCATCCACCCAGGCGACGAAAGGCGCCGCCCACGACGCCCCGGCGGCGCCGGTCCTGGCCAGCCGCACTCGGGCCAGCGGCTCCGCCTTGACCAGACGGGCGACCCGGTCCTTGCCAGCGTAGAAGGAAGCGACACTCATGCCCAGCGGCCCGCAGCCGATCTCCAGCACCGATTTGCCGTCGAAGAGGGCGGCGAGGCGGGCGCCGTCCAGGAGCTTGAGGAAAGCAGGCTTCTCGGCGCAGATGCGCAGGAGCTCCGCGACATCGAGGCCATCCCAATAGCGCCGCTCGGAGGCCTGCGCCTTCTGCCAGCGCTCGGTGGTAACCGACCCCGTCATCGCTCGTCCAACTTCACGATAAACCTTTGATATACGGCAAGATTCATTCTCCTGAAATGGCCGCTTCCCGGGGCGTCCTGCTGGCCGGGCGCACGAGGCCGCGAATCCGCAGCCAGTTGTTGTGGATGGCCGTCGGCAGGTCCGCGCACAACAGGACCTCCCGGCGGAAAGTGGCGCCGAGCCCCGCTTCGCCGGGGAAGAGCGACCGCCATGAGATGAGCGCGCGCGCGAGCTCCGCCGCCGCGAGGCCGCCCGGCGGGCGCGCCATGGGCGCCGGGACGAGGCCCCGAGGCAGCCCGAGCCCCATGAGGAGGGCGAAGAAGGCACGCGCCGGCCGCCGCAGCCGGGCGCGGCCGAGCAGCGCGTCCAGGCGCGCCCAGTCGAGCCCCTCGGGCCGGCGCAACAGGAAGATGGCGTCGATCGCCTTCTTGACGGCGAAGGGCCCCAGCTTGTCCTTGGCCGCGTTCGAGATCGAGAGGGCGAGCACGTGTTCGGGGCACGGCACGCGAATGTCGAGGTCGCCCGCCCGCGCCATCCGGCTCTCCGCGAAGAGGGCCGCCGCGTCGAGGCCGCGATAGAGGGGATAGCTGTCCGGTTCCATATGGATGTCGAGGTTGCAGGCCCCGTCGGCGGAGACGAACGGCACGTAGCTCGCATCCGAGATGAAACCCCACCGCTTCCCCGCGCCGGCGCCAAAGGCAAAGCCCCTGTCCCCCAGGCACGCCACCAGGCGGTCGAGCCCGTCGCGCCGCACGACGAGGTCGAGGTCGCCCGTGACGCGTGCGTCCGGGTCGTCATATAGCGTGTGGGCATTCGCGAAGCCCTTGATGTAGACGCAATCGAGTCCCGCCTCGGCGATCTCCCGCGCCCAGCGGATATGCACGTGACGGGTGAAGCGGTTGAAGAGGAGGCTCTTCGCCACCATCTCGCCATCGATCAGCGGCCGTCCGAGGCGGGCCGCGGCCGGCGCCAGCAGATGGGCCGCGAAGGCCGGCGAGACGATGTCGGCGAGCCGGCCGGCGGCGGCGTCCAGGGCGGCCGGGTCGGCGGGCGGCGTGAACCCCGCGGGGTCGGTGATAAGCGCCCAGACGCCGGCGCCCTCGAAGCTGGTCGTCATGTCGCTCCCCCCGGCGCGCGACCGGCCCATGCCGGTGTCAGCGGGTCAACAGGAATTCGCGCTCCGCCCCCTCGAGCACGAGGCAGGTCAGCGTGCCGCTCCCGAACGCGCCGGTGTCGATGCCGATGCGGTTGGGCAGGACCTCGGGATCTGTCGTGATGGAGTGGCCGTGGACGATGATCTTGCCGTGGTCGCGCGTCGAATCGAGGAAATCGTCGCGAATCCACAAGATGTCCTCCTCCTGCTAGTGCTCGAGGGGGATGCCGGGCCGGATGCCGGCATGGACGAACAGGTAATCACCCTCCTCATGGGTCAGGCGCAGCGAGCCGAGAAAACCCAGATGTCGCGGCGGCAACTTGCTCGCGAGGTCGACCCGGGCCGCCTCGAGGCGCTCGGCCATGCCGGCGGCCTCGCCCAGACCCACGCCGTAGCTGTAGAGGGTGGCGTTGCCGCCGTTGTTGAGCCAGCCGGTGCCGACGCCCGTATCCTCGAGGAAGACGAGCATGAACTCTTCGTGATTACCCTTGAGGTAGACGGACTCGAAGCCCTGAAGCGGCTCGTCCAACAGCAGGTCGACCACTTGACGCGATTCGAGGCCACGATCCACATAATCGCCGAGATAGACGACGACGCGGCGCTCGGCGTCCGATGTGGCCGCGTCCGCCAGGATGAGCCCATGCATCTCCGACAGGAGGTCGTGAGAACGGCAGAGCAATAATCCCCCACTGAAGCGGCCGGTCGATCCGGCTGCGGCGGACCAAAATGGGACCGCGTATAGCCTTCTGTCAGGGTTGCTCTGACTGGAAGGCGGGGGGGATGTATCGGGTGGAGTTGTACGCACGGGTTCGGCGGGCGTGTCATGTCGAGGGGATGAGCACCCGCGAGGCCTCGCGGGTGTTTGGTGTAGACCGCAAGACGGTCCGTAAGATGCTGTCGTTCTCGGTGCCGCCAGGGTATCGCCGAAGCGCGCCGCCGAGGCGGCCAAAGCTGGGTCCGTTCACGGGAATCATCGATCGGATCTTGGAAGACGATCGGACCAGCCACCGCAAGCAACGGCACACTGCGAAGCGCATCTTCGACCGCCTCCGGGACGAGTACGGTTTCACGGGCGGCTACACCATCGTGAAGGACTACGTTCGTGAGCAGGGGCTTCGGTCGCGTGAGGTGTTCGTGCCACTCTCCCATTCCCCCGGTCACGCCCAGGCGGACTTCGGCGAAGCGATGGCGGTGATCGGCGGCGCGTTACGGAAGATCCACTTCCTTGCCTTCGACCTTCCCCACAGTGATGGTTGCTTTGTTGCGGCCTATCCGGCGGAGACGACCGAAGCATTCTGCGATGGCCACAACGCGGCGTTTGCCTTCTTCGGCGGCGTCCCCCGATCCATCCTGTACGACAACACCAAGCTGGCGGTTGCCCGGATCCTGGGCGATGGGAAGCGGCAGCGAACGCGCGTCTTCACGGAGCTTCAGTCCCACTATCTGTTCGAGGACAGGTTCGGCCGGCCGGGCAAGGGCAACGACAAGGGCAAGGTCGAGGGACTGGTCGGCTTCATCCGGCGGAACTTCCTGGTCCCCGTCCCGCGTGCCGAGAGCTTCGCGGCCCTCAACGATGCTCTCGCCGAACAGTGCCGCCGGCGCCAGGCGGCGCGGCTGCGGGGCCACAAGGAGACCATCGGCGAGCGTCTCGAGCGGGATCGTCAAGTTCTCTTGCCATTGCCGCCTGCTCCCTATGATGCCTGCGATAAGCGCCCTGGACGGGCGAGTTCGCTGTCGCTGGTGCGTTACCGCAGCAACGACTATTCCGTGCCCGTGGCCTACGGCCACCGTGAGGTGCTCATCCGGGGCTACGTCGATGAGGTGGTGATCAGCTGCGGGGCCGAGGTGATCGCCCGGCACCGCCGGTCCTACGACAGCGAGGACCTGATCTTCGACCCGCTGCATTACCTGCCCTTGATCGAGCAGAAGATCGGCGCCCTCGACCAGGCCGCGCCATTGGCGGGCTGGGACCTGCCCGAGGCCTTCATCACTCTGCGGCGGCTCCTCGAAGCTCGTATGGGCAAGGCAGGCAAGCGCGAGTACGTCCAGGTGCTCCGTCTACTGGAGACCTTCCGGCTCGAGGAGGTCGAGGGTGCGGTCGGCGACGCCCTGCGGCTCGGCGCAATCGGCTTTGATGCGGTGAAGCACCTGGTACTGTGCCGCATCGAGCGGCGGCCGCCCAGGCTCAACCTCGACGTCTATCCGTATCTGCCGCGCGCCCGGGTCGCGATGACGTCCGCCAAGTCGTACATGAGCCTGCTGTCGGGGCTCGGCGCATGACCGACACACCGCAAGTGCTGCTCGCCCACCACCTCGAGACGCTGAAGCTGCCGACCTTCCTGCGCGAGTACGACAAGATCGCCCGGCAGTGCGCCTCGGAAGGCGTCGATCACGTCCGCTACCTGTTGAGACTCGCCGAGCTCGAGCTGATCGACCGCGAGCGCCGCATGGTCGAGCGGCGCATCAAGGCGGCGCGCTTCCCCGTGGTCAAGAGCCTCGACAGCTTCGACTTCAAGGTCATCCCCTCGCTCAACAAGGCGCTGGTCCTGGAGCTGGCCCGCTGCGAGTACATCGAGCGCCGCGAGAACCTCATCGCGCTCGGCAACAGTGGGACCGGCAAGACCCACATCGCCCTCGGTCTCGGCCTGGCGGCCTGCCAGAAGGGCCTCTCGGTCGGCTTCATCACCGCCGCCGCGCTGGTCCACGAACTCATCGAGGCCCGCGATGACAAGCAGCTGCTGAGGTTCCAGAAGAAGCTCGCCACCTACAAGCTTCTGATCGTCGACGAACTCGGCTTCGTGCCGCTGTCGAAGACCGGCGCCGAGCTGTTGTTCGAGGTGTTCAGCCAACGCTACGAGCGGGGCTCGACCCTGGTCACCACCAATCTGCCCTTCGACGAATGGACCGAGGTGTTCGGCTCCGAGCGCCTCACCGGCGCGCTCCTCGATCGCCTCACCCACCACGTCAACATCCTCGAGATGAACGGTGACAGCTACAGGCTCAACCAGAGCCGCAGGCGTCAAACCCCGACTGCTAACTGAACCGACCACCCAGCCCACGCTTGACCCCGTGGGCCCACAGGTCCCTCCCGCGCGCGCCGCCGCGTCAGCCTGTTGAGGGCACGCCGCGTCGCGCGCGGGGCCCTCCCGTGGACTACGGGGACAAGCCCGCAGCCGCCAAGCGGTCCCTTCTTACACCGCCGAGGTGGTCCCTTTTTGCTCCGCCATTGACAGGCCTGCGCGACGAAGGCCTCGATCAGGGCGCCCACCACGCGGTTGGCCGTGTCGAGGACGTGGGAGATGTCGTCGCTCTCGCCATTGGCCTTCGTCAGCCGGTAGCCGGCCGCGGTCGCCGCGACGGTGATCGCCGGCGCATCGGCCGGCTCGCCCGCGGCCTCGTACGGCCAGTCGGCGAGGAAAAGCGGCATACGCTCCGCCACCTCGGGCGACAGGTGCACGAGAATCGGCCGATGCCGGCCGGCATAGAGCCGGCCCAAGGACCCGGCGCCGGGCCGGAGGTGCGCGCCGGCTTGTGGGCGCGCTCTAGTACCCACTTTCATAATTCCGTGTGCCATACGATCGCTTTTCCCGTCTCCTCGGTAGGAGGGGGTGCGCCGGCGATGCCGGGGCATCGTCAAGCATCCCCGACACCCCGAGGGGGCGGGAAAAGCGACCCGGTGGGCGGCGCCCCGAGGCCCCCGGACGTCGTCGCGTATCGCTTGTGATGCCCCGGCATCACGGCGCGCCACGCTCCTAGCCAGGAACCTCGGGGCGCCGTCGTATGGCACACGGAATTATGAAAGTGGGTACTAGCCATCCTTGCCGCTGACGCCCGCCTCGGCGAAGCTGGCCATGCCCGTGTGGCAGGCCACGGCCGAGCGCAGGATACTGATGGCGAGCACGGCCCCCGAAGCCTCGCCCAGGCGCATGCCGAGGTCGAGGAGCGGTGCCTTGCCGAGCCGCGCGAGAAGGCGGCGGTGGCCCGGCTCGGCCGAGCAATGGGCGATCGTGCAATGGTCGAGGGCGCCGGGCGCCGCGACCTCGAGGACGGCGGCGGCGGCCGTCGTGGTATAGCCGTCGAGCAGCACCGGTACCCGCCCCATGCGCGCCGCCAATACCGCCCCCGCGATCGCCGCGATCTCCTGCCCGCCCAGGCGGCGCAGGGCCTCGAAGGGGTCGCCGAGCGCGTCCCCGTGGTGGGCGACACCCTCGGCCACGACCCGCCGCTTGGCCTCGAGCGCATCCCCCGTCACACCCGTGCCGGGGCCGGTCCAGTCCCCGGCCTCGCCGCCGAAGAGGGCGTTGCAGAGGGCCGCCGAGGCGGTGGTGTTGGCGATCCCCATCTCACCCAGGCACAGGAGGTCGATGCCGGGCTCGACCGCCATCATGCCGTAGGCCATGGCGCCGGCGCACGCCACCTCCGACATGGCCGGCGCCTGGGTGAAGTCCTCGGTCGGGGTGTCGAGGTCCATCTCGTAGACCCGCAGGTCCGCGTTCGCGGCCTCGCAGAGCTGGTTGATGGCCGCGCCGCCGGCGATGAAGTTTTGCACCATCTGGGCGGTGACCGCGGCCGGGAAGGCCGAGACGCCGCGCGCCGCCACCCCGTGGTTGCCGGCGAAGACGCAGGCGCGCGGCCGGTCGATGGCGGGCGGGTAGCGCCCCTGCCAGGTGGCGAGCCAGGCGCTCAGCTCCTCCAATCGGCCGAGGGCGCCGGGGGGCTTGGTCAGCACCGCCTCGCGCGCCGCCGCCGCCGCCGCCGCCTCTTCGTCCGGCCCGGGCAGGGCGCGCAGGAGGGCGCGCATCTCCTCGAGGGTGGGCTCGTCCGCGGCCACGCCCACCGCGCTACTCCGCGATCTCGGCGAAGGCCCTGACGGGGAAGGACGTGGCGTCCCGTACCCGCAGCGGCACCGCGAAGAAGCGGAACGCGTGGCCGTGGAGCCGGTCGAGATCGATCAGGTTCTCGACGATGAAGATGCCCCGGCGCAGACACAGGGTGTGGGCCGGCTTGGTCATCTCCGCGGGGTCGTCGGGGCTGCGGCAATCGACCGCCACCACGCGCACGCCGCGCGCGATCAGGAACTCGACGGCCGCATGGGTGAGGAAGGGGTGCTCGTCGTATCGGGGCGT
This sequence comes from Alphaproteobacteria bacterium, assembly GCA_963666705.2. GTDB lineage: Bacteria > Pseudomonadota > Alphaproteobacteria > CADEGL01 > CADEGL01. Next base: position 359,154 of record CAXXKO010000017.1, on the reverse strand, counting down.
GCCCCAATGGGCGGCCCAGCCGAAATCGAACAGCACGGCCCGGCCCGCGTAATCCGCCGCCGCCGGCAGGTCCGAGGGCTGAATCGCATGACGCGGCGGGAGGTGGCGCATATCGAGCAGGAGGCCGGGGTTGACCAGCTCCTCGATGCCGATCTCGGCGATGTCGCGACCCTCTTCGTCGCGCGCGTGGGGCGAATCGATATAGCTGCCGACCGCCACCTGGAAGGCGACCTCCGAGGTCTCGAAAGCGCATGCACCGCCGAAGCCGCGGGCGCTTTCCTCCCGGGTCTGGAAGGTCCCGACGCGGACCGCGAATCGCGGGCTGATGCCGCCCATGCCATCGGCAATGACGCGGCTCAATTCGACGAGACGGGACATGCGCGGGCTCGGGCCTCCTCGGTGGCTCGAGCGGTTCCATTTTGCATGGACCCGCTCTCGCGTTTTATCGCTCACGGCAGCGGACCCCATGGTCCGCGCCTGCGCGGGCGCGCCGAATTACCGGCGGGCCGCCTTGCGGCCTCGAGCGATTCCGCATGAGGCGGAATCGCTCTCGGTGGATCGCTTTGGCCATGCGGCCCAATTGTCCTATAACCGGCGGGGCGCGCGCGCCAGCACTTTCATGGGGGAGCAACGATTCCATGTCCGAATCGGGCTGGGAATTCGAGACCGAGGAGCCCAGGGCCTGGCACGAAGGCTGGCTCGACGACCTCGCGCGCGCGGGCGCTTTCCTGACCCGCCTGCCGGTCGCCCGCGGGTTGCCGCCGGGGGGCAGCCTCGCGGTTGCCATGCGCGCCTTTCCCATCGTCGGCGCCGGCATCGGGCTGGCGGGTGGGGCCGTCTTCGGCATCGCCCATTGGCTCATGCTGCCGCCGCTCGCGGGCGCGCTCCTGGCGCTCGCCGCGACCATGGTGCTGACCGGCGCCCTCCATGAGGATGGCTTGGCCGACCTGGCCGACGGCTTCGGCGGCGGGGCCGATGCCGGGCGCCGGCTCGAGATCATGCGCGACAGCCGCACGGGCGCCTTCGGCGCGCTCGCGCTCATCCTCGGCGTGGGCTTGCGCGCGGCGGCGCTGGTGGCCCTGGCCGAGCCCTGGCTCGTGCTCGCCGCCCTGGTCGCCGCGGGCGCCGTGGGGCGCGCCTTCCTCGCCGCCATCCCCCACCACCTGCCGCCCGCCCGGCGCGACGGCCTCGGCGCGGGCGCGGGCCGGCCCACGGCCGAGGTGATGTGGACATCCGCCGCAATCGGCGCGGCCGTGGCCCTCCTGGCGCTCGGCATCGGCGCGGGGCTGGTCGCGGTCCTGGCCGCCGCCGCAGCCACCTTCGGTGTAACGGGCCTCGCCCGCCGCCTCATCGGCGGCCATACGGGCGATGTTTCGGGGGCGGCGGAACAGGCGGCCGAGGTCGCCCTCCTCCTCGCCGCCGCCGCCATGCTGGGGGGTGCGGGCCCATGACGGCGACGACGAGCTGGTGGTGGATCCGCCATGCGCCCGTGACCGAGGACGGCGGCTGCATCTACGGCCAGAGCGACATAGACGCCAACTTCTCCGACAAGCCGTCCTATGCCGGGCTCGCCCGCGCCCTGCCCGAGGGCGCCGTCTGGGTGACGAGCCAGCTGAGCCGGGCGCGGGGCACCGCCGCCGCCATCGCCGAGGCCGGCCTCGAATACGCCGATCCCATCATCGAGCCCGATTTCGCCGAGCAGCATTTCGGCGAATGGCAGGGCCAGCCGCGCAAGGAGATCTACCGCCGCAATCCCGACTGGCACCGCTTCTGGCTCGCCCCCGCCCACGCCACGCCGCCGGGCGGGGAGAGCTTCGTCGCCGTGATGGAGCGGGTCGCGGCGGCAATCGCGCGCCACAACGAGGCCCACGCCGGGCGCCACATCGTCTCGGTTTCCCACGGCGGGCCGATCCGCGCCGCCATCGCCGTGGCCATCGGCCTGGAGCCGGCGGGCGCCCTCGGCTTCACCATCGACAACCTCTCGATCACCCGGCTCGACCATATCACGGGCGCCGGCCCCGACGGCGACGAGACGGCCTGGCGCATCGTCACCATCAACCGGCCGCCGGTGTCCGGCGGCTGAGGTGTGCTGGCTCGAGGCTCGGGGTGCCGGAAGCGTCCGGCGCGCCGCGAATCCGACCGAATTGGGGGCAAAAGTGTCAAGGATTGTCAAGGTGCAGCGCACCAGATTCGCGTAATATCAATGAGTTAGAGGATTCGATTTCAAACCTTGACAAACCTTGACACCTTGCACGCGGTATTGTTGTTGTGTTCTCTTATATAGGGATTTCCTCCCATAACGTCAAGCGCTTTCCGATGCTTGGAAATGAGCCGCGCCCGCGCCGACTGGAGGCTGGGTTGACCGAGACGGAACACCGGAGGCGTCTGGGATGAGATAGGTATACTGGCACCGATTTGTTGAGCGTCTCGCCCTTTTCCCGCTCGAGGAACAGTGGCATCAGGATGTAGTCGTATTCCTTGTCAGGGCTGGCTTTGCGCATCGCTCGACCGGTCGCCTGTACGATGTCAATCTTGCCGCGTCGCGGAGCCACGAATGCCACCGTGTCGACGGCGGACATATCGACACCCTCGGTGAGGCATCTTGCGTTCGTGATCGGCCCTTGTTCGGCCTCGGCAAATGCCCTCAGGCGGTCCTCTCGAAGGTAGCCGAGTGAGCCGTGCGGCCTTTCGGTATATGATCGACCAGACGTGCCGGGAACTCTCTTGGTTCAGAAGGCAAAATTTCTCGAATCATCCGGCGACGGACAGGTGCGGGAGGAGGATTGCGGCGATGGCCATGAAGTTCAGTGTCGGGATGGGAAGTCCCATGACCATCCACGAGGTCGCCGACGAGGCGCGCGCCGTCGAGGAGAGCGGCTTCGACTACCTCACCCTCGTCGACACGCCCGCGACCGCGCGCGACGTCCACGTCATGATGACCGTCGCGGCGATGGCGACACGGCGCATCGGAATCGGCCATGGCGTGGTGGACCCGCTCAGCATTCATCCGGCGGTGACGGCGAACGCGGCGGCAACTATCGACGAGCTGTCCGGCGGGCGCGCCTTCATCGGCATCGGGCCCGGCAACATTCTCTACAAGTTTCGCCGCGCCGCGACGCTGCGCCAGATGCGCGAAGCCATCACCTTCATGCGCCGTTTCATGGCCGGCGAAGAGGCCGAGTTCGACGGTGTCAGGACCCACTCGCGCTGGATCGGCCGCCCCCTGCCGATCTACATCTCCGCCCACGGGCCCAAGATGATGCAGCTCGGCGGCGAGCTCGCCGACGGCGTGATCTCGCTCTGCGCCAATCCGGCCTTCGTGAAATGGCAGCGCAAGCAGGTGGCAAAGGGTGCCGAGCGCTCCGGCCGGGACCCGGATTCGATCGACATCTGGACCCGTGCGATGGTCTACATCACCGACTCGAAGGAAGCGGCCCGCCGCGAGCTCTCCGCCTTTCCCGGCACCTACGCGGACCTGCACAAGCTGCTCGCGCGCGACGACCCCGACGTCAGGGAGCTTCGCGCCGATCTCGACCGCGAGCAACCCGGTGGCGCGGACGCCATCGCGGCGGATTCCCAGCGCTTCGCCGATGCCCTCATCCCCGAGTTGGCCGAGCAGCTCGACGCACCCCATTGCGCCGCCGTCAGCCAACGTCTCATCGACTTTTTCCATCTCGCCGGAACCCCCGAAGCCCTCCAAGCGCGCATCGAGGAGCTTGGCAGCCTCGGCACCAAGACCGTCTCGATGACCACCTATACGATCATCGACAAGAAGGCGATGGTGCGCGCCGTCGGGCGAGAGCTCATCCCGCGGTTTCGCGCATAGTGCCGCGATAGCTCGTGCCGGGCGCGGTGCCTTCCGCCGCGCCGCCCGAGGTGACGATTGCTTTTCAGTCGGTGTCCACGAACTTTCCTTTCTCGCAGATCATTTCGAAGAGGGCCAAAAGATGACAAATGCTGACCGGATTATCTCGGAGCTTAGACGACGGTCAAATCTCGATGATGACGAACTCGCCGCACGCATTGGCATTAGCCGTCAAACCGTGAATCAGGAATGTCGACTCCTCGCATCCAAAGGAGTTCTCATTCGTGAGCATGGAGGACCGAGGGGAAAACTCGTGAACCGAGTAGATGATTCGAACGCGACGGAAGTTTCAGAACCTCAAACCGACGAGATGATCTTGTGTACCTCGCCTGCTGATGGAGGAAATAAGAACCCTCTGTCCGTAAATCCGACTGACAAAATCCGAATCGGCAGTTATGAATTTGCACTAGTGTCCGGTTAACTGCGGCGGTTTTCCGGTTAGTGGGTTGTGGTTAAACGTTCTTTCGGGATATTCGCGTGTCACCGACTTGAACTCCCGGTGTTAAGCCAGACATGCTCCTGCCTTCCCGGTCAGGAGCATGGCTCATGTATGCAGGCAAGATCGTTTTCGCCCAGGTGATCGACCATCTGCCCGTGCACAGCTTGCGCCGTTGCGTCCACCGCTACGGCGGCGATCGCAGGCTGCGAAGCTTCTCCTGCCTCGATCGGTATCTGTGCATGGCCTTCGCGCAGCTGACCTATCGCGAGAGCCTGCGCGACATCGAGGCCTGCCTGCGCGCCCAGCACACCAAGCTCTACCACATGGGCATCCGCGGGCGCGTCGCCCGCGCCACCTTGGCCGACGCCAACGAGAGGCGCGACTGGCGCATCCATGCCGACTTCGCCCAGGCGCTGATCCGCATCGCCCGGCCGCTCTATGCCCAAGACAGCTTCGGCCTCGAGCTCGACCACACCGTCTATGCCCTCGACTCGACCACCATCGACCTCTGCCTCGCGGTCTTCCCCTGGGCCCCGTTCCAGCGCACCAAGGCCGCCATCAAGCTCCACACCCTCTTGGATCTGCGCGGCAATATCCCAACTTTCATCCATATCAGCGACGGCCGATGGCACGACGTGAGGGTGCTCGACGAGCTGGTCCCCGAGCCCGGCGCCTTCTACGTCCTGGACCGCGGATACATCCATTTCGCCCGCCTCCATCGCCTGAGCCAGGGCGCCGCCTTCTTCGTCGTCCGGGCACGGGCCAAGTTCCAGTTCCGCAGGATCGCGTCCCGCGCAATCGACAAGACCACCGGCCTGCGCTGCGACCAGACCATCCGCACCGCCGGCCAGCACACCGCCACCGACTACCCGGACAGGCTCCGCCGCGTCCGATACCGCGACCCCGAGAGCGGCAAGGCCTTCACCTTCCTGACCAACAACTTCACCCTGCCGGCGCTGACCATCGCCCAGCTCTACAAATGCCGCTGGCAGGTCGAGCTGTTCTTCAAATGGATCAAGCAGCACCTGCGCATCAAGCGCTTCTACGGCACCTCCGAGAACGCCGTCAAATCCCAGATCTGGATCGCCGTCTCCGTCTATGTGTTGATCGCCATCGTCAAGAAGCGCTTGGCTATCAACGCCAGCCTCTACACAATCCTCCAGGTCCTCAGCCTCACCGTCTTCGAAAAAACACCGCTCCTTCAATTGCTTACAAATCCAGAAACCACGACACCAATCCACCCCCATGCTAACCAATTGAATCTATTCGACTATTAACCGGACACTAGTGATAAATGATACAAAGTTAAAAGGAGAACCATTTCTAGCTATTCCAATGTAGTGTTTATTATAGTTCAGTACTAATGACTGACTGCACCTATCAACGATCATCTCCAATAATTGATCAACAAGCTCTAACGTTTCGACGGTCGCGCGTTTTTCCCAGTATGGGCGATCTGTAATTTCGACTACAAGTTCATCTTCTTCGATCAGGCCCAACGTGATTTGATCGACGACTTTAGTGAAAATCAGAGACACGTTTTCTTCAATTTGGAAGGCCGTCATTTGAACGGCAATGATCGGCACAAAGCCATTGAAAAGCGAGATAACATTCAAGAATCGACTCGTAATGTCCTCGGCGACGATAACCCCACAGTGGTCATATTGTGGGAACCGTCGTCGTTCGATATCCCAGTACTCGATCGTACGGATGATATGTGATTCATTGGAGCTTCCGAGTTGGATTTCAACCTCGTATCGTCGTGGTTGTTCTGCATCCTGAAATAGCAAATCCATCCTCCCCCCTTGAGGTTGTCGGCGTTCTTTATCTTTCAAAATGATGTCGCCCAATTGCAGTATGGAAGGGTCTTCCGCAATTCGTTCCTGAACCCAACGCTCGTTAAATTCGGGATGGTTCTTCAGCGAAATAAGCTCAGGCCTCACATAGGTTGCCATCGCGATTGCCTCCGAATTGGTCGGTCGATATGAATTTCTACGTGTAAAGCCAAGATGGAATTGTGACCTACTCACATTGAACGCGTCTTGCCGGACTCGGGGTCCTTGAAGCGGATGCGCCGCAGAAGTTCGGGGTAATCCTGACGGGTGTAGAAGCCGGTCTACTTTTTCGTCGCTGCGGGGTGAAATGGCCAGTCTCGACTGGTTTCGTCCCCTAAAGATGACTACCGAGTAATAGGCGAGGAATCGTAAGCGTGTAGGTTCAGGCTTGGAGCCATCGCTTCCATTGATCCTCGCCCCATTTTGCACGATGTGGAGTAATGGTCCGCCGAAACGCGGATTCCCAGAGTGCCCGCTCGCCGGAACCCCGAACCATCATACCACCCCGCCGCGGCGCTGGCTCCCAGCGTCATCGCGTGATAGGGTCCGCGCGCGTGCCAGGACAGGGAAGTCCGGTGGCGCGGAGGGGGCGCAGGTGCCCGCTCCGCCATTCCGGCGCTGCCCCCGCAACTGTAGAGGGCGAGGACGCGGTATATGCCACTGGCCAGGCCGGCCCCGAGGGGCCGGCGGGCTGGGAAGGCGCCGCGGCCGGCTAGCCTGAGCCAGGAGACCTCCCCGGCACGGAGTGGAACACGTCCTCGGGCGGAGGATACCTGTGATCGCCTCGCTTCCCAGCCAACCGACAGTGCCCCATGCGCACATCGCGCTGCCGCCCGTGACCCTGGTCCTGGGCGGCGCCGGCTCGGGCAAGAGCCGCTATGCCGAGGGCCTGGTCGAAGGTGCGATCGCCGCCGGCGGCGAAGGCCTCTACCTCGCCACCGCGACGGCCGGAGACGCCGAGATGACCGCGCGCATCGCCCGGCACCGGGCGCGCCGGGGTGCCGGCTGGGCCACGGTCGAGGAGCCCCTCGCCCTCGCCACCACACTGAGGGCGGAGGCTGGGCCCGGACGCGTGGTCCTGGTCGATTGCTTGACGCTGTGGCTAGCCAACCTACTTGCCTGCGGTAGGGACCCGGAGGTGGCGGCGGCCGACCTCACCGAAGCCTTGGGCGGCCTCGGCGGGCCGGTTCTCCTGGTCTCGAACGAAGTCGGCATGGGCATCGTGCCGGAGGGCGCGCTCGCCCGCGCCTTCCGCGACCAGGCCGGACAGCTCAACCAGGCCATGGCGGCGCGCGCCGAGCGTGTCGTCTTCGTAGCGGCGGGCCTGCCGCTCATCTTGAAGGACCAGCCATGACACTCGCGCGCAAGATCCCCACCACCATCATCACCGGCTTCCTCGGCGCGGGGAAGACGAGCCTGATCCGGCGCGTGATCGAGAACGCGAACGGGAGGCGCATCGCCCTGGTCATCAACGAGTTCGGCGATCTGGGCGTCGACCGCGATATCCTGGAGGGCTGCGGCGTGCCCGGGTGCGACGACGGCAGCGTGATCGAGCTCGCCAACGGCTGCATCTGCTGCACCGTGGCGGACGATTTCCTGCCCACCATCGAGGCCCTCCTGGAGCGGGAAGAGCCGCCCGAGCATATCGTCATCGAGACCTCGGGCCTCGCCTTGCCCAAGCCGCTGGTCCGCGCCTTCAACTGGCCCGAGGTCAAGAGCCGGGTCACGGTCGATGGCGTGATCGCGGTGATCGACGCCGCCGCCGTGGCCGACGGCCGCTTCGCCGACGACCCCGAGGCGGTCGAGGCCCAGCGCCGCGCCGACCCCATGCTCGACCACGACAACCCGCTCGAGGAGGTGTTCGAGGACCAGCTCCTGTGCGCCGACCTGGTGGTCCTCAACAAGTGCGACCTGGTGAGCGACGCGGCGCGCGACGGCGTCGAGGACGACCTGCGCCGGAGCCTGCGGCCAGCGGTCAAGCTCTTCGCCACCAGCCACGGCATAGTGTCGAACGAGGTGCTCCTCGGTCTCTCGGCGGCGGCCGAGGACGACCTCGAGGGTCGGCCCTCACACCATGACGGCGCGCCCGAGGACCACGACCACGACGATTTCGACAGCTTCACCATGGCGCTCGGCCCGGTGCCCGACGCGGCCGGCTTCGCCGCCCGCCTCGCGGCACTCGCGGCCGATCACGACATCCTGCGCATCAAGGGCTTCATCGAGGTGCCGGAGAAGGCGCTCCGCCTCCTGGTCCAGGGCGTGGGCGGGCGCGTCCAGCACCATTTCGACCGGCCCTGGCGCGCGGACGAGGATCGCGAAGGCCGGCTCGTCGTCATCGGCCTCAAGGGCATCGACCGCCCCGGAATCGAGGCGGCCGTGCGCGCCGCCGCCGCAAGCGCCTGAGGGGAAGCGCCGGCGATGCACCTCCTGAGCGCGCAGCCGGGCGGCATCGCCGATGGCGGCGAGGCCGTCGATCTCGGCCAGAGCCCGGGCGAGATCGTGGTCCTGAGCGCCGCCGACACGGAGATCGCCAGCCTCGCCGCGGCCCAGCGCGGGATCGCGGAGCGGTTGGGCGAGGCGGCGCCGAGCCTGCGCCTCGCCAACCTCATGAGCCTCGCCCACAACCTCTCGGTCGACATCCATGTCGAATCGGTGATCGCACGGGCGAAGCTGGTCGTCGTCCGCGTCCTCGGCGGACGCGGCTACTGGCCCTATGGGATCGACGAGATCGCCGCCGTGGCGGCCGAGCACGGCATCGCCCTCGCCCTCCTGCCGGGGGACGACCAGCCGGACGAGGAGCTGCAGTCGCTCTCCACCCTCCCGCGCGAGGCCTGCCACCGGCTGTGGCAATATTGCGTCCATGGCGGGGCCGGCAACGCGCGCGACTTCCTCGCCTACGGCGCCACGCTCATCGGGCGCGAGGCGGAATGGCGGGAGCCGGCGCCGCTGTTGCGCGCCGGGCTCCATTGGCCGGGCCTCGACCGCCCCGACCTCCAGTCCCTCCGCGCCGAATGGCGGGAGGACGCGCCCGTCGCCGCGCTCGTCTTCTACCGGGCGCTCTTCCAGTCGGCGGATACGGGCGTCATCGACGCCCTCATCGCGGCGCTCGCGGCCCATGGCCTCAACGCCCTGCCGGTCTACGTCACCAGCCTCAAGGACCCGGTGGCGGCGGCCACCCTCTCGGCGCTCCTGACCGACGCCCCGCCCACGGTGGTGTTGAACGCTACCGGCTTCGCCGTCGCGCGCCCGGGTGTGGCGGCACAGACGCCGTTCAGCGCGAGCGACTGCCCGGTGCTCCAGGTGGTGCTCTCGGGCGGGACGGAGCCCGTGTGGCGCGCGGGCACCCGCGGGCTGTCGTCGCGCGACATCGCCATGAACGTGGCCCTGCCCGAGGTGGACGGGCGGGTGCTGACGCGCGCCGTCTCCTTCAAGGACGCCAAGCGCCGCGACGCGCTGACCGAGGCCGATATCGTCGGCCACCGGCCGGTCCCGGACCGCATCGCATTCGTGGCCGCCCTGGCGGCGGCCTGGGTCCGGCTCGCCCAGGCGCCGGTGGCCGAGCGGCGCGTGGCTCTGGTGCTGGCGAACTACCCCAACCGGGACGGGCGCATCGGCAACGGGGTGGGGCTCGATACGCCGGCCTCGGTGGTGAAGGTGCTCGCGGCCCTCGGGCAGGCGGGCTACGGGGTGATGAGCCCGCCGGCCGACGGCGCGGCGCTCATCGCCCGCCTCACGGCGGGGCCGACCAACGCCGGCGTCGCCGGCCGCGCGGTGACGGAGACCCTGAGCCTCGCCGATTACGCGGCCTTCTTCGCGCGCCTGCCCCGATCCCTCCAACAGGAAGTCACGGACCGCTGGGGGCCACCCGAGGACGACCCCTTCTACATCCCGGGCCCGGTGGATTGCGAGGCCTTCGCCATCTCCGCCTTTCGTTGCGGGGCGGTCGTCATCGGGCTCCAGCCCGCGCGCGGCTACAACATCGATCCCAAGGCGAGCTACCACTCCCCGGACCTGGTGCCGCCCCACGGCTATTTCGCCTTCCATGCCTGGCTGCGGGAATCCTTCGCCTGCCACGCGATCCTCCACATGGGGAAGCACGGCAACCTCGAATGGCTGCCGGGCAAGGCGCTGGCGCTCTCCGCCGAATGCTATCCGGAAGCGGCCCTCGGCCCGGTGCCGAACCTCTATCCCTTCATCGTCAACGACCCGGGCGAGGGCACCCAGGCCAAGCGGCGGTCGGCCGCCGTCATCCTCGACCACCTGACCCCGCCCCTCACCCGAGCCGAGAGCTATGGCCCCTTGAAGGACCTGGAGCAGCTCGTCGACGAGTATTACGAGGCCGCCGGCCTCGACCCCCGGCGGCTTGTGGTTCTGAGCCAGCAGATCCTCGAGCTCTCCGAGCATATCGGCCTCGACCGCGACTGCGGCATCGAGGCGGGCGACGGCGAGGGCGCGGCGCTCCAGAAGCTCGATAATTACCTGTGCGAAATCAAGGAAATGCAGATCCGCGACGGCCTCCACATCTTCGGCGCTTCGCCCGAGGGCGGCCTGCTCCACGACCTCCTGGTGGCGCTCGTGCGGATACAGCGCGGGACGGACCCGGCGGACGCGTCCCTGATCCGGGCGCTCGCAGACGATCTCGGCCTCGGCTTCGACCCCCTCGACTGCGAGATGGCGGCACCCTGGGATGGGCCGCGTCCGGCACTGCTGGCCGACGGCGCCGTCTGGCGCAGCCACGGCGATACGGTCGAGCGGCTCGAAGGGGTCGCGCGCGACCTCGTCGCGGGGCGTGCCGCCTGCGACGGCGAGCTCCCCCGGACGCGCGCGGTGCTCGATTCCCTCGAGAGCGTGATCCGGCCGGCGGTGGCGCGCTCGGGCGCGGCGGAGATCCAGGCCGTGCTCGACGGGCTCGCCGGGCGGTTCGTGGCCCCCGGCCCCTCGGGCGCGCCGACACGGGGGCGGCCCGACGTGCTGCCAACGGGGCGCAACTTCTACTCCGTCGATACCCGCACGGTGCCGACGCCGGCGGCCTGGCTCCTGGGCTGGAAATCGGCGACGCGGCTCGTCGAGACCCACGCCCAGAGCCACGGCGCCTTCCCACGCGCCCTCGCCCTCTCGGCCTGGGGCACGAGCAACATGCGGACGGGCGGCGACGACATCGCCCAGGCCCTGGCCCTGATCGGCGCGCGGCCCACATGGGACAAGGCCTCACGCCGGGTCACGGGCTTCGAGGTGCTGCCGGCGAGCGTGCTCGACCGCCCCAGGGTGGACGTGACCCTGCGCATCTCGGGCTTCTTCCGCGATGCCTTCCCCGGCCTCATCGACCTCTTCGATTCAGCCGTCCGCGCCGTGGCGGACCTCGACGAGCCGCCCGAGGTGAACCCCCTCGCCGCGCGGGTGGCGCTGGACCGGGCGGCCTTCCGGGCCGAGGGCTTGGGCGCGGACGAGGCGGCCCGGCGCGCCGGCCACCGGGTCTTCGGCTCGAAGCCGGGGGCTTACGGCGCCGGGCTCCAGGCGCTGATCGACGAGCGCGGCTGGTCGGGCGACGCCGACCTCGCCCGGGCCTACGTCGCCTGGGGCGGCTACGCCTACGGCGCCGGGACCGAGGGCAGGGCCGAGCACCGCCTGTTCGAGACCCGGCTCGGCGCCGTCGAGGCCGTCGTGCACAACCAGGACAACCGGGAGCACGACCTCCTCGACAGCGACGACTACTACCAGTTCGAGGGTGGGCTCACGGCGGCCGTGCGCCACATCTCCGGGCGCCAGCCGGCGGTCTGGCACAACGACCATTCGAACCCCGAGAACCCGCGCATCCGCGCCCTCGAGGACGAGATCGGCCGCGTCGTGCGCGCCCGGGTGGTCAACCCGAAATGGATCGCCGGCGTCATGCGCCACGGCTACAAGGGCGCCTTCGAGATGGCGGCGACGGTCGACTACCTGTTCGCCTTCGCCGCCACGGCGCGGGCCGTGGGCGACCGCCATTTCGACGCCGTGTTCGAGGCCTATCTGAAAGACGAGACGGTGCGGGCCTTCCTCGAGGCGCACAACCCGGCGGCCCTCGAGGAAATGAGCGAGCGCCTGCTCGAGGCCCAGGCCCGCGGCCTGTGGCGCCCCCGGGCGAACGACACCCACCGGCTGCTCGCCACGCTCGCGGGGGGCGGCTCGGTGAACGTGCGCGGCGACGCGGCCGCCGCCGGATGGTAAGGTGGTGACATGACCGAGCCCGAGATGAGCGAAGAAGAGTTGAACCAGCGCCACGCCGAGAAGATGGCGAAGCGCAAGGCCGCGCGGGACAAGATGCTCGCCACCAAGACGGAGGAGCGTGGCCTCCTCATCGTCCATACGGGCAAGGGCAAGGGCAAGTCGACGGCCGCCTTCGGCCTCGCCGTCCGCGCCCTCGGCAACGGCATGCGCGTGGGCGTGGTTCAGTTCGTCAAGGGCGCGTGGGCGACGGGCGAGCGCAATATCCTGGAGAAGTTCCCCGACCAGGTCACCATGAAGGCCATGGGGGAGGGCTTTACCTGGGACACCCAGGACCGGCGGCGCGACATCGCCGCCGCCCGCGCGGCGTGGGAGGTGGCCAAGGAGATGATCGCCGACCCGGGCTATCAGATGGTGGTCCTCGACGAGCTCAACATCGTGCTGCGCTACAGCTACCTGCCGCTCGCCGAGGTGCTGGAAGGGCTCGCCGCCAAGCCGCGCGACCTCCACGTCGTCGTCACCGGGCGCAACGCCAAGCCCGAGCTGATCGACATGGCCGACCTGGTCACCGAAATGACCATGGTCAAGCACCCCTTCCGATCGGGCGTCAAGGCGCAGGCGGGCATCGAATTCTAGTAACCAGCCGAAGGAGACCAGGGCCATGACCAGATTTTTCCGCGCACTGACCGGCCTCGTCCTCGCGGGCGCGATCGCGCTGGCGGCAACGGCGGCCGCGCGCGCCGATTCGGGTACGCCGGGCGAGCTCGTGAGCACATCCGCATATACCGCGCAGCGGCTCCTAGACAGCCCCGACTATACCCGCCTGCGCGCCATGACCAAGAACGCCAAGGGCGTGCTGATCTTCCCCAGCCTGCTCAAGGCCGGCTTCATCTTCGGCGCCGAGGGCGGCAGCGGCGTTCTCTTGACCCAGGACGCGGAGGGGGTCTGGAGCTATCCCGCCTTCTACACCATGGCGACGGCCAGCTTCGGGCTCCAGATCGGATTCCAGGATGCCGAGGTCATCTTCGTCATCGTGACCACCGCGGGCCTCAACGCCGTCCTCAACAACAACGTCAAGCTCGGCGTCGATGTGAGCATCGCGGTCGGGCCGGTGGGCCAGGGCCTCGAGGGGTCGACCACCACCAGCTTCGGCGGCGACATCGCCGCCTTCTCGCGCACCCGCGGCCTCTTCGGCGGCGGCGCCTTCGAGGGCGCCGTGGTCATCGAGCGCGGCGACTGGAACAGCGCCTATTACGGCGACGCCGGCGCCAACACGCGCGCCATCGTCATGGACCGGGCCTTCACCAACCCCGACGCCGATGCGCTGCGGGCGGCCCTTGTCGTCGATTAGCGAACTGGGCGGCGGGCGGGGAGGACGGGTGCCGGCCTTGATGGTCCAGGGCACGGGCTCGGACGCCGGCAAGTCGCTGCTGGTGGCGGGGCTCGCGCGGGCCTATGCCCGGCGCGGGCTCCGCGTGCGCCCCTTCAAGCCGCAGAACATGTCCAACAACGCCGCCGTCACCCGCGAAGGGGGCGAGATCGGGCGCGCCCAGGCGCTGCAGGCCCGAGCCTGCGGCGTGGCGCCTTCGGCCGACATGAACCCGGTCCTCCTGAAGCCCCAGACCGAGACCGGCGCCCAGATCATCATCCAGGGCCGGGTCGCCGGAGTGGCGCGGGCGCGCGACTATGCCGGGCTGCGGCCCGGCCTGATGATGGGCGTGCTGGAGAGCTTCGGGCGCCTCGCGGCCGAGGCGGACCTGATCCTGGCCGAAGGGGCGGGCAGCCCCGCCGAGATCAACCTGCGCCAGGGCGATATCGCCAACATGGGCTTTGCCGAGGCCGCCGACGTGCCGGTGATCCTGGTCGCCGACATCGACCGGGGCGGCGCGATCGCCAGCATCATCGGCACCCACGCCCTCCTCGATGCGGGCGAGCGGGCGCGTCTGAAAGGCTACGTCATCAACAAGTTCCGCGGCGACGCGAGCCTGTTCGACGGTGCGATAGACATCATTCGCGAGCGCACCGGACTCGACTGCCTCGGCATCGTGCCCTGGTTCGAGGGTGCGCGCCACCTGCCGGCCGAGGATGCCGTCGCCCTCGACCACCCGGCGTCCGATCCCGGCGCCGCCGGCGCCATCCGTATCGCCGTGCCGCGCCTGCGGCGCATCGCCAATTTCGACGACCTCGACCCGCTGGCGGCGGAGCCCGACGTGACCATCGACATGGTCGAGCCGGGCCGGGCCCTGCCGGGCGACGCCGACGCGATCCTGCTGCCCGGCTCCAAGGCGACGCGGGCGGACCTCGAATTCGTCCGCGCCCAGGGCTGGGACACGGATATCCACGCCCACGTAAGGCGCGGCGGCCTGGTGGTGGGCCTGTGCGCGGGCTATCAGATGCTCGGCCGGCGCGTCGCCGACCCGGATGGGATCGAGGGGCCGGCCGGCGAGACGCCGGGCCTCGGCCTCCTCGACGTGGAGACCGTGCTGGCGCCCACGAAGACCCTGCGCGAGGCGGACGGCGTGGACCTCGCCACGGGCGAGGCCGTCGCGGGGTACGAGATGCACATGGGGCGGACGGACGGCCCCGACCGCGCCCGCCCCATGCTGCGCCTTGCGCCGGGGAGGGCCGAGGGCGCGCGCTCGGCCTGCGGGCGGATCGAGGGCTGCTACCTCCACGGCCTCTTCGCGGCGGATGGCTTCCGCCACGCCTTCCTCGCCCGCCTTCGCGCCGGACGGGCGCGCGGCTTCGACTACGAGCACAAGGTCGAGGAGACGCTCGACCGGCTCGCCGACCATCTCTCGGCCGCCCTCCCCCTCGACCGGCTGTGGGAGATCGCCCGTGCGCGCTGAGCCCCTAGAGCGGGTCAAGATTGATTTGACCCACTCTAACCTTTTTGTCGCTCGTGGCAGCGGACCGAACGGTCCGCGCCTGCGCGGGCGCGCCGGACGACCGGCGGGCCGCCTTGCGGCCTGGAGCGATTCCAAACAAACTGGGATCGCTCTATGGCAGCCGGCCGGCAAGGACGAACGCGCCCACCAGCAGGCCATTCAAGAGACAGGCGACGGCGTAGAGGTAAAGTGCGCGGCGCACGTCGCGTGCCTCGGCCCGGGCTATGCCGTCACCGATCCAGGGGTCGTCGACGGTGCGGTCCCCATAGCGCCGCGGCCCGGCGATCGCCAGGCCGAGCGCGCCGGCGGTCGCGCCCTCGGGCCAGCCGGCGTTGAGGGAGCGGTGCTTGCCGGCGTCGCGCACCATGGTGCGGACGGCGCGGGCCGGGTTGGCAGTGGGCGCGAAGATGGCGGCCAGGGCCAGGATGGCGCCCGCCAGGCGCGCCGGGATGTAGTTGAGGGCGTCGTCGAGACGGGCCGCCGTCATGCCGAAGCTCGCGTACCGTGGGTCGCGGTGCCCGATCATGCTGTCGAGGGTGTTGACCGTCTTCGAGAGGAGAAGGCCCGGCAGGCCGAGGAGGAGATACCAGAACACGGGGGCGACCACCGCGTCGGCGAAATTCTCGGCCAGGCTCTCGATCGCCGCCCGGGCGACCCCGTGGGCGTCGAGCGACTCCGGGTCGCGCCCCACCACATGGGCCACGGCCGCGCGGGCGGCCGCGAGGTCGCGGCGCGCGAGCGGGCGCGCCACCGCGGCCACATGATCGAAGAGGCTGCGCTGGGCGAGGAAGACGGCGACCAGGCCAAGCTCGACCACCCAGCCGTAGGGCAGATCGCGCGCGACCCGCTCGAGCGCCCAGCCGGCGGCGAGGGCGAGCGCGCTCAGCGCCACGACAACGAGGGCGCCGCGGATGATGAGCGCGGCCTCGGACCGCCGCGCGCGGTTGAGGCGGCGGTCGGCCCAGGCGACGGCCGCGCCGATCAGACGCACGGGATGGGGCACGGGCCCGAAGCGGTCCGGCAGCAGCCCATCGAGGACGAGCGCCACCAGCAGCACAAGCGCCGGCTCCGGCCCGGCGGCCCAGTCTATCGGCGACATCGGGCGAGCATGGGGACAGCCGCCGGGGCCGTCAATCGCCCCCTACCGCGTGCCGGCCGCATGGCGGCCCGTCCAATATCGAGCTCAAGGAGAAACTGAGGATGGGCAGTACCGCCGTCATGCTCTGCGGCCATGGCAGCCGGGACCCGGGTGCGGTGCGCGAGTTCGGCCATGTCGCCAAGCTCATGGATGCCCGCCTCGAAGGCTACGATGTCGAGCACGGCTACCTCGAGTTCGCCACCCCCATCATCCGCGATGGGCTCGACAAGCTGCGCGCCCGGGGGGCGACGCGCGTCCTCGCCATCCCCGGCATGCTGTTCGCCGCCGGGCACGCCAAGAACGACATCCCCTCGGTCCTCAATACCTACATGGCCCAGCACGC
Organism: Alphaproteobacteria bacterium; assembly: GCA_963666705.2. Classification (GTDB taxonomy): domain Bacteria; phylum Pseudomonadota; class Alphaproteobacteria; order CADEGL01; family CADEGL01. The sequence goes on along the minus strand of CAXXKO010000017.1, from coordinate 342,445 downwards.
GGGGCTGGAGATCAACTATGGGCGCGAGCTCGGCATCGACCCCAAGATGATGCGGGCGGCGGGTGACCGCGTCGCCGAAGCGGTCGCCGCGGCCGACGCCACCTCCGGGCCGGTTCCGCGCCACGACACCCTCCTCGTCGTGGTGGGGCGCGGTGCCTCGGACCCCGACGCCAATTCGAACGTCGCCAAGATCACCCGCATGCTGTGGGAGGGCATGGGCTTCGGCTGGGCCGAGACGGCCTATTCGGGCGTCACCTTCCCGCTCGTCGACCCGGCGCTCGAGCACGTGGTGCGGCTCGGCTTCCCGCGCATCGTCGTCTTCCCCTATTTCCTCTTCACCGGCATCCTGGTGAACCGCATCTACGACCACACCGACGCCGTGGCGGCGCGCCACCCCGATATAGAGTTCGTCAAGGCGCCCTACCTCAACGACCACCCGCTGGTCCTCGACACGTTCGAGGAGCGGCTGGGCGAGATCCTCGAGGGCGCCAACAACATGAACTGCCAGCTCTGCAAGTACCGCGAACAGGTGCTCGGCTTCGAGGCCGAGGTCGGCCTCGCCCAGGAAAGCCACCACCACCATTCCGAGGGCATCGGCGTCGGCACGGCCACGCCGCACGAACACGACCACGAGCGCGGGCACGCGCATGACCACGGCCACGGGCATCAACACGACCATCACCACCACCCCTATCCCCATGCCGACCACCCGCTCGGCCCGGTGACCCTCGATAAATCGGGCGGCGACGGATAGATGACTGGCTACCTGCGGGACCCGGAGGAGATCTACCGGCGTTCCTTCGCCGCCATCCGTGCCGAGGCCGACCTTGCCAACATTCCGGCCGATATCGAGTCGCTCGCCGTGCGCCTCGTCCATGCCTCGGGCATGCCGGACCTGGTTGGCGACCTCGCCTGGTCCGAAGGGGCGGGAGAGGCGGGGCGCGCGGCTCTCGCCCGCGGCGCCCCCGTGCTGGTGGACGCGGAGATGGTCGCCCACGGCATCATCCGCCGCCGTCTGCCGGCCGGGAACGACGTCGTCTGCCGCCTCGGCGCGCCAGAGGCCGATGCGTGCGCGGAATCGAGCGGCACCACGCGCTCGGCCGCCGCCGTGGACCTCTGGTGGCCCCGGCTCGAGGGTGCCGTGGTGGCCATCGGCAACGCGCCCACCGCGCTCTTCCGCCTGCTCGAAATCCTGGCCCTGGGCGCGCCGCGGCCGGCCGTGATCCTGGGCTTCCCCGTCGGCTTCATCGGTGCGGCCGAGGCCAAGGAGGCGCTGATCGCCGAAGCGGGCGGCATCCCCTACGTCACCCTGCGCGGCCGGCGCGGCGGCAGCGCCATGGCGGCGGCGGCCGTCAACGCGCTCGCGGGGGGCGAGGGATGAGCCGCTGGCTGTCGGTCGTCGGAATCGGCGAGGACGGGCTCGACGCCATCGCCCCCGCCGCCCGCGCCCTCGTCGATACGGCCGAGGTCCTGGTGGGCGGGACCCGGCACCTGGCGCTTGCCGGCGCCCGCGCTTCGGTCGAGTCCCTGATCTGGGAATCGCCACTCTCCAAGACCATCGATGAGATCGCCGCGCGGCGCGGCCGGCGCGTCACGGTGCTGGCGACGGGCGATCCCATGTTCTTCGGCATCGGCGTCACCCTCGCCCGCAGGTTCGGTATCGAGGAGATCACGATCCTGCCCGTGCCGGGCGCCTTCTCCCTCGTCTGCGCGCGGCTCGGGTGGCCCCTGGCCGAGGTCGCGCCGCTGACCCTGCACGGCCGGCCGCTCGACCTCCTCAACCCGCACCTGGCACCCGACGCCCGGCTGCTGGTGCTGAGCGAGGACGGCGATACGCCGCGCCGGGTGGCCGAGAGGCTCACCGCCCTCGGCTACGGCGGCAGCGGGATGACCGTGTTCGAGCGCCTGGGCGGGCCGGAGGAGAGCCGCTTCGAGGGCACGGCGGAGAGCTGGGGCGAGCGGCGAACGGCGGACCTCAACACCATCGCCATCACCTGCCGCGCCGGGCCGGATGCGCGCGTCCTGCCCACGGTCCCAGGCCTGCCGGACGAGGCGTACGAGCACGACGGCCAGATCACCAAGCGCGAGGTCCGCGCCGTGACCCTCGCGGCACTCGTGCCGCTCCCCGGCCAGTATTTATGGGACGTGGGGGCGGGGGCCGGCTCGATCGCCATCGAATGGATGCGCGCGGCAAGGGGCGCGAGCGCCGTCGCCATCGAGCACCACGAGGCGCGGGCCGCGCGGATCGCGCGCAATGCCGCGAGTCTCGGCGTGCCCGGCCTCTCGGTTATCGTGGGCGAGGCGCCGGGCGCGCTCGTGGAGCTCGACGCGCCCGATGCCGTTTTCATCGGCGGCGGCCTCTCGGCGCCCGGCATCGGGGAGCGCTGCTGGGTCGCCCTGCGGCCGGGTGGTCGCCTGGTCGCCAACGCGGTGACGGCCGAGGGCGAGGCGGCCCTCCTCGCCCTCAAGGATGCGACTGGCGGCGCCATGATTCGGATCTCGGTGGCGCGGACGGCGGCCATCGGCACGCTCACCGGCTGGCGGCCCTTGCAGACCGTGACCCAGCTCACCGCCACCAAGCCCTTCGCGCGCGATGGCTGAGGGCGGCACGGTCTACGGGCTCGGCGTGGGGCCGGGCGATCCCGAGCTGATCACCCTCAAGGCCCTGCGCCTCTTGCGCGCCTGCCCCGTCATCGCCTACCCGGCGCCCGAGGTGGGCGACAGCATGGCCCGGGCCATCGTCGCCCAGCACCTCGCGGGCGGCGCCCGGGAGATCGCCATCCGCATGCCGCTCGAGGTCGCGCGCTTTCCCGCCCAGACGGTCTACGACGAGGCGGCGCGCGCGATCGGGGAAGAGATCGCGGCCGGTCGCGACGTCGCCGTCCTGTGCCAGGGCGACCCGTTCTTCTACGGCTCCTTCATGTACCTCTTCGGCCGGCTGGCCGAGCGCCACCCGGTGACGGTGGTCCCCGGCGTCTCCTCCCTGACCGCCTGCGCCGCGGCCCTGGGCGCGCCGCTGGCCGCGCGCAACGACGTGCTCACCGTGATCCCCGCCCCCCTCGATGAAGCCGAGCTCGCCGCGCGCCTCCAATCGACGGAGGCGGCCGCTATCATCAAGCTCGGCCGCCACTTCGCCAAGGTGCGCGGCGTGCTCGACCGGCTCGGTCTCTCGGGCCGCGCCCGCTACATCGCTCACGGCACCCTGCCCGACCAATCCATCCTGCCGCTCGACCGGGTCGAGCCCGCCTCGGTGCCCTATTTCTCGATGATCCTCGTCCACCGCAGGGGGGACGCGTGGCAGTAGGGCCGGACCCGGCGGCGCCCGAGGGCGCGGCGATCGTCGTGCTCGGGCGGGGCGGTCTCGCGCTCGCCGAGCGCCTGCGGGCGTGCCTGCCCGGTGCCGAGATTCACGGCTTCGCGCGCCGCATCGAGGGCGCCGACCACCTCTTCGAGGATACGGCAGCCCATCTCGGGCGCCTGTTCACTGGCCGCGTCCCCATCGTCGGCCTCTGCGCCGCCGGGATCCTCATCCGCGCGCTCGCCCCCCACCTCCGCGACAAGGCCGGGGAAGCGCCCGTGGTGGCGGTGGCGGAAGACGGCAGCGCGGCCGTGCCGCTCCTGGGCGGGCATCACGGGGCCAACGCGCTCGCCCGCCGCATCGCGGCCGCGACGGGGGGCGTGGCCGCCGTGACCACGGCCGGCGACCTGCGGCTCGGCCTCGCACTCGACGAGCCGCCGGCCGGCTGGCGCGTCGCCAATCGGTCGATGGCCGGGGCGGTCACGGCCGCCCTCCTCGCGGGTGAGCCGGTCGGGCTCCTGGACCCGGCGGGACTCGCCGGCTGGCTGCGGGATTCGCGCGCGCCCTTCGCCGATGGGGGCGATCTTGCGATCCGGGTGACGGACGAAGCGGTCGAAGCGCCAACGGATGCGCTGATCCTGCATCCGCCGACACTCGCCCTCGGCGTCGGCTGCGAGCGCGGCACGGACCCGGGCGAGCTGATCGCGCTCACGCGCGCGACCCTCGCCGCGCACGGCCTCGCCGAAGGCGCGGTGGCCGCCGTCACCTCCATCGACCTCAAGGCCGACGAGGCGGCCGTCCACGCCGTCGCCCGGGCATTCGCCGTCCCGGCGCGCTTCTTCGATGCGGCGCGGCTCGAGGCCGAGGCGCCGCGCCTCGCGAGCCCCTCTGAGCTGGTCTATCGCGAGACGGGGTGCCACGGTGTGGCGGAGGGGGCGGCGCTCGCCGCCGCCGGACCGGACGGGGTGCTCATCGTGCCCAAGGCCAAGTCGCGGCGCGCCACCTGTGCCGTGGCGCGGGCGCCGCAACCGCTTCAGGCGGCCGGGATTGGCCGCGCCCGGGGGAGCCTGCGCGTGGCCGGCATCGGCCCGGGCCAGGCCGGATGGCGCAGCCCCGAGGCCAGCCGCGCGGTCGGGAGCGCCTCGGATGTGGTCGGCTACGGCCTCTACCTCGACCTCCTGGGCGACGCCATTCGGGGCAAGGTGCTGTACCAATCGGACCTCGGGGCGGAGGAAGAGCGGGCGCGGAAGGCACTCGACCTCGCGGCCGAGGGTCGGGAGGTGGCGCTCGTCGCCTCCGGCGACGCCGGCATCTACGCCCTGGCGACCCTCGTCTTCGAGCTCCTCGACCGGGAGGACCGGGCCGACTGGAACCGGGTCGCAATTGCGATATGCCCCGGCATCTCGGCCATGCAGGCCGCCGCGGCCCGGGCCGGCGCTCCGCTGGGCCATGATTTCTGCGCCATCTCGCTGAGCGACCTGTTGACGCCGATGGCGGAGATCGAGCGCCGCCTGGAGGCGGCGGCGGCCGGCGACTTCGTGACGGCCCTCTACAACCCCGCCTCGCGCGCCCGGCGCGAGCCGCTGCGCCGGGCCCTGGCCATCCTCGCGCTCAAGCGCCCGGCCGATACCCCCGTGGTCGTCGCCCGCGACCTGGGCCGCGCGGCGGAGGCGGTCGAGGTCGTGCCCCTGTCGGCGCTCGACCCCGGCCGAATCGACATGCTGACGATCCTCATCATCGGCAGCAGCCAGACCCGCGCCATCCGCCGGGGCGGACGCGAATGGGTCTATACGCCGCGCGGCTACGCCGCCAAGGCCGCCGCGACAGGGACCCCGCCGTGACCGTCCATTTCGTGGGCGCCGGGCCGGGCGCGGCCGACCTGATCACCGTCCGCGGCCTCGGCATCGTGCGCCGCTCGGCCGTCGTTCTCTATGCCGGCTCACTGGTGCCGCCCGACATCCTGGCCGAGGCCCGGGCGGATGCGCGCATCGTCGATACCGCCCCCCTCAACCTCGACGAGATCGAGGCCGAGATGGCCGCCGCCCACGCGGCGGGGCGGGACGTGGCGCGGCTCCATTCGGGCGACCCGTCGCTCTACGGCGCCATCGCCGAGCAGATGCGCCGCCTCGACGCGCGCGGCATCCCCTATGACGTGACGCCCGGCGTATCGGCCTACGCGGCGGTGGCGGCGGCCCTCGGGGCCGAGCTGACCCTGCCGGGCGTGAGCCAGACCGTGATCCTGACGCGCACGGCCGTCCGCGCCTCGGCCATGCCCGAGGGCGAGGACCTCGAGACCCTGGGGGCGAGCGGCGCCACCCTCGCCATCCACCTCTCGGTCAACAACCTCGCGCGCGTGGTCGCGACCCTGACGCCGCGCTACGGCGCCGATTGCCCGGCGGTCGTGGCCCACAGGGTGAGCTGGCCCGACGAGGCCATCATCCGCGGCACCCTGGCCGACATCCGGGCCAAGGTGAAGGCGGCGGGCATCACGCGCACCGCCCTCATCCTCGTCGGCCGGGTCCTGGATGCGGGCGGAATTCGAGGATAGCCGCCTCTACGCGCCCGGCCACCACCATGTGCTGCGCCCGCGCGTGCGCGGCGGGAAGGATTGATACCAAGCCGCGGTGGTATGAGCCGCTCTAGCGCGCGCCGACCGCGCGCAGAATATCCATGATTTCCTCGGCACGGCTTCGCTCGGCCCACTCGAGGGCGCGGATGCCGGGCGAAGTCGGACCGGTTGACATCGACACCCGCGCCGATCAGGAGCCTGATCACGTCCGGATTGTTGTTGCGCGCGGCGACGATGAGCGGGGTCAGGCCCTGCTTGTCGTAGGCTTCGATATCCGCCTGGCCTTTGATGAGCTCGTAGACCGCCTTCGCATGGCCGCGCTCGGCCGCGTAGATGAGGGCGGTCTTCCCGTCCTCGTCCTTGTACTCCGTCCAGGCCTTGTGCTTGAGGAGCAGCGTGATGACGTCCGCATAGCCGCCCTTGCCGGCCTCGACCAGCGCCGTGGTGCCGTCGGGGTGGAGCCTGTTGACCTTGGCGCCGCGATTGATGTTCCGCCGCACGGCGTCGTAATCGCCGATGTTCGCGTTGTAGATGAGGGGGTAATCGCCCAGGAGCTCGATCGTCGCCGCCGCCGCCACGAGCGAAAACAGGAGCGGAATCAGAACGGCCAGAAAAGCGATGCGTGGGCGCAAGGGTCCCCCCTTCCCGAGGAAAGGCCGATTACGGCCGGCCGCCGCCCACTCTGTCAAGGCCCGCGAACCAATCCTCGAGCCAGGACACCGCCGCGGCGGGGCCGGCGGCGCGCGGGCCAGGCTCGGGCGGGGGCCGGCGCACCACGATCACCGGCAATTCCGCCGCGCGCGCGGCCGCGAGCTTGGCCTCGGTGGCCGCCCCGCCACTCGCCTTCGTCACCAGCACGTCGATACGGTGCTCGGCGAGCAGCGCCCGCTCCGCCGCAAGCCGGAACGGGCCCCGGCCGTGGATGACCGCATGGCGGGCGAGTGGCAGGTCCCGTGCCGGCGGCTCGATCAGGCGGACGAGGAACCAGACCTCGGGCATGTCGGCGAAGGTGTCGAGCTCCTTCATGCCGACGGTCAGGAAAGCGCGCCGGCCGAGGCCCGGCAGCGCCGCGCGCGCACCGGCAAGATCGGGGACCGCGATCCAGCGGTCGCCCGGCCGCTCGACCCATTCGGGGCGCCACAGGACGAGGCGCGGGACCCCGGCGGCCTCGCAGGCCAGGCGGGCATGGCTGGATATTTGGGCCGCGAAGGGATGGGTGGCATCGACCAGGACGCCGATCCCCACCGCGCGCAGATAGGCGGTGAGGCCGTCCGCGCCGCCGAAGCCGCCGGTCCTGACCTGCCCCTCGAGAGCGGCGGGGCGCGCAGTGCGCCCGGCCAGGGAGCTGATGACCTCGATCCCGGCGCCGAAGCGATTCCCCGCCGCGCGCGCGAGCGTCGCCGCCTCGGCCGTGCCGCCGAGAATCAGGAGCCGCGGCCGCCGGCCAGGATGCGCCGGCACGGCCAGTCAGAACCCGGCCCGGCCCACCGGGGCGCCGGACCGGTCGAAGATCACCACCTCGACGGCCGTCTTGCCGGCGAGGGTCGCGAGGGCCACTTCCCGCGCCCGCCGGGCGACGAGATCGGCGAGGTCGAGCCCGGAATCCTGGGCGAGCGCCAGGACCTGGCCGGCGCTCCGCGCCCGCCGGGCCTCGTCCACCAGTTCCGCCCCCGCGTCGAGCGCCGCCATCAGGTCCGCGAGTCCCGCCACCTCGACCCGCGAGCGGCCCGAATGGAGGTCGAGGTGCCCCGCCGCGAGCTTGGAGAGCTTGGCGAAACCACCGGCGATGGTAAGCCGGGGCACGGGATGACGGCGCAGGTATTTGAGGGTGCCCCCGACGAAATCGCCCATGTCGATGAGCGCCGTCTCCTCGAGCCCATAGAACGCCTTTACCGCCGCCTCCGAGGTGCGCCCGGTCGAGGTCGCGAGATGGGTGAGCCCCGCCGCCCTGGCGACGTCGATGCCCCTGTGGATCGAGTGGATCCAGGAGGCGCAGGAATAGGGCACCACCACGCCCGTGGTGCCGAGCACCGAGAGGCCGCCCTCGATGCCGAGGCGGGCGTTGGTGGTACGCCTGGCCAGTGCCTCGCCACCGGGAATAGAGACCGTGACCTCGACATCGCCGCTCGCACCCCGGCTTTGGGCGTAGGCGGCGATGGCTTCGCGCATCATGCGCCGGGGGCCGTGATTGATCGCCGGCTCACCCACGGCCAGCGCCAGGCCGGGGCGCGTCACGGTGCCCACGCCCGCGCCCGCGCGGAAGCTGACGCCCATGCCGGGAGCGCCGGGTGCCACGCTTGCCACCACGAGGGCGCCGTGGGTCACGTCCGGATCGTCGCCCGCGTCCTTGCACACGGCCGCGCGCGCGCATCCGTCCCCGACCTCCGCCTCGGCCAGGCTGAAGCTCGGCGTCGCACCGCCCGGCAGGCCGATGGTCACCGAATCGGGGAAGCGCCCAGTCAGGAGGGCCTCGTACGCGGCGCGGGCCGCCGCCGTCGCGCAGGCGCCCGTCGTCCAGCCCCGGCGCAGGGGCGCCTCCGGTTTGCGTGCCATGGCCAATCTTATCCCCCTGCCCACCACAATGGCCAGCCGGTCGCGCCGCATGATACTGGGCCGGGGGGCCGGGCGCGTATATGATCCGCCGCGTGAAAATGCCGCCGATCGAATATCCCGAGTTCCAGCCCGGCTGGGTCTGGCTGGTGGGCGCGGGGCCGGGCGACCCCGGGCTCCTTACGCTCCACGCCGCCCATGCCTTGGGGCATGCCGATGTCGTCGTCCACGACGCGCTGGTGGACGAGCGTGTCCTCGCGCTGGCCCGGCCCGGGACCGAGCGGATCTTCGCCGGCAAGCGCGGCGGGCGGCCCTCGCCGCGCCAGCCCGACATCTCCGCCCGGTTGGTAAGCCTCGGTCGCGAGGGGAAGCGCGTGCTGCGCCTCAAGGGTGGCGATCCCTTCGTCTTCGGCCGCGGCGGCGAGGAGGCACTGGCGCTAGTGCGCGCGGGCGTGCCGTTCCGAGTGGTGCCGGGTATCTCGGCCGGCATCGGCGCGCTCGCCTACGCCGGCATCCCCCTCACCCACCGCGAGACCAATTCAGCCGTCACCCTCGTCACCGGGCATCTGGCCGAAGGCGCCCTGGACTGGGTGGGGCTCGCGCGCGGCGCGCCTGTCCTCGTCTTTTACATGCCGCTCAAACGCCTCGGCGATATCGCCCGGCACCTGATCGAGGCCGGGCGCGACGCGGACGAGCCGGCGGCCCTCGTCAGCCAGGCGGCCACGCCCGGACAGCGCGTGCTCGAGACCACCCTGGCGCGCGCGGAGGCCGATGCGGCGGGGGCGGGGATCGAGCCCCCGGCGCTGTTCGTGGTGGGCGAGGTGGTACGCCTGCGCGCCGGCCTCGACTGGCTGGGCGCGCTCGACGGCCGCCAGCTCGTGCCGGGTCCCCTGGACGCCCGGGCGGGCGGCGACGGGGAATGAACCGGAAACATGGCGCCGGGCGCGCGAGTAGCCTATATAACCCTCGAAACAAGGACGTAAGGACGGACGGCATGGCGAATCTCAAGGTGGCTGGCCTGATCGCGGTTACCGCCCTCGCCCTCGCGGGTTGCGAGGGCCCCACGGGTATGTGGAGCAAGGATGGCTCGAGCCAGTACCAATCCACGCTCGACCAGAGGGGCTGCCTGCGCGAGTCGAACGACTATGGCTTCCTGTCCGGAAACCCAGGCCCCGCCAATATTCTCGGCTCCGGTGGCGGCCAGGCGGGATCCAACAGCCGCAACGACCTCTACCGCATGTGCATGAACTCGCGCGGCTACGCCAAGGTCGTCGAGACGGACGAGGAATAGGCCGCCCGGTCGGCGCCCGATGACTGTCCTGCCACGGCGAAAGACCGCGATCGCGGTGGCTATCGTCGCCGTCGCCGCCTGGCTCGGCGTCGGCATCTACCACATCGTGACGGCGCCCCCATCGGTCCGCGATTCGATCTGGGGTATCCCGAATCAGAGCGGCACCCCCATTATCGGCGGCCCCTTCAGGCTCATCGACCAAACCGGGGAGCTACGCTCGGATTCGGTGTATCGCGGGCAGCTCATGCTGATTTATTTCGGCTATACCAACTGCCCCGATGTCTGCGCCATCGCACTTATCGATATGAGCGAGGCGCTCGCCCTGCTCGGCGAGGCGAGCAACCTGATCCGGCCGATCTTCATCACCATCGACCCGGCGCGCGACACGGTCGAGGTGATGAAGGCGTACGCCGCCAACTTCCACCCGCGGCTGGTGGCGCTCACGGGCGACGAGGCGGCGGTCGACGAGGTCGCCAAGGCCTACCACGTCTACAGCGCCCGCGCGGCGACGGACGAGGAGAAGCTCGAATCCTACCTGGTCGATCACACCTCGCTCATCTACCTGATGGGCGTGGACGGCCGCTACCTCGCGCACTTTCCGTACGATACCCTACCCGAGGAGCTGGCCGAGCGGCTTCGGTCATACCTCTGACGCCGCGTGGGGGAGGCGCCTTCACCGTGACACCCGGCGTGCTCATCGCAGCTCCGTCCTCGGGCAGCGGCAAGACCGTCGTCACCCTGGCGCTCCTGCGGGCGCTGGTCCGCGCGGGCGTGGCCGTCGCCTCGGCCAAGGTGGGCCCCGACTACATCGATCCCGCCTTCCACACGGCGGCCAGCGGACGGCCTTGCATCAACCTCGACGGCTGGGCCATGCGGCCGGCCACGCTCGACCGGCTGATCGGCGGGCTGGCCGACGGCGCCGAGCTGATCGTCGGCGAGGGGGTGATGGGCCTCTTCGACGGGGCGGGCCTGGCCGCGGGAATTGGGCCGGCGGGTGACGGCTCGACCGCCGATCTCGCCGCCCGCACGGGCTGGGCGGTAGTGCTGGTGGTGGACGTGCGCGGGCAGGCCGCCTCCGCCGCCGCGACCCTGGCCGGTTTCGCCCGCCACAGAGAGGGCGTGGCGGTCGCGGGCGTCGTGTTCAACAGGGTCGGCGGCGAGAGCCATGCCCGCACCCTGCGCGAAGCGGCCCGGGCTACAGTGCCGGAGGTCGCCGTGCTCGGCTGCGTCCCGCGCGACGAATCCTTCGCTCTGCCCGAGCGCCATCTCGGGCTGGTCCAGGCGGCCGAGCGGGACGGGCTCGACCGGTTCCTCGACGGCGCCGCCGATCACCTGGCCCGCCACCTCGACCTGGACGCGCTCAGCACCCTGGCGCGGCCGGCCCGCACGGCTGAGAGCGCGGCAAGCCCGCCAGTCCCGCCCCTGGGCCAGCACATCGCGGTCGCCCGCGACGTGGCCTTCGCCTTCATCTACGAGGCCACCCTCGAGGGCTGGCGGCGGGCCGGGGCGGCGCTCTCCTTCTTCTCGCCGCTCTCGGGCGAAGGGCCGGCGGCGGACGCGGACGCGGTCTATCTCCCGGGTGGCTACCCGGAGCTGCACGCGGGCCGGCTCGCCGCGAGCGAGGGCTTCATGGATGGCCTGCGGGCGGCGGCGGCGCGCGGCGCCTTCCTTTACGGCGAGTGCGGCGGCTATATGGCGCTTGGTGAAGGGCTCGTCGATGGCGCGGGCATTGCCCACCAAATGGCCGAGTTGCTGCCGCTCGAGACCTCCTTCGCGGCGCCCCGCCTGCATCTTGGCTACCGCGCGCTCCGCCTCGCGCGCGACTGCCCGCTGGGGCCGCGCGGCGGGGCCTTTCGCGGCCACGAGTTCCACTACGCCGCCACCACCCGCGCCGGAGAGGCCGAGCCGCTGTTCGAGGCCGCCGATGCGCGGGGCACGGCCCTCGGCGCCGTCGGCCTGGCGCGCGGAGCCGTCGCCGGCTCCTTCATTCACCTCGTCGATCGGGCGGATGCTTGACCCGCCGCCGGGCGCGGTCCAAAAATAGGCACGGCTAGAGGCGAGGAGCTACCCATGACCGACACCACCCAACCGCATCGCGGAGTCTTCGCTGCGGCGCTCACGCCCCTCAACGACGATCTGAGCGTCAACGAGACGAGCCTCGTCGCGCACTACCGCTGGCTGCTGGCGAACGGCTGCGACGGCGTCGCCGTGCTCGGCACAACGGGGGAAGCGAACTCCTTCACCGTCGAAGAGCGGCTGGGGGTGATCGACGCGGTCGGCGATTCGGGGCTGCCGGGCGGGAAGCTCATGATCGGCACCGGCTGCTGCGCCGTGCCGGATACGGTGCGCCTCACCCGGCGGGCGCTCGAGGCCGGGGTCCACAGCGTCCTCGTGCTGCCGCCCTTCTATTACAAGAACGTGGGTGACGACGGCCTCTATGCCGCCTTCGCGCGGGTCATCGACGAAGTGGCGGATGCGCGCCTCAAGCTCTACATCTACCACTTCCCGCAGATGACGGGCCTCCAGATCGGCCACGACCTCATCGCCCGCCTCATCGCCGCCTATCCGAAGACGGTCGTCGGCCTCAAGGACAGCTCGGGCGACTGGGCGAACATGGCGGCGCTGCTCGAGCGCTTCCCGGGCTTCGGCGTCTTCGCCGGCTCGGAGAAGTTCCTGCTCGCCGACCTCGAAGCCGGCGGCCCCGGCTGCATCAGCGCCAGCACCAACCTGACCGCCCCGGTGGCGGCCGAGGTCTATGCCGGCTGGCAGGGGCCGGATGGCGCGGCGCTGCAGGAACGGCTCACGGGCCTGCGCGATATCCTCGAAGGCTATCCCATGGTTCCGGCGCTCAAGGCGCTGATGGCCGCCTATAGCGGTGACAAGGGCTGGTGCAACGTCCGCCCGCCCTTCCTCGCCCTCGACGAGGGCCGGGCGCGGGAGCTGGTGGCCAAGCTCGACGCCGCCTCGTTCCGGCTCGACCGGGCGGCCTGAGCGGCCCCGCGGGCGGCATGGCGGCCGAAACGAAGCACCCGCACACCCTCCATCACGACGGCCGGCAAATCGAGCTTCGCGTGCGCCGCAGCGCGCGGGCGCGGCGCGTCTCGGTCCGCGTGCGCCCAAATGGGGAGGGCGCCGAGCTGATCCTGCCCCAGCGCGCGAGCCTGGCCCAGGGCCTCGGCTTCGCGCGGTCGAAGGCGGGCTGGATCGGTGGCCGGCTCGATGCCATGGCGCCGCGGACACCCTTCGCCGACGGCGCCGTGATCCCCTATCTCGGGATCGACCACCACATTCGGCACCGGCCGGGCCAGCTCCGGTTCGTCGACCGGGTGAATCGCGAGATCAGGGTGGGTGGATCGGCCGAGCGGCTGGCCGCGCACCTGGAGAAGTGGTTGCGCGCCGAGGCGCGGGCGGCGCTCGGCCACGCCTCGGCGGAGAAGGCGGCCGCAATCGGCCACCCGCCGCCGCCCGTGACCGTGCGCGATACGGTCACGCGCTGGGGCAGCTGCTCGGCCGCGGGTCGGCTTTCCTTTTCCTGGCGTCTGATCCTGGCGCCCGAGGCGGTGCTCGACTATGTGGCCGCCCATGAGGTGGCTCACCTGGAGGAGCCCAATCACGGCGCCCGCTTCTGGGCGCTCGTGGCCCAGCTTGCGGCGGCGCGGGAGGAATCGCGCGCCTGGCTGCGGGCCCACGGGGCCGGCCTGCACCGCTACGGCTGAGCGTGGACAAGCGAGTTCGGGCGCAACCTTCGGATAGAGGCCCTGGCTGGCCGCGGGCTATTACGGGCATTATTCGAGGATTGGACGGGAGTGAGAGCCATGAGAGATGACCAGCACTGGCAGGCCGTACTGGACCGGGACGCGCGCTTCGACGGCGCCTTCGTCTATGCCGTGCGCTCGACCGGGATCTATTGCCGGCCGACCTGCCCGAGCCGCCGGCCGGGGCGCCGGCAGGTGGCCTTCTATGCCGCGCCCGCGGCGGCGGAGGCAGCCGGGTTCCGCGCCTGCCGCCGGTGCACGCCCGAAGGCCCACCACCGCGCGACCGCCAGGCCGAGGCGGTGCGCCGGGCCTGCGCGGCGATCGACGCCGCCAGTGAGGGGCCGCCCACCCTGGCCGCCCTCGGGCGCGCGGTGGGCATGAGCCCGCACCACCTGCAACGCACCTTCAAGCGCATCATGGGCGTGAGCCCGCGCCAGTATGCCGACGCCCGGCGCCTCGGGCGCCTCAAGTCCAGCCTGCGCAAGGGCGAGGACATCGCCGGCGCGCTCTACGGCGCCGGCTACAGCTCCTCGAGCCGGCTCTACGAGCAAGCGCCGGGGCAGCTCGGCATGACCCCCGCGACCTACCGGAAGGGCGGCGCGGGGGCGTCCATGCGTTATGCGATCGTGGACAGCGCCGTCGGCCGCCTGTTGGTCGCCGCCACCGACCGGGGCCTCTCGTTCGTCGGCTTCGGCGAGGCGGACGCGGACATCGAGGCCGAGATGCGCGACGAGTTCCCGGCGGCGGAAATTACCCGGGACGACGACGCCCTCGGCGGGCTCGTGGGCTCGCTCGTCGCCAGCCTCGCGGGCCAGGCGGCGGCACTCGAGCTGCCCCTCGACGTCCAGGCCACGGCGTTCCAGCGCCGGGTCTGGGAGGCCCTGCGCGCCATCCCCCTGGGCGAAGTCCGCACCTACCGCGAGGTCGCCGAGAGCCTGGGCCAGCCGGGCGCCGCGCGCGCCGTGGGCAACGCCTGTGCCCACAACCCCGTGCCGCTCGTCATTCCCTGCCACCGAGTGGTGCGTGGCGACGGTGGGCTCAGCGGCTACCGCTGGGGGCCGAGGCGCAAGGAGACGCTGCTCGCGCGCGAGCGCCACATGGCGGAGGAGGCCACATCCTGAAACCCCGCTGCGCCGGCTACGCCGAGAGAGTCCGCGCCAACGTCGCCGCCCAGGGCTTCCTCCGCCATATCGGCGTCCGAGTCACGGCCGTCGAGCCCGGCATGGTCGAGCTCACCATCGACGTGGGGGACGAGCACACCCAGCGCGAGCGCTTCGTCCATGGCGGCATGCTGGCGACGCTCGCGGATTCCTCGAGCGGCCTGGCCGCCATGACCCTCCTCGAGGCGCACGACAACGCGCTGACGGTCGAGTTCAAGATCAACTTCCTGCGCCCGGCCGTGGGCGAGCGCATGGTCGCCCGCGGCCGGGTGATCCGCGCGGGCCGGCGCATCTCGGTGATGGAGGCGGACGTCTTCGCCGTCGCGGGCGGCCTGGAGACGCCGGTCGCGAAGGCCCTCGTCACATACGCCACTGTCCCGGATCAACAGCCCTGACATCCCGCGCGGCGTTATACCAAGCTGGATTTAGAGCGGTTCCGCTTTGATCGGACCCACTCTAGTACCCACTTTCATAATTCCGTGTTCCATACGATCGCTTTTCCCGTCTCCTCGGCAGGAGGGGGCGCGCCGGCGATGCCGGGGCATCGTCAAGCGTCCTCGACGCCCCGAGGGGGTGGGAAAAGCGACCCGTAGGGCGGCGCCCCGAGGCCCCCGGGCGTCGTCGTATGGCACACGGAATTATGAAAGTGGGTACTAGCCCTATTTGTCGCTCGCGGCAGCGGACCAAGTGGTCCGCGCCTGCGCGGGCACGCCGGGCGACCGGCGGGCCGCCTTGCGGCCTGGAGCGATTCCAGTCGAACTGGAAACGCTCTAGAAGCCCGCTCAACGATTGTGCATGGGCTCGGGATCGCGGGTGCCCGAGGCACCGTTGGACGGCTGTGCGGGGGCCGCCACCCCACCCGAAGCCGGCAGCGAGGCGGGCGTGTCCTCCGCCATGCTTTCCCCGTCCCCCTCCGTCGCCTGGGCGGCGAACAAGGTGCCCGGCAATGGGCGCGCGGGCGTGCCGGCGAGCGCCGCCGCCATGAAGTCGCGCCACAGGCGGGCCGGCAGGCCGCCGCCGGTCACCTTTTTCATGGCGCCGCCATCGTCGTTGCCGAGCCAGACGCCGGTGGCAAGCTCGGCCGTGAAGCCCACGAACCAGGCGTCGCGGTAGTCCTGGCTGGTGCCGGTCTTGCCCGCGGCGGGCCGGCCGATATCCGCGGCCCGGCCGGTGCCCTCGGCGATCGCGGATCCGAGCATGTCCGTCATGGCGGCCACCACCGCGGGCGCGAGGACCAAGCCCGGCCCGGAGCCCGCGCGGCGGTACATCACCGCCCCCGTATCGTCGCGCACCTCCCGGATCGCGTACGACCACACCCCTTCGCCCGCGTTGGCCAGGGTGGCGTAGGCCTGGGTCAGCTCGAGCAGGGTGACCTCGGCCGTGCCGAGGGCGATGCTGGGCCCGTCATGGAGGGGCGAGGTGATGCCGAGCCGGCGGGCGGCGGAGATCACGCGGTTGCGCCCGGCGCGCTCGCTGACCTGCACGGCCACGGTATTGACCGAGCGGGCGAGCGCTTCGCGGAGAGATATCTCGCCCAGGAAGGTGTTGGAATAGTTGCCGGGCCGCCAGTCACCAACGGCGAGAGGGCCGTCCACCATGCGTGAATCCGGCCCGAGGCCGGCTTCGAGCCCCGCCAGATAGACGAAGAGCTTGAAGGCCGAGCCCGGCTGGCGCAACGCCTGGGTCACGCGGTTGAACTGGCTGGCGCCGTAGTCGCGCCCGCCGACCATGGCCCGTACCGCGCCGTCGGGCGCCAGGGACACGAGCGCCGCCTGGCTGGCGCCGGCCGCGGCCCCCTCCGTCACAAGGAGGGCGGCGAGCTTCTCTTCCGCGAGACGCTGGAGCCGGGCATCGAGCGTCGTGACCACGGTCAGGTCCCGCCGGGGCGTGCCGACGAAGCCCGGCACCTGCTCGAGCACCCAGTCGGCGAAATGGCGCGAACCCCAGCCCGAGAGGCCGGCGGTGCCGCGCACCGGGGTCGCCTTGGCCTGGGCCGCAGCCTGGGCGTCGAGATAGCCGGCCGCCACCATGTTGTCGAGCACGAGCGCCGCGCGGGTTGCCGCAAGGCCGATATTGCGCGCCGGGTTGTAACGCGAGGGCGCCTTCAGGAGCCCGGCCAGCATAGCGGCCTCGTAGAGGCTGACCGCCGCCGCCGGCTTGCCGAAGAACTTCGCCGCGGCGGACTCGACGCCATAGGCGCCGGCGCCGAAATAGACCCGGTTCAGATAGATGGTGAGGATCTCGTCCTTGGTGAAGCGCTGCTCGAGCCGGATGGCGAGGAGCGCCTCCTGGATCTTGCGGTGGAGGGTGCGCTCCGGGCCGAGGAAGAGGTTCTTGGCGAGTTGCTGGGTTATGGTGCTGCCGCCCTGGACGATGCCACCCGCGCGGACGTTCGCCACCATGGCCCGCAGGATGCCAAGCAGATCGACCCCGGGGTGGTCGTAGAATCGCCGGTCCTCGGTGGCGAGCACGGCCTGGGGCAGGTAGCTCGGCAGGCCGGCCAGTTGCACGGGCTCACCATAGAGCGAGCCGAAGCGCGCGATGCGCGTGCCGTCGGCGGCGAGGAGGGTGATGCTGGGACCGCGCCCGGGCACGGCCAGGGCGCTCGCGTCCGGAAGGTCCTGGGTGAACCAGACGAAGCCCGCGCCCAGGATGGCGACCGTCCAGGCCAACCCGGCCAGGATGCGGCGGGCGATCCGGCCCCGGCCGCGCGACTTGGCGCGGCCCTTGCCACGCTTGTTGTCGTTGACGGCCTTGCGAGGCTTGGTCTTTCGTTTCCCGCTCGACATACCCCATATGTTGGGGATTCTCAGGGCCTTTTACAATTATGTTGTGGTTGGAGTCGCTGCATTCGTGAACCCCGCCCCTAGTACCCACTTTCATAATTCCGTGTGCCATACGACGGCGCCCCGAGGTTCCCGGCTAGGAGGGTGGCGCGCCGTGATGCCGGGGCATCACCCGGAACTCCTTGGCGGCGCGCGACGACGTCCGGGGGCCTCGGGGCGCCGCCCGACCGGTCGCTTTTCCCGCCCCCTCGGGGCGTCGGGGAGACGGGAAAAGCGATCGTATGGCACACGGAATTATGAAAGTGGGTACTAGGTCAGGCTGGCGAGCCAGGATTTGATGTAGGGCAGCACGCGGGCGATGTTGTGGGGGTTGACGGCCCGGTGGTCGCCGGGGCTGTAGATATGGAGCTCTGCCCGCCGCATGCGGCGCAGGGCCGCGAAGACGCCCTCGGCGGGCAGCAGCCTGTCGTTGGCGCCGTGGAACATGAGGGTCGGGGTGGCGATCTCGTGCAGGCGGTCGAGGACGCTCCAATCGCCGATGCCCGCGCCCGCGCCGAGGACGATCGGCGGCAGCCGCGTGGGCAGCTCGCGGATCACCGCCTCGACCTGATCGCGCCAGGTGTCGTGGAACTCGGACGTGCTGTCGTCGAGGGCGGCTTCGATGAAGAGCCGGGCCGCCGCCGCGGGATCGCTGGCTTGCAGGGCGGCCCCCTTCTCGATCCCCTCGAGCGCCGCGAGCCACTCGGGGTCCCGGGTATCCCGCATGCTGGGCCAGCCGCAATAGGTGCCGATCATGACGAGGCAGCGGACCCGCGCGGGCGCGTCGAGAGCGAGCTGAAGGGCGATCATGGTGCCCATCGAGGCGCCGAACACGCGGGCGCTGTCCCAGCCCGCCGCGTCCATGACGGCCCGCGCATCCGCCGCGAGCTCTGGGATCGTGCGCGGCCGCGCGGGCACGTCGGAGAGGCCGGTGCCGGGGTTGTCGTAGATGGCGACCTGGTGGTCGTCCGCGAACAGGGAAACCATGCCCGTCGCCTCGAACAACTTGCCCGGCATGGCATAGCCCTGGATGAGGAGCATGGGCCCGCCCGCGCCATGGGCCGCGCCATGGATCTCGTAGTGAACCTTCAGGCCGCCCGAATCCGCGTAGGGCATGATGGCCTCACGCGAGCTTGCGGCCGCGGGACAGCCGGTGCTCGCCCGAGCCGCGCAGCATCATGGCGCCGAGGCATTGCCGAAGCGGGATGGCGCGCAGGGTTTCCATGACGTGATGGGACCAGATGTTGACCTCGGCATCCGTCGCGTGGAGCGTCACCGCCCCTTCGCCGGCCCAGGCCTGCTCGATTTCGTTGGGCGAGTGGTAGTAGGTGGCGTATTCGAGCTCGACGCCGCGCGCATCCGGCGTCGGGATATGCTTCCAACCCAGCACGTGGGCGCGCTGGGCCTTTCTCCGAATACCCTCGAGCGCCTGGCCCTTGATGGGGCTGAGCTTGGCGATCTCGATCTCGATCAGCGCCCCGCCCGCTTCCGACATGCGGGCGCGCCAGGTATCGTTCACGCGCACCGGGCCCGCGATCTCGGCATAGAGCTTGGGCACGCCGAAGATCTCCCGGCCGAGGACCACGGCCATGGTGTCGTTTTCCCACAGAGCGGGCCAGTAGGTGCCCTTCCCGCGGTCCACCCGGCCTTCGAAGACGGCCGGCATGCTGACGCCCACGAGGTTGAGCACGCCGCCCACGGTCCAGGCCACGTCCCGCGAGTGGCGGTAGACGAAGGAAACCATCGGATCGCCGTCGACCCGAAAGCCAGGTGGCAACATCGCCGTAAGCGCGTCGATCTCCGACAGGTAGGAAACGCTGATGATGAGGTTGTCGGGGAAGACCGGCGTCTTGAGCACCGGGCCGTCACCCATGAGGATTGGCATGACGTTGCTGGGGCCGAGGCGCCAGTTCTTGTTCCGCATGGCTCGCCCTCCTGGGGACTCGTGGCACGAAGGCCTCGAGCCTAGAGGATTCGGCGGATCGAGTCCGGCGCGCCGCGACGCAACCGCATCCCGGACGGGGAGACGCGGGCGCAAACCGTTCCTTCGGCCAATCGCGATCGTCTCGCCCGGCTCTCGCCCTTCGACAGGCTCAGGGTGAGGGCCTCATACTGAGCCTATCGAAGTATGAAGCTTCTGTCTGGTTGCTAGTACCCACTTTCATAATTCCGTGTTCCATACGATCGCTTTTCCCGTCTCCTCGGCAGGAGGGGGCGCGCCGGCGATGCCGGGGCATCGTCCAGCGTCCTCGACGCCCCGAGGGGGCGGGAAAAGCAACCCGTAGGGCGGCGCCCCGAGGCCCCCGGACGTCGTCGCGCGCCGCTTGTGATGCCCCGGCATCACGGCGCGCCACCCTCCTAGCCGGGAACCTCGGGGCGCCGTCGTATGGCACACGGAATTATGAAAGTGGGTACTAGACGTCGAGGTTGGCGACCTTGAGGGCGTTGGTCTGGATGAATTCGCGCCGGGGCTCGACCACCTCGCCCATCAGGGTCGAGAAGATGTCGTCGGCATCGTCGGCATGGTTGACCCTGACCTGGAGCAGGACGCGCACGTTGGGGTCGAGCGTCGTCTCCCAGAGCTGATCGGGGTTCATCTCGCCCAAACCCTTGTAGCGCTGGATGCTCACACCCTTGCGCCCGGCCTCCATGACCGCGTCCACGAGGCTCAAAGGCCCCGTGATACGTTGCTCCTTGCCTTTGACGAGAAGGGTGGCGGGGTACGCGTAGACGGTCTGCAGGTGCGCCGCCATCTCGTCGAGGCGCCGGGCATCCGCGCTTTCCATGAAGGCCTGGTCGATGGCGTGGGTCTCGGTCACGCCACGGAGCACACGCGCGAAGGTGAAAGCGCCGTCCTCGCGCACCGCGGTCTGCCAGCCGCGGTCCTGCACCTCGGCGAGACCGTCGAGGCGCCGGCCGATGACGGCGACGACCTGCTCCGCCTGTTCGCGGTGGGCCAGAAGCTCGGGCTTGAAAGCGCCGAGGGTGGCGGCCTGCTCGATCACGTCCGGGTTCGAGAGGTGCTGGAGCAGGGGCTGCATGAGCCGGCGCGCCCGGCGCGCCCGGTCGATGATTTCGCGCAGATCCTCCCCGGCCCGCTCGCTGCCGTCGTGGAGGCTGAGGACGGCCCCTTCGAGCGCCGCGCTTTCGAGGAAATCCTCGAGCTCCCGGTCGTCCTTGAGGTAGACCTTGTTGGCGCGGTAGAGCGGCGGCTGGGCGATGTAGAGGTAGCCGCCTTCGATGACCGGCGCCATGTGGCGGTAGAAGAAGGTCAGCAGCAGGGTGCGGATGTGGCTGCCGTCAACATCGGCGTCGGTCATGATGATGATCTTGTGGTAGCGCAATTTCGCGACGTTAAAATCGTCGCCGATGCCGGTGCCGAGCGCGGTGATGAGGGTTCCGATCTCGGCCGAGCTCAACATCTTGTCGATGCGCGCGCGCTCGACATTCAGGATCTTGCCGCGCAGGGGCAGGATGGCCTGGTTGCGGCGGTCGCGCGCCTGCTTGGCCGAGCCGCCGGCCGAATCGCCCTCGACCAGGAAGATCTCGGAGAGGGCGGGGTCGCGCTCCTGGCAGTCGGCGAGCTTGCCGGGCAGGCTGGCCATGTCGAGAGCGCCCTTGCGCCGGGTCAGCTCGCGCGCCTTGCGCGCGGCCTCCCGCGCGGCCGCCGCCTCGGCCACCTTGGAGACGATACGCTTGGCGTCGGCGGGGTGCTCCTCGAGCCACTGGCCGAGGCGCTCGGAGACGATCCCGTCCACCACCGGGCGGACCTCGGAGGACACGAGCTTGTCCTTGGTCTGGGAGGAGAACTTCGGATCCGGCACCTTGATCGAGAGCACGCAGGTGAGGCCCTCGCGCGCGTCATCGCCGGTGAGGGATACCTTCTCCCGCTTGGCGATGCCCGAGGAGGCGGCGTAGCCGTTGACCGTGCGCGTGAGGGCGGCGCGGAAGCCGGCGAGGTGGGTGCCGCCGTCGCCCTGGGGGATATTGTTGGTGAAGCACAGCATGGTCTCGTGATAGCTGTCGGTCCATTCCATGGACACCTCGACGATGGTGCCCTCGCGCTCGCCGACCATGGTGATGGGCGGCGCGTGCATCGGCGTCTTGCTGCGGTCGAGGAACTGGACGAACGCCTCGATGCCGCCCTCGTAATGGAGCTCCACCACCACGGGCTCGACGCCGCGGTTGTCGGTAAGCGTGACCGAGATGCCGGAGTTGAGGAAGGCGAGCTCGCGCAGGCGGTGCTCGATGGTGGCGAAGTCGAATTCGGTCGCGCCGAAGGTCCTGGGCGAGGGCCTGAAGGTGATCTCGGTGCCGTGCATGTCGGGCGCGTCGGCGACGGCGGCCAGCGCCCCCTGGGGCTCGCCGTCCCGAAAGCCGAGCTGCCATTCCTTGTCCTCGCGCCAGATGCGCAGGTCGAGGGCCTCGCTGAGCGCATTGACGACGGAGACACCGACGCCGTGGAGGCCGCCCGAGACCTTGTAGGAGCTCTGGTCGAATTTCCCACCCGCGTGCAGGTGGGTCATGATGACTTCCGCGGCCGAGACGCCCTCCTCCTCGTGGATCTCGACCGGGATGCCGCGCCCGTCGTCGCGCACCGTGACGCCCCCATCCGCGTTGAGGGTTACCTGGATCGTGCTGCAATGACCGGCCAGGGACTCGTCGATGGCGTTGTCGACCACCTCGTAGACCATATGGTGCAGGCCCGAGCCATCGTCGGTGTCGCCGATATACATGCCCGGGCGCTTGCGCACGGCATCGAGCCCGCGCAGGACCTTGATCGATTCGGCGCCATATTCCTCGGCCGCCGCCGCCCGCTCCGCTTTCTCGTTCATATCAGCCCTTCAGCTCCCTTGGCGCGGCGGACGGCGCCGTCCGCCACGTCGAAAAACTGGGCCCGGCCCTCGAGCGACTCGAATGAGGCCCGGTCCGTGCCCGTGAGCCAGGCCTGGGCGCCAAGCGCGCGGACCTCCTCGAACAGCGCGGCGCGGCGCTCGCGATCGAGATGCGCCGCCACCTCGTCGAGCAGCAGCACCGGCGGCGTGCCGGCCTCGAGCGCGCGCAGCCGGGCATCCGCCAGCACGATGCTGACGAGGAGCGCCTTCTGCTCGCCGGTCGAACATTCGCCCGCCGGCCTGTCCTTGGCCAGATGGCGGGCCGTGAAATCATCGCGATGCGGCCCGCTGGTGGCGCGCCCGGCTTCGGCGTCGGCGTGCCGCGCGGCGGCGAACGCGGCCCGCAGCCGGTCTTCGGCGGCGAGTGCCGGACCCGACGCGAGCCAGCCCTCGACCTCGCCCTCGATAACCAGCGCGGCCCGCGGGAAGGCGCTCTCGCCCGCCGCCACCGCCTGTCCCAAGCGGGCGACGAAGGCGCGCCGCGCGGCCGCGATGGCGACCCCTTCACGCGCCATGCGGTCCTCGAGCGCGGCGAGCCAGGCCGTGTCCGCCGCCGGGCCGGGCCGGGCATCGCGCAGCAGCCTGTTACGCTCGCGCATGGACTGTTCGTAGGCGCCGACGCGGCGGGCGTGGTCGGGATCGAAGCCATAGACCAGGCGGTCGAGGAAGCGGCGGCGGGCACCGGCGCCCTCGACGAACAGCCGATCCATCTCGGGCGTCAGCCAGACGAGGCCGAGAACCCGCGCGAGCGCCGCCTGGCCGCGCGCGGGGGCGCCATCGATGCGCACGATCCGGCGCCCGTCGCGCTTCTCCCCATCCCCGTCGCCAGGCGGGTCGGACGGGTCGCGGCCGGTGCCGACCTCGACCGGCCCCTCCGCCGCGGAGATCGTGGCGGCGACACTCCACCGCCCGTGCGCCGCACCACCGGCGCCGCGCCTGTCCATTTCGCCGAGGCGCGCGCGGCGCAGGCCACGGCCCGGCGCCAGCATGGAAAGCGCTTCGAGGAGGTTGGTCTTGCCGGCACCGTTGGGGCCCGTCAGGACCACGGGTGTTGGATCCACGTCGAGCCGCAGCCAGGCATAGGACCGGAAATCGCCCAGAGTCAGCCGCTCGATGGCCACCGGCCTCCCGGGTATGGGCCGCGGGGCGGGGCCCGGCTCCCGGGCGGACTGGCTGAGGGCCGCGTCGCTCACACGCGCATCGGCATCAGGACGTAGAGCGCGCCCTCATCCTGGGCATCCTGCACGATGGTGGGCGAGCCTGCGTCGGCCATGATGAAGCGGGCGTCGTCGCCCTTGATTTGCTGGGTGATGTCGAGCAGGTAGCGCGAGTTGAAGCCGATCTCGATCGCTTCGCCGTCGTACCCGATCTCGATCTCCTCGGTGGCGGTGCCGCTTTCCGGGCTGCTCGCCGAAAGCACCAGATTGCCGGGCCCGAGGGCGAGCTTGACGGCGCGCGATTTGTCCGTGGAGATGGTCGAGACCCTGTCGACCGC
The DNA here is from genome assembly GCA_963666705.2 of Alphaproteobacteria bacterium. GTDB lineage: Bacteria > Pseudomonadota > Alphaproteobacteria > CADEGL01 > CADEGL01. The sequence goes on along the minus strand of CAXXKO010000017.1, from coordinate 318,606 downwards.
CTGGGCGAAGACCCGCGCATCGACCTCGAGCACCTTGTCGTTGCCGACCGGGATCACGCGCTCGTAATCGGGGAAGGTGCCGTCGATCAGCTTCGAGGTCAGCACGACGGAATCGAAAGCGAAACGGATCCTGGTGTCGCTCAGGGCGACGCTGACGGGCTCGGTGGTCTCGTCCACGAGCTTGCGCAGCTCGCCCACCGCCTTGCGCGGCACGATCACGCCAGGCATGCCTTCGGACCCGGTGGGCGCCGGCATCTCGACCTGGGCCAGGCGGTGGCCGTCCGTCGCCACGGCGCGCAGGACCTTGCCGCCGTCGATGTCGGGGGTGTGCAGGTAGATGCCGTTCAGATAGTAGCGCGTCTCCTCGGTCGAAATGGCGAAGCGGGTGCGGTCCACGAGTGCCCGCAGGTCCCCGGCCGGAACCGAGAACCGGTGGGGCAGCTCGCCCGCCGACATGGCGGGGAAATCCTCTCGCGGCAGGCAGGCGAGCGTGAACTCGGCCCGGCCGGCACGCAGGGTGAGCCGGCCGCTCTCGCCACTCATTTCGATCTCCACCTGGGCGCCATCGGGCAGCTTGCGCACGATCTCGTACAGCGTATGGGCCGAGGTGGTGGTCGCGGCGGACTGGTCGACCTCCGCCGGCACATGCTCCTCGATGGCGATGTCCATGTCGGTGGCGCTCAGCCCCAACCGGTCGTCGCGCGCGTCGAGCAGCACGTTCGAGAGGATCGGGATGGTGTTGCGGCGCTCGACGACGCTCTGCACATGCGCGAGCGCCTTCAAGAGGGCGGCGCGTTCGATGATCAGCTTCATGGTCCCACGGGGTATCCGAATGGCCTAGGTCGACCGGCTTGCGGGAGCCTCCGGCGGCTCCGCCGGGCCGCGGCGGACGACATGCCGCCAAAGGCCCCGCGACCGGTTTGGCATTATATCAGAAGTCTTTGAATCGTAAACATTTTCCGGAGCAAACCGGAGTCGCTAAGGGTCTGGCGCAGAAGCCTTTTCCAATCCGCCCCCGAGGGGCCTGGCGGGGCACTAGAGCGGTTCCGCTTCGATCGGACCCACTCTAGCCTTTTTTTGCCGCTCGCGGCAGCGGACCAAGAGGTCCGCGCCTGCGCGGGCGCGCCGGACGACCGGCGGGCCGCCTTGCGGCCTGGAGCGATTCCAGTCGAGGTGGAGGTGCTCTAGCTTTCGAGCATGCGGCGCAGGAGCTCGACATCCTCGGAAAAGCTCGAATCGCCGGCGCGAAGCTCGTCCACCTTGCGCACCGCGTGCATGACGGTGGTGTGGTCGCGGCCGCCGAACTTGCGCCCGATCTCGGGCAGGGAACGGGTGGTGAGCTGCTTGGCGAGATACATGGCGACCTGGCGCGGGCGGGCCACGGCCCGCGCGCGGCGGGCTGAATGCATGTCCGAGATGCGGATGTTGTAATGCTCGGCCACGCGCTTCTGAATCTCCTCGATGGTGACACGGCGATCGCTCGCACGCAGGAGGTCGTGGAGCACCTCCTGGGTCATCTCGAGGGTGATGTCGCGCCCAATCAGGGTGCCGTGCGCCACGATCCGGTTGAGCGCGCCCTCGAGCTCGCGCACGTTGGAGGTGATGCGGTGGGCGAGGAACTCCATCACCTTCCCCGGAATCTCGGTGCCCAGAGTCTCGGCCTTGGATTGGAGGATGCCCAGGCGCAGCTCGTAGGTCGTGGGATGGATGTCGGCGACCAGACCCCAGCCGAGGCGCGACCGCAGCCGTTCCTCGAGCCCCTCGAGGTCCGAGGGCGACTTGTCCGCCGAGATCACCACCTGGCGGTTCTGGTCCACGAGGGCGTTGAAGGTGTGGAAGAACTCTTCCTGGGTCGATTCCTTGCCGCTGATGAACTGCACGTCGTCGATCATCAGCACGTCCACCGAGCGGAACTGCTCCTTGAAGGACATGGTCTCCTTGAAGCGGAGCGCCCGAATGAACTGATACATGAACTTTTCGGCCGAGAGGTAGATCACGCGCCGGCTGGGATCGCGCTTGGTGATGTGCCAGGCGATGGCATGCATGAGATGGGTCTTGCCAAGCCCGACGCCGCCATAGAGGAAGAGCGGGTTGAAGGGCACCGCATCGGCCTCGGCCACACGCCGGGCGGCGGCGTGGGCGAACTCGTTCGGCTTGCCGACGATGAAGTTGCGGAACACGAAGCGGGGATCGAGAGGGGCGCTGATGCGATCGCGCTCGGCCACCACCGCGGCCAGCTCGGCCTCGGCCGAATCGTCCACCTTCACTTCCGCCGTGGCACCCCGCGCATCGACATAGACCTCGGCGGCGGTAATCCGCGGGTTGAAGACATTCCACATGGCCGCGATGCGGTCCGCGTAGTTGGACACCACCCAGTCGCGGATGAAGCGCGTCGGCACCGAAATATGGGCCGTGCCGTCGCGCACCTCGCGCAGTGTCAGGGGCTTGAACCAGCTCCTATAGGTCGCCTCGCCGAACTCGGCCCGCAGGCCGCCCTTGATGCGAGCCCATTCGGCGCTCAACTCGGTATTGCCCTTGCTCTCGGCCATCCCCTATTCCTGTTTCCAGGGCAGCCCGGCGACCTTCCAGCCATCGAGGCGGCCTCTGTGGCCATCACCGTCCAGCGGACCTTCGAACCCCCCCGCCAAGTTAAAGCAGCGCGTGTAACCGCGCTTCGTCATGGCGACGGCCGCATGCATCGACCGTTGCCCGGAACGGCAGATAAAGACCACCGTCCGATCGAGGGAAACCCCGTTCGCCCACAATTCCTCGGCAAAGCCCTCGTTCGTAATCATCCCGGGAAAGCTCTGCCATTCCACGAACGCCGTTGCCTTTCCCAGCTCACTCAGGTCGGAGACACCAACATACGACCACTCCGCCTTGGAGCGGACGTCGACCAGCACTGCCTCGGGTTCGCGAGACAACATCTCCCATGCTTCCCGCGCGGTGATGTCGCCAGCGTAAGACTCATTCGGCACCCAAGGCCTCCCACCAAGCGGCCGACAAACTCGACGCCAACTCCATGCCGCCAGAAGCCAGACTCGACGCCTCCGGTCTCTTGCGCTCGCATTTTTCTGAACAGGATACCAAGTAATTAATCTAGTTTATTACTTATTTTTGCTAACCTGTTATTTGAAAATGCAAATGTTTTATTTTCCAGCAGCAAGGTTGAACTTGTGCGGCGATTTCTTCGATCACCAGCACAAATAAAATGTACCGGCGCGCGCGGCGGCTGGCAACGGGACTGAATAGGGAACGCCCAAAAAAATTCGCGCGCCGCACCTCTCGGGACCACGCTTGGACGAGTTTCCCCAGGCCGCGAACGAGTCTGGGGCGAACGTTATGCTAGAGAGTCTTGATGCGGGCCGAGAGGCGGGAAAGCTTGCGCGAGGCCGTATTGCGCGGGAGGACGCCACGCTGGGCGCCTCGGTGGATGATCGGCTGAGCCTCCCTGAACGCGGTTTCGGCCGCGTCTTTTTCGCCGGCCTCGATCGCCGTTTCGACCTTCTTGATGAAGGTGCGGACGCGACTTTTGCGGTCGCCGTTGATCTCGGCACGCCGCGCGTTGCGGCGGATGCGCTTCTTGGCCGACTTATGGTGCGCCATCTCTCTCGATGTCCACAGAATGGGGCTGGTCCGGCGGGCTTATATAGCCCTGCCCCCAAGGCGTCAACCCCGCCGCCCGCGCCTGTAGATAGCACACGATCTGTCCGTTCTATGTAGCACACGATCTGTCCGGTTTATTGAGCCTCCTGTTTGAAGGGGGTGGGATGAGACGGACAGATGTTTTGCAAGGTGTGCGCATGATGAGGTTTCGGGATGTTTTCGGTCGTTGTGAGGCGGGATCGTTGAGCCAGTTGGAGGCGGCGGAGGTGCTTGGGGTCGGCGAGCGCACGTTTCGGCGCTGGTGCCGTCGTTTCGAGTGTGAGGGCGATGCGGGGCTTCTGGACCGGCGTCTGGGCAAGCCGTCGCCCAAGCGGGTGCCGGTGGACGAGGCGATGCGGGTCGAAGCTCTTTACCGCGAGCGCTACGCGGGTTTCACGGTCAAGCACTTCCACGAGCACCTGGTGAAGGACCACGGCTTCCGCTGGGGTTACACCTGGACCAAGACGTTTCTCCACGGCCGCGGCCTGGCGGCGCCGGCGCCCAGGCGCGGGGCGCACCGGCGCAAGCGGCCGCGGCGGCCGCTCGTGGGCATGATGCTGCATCAGGACGGCTCGACGCACCGCTGGCTGCCGGGCCGCGACGAAGAGCAGGATATGATCGTCTCTCTGGACGATGCGAGCGGGGCGATCTACTCGGGCTTCCTGGTCGCCGAGGAGGGCACCATGTCGAGCTTCCAGGGGCTGGGCGAGGTGTTCGGCCGGCACGGGCTGCCGTGCGCGCTCTACACCGACCGCGCGAGCCACTACTTCCACACCCCCCAGGCGGGTGGCAAGGTGGACCGCGACAAGCCCTCCCAGCTCGGACGGGCCTTGGCCCAGCTCGGCATCGAGCACATCGCGGCCTATTCGCCGGAGGCGCGCGGGCGCTCCGAGCGCGCCTTCCGCACCTTGCAGGACCGGCTCCCCAAGGAGTTGGCATTGGCCGGCGTCTCGACGATCGAAGGGGCCAACCGCTTCCTCGCCGAGACCTTCATTCCCGACTACAATGCGCGCTTCGCGATCGCTCCCGAAGAGCCGGGCTCGGCCTTCGTCGCCGTGCCGGCGGAACAGTGGCGCGACGTGCTGTGCGTCCAGGAGACGCGCACCGTCGGCAACGACAACACCGTACGCTTCCACGGCATCGTCCTGCAGATCCCGCCGTCATCGCTGAGGCCGCACTACGTCAAGGCCAAGGTCCGCGTCCACCACTATCCGGACGCCACCTACGCCATATTCCACGGGCCGCGCCCGATCGCCCGCTACCGAGGCGATGGCGCGCTTCTGGAAGGAGACACCATGAAGAGGGCCGCGTGATGCCGCTCGACGCGACCCGCCCGTGGATAAGTGGACAGCTCGGCTACGCCGACCTGACCACTTCCCCACAGGCGCCACAACATCAACAGAGCGGTCAATCGATGTGCTACATAAACCGGCCAACTTAATTCGCTATCTACACCCCGCCGCCCGCGCCGAGCCTAGCGGTTCTTGAAGGCCGGCTTCCGCTTTTCGATAAAGGCCGACATGCCTTCCTTCTGATCCTCCGTCGCGAAGGTCGAATGGAACAGCCGGCGCTCGAAGCGAATGCCCTCGGCAAGCGTCCCCTCGAAGGCGCGGTCGATCGATTCCTTGGCCATCATGATCGACGGGCGCGAGAGGGCCGCCACCTTGGCGGCGGCCTTGACCGCCTCTTCGATGAGGCCCTCGGCCGGGACGACGCGACTCACGAGCCCGGCCCGCTCGGCCTCCTCGGCATCCATCATGCGCCCGGTGAGGACCATCTCCATGGCCTTGGCCTTGCCCACGGCGCGGGGCAGGCGCTGGGTGCCGCCGGCGCCCGGGATGACGCCGATGGTGATCTCGGGCTGGCCGAACCGGGCCGTCTCGGCCGCGAGCGCGAAGTCGCACATCATGGCGATCTCGCAGCCCCCACCGAGGGCGTAGCCCGCGACGGCGGCAACGATCGGCTTGCGGCAGGTGGTGATGCGCTCCCACCCGTTGGTGATGAAGTCCTGGAGATAGGCATCCATGTAGGATTTGTCCCGCATCTCCTTGATGTCCGCGCCGGCGGCGAAGGCCTTCTCGTTGCCGGTGATGACGACGGCGCCAATGGCGTCGTCGGCCTCGAAGCGATCGAGCGCGTCGCCCAGCTCGCGCACGAGGGCCGCGTTGAGCGCGTTGAGCGCCTCGGGCCGGTCGAAGGTGATGAGGCCGACGGCACCGCGGGTCTCGGTCTTGATGTTCTCGTATGCCACGCTGTCGCCCTCCTCGGCGCCTTGGATCATATTTTCGCCGGGGACAGGAAGAAACGAACCAGGATCCCCTCCCCGTCCTCGATGAACTCGAGCCGCAGGACCTCGCCCTCACGCCGGAACACGCCCGCCTCGGCCGCCCCCTCCCAGCCGAGCTGGGGCAAGGTGCGGCCGTAGAAATCGAGGACGGCGGCGCGTGTCGACGGGCCGCCGGCATAACCCTCGACGATGCGCCCGGCGGCATCGTCGAAGGCCATGCCCGCCCCCTCGATCTCGCCGAGGCCGGACATGAGGGGGATGTCCGCCATCTCGGACATGAAGGCGGCGGGCTCGTCGCCTCGGGCAAAGCCCGCCGAAGCGAGCATCGCGAGGGCGGCGAGGACCGGGACAAGGACGCGGAGGCGGAATCGATTCATCGCGGCTGGCTTGTACCTCAGCGCTGACAGGCCGCACAATAGAAAGTCGAGCGCCCCGACTGCGCCAGCCGGCGCACAGGCCGGCCGCAACCGGGGCAGGGCTCGCCCTCCCGGCCATAGACGGCCCAGGAATGCTGGAAATAGCCGAGCTCGCCCGAGGTCTGCACGTAGTCGCGCAGGCTGGAGCCGCCGGCATCGATGGCCTCGCGCAAGACGGCGCGGACGGCGCCGGCCAGCCGCTCGGCCCGCCCGCCCTGGACCGTGCGCGCGAGCCGCCGGGGCGAGATACCGGCACGGTGGAGCGCTTCGCAGGCATAGATGTTGCCGACCCCGGCGACGACGCGCTGGTCGAGGAGGGCGGCCTTGATGGGCGTGCGCTTGCCGGCGAGCACCGCGGCCAGGGCGGGGCCGTTGAAATCGTTGCCCAGGGGCTCGGGGCCGAGGCTCGCGAGCAGCGGGTGCGCATCGAGCTCGCCCGCGGCGGCGAGGGTCATCAGGCCGAAGCGGCGGGCATCGTTGAACCGCACCTCGTCGCCATCCTCGGTCTCGAGGATGACGTGGTCGTGGGCATCGAGGGGGACGCCGTTGCCGGGGGGCAGGATCACCATCCGCCCCGACATGCCGAGATGGGCGATGAGGGTGGTGCCGTCATCCATGCGGAGGAGGAGATATTTGGCGCGCCGGCCCACCGTCTCGACCCGGCGCCCCTCGAGGCGCCGGGCGAGGTCCGGCGGCAGGGGAATGCGCAGATCCGGGCGCCGCGCCTCGACACGGGCGAGGCGCCGCCCCTCCAGACGGGCGGCGAGGCCCCGGCGGATGGTTTCGACCTCGGGCAATTCGGGCATGGCGGTAAGCTAGCGCGCCGGGGGGCCGCTGGGCTATGGTTCTTCGCATGGCCGGAGGCGAGGAACAGCGGGGCGCCGCGGACGCCGCGAACGAAGATTTCGATTTTGGGTACCGCCGCGTGAGCGCGGACGAGAAGTCGCGCCTCGTGCGCGGCGTGTTCGACAGTGTGGCGCGGCGCTACGACTTGATGAACGACCTCCTGTCGGCGGGCGTCCACCGGTTGTGGAAGGCAGCCATGATCGACGCTTTGGCGCCTCGGCCCGGCCTCCGCCTCGTCGATGTGGCGGGCGGCACGGGCGACATCGCCCACCGGGTGCTCGACCGCCTGGCCGGGCCGGCGGGCAACCTGCCCGCGGGCCAGCCGCCCATCATCGTCTGCGACGTGACCCGGGAGATGATCGCGGCCGGCCGCGACCGGGCGCTCGACCGGGGGATCACGAGCGGCATACTGTGGGTGTGCGGCGACGCCGAGGCCCTACCCATCGCCGATATGTCGGTAGACGCCTATACGATCGCATTCGGGCTTCGCAACGTGACCCGGATCGGGGCGGCGCTCGCCGAGGCACGCCGCGTCCTCAAGCCCGGTGGGCGCTTCCTGTGCCTCGAGTTCAGCCGCGTGAGGTGGCCCCTTCTCGACGAGCTCTACGAGCGCTACTCGTTCACCGTGCTGCCCGCCATCGGCCGCGCGGTCGTCGGCGACGCGGATTCATACCGCTACCTGGCCGAGAGCATCCGCCGCTTTCCGCCCCAGGTGGAGCTGGCCCAAGCAATGGAAGCCGCCGGGCTCGGGCGCGCCACCTGGCGGAACCTCTCGGGCGGCATCGCCGCCCTCCATTCGGGCTGGCGCCTCTAGCGCCGAGCGGCACGACCGCCATGCTCCGCGCGCCGCGCAACATCCTGCGCCTGATCGCCATCGCCTGGACTCTGGCCCGCCACGACGCCCTGTTCCCGCTCGAGCGGTTCGGGATCGCACCGCCGGTCACGGCGCTCGCGCGGCTCGTGGCGCTCCGCCGACGGCCGGGCCGGCCGGGCCAGCGCCTGGCGCTCGCGGCTCAGGCGCTGGGGCCGAGCTTCATCAAGCTCGGCCAGCTCCTCTCGACCCGCTCGGACCTGCTCGGCGAGGAGGTGGCGAGCGACCTCTCCGAGCTCCAGGACCACTTGCCGCCTTTCCCCGGCGCCGAGGCCCGGGCCATCGTCGAGCACGAGCTTGGCAAGCCGCTCGATGCGCTCTACACGAGCTTCGAGGACGAGCCGGTCGCCGCGGCCTCGATCGCGCAGGTCCACATGGCCGTCACCACGGACGGCCGCGAGGTGGCCGTCAAGGTCCTGCGCCCGGGCATCGAGGACGCCTTCGCCCGCGATATCGACCTGTTCTACTGGCTCGCCACGCTCGCCGAGTGGACGCAACCGTCTCTGCGTCGCCTGCGCCCCGTCGAGGTCGTGCACACCATGGCGGAATCGGTGGCCATCGAGATGGATCTGCGCTTCGAAGCCGCGGCCGCCTCGGAGCTCAAGGAGAATTTCGCCGACGACACGAGCTTTCAGGTCCCGGGGGTGGACTGGGTGCGCACCTCGCGGCGCGTGCTCACCCTCGAACGCATCGAGGGCATCCCCATCGACGAGCGCGAGGCGCTGTTGGCCGCCGGCCACGACCTCGACGCCATCATCGCCAAGGCCGCCGCCGCCGTCTTCAACCAGGCCTTCCGCGACGGCTTCTTCCACGCCGACCTGCACCCTGGAAACCTCTTCGTGAACGCCGAGGGCGACATCATCGCGGTCGATTTCGGCATCATGGGGCGACTCGACCGCCACACCCGGCACTACCTCGTCGACATGCTGATCGGCTTCCTCTCCGGCGATTACCGGCGCGCGGCGGAGGCCCACTTCAAGGCTGGCTACGTGCCGGCCACCAAGTCGGTCGACGCCTTCACCCAGGCCTGCCGGTCCATCGCCGAGCCCATACTCGGCATGCCGATGCACGAAATCTCGATCGCCCGCCTCCTGGCCCAGCTATTCCAGGTGGCCAAGTTCTTCGAGATGGAGACCCAGCCCCAGCTCCTGCTGCTGCAGAAGAGCATGCTGGTGGCCGAGGGGGTAGGGCGGCGCCTCAACCCCAACGTCAATATGTGGGAGCTGGCCCGGCCGTTGATCGAGGAGTGGGCGCGTGAGAACCGGGGGCCGGAAGCACGGCTGCGCGAGGCGGCTGGCGACGTGGTGGCGAGCCTCGAGCGCATTCCCGCGCTCCTGGGAGACGCGGAAAAGGCCCTCGCCATGCTGTCGAACGGGGGGCTGCGGCTCCACCCCGACACGGTACGGTCGCTGGCGGAGCGTGGCCGGAGCGGCAACCGCTCCTGGCTCTGGGCCCTGTGGACGGCGGTCGCGCTCATCGCCGTGATCGCCGCCTCGGTCGTCTAGCAGGGTGCTGAAAAACTCCTCGCCTTTGGATTCATGACGTGATTCTTTTCGGTCTGGTAACCGAAGGAGGAACGGATGCGCGGTGCGGACCGGTCGAGCGGCAGCCTGTTCAGCTATGTTGATCTTGAGAGGCGGGTTCCGCGGGACCATCCGCTGCGGACGATTCGCCAGATCGTGAACGATGTCTTGGCGGGTCTGTCGGGCGAGTTCGAGGCGCTGTACTCGCACACGGGTCGCCCGTCGATTCCGCCGGAGAGGCTCCTGCGGGCCTTGTTGTTGCAGGCGTTCTATTCGATCCGCTCTGAGCGGCAATTGATGGACCAGCTCGACTTCAACCTGCTGTTCCGCTGGTTCGTCGGTCTGGGCATCGACGATCCGGTGTGGGATGCGACGGTTTTCTGCCACAATCGAGACCGTCTTCTGGAGGCGGATGTATCAGCCCAGGTTCTGCGGGGCATCATCGAGCACAAGAGGGTGCGCCGCCTGTTGAGCCGGGATCATTTCTCGGTGGACGGCACGCTGATCGAGGCCTGGGCGTCGATGAAGTCGTTCCGGCCCAAGGACGGCGGTGGCGATGATGGTGCGGGGTCGGGACGCAATGCGGAACGGGACTTCCACGGCGAGAAGCGTTCCAACGAGACCCATGAGAGCACGACCGACCCCGAGGCCCGTCTGTACCGCAAGGGCCAGCGCAGGGAGAGCCGTCTTTGCTACATGGGCCATGCCCTGATGGAGAACCGTCATGGCCTGGCGGTCGGCGGGAGCGTCACGCAGGCCACCGGCACGGCCGAACGAGAGGCGGCGCTGGAAATGCTCGACAAGCACCGTCCCATGCACGAGAAAGGGGGCAAGCGGCGGATTACGCTGGGCGGCGACAACGGCTTCGACGTGGCCGATTTCGTCGCAACCCTGCGCGCGCGTAATGTGACGCCGCATGTTGCGGTTCAAGACCACCTCACCAAGACCGGCAAGCGCCGCAAGACGCTGATCGACGGCCGCACGACACGACATGCGGGCTATGCCGTCAGCCAAGTCTGCCGCAAACGCATCGAGGAGGTCTTCGGCTGGGCCAAGACCCAGGCCGGTCAAGCCAAGACGCGGTTCCGAGGCCGGCAACGGGTGGAAGCCTCCTTCACCCTGGCCTTGGCTGCCTACAATCTTATCCGATTGCCCAAGCTGCTGGCGGAGGCTCCGACATGACCGGGGAAGCGGACTGCGCCCTGATCGGCAAATGGCGCGTCGTCGAGGCCGATTTATGGGATCGCGATTACCTCGACCTCATGGAACCCGCCCATATCACATTCGAAGGCGACGGCCATGGCGAATTTGCCTTCGGCTGCGTCAATGGCGACCTCGACTGTGAATACTCCCGCCGGATCATCTTTTTCACCTGGCAGGGATTCGACGAAATGGACGAGGTCGGCGGCGATGGATCAGCCGAACTCGATGACGACGGCTCTCTCGAAGTCGAAATCCGCTTCCATTTGGGCGACGAAGCCGGGCTCAAGGCCCGCCGATGGTGACTTCTTCAGCACCCTGCTAGAGCGTTTCCGCTTCGATCGGACCCGCTCTAGCGATTTTGTCGCTCGCGGCAGCGGACCAAGTGGTCCGCGCCTGCGCGGGCGCGCCGGACGACCGGCGGGCCGCCTTGCGGCCTGGAGCGTGACCCGCCGCGCCTTGCCAAGCCATTGATTCATCATTAGGTTGCGGGGGTCGAGTACCTCCTGGCGGGATCGATTCAGGATGCTCCACGGCAAACGGATTCTATTGATCATCTCGGGTGGGATCGCGGCTTACAAGAGCCTCGACCTGATCCGCCGGCTGCGCGGTCGCGGCGCCGAGGTGCGTTGCGTCCTCACCGCCGGCGGCGCCCGCTTCGTGACACCCCTCTCGGTCGCCGCGCTCAGCGAAGACAAGGTCTATTCGGACCTCTTCTCCCTCACGGACGAGAATGAGATGGGGCACATCCGCCTCTCGCGCAAGGCGGATCTTCTGGTGGTGGCGCCGGCCAGCGCTGGCTTCATGGCCAAGATGGCGCGGGGCCTCGCCGACGACCTCGCCAGCACCGTCCTGCTCGCGACCGACAAGCCGGTCATGATCGCGCCCGCCATGAACGTGCGCATGTGGGAGCACCCGGCAACCCGGGCCAACGTCGAAACCCTGCGCGATCGCGGCATCCACCTGATCGGCCCCGTCGAGGGCGACATGGCCTGCGGCGAATTCGGCCCCGGGCGCATGTCCGAGCCGCTCGACATCCTGGCGGAGATCGAGCGCTTCCTCGGCGACAACTCGCCGCTCAGCGCGCGCCGGGCCCTCGTCACCAGCGGGCCCACCCACGAGCCCATCGACCCGGTGCGCTACATCGCCAACCGGTCCTCGGGCCGCCAGGGCCATGCCATCGCCGGGGCTCTCGCGCGCCTGGGGGCCGAGACGGTGCTGGTCACGGGCCCGACCCACGAGCCCGACCCGCCGGGCGTCACGGTGATGCGCATCGAGACGGCGGTCGACATGCTGGCCGCGTGCCAGGCGGCGCTGCCGGCCGACGTGGCCGTCTGCGCGGCGGCGGTGAGCGACTGGCGCGTGGCCGAGCCGGCCAGGCAGAAGCGAAAGAAGAACGGGGGCGAGGCGCCGATGCTCGCACTCACCGAGAACCCCGATGTGCTGGCGACACTGGCGGCACCCGGCAACGCGCGGCCGGCCCTCGTCGTGGGCTTCGCCGCCGAGACCGAGAGAGTGATCGAGCACGCCCGGGCCAAGCGCGAGAAGAAAGGCTGTGACTGGATCCTGGCCAATGACGTGGGGCGGGAGACCGGCACCTTCGGCGGGGAGATGAATACCGTCCACCTGGTCGAGGCCGGCGCGGTCGAGAGCTGGCCCAGGATGACCAAGACCCAAGTGGCCGAGAAGCTCGCGCACAGGATTGCGGAGCGCCTGGGCGGAGCCGAATGAGCGACCTTAGAGTCGCGGTCCGCCGCCTGCCGGGGGCGGCCGGCCTTCCACTGCCTGCTTACGCCACCGATTCGAGTGCCGGCATGGACCTCCACGCCGCGGTCGAGGCCGACCTCGTGCTGGCGCCGGGGGCGCGCGCGCTGGTGCCGTCGGGCATCGCCATGGCCCTGCCCGACGGCCACGAGGGTCAAGTGCGGCCGCGATCGGGCCTGGCGGCGCGCCACGGCATCACCGTGCTCAACAGCCCTGGCACCATCGACGCGGACTATCGGGGGGAGATCTCGGTCCTGCTCGCCAACTTCGGTGACCAAGCCGTGACCGTGAGCCGCGGCATGCGCATCGCACAGCTCGTCGTCGCGCCGGTCGCGCGCGTCGCCTGGCGTGAGGTGGACGACCTGCCCGAGAGCAGACGTGGCGAGGGCGGTTTCGGCTCGACCGGCGACGGCCGGCACTCCGCCTCGGAGGGCGGATCGTGAGCGCGGAGCCCGCGGCCGAGATCACCGACGAGCAGCTCCTGCGTTACGCCCGGCACGTCATCCTGGACGAGGTCGGGGAGGAGGGGCAGGCCAAGCTCCTCGCCTCGCGCGTCCTCGTGCTGGGCGCGGGCGGACTCGGCTCGCCGCTGCTCCTCTACCTGGCGGCGGCGGGCGTGGGGACGCTCGGCATCGTCGACGACGACGCGGTCGACATCACCAACCTTCAGCGCCAGATCGTGCACGCGACCGAATATGTCGGCATGCCCAAGGTGGAGAGCGCCCGGGCGATGCTGGCCGCCATCAACCCCGAGGTGCGGGTCGAGGCCCACGGTGTCCGCTTCAATGCGGCGAACGCCCTCGATCTCGTGGCCGGCTACGACCTGGTCGCCGACGGGAGCGACAATTTCGCCACGCGCTACCTCCTCAACGATGCCTGCTACTTTGCGAAGAAGCCGCTTGTCTCGGCCGCCGTGCTGCGTTTCGAGGGCCAGCTCGGCACCTACAAGGCCTGGATCGAAGGCGACAACCCCTGCTACCGCTGCCTGCACCCGACGGCGCCGCCCGCGGGGCTGATCCCGCGCTGCGAGGAGGCCGGCATCCTCGGGGCCGTCGCCGGCGTCATGGGCAGCCTGCAGGCGACGGAGGTGCTCAAGGAGCTCCTGGGCCTGGGCGGGGGCATGTCGGGCCGGCTCCTGATCTACGACGCGCTCGAGACGAGCTTCCTCAACATCCGTGTCCCCCGCGCGCCCGACTGCGCCCTCTGCGGACGGAAGCCGAGCATCACCGACCTCGCGCCGCACCAAGGCGGGGACGGGGGCCGGACGGGAGGATGAGACACCTCAACGTGGGCTGGTCGGCAATTCGCCCACGACACCCAGTGCCTGCATTACGGGCAAGGGGTTGTAGAAGGCCTTGAGCCGGGTGAGCCGGCCGTCGGCAAAACTAGCGAGGATCGCGAAATTGAATGCGAACCGCGTGCCGGCCTGCTCCACGCCGTACATGGGGCCCCGGTCGTGGGTGGCCTCGAATCGAAGCTCGGCCACGGCCTCGCCATCCTCGATGACCTTTCGCACCGGCACGATCCTGCCGTCGGACGAGGCGTCGAGCCAGCCCGCCGCATAGGCCTTGAAGGCGTCGCGGCCGTGGAGCGGCGCGGGCCTCGAGTTGTCCTCATAGACCATGTCGGGCGCAAAGTCGGCGACGAAGCCGTCGAGGTCGCCGGCCGAATAGGCGGCGAAGGCGCGGTCGATGGCCTGGCTGATTTCGTCTCGTGTCATGGTTTGCCCCCTGTCGAGCGTCGTGTGGCAGCGGCGCGGTTACATCGGGCGTCGGGCCGCATGTTGTACGTCGAGGATGGTGATGTTGCCATCCGTCACCTCATAAATCACGATCCAAGGGCGGCCGGGAACCACTAGCTCACGCGTGCCGGCCAGCCGCCCGGCGCGACCGAGATGCGGAAACCGCGCCAGATGGGCCGCCATCTCCAGAATCTCCCGACCGACCCTGGGTGCGGTGTCCGGCCGCTCCCGCGCAATGAACTCCCGTATGGAAACGAGGCTCCGCTTCGCCCGGAAAGCCCATTCAATCGTCATTCGGGTGGCGGCGTTTCCTCGTCGGTGCCCCAGCTCCCGAGCCAGGACGAAACCTGGTCATGCGGGATCACCCGGCCCGCGCGCGCGTCCTCGCGACCTTCCCGGATGTTGTCGACCTGCCATGCCTGCAGCGCCAGGTAATCGTCGAGGGCCTTCTTGATGTGCCAGCTCTTCTTGCGGTCGGTGGCAAGCGAGAGCCGCGTCAACGCCTCGTCCTGATCGGGCTCGACCCGGACGGACAAGGAAACTGTCGGCGGCATGCAACCTCCATCGCCTTCATCGTTTGCAGCGTATTCAGTGAACTCAAGGGAAGATGGTCGATCCGTGACCCCAGCGCAAGCCGATTCGAAGCTTGGAAATCGCGAGATCCGGCCTCACCCGGCCGGAATCGGGTGCCGCCTCGCCTCAGAACATGGTTTCGATGACGCGGTCGGGCGGGGCGTGGCCGTCGACGAAGGTCTTGATGTTGATGATCACCTTCTCGCCCATATTGACGCGGCCCTCGACAGTGGCCGAGCTCATATGCGGCAGGAGAACGACGTTGTCGAGGTCCAGGAGCTTGGGATTGATGGCCGGCTCCTCCTCGAAGACATCGAGGCCGGCGCCCGCGAGCTCGCCCCGGCCGAGCATCCGGGTCATGGCCTGCTCGTCGATCACCTCGCCCCGCGAGGTGTTGACGATATAGGCGTGGGGGCGCAGGAGCTTGAGCCGGCGGGCGGAGAGGAGATGGAACGTGGCCGGCGTATGGGGGCAGTTGATCGAGATGATGTCCATGTGGGCGAACATCTGGTCGAGGCTTTCCCAGTAGGTCGCCTCGAGCTCGGCCTCGACGCTTTCGTGGACCCGGCGCCGATTGTGATAGTGAACCGAGAGGCCGAAGCCCCGCGCCCGGCGGGCGACGGCCGTCCCGATGCGGCCCATGCCGACGATGCCGAGGCGCTTGCCCCAGATGCGGTGGCCGAGCATGGCCGTTGGGCTCCAGCCCTCCCAGCCGCCGGCCCGAACCAGCCGCTCGCCCTCCGTCAGGCGCCTGGCGGTGGCGAGGATGAGGGCCATGCTCATGTCGGCCGTGTCCTCGGTCAGGACGCCCGGCGTATTGGTCACGGTGATGCCGCGCTCGCGCGCCGCGGCGACGTCGATGTTGTCGACGCCCGTGCCGAAGGTGGCGATCAGCTTCAGATCCGCCCCAGCCTGGCTGAGGACGCCCTTGTCGATACGGTCGGTGACGGTCGGCACGAGCACATTGGCCGCCTTGACCGCCTCGATCAGCTCGGCCTGGGTCATGGGATGGTCGTCGCGGTTGAGGCGGGTGTCGAACAGCTCCATCAATCGGGTCTCGATGACCTCGGGGAGCTTGCGGGTGACGACGACGAGCGGCTTGCTCTGCGGCATGTATCGGGTCCCGGTCGCGTGCGGCGAGGGCTTGCCATAGCAGCGTGGCCGCATCTTGTCCAGCGCGCGGGCGGGCGCCGGGGACGCTTGACCGGGCGGCCACGGACGCGCCTATAATGCGCTTCTTCCGCGCCGCCGCGAGCGCCTGTCTCATATGAAATTTTGCCGCCGATTTGCGCCCATAGCGCCTTGTTCAGACGCAGCCTGACGCTCCTCGGGCTCGCCGTCGTGGTGATGCTCGCGCCGACGAGCCTGCCGGCGACGGAGTTTCGTGTCGGGCCGAGCGGCCTGACCCTGCCGCGTTTCGTCAGCCTGCGCTCGGACGAGGTCAACGTGCGCACCGGGCCGGGGCCGCGCTATCCGGTGGAATGGGTTTTCGTGCGCCGCCACATGCCGGTGGAGATCATCGAGGAGTTCGACACCTGGCGTCAGGTCCGCGACTGGCAGGGCACCGTGGGCTGGATTCACCAGAGCATGCTCTCGGGCCGCCGGACTGTCATCGTGATGGGTGAGATCCAGACCCTGAGGCGTGAATCCTCGGCCGAATCGCCCGCCGTGGCGCGCGCCGAGGCGGGCGTGGTCGGCCGCCTGACCGAATGCGAGGACAACTGGTGCCGGGTAGAGATCGGTGGCTTCGAAGGCTGGCTCGAGCGCTCCGCCTTCTGGGGCACTTGGGAGGACGAAGAGATCGACTGAGGGCGGCGCGGGCCCAATACCAACGGCCCATAAGAATGACCCGTTGTATGTTCCCTCAAGCACCGGGCGGGCGCATCCGCGCCCTTGGCTTACCTCGCATAAGCTCGGGCGCGCGGTCGCGCTTGCCAGCGGTCGATGGGTCAAGCTCATCGGCCGCTGGTATAAAGCGGTTCCGCCTTGATCGGACCCACTCTAGCGCACTATTTCACTCGCGGCAGCGGACCAAGTGGTCCGCGCCTGCGCGGGCGCGCCGGGCGACCGGCGGGCCGCCTGGAGCGATTCCAGTCGAGATGGAATCGCTCCAATGGCGCCCAAGATCAGTCGAAGTCGCCGGCGAGCGCGGCGCGCGCGGCTTCGGGCATGACGGCCATGTGGCCGTAGTTGGGATGCGCGATGCCGAGGACCACGCGGGCGCCGGGCGCGCGAAAGGCGGCGATGGCCCGATCGGTAAAGGCAACGTCCCTATCCGGTTAATGCAGGTAGCGACCGAGTGTTCTTTATATGTTCGCTCTAAGGGTGTACTGTTCCCGCCTCTGAGGATTGGTCGGGAGACAGGGCATGAGCGGCTTGTTGACGTTCCAAGAGCGCTACCGAGACGAGGAATCGTGCATCCTGGCCTTGGCGGATCGACGCTGGCCGTCTGGGTTTGCGTGCGCCCGCTGCGGGCACCGGCGGGGCTATCGGCACAAGGCGCGGGCGCGCGTCTTCGAATGCGCGGCTTGCGGTCGTCAAGAGTCGGTGACGGCGGGAACCATCTTCCACCGCACCCGCACACCGTTGCCCAAATGGTTCCTGGCGGCGTGGTTGATGGGGCGGGACAAGCGCGGGGTCTCGGCCCTGTTCCTGGCGCGCGAGCTGGGGCTTCGCTATGAGACCGCATGGCTGATGGCTCACAAGCTGCGCCATGGCTTGGCGGAGCGGCCGGATGCGTTGCTGGACGGCATGGTCGAGGTCGATGAGAGCTACTACGGCGGGCGCGGCAAGCCCGAGAGCCGGGGCCGCGGGATGGCCAATGCCAACAAGAGCCTGCTCGTGCTGGCGGTGGAGAAGGTGGCGGTGGCGCCGGGCAAGGGGGTCGAGGGCAGCGGCTTCGTCGCCGGCCGGGCGCGGCTTGCCATCCTGCCCCGGGCCAATGCCGAGCAGCTCGGCGGCTTCGTGCGGGCCGCCGTGACGCCGGGCGCGCGCCTGCTGACCGACGATTTCAAGGGCTATGCCGGGCTCGGCGCCGTCTACCGGCACCAGCCCACCGTCCAAGGCCAAGGCAAGAACGCCGAGACGCAGATGCCGATCATCCACGTCCTGTTCAGCAACCTCAAGACCTGGCTCAACGGCACCTACCATGGCGTCAGCGCCAAGCACTTGCCGCGCTATGGCCGGGAATGGGCCTATCGCTTCAACCGCCGCCGGCGGATCGACGACCTCGGCGACTTCGTCCTGAGCCGCGCCATGGCCCGGCCAACCATCACATACCGCCAGTTGATCCACGGCTTGCAACCCCAGGGCGCACGACCTGCCTTAACCGGATAGGGACGAAAGGCAAAGTGAATGAATTGCACGGACGAGGCCTTGCCCTCGGCCGTGGTGCGGTCGATGTCCGCCTCCGCGGCGCCCTCGATACGGGTACCATCGACATCGATGAAGACCGTTTCCTCGAAACCGCCGAGGCCGGTGAGAACGGCAGAGCAATAATCCCCCACTGAAGCGGCCGGTCGATCCGGCTGCGGCGGACCAAAATGGGACCGCGTATAGCCTTCTGTCAGGGTTGCTCTGACTGGAAGGCGGGGGGGATGTATCGGGTGGAGTTGTACGCACGGGTTCGGCGGGCGTGTCATGTCGAGGGGATGAGCACCCGCGAGGCCTCGCGGGTGTTTGGTGTAGACCGCAAGACGGTCCGTAAGATGCTGTCGTTCTCGGTGCCGCCAGGGTATCGCCGAAGCGCGCCGCCGAGGCGGCCAAAGCTGGGTCCGTTCACGGGAATCATCGATCGGATCTTGGAAGACGATCGGACCAGCCACCGCAAGCAACGGCACACTGCGAAGCGCATCTTCGACCGCCTCCGGGACGAGTACGGTTTCACGGGCGGCTACACCATCGTGAAGGACTACGTTCGTGAGCAGGGGCTTCGGTCGCGTGAGGTGTTCGTGCCACTCTCCCATTCCCCCGGTCACGCCCAGGCGGACTTCGGCGAAGCGATGGCGGTGATCGGCGGCGCGTTACGGAAGATCCACTTCCTTGCCTTCGACCTTCCCCACAGTGATGGTTGCTTTGTTGCGGCCTATCCGGCGGAGACGACCGAAGCATTCTGCGATGGCCACAACGCGGCGTTTGCCTTCTTCGGCGGCGTCCCCCGATCCATCCTGTACGACAACACCAAGCTGGCGGTTGCCCGGATCCTGGGCGATGGGAAGCGGCAGCGAACGCGCGTCTTCACGGAGCTTCAGTCCCACTATCTGTTCGAGGACAGGTTCGGCCGGCCGGGCAAGGGCAACGACAAGGGCAAGGTCGAGGGACTGGTCGGCTTCATCCGGCGGAACTTCCTGGTCCCCGTCCCGCGTGCCGAGAGCTTCGCGGCCCTCAACGATGCTCTCGCCGAACAGTGCCGCCGGCGCCAGGCGGCGCGGCTGCGGGGCCACAAGGAGACCATCGGCGAGCGTCTCGAGCGGGATCGTCAAGTTCTCTTGCCATTGCCGCCTGCTCCCTATGATGCCTGCGATAAGCGCCCTGGACGGGCGAGTTCGCTGTCGCTGGTGCGTTACCGCAGCAACGACTATTCCGTGCCCGTGGCCTACGGCCACCGTGAGGTGCTCATCCGGGGCTACGTCGATGAGGTGGTGATCAGCTGCGGGGCCGAGGTGATCGCCCGGCACCGCCGGTCCTACGACAGCGAGGACCTGATCTTCGACCCGCTGCATTACCTGCCCTTGATCGAGCAGAA
Source organism: Alphaproteobacteria bacterium (assembly GCA_963666705.2). Classification (GTDB taxonomy): domain Bacteria; phylum Pseudomonadota; class Alphaproteobacteria; order CADEGL01; family CADEGL01. The sequence continues at coordinate 298,996 of CAXXKO010000017.1, read as the reverse complement.
GATCGGCGCCCTCGACCAGGCCGCGCCATTGGCGGGCTGGGACCTGCCCGAGGCCTTCATCACTCTGCGGCGGCTCCTCGAAGCTCGTATGGGCAAGGCAGGCAAGCGCGAGTACGTCCAGGTGCTCCGTCTACTGGAGACCTTCCGGCTCGAGGAGGTCGAGGGTGCGGTCGGCGACGCCCTGCGGCTCGGCGCAATCGGCTTTGATGCGGTGAAGCACCTGGTACTGTGCCGCATCGAGCGGCGGCCGCCCAGGCTCAACCTCGACGTCTATCCGTATCTGCCGCGCGCCCGGGTCGCGATGACGTCCGCCAAGTCGTACATGAGCCTGCTGTCGGGGCTCGGCGCATGACCGACACACCGCAAGTGCTGCTCGCCCACCACCTCGAGACGCTGAAGCTGCCGACCTTCCTGCGCGAGTACGACAAGATCGCCCGGCAGTGCGCCTCGGAAGGCGTCGATCACGTCCGCTACCTGTTGAGACTCGCCGAGCTCGAGCTGATCGACCGCGAGCGCCGCATGGTCGAGCGGCGCATCAAGGCGGCGCGCTTCCCCGTGGTCAAGAGCCTCGACAGCTTCGACTTCAAGGTCATCCCCTCGCTCAACAAGGCGCTGGTCCTGGAGCTGGCCCGCTGCGAGTACATCGAGCGCCGCGAGAACCTCATCGCGCTCGGCAACAGTGGGACCGGCAAGACCCACATCGCCCTCGGTCTCGGCCTGGCGGCCTGCCAGAAGGGCCTCTCGGTCGGCTTCATCACCGCCGCCGCGCTGGTCCACGAACTCATCGAGGCCCGCGATGACAAGCAGCTGCTGAGGTTCCAGAAGAAGCTCGCCACCTACAAGCTTCTGATCGTCGACGAACTCGGCTTCGTGCCGCTGTCGAAGACCGGCGCCGAGCTGTTGTTCGAGGTGTTCAGCCAACGCTACGAGCGGGGCTCGACCCTGGTCACCACCAATCTGCCCTTCGACGAATGGACCGAGGTGTTCGGCTCCGAGCGCCTCACCGGCGCGCTCCTCGATCGCCTCACCCACCACGTCAACATCCTCGAGATGAACGGTGACAGCTACAGGCTCAACCAGAGCCGCAGGCGTCAAACCCCGACTGCTAACTGAACCGACCACCCAGCCCACGCTTGACCCCGTGGGCCCACAGGTCCCTCCCGCGCGCGCCGCCGCGTCAGCCTGTTGAGGGCACACCGCGTCGCGCGCGGGGCCCTCCCGTGGACTACGGGGACAAGCCCGCAGCCGCCAAGCGGTCCCTTCTTACACCGCCGAGGTGGTCCCTTTTTGCTCCGCCATTGACAGGCCGGTGAGAACGGCCAACACACGCGCCCGGCGGGCCGGCTCGTCGATCTCGACCATGAGGGTGGCCACCAGCTCCCGCCCTTTGGGGATCAGGGGGTTGTAGGCCTCCAGCTCGCCCGCGACCTGCGCTTCGCCGCCGCGCTCGATGAAGAGCATCTCATGGACCTGGTGCCACATGGTCTCGTAGCTCTCGAAGTAGCAGGTGACGTCGGGGCCGATGGCAATGCGGCGGTCGCGCTTGAGCGCGCTCATGGCGCGCCGACGCTCGCGCCTGACCTCGCCATAGGCCTCCATCGGCATGATGTCGGCGGGCCGGATTTCGTGGCTGGGGGTCATTCCCCGTGCCTCACATCGATGCCGTAGGCCCGCGCGAACAGCTCGATGGGGTGGAGTGCAGCCTCCGGCGCTGGCGCCTTCTGGCCCTCCGGCGCCAGGCGCTCCATGCCCTGGGCGATGTGGGGGCCGGCGAGCGGGCATTCCGAGACCAGGTAGCGCCTGTCCGCCTTGAGCGCCTGGCGCGCGACCGGGCGGCCCGTCTTGATGGCGGTGGCGAAATTGGCCGCGCGCACGCCCCAGGCGCCGCCGTGGCCGGAGCAGCGCTCGATCACCTCGATATCGGCGTCGGGGACGAGGGCCAGCAGCTCGGCCGCCTTGCGGCCCACGTTCTGGGCCCAGGCGTGGCAGGCGATATGCAGCGCCACACCGCCGTCGAGGGGGCCGAGGCCCGGGGCGAGCCCCTCCTTCCTGGCGATGTCGATGATGTACTCGGCGACGTCAAAGGTGGCTCGCGCCAAGCGCTCGACGGCCGGGTCGCCCGGCACGATGAGCGGCCATTCGAACTTGAGCATGAGGGCGCAGGACGGCACCAGGGCGATGGCGTCGTAGCCCTTGTCGATCCAGACGCCGAGCTCGGCCGCGGTGGCCTTGGCGCTCTCCGCGACGCGACCCAAGTCGCCTTCCTCCAGCTGCGGCATACCGCAGCATCGGGGATGCACAACGGCCGTCTCGACGCCGTTGCGGGCCAGCACCGCGCGGGCCGCGAGGCCGATCGAGGGGGTGTTGAAGTTGCAGAAGCACGTGGCGTAGATCACCGCCTTGCGGCCATGGGCGGGCGCCGTCTCATCGATTTCGGGCGCGCGCTCCGCGGCCCGGCGCACGAGCGTCTTCGATGAGAACGGCGGTGACAAATTAGTCCACGGAAGCGGCGGGATTTCCCAGCCGCGGGCGGAGTAAAACTCTGCCACCTGTAGCCTTCGATCTTTTTTGAGATGGAAGGCGGGAGGATGTACACCGTGGACCTATATCTGCGCGTTCGGCTGGCCTGCCATGTTGATGGTCTGAGCCAGCGAGAGGCGGCAAGTCGGTTTGGCATTGCGCGCGAGACGGTGAGGAAGATGCTGCGGCATTCGGAACCGCCGGGATATCGGCGACGCCAGCCACCGAAACGCCCGAAACTGGCCCCCTTCACGGATATCATCGACCGTATTCTGGAGGAGGACCGAACGGTTCACCGTAAGCAGCACCACACGGCGAAGCGTATATTCGAGCGCCTTCGCGACGAACATGGCTTCACGGGCAAAGAGACCATCGTGAAGGATTACGTTCGGGAACGGCGCCTTCGTCGGCGTGAGATGTTTGTGCCGTTGTCACATCCTCCGGGCCATGCTCGAGCGGACTTTGGCGAGGCGGATGCGATCATCGCCGGCGTCAAGTATCGGGCGCATTTTTTCGTCATGACACTTCCCCACAGCGATGCCTGCTTCGTTGCGGCCTACCCGGCGGCGACGACGGAGGCCTGGCTGGACGGGCACAACAGAGCCTTTGTTTTTTTCGGCGGCGTTCCCCAATCGATTCTTTACGACAACGACAAGTGTCTGGTGTCGCGCATCTTGTCAGATGGCACGCGGCAACGAACGCGGGCGTTCAGCGGGCTGCAGTCCCATTACCTCTTCGAGGACCGCTACGGCCGTCCCGGCAAGGGTAACGACAAAGGCAATGTGGAGGGGGTGGTCGGCTATGCCCGGCGGAACTTCATGACGCCGCTTCCCCGGTTCGCGAGCTGGGACGCCTTCAATGGCCACCTGGAAGAGCAATGCCGCAACCGGCAAGGCAACGTCCTGCGCGGCCACCGCGAGAGCATCGGCGAACGGTTTGTGCGTGACCGCGAAGCGTTGAAGAGGCCACTGCCGGCACCGTTCGACGCGTGCGACAAGCAGGGCACGCGGGTCAACTCGCTGTCCCTGGTGCGCTACCGGACGAATGACTATTCCGTGCCCGTCGCCTACGGCCATCAGGAAGTCTGGATCCGTGGCTATGTCCACGAGGTGGTTATCGGTTGCGGCGCCGGGATCATTGCCCGACACCCCCGTTCCTACGACCGGGAAGACATGGTCTTCGATCCGATCCACTACCTGCCTTTGCTGGAGCACAAGATCGGTGCCCTGGATCAGGCCGCGCCGCTAGCCGGATGGGAACTGCCTGATGCCTTCCCAACCCTGCGCCGTCTCCTGGAGGCGCGCATGGGCAAGGCCGGCAAGCGGGAATACGTCCAGGTCCTTCGGCTTCTGGAGACCTTCGATCTCGAGGTGCTTCACGGCGCGGTGAAGGACGCCCTGCGCCTGGGTGCGATCGGCTACGACGCCGTCAAACACCTTGTGCTGTGCCGTATCGAGCGACGCCCGCCCAAACTCGACCTGGATATCTATCCCTACCTGCCTCGGGCCAACGTGGCGACCACGGCCGCCGCCAGTTATATGAGCTTGTTGGGTGGAGGCGCGTCATGACCGATACGCCGCAAGTGTTGCTGGCCCATCACCTCAAGACCCTGAAACTGCCGACGTTCCTGCGCGAATACGACAAGCTGGCCCGCCAATGCGCCACCGAGGGCGCCGACCATGTGCGGTATCTTGTCCGTCTGACCGAGTTGGAACTGATCGACCGTGAGCGCCGCATGGTCGAGCGGCGGATCAGACAGGCCAGGTTCCCCGCCGTCAAAAGCCTCGACAGCTTCGACTTCAAGGCCATCGCATCGCTCGACAAGATGCTGGTTCTGGAGTTGGCGCGATGCGAATACGTCGAGCGTCGTGAGAATATCATCGCGCTCGGCAACAGCGGAACCGGCAAGACCCATATCGCCCTCGGTCTCGGTCTGGCGGCCTGCCAAAAGGGGCTCTCCGTCGGCTTCCTCACGGCCGCTGCCCTGGTTCATGAACTGATGGAGGCCGGGGATGAAAAACGCCTGTTGCGCCTGCAGAAGCAACTGGCAAAGTATCACCTTCTGATCATCGACGAACTCGGCTTCGTGCCGCTCTCGAAGACCGGCGCCGAGCTGCTGTTCGAAGTCTTCAGCCAGCGCTACGAGCGGGGCTCGATCCTGGTGACCTCCAACTTGCCGTTCGATGAGTGGACGGAGATATTCGGCTCGGAACGCCTGACCGGGGCTTTGCTGGACCGCCTCACCCACCATGTCCATATCCTGGAAATGAACGGCGAGAGCTATCGTCTCAACCAAAGCCAAAAACGGCGGAAATCCCCAAAAATACCTGCTTGACCGCCGGTGCAATGGTTGACCCGGTGGGTCCACAGGAACCTCCCACGCTGCTTCGCTCCGCGTAACGCAAGCGCTACACGAAGCAGCGCGGGTCCCTCCTATGGACTACCAGGACAACCCCCCAACACCGCGTACCGCATAACGTTAAGTGGACTAGTTTTGCTCCGCCCGGGTGGACTAATTTTGCTCCGCCGTTGACACTTCGAATCATATGCCGGCAGATAGGCTTCAGAATCGATGCCCGCGACGCTTTCCATCACCGGTCGGGTCAGTTTGTTGCCAGAATCGGTGGCCCAGTTGGCGAGGCCCGAGAGGCGACAGCCGATGCGGCCGTTGCGGTCGGTCTCGGTGACCTGGCGCTCGATAAAGCCGGCCTTCTCGCGCCCGCGCTCGACGGCGCGGTAGCGCACCATGAGATGTGGGAAATCGAGGTTCCATTCATCCCGATTACCCCAGCTACGTCCTCAAATCTGGCCGCGGTCTCGGCGATGCCAAGCGTGTCACGATCACGACGCTTCAGATCATGATCAACGAGTATGAAGATTTCTCGTCAGGCTATTTCGATCTCGTCTTCACTGACGAGTGCCATCGCAGCATCTACGGCAAGTGGAGCGGTGTATTGAAAGTGAATCATGGCAAACCGCACAGATCAAACGACTTGTTCAACACCCTCAGCCATCAGCGGACCTCCAGAGCCTTCCATTTATTCGCAACCGAGTTCCGTGCGCACGACCGAACCGACGGCATTCAGGTCATGAGCCAAACAAGCGGGTGTGCCCAAAACCACTCTTTTCAGTGTCCGCACAGGGCAACCCCTGCAAAAGGGTACGCTTAATCGAGCGTGTCGAGCGCCTTCTGGATGCGCCCGCCGTGCGCCTTCACCGCCTTCGCCAGGGTCTCGAACCAATCGGCGATCTCGTCGAACTCCTCGTCGCGCGCGGTGCGCGCCATGTCGGGATACATTTCGGTGTAATCGCACGTCTCACTGGCGATCGCCGCCTTAAGATTGTCGGCGGTAGTGCCTATCGCCTTGCCCGTCAACGGGTCACCGACCTCGGCGAGGAAGTCGAGATGGCCGTGCGCATGCCCGGTCTCGCCCTCCGCCGTGGAGCGGAAAACGGCGGAGATGTCGTGGTAGCCCTCGATGTCCGCTTTTTGTGCAAAGTATAGGTAGCGCACGTGTACTTCGGAGGATTTGGTGAATGCCACCTTCAGGTTCTTTCCTGTCTTCGTGCCAACTAACGACGGCATGGTGCCCTCCTTGTCAGACTGGGACGGCGGACCATTTAACCCGGATTTCTTGTCCATGTCTTCCACCAGCCTCCAGGGTTTCCACAAGCTTGCGTGGGATTTGCGTAGCCTCGATCTGGTCCTGATCGCCCAATGCCCAGCCGCGGCTGCGCTCTAGAGGCCCTCGAAGACGTTTCCGCTGAGATCAGGCGAGGTCGAAGCGATCGAGGTTCATGACCTTGTCCCACGCAGCCACGAAGTCACGCACGAACTTCTGCTCGGCGTCGTCACTCCCGTAGACCTCAGCGATGGCCCGGAGCTCAGAGTTCGAACCGAAGACGAGGTCGACGCGGCTGCCGTTCCACTTGAGCTCGCCCGTCCCGCGATCGTGACCCTCGAACACGTCCTCGGTGTCCGAGGTCGCCTTCCACTCCGTCGCGCTGTCGAGCAGGTTCACGAAGAAGTCGTTGGTCAGCGTCTCGGGTCGGTCGGTGAAGACCCCGAGCTCGGACTGCCCGCCGTTCGCGTTCAGGACGCGCATGCCGCCTAGAAGGGCCGTCATTTCGGGAGCGGACAGCGTCAGCATGAACGCCTTGTCCACCAGCAGGTGCTCCGACGAGAGCTCGTGGCCCTTCTGCAGGTAGTTGCGGAACCCGTCGGCGGTCGGCTCGAGCACGGCGAACGACTCGGTGTCGGTCATCTCCTGCGTGGCGTCGGTGCGCCCCGGCGTGAAGGGGACCTGCACGCCGTGCCCGGCCTTCTTCGCAGCCTCCTCGATGGCTGCGCAGCCACCCAGCACGATCAGGTCGGCGAGCGAGACCATCTTCCCGCCCATCTGCGAGCCGTTGAACTCCCGCTGGATCCCCTCCAGGGTCTCCAGCACGTTCAACACGCCGAACGTCACGTTGACGTCCCACTCCGCCTGCGGCGAGAGGCGGATGCGCGCCCCGTTCGCGCCACCGCGCTTGTCGGTTTCACGATAGGTCGAGGCCGACGCCCAGGCGATCGAGACCAGCTGGGAGATGGACAGGCCGGAGTCGAGGATCTTGCCCTTGAGCGCAGCGACGTCCGCGGCGTCAATCAGTTCGTGCGTGACCTCGGGCACCGGGTCCTGAAAGAGCAGCTGCTCCTCGGGAACCCACGGGCCGAGGTACCGGGCGACGGGACCCATGTCACGATGCAGCAGCTTGTACCACGCACGGGCGAAGGCGTCGGCGAGCTCGTCCGGGTTCTCGTAGAAGCGCTTCGAGATCTCTTTGTAGGCCGGATCGGTGATCAGTGAGAGGTCGGTCGTCAACATCATCGGAGCGGTCCGCTTCGACGGATCGTGCGCCTCCGGCACGGCTACCTGCGCCTCGGGGTTCTTGGGAGCGAACTGGTGCGCACCGGCAGGGCTCTTGGTCAGCTCCCACTCGTAGTTGAACAAGTTCTCGAAGTAACCGTTGTCCCACTTGATCGGATCGTTGGTCCAGGCGCCCTCGAGCCCGCTGCTGATCGTATCGCCGGCTTTGCCGCTGCCATAGCTGCTCTTCCAGCCAAGGCCTTGCTCCTCGATGCTGGCACCCTCGGGTTCGGGACCTTTGTACTTCTCATCGGCAGCACCATGGGTCTTGCCGAATGTGTGTCCGCCGGCAATGAGCGCAACCGTTTCCTCGTCGTCCATCGCCATGCGACGGAACGTCTCACGGATGTCCCGGGCCGCCGCCATCGGGTCCGGGTTGCCGTTCGGCCCCTGCGGATTGACGTAGATCAGGCCCATCTGGACGGCGCCGAGCGGATTCGCCAGCTCCCGGTCGCCGCTGTAGCGCTCATCGCCGAGCCAATCCCGCTCCGGGCCCCAGTAGACGTCCTCTTCGGGCGCCCAGATGTCCGCGCGGCCGCCGCCGAAACCGAAGGTCTTGAAGCCCATCGTCTCCAGGGCGCGGTTCCCGGTGAAGATCAGGAGGTCGGCCCACGAGATCTTCCGCCCGTACTTCTGCTTGATCGGCCAGAGCAGCCGGCGCGCCTTGTCGAGGTTCACGTTGTCGGGCCAGCTGCCGAGGGGGGCAAAGCGCTGGTCGCCGCTGCCGCCGCCGCCACGGCCGTCGGCGATGCGGTACGTACCTGCGGCGTGCCACGTCATACGGATAAAGAGCGGTCCGTAGTGTCCGTAGTCGGCCGGCCACCAGTCCTGCGACTGGGTCATCAGCGCATCGACGTCCTTCGCCAGGGCTTCGAAGTCGAGGCTCTTGAACTCCTTGGCGTAGTCGAACTCCTCGCCGTTGGGATCGGCCTGGGGGTGGTTCTGGCGGAGGATCCGCAGGTTCAATTGGTTCGGCCACCAGTGTTGGTTCGCTGTGTCGCCAACGGCCTGGTGCGTGGTGCCCATCACCGGGCACTTGCTTTCGCTGTTCATATTCTCTCCGATCGTGTTCTGAATTTTTCCACTCTGTTTAGCCGACATTCCCCAAATAGTGCCTACTTCTAGCCGGAAGCGATAGCAAATTCAGCTGGCGGGGTCGCCGGTCTCCACGAGAAAATCGAGGTGGCCGTGGGCATGCCCGGTCTCGCCCTCGGCCGTCGAGCGGAACACGGCCGAAACGTCGTTATACCCCTCTACGTCCGCTTTCTGGGCGAAGTAGAGGTAGCGGTGGTTGGCCTAGGATTCGCCGGCGAAAGCGGCCTTCAAATTCTCTTCGGTTTTCGATCCCTTGAGCGACATTCGCCTCTCCCTCGTTACGGTGCTGCCGAACCGGCCCGGCGGCCCAACCCGCAGGCGATTGATCGGCGCCCACTATGGAATACCGTGACGGGCCTGTCAATCAATTAGAACTGTTCTAATGTGAAAATGTGTTTTCTGCCCGCAATCAGCCCCGGGGCGTGCCGCGGACCCGAATAACGACATCCACCCGCTCGACCGTCGTGCCTTCCGGGGCGGGCGGCATGGTGATGACGCCGAGCTCGGTGGCCTCTATATCACGCAGCTCACCTGTCTCCTCCACGTAGAAGTGGTGGTGATCGCTGGTGTTGGTGTCGAAATAGGCCCGCGACGGATCGACCACGACCTCGCGCAACAGACCGGCGGCGGTGAACTGGTTGAGGGCGTTGTAAACGGTGGCAAGGGAGACCCGCACACCCGCCTCGAGCGCCTCGTTGTGAAGCTGCTCCGCCGTCACGTGGCGCGGCCCCTGGGTCAATAGCAACTTGCCGAGTGCAAGACGTTGGCGAGTCGGCCGCAACTTGGCCTGCTGGAGCCGCTCCAGGCTTTCCGCATAGGGTCGAATGTCATCCATGAGCACCTGAAATTTAGAGGTTAGAGTTCTTTTATATAGAGATTAGAGCTCTCTGATAAAAGAGGAATTGAGGGACCGCACCAAATTTCTTCCCGCCGCGGCGAATAGGCCGAGCGCGCCCGTTCACCGGCCCGCGTCGGGGGGCGCTTCGGGGGGCGCCTCTGGGGGGGCTTCGGGGCGCGCGGCGCCTGGCATGGCCACCGCATGGCTGCCGCAATCGACATGGTGGACCTCGCCCGTGACGCCGGCCGAGAGGTCGCTCAGAAGATAGAGCCCGGCATTGCCGACCTCCTCCAGCCGCACGCCGCGACCGAGGGCGGAGATCTCGCGATACCAGTTGAGGATGCGGCGCGCGTCGCCGATGGCGGCGCCGGCGATCGTGCGCATGGGGCCGGCCGAGAGCGCGTTGACGCGCACGCCCCGCCCGCCGAGATCGACGGCGAGGTAGCGCACGCTCGCCTCGAGCGCCGCCTTGGCCACGCCCATGACGTTGTAGGACGGCACCACCCGCGCGGCACCCGAGAAGGTCAGGGTCAGGAGGTTGCCACCCGCCGGCATGAGGGCGGCGGCGCGGCGCGCAACCTCGGTGAAGGAAAAGCAGGAAATCGCAAGGGTGCGCGCGAAATTCGCGCGCGTGGTGTCGGCATAACGGCCCTTGAGCTCGTTCTTGTCCGAATAGGCGATGGAATGGAGAACGAAGTCGAGGCCGCCCCACGCGCCGGCGAGGCGCGCGAAGGCCGCATCGAGGCTGGCTTCGTCCTCCACGTCGCAGGGCAGCACGATGGAGGCGCCCACCGATTCGGCGAGCGGCCGGACCCGCTTGCCGAGCGCATCGCCCTGATAGGTGAAGGCCAGCTCCGCCCCCTCGGCCGCGAGCGCCGAGGCGATGCCCCAGGCGATGGAGCGGTCGTTCGCCACACCCATCACGAGGCCGCGCCTGCCGGCCATGATGGCCTTGCGTTCGGTCATTGGCGTGATACCCGGGCGGAGGTCACGGAGGCGGTCGCCCCTCGAGCGGCGGTTCGTCGTCGGGCACAGCTTACCCGAGTGGCGCCCGGCGCAAAACCCCGGCCTGTTCGATCAGTGGTCGTAGCGCCGAAAGGCGAGGCTCGCGTTGGTGCCGCCGAAGCCGAAGCTGTTGGAGAGGATGCAGTTGATCTCCACATCGACATGCCGCTCGCGCGCGAGCGGCATGTCGTCGACATCGGGGTCGGGCTCGGTGACGTTGGCCGAGGCGCTGATGAAGCCGTGCTCCATCATCAGCAGTGAATAAATCGACTCGTGCACCCCGGCGGCCCCGAGGGAATGGCCGGTCAGCGACTTGGTGGAGTTGAAGGTGGGAATCCGGTTGCGATGGCCGAACACGGTCCGGATCGCCTCCAGCTCCCGCGTGTCGCCGACCGGCGTGCCGGTGCCGTGGGTGTTGATGTAGTCCACCGGCTCATCGAGGCCGGCCAGGGCCATGCGCATGCAGCGCACCGCCCCTTCGCCCGAAGGCTGAACCATGTCGTAGCCGTCCGAGGTGGCGCCGTAGCCCACCAGCTCGCCATAGATCTTCGCTCCCCGTGCCTTCGCGTGTTCGAGCTCCTCCAACACGACCACGCCACCGCCGCCGGCGATGACGAATCCGTCGCGGTTGGCGTCGAAGGGGCGCGACGCCTGCTCGGGCACCTCGTTGTACTTCGAGGAGAGCGCGGGCATGGCGTCGAACAGGACCGTCATGCTCCAGTGCACCTCCTCGCCGCCGCCGGCAAAGACGATGTCCTGCTTGCCGAGCTGGATCAGCTCGGCGCCGTTGCCGATGCAATGGGCGCTGGTCGCGCAGGCCGAGCTGATCGAGTAGCTCACGCCCTTGATCTTGAACGGCGTCGCCAGGGTCGCCGAATTGGTGCTCGACATGGTGCGCGGCACCATGAAGGGGCCGACATGTTTCGGCGCCCGGTTGCGCGCGGTGTCGGCGGCGGCCACGAGGTTCGACGTGGACGGACCGCCCGAGCCCATCACGAGGCCCGTGCGCTCGTTCGAAACCTCGTCCTCCTCGAGGCCCGAGTCCTCGATGGCCTCGCGCATGGCGACGTAGTTGAAGGCCGCGCCATCACCCATGAAGCGGCGCACGCGGCGATCGATGGTCTCGGAGAGGTCTACCTTGGGCTTGCCATGGACGTGACAGCGGAATCCGAGCTCCTTGTATTCCTCACAGAAGCTGATGCCCGAGCGCCCGTGGCGCAAAGATTCGAGCACCTCGGACTTGTCGGAGCCGATGCTCGATACGATCCCCATTCCGGATACGACGACACGTTTCACGGCATTTCCCTTCGAGCTTTAGCCCGTCAAGCCTCGGCCTGCTGGGTGAACAGGCCCACGCGCAGACCGATGGCCTCGTAGATCGGCCGGCCATCGGCCAGCACGGTGCCATTGGCGATGCCGAGGACCAGCTTGCGACGGATGAAGCGTTTCACGTCGACTTGGTACGACACCATCTTTACCGACGGCAGCACCTGGTCCGAGAACTTGACCTCGCCCACCCCGAGGGCGCGGCCGCGGCCGGGCGCCCCGGTCCAGCCCAGCCAGAACCCGAGGAGCTGCCACAGGGAATCGAGGCCAAGACACCCCGGCATCACCGGATCACCCTCGAAATGACAGCCGAAGAACCAGAGGCCGGGATCGATGTCGAATTCGGCATGCGCCTCGCCACGGCCGTGGGCGCCGCCATCATCGTTGATCCGCGGGATGCGGTCGAACATGAGCATCGGCGGCAGTGGAAGCTGCGCGTTACCCGGCCCGAACAAACGGCCATGGGCGCATTCGAGCAGATCCTCATATGCATAGCTTTGACGCCTGCTGCCCGGTTCCACGGTCCACCATCACCTCAGCCAAATCCCCGCCCATACCCGGATGCCGGTTGCGGACAAGCAAAAACAGCACCCAACCTTCCATCCATCGGCCCGATCAGAACGGCTGCCAACGTTATCCGGGGCTACAGGAGTTTGTATATATGAACGATTTTCGCAAAAAACCACTTCCCGAACATTAACCGTCTTGGCGAAGGGCGAGGGGATCGTCGGTGATGACGCTGTCGACGCCCCAGTGGGCGAGCGTGCGGGCGCGGGCCGGGTCATTGACGGTGAAGGCGACGAGCGGCAGGCCCGCGGATTTGAAAGCCGCTACCGAGCGCCGCGTGAGGGCGCGCTGATCGCAGACGATCATGGCGACACCCAGCTTTCGCGCGAGCGCGCGCCAGTTGCGCGGCGGACGTCGCAGGAGGAGGCCCAACGGCCAGGGCGACGGCGCGAAGACGGCGAGCGCCGGGCGGTCGAAGCTGGAGACGAGCACCCGGCCGGGCGGCGGGGCGAGCCGCCCGAGCTCGGCGAGCACGGCGCACGCGATGGCCGCGCCAGCGCCGCGCGGCGCCTTGATCTCGATATTGACGCCCAATCCGAGATCGTCGGCCAAACCCATGGCGGTGGCCAGATCGGGGACGCCTTCGCCCACGTGCCCGGACCCGTACCAGGCGCCAGCGTCGAGCCGGCGAATGACCTCCCAGGCCATCCCCGCGACTCGGCCGCGCCCATTTGTGGTGCGCTCGAGCGTGGCGTCGTGCATCAGCACGAGGCGGCCGCCGGCGCACATCCGCACGTCGAGCTCTACCCAACGCAAACCGAGCCCCGCTGCCCGCCGCAGGCCCGCAAGGGTATTCTCAGGCGCCAGCCCGGCCGCGCCCCGATGGCCGATGAGGGGCGCGACATCCATGGGCCCCGTCGTCGGATTCAAGCCGATGGCGGGGCGGGCACCGTCCGGGCCGTCCCGTCCAACCATCGCCGCCGGCGCCCCCCGGCTATGGGGGGCTACCCCTCCCGGCGCGGCCGGCCGCGATCGCCCCGGTCGCCCCGATCACCGCGTTCCCTGCCGCGCTCGGGCCGCGGCCGCTCCTCGACCTCGAGCGCCTCGCCGGTTTCCTGGTTCACGGCACGCATGGAAAGGCGCACCTTGCCGCGGTCGTCCAGGCCGATGCATTTGACCTTGACCATATCGCCTTCCTTGACCACGTCCGTCACCTGCTCGACGCGATGGCCCGCCAGCTCGCTGATATGGACCAGGCCGTCACGGGCGCCGAGGAAGTTCACGAAGGCGCCGAAATCGGTGCACTTGACCACCTTGCCGGGATAGATCACCCCCACCTCGGGCTCCGCCGTGATGCTGCGGATCCACTCGATGGCCGCCTCGCCCGCGCGCTCGTCCACGGCCGCCACCTTTACGGTGCCGTCGTCCTCGATATCGATCTTGGCGCCGGTCACCTCGACGATCTCGCGGATCATCTTGCCGCCAGGGCCAATGACCTCGCGGATCTTGTCCTTGGGGATGGTGATGATGGTGATGCGCGGGGCATGGCTGCTCACCGCCTCGCGCGAGGTGTCGATGGCCTTGCCCATCTCAGCGAGGATATGCAGGCGCCCATCGCGTGCCTGGGCGAGGGCGATCTCCATGATCTCGCGCGTGATGCTTGTGATCTTGATGTCCATCTGCAGCGAGGTCACGCCCTCGGCCGTGCCGGCGACCTTGAAGTCCATGTCGCCGAGATGGTCCTCATCGCCGAGGATGTCGGAGAGGACGGCGAACTCGTCACCCTCCTTGATGAGGCCCATGGCAATGCCGGCCACGGGCCGCGGCATCGGCACGCCCGCGTCCATGAGGGCAAGCGAGGTGCCGCACACGGTGGCCATGGAGGAGGAGCCGTTCGATTCGGTGATCTCGGAGACCACGCGGATCGTGTAGGGGAAGTCCTCCTTCGCCGGCAGCAATTTCCGGATCGCCCGCCAGGCGAGCTTGCCGTGACCGATCTCGCGCCGCCCGGGCGGCACCATGCGCCGGGCCTCTCCGACCGAGTAGGGCGGGAAATTGTAGTGCAGGAGGAAGTGCTCGCGGTAGTCGCCCTCGAGCGCGTCTATGATCTGCTCGTCCTGGCCGGTGCCGAGGGTCGCCACGACCAGGGCCTGGGTCTCGCCCCGGGTGAAGAGGGCGCTGCCGTGCGAGCGCGGCAGCAGGCCGACCTCGGACACGATGGGCCGCACGGTCCGGGTGTCGCGGCCGTCGATGCGCTCCCCGGTCTCGAGGATATTGGTGCGCACGATGTCCTTCTCGAGGTCCTTGAGCGGACCCTTTGCGAGGCCCGTCTCGTGCTCCTCGAGGCTTTCGAGTGCCTTGGCCTTGGCGGCCGCGATCTTGTCGGTGCGCGTCTGCTTGACGGTCTCGGTATAGGCGTCGCGCATGTCCGCCTCCGCGAGTGCGCGCACCTTCGTCGCGACCGCGGCCACCTCGGGCGCGGCCTCGGGCAGCGGCCAGGGCTCCTTGGCACAAGCCTCGGCCATCTTGACGATCTCGTCGATGACGACCTGGAACTGCTCGAAGCCGAACATCACCGCGCCGAGCATGATCTCCTCGTCGAGCTCGCCCGCCTCGGATTCGACCATCAGGACGCCTTCGCGCGTCCCCGCGACCAGGAGATCGAGGCCGGAGTTCGGCATCTCGTCCTGTTGTGGGTTGAGGACGTACTCGCCGTCGATGTAGCCCACGCGGCAGCCGCCGATCGGGCCCATGAAGGGGATGCCCGATATGGTCAGCGCAGCCGAGGTGCCGATCATGGCGACGATGTCGGGGTTGTTCTCGAGGTCGTGGCTGAGGGTCGTGCAGACGATCTGGGTCTCGTTCCGGAAGCCGTCCGCGAAAAGCGGCCGGATGGGCCGGTCGATCAGCCGCGAGGTGAGGGTCTCCTTCTCGCTCGGCCTGCCCTCGCGCTTGAAGAAGCCACCCGGTATCTTGCCGGCGGCGAAGGTCTTTTCCTGATAATTCACGGTGAGGGGGAAGAAATCGAGACCGATCCGCGGCTGCCGCTCCGCAACGGCGGTGCAGAGCACGACGGTCTCGCCGTAGGTCACCAATACGGCGCCATCGGCCTGGCGCGCGATGCGCCCGGTCTCCAAAATCAAGGTGCGCCCGCCCCAATCGATCTCTTTACGGTATATGTCGAACATCGTTGCTTTCCTTACATGTCCTAGCCAGTCGCACCGCGCCCCCTATGGGCACGGCGGATCGGATCCCGGCGGCGGCGCGGCATCCGCGCCACGCCAGCGCCCTCAGGACCCGGTGTTTACATGAGAGCACCCGGGCGCGGGCCGACGCCCCGAAGGGGGCACCGGGCAAACGCGCCGGGCTTCGTATCCCGCATGGCGCGTTCGCGCCACGCCGCTCAACGCCTGAGTCCGAGCCGCTTGATCACGTTCCGATAGCGGGATTCGTCCTTGGCCTTGAGGTAGTCCAGCATGCGACGGCGCTGACCGACCATGACGAGAAGGCCGCGGCGCGAATGCCGGTCCTTCTTGTGATCGTTGAGATGGCCGGTGAGGTTGCGGATGCGTTCACTGAGAATCGCCACCTGAACCTCGGCCGAGCCGGTGTCACCGTCCTTCTTGCCGAATTCCTTGATAACTTCTTGCTTCCGCTCAGCGGTAATCGACATCGTCCGCTCCATTGTTAGAGGTGGAGAACGCGGACCGGCCGGATCTCCAACCCGTCGACACGGGTCAGTGCGATAGGCTTGCCGCCGGTCATGGCGCAGATGATGGCGCCATCTCCGAGCTCGCCGATTCGCGTACGATCCGCGGTCCGCAGCACCTGCACGGCCCGGCCGCAACGCAGCCGGTCCGCCTCGATCTCAGTCAGCACCAGGGCCGGGATGTCGTCCAGCGCGGCGGCAACCGAAAGCAGGTGGGCTTCGAATCGGGCGGCACTATGCCCCAGGCCACCCAGTTGTTCCAGTGAAATCGCGTCACCCTCGGAGAAGGGACCGACAACGATTCGGCGCAGCCAGGACACATGACCGACAGTGCCGAGACGCAGAGCGATATCGCGCGCGAGACCGCGCATGTAGGCGCCCTTGCCGCACTCGACCTCGAAATCCGCATGGTCGCGGTCCGGCGCGGCGCAAAGGGCGATGCGATCGACCCTGATCTCGCGCGCCTCGAGCACTGGCTTCAAGTCCTTGCGCGCGAGCTCGTAGGCGCGTCGCCCATCGATCTTGATCGCCGAATATGCCGGCGGGACCTGGCTGATGGTCCCGGTGAATTCCGGCAGCACGCGCAGGATGTCCGCCTCGGCCGGGCGCGCATCGCTGGTCTCCGTCACCGCGCCATCCGCATCGTCGGTGTCGCGGGCCTCGCCCCAGCGGACACCGAAGCGATAGCGCTTGGCCGCCGCCATGGCATAGGCGACGGTCTTGGTCGCCTCGCCGAACGCGATCGGCAGCACGCCCGTGGCCAACGGGTCGAGGGTGCCCGCATGGCCGAGCTTGGCCGCGCCCGTCAGCCGCTTGACGGCCGCGACCGCGGCAGTCGAGGTCATGCCCGAGGGCTTGTCGAGGACAAGCCAGCCGTCGATGCGGCGGCCGGTTCGCTTACGCGCCATCGTCGTCGCGCGGCATCGGATCGGCGCCGGCATCGTCGCGCTCCAGATCCCTGGCCACGGCCGGCTGCTTGAGGAGGGCGCCGATGCGTGCCGCGTAATCGAAGGA
This sequence comes from Alphaproteobacteria bacterium, assembly GCA_963666705.2. GTDB lineage: Bacteria > Pseudomonadota > Alphaproteobacteria > CADEGL01 > CADEGL01. The sequence goes on along the minus strand of CAXXKO010000017.1, from coordinate 282,075 downwards.
CCCATCGGCCTCGAACCGCAGCTTGGGCATGCCGCGCAGCTGCACCGCCCGCGCCAACTGTCCGCGAAGGAAGGGCGCCGCCCGGTCGAGGGCGGCAAGAACACCGTCGATATCGCCACCGCCCAGTGGTGTAACGTAGGCGGTGGCCGCCTTCAGGTCGGGGCTCATGCTGACCTCGGTCACGGTGATCGAGACACCGCGCAGGTCGGGGTCGCGCAGGATCCCGCGCTCGAGCAGGAGGGCGAGTGCGTGGCGCATGACCTCGCCGACGCGCAGCTGGCGCTGGCTCGGCGCTTTGCCTCGTTGTCCTGGCATCAAATCCTCAATTGGCGCCGGCGCCGGAACCTGCAGTGCTGCGGCGACGCCCTCGACACGGCTGGAGCGGTCCCGCTTCGATCGGATCCGCTCCAGCATCTTTGTCGCTCGCGGCAGCGGACCTTGACGGTCCGCGCCTGCGCGCCGGACGACCGGCGGGCCGCCTTGCGGCCTGGAGCGATTCCAGTCGAGGTGGAAACGCTCTTTTGTCGCTCGCGGCAGCGGACCGAGAGGTCCGCGCCTGCGCGGGCGCGCCGGACGACCGGCGGGCCACCTTGCGGCCTGGAGCGATTCCAGTCGAGGTGGAAACGCTCTTTTGTCGCTCGCGGCAGCGGACCTTACGGTCCGCGCCTGCGCGGGCGCGCCGGACGACCGGCGGGCCGCCTTGCGGCCTGGAGCGATTCCAGTCGCGGTGGAAACGCTCTAGCACCCACAATCGCGAGTCCATGTGGGGCGCGGACTCTCGATTGTGGGGACTAGAGCGTGCGAGCGACCTCCTCCACCTCGAAGCATTCGACGATGTCGCCCTCTCGAAGGTCGTCATAATTCTTGAACGCTATGCCACATTCGAATCCGCCGCGCACCTCGCGCACCTCGTCCTTGAAACGCTTGAGGCTCGAGAGCCTGCCTTCGTGGGCCACCACGTCGTCGCGCAGCACGCGCACGCGCGCGCCGCGCCGCACCTGGCCGTCGGTCACCATGCAGCCGGCCACTTTCCCCACCTTGGAGATGCTGAACACCTTGCGGATCTCGGCATGACCGAGCAGCAATTCGTGCAGGCCCGGGGCCAGCATGTCGGTCAACATGACTGTCGCGTCGTCGACCACGTTGTAGATGATGCTGTAGTAGCGGATATCGACCTTGTCGCGTCTGGCGATCTCCCGGGCCTGGGGGTTCGCCCGCACATTGAAGCCGATGATGAAGCCGTTGGATGCCTTGGCCAGGGTGACATCGGACTCGTTGATGCCGCCCACGCCCGCGTGCAGCACGTTCACCGTCACCTCGTCCGAGCCGAGCCGCTCGAGGGCACCGACGATCGCCTCGGCCGAGCCCTGGACGTCGGCCTTCACCACCACCGGCAGGCTGCTTATGGCACCCTCGCGCATGGCATTGAAGATATCGTCGACCGAGCCGATGGCGCCGACCGCGGTCCGCTCGTCGCGCCGCCTGCGCTGACGGAACTCCGCGATCTCACGCGCGCGGTTCTCGTTCTCGACGACCGAGAAATCCTCGCCCGCGTCCGGAGTGCCCTGCAGGCCGAGAACCCCGACCGGCATGGAGGGGCCGGCGGCGATAGCATTGTTCCCCTTGTCGTCGAGCAGGGCGCGCACCCGGCCCCACTCGCTGCCGGCGATGAAGATATCGCCCACACGCAGGGTGCCGCGCTGGATCAGGACCGTGGCGACGGGGCCACGGCCACGCTCGAGCTTGGATTCGACGACCACGCCTTGCGCCTCGCGATCCGGATTGGCGGCGAGCTCGAGGATTTCGGCCTGCAGCAGGATCGCCTCCTCGAGCTTGTCGAGGTTTGTGCCCTTGGTCGCCGAGACCTCGACCGTCAGCACGTCGCCGCCCATTTCCTCCGTCACCACCTCGTGGCTCAGGAGCTGGGTGCGGACGCGCGCCGGGTCGGCGCCCGGCAGGTCCGACTTGTTGATGGCGACGATCATCGGCACCCTGGCGGCGCGGGCGTGGTTGATCGCCTCGGCGGTCTGGGGCTGCACGCCGTCGTCCGCGGCGATGACGAGGACGACGATATCGGTCGCCTTCGCACCCCGCGAACGCATGGCCGTGAACGCCGCGTGGCCGGGCGTATCCAGGAAAGTAATGCGCTGGCCGCCGCCCAGCCGGACCTGGTAGGCACCGATATGCTGGGTGATGCCCCCGGCCTCGCCCCCGGCCACATCGGTCTCCCGCAGCGCGTCGAGCAGCGAGGTCTTGCCGTGATCGACATGGCCCATGATCGTGACCACGGGCGGCCGGGGCTGGAGCGCCTCGGCCTCGTCCGGCGTTCCCCCGAGGCCGAGCTCCACGTCCGCCTCGGAAACGCGCCGGGCCTTGTGCCCGAACTCGGTCACGATCAGCTCGGCCGTATCGGCATCGATCATTTGGTTGATGTTGGCCATCACCCCCATGGCCATAAGACGCCTGATCACGTCCACGCCACGCTCGGCCATGCGGTTGGCGAGCTCTTGCGCGGTGATCTTCTCCGGCAACACGACCTCGCGGATGACCTTATGGGGCAGATCGCGAGGCGCCAGCTCGAGGGCCCGCTGCCGCTCCCGCTCCCGCGCGCGGCGGGTCGCGGCGATGCTGCGCATGCGCTCACCCTCGGCGTCACCGCTGAGGACGGCGGCGACCGTCAGCTTGCCGGAGCGGCGACGTGGCTCGTTCCGCCGCGGCGCCGCCGCCGGCCGGCGCACCGCGCCACGGCCCCGGCGGGCGGGGGCGGCCTCCTCTTCTTCCGCCGCCGCATCCGGCTCGCGCTCGGACATGCGGGCGGCCGCCCGCTCGGCCACACGCTGGCGCAGCTCCTCGTCGGACTTGCGCCGCGACTCTTCTTCCGTGCGCCGGGCTTCCTCCTCGGACTTGCGCCGCGACTCCTCGGCCTGCGTCTCCACTTCCTCGGCCCGCAGGCGCTCTACCTCGGCCTCGTCCTCGGCCTGTCGGACGATCTCCATTTCGTGATCGCGCTGGGCGTCGTCACGGGCGCGCTGGGCCGATTGCCGGTCCTCGCGCTGAAGCTCGCGCTCCTCCTCACCCGTGATGGCGCCACGAACGGCGCGGGCGCGCGCCGCGCGCTCCTCCTCGGTCAGGGTGCGGGCCTGCTTTTCCGCCTCCGCCGTGACAGCGCCGCGCGCCTTGGCCCGGACCGCCGGCTTGCCGGGCCCCTCGGCCGCGGGCGTGATGGTCCGCTTGCGCTTGACCTCGACGGCCACGGTCTTCGTCCGACCGTGGGAGAAGCTCTGGCGCACTTGGCCCACATCGACCGTCCTCTTGAGCTCCAGCCGCCCGGCCCCGGACAGCTTCAGAGGCTTCTTTGCGGTCTTTTTCGGTCATCTCAGTCATCTCAGCCCGGTCATCCATTCAAAGACCCGCGCCCCTCGCGGGATTGTTCCGTCACGGCCTCCGGCGCGCCCGCCTCGACCCTAAGCCCTGCAAGCCGCGCCGCCGCACCCAGCAGTTTCGTGGCCAGCCCGCCAGGCGCAACGACGCCGTGGACCACCCGCTCGCGTGCCCATGCGGCACCCAGCTCCGCGCCCGAAAGCACATCGACGACCGGCAGCCCGGACGCCAAGCCACGCAAGCGGCCGCGGCCATCCGCCGCCCCGTCCGACGCCGCGAGAAGGACACCGGCTGGGCGCGTCCGCAACCACCCGCGCACTTTCTCAAACCCCACCACCGCCTCGCCCGCACGGCGCGCGAGACCGATCAGCTCGAGACTCTGCCGCGCCAACAGCCCCTCGACCCGTTCAGGGAGGTCGTCGGGCACGATGACGTTACGGCGCGCCGCCCGTGCGACTTGTTTTCCCGCGACGGCCAGCTCGATTATATCGCGCCGGGCGGCCAACCACAAACCGCGCCCCGGCAGCGCGGCGCCGATGTCGGGCACGAGCACGCCCGCGGGGGAGACCACGAACCGGATCAGCCCCGCACGCGGCAAAGCCTCCCCGCTCACGACGCATCGCCGACAGCTCCGCGCCACCGAGTCGCGGTCGGGGCCTTGCCGGACCGCGCCCTTCGGCCGCCGCTCGAGGACCATGGTGTCTTCAGCGCCCATGGCCGCGCTACGCCACCGGCCCATCGTCGTCCGCGGCGGGGGCTTCCCCGGCCTCGGCATCCGCTCCCTCCGCGGCCTGCTCCTCGTCCTCGAACCAATGGGCGCGGGCCGCCATGATGATGGCGTTGGCTTCCTCCGCGCCGAGGCCGAACGCGCGCAGCACGCCTTCCTCGGGGTCGATGAGCTCGTCGCTCGCCAGGTCGGCGAGATCGTCGCGAGTTTTGACTCCCGCCTCGCCCAATGCCACCTGCATGGCCGAGGTGACGCCCTCGACCTCGGCGAGGTCGTCCGTCACGCCGAGCTCGCGCCGGCGGGCGGTGTTGCTCTCCTCTTGCTCGACCAGGTAGTTGTGCGCCCGCTCCTGCAGCTCGGCCGCGATATCCTCGTCGAAACCCTCGATCGTCGAGAGATCCTCGATGGCGACGTAGGCCACTTCCTCGACCGTGGAGAACCCCTCGGTCACCAAGAGATGGGCGATGACATCGTCCACGTCGAGTGCGTCGATGAACAACTGCGAGCGCTCCCGGAACTCGCGCTGACGGCGCTCGGATTCCTCGTTCTCGGTCAGGATGTCGATGTCCCAGCCGGTGAGTTGCGAGGCGAGCCGCACGTTCTGCCCGCGCCGGCCGATGGCGAGGCTGAGCTGCTCGTCGGGCACGATCACGTCGATGCGGTGCGCGTCCTCGTCGAGCACGACCTTCGTCACCTCGGCCGGAGCGAGGGCGTTGACCACGAAGGTGGCGGGGTCGGGCGACCAGGGGATGATGTCGATCTTCTCGCCCTGAAGCTCGGCGACGACGGCCTGGACGCGGCTGCCGCGCATGCCGACGCAGGCACCCACCGGGTCGATACCGGAATCGTTGGAGAGCACGGCGATCTTGGCCCTGCTGCCCGGGTCGCGCGCGACAGAGCGGATCTCGATGATGCCGTCGTAGATTTCCGGCACCTCCTGGGCAAAGAGCTTGGCCATGAACTGGGGATGGGTGCGCGAGAGGAAGATCTGCGGGCCGCGCGGCTCCTCGCGCACGTCGTAGATATAGGCCCGCGCCCGGTCTCCCTGGCGGAAGTTCTCGCGCGGGATCAGCTCCTCGCGCCGGATGATCGCCTCGGCGCGGCCGAGATCGACGAGCGCGTTGCCGAACTCGACGCGCTTGACGAGCCCATTGACGATCTCGGTCACGCGGTCGCGATATTCGCGGTACTGGCGCTGGCGCTCGGCCTCGCGCACCTTCTGGACGATCACCTGCTTGGCCGTCTGGGCCGCGACCCGCCCGAAGTCGATGGGCGGCAGGGCGTCGACGAGGAACTCGCCGACCTCGGCGTCCGGCTTGATGCGGCGGGCATCCTCGAGGGTGAGCTCGGTGACCTCGTTCTCCACCGCCTCCACCACCTCGCGGTAGTGGAAGAGCTTGATGTCGCCGGACTTGCGATCGATATCCGCCCGAATATCGTGCTCGTGCCCATACTTGGAGCGGCCGGCCTTCTGAATCGCCTCTTCCATGGCGACCAGGACCTCCTCGCGGTCGATCCCCTTGTCGCGGGCGACCGTGTCCGCGACCTGGAGCATCTCCAGCCGCGGCTGCTGTTCGATTATCTCAAGTACCATGATAGCTACACATGTTCCTTTTTGGCCGTCGCCTCGATCAACGCCTCATTGAGGACGAGCTTGGCATCCCCAATGGCCGCGAACGGCAGCTCGACCTCGCCGTCCGCGCCCTCGATACATACCCCCGTCCCGGTCACGCCCAGGAGCCGGCCACGAAACCGCTTGCGGCCATCCATGGGCTCACGCAACTCGACCTTCGCCTCGAAGCCCGTGAACCGGGCGAAGTCCTCGTGGCGAACCAACGGCCGGTCGATTCCCGGCGAGCTCACCTCGAGCGTGTAGGACCCGGCGATCGGATCCTCGACATCGAGGATTGCCGAGACCGTCCTGCTGATCTCCGCGCAATCCTCGACCATCATGCCCCGGCGGTCGCGGCGCTCGGCCATCACCTGAAGCGTCTGGCGACGGGACCCGGTGGCCCGGATGCGAACCACTTCGTAGCCCATCGCGTCAAGCGACGGCGCAATCAATCCTTCGACCCGGCGCGCCAAGTCCATCCGCCCGCACCCTCCCGGCCCCCGCCGGGGCAACCAGGCCCCAAATACGGGTTCCGGCCCCAAATATTCAGCCCCAAAACATAAGAAAGGCGGGCCCATAGCCCACCCTTTTGCCGGTCCGATTCAAATATCGGCCCATTCGGGATTTATTTGTCCCTGAATATAGTGATCCAGGGCCGCGCCGCAAGCGGTTTGTAGAGGACCGTGGCGCGGCTCAGTGCGGGCGGCGACAAAATCGCAGGAATACGGATCCGCGGCCCGCCGCCGCCGCCTTCTGCTCGTAGCGCGTTGGCGGCCAGTCGGGAGGCCGCTGGCGCCAGTCGCGCGGCGAGCGCGCGAGCCATTGGAACGACGGATGGAGCGCCGCGTGCGCCAGCATCCATTCGGCATAGCCGGCATCGTCCGTGGCGAGGCGCAGCTCGGCCCCGGCGGCAAGGGCGAACGCCAGGGCATCGAGGGTCGGGCGCGAGACGATGCGCCGCTTGTGATGCCGCGCCTTGGGCCAGGGATCGGGAAACAGGATGAAGGCGCGACCGATCGAGGACTCGGCGAGGGCGCCGAGCAGGGGCCTCGAATCGTCGGCCAACAGGCGAATGTTCTCGATCGCTTCGCGCTCGATCCGCGCGAGGAGGCTGGCCACGCCGTTGATGTAGGGCTCGCAGCCGATGAAACCGATGCGCGGGTTGGCGGCCGCCTGGGCGGCGAGATGCTCGCCCGCGCCGAAACCGATCTCGAGCTGGACTTCGGACACGCCGCCGGCGAACAGGGCGCCGGGGTCGAAGCGGCCGCGGTCGGGCGGCAACGGGACGGCAAGCCGCGGCAACAGCTCGGCCAGCAAGGCCTCGCGCCCGGGGCGCAGGCGGCGGCCGCGCCGCCGGCCATAGAGGGTGGGACGGCGGCGCCCGCCCTCCGACGCCACGACGGGCCCGCTCAGCCCCCGTTCAAGGCCGATTTGAGGTCTTCGACGAGGTCGAGGCGCTCCCAGGAGAAGCCGCCGTCGGTCTCGGGCGCGCGGCCGAAATGACCGTAGGCGGCCGTCCGCGCATAGATCGGCCGGCTGAGCGCCAGCCGCTCGCGGATGCCGCGCGGGCTCAAATCCATGACCTCGCCGAGCATCGCCGACAGCCTGCCCTCGTCCACCTGGCCGGTGCCGTATGTATCGACGTAGATGGAGAGGGGCTTGGAGACACCGATGGCGTAGCTGAGCTGGATGTTACAGCGATCGGCGAGCCCGGCCGCGACCACGTTCTTGGCGAGAAAGCGAGCGGCGTAGGCCGCCGAGCGGTCGACCTTGGTGGGGTCCTTGCCCGAGAAGGCGCCGCCGCCGTGGGGGGCCGCCCCGCCATAGGTGTCGACGATGATCTTGCGCCCGGTCACGCCGGCGTCGCCGTCCGGCCCGCCGATGACGAAGCGCCCGGTCGGGTTGACGTAGAAGCTCTCCTCCTCGCACATCCAGCCCTTCGGGAGGACGTTGAGGACGTGGGGCCGCACGATCTCGCGCACCTGCTCCTGGTCGAGGTGGGCGGCGTGCTGGGTCGAGACCACGACGGACGTGGCGCGGCACGGCTTGCCATCGACATAGAGCAGGCTGACCTGGCTCTTGGCGTCCGGACCCAATCCGGGCTCGGCGCCCGAGTGGCGCGCCTCGGCCAGCGAGCGCAGTATCTCGTGGGCGTAATAGATCGGCGCGGGCATGAGCACGTCGGTCTCGCGGCAGGCATAGCCGAACATGATGCCCTGATCGCCGGCCCCCTCGTCCTTGTTGCCGCCGGCATCGACGCCCATGGCGATGTCGGAGGACTGGGCATGGGTGTAGACCTCGACCTCGGCCTTTTGCCAATGGAAGCCGTCCTGTTCGTAGCCGATTTCACGCACGCAGGACCGCGCCACCTCCTCCAGATGCCCGTGGGTGATGCTCGTCGGCCCGCGCGTCTCGCCCGCGAGCACGATGCGATTGGTCGTCACCAGCGTCTCCACCGCGACCCGGGCATGAGGGTCAGCCGTCAGGAAGGTATCCACGATGGCGTCCGAGATCCGGTCGCAGACCTTGTCAGGATGGCCCTCGGAAACCGATTCGCTCGCAAATGTAAAGTCAGCCATGGCCAGCCTCGGCTCCTACGGAACGAATTTGCGTGTGGAGCGCCGAGGCCCGACGACCCCCGCCGCCGTTCACGAGGCGAGGCCGCCCAACCTGTCATCCGGCCCAATTCGCGCCCAACCGGCAACCCTTGGAATCGAGCGAAACGCCCCCGGCCCGCTGCCTTCACAAAGCAACAGGCCGGGTCTTGTCGCAATCTTTGATTCCGCCGTCAAGTGCTTTCACCGACGGAAGCGGGAGGTTCAGGCGCGGGCGGCGTCGCTCGCCTTGGCCATTGATTTGGTCAATTCGAACAGCTTCTTCCGGACCCCCGGATCGGTAATGCGGTAGTAGGCTCGGACGAGCTCGAGCGTTTCCCGCTTGGTCATGGGATCGGCGCCATAGGACGACTGGGTGGTATCGGCCAAGCCCGCCGTCCGCCGACCTTCCGCGGTGGTCAGCTCGGTCGGCATGTCGTCGAAGAAGAACGAGACCGGAACCTCGAGCACCTGGCTCAACTCGTACAGCCGGCTGGCGCCGATGCGATTGGCGCCGCGCTCGTATTTCTGCACTTGTTGGAAAGTCAGGCTGATGGCCTCGCCGAGCTTTTCCTGGCTCAAGCCCAGCATCGTCCGGCGGAGGCGAACACGGCTGCCGACATGAACATCGACGGGCCTCGGCCGCCCGCCGCGGCCCCGGCCGCGACCGGAGGGTGATTCGGATTGGGGCAAATTCGCTGGCATGTGTTACCTTTATATACTTGGCTTAAAGTTTGCCGTAAGACAGCTTAGACCGTGTGTATACATACAACCTTATTCAGTCAACTAGATTGTGTGACAATTTATATAACATTCGGATTTCACGTAGTGCGGGAGAAATATACAGCGCCAAGGGCGGTGACGGCAAGCAAGAGGAGCAGGCCCCAGTCGCCCAGGGCAGCGTAAGGCGTAAGCCCGGCAAGGGGCAGCGGCAACGGCGAATCGACCACCCCGCGCCGGCCGAGGCCGAGGGAGGCGACCACGCGGCCATAGGGGTCGACGACCGCGGAGATGCCCGTATTGGCGACCCGGACGAGGGGCAGGCCCTCTTCGACGGCGCGCAGGCGGGCCGCCGCGAAATGCTGGTAGGGGCCGGCGCTGATGCCGAACCAGGCGTCGTTGGTGATATTGAGCAGCCAGTCGGGCCTGTCTTCGGCGTCGAGCACGCGGCCCGGGAAAATCACCTCGTAACAGATCAGCGGGCTTACCGGCGGCAAGCCGGGCAGGCGCAGCGTGCGGGGGCCGGGTCCCGCGGAAAATTCCACCGCACCGTGGGTGAGCTTGGCGATTCCGACCCAGTCGCGCAGGGGGACGTACTCGCCGAAAGGAACGAGGTGGAACTTGTCGTAGACGCCGACGATGGCCGCCGCCTCGTCGATGGCCACCAGCGAGTTCCAGATCCGGTCGCGCGCCGCCGTCATGCGCGGCGCGCCGGTGATGAGGAGGCCACCCGGCGGCGCGACGGCGGCGACGGCGGCGACGGCGGCACGGCGCTCGGCATCGGCGGTGAGGACGAACGGCGCGGCCGTTTCCGGCCAGATCACATGGGTCGCCTCCTCGAAACCGGGCGCCACGGTCATGCTGAGATGCCGCGAGAGGTTCGCGGCGCGAAGATCGGCGCGCCATTTGTGGTTCTGGAAGATGTTCGCCTGTACCAGCCGCAACTGGACCCCCGGCACCATGGCGGCGGCAGCGAGCGGCGGGGCCGAGCCGAGCCTCAGCGCCCCGCCCGCCCAGACCAGCGCCACGGCGGCCGCGGCCGCGGCCAACACACGGATTGCCCGGCGCCCGGCGTCTCCCGGCACCGCCGTCACACGGTCGAGGACCGCCGGCGCGGCGGCCACGGCAACGGTGAGGAGCCCGAGCCCGTGGATCCCGGTCAGCGCCGTCGCCTGGATCATCGAATCGGAATAGGCCCAGGCCGTGCCGACAAGATTCCACGGGAATCCGGTCAACACGACGCCCCGCAGCCAGTCCGCCGCGGTCCAGGCCACGGCCAGCGCCAGCACCAGGCCGACTCCTCGCGCTCGCGAAAGGTGGACGGCCAGGGACGCCGCGCCGCAGAACAGGGCCAGGCCGGCGGCGATGCTCGGAACCGCGAACGGCACCAGCCAGCCGAACCTCTCGGCGTCGGTCAGTAGCGCAAGGGACAGCCAATAGAGCCCGGCGACGAAATAGCCGAAGCCGAACCACCAGCCGGCCGCGAACGCGGCGCGCGCCGGCCTGCGGGCGGTGCCGGCGCCCGCGATCAGCCAGGCCAGGCCGGTGAAGGCCGGGACCAGCAGGAAAACCGCGTGGGCCGGCGGTAACGCCGCCGCGCCAACCGCGCCGAGCGCCGCGGCGAGGCCGTAGCGGCGCCAGCCCGAGAGTCCGGCGACGGCCCGGCCGAGCCGGCCGGCGCGCACGATCAGGACCGTCAAGCGGTCATTTCCCGGGGCTGGGGCGGGGTCCTTGCGGCAGATTGCGCACGCGCAGGCGCTTGATATGCCGCGGATCCGCCTCCAGGACCTCGAACTCGAGGCCCGTCGGATGGGCGATCAGCTCGCCCCGCCCCGGCACCCGCCCCGCCAGCGAGAAGACGAGGCCGCCGAGCGTATCGATCTCCTCGTGCTCCTCCGCGTCGAAGACCGGCCCGGTGAGCTCCTCGAACGCCTCCAGGCTCGCGCGGGCGTCGGCGACGAGTGTGCCGTCGGCGCGCGGCGTGAGCTGGGGGCCCGCATCTTTTTCGTGCTCGTCCTCGATCTCGCCGACGATCTCCTCCACCAGGTCCTCGATGGTCACAAGGCCGTCGATGCCGCCGAACTCATCGACCACCAGGGCCATGTGCACCCGGGACAGACGCATCTGGAGCAGCAGGTCGAGCACGGGCATGGAGGGTGCCACGAACAGTATCTCGCGCATGATGGCGCCGAGGTCGAAGCTGTCCTTGCGGTCCCAGATCGCCATCACGTCCTTGATGTGGACGAAGCCGAGGACTTCGTCGAGGGAGCCGCGATAGACCGGCATGCGCGAATGGGCCTTCTCGCCGATCAGCCCCGTCAGCTCGTCGAGGGAAGCGGAGACTTCCACGGCCACGATATCGACGCGCGGAATCATCACGTCCTCGGCTGTGAGCTCGTGCAGGTTGAGGACGTTGCGCAGGATCTGGCGCTCGTCCGGATCGACCGGCACCTCGGCCTCGTCATATTCCTCGATCAGCTCCTCGAGGCTGTCGCGCAGCGAGGCCTCGCCGTTCCGCCCCCAGCGCAGGCCGCGGAGCCAGCCCACCAGCGCATCGACGACGGATGTATTCCCGATCGCCCCGTTCTCACGGGGCTTTCTACTTTGGGAGTCCTCGCTCATGACTCGGGCACCACTTCCCGGCCGTCGTACGGGTCCGCGATGCGCAGGCGGGCCAGCGCACCGGATTCCAACCCCTCCATGATCGCGGCCTCGGCCTCGGCCTCGTGATCGTGACCGAGCAGATGCAGGACGCCGTGCACCACGAGATGGCTCAGCCGGTCGGCCAGGGGCAGGCTTGCGGCCAGCGCGTCGGCATTGGCCCGCTCGTACGAGATCACGACGTCGCCAAGCAGGATGGGCGGGCCGGCGGGGCCGGCGCCCGGCCGCGCCGCGCCGCCATCGGGGAAGGACAACACGTCGGTCGGCCGATCGCGGCCGCGGTAGCGGGCGTTGAGGTCGCGCAAGACGACATCGTCGGCGAGCGCCACGCTGATCTCAACACCCGGCGCCGGGCTCCCCGCCGCCTCGAGCGCCGCCCGAGCGGCCCGGCGGCAGACCCCTTCCACATCGTCGATGGCCCGCGCCCACGCCCCATGGACCAGGTTCACGCCCACCTCGGCGCCGGTGGCCGCGTTCATTCGCCGCCCTCCCCCGAGGCCGAGTCTTCGCGGCGGCGGCGCCCGCGCGCCTCGTAGGCCCGCACGATCTCGGTCACCAGCGGGTGGCGGACGACATCGTTGTCCGTGAAGCGGACGATCTTCACGCCCTCGACGTGGCCGACGGTTTCGAGCGCATCATCGAGGCCCGAGCGCACCCCGGAGGGGAGGTCGACCTGGGTCAGGTCCCCCGTGACCACCATGCGGGACCGTTCGCCCAGGCGGGTCAGCAGCATCTTCATCTGCACGGGGGTCGTGTTCTGGGCCTCGTCGAGGATGACCACCGCGTTCGACAGGGTCCGGCCCCGCATGAAGGCGAGGGGCGCGACCTCGATCTGGCCATTCTCGAGCCTCTTGGCCACCTGATCGGTGGGCAGCATGTCCTCCAGGGCGTCGTAAAGTGGGCGCAGATAGGGATCGACCTTGTCGCGCAAGTCGCCGGGCAGGAAGCCGAGACGCTCGCCGGCCTCGACCGCCGGCCGCGACAGGATGATGCGATCCACCCGGCCCAGGAACAGCATGGAAACGGCGGTGGCGACGGCGAGGTAGGTCTTGCCCGTGCCGGCGGGCCCGAGCGCGAACACGAGCTCGTAGTCGGCGAGGGCGCGCAGGTAGGCGGCCTGGTTGGGCGAGCGTGGCGAGACCGGCCGCCGCCGGGTCAGGATCGTGAGCTCCCCCTGCTCGTCCCCGCCGGCGCCCGTTCGGTGCCCGGCCGACACCTGCGCCGGCACGGGCCCGGCCGCGAACCTGGCGGCGGCGTCCACATCGCCCATCTCCACGATGCCGCCGCTCTTCAGGCGGCCGTAAAGCCGGCGCAACGCCGTCCGCGCCACCTCCGCCGCTTCCTCCGACCCCGAGATCGCCAGGACGTTGCCGCGCGGGACGATGGAAACACCCAGGCGCTGCTCGAGCCGGGCGAGATGCTCGTCATGCTCGCCATAGAGCGCCGGCAAAAGGCGGTTGTCGTCGAATTGCAGGTGAAGCGGCTTGCCGGCCCGGGAGGGCGATACCGATGTCAAACACCCACCTCCGCTGTTTGCGCCGCCGCCGCGCCGCGGCCGGTTTTGCGGCCGCCGGCATGCTCCACCACGCCGGCCAGGCTGTTGGGATGCGCCGCCACGATGCGGACCGCAACGATACCCCCGAGCCGACCTTCCGGCGCATCGACGTGGACTGCCTGCATGTATGGGCCGCGCCCGACGAGCTGGCCCGGCCGGCGGCCACGCCGGTCGAGGAGAACCTCCATGCGGCGCCCGACCGAAGCCGCGTTGTAGCTGGCCTGGAGGGTGGCGAGGAGAGTCTGGAGGCGGGCCAGGCGCGCGGCCTTGACGGCCTCGGGCACCTGCCCCGGCGCTCCCGCCGCGGGCGTGCCGGGTCGCGGGCTGTACTTGAACGAATAGGCCTGGGCGAAGCCGACCTCGCGCGCGAGGCGCAGGGTGTCCTCGAACTCGGCATCGGTCTCGCCCGGGTAGCCGACGATGAAATCCGAAGACAGGGCGAGATCGGGCCGCGCGCGGCGCAGGCGTTCGACGGTTCGCCTGTAGTCATCGGCGGTATGCTGGCGGTTCATGGCGGCGAGCACGCGATCCGATCCCGACTGAACCGGGAGGTGAAGGAAGGGCATGAGCGCCGGCACCTGGGCGTGGGCCGCGATCAAGGTGTCGTCCACATCGCGCGGATGGGACGTGGTGTAGCGGATGCGCGCCAAGCCTTCGATTTCGGCGAGACGCGCGATCAGGCCGCCGAGGCCGGTCTCGCCGCCATCGTCCCCGGCGCCGTGGTAGGCATTGACGTTCTGGCCGAGAAGCGTGACCTCCCGCGCCCCGGCGCCCACCAACGCCCGCGCCTCGGCGAGAACCTCGGCGACGGGCCGCGAATACTCCGTGCCCCGCGTATAGGGCACGACGCAGAAGGCGCAGAACCTGTCGCACCCCTCCTGAACGGTGAGGAAGGCGCAGACGCCAGCGGCCCGCCCCGGCGCCGGCAGGCGGCCGAACTTGGGCTCGGCCGGGAACGCCGTATCGACCGTCCGCCCCGGTCCGGCCTGCTTCACCGCGCGCGCCACCATCGCCGGCAGGCGGTGATAGGTCTGGGGGCCGAACACCATGTCCACGAAGGGTGCGCGCCGCGTCACCTCCTCGCCCTCGGCCTGCGCGACGCAGCCGGCAACGGCGACCAGCATGCGGCCGCCGGCGGCGGCCCGGGCGTCCTTCAGGGATTTGAGACGGCCGAGCTCGGAATACACCTTCTCGCTCGCCTTCTCGCGGATGTGGCAGGTGTTGAGGATGACGATGTCGGCGCCGTCCGGCGCGTCCACCAACCCATAACCGAGGGGTGCAAGCACGTCCGCCATACGACCGGTGTCGTAGACGTTCATCTGGCAGCCGTATGTCTTGATGAAAAGCTTTTTCGCCAAGGAGGTCTGCTCAACGGCTGGGCTGGACAATCAGGGAGCCTCGATCAGCGGAGCCATGTGGAAACATTAGCATTCGACCGCCGCGAGTCAAGCTGGACCGCGCTCATCCGGTGGCCGGGGCGGCGCTGGCATCGAGACCCGGCGCGGGGCCGGCGCGGCCGCTCAGCGCATCGGCGAGGCCGCGGGAGACGATCTTGTGGCAATGCTCGGCCAGGGCCTTGCGCGAGCCGAATTCGGCGATCGAGACCGGGGCATGGAAATCGATCACGACGGTCAGGGCGCCCAATCCCAACATGCGCCAAAGATGGTAGCCCAGCTCCATGTCGCCGTACCAGGCGAACAGGGGTCGTAGATTCCGGCCCATGGGCATGCCGTCGAGGCGGGTATAGGCGATCGAGATGGGCTGGACCGTCACCGGCCGGCCATCGATCTCCGCCTGGGCCACGCTGAACAGCGCGCTCTTGAAGGGCAGGATGCGATTGCCGTCGTTGCTCGTGCCCTCGGGGAACAGGATCAGGTTGTCGCCGCCCTCGAGCCGGCCCGCGATCAGGTCCCTCTGGCGCACCGCCTGGCGTGGCGCGTAGCGCTCGACGAAAACGGTGCGCTGGAGCCGGGCGAGGGTACCGAAGAAGGGCCAGTTCCGCACCTCCGCCTTGGCCACGAACGACCCGCTGATGACCGCGCCCAGCACGCTGATGTCGATGTAGGAGGTGTGGTTGGAGATGAACAGCACCGGCCCATCGCCGGCCATGGCGCCACGAATCTCCAGCTTCAGGCCGATGATGGCGCAGCAGATCCGGTGGTAGTAGCGGGGAATGGCGCGCGCCCAAGGCAGGCCGAGGAAGACGGCCGAGGCCTGGAGCGGCAGTAAGAGCAAGGTCCACCCGAAATAAAGCAAAACGCGGCACAGAGACCGCAGCGGCGAGCCCATGGCGGAAGCCCCCCGCTAAGCGGAGCCGGCGTCGCGGTCCGCGCCGTCGTCGCGGGTGTAGTGGCGGATATACTTGTCGGTCACCAGGTCGGTCTTGACGATGATGCAGACGTCCGTGGTGTTGAACTGGTGGTCGACGACCGCCCCGTCACCGACGAACCCGCCGAGGCGCAGATACCCCTTGATGAGCGGTGGCAGGCTGGCAAGCGCGCGGCGCGGATCGATTTCGTCCTGGGGGAGAAGGCGCATGTCGACATAGCGGCTCGGAACCGCGCGCGGGCGCAGGGCGGGCGGCGCCAGATGGTAGTGGTAGAGGTAGGAGAGCTGTCGCCTCAGCTTTTTCGGTTCGGTGCCCGGCAGGCTCGCGCACCCGAACATGATGGCCAGATCGTAATGCAGCACGTACCCCGCGATGCCCTTCCACAGCAGCTGCATCGTGCTGCGATTGCGGTAGTTCTTATCGACGCAGGACCGGCCCAGCTCCAGGATGTCGCCGGGATAGGCGAGAAGGGTGGAGATGTCGTATTCGTCCGCCGTATAGAAGCCGCCACGGCTGGCCGCGGCCTGCCCGCGGGTGAGGCGATAGGTCCCGACCACGGCGTCGCCGCCGCGCCCGCGGTCGTAGTCGAACACCAACAGATGGTCGCAAACCTCGTCGAACGAATCGAAGTCCTGGCGGCGGGCGGCCATCTCGGGCGTCGGCTTGGCGTGCATCTCCTCGTAAAAGACGCGGTAGCGCAGGGACAGAGATGCCTCGATCTCCTCGTGGGTCTCGGCCAGGCGAACGGCCAAGCTGCCGGCGCGCGCGTCGATCACGCGCTCCTCGTTCCTCAGATTGACGCTGGTTGGAGCCATGCCTTTCCCGAGCCACATCCCGCCGCCAACGGCGCGGCGGCGATCCTCAGTCGCCCCCCTCATCCTCCAGCGGTATGCCGTAGAGCGACAGCCGGTGGTCCACGAGCTCGAACCCCAGGCGGCGCGCGACCGCGCTCTGCAACCGCTCTATGTCATTGTCCGCGAATTCGATGACATCGCCGCTGGTGATGTCTATCAGGTGGTCGTGGTGCTCGTTCCGCGCTTCCTCGTAACGCGCGCGGCCGTCGCCGAAATCGTGCCGCTCGAGGATATTCGCCTGCTCGAACAGCCGGACGGTCCGGTAGACGGTGGCCAGGCTGATCCGCCGATCGATCTTCGCCGCGCGCTGATAGACACGCTCGACATCCGGATGATCGTCGGCCTCCGACAGAACCCGGGCGATGACCCGGCGCTGCTCGGTCATCTTCAGGCCCTTGTCGACACACTGCCTCTCCAAACGAGAAATCATGCCTCTCCACCATCATCTCTGCTCTCGACGCGCCGTAGTATAGACGAAAAGCCCACACTATCACCATCGACATTGGCGGCCGGGGCGGCGGCGGGGGCCGCGCCGGCGGCGAAGCGCCGCTCAGCCGTGCCGCGATGGCGCGGACGCCGCCAGAGAGCGACCGAGAATCAACGCGTCCACCGCGGCGCCCGGACCCCGGCGGTAGTTGCCCGGGCGCCGCCCCAGATCCTCGAAACCGGCCGCGCGGTACAGGCCGAGGGCCGCGGGGTCGTCGGCTGCGACCTCGAGATAGGCGCGCCGCGCGCCGCCCTCGGCGGCCGCCGAGAGGGCCGCGCCGAGGACCCGCGCGGCGATGCCCCGGCGGCGAAATTCGGGCAGGGTGGCGAGAGATAGAACCTCGGCCTCATCCGCCGCCACCCGGTAGATCGCGAAGGCCAACGGCGCGCCGCGCGAATCGCGGGCGATCAATGCGCCCGCTCCGGGGGTGGCCAGAACCCGCGCCACGGACTCGGCATCCCACGGCGACGCGAAGCAACGGGCATGGAGCCCGGCGACGACCGCGGCATGAGCAGCGCCCGCCGGGCCCAGGTCCACATCCATCATGGCCGCAGCCGGCCGCCGGCGCGCGGCACCACGGCCATGGGTGGCGTGAGGTAGAGCGGCACCGCCGCGCGCAAGGCGCCGCCGGCGGCGATGCGGGCGGCCGCGAGGCCGGCCACCAGGGCCGCGTCCGGCAGGCCCGGGGCGTTCGCGACAGCGACCTCCCGCCCTGCTTCGGCCAGGGAAGCGAGCGCCGGCGGCGTGCCGTCGCCGACCAGCAGAAGCGGGGCTTCGGGCGCCCAGCCGGCGAGCGCCTCGGGCGCCAGCACCGCCGGATCGCCGATCGGGCGGCGCGCCCCGTCGAAGGCCTGGACATAGAGATCGGAACGCTTCGTGGCCAATGCGACGAGCAGGTTCCGGCCCGCGAGCTGGGACAGGGCGACCCCCTCGGCGACCGCCTCCAAGGTCGTCACCCCACCAAGGGGCTTGCCCGTGGCGAGGGCGAAGCCGCGCGCCGCGGAAAGGCCGATCCTGAGGCCGGTGAAGGCGCCCGGCCCCACGGTCACGGCGATCCGGTCGATATGGTCGTAGGCCATATCCGCCTCGGCCATGACATCGCGCACCATGGGGACGAGCGCCTCGGCCTGGCCCCGCTCCATGGGCGCGAAGCGGCGCGCGAGCACGGCGCCATCGCGCCACAGGGCGGCGGAACATGCCGCCGTCGCCGAATCGAGCGCCAGGATCCGCATTGCCGGGCCTCCATCCTCGGCGCGGCCAGCGCGCCGCGCGGCCGGGAGACGGCTTGGCCTTAACCCCGTCCCCCGCGGCCGTCAATCCCGGTCAGGGCACCGCCCGAGCCGATATTCCGCAAAGTCGCGAAATATGGGATAAATGTGCGATGTCGGCGTCCATCCACCATGCGGCGGACCCAATGCGGCGATCCGGACGGGCCGCGGCGGTATTCGCGCTGGCCCTGGCCGGCCTGGCGCCGGCCGGCCCGTCGACCGCCGAGGAGAGCGTGTCAGCCGCCATCGTCATGTACCACCGGTTCGGCGAGCCCGAGCGCCCATCGACCAATATCCTGCTCGAACAGTTCGAGTCCCAGATCGAGGAGCTGACGTCGGGCAGCTACGCGGTCTTGCCCTTGCCTGAGATCGTCGAGGCCTTCCGGGCGGGCGCACCACTGCCGGACCGGACGGTGGGGATCACCATCGACGACGCCTATCTCTCCGTCTACCTCGAGGCCTGGCCCCGGCTGCGTGCGGCGGGCCTCCCCTTCACCCTCTTCGTCGCCACCGGCCCGGTGGACGAAGGCTATGCGGATTTCATGAGCTGGGACCAGATCCGCGAGCTTGCCGACGCGGGAGTCACCATCGGCCACCACACGGTTTCCCATCTCCATATGGCCGGCGTGGCAGCGGAGCTCGCCAGACAGGAGATCGCATTCGCCAACGAGCGGTTCGAGGCCGAGCTCGGCTTCCGGCCCACTCTGTTCGCCTACCCCTATGGCGAATACGGATTGGCGTTGCGAGACCTCGTGGCCGAGAGTGGATTCCTCGCCGGGTTCGGCCAGCAATCGGGCACCGCCCATGCCGGTGCCGACATCCTCGCCTTGCCCCGTTTTCCCCTCAACGAACGGTTCGGTGACATGGATCGTTTCCGCCTGATCGCCAACGCCCTTGCCCTGCCCACGGATGCGATCACCCCGCGCGACCCGCTTCTGAGCGAAAATCCGCCGTCCTTCGGCTTCACGGTCGAGCCCTGGGTTCCCGGTCTCGATGCGCTCGCGTGCTACGAATCCACCGGGACGAGGCCGAGCATCGAGCGCCTGGGAGAGAATCGCTTCGAAGTCCGCTTCGCGCATCCCTTCCCCCGCGGCCGCGGCCGGGTCAACTGCACCGCCCCGGGCCCGGACGGGCGCTGGCGGTGGTTCGGCTTGCAGTTCTACGTCGAATGATCGCGGCGCGGCGCGCCTGACTGGGGGGCGAACGGGATTTGGCCTTGGACGAGCCCGGTCAGACGGCGCGAACCTCCATCACCTCGGGCACATAGTGGCGCAGGAGGTTCTCGATCCCGGACTTGAGGGTGGCCGTGGAGCTGGGGCAGCCGGCGCAGGCGCCCTGCATGTGCAAATACACCACCCCTTCATCGAAACCGTGGAAGACGATGTCGCCGCCATCCATCGCGACCGCCGGCCGCACGCGGGTGTCGAGCAACTCCTTGATCTGCTGCACCACCTCATCGTCCGGCGCCTCGTCCGTGTCCGGGGCGGCGGCTATGGCGGCCTCGTCGATCAACGGCTGGCCGGTCGTAAAATGCTCCATGACGACGCCCAGGATGACGGGCTTCATGAGGTGCCACTCGCGATCGGCGGCCTTGGTCACCGAGACGAAATCGGCGCCGAAGAAGATTCGCTCCACACCCTCGATGCGGAACAGTCGGGCGGCGAGCGGCGAGCATTCGGCTGCCGCCGGCTCGCTGAAGTCCATGGTGCCGGACGGCATCACGCCCACGCCCGGAATGAATTTGAGCGTCGCCGGGTTCGGCGTCTCTTCGGTCTGGATGAACATCTCGCTACCCTCCCGCGGCTCCTGAATACCGGCCACGCCCCATAGATGCATCCTAATCGGCGGGGATCAAGCCCTCGCCCTCGGCATTGCGCGGCGCCTGGCGGCACCCCAGATAGATGGCTAGCCCCAAACCGATACTGGTGCGCCAAAGATGTCAGTCATCCGCCAACGCGAGTTCACGGACGAATTGCCGCAGATGCCGGCCTGGTGCGCCGCACCCGCCATTCGCTGGCTGGTCACCGAGGGCCGCGGCAGCGCCACCACGCGCGAGCTCCTGGGCGAGCTTTGCCGTCGGCTCGTCGAGCAGGGCGTCAGCCTGACGCGGGTGACGGTCCATGCGCGGATCCTGCACCCGCAGCTCCTCGGCCTCGATTATCGCTGGCGCGCCGGCGACGAAAGCGCGGGCGAAATCGGCCGCGAGCACGGCATCCAGAACACCGCCGCCTATTTGCGCGGCCCACTCCCCGCCGTGCTGGAAAAGGGCCTCGTCATCCGCCGCCGGCTGGAAGGCCCGGCCGCCGTCCTGGATTTCCCCATTCTCGAGGATATTCGCGGCGACGGCGCCACCGACTATATCGCCATGCCCCTCAGCTTCAGCCACTCACGCGGCGCCGCGATCACCTTCGCGACCGACCGGCCCGGCGGCTTCACCCCGGATGAGGAGCGGCTGTTCAACGACATGCTGCCTTTCCTCTCCATGGCGATCGAGCTCAGGATCACGAGCCGGATGGCCGCCACGCTGCTCGGCACCTATCTCGGGCGGGACGCGGGCGGGCGCGTCCTCGACGGCACCGTCACCCGGGGCACGGGGAAATCCATCCGCGCCGTCATCTGGACCTGCGATTTGCGCGGGTTCACCGGCATCTCCGACAGC
Source organism: Alphaproteobacteria bacterium (assembly GCA_963666705.2). GTDB lineage: Bacteria > Pseudomonadota > Alphaproteobacteria > CADEGL01 > CADEGL01. The sequence goes on along the minus strand of CAXXKO010000017.1, from coordinate 261,228 downwards.
CAGCCCGCCACCGACACCATCGCCATGCTGAACGCGTTCTTCGATTGCACGGTCGGGCCGGTCGAGGCCCATGGCGGCGAGGTCCTCAAATTCGTCGGCGACGGCTTCCTCGCCATCTTCCGGCGTGAGGAGGACGGCGGGGAGGCGCGAGCCTGCAAGGTGCTCGACGCCGCGGCGCAAGCGATCGAGCGGGTGGAGGCGCTCAACCGGACGCGCGCGGACGGCGGCGAGCCGGCGCTCGATTTCGGCCTGGCGCTCCACGAAGGGGAGGTCATGTACGGCAATATCGGCGCCGCCGGCCGGCTCGACTTCACCGTCATCGGCCCGGCCGTCAACCTCGCCGCCCGGCTCGAGGGATTGTCCAAGACCCTCGGCCGCAAGCCGCTCCTCTCGGCCGACTTCGCGCGCCACTGCCCGCGCGCGCTCGACTCCCTGGGACAGCACGCCCTGCGCGGCCTCGGCGCTCCGATCGAGGTCTTCGCACCCCCGGAGATGGGGCGCCGCGCCGCGAACGCCGTCAGGTGAGGGCGTCGACCTCTTCCTCGGTGAGCGACCCGGGGACGATGGTGAGCGGGATGTGCAGCCTGTCGTAGAACTTGCCCGTGAGCGCCGAGATCAGCGGCCCGGGCCCACCGGCCTTGGTCGCCGAGCCGAGCACGAGGACGGAGATGCTCGGCTCTTCCTCGAGCAGCTCGAGCAGCTCGTCCTGGCGGCTGCCCGACCGGATGTAGAGGACCGGCATCTCGCCGCTCCATTCCATGACCTTCGATGAGAGAGCGCGCAGGCGCTCCTCGGCCTCCGAGCGCTGCTCCTCCTCCATCACCTGCTCGACCGCCATCCAATGGCTGAAGTTGGACGGCTCCATGACCTGGAGCAGGGCGACGCGCCCGCCCGTGCGCTGGGCGCGGCGGCTGGCGAAACGGAGTGCGAGATGCAACTCCTCCGTCTCGTCCACCACGACGAGGAAGACGCGCTTGGCGACCTCTGGCGTCCGCTCTTCGGTCATGGCCGTTCGTTTCCACTCCCCCCGTGGATCATCGGAATCCCCCTCAAGCCTTCCGGAACACGGCGCTCGCCACCCATCCTGCCATCAGGGCGACGACAATCGCAAGCAAGCCATAGAGCGCCGAATGACGGTTGGCGAAGAGGAAGATCTCAGCACCCACACCCACCTTGCTGATGACGAGCGGCGTGGTCTGGGCGCTCACCACCTCGCCATCGCGCACCAGGAACACCTGCACGGTATAGGTCCCGACCGGGACGTTGGCCGGGAAGTAGATGTCCGTGCGGAACAGCCGGCCGGTGAGGAAGGATACCTTGCCGGGCTCGTCCGAATAGAGGCCGTCGCGCCGCTTGTTGCGGATGAAAGCCTCGCGAAACAGCGCCTCGTCCTCGACGCCGGTGACTTCGAGGGCGAGATTCTCGACCCCGATCTGGTTGCGCGCCAGCTCGGCATGGGGTGCGATATCGGCGATGGGGCGGTTGCTGGCGACGGCATAGAAGGCCGGCGCGCCGGCGAATCGGGCTTCGTCCCGGTTCGCCCATACGCCGGCGATGCGCGCCTTGCGCCGAACCAGAAGCGGCACCTCCGGCCCGCGGACGACGATGGCCACGTCGCCGTCCTCGTCGATGGCGCCGAACAGCAGGACCTCCGTCCCCGTGAAGCCCGTGGTGATCGCCACCAGATGGTCCGAGAGGTCGGCCACCAGCGGCTGGGCCCGCGCACCGGTCATCGCGAAGAGGACGAGGAACGCCGCCCAAGCCGCCACCGGCCAAACCCGGATCATCGATCCCGGCGCGCTCATACGCCAGCCAGGACCTGGATGGAATAAAGGTCGTTGGGATGCGCGACCAGATCGAAGACCAGCTTGCCGCAAATCGCCAGCACCATGAGGGCCAGGAGGGCGCGCATCTGCTCGGCCGGCAGCCGGGAGCCGAACCGGGCGCCGTATTGCGCGCCGACAACGCCGCCAATCAGCAGGAAGAGGGCCAGGAGGACATCGACCGTCTGGTGGTTGACGGCCTGCAGGAAGGTCACGTTGGCGGTCACGAAGATGACCTGGAACAGGGAGGTGCCGATGACCACCGATGTCGGCATGCCGATCAGATAGATCATGGCCGGGACCAGGATGAAGCCGCCGCCAATGCCGAGGAGGCCCGCCAGTACGCCGACGAACAGGCCGATCCCGAAAGGCAGGATGGCGCTCAGATAGAGCCGCGATTTGTGGAAGCGCATCTTGAGCGGCAAGGCCCGCACCCAGCGGGGCTGTCGCATGCGGCGGGCGGGCACGTTCCGCCGCCGGCGCAGGATCGCGCGTATGCTTTCCGTCAGCATGAGGAGGCCGAGGATACCCAGGAACAAGACGTAGGACAGCTGAATCACAAGGTCGACCTGGCCGGCCCCGCGCAGCAGCCCGAACACGATGACGCCGATGGCCGAGCCCACCAGGCCCCCCGCCAGGAGGACGGCGCCCATCTTGAAGTCCACCCCGCGCCGCCGCCAATGGGCGAGCGCGCCAGAGACGGAGGAGGCGGTGATGTGGTTCGCCTCGCTCGCCACGGCCACCGCCGGCGGGATGCCGATGAAGATGAGCAGGGGCGTCATGAGGAAGCCGCCGCCGACGCCGAACATGCCCGAAAGGAACCCGACACCGGCACCCAGCCCGAGAAGCAGGAACACGTCCACGGACATCTCGGCGATGGGGAGGTAGATCTGCATCGGACGGGCCGGCGGCCACTCGATCTTGAAGGGGCTCGTCGCCGCCCGCGCCGGGAATCCGGCCGGAAAGTGAAAAACCCTCGTGATTCGGGGTGGTTAGCTTACTCTTCCCGAATCGAGGGTCAAAGGCAATTTCACCACGCCCGGCCCTTTCAGAGCCGAATCCGCGTTCACGGGCGCAGGAACCCGACGATGTCCTGGATTTCCCGGAGGTGGGGCCCGGCGATCGCCTCTGCCCGTCCGGCGCCGTCGCGGAGCACGGCATCGATATGGCCGGGATCGGCCATCAGCCGCTGCATCTCGTCGCCCATGGGGCCGAGCCTGTCGATTGCGATCTCGGCCAGGGCATCCTTGAAGGCCGAGAAGCTGGCGCCCGCGAAGCGCGCCACGGCCCCCTCGAGGGGGATATCCGCGAGGGCGCCATAGATGCCGAGAAGATTGCCCGCCTCGGCCCGGCCCTCGAGGCCCGAGACCGCCTCGGGCAGGGGCTCGGGATCGGTCTTGGCCCGCCGGATCTTGCGCGCGATCTCTTCGGGCCCGTCCGTCAGGTCGATGCGAGAGGCGGCGGAGGGCTCGGACTTGCTCATCTTGCGGGTGCCATCGCGCAGGCTCATCACCCGCGTCGCCGCCCCCATGACGAGCGGCTCGATGACCGGGAAGTATTCGATGCCGTAATCGTGGTTGAACTTCTGGGCGATGTCGCGGCACAGCTCGAGATGCTGGGTCTGATCCTCGCCCACGGGCACGTGGGTGGCCTTGTGGACGAGGATGTCGGCGGCCATCAGGTTAGGGTAGACGTAGAGCCCGGCGCTCGCGTTCTCGCGGTGCTTGCCGGCCTTCTCCTTGAACTGGGTCATGCGGTTGAGCCAGCCGAGCCGGGCCACGCAGTTGAAGATCCAGGCGAGCTCGGCATGGGCCGGCACCTGGCTCTGGTTGAAGACGATGCTGCGCCGGGGATCGATGCCGGCCGCGAGCAGGCTGGCCGTCACCTCGCGGGTGTTGGCGCGCAGCTCCCCAGGCTCCTGCCACACGGTAATGGCGTGCAGGTCGACGATGCAATAGATGCAATCGAATTCATCCTGCAGGCGGACCCAGTTGCGGATGGCGCCGAGATAGTTGCCGAGATGCAAGTTTCCGGTGGGCTGGACGCCCGAGAAAATTCTGTTCATGGCCTTGAAAACCGCGGGTTTTGCGGCGCGAGTTATGGCTGCTGGCCAGGTCCCGGTCAACCCTGCCGGGCAGCGGGCGCGGCGCGGCGCATGGCGGCCTTCAATTCGCCGAGCCGCGCCGCGCCGAGGACGTGCGCCGCACCCGCGTAGAGCAGGAGGCCGCCGAGGACGAGCCCCGCCAGCGCCGCAATTCGCGCCGCCCCCGAGCCGCCGAGAGGGGCCGAGAGGACCCATGCCGCCGCCGCCAGCGCGAGCCCCATCGTCGCCGCCGCCGCCGCCATGCGCGGCAGCCGCCCGCGCAACCGGTCGTCCGGGACGAGATGCCCGCGCCGGTACAGGACGAGCGCCAGGAGCCCGGCATTGAGCCAGGACGCGAGCGCCGTCGCCAACGCGATGCCCACATGGCGCATGGGGCCGATGAGGGCGAGGGCCAGCACCACATTGGCCAGGAGGGCGGCGGCGGCGATCTTGACCGGCGTCACCATGTCCTCGCGCGCGAAATAGCCCGGCGAGAGGACCTTGACCAGGACGTAGGCCGGCAGGCCCGCGGCATAGGCGGCCAAGGCCAGGCCGGTGGCGCGGCTGTCGGCGGGCGTGAAGGCGCCATGCTCGAACAGCACCGTGATGACCGGGATGGGGATGGCGACCAGGGCGGCCGTCGCGGGCAGGGTGAGGAAGAGGGCGAATTCGAGCGCCCGGTTCTGGCTGTTGGCGGCGTCGGCCCCGCCGTCCGCGCGCAGTTGGCGCGAGAGCAGCGGCAGCAGCGCCACGCCGACCGCGACCCCGACCACGCCGAGGGGCAGCTGAGTCACGCGGTCCGCGTAGTAGAGGTAGGATACCGCGCCCGCCTGGAAGGAGGCGATGAGCGTGCTGACCACGAGGTTGATCTGGTGCACGCCGGCCCCGAGGATGCCGGGCAGCATGAGCCGCAGCAGGCGCCGCACCCCGGGCGTGAGGCGCGGCCGGGGCAGGCGGATGGCGGCGCCTGCCCGCCGGCAGGCGATCGCGAGCCACAGAAGCTGGGCCGCCCCGGCCGCCGCCACGCCCCAGGCCAGCGCGTGCCCCGGCGTCTCCAGCACCCGCCCGAGCCCGAGAAGCGCGGCGATGAGCACGATGTTGAGCAGGATCGGCGCCGCCGCCGGGGCGGCGAAGCGGTAGAAGGCGTTGAGCACGCCGCCGAGAAGCGCGACCAACGCCATGAACGGGAGATAGACGAATGTCAGCCGGGAGAGCTCGACCGTGAGATCGAAGCGCGCCGGGTCGCCCGCGAACCCGGGCGCGAGGCCGGCGATCAGCCAGGGCATCAGGAGCTCGGCCAGGATCAGCGCCGCGAGCATGCCATGGAGCAGGACCGAGAAGGCCTCCCAGGCGAAGCGCAGGGCCGCCTCCCGCCCCTCGCCCTCGAGCCGGCGGGCGAACAGGGGTACGAACGCATTCAGCATCGCGCCCTCCCCCACCAGCCGGCGGAACATGTTGGGCAGGCGGAAGGCGACGAAGAAGGCGTCGGCGACGGGGCCGGCGGCGAGGAAGGAGGCGATCAGGATGTCGCGAACGAAGCCGAGCACGCGGCTCAGCATGGTGTAGCCGCCGACGGTCGCGGTGAATCGCAGGAGCGCCATGGCCGAAGGTGTAGTGGATAATCGTGGCGCCGGAAAGGCGCTGGCGGGCACGCTCCGCCCTGCTACTCCGCGGCCGCGACCGGCCGGCCCGCCGACGCCATATCGCTCTCCGCGTCGGTCTCGCCCCCGGGGCCGGCGAGGGTGGCGAGGAGGTGGGCGCGAATGGCCTCGAGGCGCTTGGGATGGGAGATCTTGAAGCCGAAGCCGTCCTTCACATAGAACACATCGACCACCTGGGCGCCGAAGGTGGAGATCTTGGCGCTCGAAATCTGCAGGCCGAGCTCGGTCAGGGCATGGGTCAGCTCGTAGAGGAGGCCGGCCCGGTCGCGCCCGTTGACCTCGATCACCGTGTGGGTGGCGCTGGCCCGGTCGTCGATCAGGACCCTGGGCGGTACCGTGAAGTGACGCGCGCGCGCGGGCAGCTGGGGCCGGCCGGCAAGCTCGGCCATGGGGTCGAGCTCATCCGCCAGGCTCTGGACGACGGCCGTGCGCAGCCCGGCGATTCGCCGCTCGTCGTCGAACGCCGACTCGGCCGCCCCGGGCACGGCCGGCGGGCGCTGGATGAGGAAGCTGTCGAGCGCGAAGCCGTCCGCCGTGGTGGCGATGCGCGCACTCATGATGCTCGCCCGGCTCACGGCCATGGCACCCGCGAGGCGCGAGAACAGGCCCGGCCGGTCGCGGGCGCAGACCGTGACCTCGGTGATCGAGCGGAAGCGATCGACGCGGACGTCGATGGCGAAGGGCTGGCCCCCGGATGCCGCCTCGCGCACGAGCCTGGCCTCACGCGCCAGCGCCTCCGCGTCGGCGGCGAGCCAGTAGGCCGGGCGCATGCGCGCCAGGTGCCCGGCGAGCTCGGCCTCGCCCCAGTCGGGGAGGAGGGCGCGGAGCGCCGCTTGCGCCGCGGCGACCCGCGCCGCGGCCGGCATGGTGGCGAGGCCGTCGGACATGACCTCCTCGGCCCGGTAATAGAGGTCGCGCAGGAGCGCCGCCTTCCAGCCGTTCCACACCCCCGGCCCGACGGCGCGAATGTCGCAGACGGTGAGCACGAGCAGGAGGCGCAGGCGCTCGGGCGACTGGACCAGGTCGACGAAGTCGCGGATCGTTTTCGGGTCCGCGAGGTCGCGCTGAAACGCGAACTGGCTCATATCCACGTGGTGCTGGACGAGCCAGGCCGCGGTGTCCGTCTCCGCCGCGTCGAGGCCGAGGCGCGGCCCCAGCCGGCTGGCGATGCGCGCGCCGAGCTTGGGGTGGTTGCCACCGCGCCCCTTGGCCACGTCGTGCAGCAGCAGGGCGAGATAGAGCACGCGGCGGGACAGCACCTTGTGGACGATTCCGCTCGACAGCGGATGGTCCTCGCGCAGCTGTCCGCGCTCGATCCGGCTGAGGATATCGATGGCCTGGATGGTGTGCTCGTCGACCGTGTAGACGTGGTACATGTCGTACTGCATCTGGGCCACGACGCGGCCGAAATCCGGGATGAAGCGGCCGAGCACCCCGGCTTCGTTGAGCCGCCTTAGGGTCGATTTGGGTCCCTTGGGCGAGGTCAGGATCTCCATGAAGAGGCGATTGGCCTCGGGCTCGGCGCGCAGCGCGTCGCCGATCAGGCCGAGCTTGCGCGTGACCAGCCGCATGGCCTTGGGATGGATGTCGAGGTTGCGGTTGAGCGAGGTATGGAAGAGCCGGACGAGGTTGGTCGGGTCGCGGTCGAAATGGTCCTCGGCCGGCATGACGAGGCGCCCGCCCTCGATGAGGAAGCCGTCGACGGGGTGGCGCTCGAAGGCGGCGGAGGAGGCGCGCGGGCGCTGGCGGTATTCGGCCTCGACGGCGGCACAGAAGGTGCGCGTCAGGTTGCCGACGGTCTTGGCCGTGAGGAAATAGTGCTTCATGAAGCGCTCAACGCCGAGGATGCCGACGCGGTCCCTATAGGCGAGGCGGCGCCCCATCTCCGGCTGCACGTCGAAGGTCAGCACTTCCTCGGCCCGCCCGGAGAGGTAGTGGAGGCGGCAGCGCACGGCCCACAGGAAGGCCTCGGCCTTCGCGAACGACCGCGCCTCGCCGCTGGTCAGCACGCCGCGCTCGATCAGCCCGTGGATGCTGTCCACGCGGTAGACGTAGCGCGCGATCCACAGCAGCATGTGGAGGTCCCGCAGGCCGCCCTTGCCCTCCTTGATATTGGGCTCGAGGACGTAGCGCGAATCGCCGCGGCGCCGGTGCCGGCGGTCGCGCTCGGCCAGTTTCCCGGTGACGAACGCAAGCTCGGTGCCGTCCATGACCTCGGCCGCGAAGCGGCGCCGGAGCTGGCCGAAGAGGCGCCGGTCGCCGGCCAGGTAGCGCGCTTCGAGGATACCGGTGCGGATTGTGAGGTCCTTGCCGGCGAGCCGGATGCAATCGTCGAGCGAGCGCGTGGCATGGCCCACCTCGAGGCCCAGGTCCCACAGGGTATAGAGCAGGAACTCGACGACCTGCTCGGTGTGCGCCGGCGCCTTGTAGGGCGAGAGGAACAGGAGATCGACGTCCGAATAGGGCGCCATCTGGCCGCGGCCGTAGCCGCCAACGGCGACGACGGCCATGCGCTCGCCCGCCGTCGGGTTGCCGAGGGGGTAGGCGCGCTCGGTGGCGAAGCCGAAGAGGAGGCGCACGATCCCGTCCATGAGGAAGGCGCCGGCCGCGGCCGTCTCGACGCCGCCTGCACCACCCTCGAAGCGCGCGCGGATCTCGGCGCGGCCCCTGTCGAGCGCCGATTGGAAGAGATCGAAGATGGCGGCGCGGCCCTGGGGCCGGTCGCGCGACGCCATGCGCGCGTCGATCTCGGCGATCAGCGCGCGGCGGTCGATGATGTTGCGCTTCCTCGCGATCCTGGCCATCCCGCCCTTCGCTTGGCGGCCCAAGGGGCCGCAGCCATAGTGAGTTGGGCGACTCTAATATAGCACAGGGCGCCGCGCCCTAAGGCAGAAGGGCCTTGAGCCGGTAAATGACCTCGAGCGCCTCGCGCGGCGTAAGGGTGTCGGGCTCGACCTCGGCCAGGGCTTCCTCGACCGCGGATGGGCCGGCGGCCGGCGAGGAGCCGGCGCGCGGCGGGACGGCGCGGAAGAGGGGTAGGTCGTCGGCGAGGGAGGCGAGGGCGCCGGCCTGCTCGCCCCTCTCGAGCGTCTCCAGCACCTGCTCGGCGCGGGCGATCGCGGCGCCCGGCAAACCGGCCAGGCGCGCCACGTGGATGCCGTAGGAGCGGTCGGCCGTCCCTGGCGCCACCTCGTGCAGGAACACGACGTCGCCCTGCCATTCCTTGACCCGCATGGTGTGGCAGGCGAGGCCGGAGAGCCTGGCGGCGAGCGCCGTCAGCTCGTGATAGTGAGTGGCGAAGAGGGCGCGGCAGCGGTTCACCTCGTGCAGGTGCTCGACGGCCGCCCAGGCGATGGAGAGGCCGTCGAAGGTGGCCGTGCCGCGGCCGATCTCGTCCAGGATGACGAGCGACCGCTCGCCCGCCTGGTTGAGGATGGCGGCCGCCTCCACCATCTCGACCATGAAGGTCGAGCGCCCGCGCGCTAGGTCGTCGGCCGCGCCCACGCGGCTGAAGAGGCGGTCGACCACGCCGATGCGGGCGGCCCCGGCCGGTACGAAGCTGCCCATCTGGGCGAGGATGGCGATGGCCGCGCTCTGGCGCAGGAACGTGCTCTTGCCGGCCATGTTGGGGCCGGTCAAGAGCCACAGGCGCTTGTCGTCGCCCGTGCCCGTCACCGAGAGGTCGCAGTCGTTGGCGACGAAGCCGCCCTCGTCCGCCGATTCGAGCGCCGCTTCCACCACCGGGTGGCGGCCGCCCCGAATCGCGAAGGCGAGGGAGCGGTCGACCACCGGCCGGGCGTAGCGGCTGGCGACGGCGAGCTCGGCCAGGCCGGCGGCCACGTCGAGGGCCGCGAGCGCCCGGGCCGCGAGCGCGACATCGTCGGCCTGGGCCGCAACCTCGGCCACCAGCTCGCCGAAGATCTGCAGCTCGAGCGCCAGCGCCTTCTCGGCCGCGCGGGCGATTCTGTCCTCGAGCTCGCCCAGCTCGACGGTGGTGTAGCGCACCGCGCTGGCCATGGTCTGGCGGTGGATATAGGCGCATTCGGCGCCCGTCGGCATCTTCGCGGCGTTGGCCACCGTCACCTCGATGAAATAGCCGAGCACGTTGTTGTGCCGGATCTTGAGGGTCGGGATACCGGTCTCATCGGCATAGCGGCCCTGAAGGTTGGCGATCAATCGCCGGCTCTCGTCGCGCAGGGTGCGCAGCTCGTCGAGCGCCGCGTGATAGCCCCGCGCGATGAAGCCGCCATCGCGCGCGACCGGCGGCGGCGCCGCGTCGAGCGCCGTCGCAAGGCGGTCGACGAGCGCGTCGTGGTGGCCGAAATCTTCGAGGCAGGCCGCGATGCCGGCCGGGCCCGATCCGAGGCCAGTGGACGAGAGCGCCGTCCGGAGCGCCGCCGAGAAGCGCAAGCCGTCGCCGATGCCGGCAAGGTCCCGCGGCCCGCCGCGCCCCACCGTGAGGCGCGAGAGCGCGCGCTCGATATCGGGGCAGCGGCGCAGGATATCGCGCACGTCCGCGCGCATGGGCTCTGAATCGGTGAAGAACTGGACCATGTCGAGCCGGCGCCCGATCGCGTCCGGGTCGGTCAGGGGCGCGGCCAAATGGGTCGCGAGAAGGCGCGCGCCGGCACCGCTCACCGTGCGGTCGATGACCGAGAGCAGGCTGCCCTGGCGACGGCCGGCGAGGGTTTCCGAGAGCTCGAGGTTGCGCCTGGTGGCGGCGTCGATCTCCATGACCGCGCCCGCGCCCAGCCGGCGCGGCCGGCCGAGGCGGGGCAGGCGGCCCTTCTGGGTCAGCTCGACATAGTCGATCAGCGCCCCGGCGGCGGCCACCTCGGCGCGCCCGAACTCGCCGAAGGCGTCGAGGGCCTTGACGCCGTAGATCGCCTCGAGGCGGCGCCGCGCGCCTTCGCTGTCGAAGCGGCTGCCGGGCTGGGGCACGAGCACGTCGCGCCATTCCGCGAGCCCGTCCGCGATGGCCGGCTGGTCGAGCAGCCGGTCGGGCACGAGCACCTCGCCGGGCGCCAACCGCGCGAGGGCCGAGGACAGGGCCGCCGCGGCGAGGGGCTGGACCTGGAAGTCGCCCGTCGACATATCGAGCCAGGCCAGGGCCAGGCGCCCCTGGGCGTCGGCGATGGCGGCGAGGTAGTTGTGCCGGCGGGCGTCGAGCAGCGTATCCTCGGTGAGCGTGCCGGGGGTGACGACGCGGACCACCTCGCGCCGGACGACGGCTTTCGGGCCCCGTTTCCTGGCCAGCGCCGGGTCCTCGACCTGCTCGCAGACCGCGACCCGGAAGCCCTTGCGGATGAGGCGCTCGAGGTAGGTATCAGCCGCGTGCACGGGCACGCCGCACATGGGGATGTCCGCGCCCGCGTGCCGGCCGCGCTTGGTGAGCGTGATGTCGAGGGCCGCCGCGGCACCGACCGCGTCCTCGAAGAACAGCTCGTAGAAATCGCCCATGCGGAAGAACAGGAGGCAGTCGGGATAGGCCCGCTTGATCTCCATGAACTGCGCGATCATGGGAGACGCGGCCGGCGTCTCTTTCTTCACGGGCTCGGGCATGGCGGCGGGCGGCAAGGCTGGGCGCTGGGATATCCTGGCGCGGCCACGGGCCGTGGCCGTCGCCTGGGACCTTAGCGCATTTTCCGCCATGTGTAATCGGCGCCGGCTTTGACGCCCCAACGCCCAATCTCTACCATCGCGTCCATCCGGCCAGAAGCGAACGCATAACCGCGGCGCGCGCCCGGCCCGGCCGCGAGCGAGGTGGAGCATGGCCACGGACGAGCAAATCCAGATCACGGACGAGGAGGCCCTGGCATTCCACGCAGAGGGCCGGCCGGGCAAGATGGAGATCGCCCCGACCAAGCCGCTCACGACCCAGCGCGACCTGTCGCTCGCCTATTCGCCGGGCGTGGCGGCGCCCTGCCTGCGCATCGCCGAGAACCCGGACCTCGCCTACGACTACACCGCCAAGGGCAACATCGTGGCGGTGATCACCAATGGCACGGCGGTGCTCGGCCTCGGCGACCTGGGCGCGCTCGCCGCCAAGCCCGTGATGGAGGGCAAGGCGGTCCTGTTCAAGCGTTTCGCCGACATCGACGGCATCGACCTCGAGGTCGACACTCGCGACGTGGACGAGTTCGTGAACTGCGTCCGCTTCCTGGGCGCGAGCTTCGGCGGCATCAACCTCGAGGATATCGCCGCCCCCGCCTGCTTCGTGATCGAGGACCGCCTGCGCGCGCTGCTCGACATCCCCGTCTTTCACGACGACCAGCACGGCACCGCCATCATCGGCACCGCGGGCCTGATCAACGCGTTGGACCTGACCGGGCGCACCCTCGGCGACTTAAAGCTCGTCTGCAACGGCGCCGGTGCCTCGGCGATCGCCTTCGTCGAGCTCTTGAACGCCATGGGCCTGCCGCGCGAGGCCACCATCATGTGCGACAGCCGCGGGGTGATATACCAGGGCCGCGAGGCCGGCATGAACCAGTGGAAGTCGGCCCACGCGGCGAAGACCGAGGCGCGCACCCTGGCCGAGGCCATGAAGGGTGCCGACGTCCTGCTCGGCCTCTCGGTCAAGGGCGCCGTCGACAAGGACATGGTCGCATCCATGGCCGGACGGCCGATCATCTTCGCCCTCGCCAACCCCGATCCCGAGATCACGCCCGAGGCCGTGCGGGAGGTGCGCGACGACGCCATCATCGCCACCGGGCGCTCGGACTACCCCAACCAGGTCAACAACGTCCTCGGCTTCCCCTATATCTTCCGCGGCGCCCTCGACGTGCGCGCCTCGACCATCAATGACGAGATGAAGATCGCGGCGGCCGAGGCGCTGGCGGCGCTCGCGCGCGAGGACGTGCCGGACGAGGTCGGCGCCGCCTATGCCGGGCGCAGTCTGCGCTACGGACCCGATTACATCATCCCCGCGCCCTTCGACCCCAGGCTCATCACCGCCATCCCCATGGCGGTGGCCAAGGCGGCCATGAAGAGCGGTGTCGCGCGCCGGCCGCTCGCCGACCTCGGCGCCTACGAGAGCGCACTGAGCGCGCGGCTCGACCCCACAGCGGCCGGGCTCCAGCTCATCTTCGACCGGGTGCGGGCCGACCCGCGGCGGGTCGTGTTCACCGAGGGCGAGGAGGAGCGCTCGATCCGCGCGGCCGTCGCGTTCCGCAATGGCGGCTACGGCCAGCCGATCCTGATCGGGCGCGAGGACGCCATCCGGGCGACCATGAAATCGATCGGCCTCTCGGGTGGCGAGGGCCTGGAGATCCACAATGCCGCGCTATCAACCGACAACCAGCGCTATATCGATTTCCTATACAAACGCCTGCAGCGCCAAGGCTCGCTCTACCGCGATTGCGAGCGCATGGTGGGGCGCGAGCGCAACGTCTTCGCGGCCTGCATGGTGGCGCTGGGCGACGCCGACGCCATGATCACCGGCCTGACCCGGACCTTCGCCACCAGTTACGAGCGCATCCGCCGCGTGATCGACCGGCGGCCCGGGGAGTGCGCCTTCGGCCTCACCCTGCTGCTGGTACGCGGGCGCACGGTGTTCATCGCCGATACGACCGTCCACGAGCGGCCGACCCCGACCGAGCTCGCCGACATCGCGGTGCAGACGGCCGCCCGCGCGCGCCAGCTCGGCCACGAGCCGCGCGTCGCCCTGCTCTCGTTCTCGAATTTCGGCAATCCCCCGCGCGAGTCGGCGGCGCGGGTGCGCGAGGCCGTGGCGATCCTCGACAGCCGGGCGCCCGGCTTCGAGTACGACGGCGAGATGTCGGCCGACATGGCGCTCGACCACGAGCTCCGCTCGCAGCTCTATCCCTTCTGCCGCCTCTCGGGCCCGGCCAACGTGCTGATCATGCCGGCGCTGCACAGCGCCAACATCTCGGCGAAGCTGCTGCAGAAGCTGGGTGGCGGCACGGTCATCGGGCCGATCCTGATGGGCCTCCGCCAGCCTGCCCACATCGTGCAGATGGGCGCCACGGTCTCGGATATCGTGAACATGGCGGCGATTGCCGCCCATGACGCGATCATTCAGGTCGAGCCGCAGCTCAGGCTGTAAGAGACGCCCGCCGCCAGGCCCCGCGCCAAGCCCGGCGTGCTAAGGTGCCGGCGCACAGTTCGAGGATCGACCATGTCATCCCGGGTTCCGCCCCGACGCCTGATCGTCGCCACGGTGGCCCTCGCCACGCCGGCGCTGGTGGCGCTTCTGGTGCTGGCGGCGCTCAACCAGCTGGCGGCCGGGGCGGCAATTCTCTCGGGCATCGCCATCCTGGCGGCGACGGGAGTCCTGGTCCGGCCCCATCTCGAGGATCTGCTCGCCGTGCTCGCCTACGTGGACGGCCTGACGCGCGGCAACAAGGCGAGGCCGCCGAGGCTGGGCCAGGCATCCACGGTCACGGGCCTGGCCTCCGCGGTAGGCCGGCTGCAACGCTCCTGGGCCCAGAAGTCGGAGGAGCTGGAGCACCTCTCCCATTCGAGCGAGACCATCCTCGACAGCCTGCCCGACCCGCTCCTGCTGCTGGACGGCTCGCTGGTCATCGCGCGCGGCAACGCAGCCGCGCGCGCCCTGTTCGGGCCCAACCTGGAAGGCCGGCCGCTGGCGGCCGTACTGCGCGACCCGGGCATCCTCGAGGCGGCCCAGTCGGTGGCCGCGGGCGGCGAGAGCCGTACGGTCGAGCTTCACCTGACAGGCCGGGTCGGGCGGGTCCTGAGGGCGCGGATCGAGGCCATGCCGGGCGCGGCCGAGGACGAGCCGGCCGCGATCCTCACCCTCCACGACCTGACCACGCTCAAGCGCACCGAGCAGATGCGCGCCGACTTCGTGGCCAATGCCAGCCACGAGCTGCGCACCCCCCTCTCCACCCTGATCGGCTTCATCGAGACCCTCAGCGATACGGCGGAGGACGACCGGGCGGCGCGGGCACGCTTCCTCGGCATCATGCACGAGCAGGCGACGCGCATGTCGCGCCTGGTCAGCGACCTTCTCTCGCTCTCGCGCATCGAGCTCAACGAGCATTCCCGGCCCACGGGGCGCGTTCAGCTCGCGCGCCTGCTTTCGGAAGTGGCTGATTCTCTGGAGCTCAAGGCCCGCGACAAGGACATGGCCATCAACGTCAGCACCGAGCTGTTCGACGCCGTGGTGGTGGGCGATGGCGAAGAGCTGACCCAGGTGTTCCAGAACCTGATCGACAATGCCGTCAAGTACGGCCTCGCGGGGACGGCGATCGAGGTCAGCGTGGTGCGCGACACCGCGGGCCCGCCGCTGCTCGGCAAGCCTTCGCCCGGGGGCGTGGTCAGCGTTCGCGTGCAGGATCGGGGCGAGGGGATCGCACGCGAACACCTGCCGCGCCTGACCGAGCGGTTCTACCGCATCGACGCGGCGCGGTCGCGAGAGATGGGCGGCACCGGCCTCGGCCTCGCCATCGTCAAGCACATCGTCAACCACCATCGCGGGGCGCTCGCCATCGACAGCACGGTCGACGAGGGCAGCAGCTTCACCGTCCACCTGCCCGGCGCGCCCGACTGAGAGCCTGGCAATGAATTGGCTTGCGGCTGACGACGGGGGATGTGGCGGCGCGGGAAGCGGCTTTGGCTGGTTGGCGGATGATGTCGGCGGGGCTTGGGTTATGAGGGTGCGGCGCGGCGGATTGGTGTTCGGTGGGGGGAACGGGGTTTCGATCTCTGGCCGGTGCCGGCCGTGCCGGGGGCTCGGGCGGTGCCGGATCAGGCGGATGCCAGACGCCAAGTGCAGGCCATGTTGTGGGCCAGGGCATGCCAGGCGGCCACCGCTTCGACCCGGTCGATGCCGCGCACGATGAACTTGGTGAGGCCGCGGTTGCGGGCCTGGGCGTTGACCCATTCCGCCGTCGCCGCTCGCTCCTTGTAGATGGCCTTGGCCGCCGCGGTCGCCATGCGTCGTCGCCACCCCGCCACTTCCGGCGGGTCGTCCGGGCGGGGCGCGTGGCGGTCGCGGCTTTCGTCGCGGGGCGCCGGCACCGGCACGTAAGTCACCACCCCGGCCCGGGTCAGGGCCTCGATGTCCTTCAGCTTGGCGAAGCCGCCGTCGGCCAGATGCTGGGGCGGCCGCGTGCCATACGCGGTGGCCAGGGCGTCGCTCATCGGCGCCATCTTGCCCATGTCCGAGCCGAGGTTGTCCACCGACAGACCGGCCACCGCCCCGCTCTTGGTGTCGGCGGCGAACTGGACATTGTAGGCCGGCCGGAAGCCGCCGTCGGCCATCTTCATCACCCGGGCCTCGGCATCGGTGGTCGAAACCCGCGGCTCTTTCTCCGGCTCGGGCGCCTTGGCGGAGGTCTCGCCGCCGTCCGCCGCGCCCTTCTTGGCGGCGCGCTCGGCCCGCTTGCGTGCCCGTTCCTGTTGCTCCGCGTGCAATGCTTGGGCGATCGCCAGGGCGTCCGCGACCCGGCGCTCGCGGTCCTCGGCCGCCCGCTTGCGCGCCGCCGCCCGTCGCCGGCCGCCTGCTCCGGGATCGGCGTCGAGCTCGCGGCGCAGCCGCTCGACATCCGCCTTGGCCCGCCGATGGCACGCCTGCAAGCTTGAGTGTCGGCGGAACGACGCCGCGCCGGCCGAGGCCCGCACCCGCATGCCGTCCTGGGCCACGCGATCCAGGCTCGCCACCCCGGTCTTCAACAGCGCGGCAAAGCTGTCGACCAGCAGACCCTCGAGCACCGGCCCGTGGCCGACGCGGAAATCGGCCAGCGTCTTGTGGTTCATGCCGACCCCGCCGCACAGCCACTGGAAGGCAAGATGCTCCACGCACAGACGGGCCAGCGCGCGGGCGCTGCCGATTCCCGCCACCGTCGCGTACAGCCACAGCGCCACCAGAATGCGCGGGTCGGCCGGCGGATGCCCGGGTCGGCCTTCGACCGCCTTGATGCCCGCGTAGAGCGGCGAAAGGTCCAGCCCCTCCACGAAGCGCCACACCAGACGCACCCGGTGATCGGCCGCAACCAACGCCTCCAGGCTCACCGCCCGCAACTCGACCTGGCGGCGTTCCGCCGTGCGCAGCCGGGGCAGAGCGCCGCCCAACCGATCGGGCGCAGCCTGATCGGGAAGCTCCGCGAACAATGCTGGATCCATGGTGCTCACCATATCTGGAGACAAACCGCCATGAAACTACCACATCTCGTCACAACCCGCCGATACTTTCCAACATCGCAAACAGCGCCGGGAAAGATTCACAGGCTCTGAGCCGAGCCTGCGGCGGCGACGGTTGTAACAAAGACGTCTGTCACAAAACTGTCATCGAACTGTCGTAAACCTAACGCGGTCCGGCAGCAGCGTTCGTTCGGGCGGTTGGCCCGGCGTTGGGCCATGGCCCGCGCGCAACCCACCATGCAAGGCGAGACACGACGGCCGTATGTCCAAGCCTCGACGCGCAATAAGGATTGTCACCCTCATCGTCCTGGCGTTGGCGGCGGCCGCCGTCACCTCCGCGCCGCGCCAGGCGGGGGCGCGGGAAGAGATAAGGATCGTCGGGTCCTCGACCGTCTATCCGTTCGCGACGACGGTCGCGGACCGTTTCGGCGCGATCCCCGGCCGCCACACCCCGGTCATCGAATCGACCGGCACGGGCGGTGGCTTCAAGCTGTTCTGCGCCGGGGTCGGCGTGGCGCACCCCGACATCGCCAATGCCTCGCGCCCCATGAAGGATACCGAGCGCGCCGCTTGCGCCCAAGCGGGTGTCGAGGCCGTTAGCGAGATCAGATTCGGCTTCGACGGCATCGTCCTCGCGCGCGCGCGCGAGCGTGAGGCGTTCAACCTTACCCTGCGCCAGATCTTCCTCGCCCTGGCCAAGCGCGTACCGCGGGACGGCGTCTTCGTGGACAATCCATTCGAGCGCTGGGCCGAGATAGACCCGGCGCTCCCCGACCGCAAGATCGCCGTCCTCGGCCCGCCGCCGACCTCGGGCACGCGCGACGCCTTCGTCGAGCTGGCCATGGAGGGCGGCTGCAAGACCTTCCCCGAGATCGCCGCGCTCAGGAAATCCGACAAGAGCGCCTACAAGGCCATTTGCCATGCCATTCGCGAGGACGGCGCCTATATCGAGGCGGGAGAGAACGACAATCTGATCGTTCAGAAGCTCAGCGCCGACAAGGGCGCCCTCGGCATCATCGGCTTCGGGTTCCTCGAGGAGAACCGCGATATCCTGCGCGCGGCCACCATCGGCGACGTGGCCCCCGACATGGCGACGATCGCAGCGGCGGATTATCCCGTCTCACGGTCCCTCTTCTTCTACGTCAAGGACGCCCATATCGACGCAATCCCCGGCCTCGGCGCGTACGTGGAGGCCTTCACCCAAGAGGATGCGATCGGGCCCGGCGGCTATCTCTCGGAGAGGGGGCTGATCCCGCTTCCGGACGCGGACCGGCTGGTCATGCGCACCCGCGCCCGGGCGCTGGCGGCCGGTGCCGGCACGACCACGCCACGCGCGGAGCTGAGCGCGAGCCACGTGCCGCGGCCGCTGATCCTGGTGGTCGGTGCGCTCGTCCTGCTCGTCCTCAGCGCCTACTACTTCGGCCGGGCCCGGGCCATCCGGGCGGGCGCCACGGCGCCGCGCCTGCACTCCCTGCCGTCCTATTACGGCTATTACGCGGCCCTCTGGTGCGGGCTGCCGGGGCTCGCCGCCTTCACCCTCTGGCTGGTCGTCGAGCCGAGCGCGATCGAAGCGCTGATCGTCGCCGGCCTGCCGCCCGAGATGCGGGTGCAATCGCCGGCGCGCCTGGGCCTGGTGCTCAACGACATCCGGAACCTCGCGCGTGGCAACGCCTTCGTCGGCGCGGCGGATGCCGTCCTTCTCGCCGCCGCAGAACGCTATAATACGTTTCGCGATATCGGGTTCGCGGGCCTTACGGCGGCAACCTTCGCGCTCGCCTCGGCCGGGCTCCTGATCGGCCGGCGGCGCATCCACGCCGGTCTGCGCGCCCGCATCAGTGTCGAGCGATCCGCGCGGACGCTCCTCCTGGTCTCTTCCACCATCTCCATCTTCGTGACCGTCGGCATCGTCCTCTCGCTCCTGTTCGAGACCGTCCGCTTCTTCGAGCTCGTCCCCTTCGTCGATTTCCTCACCGGCCTGCATTGGAGCCCACAGACGGCGATCCGCGAGGACCAGGTGGGCAGCACCGGTGCCTTCGGCGCCGTGCCGCTTTTCGCCGGCACCCTGCTGGTCACCTTGATCGCCATGTGCGTGGCCGTGCCGATCGGGCTCATGTCGGCGATCTATCTCTCGGAATACGCGGCGCCGGCGACGCGCGGCGTGGCGAAGCCGATGCTGGAAATCCTCGCCGGTGTGCCGACCGTCGTTTACGGCTTCTTCGCGGCGCTCGTCATCGCGCCCTCCCTGCGCGGCCTCGGCGCCGATATCGGGCTCGACGTCGCGTCCGAAAGCGCGCTCGCCGCCGGCCTCGTCATGGGCATCATGATCATCCCCTTCGTCTCCTCGATCTCGGACGACGTGATCAACGCCGTGCCGCAGACGCTGCGCGACGGCGCCTTCGCGCTCGGCGCCACCCAGTCGGAAACCGTTCGCACGGTGGTCATCCCGGCGGCCCTGCCGGGCATCGTCGGCGGCGTGCTGCTGGCCGTCAGCCGGGCCATCGGCGAGACCATGATCGTGGTCATGGCCGCGGGCCTCGCCGCCAACCTCACGGCCAACCCGCTGGAGGCGGTCACGACCGTCACGGTCCAGATGGTCACCCTCCTGGTCGGCGATCAGGAGTTCGACAGCGCCAAGACGCTCGCCGCCTTCGCCCTCGGCATGGTGCTGTTCGTGGGCACCCTGGGGCTCAACGTCCTGGCGCTCGGCGTGGTCCGCAAGTACCGGGAACAATATGACTGACCTCGCCCAGATCCAGCCGGCCGCCCGCGCGCGCCCCTCGGCCGCGCGCCTGCGCCGGCGCCACGCGGCCGAGCGCCGCTTTCGCGCCTATGGGGCCGTGGCCGTGGTGCTCGCCCTCGGCTTCCTCGCGTTCCTGCTCGCGAGCATCGTGGCGCGCGGGTACGGCGCCTTCACGACGACCGAGATCGAGCTCCAGATCGACTTCGACCGGCAGCTCATCGATCCGGACGGCACCGGCGAAGCCGCCATCTGGCACGCCGCCGATTACCGCCGCCTGGTCGCGGCGGCCTTGCGCGCGCGATTTCCCGACGTGACGGCGCGGCGGGATGTGCGCCGCCTCCTCGGGCTCGTCAGCAGCGGCGCCGGCTACGACCTGCGCGAGATGGTAATCGACGAGCCCGGCTTGATCGGCACGACGACGGCTGTCTGGCTGACCGCGTCGGCCGATATCGACATGCTGGCCAAGGGCCATATCTCGCGCACGGCGCCGGCGGCGGAGCGCCGCGTCGACGACCGGCAGATCGCCTGGTTCGACGCCCTCGAGGCCGAGGGCGCGGTGAGGCGGGGTTTCAACTGGCGCCTCTTCACCGCGGGCGATTCGCGGGAGCCCGAGCGTGCCGGCATCTGGGGCGCGATCGTGGGCTCCTTCTACACCATGGTCGTGACCCTGCTTCTCGCCTTCCCCTTCGGCGTCATGACGGCCGCCTATCTCGAGGAGTTCGCGCCGAGGGCGCGCTGGGTGGACTTCATCGAGGTCAATATCAACAATCTGGCGGCCGTGCCCTCGATCGTATTCGGTCTGCTCGGGCTCGCGGTGTTCCTCAACGTCTTTCACCTGCCGCGCTCGGCGCCGCTGGTGGGCGGCCTCACCCTCGCCCTCATGACCCTGCCGACGATCATCATCGCCACACGCATCTCGATGGCGGCCGTCCCGCCCTCGATCCGCGAAGCGGCGCTCGGCATCGGCGCTTCGCCCATGCAAGTGGTGACCCACCACGTCCTGCCCCTGGCCCTGCCCGGAATCCTGACCGGCACCATCATCGGCATGGCCCGGGCGCTCGGCGAGACGGCGCCCCTCTTGATGATCGGCATGGTCGCGTTCATCGTGGACGTGCCGGCGAGCCCGATGGACCCGGCGACGGCCCTGCCGGTCCAGATCTACCTCTGGGCCGACAGCCCGGAGCGGGCTTTCGTGGAGAAGACCGCGGCCGCCACCATGGTGCTGTTGGCCTTCCTTATTGCCATGAACGGGCTCGCGGTCTATTTGCGCAAGAAGTTCGAGCGCCGCTGGTAAGGATGCGTCGATGAGCGTGGCAAGCGAATATTCGGGTTTCGAGGCGCGCGCGGCGGCGCCGGGGGAGCGGCCCAAGCTGTCCACCCGGGACCTCGACGTCTACTACGGCGACAACCAGGCGCTCAAGAGCGTGAGCCTGGAGGTCCGGGCCAACGAGGTGACCGCGCTGATCGGCCCGTCGGGCTGCGGCAAGTCCACGTTCCTGCGCTGCTTCAATCGCATGAACGACACGATTCCGAGCGCCAGATTGGTGGGCGAGGTGATGCTCGACGGCGAGAGCATCTACGACCGCAGCGTCGACGTGGTGCAGCTTCGCGCCCGCGTCGGCATGGTATTCCAGAAGCCCAACCCCTTTCCCAAGTCGATCCACGACAACGTGGCCTACGGGCCGCGCATCCACGGCCTCGCCGGCAGCCGGGCCGAGCTGGACGAGATCGTGGAGACGAGCCTGGAGAAGGCCGGCCTCTTCGGCGAGGTCCGCGATCGCATGGACGCCCCCGGCACGAGCCTCTCGGGCGGCCAGCAGCAGCGCCTCTGCATCGCGCGCGCGATCGCGGTCAACCCCGAGGTCATCCTCATGGACGAGCCCTGCTCGGCGCTCGACCCCATCGCCACGGCGCGCATCGAGGAGCTGATCGACGAGTTGCGCGAGAACTACACGATCGTCATCGTGACCCATAACATGCAGCAGGCGGCCCGCGTCTCGCAGCGCACGGCGTTTTTCCACCTGGGCTCGCTGTTGGAGTTCGGCGACACCGAGCAGGTGTTCACGAGCCCCCGTAACGAGAATACCCAAGGCTACATTACCGGCCGTTTCGGCTAAAGGCGGGCGCCGCGCCCACCACCCGGAGGACCCCATGGTCTCGGAACATATCGTCAAGGCCTACGACGACGAGCTCCAGCATCTGAACAACACCATCATGCTCATGGGCGGCCTCGCCGAGGCGCAGCTCGCCGCCGCCATCAAAGCGGTCATGAAGCGCGATACCGAGCTCGCCGCGGCGACCATCGAAAACGACGACAAGGTCGACAAGCTCGAGCACGAGATCGACCAGTTCTCGCTCCGCCTCCTGGCCCTGCGCCAGCCCATGGCGGAGGATCTGCGCAACATCATCGCCGCCCTCAAGATCTCGAGCGATCTCGAGCGCATCGCCGATTACGCAACCAACGTCGCCAAGCGCGGCCTGCAGCTCGCGCATGTCGAGCCCATCAAGCCCCTCTACGCCATTCCCCGCATGAGCCTGCTGGCCCAGACCATGATCAAGGACGTGCTCGACGCCTATATCGAGCGCGACGTGGACAAGGCCATGGACGTCTGGTACCGGGACGACGAAGTCGACGAGATGTACACCAGCCTGTTTCGCGAGCTCCTGACCTATATGATGGAGGATCCGCGCAACATCACCACCTGCACCCATCTTCTGTTCATCGCCAAGAACATCGAGCGGGTCGGCGACCACACCACCAATATCGCCGAGACCATCCACTTCCTGGTGCACGGTGGGCCGTTCAGGGAGAGCCGGTCGCGGAGCCGGGAGCTGGCGCTCGGCGGCGAGCGCGGGCCGCGGGCGCCGGGGGGCGGGAAAGACGGGTCATGAAGCCCCACCTCCTGGTGGTCGAGGACGAGGAAGCGCTCGTGGCCCTCCTCGGCTACAACCTGGAGCGGGCGGGTTACCGGGTCACGGCCGTCGGCGACGGCGAGGAGGCGATCCTAGTCGCGGGCGAGGAGCGGCCGGACCTCATCCTGCTCGACTGGATGCTGCCCCGGGTCTCGGGCATCGAAGTCTGCCGCCAGCTCCGGCGCAAGCCGGAGACGAAGGCCATCCCGATCATCATGCTGACGGCGCGGGGGGAGGAGGCCGACCGGGTCCGTGGCCTGGAGAGCGGCGCCGACGACTACGTGACCAAGCCGTTCTCGGTGACGGAATTGATGGCGCGGGTGCGGGCGGTCCTGCGCCGTTCGCGGCCGGCCCTCGAGGAAGAGGCCCTGTCCCACGGGGACATCAGCATGGATCTCGCCCGCCACCGGGTGCGGCGCGGCGAGCGCCCGGTCCAACTGGGGCCGACGGAATTCCGCCTGTTGCGCCACTTCCTCGAGCATCCGGGCCGCGTGTTCTCGCGCGAGCAGCTGCTCGATGCCGCCTGGGGCCGGGACGTCTATGTCGAGGCGCGCACGGTGGACGTCCATATCAGGCGCCTGCGCAAGGCGCTCAACGCCGCCGGCGACGCGGACCCGATCCGCACCGTGCGCTCGGCCGGCTACGCCCTGGAAGGCTGAGCCCGGCGCCTAATACATAGCGTAATTCCGGTGGTCACTCTCCTGGGCCTATGATGCGGGGTCACGAGTAAGCGCCCCAATAGGCAAACCAAGGAGAGTGACCATGACGGAGTATGTTGGGTTTGATGTGTCGAAGGAAGAGACGGCGTTTTGCGTGAAGGACGTGGCGGGAAAGATATTGGCGCGCGGCAAGGTTGCGACCGATCCGAGGGCGCTGTTCGCAGCTTTGCGGGAGCATTGTCTGTGCCCTGGCCGTATCGTTCTGGAGACGGGTACGCTGAGTGGCTGGCTGGCGCGGGATCTGGGCCGGCTGGGGGTCTCGGTCGATGTGATCGACGCGCGCCATGCGAACGCGGTGATGCGCCTTCAGCACAACAAGACGGATGCGAACGACGCCGAGCTCTTGGCGGAGATCGCGCGGACGGGGTTCTGCCGCCCTGTGGCGGTGAAGATCGAGGTGGCGCAAGAGGCGCGGGCACTTCTCAAGGCGCGCTGTCATCTGGTGCGCCAGCGGCGCGATACGGAGAACGCGATCCGTGGCCTGTTGGGGTCGTTGGGCCTTCGCTTTCCCAAGGGATCGGGCAAGCTGGCCGGACGCGTCCGCGAGGCGTTGGAGGGGCGTCCCGAGCTGAAGGTGATGATCGAGCCGCTTCTGTCCGCGGCGGCGGCGCTGGGCCGCGAGATCGGGCGGCTGGACGAGGCGGTCGTGGCGCGGGCGAAAGGCTCTCCGGCCTGCCGTTTGCTGATGAGCACGCCGGGGGTGGGGCCGGTGACGGCGCTGGCCTATGTGGCGACCATTGGCGAAGCGGAGCGGTTCGCCAAATCGCGCGCGGTGGGCGCCTATGTGGGGCTCACGTCGCGGCGCTGGCAGTCGGGTGGGATGGACTATTCGGGGCGCATCTCGAAACACGGCGACGCCATGCTGCGGGCGCTGCTCTACGAGGCCGCCAACAGCCTGCTGACGGTGGTGCGCCGGGCCCACCCGCTGAAGGACTGGGCGCGCCGGATCAAGAGGCGGACCAGCCACAAGAAGGCCTGCGTGGCGCTGGCGCGCCGGCTGGCGGTGATCCTGCACCGGATGCTGATCACCGGCGAAGCCTTCCGCTGGCCGGAAAAGGAGGCGAGCGCCACGGCATAGCTGGATAAGGAGAAGAGAGAGCTCCGCGAGAAGCGGAAGACCCGTCCCCGCCGGGACGGTGGCCGAGGCGATCCCGTTCGTTTGGTTGCTAAGCGGACAGCCGTTCGCGATTGCGCCTGATACCTTGGGAGGCCGAAGCCAAAGGGCACTATCATGAAGCGACCCGGCGGACCCGTCGGGGAAGACTTCGCAGACAACCGTGTTCCCGGCGGAGACAAGGGTCCGGAAGGGCTTGACCAACGAACCGGAATTATACCAGTGAGCCTATGAAATCACCTTCATGATCCATGGATAGGCGCAGATCCGGTTCTGCGATGAGGTCGATCCATGGGCATACGATCCGGTTCTGCGATGAGGTCGATCCATGCTTGGCAACAGGCGTCGATGATGGCCTCGGTGTCGTCGAGGACGCGGAGCGATAGGAAGCGTTCGCGTAGGTAGAGCCAAACCCGCTCGACGGGGTTGAGTTCGGGACTGTAAGGCGGCAACAGCGCCAAGGTGACGTTGTCGGGGACGGTGAGGGCGCGCTCGTCGTGCCAACCGGCGCCGTCGCACATCATGACGGCGTGCGCATCCTGGTCCAGGGTATCGGCGAAGTGTGCGAGAAACAGGTCCATGACCTTGGCGTTGACGCTCGGCATCACCAGGGTGACGTCGTCGCCGGTGTCCGGGCGCACGGCGGAGAAGATGTAGGCCCACTGGTAGCCGATTTGACGCGTCCCGGGGGCACGCTCGCCCCTGCGCCACCACCGGTGACACACCCGGCCCTTGTTGCCGACGCGCGCTTCATCCTGAAACCACAGCTGTAGGCGCTTGTCGGGATGCGCCGCGGCGGTCGCCTTCAGGATGTCGCGAAGCGCCCTTTTTTGAAGCGCTCCTGCGCTTCGGCGTCCCTTCGCGGGTGGCTCGGGCGCGCCTTCTGGCGGGAAAATCCCATCCGCCGTAGAACCCGGGTCATGCTCGAGGGGTGGTAGGTCTTGGCGAAGCGCTCCTCCAGCCAGCGGCACAGATCGGCCCGGGTCCAGGCGCAAACCCCGTCGCGCTCAGGCTCCGGCCCGGCGATGATGACCGCCGCCAGCGCCGCTTCCTCGTCTGCCGTCAGCCGCCGCGGCGAGTAGCCCTTTGGACGGTCGTGAAGCCCCTCCAATCCCTTTGCATTGTAACGAACAACCGCGTCGCGAAGCGTTTGGCGATCCATCCCCGCAAGCCGCGCGGCATCAGCCCAGGGCATCTCCTCCAAAGCATTCGCGATCCCATAGGCCCGCGCCGCCGCTCGACCGTACGATTCCACGCGAGCCCAGCGCCGAAGCTCCAAAGGCGTCAAATCATCCCGTATCTTGAGTGCTGATCCCATGACATCCCCCACATCTGGTGGGAGACCATAGAATCACAATCCGCCATCATCCGCCATCAATGAATATCCCGAGAGTCAATTCAGGCGCTCACTGGTATTAGACAACCGATCGGCCTTGAGGGAGACCGATCGTATGTTCCCTCAAGCGCCGGGCGGCCGCATCCGCGGCCTTGGCTTCTCATATCGCTCAAGCGCCGCTAAGGCACTTCTTTCGCTCAAGCGCCGCTAAGGCTGGCCTCGCATAAGCTCGGGCGCGCACGCGGCGCTTGCCAGGCGGCGATGAGTCAAGCTCATCGCCGCCTGGTATAATGATGCGCGTCAAGCGCCGCGGCGAAGACGGCCGTAGCCTCGGCGCCGAAGCACACGAAAACGACCCGGTCGATGGCGTCGTCGCCGTTGAGCTCCTCGGCCACGGTCGCGACCGCGATGGCCGCCGCGCGGCCGAGCGGGAATCGGTAGACCCCGGTGGAGATGGCCGGGAAGGCGACCGTCCGCGCCCCATTGGCCCGCGCGAGGGCCAGGGCATTGCGGTAACAGGCGGCGAGCAGCGCGTCCTCGCCCCCACCACCGCCCCGCCATATGGGGCCGACCGCGTGGATCACGCAAGCGGCGCGCAGCCCGTGGCCGCCCGTAATCCTGGCCTCGCCCGTGGGGCAGCCGCCGAGCGCGCGGCACTCCGCGAGAAGCCCCGGCCCCGCCGCGCGGTGGATGGCGCCGTCGACCCCGCCGCCGCCCAGAAGGCTTTCGTTGGCCGCGTTGACGATGGCGTCCACCGCCTGAATCGTGATGTCGCCCTCGGTGACGACCATGCGCGCGGGCATCGGGCTGGTGTCTGCTAGGCGATCCCGAGGACCTCTTCGGCCGTGTGGAAATCCAGGCCGAGACCGGCCGCCACCGCCTCGTAGGTGACTTTGCCGTGATGCACGTTGAGGCCGGCGCGCAGATGTATGTCCTCCGCCAGGGCCTTCCTGTACCCCTTGTCCGCGAGGGCCAGGATGAAGGGCAGGGTGGCGTTGCTGAGCGCGAAGGTCGAGGTGCGCGCGACCGCGCCCGGCATGTTGGCGACGCAATAATGGACCACGCCGTCAATGATAAAAGTGGGATCGTCGTGGGTCGTCGGCCGGCTGGTCTCGAAGCAGCCGCCCTGGTCGATGGAGATATCGACGAGGACCGAGCCGCGGCGCATCTTGGCGACCATCTCCCTGGTGACGAGCTTGGGCGCCGCCGCCCCCGGCACCAGGACGGCGCCGATGACGAGGTCCGCGCCGAGCACCAGCGCCTCGATCGTGTCCACGGTGGCGAATATGGTGTTGAGGGTGGGGCCGAACTGCATGTCGAGTTCGTAGAGGCGGAGCAGGGACTTGTCGACCACCGTCACCCGCGCCTCGAGCCCCATGGCCATGCGCGCCGCGTTGGTGCCGGAGACGCCGCCGCCCAGGATCACCACGTCCGCCGCCGGCACGCCCGGCACGCCGCCCAGCAGCACGCCGCGGCCACCGGCCTCCTTCTCCAGGCAGTGGGCGCCGGCCTGGATCGACATGCGCCCGGCCACCTCGCTCATGGGCGCGAGCAGCGGCAGGCCGCCGCCCGCGCCGGTCACGGTCTCGTATGCGATGCCGACACAGCCCGAGGCGAGGACCCCTTCCGTCAAGCACTTGTCGGCGGCGAGATGGAGGTAGGTGAAGAGCACCTGGCCCTCGCGCAGCATCGCGCGTTCGCGGGGCTGGGGCTCCTTCACCTTCACCACCATCTCGGCCCGGGCGAAGATGTCCGCGGCGTCGGGCGCGATGGCGGCGCCCGCGCCCTCGTAGTCCGAGTCCGAGACGCCGATGCCTTCCCCGGCGCCGTGCTCGATCATCACCTGGTGGCCGTGATGGACCAGCTCGCGCACGCTCGAAGGCACGAGGCCGACGCGATATTCGTGGGTCTTGATTTCCTTGGGCGCTCCGACAAGCATGGTCCACCATCTGTGCTGAGGGGGGTGGCTCGGCCGGAGAATGGTCCCACGGATAACGCCGGTCAACACCCTATCGCGGCGAGGGGTATCGGGCTCTAGCCGGCCCCTTTTCGGGGGCCCGAGGTCGCATCGGGCGGCGCCGGTGGGCGGGCCGCCCGGGTCGTCAGAACGAGCGCCAGGAGGATGGCCGGGAGGCCCACGACCGCGGCATAGATGAAGAACTCCACATAGCCGTAGGCATCGACGATGGCGCCCGAGGCGCCGCCCAGCAGCTTGCCCGGAAGTGTCATGAGCGAGCTGAAGAGGGCGTATTGGGTCGCCGTGTAGGCCGTGTTGGTGAGGCTCGAGAGATAGGCGATGAACACCGTGCCGGCAAAGCCGCCGGTCATGTTATCGGCGCTGATGACGAGGGTGAGGAAGGTCAGGTCGCGCCCGATCGCGGCGAGCCCGGCGAACAGGAGGTTGGTGGCCGCGATCAGCACCGCGCCCAGCAGCAGCGGGCCCATGACGCCGTAGCGGGCGACGAGGACACCGCCGAGAAAGGCGCCGAGGACGGTCGCGAAGAAGCCGAAGAGCTTCACCACGGTCGCGATCTCGCTCTTCGAGAAGCCGAGGTCGATATAGAAGGGGTAGGCCATCACCCCCATGGTGATGTCGCTCAGGCGAAAGAGGCTCACGAACAACAGGATGAGGACGGCCATCGCGCCGTTGCGGGCGAAGAAATCCACGAACGGGCAGACGACGGCACCGATGAGCCAGGCCATCGCGGCGCGGCGGCGGGCGGGCATATGGGCGCTGCGGGCGATGAAGCGGACCACACGCGCCTCCCGCTGAATCGCGGAATCGTCGCGCGCGGCCACCGGCTCGGCGATGACGAGCACGGTCGCGATGCCGACGAGGGTGAGGGCGGCCATGCCCCGGTAGGAGAAGGGCCAGCCGGCCAGGTCGGCGGCGTACAGGACGCCGGCGCCGGCCGCGAGAAGCGCTATCCGGTAGCCGAGCTGGTAGGTGGCGGCCATGGCGCCCTGCAGCGCGCTATCCACGGCCTCGATCCGGTAGGCGTCGATGGCCACATCCTGAGTCGCCGACGAGAAGGCGACCAGGAGGGCGAAAAGGGCCATGGCGGTCAGGTTCTGGGCCGGGTCGACCGACGCCATGCCGAGGAGGCCGGCGGCGATGCCGGCCATGGCCACGAGCATCCAGCTGCGGCGCCGGCCCAGGCACCGCGTGAGGTAGGGCAGCGGCAGACGGTCGACTACGGGCGCCCAGAAGAACTTGATCGAATAGGTGATGCCGACCCAGCTGAAGAAGCCGATGGTGGTGCGGGTGACCTCCGCCTCGCGCAGCCAAGCCGACAAGGTGGAGAAGACCAGGAGGAAGGGCAACCCGGCCGAGAAGCCGAGGAACAGCATGGCCAGGACTCGGCCGTGGAGGTAGATGCCGAGCGCATCACCCCAGTCGCGGCGGCCCTCGCGCGCGCCCGTCACGGGGGTCTCAGCCGAGCCCGCGCGCGACCAGCTCCGCGAGGGGCGCCTCCGGCCTGGCCCCGTAGTGGGAGATCGCCTCCGCCGCCGCCAGCGCGCCGAGCCGGCCGCAGGCCGCCAGGTCATGGCCATGGGTGAAGCCGTGGAGGAACCCGGCGGCGTAGAGGTCGCCGGCGCCCGTGGTATCGACCACCCGCTCGACCGGCTCGGCATCGATCACGTGGACTTCCTCGCCAGCAACGATGACGGCACCCTTCTCACCGCGGGTGAGGGCCGCGACCTCGCAGTGGCCGCGCACATGCTGGAGCGCGGAATCGAAGTCCCCGACCTCGTAGAGCGACATGATCTCGGCCTCGTTGGCGAACAGGAGATCCACGTGCCCTTCGACCAGCGAGCGGAAGTCGCTCCGGTGCCGGTCGACGCAGAACGGGTCGGAGAGGGTGAGCGCAACCCTTCGCCCGGCGCCGTGAGCGATTTCGACGGCCGCGCGAAACGCGGCCTTCGCGCGCGGCGGATCGAAGAGATAGCCCTCGAGGTAAGTAACCTGCGCACCGCGCACCAGCACGGGGTCCACGTCCTCGGGGCCGAGCTCCACCGAGACGCCGAGGAAGGTCTGCAGGGTGCGCTGCGCGTCGGGCGTGACCAGGACGAGGCACCGCGCCGTGGGTGGGCCCTCGAGGGCGGGCGTGGTTTCGTACCGGGTGCCGGCGGCGCGGATATCGTGGGTGAAGACCTGGCCGAGCTGGTCGTCCCGCACCTTGCCGATGAAGGCGCCGCGCCCGCCGAGGGAGGCGAGGCCGGCGAGAGTGTTCGCCGCCGAGCCGCCCGAAACCTCGAGGCCCGGCCCCATGCGGCCGTATAGCTCCTCCGCGCGTGCCGCGTCGATCAGGGTCATGGCGCCCTTCTCGAGGCCATTCTCGGCCAGAAGCCCGTCATCGGCCCGCGCCAACACGTCGACGATGGCATTGCCGATACCCGTTACGTCGAGACTGGCCCCGTCCATTCGAAGATTCCCCCGTCCAACCGGCATGATGCTCGGCCGCCACCGGCATGGCGGCGCAGTATATCCGGCGGCCACGGTACGGCAAGCGGAGCCGCGGGCGCGGCTTCCGGAATTATCCAGCACGGCCCCATCCACCGCTTATCACGCGAGTCCAGATGGTTATAATGCCTTGTTTTCATCGAAGCCCATTTGGGCGGCGCGGTGATCAATGACGGATGCCCGGTGAGTCATCGTGATAGAGAGCATCGTTAAATCACTCTCGCAGCTCTCCGAGCCCAAGGTCCTGCGAATCCTGGTCAAGAGCCTGGTCGCCGCGGTGCTCACGCTTTCGACGCTCTGCCTGTTGGCCTGGTCCGCCCTGGCCGCGACGGCGGTGGTGGAGATCCCCTGGATCGACGGTCTCATCGACATCCTGGGGGGCGTGGCGGCGCTCATGCTCGCGATCCTGCTGTTTCCGGCGGTCGCGGCGCTGGTATCGGGCTTTTTCCTCGACGATATCGCCGAAGCGGTGGAGGCGCGCTATTACCCCGGCCTGCCGCCGGCGCGGGAGCAACCGTTGGGCGAGGCGGTGCTGATCGGCCTCCGCTTTGCGGCCATCGTTGCCGCGCTCAATATCCTGATCCTGCCACTTTACTTCATTCCAGGCGTAAATGTCTTTGTTTTCTTGGGCTTGAACGGCTATCTTCTGAGCAGGGAATACTTTGAGCTCGTCGCGCTGCGCCGTCTCGACAGATACGCGGCACGGTCGATGTGGCGGAAATTCCGCGGGCGCTTCCTGGTGGCGGGCCTCTTCGTTGCCGCTTTGCTGGGCGTCCCGCTCGTGAACTTGATCGCACCCGTCGTGGCGGTGGCCTTCATGGTGCACGTCTTCGAGGGCGCACGGCGTGAGGTTGCGGACGATCGCGCCGGATTCGAAAAGCGCGCGCAAAGCGTCGTCACGTCACGCGGGTCGAGGCCATGAAGGAGCCGGCGGCATGGGCAATTCGGAAAACGGCGGCGCAGGCGAGCCGCCCCTCAAGCTCAAGGGTGCGCCGCGACCCGGGGCAGGTGTCTCGCCGCCCTCTCAGCCGGCGGCACGCGGCGGCGAGGCGACGCGGCGGCCCGGCGACTTCGCGCCCACCCCGCGCCGCGCCGAGCGGCTGGCGCCGCTCCAGTCCGAGAGCCGCAAGCTCATCGTCGGCCGCGACATCAGCCTCAACGGCGAAATCAGCTTCTGCGACCGCCTCGTCATCGAGGGAAGCGTGGAGACCAGCATTTCGGACTGCCGCGAGATCGAGATCGCCCAGACGGGCCGCTTCAAGGGCGCGGCCGAAATCGACAGCGCCGACATCGCGGGCCAGTTCGAGGGCAGCCTCACGGTGCGCGACCGGCTGCTGATCCGCGCCACCGGGCGCGTCTCGGGCGAGGTCCGCTACACCCGCCTCGAGGTGCAGAGCGGCGGCCGGATCGCGGGCACGGTCGAAGAGATCGCCGGGCCGACGATCGCCCCGCTCCAGGACCGCCGCGAGCCGGTTGCGGCGCCGGCTCACGCGCCGACCGTGGACCCGTTCCGGCGGGGCTAGGCCAGCACCGCCGGGCATATTGGCCGGGGATATTGGCCGGGGATATTGATTGAAGGGGATCTCAGTACCACGATGAGCAAAGCCATCCGATCAGCCTTGTTCCTTCCGCTCATGCTCGTGCTGGCGGCCTGCGCGCTGACAGGTGCCACCGGCCCAAGCCCGACCACACCGGGCGACGGTGACGGATCGCTCACCACCGCGCCGGCGCCGGGGGGGGCGGAACCCATCCAGATCCCGGCGGTCGCCGATCCCGCCCTCCTCGTGGGCCTCGACGGCGACAGCGTCGCGGCGCTGCTGGGCAAGCCTGGCTTCAGCCGCCACGACGGGCCGGCGCGGGTGCTTCAGTATTCGAGCGCGTCCTGCGTGCTCGACCTCTTCCTGTACAAGCAGGAGAGTGAGGCGACCCACCGGGTCATCCATGTCGAATTACGCGATCTGAGCACGGACCAGACGACCACCGTCGCATGCATGCGGTCCCTCGCCAAGCCGATCCGCAGGCACGACGCCTGATACATAGCCGCGGTGATGGGAACCCCGGCTCAAAGCGTCTTCGCCTTGTAGCGGCAGAATTCGTGCACCACGCAGGCCGCGCAGTCGGGCTTGCGCGCCTTGCAGACATAGCGGCCGTGCAGGATGAGCCAATGGTGGGCATGGCGGCGCCAGCGCTCGGGCACCACCTTCTCGAGCCGCAGCTCGACCGCGTGGGGCGTCTTCGCGGATGCCAGGCCGGTGCGGTTGGCGACCCGGAAAACGTGGGTATCGACGGCGATGGTGCTCTCGCCGAACGCCTCGTTGAGCACCACGCTCGCCGTCTTGCGGCCCACGCCCGGCAGGGCCTCCAGGGCCGCGCGCGCGGGCGGCACCTCGCCGCCATGCTCTGCCACGAGGATGCGGCTCAGCTCGACGACGTTCTTGGCCTTTGAATTGTAGAGGCCGATGGTCTTGATGAACCCGCGCACCCGGTCCTCGCCCAGCGCCACCATCTTCGCCGGCGTGTCGGCGGCGGCGAAGAGGGCCGGCGTCGCCTTGTTGACGCCAACGTCCGTCGCCTGGGCCGAGAGCACGACGGCGACGAGCAGGGTGAACGGGTTCGCATATTCGAGCTCGGTGGTGGGCGCCGGCTTGTCGGCGGCCAGCCGGCGGAAGAGCTCGTCGATGTCGGTCTTCTTCATGCCACCGATCCTACCCTCGCGCACCCCCGGCCGGAAGCCCGAAGCGGCCCGCCGCCCCTTTACCCGGCGGCCACGCCCGCCGAGAATGCGCCATGCTCGAACATTGGCCAGCCATGGCGGCGGCACCGCGACCGCGCCATTTCCTCTATCTGGCCGCCCTGTCGGCCCTTTGGGGCAGCTCCTTCATGCTCACCAAGATCGCGCTCGCAAGCCTGCCGGCGATGGCGATCGTGGCCGGGCGCATCGCCCTTGCCTGCGCCCTTCTCGTCACTGTCCTGATCGCGCGAGGCCTGCGGCTGCCCCGCGACCCGGGGACCTGGCTATGGTTCGCCCTGCTCGGCCTCACCGGCGCGATGCTGCCGTTCCTGCTGATCAATCTCGGCCAGGTCCGTGTCGAGAGCGGCCTGGCGGCGATCATCGTGGGCGCCACACCGATGTTCACGATCCTTCTGGCCCATATGCTGACACGCGACGAACGGCTGGCGGCACGCAGCCTGGTGGGCGTGCTCGCCGGCCTCGCCGGCATCGTCGTGCTGGTCGGGCCGGCGGCGCTCGGCGGCCTCGGCACCAATCCCTGGGCCCAGATCTCGATCGCCGGCGGGGCGCTGAGCTACGGGCTCAACAACGTGCTGGCCAGGCGCATGCGGCGCCTGTCGCCGGTGGTCGCGGCGACCGGGGTGATGATCTGCTCGACCGCCATGGCCGTGCCCGCGGCACTGGTCGTGGACGGCGCCCGGATGCCCGAAGCCTCGGCCGCCTCGGTCCTCGCCGTCGTCGCCCTCGGCGTGCTGTCGACCTCTCTCGGCATCATCCTGTTCTACCGCCTGGTCGGCGAGACGAGCGCGACCTTCGTCTCGATGACCAACTATCTGGTTCCCATCGTGGGTGTGGTCTGGGGCGTGGCGCTGATGGCCGAGCACCTCGCCTGGAACGCCTTCGCGGCGCTGGCGCGCATCCTTCTCGGCGTCGCCGTGGTCTCGCGCCGCCCCTAGAGCGGTTCCGCTTCGATCGGACCCACTCTAGCGCTCTATTTCGCTCGCGGCAGCGGACCTATTGGTCCGCGCCTGCGCGGGCGCGCCGGGCGACCGCCGGGCCGCCTTGCGGCCTGGAGCGGTTCCGCTTCGATCGGACCCACTCTAGCGCTCTATTTCGCTCGCGGCAGCGGACCTATTGGTCCGCGCCTGCGCGGGCGCGCCGGGCGACCGGCGGGCCGCCTTGCGGCCTGGAGCGATTCCAGTCGAACTGGAACCACTCTAATCCTCGGCGAGGCCGAGCACGTCCGCCATGGTGTAGAAACCGGGCTCGCGATGCGCGTGCGCCCACAGGGCCGCGCGCACCGCGCCCCGTGAATAGATCTCGCGGCTGGCGGCGCGGTGGCCGATCTCGACCCGCTCGCCGCCGCCGGCGAAGATCACCATGTGGTCGCCGGTCACGTCGCCGCCGCGCAGGCTCGCAAAGCCGATATCGCCCGGCCGGCGCGGCCCGGTCAGGCCGTCCCGGCCCCGGTCCGCGACCTGGTCCAGCGCCACCCCGCGCCCCGCCGCGGCCGCCCGGCCCAGCGCCAATGCCGTGCCCGAGGGGGCATCGACCTTGTGGTGGTGGTGCATCTCGACGATTTCGATGTCGTAGTCGGGCCCGAGCACCCCCGCGACCCGTTTGACGAGGGCGAGCAGCAGGTTGACGCCGACGCTCATGTTGGCCCCGAGCACGACGGGGGTGTGCTTCGCCGCCCGGTGCAGGGCGGCCTCCTGCTCGGCGTCGAGGCCGGTGGTGCCGATGACGTGGATGGTGTGGGCCTGGGCGGCCAGCTTGGTGTGCGCGACGGTCGCCTCGGGCGTGGTGAATTCGAGGACGGCGTCGGCCTGGGCGAACAGCGCGGCCGCGTCGTCGGTCGCGACGACGCCCAGCGGGTCGAGGCCGGCGACCGTGCCGAGATCGCGGCCGAGGGCCTCGCTGCCCGGCGCCTCCAGGCCGCCAACCACCACGGCGCCTTCCGTAACACCCACCTGGCGAACCAGCATCTGGCCCATGCGGCCGGTGCAGCCCGCGATTCCGATGCGCATATCCGTCACAGCCCTGCCCTCCCCACAGCCGGCGAGCATTTAACCACAACGCCGCGAAGGCGCACAGAGCCGGGGAAGACGGAGAAACATGGACCCAAGACCCCCAAAGGCGGGGCGGCGCGATCAATCGCGCAGGTCGTCCCAGAGGTCCTTTACGCGGGCGAAGAAGCCTTCGGACTCGGGGCTCGTAGGCTTGCCGCCGGCGGCCTTGTTGAACTCCTCCAGCAGCTCCTTCTGCCGACTGGTCAGGTTGACCGGGGTCTCGACGATAGCCTCGATATACATGTCGCCCCGTTGCACGGACCTGAGGACCGGCATGCCCTTGCCGCGCAAGCGAAGCTGGTGGCCGGTCTGGGCGCCGTGGGGGATGGTCACCTTCGCGCGGGAGCCATCGATGGTGGGCACGTTGACGGTGCCGCCGAGCGCCGCCGTGGTCATGGGAATGGGCACCCGGCAGTGGATGTCGGCGCCATCGCGCACGAAGATGCGGTGCGGCTTGACGTTGAGGAAGATGTAGAGGTCGCCGGCCGGCGCGCCGCGCATGCCCGCTTCGCCCTCACCCGCCAGCCGGATCCGCGTGCCGTCCTCGACCCCGGCGGGAATGGTGACCGAGAGAGTCTTCTCCTTGCGTGTCCGGCCCGCGCCGTTGCAGGTGCGGCAGGGCTTCTCGATGACCTGGCCCTGGCCGTGGCAGGCGGGGCAGGTGCGCTCGATGGTGAAGAACCCTTGGGTCGCGCGCACCCGGCCGTGGCCCTGGCAGCTCCCGCAAGTGACGGGCGCGGCGCCGCCGGCGGCGCCAGAGCCGGAACAGGCCTCGCAGGCCACGGAGGTGGGGACGCGAATCTTGGCCTGCTTGCCGCTGAACGCGTCCTCGATGCCGATCGCGAGGTTGTAGCGCAGGTCGCTGCCCCGGGTGCCCCGCGACTGGCCGCCGCGCCGGCCGCCCGAGGCGTCGCCGAACATCTCGTCGAAGATATCGGCGAAGCCCGAGGCGAAGTTGAAGTCCCGCGCGCCACCACCACCGCCGCCACCGCCATTCTCGAAAGCGGCATGGCCGAACCGGTCGTAGGCGGCGCGCTTCTGGTCGTCCTTGAGGATATCGTAAGCTTCGGAGATGTCCTTGAACTTGCGCTCCGCTTCGGCGTCGTCCTGGTTGCGGTCGGGGTGGTACTTCATGGCGAGCTTGCGGTAGGCCTTCTTGAGGTCCTCCGGCTCCGCGCCCTTATCGACCCCGAGCGCCTCGTAATAATCCTGCTTAGCCATGCGGCACCTACCCAGCCGGCGCGGCCCCGGTCAGCGCGGCCCGCACGCGCGGGGCATCGGACCGGGGCCGGTCATTTGCAAGATTTCCCATGCCGCAGCCTAGGATCGAGCACACTAGGCCGATTTGCTCTTCTTGTCGTCGTCGACCTCCTCGAACTCGGCGTCGACGACGGTGCCGTCATCTCCTTCCGGGGGCGGGGCGTCGCCGCTGGCGGCCTGCGCCTCATGGGCCTCCGCGTCAGCGTCAGCCTCGGTTTCGGCTTCGGCTTCCGCCTTGTACATGGCCTCGCCGAGCTTCATGGCCGATTGCGCGAGGGCCTGCACCCGCTCGTCGATCGCGGACGCGTCTTCCCCCTCCATGACCTCACGCAGGGACACGATATCGGCCTCGATGGCGGCCTTCTCTTCGGCGCCGACCTTCTCCCCATGCTCGGCCAGGTTCTTCTCGGAGGTGTAGATCAGGGTATCGGCCTGGTTGCGCGCCTCGACCAGGGCCCGCAGCTTCTTGTCCTCCTCGGCGTGCAATTCGGCCTGGCGCACCATCTCCTCGATGTCGGCGTCGTCGAGGCCGCCCGAGGCCTGAATGCGGATGACCTGTTCCTTGCCAGTGGCCTTGTCCTTGGCGGAGACGTTGACGATTCCGTTGGCGTCGATGTCGAAGGTGACCTCGATCTGCGGCATGCCGCGGGGCGCCGGCGGGACGCCGATCAGGTCGAACTGGCCCAAGGGCTTGTTGTCCGCCGCCATCTCACGCTCACCCTGGAAGACGCGGATGGTGACCGCCGTCTGGCCGTCCTCGGCCGTCGAGAACACCTGGCCCTTGCGGGTCGGGATGGTGGTGTTGCGGTCGATCAGCCTGGTGAAGATGCCGCCCAGGGTCTCGATGCCGAGGCTCAGCGGCGTCACGTCCAGGAGCAGCACGTCCTTCACGTCGCCCTTGAGCACGCCGGCCTGGATGGCGGCACCCATGGCAACCACCTCGTCCGGGTTGACGCCGCGGTGCGGCTCGCGCCCGAAGAAGATCTTCACGGTCTCGAAGACCTTGGGCATGCGGGTCATGCCGCCGACCAGGATCACCTCGTCGATCTCCGAGGGCTTGAGCCCGGCATCCTTGAGCGCGGCCTTGCACGGGCCGATGGTGCGCGCGACCAGCTCCTCGACCAACGCCTCGAGCTTTGCCCGGGTGAGCTTGATGTTGAGGTGCTTGGGGCCGGACTGATCCGCCGTGATGAAGGGCAGGTTGACCTCGGTCTGCATGGTGCTCGAGAGCTCGATCTTGGCCTTCTCGGACGCCTCCCTGAGGCGCTGCAGGGCGAGCTTGTCCTCGCGCAGGTCGATCCCGGCCTCCTTCTTGAATTCGTCGGCCAGATAGGCCACGACGCGGGCATCGAAGTCCTCGCCGCCGAGGAAGGTGTCGCCGTTGGTCGACTTGACCTCGAAGACGCCGTCGCCGATCTCCAGGACCGACACGTCGAAGGTGCCGCCACCCAGGTCGTAGACGGCGATGATGCCGCTGCCCTTCTTCTCGAGGCCATAGGCGAGGGAGGCCGCCGTCGGCTCGTTGATGATGCGCAAGACCTCGAGGCCGGCAATCTTGCCGGCGTCCTTGGTGGCCTGGCGCTGGGAATCGTTGAAGTAGGCCGGGACGGTGATGACCGCCTGGGTGACCGCCTCGCCGAGGTAGGCCTCGGCCGTCTCCTTCATCTTCTGGAGGATGAAGGCGCTGATCTGGCTCGGCGAATACTTCTTGCCCTGAGCCTCGAGCCAGGCGTCGCCATTGTCGCTCTTGACGATGGCGTAGGGCACGAGGTCCATGTCCTTCTTGGTCGTCGGATCGTCGAACCGCCGGCCAATCAGGCGCTTGATCGCGAACAGCGTGTTCTCGGGGTTGGTCACGGCCTGGCGCTTGGCCGCCTGGCCGACGAGGCGCTCGCCACCATCCGAGAAAGCCACCATCGATGGCGTGGTGCGGGCACCTTCCGCGTTCTCTATGACCTTGGGGTCCTGCCCCTCCATGACGGCGACACAGGAATTGGTCGTACCAAGGTCGATTCCGATTACCTTGCTCATCCTATTCAATCCCCTTCAGGCGGGTTCCCGCGGCCCGTGCTCGGCACCGCCGGAACCCCCGGCTATGATTGCGTTACCGCGTCCGGCGCGTTCGCACGTCATATGGGGGGCCCCAAGCGCCCCTGCAAGCGTTGGGCCGGCGGATTTCCGCGCCCGGCGGCTGGATTGCCGCCATCACACGCCCGAGATCCGCTAATCTCGGCCCGCACCCAGGAGTGGCGCCGCCATGATCGTCTCGGCCAGCTATCGCACGGACATCCCGGCCTTCTACGGGCGCTGGTTCATGAACCGGCTCGCCGCCGGCTTCGCCCGCGTGGCCAACCCCTATGGCGGGCCGGCGTACCGGATCCCTCTCGACCGGGCCGCCGTCGACGGCTTCGTGTTCTGGACCAAGAACCTGGCGCCGTTCCTCGGCCCCCTCGAAGCGGTCGCGCGCCGCGGCTACCCCTTCGTCGTCCAGTACACCATCAACAACTATCCGCGCGCGCTGGAGGCCAGCGTGGCCGACGCGCCAGGCGCGGTCGCGCGGATGCGGGACCTCGCCCGCGACTTCGGTGCCCGCGCGGCCGTGTGGCGCTACGACCCGGTGCTCCTGACCACTCTCACGCCGCCGGCCTGGCACCTCGGGAACTTCCGGACGCTCGCGGCATCGCTCGAAGGTGCAACCGACGAGGTGGTGGTGTCCTTCGCCCACATCTACCGCAAGAGCGCGCGCAACCTCGCCGTGGCCGCGCGGGCCCACGGCTTCGCATGGGAGGACCCCGATGACGGCCGCAAGCGCGACCTGGCCGAGCAATTGGCGGCCATCGCGGCCGGCCATGGCATGCGCCTCAATCTCTGCGCCCAGCCCGAGTACGGCGCCGGCGGCGCGGGGGCCGCGCGCTGCATCGACGCGGCGCGCATGGCGCAGGTCGCCGGCCGGCCCATAAGTGAGAAGGAGAAGGGCAACCGCCCGGGCTGCGCCTGTCACGCCTCACGCGATATCGGCGCTTACGACACCTGCCCGCACGGCTGCGTCTATTGCTACGCGGTCGAGCGCCGGAGCCTGGCCCAGCGCCGCTTCAAGGCCCACGACCCGGCGGGTGAGCTCCTCTTCCAGCCGGCGCCGAAAGGCGCTCTCCCAGGATCGTGAGTCCTAGTGGTTCGCGTCTGACACTTGGAACCCTCTCCCCACTTCTTCCCTTGGGGGGAGAGGGAGGGACCTGCGAAGCGGGAGGGTGAGGGGTCGAGACGGAGTCCCGCGAAGCGGGAGGGTGAGGGCTTGGCCACCGGTAGGCGGCGGAAAGACTCTTTATGACGCGCCGACGCGCGTCCCCTCACCCCGGCCCTCTCCCCAAGGGAGAGGGGGACTCTTTCGTCGGGTTCGAACTACTAGATCGGTTCCGCTTCGATCGGACCCACTCTTGCATTTGTTTCGCTCGCGGCAGCGGACCAAGAGGTCCGCGCCTGCGCGGGCGCGCCGGACGACCGGCGGGCCGCCTTGCGGCCTGGAGCGATTCCAGTCGAGGTGGAAACCCTCTAGACCGTGGTGTCGACCCGTGGCCGGTCCCTGTCGGCCTCGTCCTTGCCGCCCTTGGCAACGCCGACGAGGGCCGGGCGCAGCAGGCGGCCATGCATGACGTATCCAGGCTGGAGGAGCTCGACAACGGTGCCGTTCGGCTGATCGGTGCCCGGCACCTCGAACATGGCCTGGTGGTAGTCGTGGTCGAACTTCTCGCCCACGGGCTCGATCCGGTTGATCCCGGCGCGCTCGAACACGGTGACAAGCTCGCGCTCCACCATCTCGACGCCGTCGTGCAGCG
Organism: Alphaproteobacteria bacterium; assembly: GCA_963666705.2. Taxonomy (GTDB): domain Bacteria; phylum Pseudomonadota; class Alphaproteobacteria; order CADEGL01; family CADEGL01. Next base: position 221,357 of record CAXXKO010000017.1, on the reverse strand, counting down.
CCTTCAGGGGCTCGCTTTCACCGAGGGCGTCCGGCTCGGCGCTGTCGAGCGCCCGGCGCAGGTTGTCGGCCACGCTCAGCATATCCTTGGCGAGGCCGGCGGCGGCGTACTTGACGCCTTCCTCCTTCTCGCGCTGGAGCCGCCGGCGCACGTTCTCGGTCTCGGCAAGCGCGCGCAGGAGCTGGTCCTTGAGGTCGGCGGCCTCGGCCGCGAGCGCCTCCTCGCGGGTCACTTCGGCCGCCGCCTCCGCCGCACCCGCCTCCGCCGCGCCCGTATCCGCCGCGACCGCGTCCGCCGCGACCGCGACCTCCACGGCCTCGTCCGCCGGAGCCTCGTCCTCTCCGGCGGCTTCGTCCTTGGTTTTCCTGGCTTTCGACATGGCTCCGTCCGTTATCCGATCAGCCGCTCGATCACCCTGGCGGTGTAGTCCACCATGGGCACGATGCGGGCATAATTGATGCGCGTGGGCCCGATGACCCCGATCGCTCCGACGAGATGGCCGTGGCGGTTGGCATAGGGCGCTATGACCATCGAGCAGCCGGTGAGGCCGAACAGCTCGTTCTCGGCGCCGATATAGATCTGCACCCCCTCGGCCTTGTTCACCGCGTCCAGCAGGTGGATGCTCGCCTCCTTGGTCTCGAGCGCCACGAAGAGGGTGCGGATGCGCTCGAGATCGGCGGGCACGGTCACGTCGTCGAGGAGGTTGGCCTGTCCGCGCACGATCAGGGTGCCACCGGCCTCGTCATTGGCCCAGCTGGCGAGGCCCGCCTCGACGACCTGGGCCGAAAGGCCGTCGATCTGGGCCCGCTGGGTCTCGAGCTCGTCCGCGATCGCCGCGCGCGCCTCCACGACCGTCCGGCCCATGAGCCGCGCGTTCACGTAGTTGGCCGCCTGGGTCAGGCCCGAGGGCGGCAGCCCCAGCGGCACCTCGACGACCCGGTTCTCGACCATGCCGTCCTCGGTCACCAGCACCACGAGCGCGCGGCCGGGCGAAAGGGAGACGAACTCGATATGCTTGAGGCTACGCTCGAGTCGGGGCGCCAGGACGAGGCCGGCGCAGTGCGACAGGCCCGACAGCAGGCCCGACATCTCCTCGATGACCTGGTTGAGGCTGCGGCCGGCGGCGCCGCATTTGCTGTCGATGTCGGCGCGCTCGCCGTCGGAGAGGGCGCCGATCTCCAGCAAGCCGTCGACGAAGAGGCGCAGGCCCGCCTCGGTCGGCAACCGGCCGGCGGAGGTGTGCGGGGCGAAGAGCAGGCCGGCCTCCTCGAGGTCGGCCATGACGTTGCGGATGGTGGCGGCGGAGACGTCGACGCCCGGCTGACGCGAGATGGTGCGCGAGCCCACCGGCTCGCCGGTCTCGAAATAGCCGTCGACGACGCGGCGAAATATCTCCCGCGACCGTTCGTTGAGCTCGGTGATCGGCGACGACTGCCCGAATACCAGCGGCTTCATGGCTCCACTCCTCGTGTGGATTGGAATGTAGTAACGGGGCCGCGGCGCATCAAGGCGGGAGCGGCTGGACGCCGCCCTCGCCGCGCGATAGCTTCGCCCCGCCCCGCCCCGCGGAAACGAGGCCAGCAGGAGGAAAGGAACGCAACATGCGCCCATCGGGCCGCGCCCCGGACGAGATGCGGCCGGTCACCCTCGAGCCCGGCACCGCCAAATACGCCGAGGGATCGTGCCTCGTTCGGTTCGGCGACACCCAGGTGCTGTGCGCGGCGAGCGTCGAGGAGCGGGTGCCGCGTTTCCTGCGCAAGACGGGCCGGGGATGGGTGACGGCGGAATACGGCATGTTGCCGCGCTCCACCCACAGCCGCACCGACCGCGAGGCCGTGCGCGGCAAGCAGACCGGCCGCAGCCAGGAGATCCAGCGCCTGATCGGGCGCAGCCTGCGCGCCCTCACCGACCTCGAGGGCTTCGGCGAGCGTCAGATCCGCATCGACTGCGACGTCCTCCAGGCCGACGGCGGCACGCGGACGGCGGCCATCACCGGTAGCTATGTGGCGCTTCACCTGGCTTTCCAGCACCTGATCCGGGCCGGCCTCCTCGACCGGGTGCCGATCCGCGGCCAAGTCGCCGCCATCTCCTGCGGCATCGTCGCGGGCGCCGCCGTGCTCGACCTCGATTATGAGGAGGATTCGGGCGCCTCGACGGACGCGAACTTCGTCATGACGGCAACCGGCGGAATCGTCGAGATCCAGGCCGCGGCGGAGGAGGCGCCTTTCTCCGAGGGCGAATTCGGTGCCATGCTGACACTGGCGAAGAAGGGCGTGGCCGAGCTCGGCGCCTTGCAGCGCGCGGCGCTCGCACCGGCATGAGCCGCCGCCTCGCCGGCGCCAGGCTGGCGATCGCCAGCCACAATAGCGGGAAGGTGCGGGAGATCGGCGCGCTGTTGGCGCCGTTCGGGATCGCGGCCGTCTCGGCGGCCGCGCTCGGCCTGCCCGAGCCCGCGGAGACCGGCCGCGATTTCGCCGAGAATGCCGCCATCAAGGCCCGGGCAGCGGCCGACGGTGCGCGGTGCCCGGCCCTGGCCGACGATTCGGGCCTCGTGGTCCCGGCCCTGGACGGCGCCCCCGGCATCAACTCGGCCCGTTGGGCGGGGTCGGAGCGGGATTTCGGCCAAGCCATGGCGCGGGTGAGCGAGCAGCTCGGCGACGGGGCCGATCGGCGCGCCCACTTCGTCTGCGCCCTGGCCCTGGCCTGGCCCGACGGCCATGTGGAGGCCTTCGAGGGTGGGGCCCATGGGACGCTGGTCTGGCCGCCGCGCGGCGACCGCGGCTTCGGCTACGACCCGATCTTCGTCCCCGACGGGCACACGCAGACCTTCGGCGAGATGGACGAACGAGAGAAGGACGCCATCAGTCACCGCGCCCGGGCGTTCGCGAAGCTGCGCGCGGCCTGCTTCGGAGGGTGAGGCCGTGCCCGGGGGCCATGGGCCGCTCGCCATCTATGTCCACTGGCCGTTCTGCCGGGTGAAGTGCCCCTATTGCGACTTCAACGTCCATATCAGGCGGGACGTGGACCACAGCCGGTGGCGCCGCGCCCTGTGCGCCGAGATCGACCATTTCGCCGGCGAGGCCGAGGGGCGCGAGGTGTCGAGCATCTATTTTGGCGGCGGGACGCCCTCGCTCATGGCCGCGGACACGGTCGCGGCCGTTCTCGACCGCGTGGGCGCGCGGTGGGCGATGTCACCCAGCGTCGAAATCACCCTGGAGGCCAATCCCGACCCGCGCGACGTGGGGCGGTTCGCCGATTACCGCGCGGCCGGCGTGAGCCGCCTCTCCCTCGGCATCCAGTCCCTCGACGACCGCGCCCTCGCTTTCCTGGGCCGCGCGCACGACCGGGCCGCCGCGCTTCACGCCCTCGAGGAAGGGCGCCGGCGCTTCGAGCGCCTGAGCTTCGACCTCATCTACGCCCGGCCCGGCCAGGGTGCCGAGGATTGGCGGCGCGAGCTCGCCGAGGCGGTCCAGCGCGCGGGCGAGCATATCTCCCTCTACCAGCTCACCATCGAGGCCGGCACCGCCTTCGGCTCGGCCCACGAGCGCGGCCACCTCCCCATGCCGGGCGACGAGGCGGCCGGGGGGCTCTACGAGATCACCCAGGACGTGCTCGCGGGCGCGGGCTTCGATGCCTACGAGATCTCCAATCACGCCCGCCCCGGCGGCCAGTCCCGGCACAACCTGGCCTATTGGCGCTATCAGGATTACCTCGGTATCGGCCCCGGCGCGCACGGGCGCGTCACTGTCGGCGGGTCCAAATCCGCCACCCACCAGACCCGCAATCCGCGGCGCTGGCTCGAAGCGGTGGAAGCAAGCGGCCACGGCACGGAGGGGCGCGCGACCCTCTCGCCCGCGGCGCGCGGCGAGGAGATGCTGATGATGGGCCTGCGCCTCGCCGAGGGCGTGAGCCGGGAGCGCTTCCGCGCCGAGACGGGCACCGCGCTCGACGCGGCTCTCGATTCGGGAGCCCTCGCGGCGCTCGTCGATGGTGGCTTCCTCGACGCCGATGACCGGCGCCTGCGCGCCACGCCGGCGGGCCGCCAGCGCCTCGACGCCGTGCTCCGCGCCCTCCTGGCGTGAGGTTCGGCCGTTCAGTTGGTGGCGGGCTGGAAGGACGAGGGCGGTGGGTCGACGACGAGAAAGCCGTCGCGCCGCACTTCGAGCACGGCGAGGCCCCGCTCCACCACCCCGTCCTGGCGGAAGCGGAAAATGCCATCCTGGCCGGCATAGCCGTTGGGCGAGGCCAGTGCCTGGATGCTGAAATCCGGGCCGCCCTCGGCGCGCGCGAGGACGGCGGCGAGGGCGGTGCCATCGTAGGCCAGGGTCGCGAGGCGCACGGGCGTGCGGCCGTAGGCGGCATCGAAGCGCTCCTCGAACCGCGCCCGGGCCTCGGGCAGGGGGGCGGCGAACCAGCCGCCGCGCAACGCCGGCTCGAGGCGCACGGCGGGATCGTCCCACTGGCCGGTGCCGAGCAAGCGCACCTCGGCCGGGTCGATGTCGTAATAGGGCAGGAGCGGCGAGATGGCGAGGAGACGCGGGCCACCATCGGGCAGGAGGACCGCGTCGTACGGCAGCTCGCCCACGGTCTCGCGCAGCTTGAGGAGGGTGAGGGCTTGCTGCGAGATCTCGTCCTCATTGCCGATCAGCTGCGCGCGCTGGGCTTCCATCGCCCGGCGGCGTTCGTCGTAGAGGGCGAATTCCCGCACGATCTCGGTCGCGTCGCCGGTCGCCGGGTAGTAGGTGACGCCAGTCAGCTCGGCGTTGTTCAGGGTCGTGGCGCCCTCGAGCGCCCGCATCACGGTCTGACCGTAGGGCGTGGCCGGGGCCAGGATGGCGAAGCGCGAGAGGCCCTGGGTGCGGGCGAAGCTCACCACCCGCAGTATCTGGGTCTCGGGCAGGAACCCCATGACGAAGACACCGTTCCCGGCCACGTTGCGGTCGGTCGAGAAGGAGATAACGCGGACGCCGACCGCGCGCGCCTGCTCGGCCACGCCTTCGACCGAGGATGCGAGCAGGGGACCGACGATCAGCGAGGCGCCCTCCCGGAGCGCGCCGCGGGCGGCGCGGGCGGCGCCGTCGGGCGTGCCCCCGGTGTCGCGCGGCATCAGCACGAAGCGCTCGTCCGCCAGATCGAAGAGGGCCAACTGAGCGGCATCGATCATGTCCCGGCCGATCTGGGCATGGGAGCCGGTGAGCGGCAGGAGGAGCGCCACGCGGACGGGGCCGTCGGGGTCGATCCTGGGCGGCGGCACGGCGCCCCCCGGCGGCGGCGGGGGCGGCAAGGTGCCCGGCGCGGGCGGCGCGTCCGCGGCGGCCGGCTGGCCGGCTTGGACCTGGGCCGCCTGCTCCGGTAGTGTGACGTCGGCCGCACACGCGGCCAGGACGCTCGCGAGCAATGCCACGAGGCCGATGGCCGGGCCAAGCGGCGAATGGCTCGATGGAATCGCGGCGCGGCGCAATGGAAGCTCCGGCGTGAGGGAAAATACAGCTCAAGAAACTAGTGACCCGGTGGCCCGAAGTAAACGGTGGGCCGGGCTCGCCGTCGTCGCCACGCCGATCGGCAACCTCGCGGACATCACGGCGCGCGCCGCCACCATGCTGGAGGAAGCGGACGTCATCGCGTGCGAGGATACGCGGACCACGGCCAAGCTCCTCCGCGCCCACGGCATCGGCTCCCCCCTCACCCCCTATCACGAGCACAACGCGGAGCGGGCGCGGCCGGCGCTCCTCGCCCGGCTGTTGCGGGGCGAGCGGGTGGCGCTGGTCTCGGACGCGGGCACGCCGCTGATCTCCGACCCCGGCTACAAGCTGGTGCGCGCCGCCATCGCCCAGGGCGTGCCCGTGACGACGGCGCCCGGCCCCTCGGCACCCCTCGCCGCGCTCGCCGTCTCGGGCCTGCCGACCGACCGCTTCCTCTTCGCGGGCTTCCTGCCCCCGCGCCCCGGGCAGCGCAAATCGGCGTTGGCGGACATCGCGGCGGTGCGGGTGAGCCTGATCTTTTTCGAGTCCCCGCGCCGGCTGGCCGCGTCCCTCGCCGACATGGCCGAAGTGCTGGGCCCGCGCGAGGCCGCCGTGTGCCGCGAGCTCACCAAGCTCCACGAGGAGGTTCGGCGCGGGACGCTCCCCGCGCTCGCCGCCCAGTACGGCGCCGAGGGCCCCCCCAAGGGCGAGGTCGTGGTCGTCGTCGGCCCGCCTGCCGCGCCGGCGGCGACGGACCAGGACGAGATCGACCGCCTGCTGGGCCGGGCCCTGGAGGGGGAGAGCCTGCGCGACGCGGTCGATGCCGTCGCGGCGGCCACGGGGGCGCCGCGCAAGGCCGTCTACGCGCGGGCGCTCGCGCGCCGCGAGGGCGGTAAGGACGGTGCCTGATGGCGCGGGACCGGCGCGGCGCCTATCGGCTGGGGCGGCATGCGGAGACGCTCTGCGCCTGGTGGCTGCGCCTGCGCGGGTACCGCATCCTGGTGCGCGGCTATCGCACGGCGCCGGGCGAGATCGACATCGTGGCCCGGCGCGGCGCCACCCTGGCCCTCATCGAGGTCAAGGCGCGGCCCACGATCGCCGACGCCGCCTGGGCCATCACGCCGCGCCAGAAGGCCCGGATCGAGAGGGCGGCGGCCCGCCTGCTCCAGGAGCGGCCGGAGCTCGCCCGGCTCTCGGTGCGCTTCGATGCCATGCTGGTCGCGCCGGGGCGGCTGCCGGTCCATCTGACGGACGCTTGGCGGCCCGAGGCATAAGCGCTACTTAATCAACCATGGAAGAGATGCCACGAAGGACGGCTCGAACGTGACCCGGCTGGCGGCCGCCGTCCGCGCCCTTGCCGCGCTCACCCTCCTTACGGCCATGGCGGCCTGTTCGCCGGCCGGTGTCGTTGTCGGCGCGGGCGCCACCGCCGGCACGGCCGCGGCCCAGGAGCGGGACATGGGCGACGCCGCGGACGATGCCTGGATCAAGGGCCAGATCAACTACGCCTGGGCCGAGCACGACCTCGCCATGTTCCGCAAGCTCACGACCTCGGTGGTCGAGGGCCGCGTCCTGCTGACCGGCGCCGTGCGCTATCCCGAGACGCGCATCCAGGCGGTCCGCCTCACCTGGCAGGTGGATGGCGTGCGCGAGGTAAACGACGAGATCCAGATCGAGGACGAGAGCGGAGTCGTCGATGATCTCCGCGACTTCTGGATCACCGTGAGCCTGCGCCGGAAGCTCCTGTTCGACGCCCAGGTGAACTCGCTCAACTACAACATCGATACGGTCAACGGCATCGTCTACCTGACCGGCGTCGCCCAGGACGAGGCCGAGCTGGCCCGGGTTCGCGGCCACGCCCGCACCCTGGGCCGGGTGCGCAATATCGTGAGTTACGTGCGCCTGCGCGAGCCGCCGCCGAGCCCGTCATGAATACCCGGGCCGAAGCCGAGCACATCCTCGGCCTCATCGGCGCCAAGCCCGATGAAGAGATCGACCTGGCCGAGGGCGCACTGGCCCTCGCGGCGCTCGACCGGCCGCGCGTGGGCCTGGCGCGTTACCGCGAGCACCTCGCGGCATTGGCGGCGGACGTGGCGGCGCACCGGGCCAGCGACGGGAACGGTATCGAGGATCGCATCGCCGCCCTCAACGAGACCCTGTTCGAGTGCCATGGCTACGACGGCGACCACCTGACCTACGACGACTTGCAGAACGCCAACCTGATGCGGGTCATCGACCGGCGCAAGGGCCTGCCGGTCGCCCTCGGCATCCTCTACCTCCATGCCGGCCGGGCCCAGGGCTGGCACATGGCCGGGCTCGCCTTTCCCGGCCATTTCATGGTGCGCCTCGAGGTAGCCGGCGAGCGCGCCATCCTCGACCCCTTCGCGCGCGGCACCCGGCACGGCCCCGGGGAGTTGCGCGCGAAGCTCAAGGCGATGGCGGGCGACGCCATGGAGCTGGGCCCGGAGCATTACGCCCCGGTGGGCAACCGCGACGTCCTTCTGCGCCTTCAGAACAACATCAAGCTGCGCCGCTTCCAGGCCGGCGACATGGTGAAGGCGGGCGAGGCCATCGACAGCATGCTCGCCCTGGCGCCGGGGTCGGCCGCCCTGTGGTGGGAGGCCGGCGTGGTGCGGGAGCGCCAGGGCAACCTGATGGCCGCGGTCGCGGCCTTCGAGCGATTCATCGCGGTCGGCGATTCGCCCGCCGCCCGCCACCGGGCCGCGGCCCTGATCCAGGCGCTGCGCACGCGGATCAACTGACGCAAGCATCCCTCGGCGGCGCGCGGGCCATGGCAATAGGAGCCCGGCGCGTTCTATAGTGACGTCGCGCCCGCGCCGACACCGCCGTCACGGCCGTCACGGCCGTCACCGCCGCCATCAAGGGAGCCGAGATGAGCCTCGCCGTCGCCATCCAGATGGACCCCATCGAGACCATCGACATCGATGCCGACAGCACCTTCGTGCTGGCCCTCGAGGCCCAGCGCCGCGGCTTCGCCCTGTTCCACTACCTGCGCCAGGACATGACCCTCAAGGGCGGGCGGGTCCATGCCCGTGCGCGGCCGCTCGTGGTGCGGCGCGAGCGCGGCAACCACGCCACCCTGGGCGCGCCCGAGAGCATCGACCTCGCGACCATGGACATCGTGCTCATGCGCCAGGATCCGCCCTTCGACATGGCCTACATCACGGCCACGCACCTCCTGGAGCACATCCACCCCGAGACCATGGTGGTGAACGACCCCATCCATGTCCGCAACGCGCCCGAGAAGTTGTTCGTGACCCATTTCGGCGACCTCATGCCGGCGACGCTGATTACCTCGGACCGGGCCGAGGTCGTGGAATTCCGCGAGGCGCACGAGGACATCATCGTGAAGCCGCTGTTCGGCAACGGCGGCGCCGGCGTCTTCCATATCGGGCCCGGGGACGAGAACCTCAACGCGCTCCTGGAGATGTTCACCGACCTCTACCGCGAGCCCATCATCGTCCAGCGCTACCTGCCTGAGGTGCGCGAGGGCGACAAGCGCATCATCCTCGTCGACGGTGTGGCCGCGGGCGCGGTCGCGCGCATTCCCGCGGCCGGCGAGGCCCGCGCCAACTTCCACGCCGGCGGGGAAGCGCGCAAGAGCCCGCTCTCGGCCCGCGACCGGGAGATCTGCGAGGCCATCGGCCCGGCGCTCCAGGAAAAGGGCCTGATCTTCGTCGGCATCGATGTGATCGGCGATTACATGACCGAGATCAACGTGACCTCGCCCACGGGCCTGCAGGAGATCAACAGGCTCGACGGGGTGACGCTGGAGAGCGACATCTGGGACGCGATCGAGCGGCGCCACGGCGAAAGCCACACCGTGCCGCCGGCCTGAGCGCAGACGACCCATCCATTCCGCGACGCATCTACCAGGGGGACATCCATGTTCTACGAGCCGCACGACCACGGCCTGCCGCACAGCCCGTTCAAGAGCCTGATCGTGCCCCGGCCCATCGGCTGGATCTCGACCATCAGCACCGAGGGCATCGTCAACCTCGCCCCCTACAGCTTCTTCAACGGCGCGGCCGATTCCCCGCCCATCCTGCTGTTCTGCGCGGCCCACCGGCCGGACCGCAGCATGCGCAAGGATTCGCGCACCAACGCCGAGGAGACGGGCGAGTTCGTCTTCAACATGGCGAGCGACGCCCTGCGCGAGCAGATGAGCGCGAGCGCCGGACACGTGGCGCCCGAGGTGGACGAGCTGGCCGAGGCCGGCCTGACGCCGGCACCGTGCCGCTTCGTGAAGCCGCCCCGGGTCGGCGAATCGCCCATCGCCATGGAGTGCAAGTACCTCCAGACCGTGCAGCTGCCGAGCGACGACCCGGAGAACGAGAACGTGGTCGTCTTCGGCCAGGTCGTCGGCATCCATATCAGCGACGACATCATCGGCGAGGACGGCCTCGTGGACACCCTCCGCTTCAAGCCCCTCGCGCGCCTCGGCTACTGGCAATACACCGTCGTCGAGAACGTCTTCACCATGGTCCCACCGGACTGAGGGGGGGACCGGCGGCGCCCGTCAGCCGCCGCCGTCCTGGAGGCCCAGGACCCGCGCGACGGTGCCGCCCATGATCATCTCGATCTCGCCCGCGTCGAGGAACGCGCAGTGCCTCTCCAGGAGGGCGCGCGACTGGAGATAGGTGCAGTGCCGGTTCTGGAACGGGAGGTCGGTTCCCCACATGAGCTGGCCGGCGCCGATCCGGGTCGCCAACGCCTCGATGGTCGGCCAGATTTCCCGGTAGGGGAAGTCGAACATGTCCCCGATGCGCACCGGGAGAGAGACCTCGATGCTGAGGTTGGGGTTCTCGAACGGTCGCCAGATTTCCTCGGGCAGGGTGATCCGCCCCTCCGCCATGAAGGTGCGAAAGGGGAAGCCGTGGGTGATGCTGCACGGGGTATCGGGATAGCGGTCCATCCACCGCATGAGGATGCCGAGCTCGTTGAGGTAGCCGGCCTGGTGCTGGGCTGAATTGTCCCAACTGGTGTGGTCGGGGCCGTTGTCGAGGGTGAAGAAGATCGGGACTCCGAGGGCGACGGCGGCCTCCCAGAAGGGCCGGTAGACACCGTCGTCCCAGGGATCGTCGCTGACCATGTAGACACTGGCGCCATTGAACTTGATGGCGTGGAGGCGGTGCTCCTCGATCGAGGTCGACATGGCGTCTATGACCGCGCCCACATCGTCCCGGATACGCCCCTCGTCCACGGGCGCCATGGAGAGCAGCCGCCCTGGAAAGCGCTCGATGCACGCCGCCTGATAGGCGCTGTCGCGCCCCAGCATCGGATGGGTGTGCAGGAAGGCCATGTCGACACCGGCATAGTCCATCTCGCTGATGAGGCCGGCGGGCGAATACTCGCAATTGCGCAGGTTCGGGGGATAGTAGTGCTTGGTGAATTCGCGGCCGCCCATGGACCAGACGACGCGCCCGGCCTCGCGGTCGATGCGAAACCCGACATCGGGCAGTCGCGCGAGGTCCTTGGTGCCGTCGGGTGCCAAGGGCAGGGAGGAGGCGACCTCGCGGGTCTCGAGGTCGAAAGCCGGCTGATAGTGGCCCGCCTGGCCCGCCTGAACCCACCTCATGTGCTCGTCGGTGCTGGCATACCCACCCGGGCTGTCCGCGGGCAGGAAGCAGTAAGCGTGCGAGTCGATGATCATGGCCGGGCACCCCCAAACGGAAACGGTCGAGCGGGTCGAGCGGGTCGAGCTTAGCAAATTCGCAGGAGCCTGTGGGTCGGATATGGGCGGCGCGGCGTGGGCATGGTGCTGGCGGCGGCGGGTGCGTTACAATCGATGGTCGATCCGGCCGCCGTGGATTTCCAGCGTTTGGCGAGCGGGCGCGTCGGCACGGATCGGAAACCCGGGGGGACAGGCGCCATGGTCGCGCGCGTCAACACCGTGGCCTTCCACGGCATCGATGTCCGGGACATCGACGTTCAGGTGCAGATGGCCGCCGGCCTGCCGGCGTTCACCATCGTCGGTCTGCCCGACAAGGCGGTGGCCGAATCGCGCGAGCGGGTGCGCTCGGCGCTGGAGGCCATGGGCCTCGCCCTGCCGCCCAAGCGCATCACCGTCAACCTGGCGCCCGCCGACATCCTCAAGGAAGGCAGCCACTTCGACCTCCCCATCGCCCTCGGCCTCCTGGTCGGCATGGGAGTCCTGCCGGCCGACGAGATCGCCGGCTATTCCGCGCTCGGCGAGCTGGCGCTCGACGGCGCCATCGCCGCCGTCGCCGGGGTGCTGCCGGCGGCGCTCGGCGCCTCGGCGCGGGCGCGCGGCCTGATCTGCCCCGCGGCCTGCGGCGGCGAGGCCGCCTGGGCCGGCCCCATCGAGGTCCTGGCGGCGCCCTCCCTCCTGGCCATCGTCAACCATTTCAAGGGCACCCAGGTGCTGACCCCGCCCGAGCCCGCCCTCGCCGAGGACGGCATGGCCTATCCCGACCTCAAGGACGTGAAGGGCCAGGAGACGGCCAAGCGCGCCCTGGAGATCGCGGCGGCCGGCGCCCACAACCTCCTGATGATCGGCCCGCCCGGGTCCGGCAAGTCCATGCTCGCGGCGCGGCTCGTCGGCCTCCTGCCGCCGCTCGACGCGGCCGAGGCGCTCGAGGTCAGCATGATCCACAGCGTCGCGGGTGCGCTCGAGGGCGGGCGCCTCCTGCGCCGGCGGCCGTTCCGCGACCCGCACCACTCGGCCTCCCTGCCGGCGCTGGTCGGCGGCGGGCTCCGGGCGCGGCCGGGCGAGGTGAGCCTCGCCCACAACGGCGTGCTGTTCCTCGACGAGCTGCCCGAGTTCGCGCGCCCGACCCTCGAGGCCCTGCGCCAGCCCATCGAGACCCGGCGCGTCAGCATCGCGCGGGCCAACCACCACGTCACCTACCCCGCGCGCTTCCAGTTCGTGGCCGCCATGAACCCGTGCCGCTGCGGCCATCTCGACGATGCGTCCCTGGCCTGCTCGCGCGCGCCCAGATGCGCCTTCGACTACCAGTCCAAGATCTCGGGGCCCCTGTTCGACCGCATCGACCTCCATGTGGAGGTGCCGGCGGTCAACCCGGCGGACCTGAGCCTGCCGCCGCCGGCGGAAGGCTCGGCCGACATCGCGGCGCGGGTCGCGGCGGCGCGCGGGCGCCAGAGTGCCCGCTACGAAGGACGCGGCCCCGAGGGCGGCGCGCCCATCCGCACCAACGCCGACGCCGATGGCGAGCTGCTGGAAGAAGTGGCGGCGCCCGATACGGAAGGCCGCAAGCTCCTGAGCGAGGCGGCCGAGCGTTTCCGCCTCTCGGCAAGGGGCTATCACCGGGTCCTGCGCGTCTCGCGCACCATCGCCGACCTCGACGCGGCAGAGGGCGTCCGCCGCATCCACGTCGCCGAGGCGCTGAGCTACCGGAAGATCGCGCCGGGGCGATGACCCTCGACCCGCCGGTCCCCAAAGCCGAATTCGACCGCCGCATGACGGCGGCGCGCGCGGCCCTCGCCGCGGTGGGGGCCGACTGCGCGGTGCTGATGGCGCCGGAGGCCCAGTACTGGCTGTGCGCCTACGACACCTTCCTGGGCGCGCAGCTGCCCCAGGCGCTGGTCCTCACACCGGGGCGGGACGCCCCGACCCTCGTGGTGTGGGACGCGGACGTGGCGATCGCGCACGAGACGAGCCTCGTCGGCGACATCCGCACCTACATGTTCGGCGTCGACGAGCCGGCCGAGCGCTTCGCCGGGGTGGTGCGCGAGAAGGTGCCGGGGGCGCGCCGCGTGGCCCTCGACCTCTCCAGCCAGGCGGTGAGCCACGGCTTCGGCCTGGCCCTCGCGGCCGCGCTGGCCCCGGCCGAGCTGGTCGACTGCACCGCGGCCCTGGCCCGCCTACGCGCCGTCAAGTCGGCGACCGAGCTCGACCTGATGCGCGCGGCGGGGGGCCACGCCCGCGCTGGGCTGGCCGCGGCCCGCGCCCATGCGAAGCCGGGCATCACGGAGGTCGCCCTGGCGGCGGAGGTCGAATACGCGATGCGGCGCGCCGGCTCGGGCTATTTCACCATTCCGACCGAAATGACGACCGGGCCGCGCAGCCTGCTCGGCCACGGCACGCCGGGCGGCCGGGTGCTGGAGCCGGGCGACCTGGTCCATGTCGAGGTCGGCGGGGTCGCGCGGCGTTACAACTGCGTCGGCATACAGAGCTTCGCCGTGCCGGGCGCGCCGCCCAAAGCGAGCGCGCGGGATCTCTACGAGGTGGCGCTGCGTTGTCTGCGGGCCGGTCTCGCCCAGCTCCAGCCCGGCGTGCCGGCCGCCGCGGTCGAGGCGCCGGCGCTCGACATCCTGCGGCGCGAGGGGTTGGGGGACGGTTTCAAGATGCGCTTCGGCTACGGGGTCGGGATCGGCTATCCACCGAGCTGGCTGGAGCCCCTCGAGATCACCCGCACCTCGACCGACGTGATGTCCCCGGGCACGACCTTCGTGCTCCATGCCTGCCTCCTCGACGAGGCGGAAAGCATCGGCGTTCTGATCGGCGGCACCTATGCCATGACTGCGACGGGCACCGAGCTGCTCTCCGGGGCGGGCGACGTGGACCTGGCGCAAGGCTGAGCGCCCGGCTGTCGGGGCCAATTCACAGGCACGTATTCTCCGGCGATATTGCCGGGCGGAAGGGAACCGGCTCCCCGCGGCGATCTGGACCGAGATCGGGGCGCAACGAACTGTGGAGCGGTCGATGAAAATGGACACGGACAATGGTCGGGAAACCATTATCGCCAGGGGCAGATACGTCCTGTGCAAGGCGCTCGACGACGAAGAGGTGCTGACCGTTCCAGGTGCCGGCGTCCTCAGCGTCGACGGCCGCATTGAGGAGATCGGGCCTTACGACGATCTGGTCCGGCGATATCCCGACGCCCGAGTGATCGGCTCGCACGACCATGTCGTGCTGCCAGGCTTCGTCAACGCACACCACCACATGGGCCTGACGCCCGTACAGCTTGGAACCAACGATCTCCCGCTCGAGCAATGGCTCGTAGCCCAGATGCAATCGCGGCGGGTCGACCAATACCTCGACACCCTGTATTCCGCCTTCGAGCTGGTCGGCTCGGGTGTCACGGCGGTACAGCACCTCGCCGTAATGCTTCCCCCGCCCCTCGGCAATTGGACGGATAGCGGTCGCAAAACCATCCAGGCATATCTGGATCTTGGCATGCGCGTAAGCTACGCGCAGTGCGTGCGAGACCAGCATCGGCTTGTCTATGCACCCGACGAAGAGTTCCTGGCTACACTGCCGGCCGTCCTTGCCGCTGAAACCAAGCGATTCCTCGACCGGACACACTTTCGATTGGAGGATTTCGAAACCGAGGTGCTCCAGCCGCTGATCCGCGCGTTCGGCGACCATCCGCAAAGCAACATGGTTCGCGTGTGGCTCGCGCCGATCAATATGGAGCGTTGCTCGGATCGACTGCTTTCATTGAACAAGGAATGGGCGCGGAAATACGGCATTGGCATTCACCTCCATCTGTCCGAGACGATCTATCAGAAAATGTTCGCCGCGCGACGATTCGGCATGTCCTCCGTCCAACACCTTCACAGAATTGGGTTTCTCGGCCCGGAGGTGACATTGGGCCATGCGGTCTGGGCGAGCGAGGAAGACTTGGAGATCGTTGCGGGCTCGGGATGCGCCTTGTGCCATAACGCGAGCTCGAACCTGCGGATTCGCAGTGGCATCGCGCCTGTCGGAGACTTTCTCAAGCACCAAATTCCGGTTGCCCTCGGTATCGATGAAGCCGGTCTGAATGACGATCGGGACATGTTGCAGGAAATCCGGCTCGTCAAGCACATCCACTGCAATCCCGGTATCTTCACCCCGAGGATCACGCCTGCGCAGATATTCCGAATGGCAACGGAGCAAGGTGCCCGGGCTTGCGGGTTCGGCGACGAGATCGGCTCGATCGAGGTCGGCAAGAAAGCGGACCTGCTGGTCCTCAATTACCGCAATATAACGCGGCCATACCTCGATCCGGCGATGGGCGTGTTGGAATCCATAATCTATCGCGCGCGAAGCAGCGACGTGGAGACAGTCATCATCGACGGTGTCGTGGTGTTCGATGACGGCCGCTTCACCCGCGTGGATCGCGAGGCCGTAATGGGTGAATTGGAGCGGAGCCTGAGCAAGCCGCGATCGCCTTCAGAGGTGGAGAGAAAACGGCTGTATAGCGCTCTATTCCCCCATGTCCGCGATTTCTACCGGGACTGGACACTGCCCACTCTCCAACCGCGCTATCAGTTGAACTCGGTGCAATGACGAAGCATGCCGAACGGCGGAATCAACACGACGGCCGGCTCTGAGGACCTTCCGATCCCAAGCCGGTTCGGATCCGACCGGTTCGGTCAGTCCGTGGAGGCATGGGATGAAATGCGCGCAGGCAGCGCCCGGGGCCGGCCACAGGCTCGAGCCGCTCCTCAACCCGCGGTCGATCGCCATCGTCGGCGCGAGCGGCCGCGAGGGCCGGCCCGGCTATAGCGCCATCCGCGCGGCCAAGGCGATCGGCTACGAGGGCGCGGTCTATCCGGTCACGCCGACCTACGAGGAGATCGAGGGGCTGCGCTGCTATCCCGACATCGCCGCGCTGCCGGGGCCGGTCGACCTCGCGCTCATCGCCGGCGGCACCGGGCGCATGGAAGGCCAGCTCGCGCACGCCATCCGGCACGGCGCCCGGGCGGCCCTCATGTTCGCCAACGCCTGGCTGCCCGAGGAGACCGGCCCGCCCATGCGGGCGCGCATCGGCCATATGGCGCGGGAGGCGGATATCCCCCTCCTGGGGCCGAACACCATCGGCTACGTCAACTACCGGGACGGCTGCGCCGGCACCTGGGTGCCGCCGGTCGCGAGAAAGCCGGGGCCTGTCGCCGCCATCATCCAGTCGGGCTCGACCTACTCCTACGCCAACACCCTCGACCCCCGGGTGCGTTTCAACCTCACCATCCAGCCGGGGCAGGAGGCGGCGCTGACGGTCGCGGAGCTGATGGACTACGCGCTCGAAGTGCCGGGGACCCGCGTCCTCGCCGTCTATCTCGAGACCGTGCGCCATCCCGAAGCCTTCCTCGCCGCGCTCGAGCGGGCCGAGAGGGAGGGTGTGCCCGTGGTCGCGATCCGGCCCGGGCGCAGCGAGGCTGGTGCGCGCCATATCGTCAGCCACACGGGCCGGCTGGCCGGCGCCGACGCCGCGTTCGAGGCCGTCTTCCGGCGCCACGGGGTGATCCGCGCCGAGACCATGGACGAGTGGTGGAGCACCATCGCCCTGATGAGCCACGACCGGCGGCCGGGGCCGGGCGGGGTGGCGGGAATCATGGATTCGGGCGGCCAACGCGCCCTCCTCTCCGACCATGCCGAGGCGTGCGGCGTGCCCTGGGCCGATATAGGCGAGACGACCCGCGCCAAGCTGCGCGCGCGCCTCGATGCGAGCCTGCCGGCGGTCAACCCGGTCGACGCCTGGGCCGGCGACCCCGACTGGCCGACGGTGTTCGGCGACTGCTTCCAGGCCGTGGTGGCCGACCCCGATACGGCCATCGGCGCGGTGTTCACCGACTTCGGCGCCAACGACGTCGACGAGTTCACCTACCAACTGGCCAAGGTTTGCACTGATGCCGCGGCGCGAAGCGACAAGCCCATCGTCGCCGCCACCTATACGGCGCGCCAGTTCCACCCCGGCGTACTGCTCGCGCTGGCGGAGAACGGAATTCCGGTGCTGGACGGCGGCCTGACCGCGCTTCGGGCCATCGCCAACGCCTTCGCCTACCGCGACTTCCGCGCCCGGCCGGCCGCCCCGGCGCTTGCGCCAGCCGACCCGGACATGGCCGCGCGCTGGCGTAAGCGCCTGGGCGCGGGCGCGGCGCTCGACGAAATCGAAGCCTTCGCCCTCCTCGCCGATTTCGGCGTGCCCACGGTGGCGGCGCGGCGCGCCGATAGCGAGGACGCGGCGATCGCGGCGGCGGACGCCATCGGCTACCCGGTAGCGATGAAGACGGCCGAGCCCGGTATCGCCCACAAGACGGAGGCGGACGGGGTGCGGCTCGGGCTCGGGGACGCGGGCGCGGCGGGCGCGGCCTATATCGACCTCGCGCGGCGCCTCGGCCCCCGCGTCACGGTCGCGGCGATGGCGCCGGTTGGGACGGAAGTGGCCCTCGGCATGGTCACCGACCCCCAGTTCGGGCCGCTGGTGATGGTCGGCGCGGGCGGCGTGCTGGTCGAGCTGCTCGACGACCGGCGCTTCGCCCTGCCGCCCTTCGGCGAGGCGGAAGCCTTGCGCCTCATCGAATCCCTGCGCGTCGCCAAACTGCTGGCCGGCCACCGGGGCAAGCCGGCGGCCGACATGGGCGCCCTGGCCCGCGCGGTCTCCCGGCTCTCGGTCCTCGCCGACACCATGCGCGACCATGTGCGCGAGATCGACGTGAACCCCATGGTCGCCGGGGCGGCGGGTGCTGTCGCCGTGGACGCCCTCGTCCTGACGCACGGATAGTGCGGTCCACTAATCGCCGAGATAGGCGTGTGGCGCCTGGGCATAGGAATCGGAGACGACATCGACCACGCAGGGCCGGTGGAGCGCGATCGCTTGGTCGAGGGCCGCCCGGATATCGCTGATCCCACCCGACCTGCTACCCTAGACATGGGGCGCGGGGCCGCCGGCGTCCTGCCTCTGTGACTCCGCACCGCGAGAAGGAGAGGGACGATGCTGGACAACCCCGTGAAAGCCAAGCTCGAGCGCGGCGAAACCGTCTTCGGCACCTTCGCCATGGAGTTCAACAGCCCCGGCCTCGCGCGCATCGTGGCCGGCGCCGGGGCCGACTTCATCATCCTCGACATGGAGCACAGCGGCTGGAGCTTCGAGACCATCAAGCAGCAGGCCGCGCTGGCCCGCGGCGCCGGCCTGGTGCCGATCGCCAACCCGCGCGGCGAGGCCACCTACCAGCAGAACGAGCTGCTGCTCGACCTCGGCGCGCTCGGCATCATGGTGCCCCGCGTGGAGACCGGCGCCCAGGCCGAGGCCATCGTGCGCGGCACGCGTTATCCCCCGGACGGCGGCCGCGGCGCCGCGTTCGGCTTCGCCCACGACCACTACCAGATCGGCGACGTGTCCGAGACAATCGCCCGCGAGAACGCGCGCACCCTGGTGACCGTCAAGATCGAGACCAAAGCGGGCATCGAGAACATCGGCGACATCCTGGCCGTGCCGGGCCTCGACGTGGCGTTCATCGGCCATACCGATTTGTCACTGTCGCTCGGCATCCCGTTTCAGTTCGACAGCCCCGAATTCGCGGCGGCGCTCGACCGGGTGCTCGCCGCCGCGCGCGAGCACGGCAAGGCGGCCGGCGTCGCCGTCGGCAGCCCCGAGCAGGGCCGGGCGTGGATCGCCAAGGGCTTCACCATGATCGCCTATTCGGAAGACGTGGCACTGCTCGGCGATTCGCTTCGGGACGGCATCGAGAAGATGCGCGGCTGATGCGCCGGCATCGCGACAAGCGCCGGCCGGTTAGAGCGGTTCCGCTTCGATCGGACCCACTCTAGCCTTTTCTGTCGCTCGCGGCAGCGGACCAAGTGGTCCGCGCCTGCGCGGGCGCGCCGGGCGACCGGCGGGCCGCCTTGCGGCCTGGAGCGATTCCAGTCGAACTGGAAACGCTCTAATCTCCCAGGTAGGCGTGCGGCGCCTGGGCGTAGGAATCGGAGACGACATCGATCAGGCACGGCCGGTGGAAGGCCACGGCCTGGTCGAGCGCCGCCCGGAGATCGCCCGGCCGCTCGACCCGGATGCCTTCGGCGCCGAGGCTCCTGGCCACGCCGGCGAGGTCCGTGCCGCTGAATTGCCAGACCTCGCCGTGGCGGCCTTCGAGCTTGCCGCCGCGCGCCGCGATCTCCTCGTCGATGCCCTGGTTGAGGCCGTTATTGTCGTTGACGACGACGATCACGGGCACGCCCCGGCGCACCGCCGTCTCCAGCTCACCGAAATGGTACCAGAAGCCGCCATCGCCGCTGAACACCACCACCGGCCGGTCGGGCTGGGCGAGCTTGGCGCCGATGCCGGCGGGAATGCCCCAGCCGAGGGAGCCGGCGGCGCGCAGGTAGCTCTGGCCCGGACGATTGAGATCCACGAGGCCGCCCGTCCACATACCCGAATGCCCGGTGTCCGAGACCAGGATCGCGTCTTCCGGCAGCCACGCCGTCAGCTCCCCGCACAGGCGCTCGGGCCGGATCGGCACCGCGTCGGACGCCAGGGCCGGCGCCCACGCCGCGCGCCAATCCGCGACCAGGGCCCGGCAGCGCCCGGCCCATTCGTCGCGGCGCGCGGCCGTCGCCGGATCGGCCGCCTCGGCCAGGGCCGCGAGGGTGATCTTGGCATCGCCCATGAGCGCGACTTCGGCCGGGTAGTGGCGGCCCAATTCCTCGCCGTTGATGTCGAGCTGGACGACGCGGGTGCCGGGGCGCGGCACGCGCCATTGGCAGGTCAACTGGTTGCTCGTGCGGCTAGCGACGAAGAACACGAGATCGGCTTCGAGGAGGGCGCGGTTGGCGGTCTCGCGCGAATAGGTGCCGGGGACGCCCAATGCCAGGGGATGGTCGCCCGGGAAGGTGTCCTTGGCGTTGAGCGCCGTCGCCACCGGGATCTGGAGCGTCTCGGCCAACGCGCGGAGCTCGGCTCCGGCGCCGGACGTGCGCACCCCGCCACCGGCGACGATCACCGGCCGCTCGGCGCCCTCGAGCGCGCGCGCCGCCGCCCGCACCGCGTGGGCCTCGGCCAGGGGGCGGAAGGGCGGGGTGGACCCGAACAGCGCCTCCGCCATCACCTCGAGGTCGGCCTCCCCGTATTCGATCTCGGCCAGGTGGCCCGCCATCTCGACATGGACGGGGCCGGGCGTGCCGGTGGTGGCGGCGCGGAAGGCCTGGCGCAGGACATCGGGGAGTCGGGCCAGGTCGTCCACCCGGCCGCTCCATTTGGTCACCGGCTTGAAGGCGGGCACGTCCTCGACTTGCTGATAGGTGTTCCGGCCCCTGGTCGCGGCCGTGTCGCCGCCGGTGATGGCGATGAGCGGGGTACAGGCGAGGTGGGGGTCGCGCAGGCCCGACGCCAGGTTCGAGGCGCCGATCTTCTGGGCGATGCAGACACCCGGCCGGCCCGAGGCGCGGGCATAGCCGTCGGCCATGTAGGCGGCCGCCTTCTCGGAATGGCAGAGGACGCGCTGGACGCCGTTCTTGCGCTCGATCTCGCGCATGGTCTGCATGAGGACGGCGGGGACGAAGAAGACGTGCGTCACCCCCTGGGCCTCCAGGAAGTCGGCCAGGAACCTGGCTCCGGTCATCTTGGGCATCGGGCGTTCCTCTCCTCGCGGGGCGGATGTAGGCTGGCGTCCCGACATTCCAATTGGGAGACCAAACCGGACCAATCGGGAGATCAAACCGGCCCAATCGGGAGATCAAACCAGGCGGGGGCCAGGCCGGCATGAAAACACATACGCGCGCGGTCGTCATCGGCGGCGGCATCCTCGGATGCAGCATGCTCTATTTCCTGACCCGGCGGGGCTGGCGCGACGTGGTGCTGGTGGAGAAGAGGGAGCTGACCTCCGGCGCCACCTGGCACGCGGCGGGGCAGGTGCCGGCGCTGGTGCGATCCGGTGCCGGCCGGTTCCAGCTCACGAGCCCGGCCGCAGACGAGCAGCGGTTCGAGGACTGGCTGCGCGGCCATTTGCCGGCCGACGGCGTCGCCCTCACCAACGTGACGGCGGAGCGCGGCGTCCTGGCGCTCGCAGGGCCCAAGGCGCGCGGCCTCCTCGCCGCGCTGACGACGGCACCGCTCGCCAACGGCGATTTCCCCTGGTTCGCCGCGCGGGAGATCGAGGTCGCCGGCGTGCCCGTGCTGGCGCTGCGCATGAGCCTCACGGGCGAGCTGGGCTGGGAGTTGCATCACGCGGCCGGCGACCAGGGACGGCTCTACGACGCCCTATTCGATGCCGGGGCGGCCCACGGCCTCGTCGATTTCGGTCTGCGGGCGCTCGAGTCCATGCGCCTCGAGAAGGGCTGGCGCCGGGCCGGCCTCGACTACGGCCTCGCCGCCACGCCCGAGGAGGCCGGCCTCGACCGCCTCGTGCGCCCGGAGAAAGGGGACTTCCTCGGCCGCGAAGCCTTCCTCGCTGCGCGCGAGCGGACGGACGGCGAGCGCCTCGTCAGCTTGCGCATCGACGTGGGCGACGACGCGGCGGACCCGTGGGCCGAGGAAGCCGTGCTCCGCGACGCGGTCGAAATCGCGCGCGCCACCAGCGGCGGGCATGGCCACCGGGTCGGCCACGGAATCGCCCTGGCGCGCCTGCCAGCACCCCACGCGGTCCCGGGGACCGCGCTCGAGGTCGAGATCCTCGACAGGCGCTATCCGGCGGAAGTCATCGACGGCGCCGCCTACGACCCGGCGGGTAGACGTATACGCGCCTAGTGGCGCCACAAAATCGTGCGAAATCGTTAAGGATTGTCAAGGTTGGAGCGAGGTGAAATTAATGATTTCAATGGGTTAGTAAGATACGGCCCAAACCTTGACAAACCTTGACATTTGGGCGCCGACGCCAGGCGGCCGGGCGCGGCCGGCAATCGGTATATAGGCACTATATCCTAGTATTCAAGACAGTATTGGCCCGTCGGCGACGCGCGGGCCGTAGAGGGCGGCGTTGACCGCGGGGGCGGCCAGCCGGCCGGGGGTCTCGTGGTAGCTCAGGATGGCGATCAGGCGGCGGCGCTCGCCCTCGGTCCGGGTCACCCGGTGGAGGGCGTTCATGCCGCGGAACAGCATCCGGGTGCCGGGCGCGAAGGGCACGGTGACGACGCCCTCGCGCGCGCCGTCGAGGACGCGCTTGACGCCGGCGTAATTCTCGTCCGCCGCCGTGCGCAGGCCGGGCACGCACTCGAAGGCGCCGCCCCGCTCCGGGGCCTGGAGCATGAGGGTGATGATGGTGCTGGCGGAGTCGAAGTGCCATTGCTGGTGCCCGCCCGCCCCCATGATGGAGATGTTGAGGGCCTGATGGGGGTCGGCGTCCCGGTAGAGCCTCCCGGCCCCGGTCAGGGCGGCGAGGAACGGCGGCATCGCCGGCCAGGCGTAGAGCCGCCACAGGCCCGAGCCCCGGGGCACGAGATCGGCGGCCACCTGGCTCAGGTCCCGGCTCTGCCAGGTGACGCGCGGGTGGCCCGGCGGGTAGTCCGCGCCGTCCTTGCGGTAGTAGGGGGTCTGCTCGGCCATGCCCCGGTAGGCGAGAGGCGCCAGCGCCTCCGCCTCCGCCGCCAGCAGCGCGGCCGCGGCCGTCGTGAGGAAGCCGGGCAGGCGGCAGAGGCCGTCGGCGCGCAACTGGCCGGCCAAGGCCGCCACCACCGCGCGCGCGGGGGGCGATTCGAGCCGGTCGAGGGGGTAACGGCCGATATCGACCAGATCGGCTGGGGAGAGAGCGCGGGAAATGTCCGTCGCCGCGTTCGCCTGCGCCATTTCAGACCCTCCCCATGAGTGGGAGCGATTCAATACATGATCCTAATACAAGCTGGGTGGGTCCTTCAATTGAAGCCTTATCCGTTGGCGACCGCTCACGTCCCTTTCGCCCAGATACGCCTGGATGTATAGGGAATGCGTGCTCTTGGGGGGACGACCGGCCATGCGCAGCTTTTGGCTCAACCAAGCCCTCGAAGCGGAGCCCGGCGCCGAGGCGCCGCCGCTCGATGGCGATCCGCGTTGCGACGTCTGCATCGTCGGCGGCGGCTATACGGGCCTGTGGACGGCCTTGGAGCTCAAGGAGCGCGAGCCGTCCCTCGATATCGTTCTCATCGAGGCGGACATCTGCGGCGCCGGCGGCAGCGGCGCCAATGTGGGCTTCGCGCTTACCGCCTGGGTCCAGTTCCTGTTGCTGGAGAAGATGTGCGGAACCGAGGGCGCGATGCGTATCTGCGAGACTTCCGTCGCGGACATCGCGCGCATCGGGCAGCTCGCCCAAGCGCACGGCGCCGACATCGGGTATCGCGCCGACGGCGTGATCTGGGGGGCGACCTGCGAGGCCCAGTCGGGCCATTGGGACAGCATCATCGACGCCCTCGAAAAACACCAGGTCCACGCCTTCACGCGCCTCTCGGGGGCGGAGATCGCCGCGCGCACGGGCACGACCGCCCATGTCGCGGGGGTGCTCGACGCGGAGGCCGTCCATATCCAGCCGGCCCGCCTCGTGCGCCTCTTGCGCCGGGTCGCCCTCGAACGGGGGGTGCGCATCCACGAGAAAACGCCGATGAGGCGCCTCGTCCGCGCGCGACCGCCTGGGGTGGTGACGCCGCGGGGCACGATCACGGCGGGGAAGGTGATTCTCGCGATCTACGCCTGGTCGCTTCTGGTGCCGGAGCTGCGCGGTGCGATCATGGTGATCGGCACGGACGCCGTGACCACCGAGGCGATGCCGGAGAAGGTCGCGGCGGCGGGCTGGGCCGGGGGGCCGGGCCTCACCGATTCGCGGGTCTTCGTCTCGGGCTCCCGGGCCACGGCCGAGGGACGCGTCATGTGGAGCAAAGCGGGCGGCGTCCTGCCCTATGGCGACCGCATGGCGGGCCGGTTCGGTGGCCCGCACCGCCCCCTCGCCGAATTGCGCGACGTGATCCGCCAGACCTATCCGGGCCTCGCCGACGCGCCCATCGCCGGCGCCTGGGCCGGGCCGATCGAGCGCTCGAAGACCGGGCTGCCGCTCTTCGGCGCCCTGCCCACCTGCCCCGACATCCTCTACGGCTATGGCTATTCCGGCAGCGGCGTGGTTGCGAGCCTATTGGGCGCGCGCATCCTCGCCTCCCTCGCCCTCGAGCGCGACGACGAATGGGCCAATTCGGGCCTCGTGCGCCGACCCAGGCGCGGCTTTCCGCCCGAGCCTTTCCGCTACGTGGGCGGGCACATGGTGCGCGCGGCCATCGAGCGCCAGGACCGGCTCGACCACGAGGGCCGGCGGCCGGGGCCGATCACCCGCGCCCTGGTCTCGTTCAAGCCGAGCAGCTACAAGCCGGCGTGAGGGGCAGTCGGTTCTTTCGCTCAATCGCGCGCGTGGGTATAGCGGGACTGGCTGATTGAATTGGGTATGAACATCGGGGGCCGATCATGCGCAGCTTCTGGATGACCGAAGCGCTCGAGAAGGACCCCAGCGCCGAGGCGCCGCTGCTCGAGGGCGACTTGCGTTGCGACGTGTGCATCGTCGGCGGCGGCTATACCGGCCTATGGACGGCCTTGGAGCTCAAGGAGCGCGAGCCGTCCCTCGACGTCGTCGTCATCGAAGCGGATATCTGTGGCGCCGGCGGCAGCGGCGCCAACCTCGGCGTCGCCATCACGCGCTGGATCCAGTTCCCCCTGCTGCAAGCGTTGTGCGGCCTGGACGAGGCCCGCCGCCTGTGCCAGGCCTCGGCCGGATTGATCGCCGATATCGGCGCGCGCGCCGCCGCGCACGGCACCGATATCGGGTACCGGGTGGACGGGGTCATCTGGGGAGCCACCTGCGAAGCGCAGGCCGGCCATTGGGACGCCATCATCGACGAGCTGGAAAAGCAGCAGGAGGCGCCCTTCGTGCGCCTCACACACGACGAGATCGCCGAGCGGACAGGCTCGACAGCCCATGTGGCGGGTGTGATCGACGCTGGGGCCGCCATGATGCAGCCCGCCCTGCTGGCGCGCTTCCTGCGCCGGCTGGCGCTCGAGCGCGGCGTGCGAATTCATGAGAAGACGCCCATGACGCGCCTCCTGCGCGCGCGGCCACCGGGGGTGGTGACGCCCAAGGGCACGATCACGGCCGAGAAGGTGGTGCTCGCCATCTACGCCTGGTCGCTCAAGGTGCCGGAGCTGCGGGGTGCGGCCATGGTCATCGGCACCGACGCCGTGGCCACCGAGCCGATGCCGGAGAAGCTCGCCGCCGCGGGCCGTGCCGGCGGGCCGGGCCTCATCGATTCGCGCATCTTCGTCTCGGGCTCCGTCCCCACCCCCGACGGCCGCATCATGTGGAGCAAGGCGGGCGGCACCCTGCCCTATGGCGGGCGGATCGACGGCCGGTACGACCGGCCCATGCGCTCGCTGCCCGAGATGCGCGGCGTGATCCGCCAGATCCACCCGTCCCTCGCCGATGCGCCGGTGGCGAGCACCTGGGCGGGGCCCATCGAACGCTCCAAGTCCGGCCTGCCGCTGTTCGGCGCCCTGCCCACCTGCCCCGATATCCTCTATGGCTACGGCTATTCCGGCAGCGGCCTGGTGACGAGCCGCTACGGCGCGCATATCCTCAGCTCGCTCGCACTCCGGCAAAACGACGAGTGGGCCAACTCGGGCCTCGTCCGCCGGCCCAAGCGCGGCTTCCCGCCCGAGCCCATCCGCTTCATCGGCGGGCACATGGTGCGCGCGGCGATTCAGCGCAAGGACCGGCTCGATCACGAGGGCCGCAAGCCAGGGCCGATCACCCGCGCCCTGGTCGCGTTCAAGCCGAGCAGCTACAAGCCGTCGTGAACGGGCGGCGGGGTGCCAACGCGGCCTCAACAGACGGAGAAAGGGGACGACATGACCGTGAAGACCGACGACCTGCAACCGATCATGGCGCCGGAGGTGGCGCGCCATTCGCCGACATTCACGCTGCTGCGCGGGCGGCGGCGCGACAGTGCCGAGGGCCTCGACATCGCCCTCGCCGGCGTGCCCATGGATTTCACCACCTACCAGCGCGCCGGCTCGCGCTACGGCCCCGCCCAGGTGCGCGAATATTCGCGCCTTATCCGCGTCGGCCACGCGGTCACGGGGGTCTTTCCCTTCGATCTGTGCCGCATCGCCGACGTGGGGGATGCGCCCGTCAACCTGCTCGACTTCGACGGCACGATCCGCGCTATCGAGGATTTCTTCGCCGACATCGCCGCGGCCGGGGCGCTGCCGCTCGCCATCGGGGGCGAGCATACCATCACGCTTCCCATCCTGCGCGGCATCGTCAGGCCGCCGCTCGGCCCCGTGGGGGTGGTGCATTTCGACGCCCACCCCGACACCATCGATCACATCGACGGCCACAGAATCAACCCGGCGACACCCTTCCGCCGCTCGGTCGAGGAAGGGCTGACCGACCCCAAGCGCCACATCATGCTGGGCATCCGCGGCACCATGTACGACACCGAGGCGTTCGAGTGGGCCCGCGACCAGGGCATGACCATCCTCACCATCGACGACATGGAGGAGATGGGAACCAAGGCCATCATCGCGAAGATCCACGCGCTGATGGGCGACGCGCCGGTCTATGTCACCTACGACCTCGACGGCATGGACCCGACGGCGGCCCCCGGCACCAACAGCCCCGAGCCGGGCGGCATCAGCGTGCGCGACAGCCAGAAGATCATCCGCGGGCTCGACGGTCTCGACATCATCGGTGCCGACGTGAACGAGCTGTGCCCGCCAGTCGACCCGACCGGGAATTCGGCCATCGTGGTCGTGAACCTCATGTTCGAGCTGTTGTGCGTGATGGCCTCCGCGCGCGCCGCAAGGCGTCGCTGAGCGCGCGCCGGCGGACCGGGGAATGACTTTCGACCTCATGGTGCGGGGCGACCTGGTGCTATCCGACCGGGTGGTGCGCGACGGCTACCTCGCGGTTTTGGACGGGCGCATCGCGGCCCTCGGCGCGGGCGAGCCGCCAGCCGGAGCGAAGGCGCTGTGCGACGCCCGCGGCAAGCTCGTGCTGCCGGGGGTCGTGGACGGCCAGGTGCATGCGGGCTCGACCGAGGGGATCGCGGGTCTGGCCGATGCCACGGTGGCCGCGGCCGCGGGCGGGGTGACGACGGTCGTCGACATGCCGTTCGACGACCCCGACCCGGCCAACACGGTCCAGCGCCTCCAGGCCAAGGTCGATGCGATCGAATCCCAGGCCGCAGTGGACGTGGCCCTCTACGCCACCGCCGCCAAGGGGCGGGGGACGGAGGGCATCGCCGAGATGGCGGCCTTCGGCGCCTGCGCCTTCAAGGTCTCGCTCTACGAATACCACCCGGTGCGATTCCCCGGCACCGACATGGGGGAGCTGGCCGAGATCTTCCCCGCCATCGCCGAGACGGGCCTCTCGGTCGCCTTCCACAACGAGGACCAGAGCATCGTCGACCGCAACGTCGCGCGCCTGAAGGCCGAAGGGCGGACAGGGCCGGAGAGCCACGCCGAGAGCCGCCCGGCGGCGGCGGAGGCGGTGGCGAACGCGGCCGTGTTCGAGCTCGCGCTTTCGACCGGCGTACGGGCGCACATCGTCCATTCAACCCTCGCCCGCGGCTTCGAGCAGGCCGCGGCCTACCGGGCGCTGGGTGCAAGCACCACGGCCGAGACTTGCGTCCAGTACCTCATGTTCACCAACGACGACGTGCTCGAGCAGGGGGCCCGCTTCAAGCAGCAGCCGCCCATCCGCTCGGCCGCGGAGCGCGCGGCCCTGTGGCGCCAGGTGGAGATGGGCCGCGTCGCCTTCGTCTCCTCCGACCACGTGGCCTGGCCGCTCGCGCGCAAGACCGATGGCGACATGTTCGCGGCCAGCGCCGGCATGCCCGGCCTCGAGACCCTGCTGACGGCCTTCTACGCGGGCGCCGTCCGCGATCGGGGGCTCGACGTGACGGTCGTCGCACGCCACCTCGCGGAGGGGCCGGCGCGGCATTTCGGGCTCTACCCGCGCAAGGGCGCGCTCACGCCCGGCGGTGATGCGGATTTTGCGATACTCGATCCCACGCCCCATACCCTCGACCAGGCGGACATGGCGTCGGCGGTCAAATGGAGCCCCTACCACGGCCGGGAGCTAGCCGGGCGGGTGACGGCGACCTATCTGCGCGGGCAGCCCGTGTTCACCGACGGGCGCGTCACCGCGACGCCCGGCACGGGCCGGTTCGTGCGGCCTTGAGGGGCAGTCCTAGTACCCACTTTTATAATTCCGTGTGCCATACGACGGCGCCCCGAGGTTTCCGGCTATGTGTGGACGGCCCCGATTTGGCAAGGTTTGAATTGACGGTATTACAAGTTGGTCGGGTGCAGCTATGTGTCCGGCCTGTTTGCGCGATACGACGACCGCTGGCCCTAATGCGATCCGCGGATTGGGTCCCAACTAGAAGCACGAGCTCAGTTGCCCTCTAGCCGAGGCGGGTTTTCCCGATCCCCGGTGTTCGACCGGTCTTGCATTACCTCACGTTCACCCTGCCAAAGTCGTTACATCCTCCGCCTCACGCTTTGGCCACCACCGGCTGGCGATAGGTTTCACCGGTCGCCAGCAGCGCCCAGGCGGTTCGCGCGTTCTTGTTGGCCAATGCCACGGCTGCGACCTTCGCCGGTTTGCGCCGCACGAGATCGGCGAGCCACGGGTTCTTCTCGAAGTTTGTCTTGCGTCCCTGTCGGATCACGGACATGGCGCCGGCGACCAGCAGCCATCGGAGATATTGATCGCCCTGTTTGGAGATCCGCCCCATGCGTTCCTTGCCGCCGGTCGAGCTCTGCTTGGGGACCAGACCGATCCAGGCCGCCAGCTCGCGGCCGGATTTGAAAACCGAAGGGCCGTGTCAATGGCGGAGCAAAAAGGGACCACCTCGGCGGTGTAATACCAGTGAGCCTATGAAATCACCTTCATGATCCATGGATAGGCGCAGAGGGTTCGCATACGATCCGGTTCTGCGATGAGGTCGATCCATGCTTGGCAACAGGCGTCGATGATGGCCTCGGTGTCGTCGAGGACGCGGAGCGATAGGAAGCGTTCGCGTAGGTAGAGCCAAACCCGCTCGACGGGGTTGAGTTCGGGACTGTAAGGCGGCAACAGCGCCAAGGTGACGTTGTCGGGGACGGTGAGGGCGCGCTCGTCGTGCCAACCGGCGCCGTCGCACATCATGACGGCGTGCGCATCCTGGTCCAGGGTATCGGCGAAGTGTGCGAGAAACAGGTCCATGACCTTGGCGTTGACGCTCGGCATCACCAGGGTGACGTCGTCGCCGGTGTCCGGGCGCACGGCGGAGAAGATGTAGGCCCACTGGTAGCCGATTTGACGCGTCCCGGGGGCACGCTCGCCCCTGCGCCACCACCGGTGACACACCCGGCCCTTGTTGCCGACGCGCGCTTCATCCTGAAACCACAGCTGTAGGCGCTTGTCGGGATGCGCCGCGGCGGTCGCCTTCAGGATGTCGCGAAGCGCCCTTTTTTGAAGCGCTCCTGCGCTTCGGCGTCCCTTCGCGGGTGGCTCGGGCGCGCCTTCTGGCGGGAAAATCCCATCCGCCGTAGAACCCGGGTCATGCTCGAGGGGTGGTAGGTCTTGGCGAAGCGCTCCTCCAGCCAGCGGCACAGATCGGCCCGGGTCCAGGCGCAAACCCCGTCGCGCTCAGGCTCCGGCCCGGCGATGATGACCGCCGCCAGCGCCGCTTCCTCGTCTGCCGTCAGCCGCCGCGGCGAGTAGCCCTTTGGACGGTCGTGAAGCCCCTCCAATCCCTTTGCATTGTAACGAACAACCGCGTCGCGAAGCGTTTGGCGATCCATCCCCGCAAGCCGCGCGGCATCAGCCCAGGGCATCTCCTCCAAAGCATTCGCGATCCCATAGGCCCGCGCCGCCGCTCGACCGTACGATTCCACGCGAGCCCAGCGCCGAAGCTCCAAAGGCGTCAAATCATCCCGTATCTTGAGTGCTGATCCCATGACATCCCCCACATCTGGTGGGAGACCATAGAATCACAATCCGCCATCATCCGCCATCAATGAATATCCCGAGAGTCAATTCAGGCGCTCACTGGTATAAGAAGGGACCGCTTGGCGGCTGCGGGCTTGTCCCCGTAGTCCACGGGAGGGCCCCGCGCGCGACGCGGCGTGCCCTCAACAGGCTGACGCGGCGGCGCGCGCGGGAGGGACCTGTGGGCCCACGGGGTCAAGCGTGGGCTGGGTGGTCGGTTCAGTTAGCAGTCGGGGTTTGACGCCTGCGGCTCTGGTTGAGCCTGTAGCTGTCACCGTTCATCTCGAGGATGTTGACGTGGTGGGTGAGGCGATCGAGGAGCGCGCCGGTGAGGCGCTCGGAGCCGAACACCTCGGTCCATTCGTCGAAGGGCAGATTGGTGGTGACCAGGGTCGAGCCCCGCTCGTAGCGTTGGCTGAACACCTCGAACAACAGCTCGGCGCCGGTCTTCGACAGCGGCACGAAGCCGAGTTCGTCGACGATCAGAAGCTTGTAGGTGGCGAGCTTCTTCTGGAACCTCAGCAGCTGCTTGTCATCGCGGGCCTCGATGAGTTCGTGGACCAGCGCGGCGGCGGTGATGAAGCCGACCGAGAGGCCCTTCTGGCAGGCCGCCAGGCCGAGACCGAGGGCGATGTGGGTCTTGCCGGTCCCACTGTTGCCGAGCGCGATGAGGTTCTCGCGGCGCTCGATGTACTCGCAGCGGGCCAGCTCCAGGACCAGCGCCTTGTTGAGCGAGGGGATGACCTTGAAGTCGAAGCTGTCGAGGCTCTTGACCACGGGGAAGCGCGCCGCCTTGATGCGCCGCTCGACCATGCGGCGCTCGCGGTCGATCAGCTCGAGCTCGGCGAGTCTCAACAGGTAGCGGACGTGATCGACGCCTTCCGAGGCGCACTGCCGGGCGATCTTGTCGTACTCGCGCAGGAAGGTCGGCAGCTTCAGCGTCTCGAGGTGGTGGGCGAGCAGCACTTGCGGTGTGTCGGTCATGCGCCGAGCCCCGACAGCAGGCTCATGTACGACTTGGCGGACGTCATCGCGACCCGGGCGCGCGGCAGATACGGATAGACGTCGAGGTTGAGCCTGGGCGGCCGCCGCTCGATGCGGCACAGTACCAGGTGCTTCACCGCATCAAAGCCGATTGCGCCGAGCCGCAGGGCGTCGCCGACCGCACCCTCGACCTCCTCGAGCCGGAAGGTCTCCAGTAGACGGAGCACCTGGACGTACTCGCGCTTGCCTGCCTTGCCCATACGAGCTTCGAGGAGCCGCCGCAGAGTGATGAAGGCCTCGGGCAGGTCCCAGCCCGCCAATGGCGCGGCCTGGTCGAGGGCGCCGATCTTCTGCTCGATCAAGGGCAGGTAATGCAGCGGGTCGAAGATCAGGTCCTCGCTGTCGTAGGACCGGCGGTGCCGGGCGATCACCTCGGCCCCGCAGCTGATCACCACCTCATCGACGTAGCCCCGGATGAGCACCTCACGGTGGCCGTAGGCCACGGGCACGGAATAGTCGTTGCTGCGGTAACGCACCAGCGACAGCGAACTCGCCCGTCCAGGGCGCTTATCGCAGGCATCATAGGGAGCAGGCGGCAATGGCAAGAGAACTTGACGATCCCGCTCGAGACGCTCGCCGATGGTCTCCTTGTGGCCCCGCAGCCGCGCCGCCTGGCGCCGGCGGCACTGTTCGGCGAGAGCATCGTTGAGGGCCGCGAAGCTCTCGGCACGCGGGACGGGGACCAGGAAGTTCCGCCGGATGAAGCCGACCAGTCCCTCGACCTTGCCCTTGTCGTTGCCCTTGCCCGGCCGGCCGAACCTGTCCTCGAACAGATAGTGGGACTGAAGCTCCGTGAAGACGCGCGTTCGCTGCCGCTTCCCATCGCCCAGGATCCGGGCAACCGCCAGCTTGGTGTTGTCGTACAGGATGGATCGGGGGACGCCGCCGAAGAAGGCAAACGCCGCGTTGTGGCCATCGCAGAATGCTTCGGTCGTCTCCGCCGGATAGGCCGCAACAAAGCAACCATCACTGTGGGGAAGGTCGAAGGCAAGGAAGTGGATCTTCCGTAACGCGCCGCCGATCACCGCCATCGCTTCGCCGAAGTCCGCCTGGGCGTGACCGGGGGAATGGGAGAGTGGCACGAACACCTCACGCGACCGAAGCCCCTGCTCACGAACGTAGTCCTTCACGATGGTGTAGCCGCCCGTGAAACCGTACTCGTCCCGGAGGCGGTCGAAGATGCGCTTCGCAGTGTGCCGTTGCTTGCGGTGGCTGGTCCGATCGTCTTCCAAGATCCGATCGATGATTCCCGTGAACGGACCCAGCTTTGGCCGCCTCGGCGGCGCGCTTCGGCGATACCCTGGCGGCACCGAGAACGACAGCATCTTACGGACCGTCTTGCGGTCTACACCAAACACCCGCGAGGCCTCGCGGGTGCTCATCCCCTCGACATGACACGCCCGCCGAACCCGTGCGTACAACTCCACCCGATACATCCCCCCCGCCTTCCAGTCAGAGCAACCCTGACAGAAGGCTATACGCGGTCCCATTTTGGTCCGCCGCAGCCGGATCGACCGGCCGCTTCAGTGGGGGATTATTGCTCTGCCGTTCTCAAGGGTCCGACACCGAGGCGACGAGCGCGGTGGCGATGATCGGTCCGATACCGGGAATGGTCTCCAGACGACGGCTGGCCTCGTCCGAGCGATGCCAGGCGTGGATGCGGCGCTCAGTGCAAGCCGCTTCCCGCTCCACGGTCGCCAGCGCAGCGGCCAAGCTCTCGAGACAGCGCCGCGCGACAGAAGGAACGCGCTCATCCGCCGCATCGGCGATGACGACGAGCAGCGCCTTCAATCCCCGAACGCCAACAGGCGCCACGATGCCGAACTCGGCCAAATGCGCGCGCATCGCGTTCACAAGCATGGTGCGCTGACGGACCAACAGCGAGCGGGTTCGGTGCAACATCATGAGGCCTTGCCGCTCCGCGCTCTTCACCGCGACAAAGCGCATGGTGGGACGCGTCATCGCCTCGCAGATCGCTTCGGCATCGGCCGCGTCGTTCTTGTTCCGCTTCACATAGGGCTTCACGTAATTGGCCGGCATGATGCGCGCCGTGTGGCCGAGCGCTTGCAACTCGCGAGCCCAGTGATGCGATGTCGCGCACGCCTCTACGCCAACCAAACAAGGCGACAGCTTCCCGAAAAAGGGGATCACCTGGCGCCGTCTGAGTTGCCGGCGGATCACCATCTTGTTCTCGGCATCAATGCCGTGGACCTGAAAAACGCTCTTCGCCAAATCAAGACCGATCGTGATAACTTCGTTCATGGACGGCTCCCATTTCCTCGTGGTTCATGACAACCACAACTTTGGCACATCGATGCCGTTGGATGGGGCCGTCCACCTCATTAGGAGCGTGGCGCGCCGTGATGCCGGGGCATCACAAGCGGCGCGCGACGACGTCCGGGGGCCTCGGGGCGCCGCCCTACGGGTCGCTTTTCCCGCCCCCTCGGGGTGTCGGGGATGCTTGACGATGCCCCGGCATCGCCGGCGCCCCCCTCCTACCGAGGAGACGGGAAAAGCGATCGTATGGCACACGGAATTATGAAAGTGGGTACTAGTGGCTCAAACCTGACGCTTGGAACCTTCTCCCCACCGGGGAGAGGGTGGCGTGCATTGCGCGCCGGGTGAGGGCGTGGCCGTCGGCAGGCGGCCGAAAGACTCTTCGTGAGGCGGATCCGCGCACCCCCTCACCCCGGCCCTCTCCCCAAGGGGAGAGGGGGACTCTTTATGTTGCGTTCACTTGCCTATGTCGGCTCGCGGACGATGGGCAGGGTCGAGCAGCGCATGTCGCCGCCCCAGAACGAGATATGGTCGGTCTGCATGGGTATGGGCTCGATGTCGCGCTTGACCAATTCGTCGATGATGCGGTTCTGGCGGTTGCCGATCATGTAGGTGTGGTCGTCGAGGCTGACCCCGACGGTGGCCAGGCTCGCGCATTCCTGCTCGGTGATCTCGATCACCTCCCAGTCCTCGAGCGGCGCCGGCAGGCCCTCGGCGAGGGCCGGCAGATAGGCCATCAAGAGCCCTTCGCGCAGCAGGCACATGACACCGAGGGTGTGCAGCCACAGGCCGTTGATGGGCATGGGGTGGACCTTGTACCCGTAGTCGCGCAGGTAGCGCTCGAGCCACAGGGTGCCGGCGCGGTTGCTGCACACGTCGCCCTCGCCGACGATCACGTCCTTGCCGTGGGTGATGATGTCGCCGCCCTCGAGGAAGGGCCCCGGCCCCTCGCCGAACTCGCGCCGGGGTGCCGCCTGGGGCATGGCCACGTGGCGCGCGTCCGGGTCCGCCTCGATGCGCGGCATGAGAAGGTCACGCAGCGGGAATATCTCCTTGCGCCGGTAGGGCCTGCGGATGCACAGCTCGATATAGTGGTTGCCGAGCACGAAGACGGGATCAGCCGGATAGATGAGGGCGTGACCGCCTTGCAGGTGGTCGAGGTATGTCTTCTCGTCCTCGGTATAGCGGCGCGCGCGGTGGACCTTGACGCCGTGATTCTCGTACGTCTCGACCAGGGCGTCGAGCTGCTGGACCGTCATCTCGTGGCGCTCGGGCAGCAGCGCCTTGACGTTCAGCGGCTTGCCCTCCTGGGCCTCGAGCAGCGCCCGCAGCTCGGGATGGGCGTAGCGCACGCTTGGGCTCCATTCGGCATAGACAAAATCGTCGAAATGCCCGACCACGACCTCGCGCAGCTTGCCGTATTCGCTATAGACGCCGATGTTATCGGATGTCGCGGTCATGGTGCCTCTCCCTTTGGATGCGCTGAATCGCCCTCATTTCTCCGGCGGCTTGATCATGCGGCCGAGGGGCTTGCCGCCGAAAATATGGAAGTGCAGGTGCGGAACCTCCTGAAGCCCATGCTCGCCCACGTTGGTGAGCACGCGGTAGCCCTGCGCCGCCACCCCCGCTTCGCGCGCGATCTTCCCGACCGCGCGCATCAGGGCCGCGATCTCCGCGTCGGTCGCGCTGGCCGCGAAGTCGTCCACCGAGACGTAGGCGCCCTTGGGAATCACCAGGATGTGGGTCGGGGTCTGGGGGCTGATGTCGTGGAAGGCCAGGACATGGTCGTCCTCGTAGACCTTGTCGCACGGAATCTCGCCACGCAGGATGCGGGCGAAGATGTTGTTCGAATCGTATGCCATGATCGCGTCTCCTCAGTCCTTGCCCGGCCGTGACGCCTTCTCCGCAAGACCGGAGACGCCCTCCCGGCGCGCGAGCTCGGCCCACACGGCCGCGGGTGCCACGCCAGCCTCGGCCCAGAGCACGAGGAGATGATAGAGGAGGTCGGCGCTCTCGCGAACCAGGTCCTCGGGCGCGCCGGCGAGGCGCGCGACCAGGGTCTCGATCGCCTCCTCGCCGAGCTTGCGCGCGATCGCCGGCCCACCAGCCGCGATGAGGCGCGCGGTGTAGGACGCGTCCGGGTCGCCGCCCGCGCGGTCGGCGATCACCGCGTGAAGCCGGTCGAGGATGTGGCGCTCGTCGGATGGTGTCATGGCCGCTATCCCTCCCCGTTCACGATCCTGACGGCGACGCCGGCCGCCTTCATGTGAGCCTTGGCCTGGGCGATCGAATATTCGCCGAAGTGAAAGATCGAAGCGGCCAGGACGGCCGAGGCATGGCCGTCCACCACGCCTTGCGCCAAGTGGTCGAGGGACCCGACCCCGCCCGAGGCGATGACGGGGATGGGAACCGCGTCGGCCACCGCGCGGGTGAGCGCCAGGTCGAAGCCCGCGCGGGTGCCGTCCCGGTCCATGGAGGTCAGCAGGATCTCACCCGCGCCCGCCGCCGCCACGCCGCGCGCCCACGCAATCGCATCGATGCCGGTCGCCTCGCGCCCGCCATGGGTGAAGACCTCGAAGCGATCGGACCCCACGCGCTTGGCGTCGATGGCCACGACGATGCACTGGCTGCCGAATTTCTCCGCCGCTTCGGCCACGAGGGCCGGCCGGCGCACGGCGGCGGTGTTGATGGAGACCTTGTCGGCGCCGGCGAGGAGCAGGCGGCGCACGTCCTGGGTCGCCCGCACGCCGCCGCCCACGGTGAGCGGCATGAAGCACTGTTCGGCCGTCGCCGAGACCGCGTCCATCAAGATATCCCGGTTCTCGTTGCTGGCCGTGATGTCGAGGAAGCAGAGCTCGTCGGCGCCGGCCCGGTCGTAGAGGCGGGCCTGCTCCACCGGGTCGCCGGCATCCACCAGATCGACGAAGTTGACACCCTTGACCACGCGGCCGTCCTTCACGTCGAGGCAGGGGATCACGCGCACCTTCAGCATGGCGCCGCCGCCGCGCCGAGCAGCGCCAGGGCGGCGCGCGGCTCGATGCTGCCGTCGTAGAGCGCGCGGCCGATGATCGCACCCTCGATGCCCGTGCCCGCCACGGCCTCGAGCGCCGCGAGATCGTCGAGGGAAGAGACGCCGCCCGAGGCGATGACCGGGGTCGTGAGCGCCGCCGCCAACGCGGCCGTCGCCTCTATGTTGGGGCCGGCGAGCATGCCGTCGCGCTCGATATCCGTATAGACGATGGCCGCGGCGCCCGCGGCCTCGAAGCCGAGTGCCAGCTCCAGCGCCGAGACCCGCGCCGCGCGGGCCCAGCCCTCGACCGCCACTTGGCCGTCGCGGGCATCGATACCGACCACGATGCGGCCCGGGTGACGCCGCGCGGCCGCGCGCACGAGATCGGGGTCGTCCACCGCCGCCGTGCCCAGCACCACCCGCCGCACCCCCGCCGCCAGCCAGGATTCGATGGCGGCCAGGTCGCGGATGCCGCCGCCGAGCTGGATTGGAAGTGCTACGGCGCCCAGGATGGCGCGCACCGCATCGGTGTTGGCTGCCCGGCCCGAGACGGCGCCGTCGAGGTCGACCACATGGATCCAGGCGAACCCGGCGGCGGCGAAGGCGCGCGCCTGGGCCGCCGGATCGGTGCCGAACACGGTGGCCCGGCCCATGTCGCCCTGGCGCAGGCGCACGCAGGCGCCCTCCTTGAGGTCGATGGCGGGGTAGAGAATCATGGCCGCGGCGTCCGTTCGGGTCCGAAGGCTAATTTAGGTCCTTGTCGTAATAGTGCCCGGCGATCATGCGGCCATCCACGAGGGCGTATTTCGGGTTCGTGCCCCAGCGCACATAGCCGAGGGTCTCGTAAAGCTTGATCGCCGCCGTCTGGGTCGCGCGCACGTCGAGCTGGAGGACCTTGAACCCCTCCTTGCGGGCCTGCCGCTCGACGGCGAGGGTCAGCTCCCGCGCGAGCCCGTGGCCCCGCGCCCAGGGGGCCACGAAGGAGTGGGCGAGCTGGCACAGAAAGCCCTGGGCCTCGTTGTTGGCGCGCGGGCGCAGGAGCTGGGCGGAGGCGCAGACGACACCGTCGAGCCGGCCGGCGAAGAGCGCGCGCTCGGGCACCACGAGCACGCCGCGGTAATAGGCCTCGAGCAGGTTGCGCGGCGGCGGCTGAACCCAGCCGAAGCCGCCGCCATCGATGATCGCCGCCTCCGTCCCATCGCACAGGTCGTAGAGGTCGGAGCCGGCGAATTCCTCGATCAGCGCCACCGATATCGCCATGTCGAGCCCTCGGCTCCCTTTCCCTACGGGCGCCAGGCCAGGAAGCTCGCAATCAGCCGCAGACCGGCCGCCTGGCTCTTCTCGGGATGGAACTGGGTCCCGATCAGATTGTCCCGCGCGATGGCCGCCGTCACCGGCCCGCCGTAATCGGTCGTCGCGAGAACCTGGCCCGGATCCGCGCAATCGAAGCCATAGCCGTGTACGAAATAGACATGGGTGCCCGGCCCCAGCCCCGCGAGCACCGGGTGCGGCGCGCGCGGCACCAGCTCGTTCCAGCCCATGTGCGGCACCTTGAGCCGCGCATCGCCCGGCGCCAGGGCACGGACCTCGCCATCGATCCAGCCGAGGCCCTCGTGGGTGCCGTGCTCGCGCCCCCAGGTGGCCATGAGCTGCATGCCGACGCAGATGCCGAGAAACGGCCGCCCGCCCGCGATCACCGCCGCCTCCAGCGCCTCTACCATGCCCGGGAGCCCGGTGAGGCCGCGCATGCAATCGGCGAAGGCGCCGACGCCGGGGAGCACGATATGAGTCGCATCCGCGAGCGCTTCGGCGCGCGCCGTCACCTCGACCCGGCCGCGGTGGCCGCCTTCGCGCGCGGCGCGCTCGAACGCCTTGGCCGCGGACCGCAGGTTGCCCGAGCCGTAATCGACGATGGCCACGGTCACGATAGGGCCCCCGACGGCGCGGCGGCGGCACCGTCGCCGGCACGGCGATGGGCGGTACAGGCGGTCACGATCGGCCCGGCGCCCTACCCGGCCCCGCCCAGAGTCCCCTTCGTCGATGGGACCTCACCGGCCATTCTCGGATCGATCTCGATGGCCATGCGGAGCGAGCGGGCGAGGCCCTTGAAGCACGATTCGACAATATGGTGGTTGTTCGCGCCGTAGAGGTTCTCCACATGCAGGGTGATTCCCGCCGCCTGCGCGAAGGCGTGGAACCACTCCTTGAACAGCTCCGTATCCATCTCACCCAGCTTGTCGCGGGAGAAGGCCACCTTCCATACGAGATAGGGCCGGTTGGAGATATCGAGCGCGACGCGGGTGCAGGTCTCGTCCATGGGGATGAGCGCATGGCCGTAGCGGCGGATGCCCCGGCGGTCGCCCAGGGCCTCGGCGATCCCCTGCCCGATGGTGATGCCGGTATCCTCCGTGGTGTGATGGAAGTCGATATGCAGATCGCCATCCGCCACCACCTCGATATCGATCAGGCTATGGCGCGCGAGCTGATCCAGCATGTGGTTGAGGAAGCCGATCCCGGTCGCCATGCGCGAGGCCCCGGTGCCGTCGAGATCGACGCTCGCCCGAATGGTGGTCTCTTTCGTCTCTCGCGTGATGCTTGCCTTGCGCACTTTGGCCCCTCGCGCCTGATTTTCGCGGCGACTTGTAGCAGGATGCGCGTGCCCGTGCCAGTGGATCGCTCCCATTCGATCGGGCCCGAGTAGGACTGGCTCGTTTCTTGCCACATGTTCGCGAACAGCTTTTATTGTTGCGGCTGGCCGGGGAAAATGGTGGCATTCGGCCCGTGATGGCGCAGTGCCACCGAACTGGACGCGGCTCGAAGGACGGGAGCGCATCGGTGCGGGAGTTGGTGTTCGAGGCTGGGGACTTCATATACCGGCGGGGCGACACGCCGGACTATGCTTTCGTCATCGTCTCGGGCGAGGTGGAGATCCGTTGGCCCGAGAACATGCGCACACCGACGCGCCTGGGCCAGGGAGAGATCTTCGGGCAGATCGGCATCATGACCGACCAGCCGCGCAGGCGCAGCGCACAGGCCTTGGACAGGGTCGCGGCCGTCGGCATCACCCGCATCGAATTCCTCGCCGAATTCAATTCGCGCCTCGACGTGGTCGAGCCGTTCCTGCGCCGGCTGTTCGCGACCTTGCACGAGGTCGATTCCCTCCTCAATTCGGGCGCGGCGGCGACGCCTCCGGAAGCGGCGACGCCTCCTGAAAGTGACGCACAAGCCCCACCCCCGCCGAAACCGACCTGGGCGACGCCCGATCAGGAGGCCCCGGAGTGGGGGGCCGGCCCGGAGCCCTTGGCGTTGGTGGCCACGATCCGGATCAGCGCCGCTTCGACCAAGCTCGGGGCACTGATCGGCACCGACGGCATCACGGTGGATGAGCTGCCTTTCCGGGTGGGGCGCAAGCCCGTGCGCGGCGAGGCTCTGCCCCCCGGCGGCCTCCACCTGATCCTCGAGGACAGCAAGCCTTTCAACCTGTCGCGACGCCACTTCTCGATCGAGCTGGGCGATCCGGTGCCTTTCGTGCGCGACACCGGGAGCCACCTCGGGACCATCGTCAACGGTATGCGCATCGGCGGGAACACGAACTCACGGGTCGCGGCCCTCAATCCCGGCGAGAACGAGAT
Organism: Alphaproteobacteria bacterium; assembly: GCA_963666705.2. Classification (GTDB taxonomy): domain Bacteria; phylum Pseudomonadota; class Alphaproteobacteria; order CADEGL01; family CADEGL01. The sequence goes on along the minus strand of CAXXKO010000017.1, from coordinate 181,245 downwards.
CGTCGCCGGCGCGGAAGGCTCGCCGTTCGTATTCAGGGTTCATTTGGCTTCGGCGTGACGGGGCGCGCGCATGCGCCCTTGATCCGCGGCCGCCCGGCCACCAAATGCACTTAAGCTCAAGAGAGGTCGGCCCACCCATCGATGTCACCTTCGGATACCCCAACCTGGCACGGAACCACCGTGCTTTCCGTGCGCAAGGACGGCGTCGTCGTGATCGCGGGCGACGGGCAGGTGAGCCTCGGCGCGACTATCATCAAATCGAACGCGCGCAAGGTCCGGCGCCTGGGCGACGGGGACGTCATCGCCGGCTTCGCCGGTGCCACGGCCGATGCCTTCGCGCTGTTCGAGCGCCTCGAGGGCAAGCTGGAGCAGCACCCGGGCCAGCTCGCGCGGGCCTGCGTGGAGCTGGCCAAGGACTGGCGGACCGACCGCTACCTGCGCCGCCTCGAAGCCATGATGGCGGTGGCCGACAAGACCACGTCCCTGGTCCTCACGGGGACTGGGGACGTGCTCGAGCCCGAGGACGGATTGATCGGCATCGGCTCGGGCGGCCCCTACGCCCTCGCCGCCGCGCGGGCGCTCAGCGCCGTCGACGGGCTCGGCGCCAAGGAGATCGCGCGCCGGGCCATGGGGATCGCCGCCGGCATCTGCGTCTATACCAATACCGAGATTGTGATCGAATCCTTATGACCGCATTCAGCCCGCGCGAGATCGTCTCCGAGCTGGACCGCTTCATCGTGGGCCAGGGAGACGCCAAGCGCGCCGTCGCCATCGCGCTGCGCAACCGCTGGCGGCGCCAGCAGCTCTCCGAGGATATGAGGGAGGAGGTGCTGCCCAAGAACATCTTGATGATCGGGCCGACCGGCGTCGGCAAGACGGAGATCGCGCGCCGCCTCGCCCGCCTCGCCCAGGCGCCATTCCTCAAGGTCGAGGCCACGAAGTTCACGGAAGTCGGCTATGTCGGCCGGGACGTGGAGCAGATCGTGCGCGACCTGCTGGAAATCTCCATCGCCATGGTCCGCACGCGCATGCGCAAGGAAGTCGAGTCCAAGGCCGAGCTCCTGGCGGAAGAGCGGGTGCTCGACTCCCTGGTGGGCGACAGCGCGAGCCGGGAGACGCGGCAGAAATTCCGCAAGATGCTGCGCGAGGGCGAGCTCGACGACCGGGAGATCGAGATCCAGGTCACCGAATCGGGTGCCGGCCAGCTACCCACCTTCGACATCCCCGGCATGCCGGGCGCGCAGATGGGGATGCTCAACCTCAACGACATCTTCGGCAAGGCCTTCGGCGGGCAGAGCAAGACGAAGCGGCTGAAGGTCTCCGAGTCCTACGAAGTGCTCTTGGCCGAGGAAGGCGACAAGCTCCTCGACGAGGACAAGGTGATCCAGGAGGCCAGCCGCACGGTCGAGCAGAACGGCATCGTCTTCCTCGACGAGATCGACAAGATCTGCGCCCGGTCGGAGCGGGTCGGCGCGGACGTGAGCCGGGAAGGCGTGCAGCGCGACCTCCTGCCGCTGATCGAGGGCACCACCGTCGCCACCAAGCACGGCACCATCAAGACCGACCATATCCTCTTCATCGCCTCGGGCGCCTTCCATCTGGCCAAGCCCTCGGACCTGCTGCCCGAGCTGCAGGGGAGGCTGCCCATTCGCGTGGAATTGCGGGCCCTGACGCGCGACGATCTCGTGCGGATCCTGACCGAGCCCGAGAACAGCCTGATCAAGCAGTACATCGCCCTCCTCGGTACCGAGGACGTGACCCTCGATTTCACGGACGATGCCGTCGAGACGATCGCCACCCTCTCGGCCGAGATCAACCAGGGCATCGAGAATATCGGCGCGCGGCGCCTGCACACGGTCCTGGAGCGATTGCTGGAGGACATCAGCTTCAACGCGACGGACCGGACGGGCACGACACTCACCATCGACGAGGCTTACGTCGAGGAGAAGGTCGGGGACCTCGCGCGCAACGCGGACCTCTCGAAATTCATTCTCTGACCGTCCGCCGCCGGCGCAGCAGGACGTAGAGAGCGCCGCCGCCGCCATCCCTGGGCTGAGCGCGGCAATAGGCGAGGATATGGGCGCGGTTGGCTGGGTGGTTGAGCCACGCGGGGACGGCGGCGCGCAGCACCCCCTCGCCCGCTGGCGAGCGCGTGCCCTTGCCCGTGATCACCAGGACGCAGCGGCGGCCCGCCCCGGCGGCGCGGCCGATGAAACCATCGAGCGCGGCGCGCGCCTGGGACTGGGTCATGCCGTGGAGGTCCACCCGGGCCTCGACAGGCATGAGCCCGCGCCGCAGCCGGTCGGCATTGCGCTTGTCGAGGCTGGGCGCCTCCCCCTCCCGCAGCTCCGGCAACGCGGGGCCAGCGGCCCGCGCATCCGGGCGCCGCGGCCCGGCGTGCCCGGGACCGGCGGGTGGCGACGGGCTCTCGGCGTCCGATTCGATCGGGGTCGGCGGCGCACGAGGCGCCTCGACCTTGCGGCCGCCCAAGGGCTTGGCATCCCGAACCGCCCATTGCCAGAGCTGGTGGTCCGCCGTCACCGGCTTCGGCGCGGGCGGCGGGGCGGCGCCGCGCCCGGCGGATTTAGCCCGCCGGGCCGTCGCCCTCCGCCTCTTCCACCAGGATGATATGGAGCCGGCGCGGGCCGTGGGCACCCAACTGGAGCGTCTGTTCGATATCGGCGCTGCGCGACGGGCCGGTGATGAAATTGACCGTTCGCGGCATGGCGGCGGCGCGCAGGGCGGCCCAGCCCTCCTCATAGCTGCCGCGCACGGCGGCGGCCGGCACCACGACCAAATGGGTCTCGGGCAGGAAGGCGATCGTGGTCGGGCTCTCGGGCCCGGAGCGCATCATCAGCGTGCCGGTCTCGGCGATGCCGAGGAAGGCGCCCGAGAGCCCGACCTCATCATCGGCCGTGGCGGCGCCGCGCCTGATCTCGAGCAGGGGCTCGCCTTCCCAGCCTATCCGGTCGAGGGCCGGATCGGGCGCCATCACCAGGCGGTGGGGCAGGTTCTCCCGCTGGAGGTAGGCCGCGACGGCGGCGGCGACCGCCGCCGGGCCGGAGACCCGCGTCACCGTCGCGTCCGCCGCCTCGGCCATCTCGACGAAGAGGTCTACCTGAAGCGCGGGCGCGAGCCGGGACCGTGCCGGGACGAGGTTCGGCGTGGGTGATTCGAGGCCCTCGACGAGAGCGCGCGCGGCATCGGCCGGCAGGGCGCCGCGGCCGAGGGACTCGCGGATGCGGCCCAGGATCTGGGCGCGCGCGCCGCTCATGGCCCACCCTGCCGGATGCGCTCGGCCCACAGGCCGTGGAATGTCCCGCCTTCGGGCGCGGGCAGGTCGCGGAACGCCGTCCACCCCCGCGCCAGGGGGAGGCGGGTGAAGGCCCCGGCGCGCCGGCCCATGCGCGCGAGCACCCGCGCCCCGAGGCCTGCCAGGGCGTGATAGAGCGCCGGCCGGCGCGCGATCCAGGCCCACAGGGCGATGCCCCGCCGCATACCGGGCCGCGACAGGCGCGCCTCGAACTCCCGCTCGCGCCAGTGGCGCATCATGGCGGGCAGGGGAATGCGCATGGGGCAGACGCTCTCGCATTTGCCGCAGAAGGTGGAGGCGTTGGGCAGGTGACCGGTCGCCTCGATGCCGACGAGCGCCGGCGTCAGCACGGCGCCGACGGGGCCGGGATAGACCCAGCCGAAGGCGTGGCCGCCGACCGCGCCATAGACGGGGCAGTGATTGAGGCAGGCGCCGCAGCGGATGCAGCGCAGAATGTCCTGCAGCTTGGTGCCGAGGAGGGCGCTGCGCCCATTATCCAGCAGGACGACATGGTATTCGGCCGGCCCGTCGGGATCGTCCGGACGCCGCGGGCCGGTCGAGAATGTGGTGTAGACGGAGAATTCCTGGCCCGTGGCCGATCGCGCGAGGACGCGCAGGATGGTGGTCGCATCCTCGAGGGTGGGCACGACCTTCTCCAGGCTGGCGACCACGATGTGGATGCGCGGCAGGGTCTGGGTGAGGTCGCCGTTGCCCTCGTTGGTGACGATCACGCTCGAGCCGGTCTCGGCGATCAGCATATTGGCCCCGGTAATCCCCACATCGGCCTCGAGGAAGCGTGCCCGCAGCCTGGCGCGGGCCTCGGCCAGCAGGGCGGCGGGCTCCTCCAGGGGGCGATCGGGCGCCAGATCGGTATGGGCCGCGCGGAAGGTGTCGGCGACTTGCTCCTTGGTGAGATGAATGGCGGGCGCGATGATGTGGCTCGGCGCCTCGCGGCGGAGCTGGATGATATATTCGCCGAGGTCCGTCTCCACCGGCTCGATCCCATTGGCCTCGAGATGGTCGTTGAGGGCGATCTCCTCGGCGACCATGCTCTTGCCCTTGGTCACCGTCTTCGCGCCCGAGGCCCGGCAGATCGAGAGGATGGTCCGGCGGGCCTCTTCGGCATCCCGGCACCAATGCACCTGGCCGCCGTGCTCCAGCACTTTCTGTTCGAACCGCTCAAGGTAGAAATCGAGGTTTGCGAGGGTGTGGTCCTTGATCGTCCTGGCCTGGTCGCGCAGGGCCTCGAACTCGGGCAGGCGGGCGGCGGCATCCAGGCGGCGCTGGACGAAGCCGTGCTTCAAGTTGGCGAGCGCGCGCTGAAGCTGGCCATCCTCCAGCGCCGCGCGGGCGTTGCTCTCGAAGGCGGCGCTCGTCACCCGCATATGGCTCAGACCTCCGCTTCGCCGATGGCGGGGCCGTCGGCCATGCCGGCGAGGACCTCCGCCACATGGCGGACCTCGATTCCCCGGCCCAGGCGCCGGGCCTTGCCCGCCATGTTGAGGAGACAGCCGAGATCGCCGGCCAACAGCATCGCGGCGCCGGTCCCGGCCGCCTGGCGTATTTTCTCCGCGACCATATGGTCCGAGATCTCGGGGTATTTGACGCAGAACGTGCCGCCGAAGCCGCAACACAGCTCCGCGTCCTCCATCTCGCGCAGCTCGAGGCCCTCGACCGACGCGAGGAGGCGGCGGGGCTGGGCCTTGACGCCAAGCTCGCGCAGCCCGGAACATGCGTCGTGATAGGCGACGGCGCCGTCGTGGCGCGCCGCGACCGCGTCGAGCCCGCGCACATCGGTGAGGAACGACACCAGCTCGTGCGTCCGGGCCGCCAGGGCCCGCGCCCGGGGCGCCATCACCGGATCGTCGGCGAAGAGCGCCGGATAGTGCCGGCGCAGCATGCCGGCACAGGAGCCCGAGGGCGCCACCACGTAGTCGAGGCCGTCGAAAGCGTCGATGACGGCGGCCGCGATCGCCGTCGCATTAGCGCGGTCGCCCGCGTTATAAGCCGGCTGCCCGCAACAGGTCTGGGCCGCCGGCACGGTGACCTCGCAACCCGCGTCCTCCAGCAGCTTGACGGAAGCGAACCCGACGCTCGGCCGGAACAGGTCCACGAGGCAGGTGACGAAAAGCCCGACTTTCGGTTTGTTAGTCACGCGCCCAGCACATCCGTTGGAGATCGGGCATGGCCGGACACGCTCCGGCGTCGACCAGCCGCCATGGCAGCCAGCATGTGCGCCCGGCCGGGCAAAGGCAAGCCCCCCTCGAAGCGCTAGAGCGGTTCCGTTTCGATCGGACCCACTCTAGCGCATGTTTCGCTCGCGGCAGCGGACCAAGAGGTCCGCGCCCGCGCGGGCGCGCCGGACGACCGGCGGGCCGCCTAGCGGCCTGGAGCGATTCCAGTCGAGCTGGAAACGCTCTAACTGGTGGGCAGCCGCCGGGCCGCGACCGTGCGCGGCAGCAGAAGATAATACCGGCCGCGCTCGCGCATATGGCCGGCCTGGTCCTCGGCCTCGGCGCCGGCCCCCCAGAAGAGATCGCCGCGCACGGGGCCGACAATGGCGCCGCCCGTGTCCTGGGCGATCGCCAGCCGGCGCAGCGGCCGGTCGGTGCCCGGCCATGTCGTATCGAGCCACACGGGCAGGCCGAGCGGGACATAGGCGCGGTCGACGGCCAGGCTCCGCCCAGGGGTGAGCGCCACGCCGCCGGCACCGACCGGCCCCGCGCCATCGAGCTCGCGGAAGAAGATGTAGCGTGGGTTGCGCGCCATCACCGCGGCCGCCCGCGCCGGGTGGGCGCGAAGCCAGGCCCGGATCGATTGGAGGGACGCGTCCGCGAGCGCGAGCTCGCCTTCATCCACGAGGACCCGGCCGATGGCCACGTATTCGTGCCCATTATGACCCGCGAAGCCGGCGCGGATGACGTCCCCGTTCGCCAGCCTCACCCGGCCCGAGCCCTGCACGTGGAGGAAAAAGGCGTCCACAGGATCATCGAGCCACAAGACCTCCAGCCCGCGGCCGCGGAGCCCGCCCCCGTCGATCTCGGCGCGGCTGAGATAGGGGCCGGTGTCGGCAAGGTCGGGCGGCGGGCCATAGAGGGGGAACCGGTAGGCGCCTCCCTCATGCCGCGCGCCGCGAAGCTCGGGCTCGTAATAGCCCGTGAACAGGCCCTCCACCTCACCGCCGCCGGCGGCCGCGAACGCGACGAACCAGGCGCTGAAGAAGCCCCTCGCCGCTTCGTTATCGGCGCCGACGGTGGCGGCGGCCGCGCACGGGCCTTCCCAATCCGCGGCCGTGCCGAGAATCCCGTCGGCCGCCTCACCGGCCAATTGGGTGAGCCGGGCGCAAGACCGAAGGAGGGCGGAAAGGGCCCCGCCCTGCGCGCCCGCGCGCCAGCCCGGCAGGTCGGCGACCGGCATGGGCGATAGGGTGTGAGAGGCGGGTTTCGGCGATTCCGCGCAGGCGGCAAGGCCGAACGTGGCGATCAACGCAAGCAGGAGTGGTCGGGCGACGTGCCTAAGATTGGCTGCGCGTCTCAACGAGGGTCCAGTTCGGATCGCGCGACCGCGTATTCCGCGCGAAGGCCCAGATATCGGTGACCACCCTGACGCGGGTCGGATCGCCGTCGACGACCTCGCCCGCGGCGCCCCGCGTCACGTTGATCTGCTCGCTGACGAACTTGACGGTCACGAATGCCGTGCGGCCCTGCATTTGGGCCTCGATGATTTCGGCGGCGCTGACGCCGACCACCGTGGTCTCGAGGGTCTGGCCCCCTTCCGCCCGGGCTTCGATGGCGGCGCCGAAGTTCTCGAACACCTCGTTGCTGAGTAGTGGCCGCAAGGCGCCCGTATCACCGGCGGCAAAAGCCCCGACGACGGACTCGAACGCCCCCTTCGCCCCTCGAGTGAACCCGTCCGGATCGAAGGCGACGTCGGCCAGATGAATTTGGGCGAGGCCGGCGTCGAGCGGAGTCTCGGCTTCTTCCGCCAAGTCGGGCGCCTCGTCCGTCTGTCGGCCGCGGCGGACCGGGAGCTCGACGATCTTGTCGGACTCCTCCTCCTTGGCCTCGCGGCGGCCGAAGAGGCCCGTCGGCCGGCGCTCGTTTCCAGTGCGTCGACCGAGAACGCCGCGCAAGCGCAAGATAACGAACGCGGCGATCATGGCGAGCAGGAGAATGTCTAGATATTGGAAATCACTGCTCATGCCCGGTTCCAAGGCTAGCATCGCGCAGCCCAACTGGACCTCCGCGCGTGCCCTGGGTTAAGATAGGGTGAGCGGCCGGCCGGGCCAAAGGTAGCGGTCCGGCAATATTTGGTCCGGCCGGTCGTCCGTCGTGTCCGACCCACCGTACATAGGCCGTCGGTCTGGAAAGAGCAAGGATGCGCTTCGCCGTTTTCGCCGTTCTGGTCGGAGTCCCGCTTCTCGAGATCGCCATCTTCATCGAGGTCGGCGGCCTGATCGGCTTGTGGCCGACGATTGGACTCGTCGTGCTGACCGCCGCCGCCGGCACGGCATTGCTGCGGTCCCAGGGCCTCGCGACACTCGAGCGGGCGCGCGAAGCGTTGGCCCGGCACGAAGTCCCGGTCGCCGAGGTCTTCGATGGCATGTGCCTCATATTCGCCGGCGCCCTGCTCCTTACGCCCGGGCTCCTGACCGACGCCGCGGGGCTGGTCCTCTTCATACCGGCCCTGCGGGCCGCTATCATGGGCCGGGGCTGGCGGTATTTGCGGACCCGGGGACGCGCCGAATTCCAGTCCCGTGGCGAGGGCCGCGACGCGGCGGGAGACGATGTGACGATAGACACCGAATTCTTCGAGGTCCGGCCCAACGGTGATGACGACATTCGCCGGCCGCGCTTGGCCGAGACGGACACGCGGCCCCCGGAGAAAGGCGAGCGATGATCCTCCTGCGCCATGCCGAATCGGAGTTCAACGTCCATTATTCGCGCACCCGGGTCGATCCCGGGATCCGCGATCCCGAATTGACCGCGCTGGGCCGCGAGCAAGCCCATGGCGCGGCGCGCGCCCTCGATGGCCGCGCCATCGCGCGCCTCATCACCAGCCCCTATACGCGGGCCCTGCAAACCGCCGAGATCGTCGCGCGCGCGCTCGGCCTCCCGGTCACGGTGGACGCCGCCGTCGGTGAGCGGTGCGCATTCGCCTGCGACCTTGGAACCGCGCCCGCGGCGCTGAGCGCGCGGTGGCCCGATTTCCCGTTCCACCATCTCGAAGAGGAATGGTGGCCGACCCCGATCGAGAGCGAGGCGGCCCTCGGCCAGCGCTGCGAGCGCTTCCGGGTGGCCATGGCCGAGGCCTCGGACTGGCCCGAGGTGCTGGTGATCACCCATTGGGGATTCGTCCGCGGATTGGCCGGCCGGACCATCACCAACGCCGAGACGATCGCCTTCGACCCGACCAACGGCCCATTGCCGAGCACGCCGGACGGCGCTTGAGGTTGCCCGGCCCAACCCTTCCGTGATAGCCAACGGGCCCCACCCGGAAGGAGCTCACCCCATGGCCGAAGCACCACAGGATCCGACCGCCAACAGCGGCCCGGCCTTGCAGGCGTTCCTGATCCAGGCGCAATACATCAAGGACTTTTCGTTCGAAAATCCGCGGGCGCCGGAAATCTATACGATTCAGACGGAGACGCCGAAGGTCGAAGTCAACGTGGACGTGGCCGCGCGCCCCATGCCGCAGGAGAATAATTACGAGGTCACGCTTCAGATCAACGCGCGCGCCGACAGCGGCGAGACGACCCTCTTCATCAGCGAGCTGACCTATGGCGGCATCTTCACGGTCTCGGGCATACCCGAGGATCAGGTCCAGGCAATTCTGATGGTCGAGGCGCCGCGTCAGCTCTTTCCCTTCGCCCGCGCCATCGTGGCCAACGCGACGCGCGATTGCGGCTTTCCGCCACTCATCATCCAGCCGCTCGATTTCCTGAAGCTCTACACCGACAACAATGCGGCGCTCGCCGCATCGCCCGGGGCCTGACCGCGCCCACGGCCGAGGCCGCTTAAAGCGGTTCCATGTCGACCGGCGGGCCGCCTTGCGGCCTGGAGCGATTCCAGACGAGGTGGAACCGCTCTAGCGATTGTTTCGCTCGCGGCAGCGGACCAAGAGGTCCGCGCCTGCGCGGGCGCGCCGGACGACCGGCGGGCCGCCTTGCGGCCTGGAGCAATTCCAGACGAGGTGGAACCGCTCTAGCGCCGCCATATCGGGTCGTCGAGGGAATCGACCAGCGCGTCGTGCCGGACGACCTCTTCGGCGCCCGGCTCATGGGGCCTCGGTGCCCGCGGCGCCCGCTCGGCCACCTGCCCGGCCACAGCCACCCTCTTCCCCACAGCCCCGAGACCGAGCCCCGGTTGACGGCCGCCGATCAGATCGAGATAGACGAGCGCCAGCAGCTCCGCGTCGATGAGGGCGCCATGCTTGGCCCGATCGGAGCTGTCGATCCCGAAGCGCCGGCACAAGGCATCGAGGCTCGCCGGCGCGCCCGGGAACTTGCGGCGGGCTATGTCGAGGGTGTTGACGGCCCGAGCCGGGTCGAGCGGCTGCCGACCGATGCGGGTCAGCTCGGCATTGATGAATCCCAAGTCAAAATCGGCGTTGTGTATCACCAGTGGCGAATCGCCGATGAAGTCGAGAAACCCATCGCATACCGCGGCGAAAACGGCGTGCTGGCTGAGAAACTCCGCACTCAGGCCATGGACCGCGAAGGCGCCGGCGGGCATGTCCCGCTCGGGGTCGATATAGGTCTGATAGGACTCGCCGGTGGGCACGTGGTTAATCAGCTCCAGACAGCCAATCTCCACCAGGCGGTCGCCGTCCTTGGGGTCGAGCCCCGTGGTTTCGGTGTCGAGGACCACTTCACGCATCATGCCGCACCACGCCGCCGCCGCAGGGCCGCCCCGAGGGGACCCCGCATCAGTGTGACGGCGCGCCCGAGCCGGCGCAACGTCAATCGCCGGCCAAGCCCGGTCGGGATGACGAAATCCGTCTTGCGGCGCTTGACCCGGTCCGGCACTTGCCGCGCCCGGATCGCTTCGAGCCTGGCGCGCGTCACGCCCGGGCGGGCCAGCACGCGGGCCGCCTGTACGAAAGCCGGCGCCGATACCACCATCGCCGCATCGAAGCGGCGGCCGGCGCCGGCCTCGAACAGGAGCGGGATGTCGAGGACGACCACGGGCCACCGGCGCGCCCGCGCGCGGCGGATAAAACGCTCCGAAGCCAGGCGCACGAGGGGATGGACGATGCCCTCGAGCTCCCGGAGCTTTTCCACATCGTCGAAGACGATTCCGCCCAAGGTCTTGCGATTCACGGCACCATCGACGACGGCTTCGGGGAAGGCGCGCGCGACGGCCGCCACGGCGCGGCCACCGCGCGCGAACAATCGGTGCACCTCGGCATCGGCATCGTGAACCGGCACGCCCATGCGGCGGAGAAGATCCGATGCCGTCGACTTGCCCATGCCGATCGAGCCGGTGAGCGCCAGGATGATCGGGCGCGCCTTCACGCGCCCAGGTCCGCCAGCATCTCACGGCGCAATGCGTCCGTCACCACGGGCTCGACCCCGAACCAGGCGCGAAACCCGGGCCGCCCCTGGTGCAGGAGCATGCCGAGCCCGTCGACGACCGTATGGCCGCGCGCCCGCGCGGCCGCCAGCAAGGGCGTCTCAAGCGGGATATAGACGATATCGTTGACCACGGCGGACGGCGGCAGCCGGTCGAGGGCGAGGTCGAGAGCGCCTTGGCCGGTCATGCCGAGGCTGGTCACGTTGACCAGCAAGGATGCGCCGGCGAGCACCGCCGCCCGCGCGGGCCAGTCGGCGACGGTGCACCGCGCCCCCATATCCCGGGCCAGGGCCGCCGCCCGCGCGCCGGTCCGGTTCACGACGCGGATTTCGGGCGCGCCGGCATCGAGAAGCGCCGCGCATACCGCGCGCGCGGCGCCGCCGGCACCGATCACGACCGCCGGCCCCGCGGGTGCGCGCCATTCGGGGGCGCCCGCCTGGAGATTGGCGAGGAAGCCGAAGCCATCGGTATTCGAGCCCAGGATCGCCCCGTCGCGCGCCACGACAACCGTGTTCACGGCCCCGATTCGCCGCCCCATGTCATCGATCCGATCGAGGTGGGCAAGGGCGGATTCCTTATGAGGCAGCGTGAGATTGACGCCGGCGAAGCCGAGGGCGGGCAGGGCCCGGAGAGCCTGGCCGAGATTCTCCGGCCTGACCGGCAGGGGCACGTACGCACCATCGATTCGGTGGTGAGCCAACCAATGGCCGTGCAACAGGGGCGAGCGCGAATGCCCAACCGGCCAGCCCATGACACCGGCGAGCCGCGCCTTGCCGGAGATCCTCATTGCGGGATCAATCCCCGGCCACGCAGGAAATCGAGGAGTGGCAGGAGAGGCAGGCCGAGCACCGCGAAATAATCGCCTTCGATCCGGTCGAACAGCTGGGCGCCGAGGCCTTCCAGCTCGTATCCCCCGACGGAGCGTGTGGCCGCCGCCCCGGCCATGTCGAGATAGGATTCGAGAAAGCCGTCGCTGAAAGCCCGCATGGTCAGGGTGACCGTTTCCTCATAGCGCCAGAGCGCGATGCCGTCGCACGCGACCGATAGGGCGCTTACGAGGATGTGGGCGCGGCCCCGCAGCGCCTGGAGCTGGCGTCGGGCCGCGGCGCGGCCGGAGGGCTTATCATACAAGGTGCCGGCGCATTCGAGAACCTGATCCGCGCCGACGACGATGGCGCCGGGACGCGATCTCGAGACCTCGACGGCTTTTAGCCCGGCAAGAATCTGGGCGAGGGCGCCGGCGCCGGCTTGCTTGTGGCGGCACTTGACCGCCGCCTCGTCGACGCCCGATGGGATCACCTCGAAGCGGATACCCGCGCCGGTCAGAAGCCGGGCGCGGGCGACGCTCCTCGACGCGAGGATGATTACCCCGGCCGCGACGGGCGGCACGCGCTTGCCGGGAAGAGCTTCAGCGGGCATCGCTCTTGCGCTTCGCATGGATTTGCATCACGGCCGCGGCGGTTTCCTCGATCGATCGGCGGGTCACGTCGATGACCGGCCACTCGTGACTCGCAAAGAGGCGGCGCGCCGCTTCGACCTCGGTTCGAACGCTCTCAGGATCCACGTAATCGGTCCGCGAATCATGGTCGAGCATCCGCAACCGGTTGCGCCTGACCTGTACCAGGCGGCCCGGATCGTTGGTCAAGCCCACGATCAGGGGACCCGTCGCCTCCAACAGCTCGGCCGGAAGCGGGCTGCCCGGCACGAACGGGACATTGGCGGCCTTGACGCCGCGGTTGGCGAGATAGATGCAGGTCGGTGTCTTCGACGTTCTGGAGACGCCGACGAGAATGACATCCGCCCGATCGATGTCGCGAACGGCCTGGCCGTCATCGTGCTCGAGCACGAAATGCATGGCTTCGATGCGGCGGAAATATTCGGCGTCCATGGTGTGCTGCCGGCCCGGCTGGCCCCGGCTCTTGACCCCGAGATGCAGGGCGAGCGCCTGGATCACGGGGTCGAGCACGGGGATGCAGGGAACGCTCATGGACCGGCACTTGTCTTCCAGGACGGCCCGTATGGCATCGTCGACGATGGTGAAGAGGACGACGCCGGGCTCCGCATCGATGGCCGAGAGGACCTTCTCGAGCTGGTGCCCGGTCCTGATCATCGGCCACAGATGCTCGATACCCTCCACGCCCTCGAACTGGACGAGGCAGGCACGGGCGACGTTGCCCAGAGTCTCGCCGGTCGCGTCGGAGACGAGATGGAGATGAAACTCATGTATCGACATGGGCTGGGCAACATGAATTGCGGGTATAAGAGCGACTTCATCCACAGCCGGAGGCGCCCCTATTGGATTCCCCGAATCAGTCCCTTGTTTCGGGACCGGTGGATCGAACCATACCACGGGGTCGAAAAGGGCGTATAACACACCTTCAAGTCGAGGAATTCCCGATATTCACGGAATTGTTCGCGACCTTATGCAGGCCACAATCCAATGCCAGGCACCAAAACGTGAAAGTTCTGCCCAGCGCCCGACCTCGAACAGCTCCGGGCATGCAATACGGTTGATAATGAGACTCTGTTCGTTAATCCCCATGATTCGCCGGTATCCACTACTACTACAACCTTACTTACTAATTAGAGATGTTTAGGTAGAGCGCGCGAACCATGGACGATACGACGGTTGCAACGGGGGAAAAACGAGTTCTGCGAGCGCTTGCGGGCGAGAGGGTAGAGCGGCCGCCATTCTGGCTCATGCGGCAAGCCGGGCGGTATCTTCCCGAATATCGCCAGTTGCGGCGTAGAGCCGACAATTTCCTGAATTTTTGCTATTCGCCCGATCTTGCCGTGGAAGCCACCTTGCAGCCGATACGGCGGTTTCACCCGGATGCCGCCATCCTGTTCTCGGACATCCTGGTGATCCCGCACGCCTTGGGCCAGGCCGTGAGCTTCAAGGAATCGGAGGGTCCGAGGCTCGATCCAGTCAGATCGGCGGCGGACCTGGCACGCCTGGATTGTGGGCGCGTCCCAGGCGCCTTGTCGCCCGTCTATGAGACCGTTCGCCGGGTGCGCGCGGCGCTGCCCAGCGATGTGGCCTTGATCGGATTCGCGGGCGCCCCCTGGACGGTCGCCACATACATGGTCGAGGGGGGGAGCTCGAAGGACTTTTCCGCGGTCAAGAGCTGGGCTTTCTCGGATCCGGATGGGTTTCAGCACCTGGTCGACCTCATCGTCGAAGCGACGATCGGCCATCTTTCCAGACAGGTCGAAGCCGGGGCGGAAATCTTGCAGCTCTTCGATAGCTGGGCCGGCGTCCTCCCGGAATCGCCCTATGGGCGCTGGGTCGTCGAGCCGACCAAGGCCATCGTCGGCGCGTTGCGCGAGCGTCATCCGGGCATCCCCATGATCGGGTTTCCCCGGGGCTCGGGATTGCTCTACGAGACCTATGCGGCGGAGATCCCCGGTCTGGCCATCGGCCTCGATAGCGCGGTGCCGCTCGACTGGACGCGGCAGAGGCTGCAACCCCGACACACGGTCCAGGGAAACCTCGACCCGAGTATGCTCCTGGCGGGCGGCGCGGCCATGGAAGCGGCGGTCGAGCGCATATTGCAAACCCTGGGCGAGGGCCCCTTCGTCTTCAATTTGGGCCATGGGGTGATTCCCCGAACACCGCCCGAACATGTCGAGGCGCTTGCCGCACGCATTCGCAATTGGCGCCAGTGACGGCCGCGTCGTGACGAAGACGGCTGTCGTTCTCCTCAATCTCGGTGCGCCCGACGAACAGGCGGCGGTCCGGCCATTCCTGCAAAACATGTTCGCCGATCGGGCGATCCTGGATATGCCGGCGGTGGCGCGTTGGTTTCTCGCCCGCCTCATCGCGGCGCGTAGGGCACCCATCGCGCGCGCGAATTACGCCAAGATCGGTGGCGGCTCGCCGCTTCTGGCCAATACCCGGGCCCAGGCACGCGCGCTGGAACGGCACCTGGGCGATAACGAAGCCCATAAGGTTTTCGTCTGTATGCGGTACTGGGCGCCGCGCAGCGCAGAGGTGGCCGCCGCGGTCAAGGTTTTCGACCCGGACAGAATCGTCCTGCTGCCGCTCTATCCCCAATATTCCGGCACCACCACCGGCTCGTCGATCGCGGATTGGCGTGGGGCCGCGGAGCGCGCCGGGATCGAAGCACCGACCCGGACGGTGTGCTGCTATCCGGACGAAGAGGGATGGGTCGCGGCGATCGCGGCGCTGACACGCCCGGCCTATGAGGCGGCGCGTGCCTCGGGCAGCCCGCGCATCCTGTTTTCCGCCCATGGGTTGCCCAAGCGCACGATCGAAGCCGGCGACCCGTACCAATGGCAGATCGAACGGACGGCCGCCGACGTCGTCGAAGCGCTCGGGATCGAGGGGTTGAATTGGGTCGTCTGTTATCAAAGCCGCGTCGGGCCGTTGCAATGGACCGGGCCGGCGACGGCGGAAGAGATCGCGCGCGCGGCGGCGGACGGCGTCCCGGTCGTCGTGGTACCGATCGCATTCGTTTCCGAGCATTCGGAGACATTGGTGGAACTCGATATGGATTACCGGGAGACGGCGGAAGCCCTGGGCATCCCGGCCTATATCCGTGTCGCCGCGGTCGGCGCCCATCCGCGTTTCATCGATGCGCTCGCGACACTTGTCGAGCGGCCGGTGGGACCGGGCCGCCAGGTCCGTGCCGCGGCGGGACACCGCATCTGCCCGGTTAGCCACGGCCGGTGCGCCATGGCGCGCCAAGGGTGAGGGCGGGCCCTTGGACGCGCTCCTGATCGCGATCTACCCCTGGGCCAAGGCGCTCCATATCATCAGCATCATCGCCTGGATGGCGGGCTTGCTTTATTTGCCCAGGTTGTTCGTCTATCACGCCCAGGCCGCAGTGGGCTCGGACACGGCCGAGATTTTCAAGACCATGGAGCGACGCCTTTTGCGCGCGATCATGAACCCGGCGATGATCGCGGCCTATGTCTTCGGCACACTGCTGCTGCTGACGCCAGGAATTGCCGATTGGTCGTCGGCATGGCTCTATACGAAGCTGACGCTGGTTGGTGTCCTCACGGTGCTCCATCATCTCTTCGCGTTGTGGCGCAAGGACTTCGCCGCGGATCGGTATGCGCGGAGCGTCGGGTTCTACCGGGCCATGAACGAGGTGCCGGCGTTGGTGATGATCGGCATCGTGATCATGGTCGTGGTGCGGCCGTTTTGAGCCAGGCAGGCGCGCAGCCGGGGATTCTCCGCGAATCATTCTCCGTTTGACTCGCTGACCGCCTTCTGCTTAGTGTCCAGGAGAAGCACACGCGACTCCCTCGACCACACCGGGTTTCTTGCACAGAATTGGGCGTTCCAGCGCGCCGTGACGCGTGGGCACCACACCGCAAGACAATCGACAAAGCACCTTTCCCCCCCTTTCGCCTGTTTTATTTGGCGGGTCCGACATGCATCTACAGGAACTAAAGCAAAAGAGCCCAGCGGAGCTTCTTGCCTTCGCCGAGGACCTCAAGGTCGAAAACGCGAGCACCCTGCGCAAGCAGGATATGATGTTCGCGATCCTGAAACAGCTCGCCACGGACGACATTCCGATCTCGGGCGAAGGGGTTCTCGAAACCTTGCAGGACGGCTTCGGTTTTTTACGCTCGCCCGATTCGAACTATCTGGCTGGGCCCGATGACATCTACGTTTCGCCGAGCCAGGTGCGGCGATTCGGCTTGCGAACGGGCGATACGGTGGAGGGCGGGATACGTTCGCCCAAGGATGGGGAGCGTTACTTCGCCCTGCTCAAGGTCAACAAGATCAATTTCGCTGATCCCGACGACGTCCGCCACCGAATCAATTTCGACAATCTGACTCCGCTCTATCCCGACGAGCGCCTGCGGCTCGAGATGGACGACCCGACCGGCAAGGACCTGACCACGCGGGTCCTCGACCTCGTGACGC
The DNA here is from genome assembly GCA_963666705.2 of Alphaproteobacteria bacterium. Classification (GTDB taxonomy): domain Bacteria; phylum Pseudomonadota; class Alphaproteobacteria; order CADEGL01; family CADEGL01. Next base: position 164,453 of record CAXXKO010000017.1, on the reverse strand, counting down.
CGATCGGCAAGGGGCAGCGGGCCTTGATCGTCGCGCCGCCGCGCACGGGCAAGACCATGATGTTGCAGAACATGGCCCACTCGATCTCGGCGAATCATCCGGAGATCTATCTCATCGTGCTGCTCATCGACGAGCGGCCCGAGGAGGTCACGGACATGCAGCGCTCGGTCCGCGGCGAGGTCATCAGCTCGACCTTCGACGAGCCGGCGACCCGCCACGTCCAGGTCACCGAGATGGTGATCGAGAAAGCCAAGCGCCTGGTCGAGCACAAGCGCGACGTGATCATCCTCCTCGACTCGATCACCCGCCTCGCGCGCGCCTACAACACGGTCGTTCCCTCGTCGGGCAAGGTCCTCACGGGCGGCGTCGATGCCAATGCCCTGCAGCGGCCCAAGCGCTTCTTCGGCGCGGCGCGCAATATCGAGGAGGGCGGGTCGCTGAGCATCATCGCGACCGCGCTGATCGATACCGGATCGCGCATGGACGAAGTGATCTTCGAGGAGTTCAAGGGCACGGGCAACTCGGAGATCATACTCGACCGCAAGCTCGCCGACCGGCGCACCTGGCCCACCATCGACGTCACCAAGTCGGGCACCCGCAAGGAAGAGCTTCTGGTCGAGAAGGGTGAGCTCTCCAAGATGTGGGTTCTGCGCCGCATCCTGATGCCCATGGGCGTGACGGACTCCATGGATTTCCTCCTGGAGAAGCTCAAGCACACCAAGAACAATGGTGAGTTCTTCCAGGCGATGAACACCTGAGCGCCCTTCGCCCGCGGCTATGGTGGGTATCAGGTGTCCTTGAAGACCACGCCGTGCCGGCCGTCCGGGAAGGACGGCAGACCGTCCGAAACCCGGTAATAGTCCCCTGCCTCCGCCATGAAGATATGTGCGGCCAGCGCCAGCCCGGTGGGCTTGTCGAGGGCAGCGGCGGCGATCGCCATGTAGGATCGGCCGTCATGCTGCCAGAAGAGGCTGGCGCCGCAAGTGGCGCAAAAGCCGCGGCGGGCATGAGCCGATGATTCGTACCACGAGAGGGCGCCGCGATCCCGGATCGTGAGATCGGACTTGCGTGCGGCGGTGGCGTTCCAGAAGCCGCCGCTCCAGCGCCGGCATTCGTCGCAATGACAGGCGATGACGGACCGAAGCTCGCCGCGAACCTCGAACTTCACGCGGGCGCATAAGCAGCCACCTGTCGCGCCCGCCGTTGCCCCCGAATCCGTCATTCCGTCCGGCCCTCTCCCGGGCTATGGCAGAAAGATCGTCGAGCCCGTCGTCTTGCGGCCCTCAATATCGCGGTGGGCCTGAGCGGCCTCGGCGAGGGGATAGGTTTGGTTCACGCGAATCTTGACGGCGCCGCGGCCGACTATTTCGAACAGGGCCTCCGCGCTGTCCATCAGCTCCCGCCGAGTGACCGTGTAGCTCATGAGCGATGGGCGCGTGAGGTAGAGCGAGCCCTTGGGGCCGAGGGCCGCCGGCGCGAAGGACGCCACCGGACCCGATGCGTTGCCGAAGCTGACCATGAGGCCGCGCGTGGCCAGACAATCGAGGGAATCCTCGAAGGTATCCTTGCCGATGCTGTCATAGACGACGGGAACACCGGCGCCGCCGGTCAGCTCGCGGACCCGGTCCTTGAAATTCTCCTCCGTGTAGATGATGGCGTGATCGCAGCCGTGGGCGCGGGCGAGCGTGGCCTTCTCCCGGGATCCCACGGTGCCGATCACCGTGGCGCCGATATCGTGCGCCCACTGGCACATGATGAGGCCGACGCCGCCGGCGGCGGCATGGACGAGAATGGTCTCGCTGGCCCGTACGGGATAGGTGCGGCGGAGCAGGTATTCGACCGTCATGCCCTGGAGCATCATGGCGGCGGCTTGCCTGTCATCGATCCCGGCGGGCACTTTCACCACTCGGTCGGCCGGCATCAGGCGCTCCTCGGCATAGGAGCCCAGGGGCGGCGAGGCATAGGCGACATGGTCGCCGATCGCGAGGCCCTCGACCCCGTCGCCGAGCGCTTCGACGATGCCCGCCGCCTCCATCCCCAGGGTGAGGGGGAGCTCGAGCGGGTAGAGGCCGCTGCGCTGGTAGGTATCGATATAGTTGAGCCCGATGGCGGTGTGGCGGAGGCGGACCTGCCCGGCCCCGGGATGACCGACTTCGACATCTTCCCAGCACAGGACTTCCGGGCCGCCGGTCTCGTGGATGCGAATGGCTTTGGTCATGGTTTTTCCCTCGGGCGTTGGGCCGCGGCAAAGCGCTAGGCGAGATGCTCGCGGAGGAAGGCGGCGGTGCGCCGGTTGGCGAGATCGGCGGCGGCCCCGTCGTAGGTCTGGCCGTCGGTCCGGGCGAAGGCGTGGTCCACGCCGGCGTAGGTGTGGATGGCGATCTGGGGATGGGACGACAGGCCCTCGCGGATCTTGGCCTGGGCCTCGGGCGGCACGAAAGTGTCGAGCTCGGCGATGTGCAGCATGGTGGGCGCGGTGATGTTCGCGGCTTCGTCGAGGTTGTTCTCCAGGCCGACCCCGTAATAGCTCACGTTGCATTCGGCGTCGGACCGGGCCGCCATCAGATAGACCATGCGCCCGCCGAGGCAATATCCGATCGTGCCGGCCTTGCCGGTGCAGCCTGGCAGGCGACGCAAATGGGCCATGGCCGCCTCGAGGTCCTCGAGCCCGGTATCCTGGTCGAAGCCTTGGAAAAGCGCGAAGGCGCGCGCCATTCCGCTTCCGTCTGGTCGGTGATCTGGATGCCGGGCTCCTGGCGCCAGAATATATCCGGGCAGATTGCAAAATAGCCCTGCGCGGCGAACGCATCGGTAATGCCGCGCATGACGGCGTTGACGCCGAAGATTTCCTGGATGACGAGGATGCCGGCTCCGGTGCCCGAGGTGGATTCGGCCAGGTAGGCGGAGAAGCTGCCGCCGTCCCTGGACTGGATGGTGATGTCGGGCATGTGGGTTGCCTCCCGGGAATGGCTGTGGCGGGAAGGCCATAGGATATCGAGGTGCGGAGAGCTTGTCACCAAAAGTGGCCGCGGCGCTCTGGAGCGGGTCCGCTTCGATCGGACCCATTCTAGCGCTCTATTTCGCTCGCGGCAGCGGACCATATGGTCCGCGCCTGCGCGGGCGCGCCGGGCGACCGGCGGGCCGCGTTGCGGCCTGGAGCGATTCCAGTTGAGGTGGAAACGTTCTAGAGTGCGAGCTCGATGCCTTCGAGGGCGAGGAGCAGATGCTTGGTCGCGACCCCGTCGCCGCCGCTGAAGCCGCCCGTGCCGCCGCTTGCCGCGAGGACCCGGTGGCACGGTATCACGATCGGAATGGGGTTCTGGCCACAGGCGCGGCCGATGGCGCGGGGCGCGGAGCCCATGGCGCGCGCCAGATCGCCGTAGGTCCACGTCTCGCCGTAGGGAATCGCGCGCAACTGGCGCCAAACCGCCTGCTGGAAAGGCGTGCCGCCGGGACGTAATTCGAGGTCGAATGTGGCGCGGCGGCGGGCGAAATAGGCGTCTATCTGATCCCGGGCCGCGGCGAGCAGCGCGCTCGCCGGCCCACGACGACGAACGTCGCCCCAGGTGACACGCGCGATGGCCCCCCCGAGCTCATGGATCGCGAGTCAGCCGACGGGGGTGTCGAAGGAGAGCGCGGACATGGGGGAAGGTTAGGGCATTCTCCAGAGGGCCGGAAGCCGTGCCGCCACGGTGGTGGCGCCCTATCCGTCGCCGAGCGCTCGCGCTAGGTCCGCAGGCTCGGTCACGGGCAGGGAGCAGGTCTGTCCCCGGCACAGATAAGCCGTGGCGCGGCCGCCGATCCGCGCCTTGCCATGGGCCGGATGGCCGGGCGGGAGCTCCTCGTCCGGTGGGCAGACCTGGAGGACCCGGCCCGGCAGTGAGATGTCGTAGACCGCGCGAAGGAGGGCCTGTGTATCTGCACTCTCTCTCGCGCCGATGATGGCGATCTGAAGAGCGTCATCGAGCAACCCGCTCGCGTTGAGAAAGGTCGCAAGGGGGAAGACATTGCGCTCGAGCTCGCCCGAGAAAGCGCGTATGCATGCCTCCGCCCGCGCGCGGTAGTCTTCGCGGCCGGTAAGGTAGAAGAGGCGGGCGAGGGCGGCGACCATGACACCGTTACCAGAGGGCACCGCATTGTCGAGGGCCGTCTTGGTGCGCGCGATCAGGTCGTCGGTATCGTCGGCGGCAAGGAAATAACCCCCGGCGTCGGCGTCCCAATAGTGCGCGTGGGTGGTCTCGGCCCAAGCCTCGGCCTGATCGAGATAGGCGCCATCGCCAGTGACCTCGTGGAGGAGCAGGGCCGCCCGGATCAGGTTTGCATAATCCTCGAGGGTCGCGGGATGGCTGGCGCGGCCAGCGCGCCAGCCATGGCGGAGCCGGTTGGCCACGGTCATGGAATCGCGTATGAATTCGAATGTGCCTGCGGCCAGCGCGATCCATCGCGGCTGGTCGAACACGGCGCCGGCGTTGGCCAGGGCGGCGATCATGAGGCCGTTCCAATCGGCGAGGACCTTGTCGTCGAGCCCTGGCCTGATGCGGTCCTCGCGCGCCCGCAACAGACGCTCGCGGCATTGGGACAGCATGGTCTCGCGGTCCGGGTTCGTGGGGCCGGCATCGTTGCGCCGATTGAGGATGTTGCGGCCTTCCCAGTTGCCGGTGGCCGTGACGTCGTATGCGGCCTTGAAGGCGACAGAATTTTCGCCGAGGAGAGCGTCGATCTCGTCCTCGTCCCAGACGTAGTACTTGCCCTCCTCGCCATCGCTGTCGGCGTCGAGTGACCCGGAAAAGGCGCCTTCCCGGATCAGCATCTCGCGTTCCGCCCAGGCGACGGTCTCGTGGACCCGGGCGGCGAAAAGAGGATGCCTGGTGTCCTGCCAGGCGAGTGTGAGGACATCGATCAGCTGGGCATTGTCGTAGAGCATTTTTTCGAAATGAGGCACGAGCCAAATCGCGTCGACCGTATAGCGCGCGAAGCCGCCGCCGAGATGGTCGTAGATGCCGCCCTGGCTCATCCGTTCGAGGGTCAAGAGGACGGCGTCGCGAAAGGCGCCGTTCCCGGTGCGCCCATGGGCGCGCCAGAAGAGATCGAGGATGGCGGGCTGGGGAAACTTGGGGGCGCCGCCGATGCCCCCGTTCAGGGTGTCGACTTCGCGCAGCAGGCGCTCGGCGATGTGGTTCGTGACCGCGGCTGAGATCGCCTCGCCCGAGGGCAGTTCAGACTGCGTTTTCAATGCCTTGACAAGAGTATCGGCATTTTGGCTGACGTTCTCGGGCTGGTCTCTATAAATCTCTGAGATGCGCAGGAGGACATCCTTGAAGGCGGGACGCCCGTAATGCGGGGCCGGTGGGAAATAAGTTCCGCCCCAGAAGGGCTCTCCGGAATGATTGAGAAACATGGTCAGGGGCCAGCCGCCGTGCTCGCCGAGGAGGGCGAGGGCGCCCTGATAGATCGCATCGAGGTCGGGGCGCTCCTCGCGATCGACTTTGATGTTGACGAAGAGCGCGTTCATCAAGGCGGCGGTCTCGTCATCCTCGAAGCTCTCATGGGCCATGACGTGGCACCAGTGGCAGGCGGCATAGCCGACCGACAGCAGGATGGGGACATTGCGGCGCCCGGCCTCCGCCAGGGCGGCCTTGCCCCAAGGGTGCCAATGCACTGGGTTGCTCCTGTGCTGGAGGAGGTAGGGACTGGTTTCCGTGGCGAGGAGATTTTCGGTCATGGATGGTTTCCGGGCGATTCGCGCGGCCCAAAGATTGCGCGCCTAGGGGGCTTGGCATAGGGTAGCAGTAACGTGGGGCCGAACCACAAGATGCTATGTTCCGTTGGGATTGGGAAGGGGCCGATGAAGATCACAATCGATATCGAATGTTCGCCCGAGGAGGCCCGCGGCTTTTTCGGCCTGCCGGACGTTAGGCCCATGCAAGAGGCGCTGATGGGTGAGATCGGTGAGGCGATTCGGCGCCGGGTCGCCGCCATGGATCCACAGGCCATGATGGAGATGTGGCTGCCGACCGGCATCAAGGGGTGGGAGGAGCTGCGCAAGACCCTCTGGGGCGGGGCCGCCAATCAAGGGCCCGGCGGGGAGCCGGGCTCGTGAGTGCGCGTGCGACCGATCCTGGGCCCTATTATAGCCGCCACGTCTTTTGCTGCACCAACGAGCGGCCGGGGGACCACCCGCGCGGATGTTGCGCGGCGAAGGACGCGGTCAAGCTTCGCACCTACCTCAAGAATAAGGCGAAAAAGCTCGGGTTGGAGACCGTGCGGATCAACGGCGCCGGCTGCCTCGACAGGTGCGAGCTGGGCGCCACGATGGTGATCTATCCGGAAGGGGTCTGGTATTCCTACCGAACGCGCGCCGACCTCGACGAGATTCTGCAAACACACCTGGTTGAGGACGGGCGGGTGGAGCGTTTGCTGTTGCGGCCCGAGGACGGTCCGCCGAAGGGATAGCACCGCGCGCGGGACACGGGCCAGGGTCGAGGCGAAGCCGTGTGGCATGACGGGACGATCTTCGCGCTTTCGAGTGGCGCGGGCCGGGCCGGCGTCGCGGTCATCCGGATATCGGGGCCTGAGGCTGGGCCGGCGGTGCGGGCCCTGACCGGCGGGGCGCCGCCGCCGGCGCGGCGGGCTGCCCTGCGGCGGCTGCGAATGCCGGTGACCGGCGAAATACTCGACGAAGGGCTGGTGCTGTGGTTTCCCGGCCCGGGCAGTGTCACGGGAGAGGACGTGGCGGAGCTCCAGGTCCATGGTGGCCGGGCGGTCGTCGATGGGGTCTTGGAAGCCCTGTCGGTGTGCCGGGGCTTGCGTCTGGCGGAGGCCGGGGAATTCACGCGGCGCGCTTTCGAGAACGGGCGGCTGGATCTTACGGAAGTCGAGGGGCTGGCCGATTTGGTGGGCGCCGAGACGGCGGCCCAGCGGCGTCTGGCCCTGCGTGAGACCAGTGGCGAGCTGGGCCGCCTGTATGACGGATGGCGCGGGCGGCTTGTGACCAGCCTGGCGCGGCTGGAGGCGGAAATCGATTTTCCGGACGACGATCTGGGTGGGGATATCGAGGCCGGTGTGGTGGCCGAGATATCGGCTCTCGAGCGGGAGATCGGTGTGTTCCTCGATGACCGGCGGCGGGGAGAGCGCTTGCGCGATGGGCTGTATGTCGCCATTGTGGGCGCGCCGAACGTGGGAAAGTCGAGCGTGTTGAATGGGTTGGCGCGAAGGGATGTGGCGATCGTCGCGGCGACGGCGGGCACGACCAGGGACGTGATCGAGGTTCATCTGGACCTCGATGGCTTCCCTGTCACGATCGCGGACACGGCGGGTATTCGCGAGGCGCGGGATGCCGTGGAGATGGAAGGCGTTCGCCGCGCCCGCGCCCGGGCGGACATGGCCGATATTAGAATTGTGGTATTCGATGCGACGGAAGGGACCGGTGGCCCGTGTCCGTGGGACGGTGTGGGCGCGGGGGATGACGATTCTATCGCGGTTTTGAACAAGATCGACTTGATGCCACCCGATAGGCGTGAAGTTGCTGGGCCTTGGAGAGCGCGCGTATCCGCGCGGACCGGTGAGGGCATGGCGGCCCTGGTCGATTTGGTGCGGGTGGCGGCGGCGGAGCGGATGGCGGGGGACGGCGGCCTGGTGTTGAGTCGCCGGCGCCAGCGGGCCGCTCTGGAGGAGGTGAACGGGAATCTGTCACATGCCCGCATCGCGGGCGCGGTTGAGCTGAGGGCGGAGGCGTTGCGCCTGGCGGGCCGAGCGCTCGGGCGTCTGACCGGGCGCGTGGATGTCGAGGATGTCCTCGATTCGATCTTCGCGGAGTTCTGCATCGGGAAGTAATGTTTCACGTGAAACATGGAATCGGTGCTTTGACGGCGCGACCGGCAATGGGTAGGTTTTCAGGCATGGAAAGATACGACGTCATCGTGGTCGGCGGGGGCCATGCCGGGTGTGAGGCGGCGGCGGCGGCGGCGCGGGTGGGTGCGCGTACGGTGTTGCTGACCCATCGGCTGGAGACGATCGGTGAGATGTCCTGCAATCCGGCCATAGGCGGGATTGGGAAAGGTCACCTGGTCAGGGAAATCGACGCCTTGGACGGGGTGATGGGTCGGGCCATCGATCGCGCGGGCATCCAGTTCCGCATCCTCAATCGCGGCAAGGGACCGGCGGTCCGTGGCCCCCGGGCGCAGGCTGACAGAAGGCTCTATCGCCGGGCGGTGCGGGCGATTCTGCGGGAGCAGCCCAACCTTACCTTGTCGGAGGGCGCCGTCGAGGATGTGAGCATGGGGCCCGGGGGGGGCGTCACCGGCGTGGTGATCGCCGGTGGCAAGGCTATCCACGCGCCGCGGGTCGTGGTGACGACGGGGACGTTCCTGCGCGGGATGGTCCATATAGGCGCGACCTCCATCCCGGCCGGGCGCGCGGGCGAGGCCCCGAGCGTCGGCCTGGCCCGGACCCTGCAGCGGCTCGGGTTCTCACGCGGGCGTCTCAAAACCGGGACGCCGCCGCGTCTCGACGGGCGGACCATCGACTGGGCCGCATTGGCGGCCCAACCTGGGGATGACCCGCCGAAACCGTTCTCCTATTTGACCGAATCGATCTCGACGCCGCAGATTTGTTGCCATATCACCGGGACGACCCCGCGCACCCACGAGATCGTTCGCAATAATTTACGGCGTGCGGCCATTCATGCGGGCGCGATCGAGGGTCGGGGACCACGGTACTGCCCGTCCGTGGAGGACAAGGTGGTGCGGTTTCCCGATCGTACGCGGCATCAGATCTTTCTCGAGCCCGAGGGGCTCGAGGATCACACGGTCTATCCCAATGGTATTTCGACCTCCCTGCCGGAGGATGCGCAACGTGCCATGCTGGCGAGTATTCCGGGACTGGAACGCGCGGCCATGCTTCGCCCCGGCTATGCCATCGAGTATGATTATGTCGATCCGAGGGAGTTGCGGCCGACTCTGGAGACCCGCAAGGTTTCGGGCCTCTATCTCGCGGGTCAGGTCAACGGGACGACCGGCTACGAGGAGGCGGCCGCCCAGGGTATCATCGCCGGCCTCAACGCGGCGCTTTCCCTGGGCGGGGCGGCGGATTTCGTTCTCGATCGGGCGCAGGCCTATATCGGGGTGCTGATCGACGACTTGATCGCACAGGGCGTCGACGAGCCCTACCGAATGTTTACCTCCCGCGCGGAATACCGGTTGAGCTTACGGGCCGATAACGCGGATCTGCGACTGACACCACGCGGTATCGCCGTCGGCTGCGTTGGCTCGGTCCGTGCTTCGGCATATGGGCGGAAGGACGCGGCGTTGCAAGCTGGGCGACGGTTGGTGGCCGGGCTCTCCGCCAGCCCCGCGGCTCTGGAGCGACATGGGTTCAACGTGCGCCAGGACGGGGTGCGCCGCACGGCTGCACAGCTTCTGGCCCATGCGGAAATCGATCTGGCGCCCTTGAGCGCGATATGGCCAGACGTTGGGAACATTCGTGAAGACGTCGCCGAGCAGTTGGCGATCGAGGCACGTTACGCCGTGTATTTGGAGCGCCAGTCGGAGGACATTGCCGCGTTCCGACGCGACGAGGCCCTGCGGCTGCCGGAGTCCTTGGATTACGGTGTCGTCGGGGGCCTGTCCAATGAAGCCAAGGAAAGGCTGGCCCGAACCCGGCCCGGCACGCTCGGGGCCGCGTCGCGGGTTCCGGGTATCACGCCGGCGGCGCTGATAGCGCTTCTCCGCCATGTCCGGCGCGCACCCGGCCCCGCGCCCACCCGCGCGTGTCACGACCCCTGAGTATTGGGGAATTTCAATCGCTTACCAGTGTTTCACGTGAAACACTGGCGCGATTGTCGGCGTATGAGCAGTTGCTGCGGCGATGGCAGGCCGCGATCAATCTGGTGGGCCCGTCGACCCTGAGGGACCCGTGGCGGCGCCATTTTCTCGATTCGGCGCAACTCCTCGACTTGATCCCCCCCGAGCGTCCACCGGGCCTGATCGATCTCGGCAGTGGCGCGGGATTCCCGGGGCTCGTGTTGGCGGTCCTCGGCGTACCCGATGTCAACCTCGTCGAGTCCGATGCCCGGAAGGCCGCGTTTTTGAGGGAGGCCGCGCGAGTCACCGCATGCCCGGTGACGATTCTGACCGCGCGCATCAGCGAGATTCCGGTTCGGCCGTTCGGCATAGTGACCGCCCGCGCCCTGGCCCCCTTGGACGCGCTGCTCGAGCTCGCCCTGCCCTTCGCGGCGCCCGGCGGCCGCCTCCTGTTTCACAAGGGGCGCGATGTCGATCGCGAATTGACCGCGGCGCGAAAAAGATGGAGACTTCCAATGACTCGCGCCTCCAGCCGATCCAATGCGGAGGGTGTCATTCTCGCAATCAAGGTCCCAAGGCATGACTGATACCACGACCGCGAGCCGGCCGACGGGCGCGGACGGCGCGCCGCCGATGAATGCCCGGGTCATGGCGGTCGCCAACCAAAAGGGCGGGGTCGGCAAGACCACGACCGCCGTCAATCTGGGCACCGCGCTCGCGGCCGTCGGCAAGGCGGTCCTGGTGATCGATCTCGACCCGCAGGGCAATGCCAGCACCGGACTCGGAATCGAGCGCCAGGAGCGGACACTCAGCAGCTACAATATTCTGATCGACGGCATGGCGATGGAGAAGGCCATCGTGGCCACGGCCGTGCCCAAACTCAGCGTCATACCCTCCTCGGTCCATCTTTCCGGGGCGGAGCTGGAACTGGCCAACCTCTCTCGGCGGGAGTTCAGGCTGGACCTCGCATTCGCGCCCGAGCTTGCACGGTGGGATTATATCTTGATCGACTGCCCACCGGCCCTCGGGCTCCTCACCCTCAACGCCCTCGTGGCGGCGGACGCGGTGCTGGTGCCGCTGCAGTGTGAATTCTATGCCCTCGAAGGCCTCAGCCACCTGGTGCGCACTATCGAACGGGTTCGGCGCGCCTTCAATCCCCGCCTCGAGATTCAAGGTGTAGTGTTGACGATGTTCGATAAACGCAACAACTTGTGTGAAATGGTTGCAAACGACGTCCGGGAACATTTTGGTGACAAGGTCTACAATACGGTGATCCCGCGCAACGTCCGCGTATCCGAGGCCCCCTCGCACGGCAAGCCGGTGCTGCTCTACGATCTCCATTGCCCCGGCGCGCAGGCTTACGTCCATCTGGCCAGCGAAGTGCTGCGCCGCGAGTCGGCGGCACGATCGTGATCGGCGAGGAGAACCCCCGGCGCAATCTGGGGCGGGGCCTCTCGGCGCTGCTCGGCGACGAGGGGGAGGATTACGCGCAGCTCGATTCCGTTCGCGCCAACAAGACCGTACCGATCGCCCGAATTCTGCCCGGAGGTTTCCAGCCCCGGCGCAATTTCGCGGCCGACGACATGGCGGCGATGGTGGCCTCGGTTCGGGAGCGAGGCGTGCTGCAGCCCATATTGGTGCGCCGCCACCCCGACGATCCGAACAACTATGAGATCGTCGCGGGCGAGCGTCGCTGGCGCGCGGCCCAGGAAGCGGGGCTGCACGAGATCCCGGTCATTATCAAGCATCTGACGGACGGCGACGCGCTGGAGATCGCCATCATCGAGAACGTTCAACGCCAGGACCTGCTTGCGCTCGAAGAGGCGGCGGGTTACCGCCGACTCATGACGGAATTCGCCCATACCCAGGAAGATTTGGCGAAGGTGATCGGCAAGAGCCGCAGCCATGTCGCCAACATGCTGCGTCTCCTCAGCCTACCCGAAGAAGTGAAAGCTCTACTCGATCGTGGCGACCTGACCGTGGGGCATGCGCGGGCGCTGCTGAACGCCGATGATCCAGGGGCGCTCGCACGGCGCGTGGTAACCGGCGGCCTCAATGTCCGCCAGACGGAACAGCTGGTCCAGGCCGGCAAGGGTGCAGCGCGCACGCGAGGGTCCGCCTCGAGCCCGAAGCCCGCGAAGGACGTCGACACATTGGCGCTCGAACGGGAGCTCTCCATCCGCCTGGGCCTCGTGGTCGCAATACAAAGCCGCGGCAAGGCCGGTGAAATGATCATTCGGTACCAGTCCCTCGAACAACTCGACGAAGTGGTTCAGCGCCTGAGCCAACGCGCACCGATCTGACGGCCGCCGCTCGACGCGCGGGCGCTACCTCGCGCTGCGAATTCCGACCTGGGCGACCTCGAACAAGGCCCTCCCGCATAGGGCTTCGGTGGGCGCGCCGGTGGTCTTGCAGCGGAGCTCGGCCTCCATGAGACGGTCGAGCGCGGCAACGAGCTGCGGCCGGCCCCAACGCCGGACCTGTTCGCCAAACTGATCGATCCGCTTGAAGAATACAGGCGGTCGAAGCGCCTTCATGGCGCCGTCAATGGTCGCACCGGTCGAGAGCATATCGGCCGCCCGCAGCAGTCTCTCGAAATGACGTGATGCGGCCCGAAGCACGGCCACGGGACTGATTCCTTCCTGCACGGCTTGAACGAGAGCAAGATCGAGTGTCGCTCGATCGCCGGACCCGGCGGCGAATACGACGTCGTCAAGCGACCGGCCGGCACTGTCCCCCACGATCAATTCGGCGGCCTCGAGATCGACGGTGCCGTCCTGGCCCACATAAAGCGCCAGTTTCTCGAGCTCGCGCCGCGTCACCTGCCGGTCGACGCCCAGACGGCCCATGAGATAGGAAATCGCCTCCCTCGAGGCGGTGATATTCGATTGCCCAAGGGTCGATTGGACGACGGCGGAAAGAGCGGCACCGTCATCCTGATAACACGCCAACGCGGCCGATTCCTTCGACCCCTCGAACAGCTTACGCAGACTGGATCGGGGGGCCAGCTCGCCGGCGCTAACGATCACAAGGGCCTCCCAAGAACCGTCGGCAAGGAGACGCTCGACACCGGCGGCCAACGCATCGGTTGCGTCGGAGACGCAGACCACGCGCCGCCCACCTGTCATGGACAAGGCCCCGGCCTCGCTGGCGAGTCGTGCAGGGTCCGCGCGCAACGCGGCACCGGTCAATTCGCAGACCCGGAACGGGTCGCCCGTATCGCCGGCCACCGACCGAATCAGCGCTACCGTGCGCTCCCGAACGAGGCCGGTATCGGGACCGTAAACCAACACCGCCCGAGCGCTCTCATCGGGTGCCGCGACGAAAGCATCAGCACGGCCGGCCGCGATTTTCATGGTCCACCAACCGTGCCGGCGCTCATCCGCGGTGGCTCTTGAAATACAAGCTCAGCCGCGTTTTGATGTCGTTGCCCAGGACGCGAACACCGCGGCGCCTGGCATCGGCAAGGGCCGACAGGGTGGCGAATTCCGAGGACAGAATATTGTAGCTGGTGGTCGAAAGGCTGATGCCGGAGACCAGAACCGCGCTGTCGCTCGTGGCCAGCAATTCGAAGTCGGCGCGTAGGCTCAAGTTCGAACGGGTTGCGGTCTCGTCCTGGCGAATCGCCAGCTCCTCGATGGATTCGATCAGCTTTACCTGGAGCGTATAGAGGGGCCGGGCTGGTTTGCCCCTGGGATTCAGACCGTCCTGGAGCGTGTTGTGAAGCTGTTGGCCAATACGATCCGCAATCAGGGTGATCTTGATCGCCGCGAGATCCCCGTCCACGTCTTGGGTACTCGATTCCCCGTAGAGTGACTGGAAGCCGCAACCGGCCATTACAATGGCGATCGAAAAGATCGCCGCGGCTCTAAACCACCACATTGATCACTCGATTGGGCACGACGATGACCTTGCGCACCACTTTTCCGGCAATGGCCCGGCCTACGCCGGGCACGCGAATCGCCTCGGCCTCGGCCTCGTCGCGATCCAAATCACGCGGTAACTCCAAAGTTCCCCGCAACTTGCCATTGACCTGCACGGCCATGGTTACGGTTTCGTCGACAACGAGCGCGGCGTCGGCCTCGGGCCAAGCGGTATCCGCGAGCAGTGTTTGGTGGCCGAGCCGACACCACATCTCCTCCGCCAGGTGCGGGACCATGGGCCCGATCAATTTGGCGATGGACTCGCATGCCAACCGCAAGACCCAGGGCTCACCAGTGTCCCCGCCCAGATCGGCGACCGCGTTGGTGAGCTCCCGCACACGGGCAACCGCGCGATTGAGCCGGAACCTCTCGAGGTCCGCCGTCACGCCGGCAATGGTCTTATGCACGGCGCGCTCCGCGTCCAACGCGGCCGGGCTCATATCGCGCGGCCGCGGCGCGTCTCGGTCCGGCAGCTCGACGGGAGGATCGGCGACCAGGCGGAAGAGTCGATTGAGATAGCGCCAAGCCCCCTCGACGCCCGCTTCCGTCCATTCCAGGTCGCGTTCGGGCGGGCTGTCCGACAACATGAACAATCGCGCCGTATCCGCGCCATACTCTCGAATGATGGCATCGGGATCGACGACATTCTTGCGTGATTTGCTCATTTTCTCCGAACGCCCGACCTGGATCTCGGACCCATCGGCGATACGCACGACCTTGCCATCCGGAAGTCGCCTGACTTCCTCGGGCACCAACCACTCGCCGCCGGGAGCGCGGTAGGTCTCATGGCACACCATGCCCTGGGTCAGGAGGCCGGCGAACGGCTCCTTCAAGTCGAGATACCCGCACGCAGTCAGAGCCCGCACGAAAAAGCGCGAATAGAGTAAATGCAGAACGGCGTGCTCGATCCCACCGATATATTGATCGACCGGAAGCCAGTAATCCACTGCCGCGCGCTCGAAAGCAAGGTCTGAATGAGGCGAGCAAAACCGGGTGAAATACCAAGAGGATTCAAAGAACGTGTCGAACGTGTCGGTCTCGCGCTCGGCGCCGCCACCGCATTTCGGGCAGCTCACGAGCTTCCAGGTCGGGTGGCGCTCGAGGGGGTTTCCCGGGCGGTCGAACCGCACGTCCTCCGGCAGAGTCACGGGTAGCGCCGATTCCGGCACCGGCACCAAGCCGCAGGCCGGACAATGGATGACCGGCACGGGGCAGCCCCAATAGCGCTGACGCGAGACCCCCCAATCGCGGAGACGATAGGTCACGGCCTTGCGGCCCATACCGGCCATACCAAGGCGGCGGATCGCCTCCCGCTTGGCGGCATCCACGTCCCGCCCATCCAAAAACGACGAATTGATCAGCACGCCGTCGCCGAGATAGGCCTCGTCGCCGATCTCGAAGCTGGCCGGGTCGACATCCGCGGGGCAAACGACGGGAATGACGGGCAGGGCATATTTGCGGGCAAAATCAAGATCGCGTTGATCGTGGCCGGGGCAACCGAAGATCGCACCGGTCCCGTACTCCATGAGCACGAAGCTCGCGATATAGATGGGCAGCTCGACGTTCGGGAGAAACGGGTGGCGCGCGCGCAGGCCGGTATCGATGCCTCGCTTCTCGGCCGTCTCGATCGCCGCCTCGCTGGTCCCCAGACTATTGGCCTCGGCGATGAACGCCGCGATCGCCGGGTCGCCGGCGGCCAGCTCGTCCGCCAGGGGGTGGTTTGGAGAAAGCGCACAAAAGCTGGCCCCGAAAATCGTATCGGGCCTGGTGGTGAAGACCTCCAGGCGATCGTCGCGCCCTTTCATATCGAAACTCATGAAGGCGCCTTCCGAGCGGCCGATCCAGTTCGCCTGCATGAGGCGAACCCTTTCGGGCCATCGGTCGAGCGATGCCAGGGTCTTCAGAAGATCGTCGGCGTATGCCGTGATCCGGAGGAACCATTGGGGCAGCAAGCGTCTTTCGACGGGCGCGCCCGAGCGCCAGCCACACCCGTCGATGACTTGTTCGTTGGCGAGCACGGTCCCCTCGACAGGATCCCAATTGACCCAGGACTCGCGGCGATAGGCGAGCCCGGCCTCGAGAAAATCCAAAAACATCTTCTGCTCATGGCGGTAATAATCCGGCGCGCACGTGGCGATCTCCCGAGACCAGTCGTAGGACAGGCCCATCAGCTTGAGCTGATCCCGCATGTTGCGGATATTGTCCAAGGTCCAGGTCGCGGGATGGACGCCGGCTTCGATCGCGGCATTCTCCGCCGGCATGCCGAAGGCGTCCCAGCCCATCGGGTGCAGCACGTTGAAGCCACGCGCGCGCTTGTAACGGGCAAGCACGTCCCCCAATGTGTAGTTGCGCACGTGCCCCATGTGAATGCGCCCCGATGGATAGGGGAACATTTCAAGAACATAATAGGGCGTGCAGTCAGGATCCTCACGAACAGCGAAGGTCTCATCCTCGGCCCACCGCCGGCGCCAGGCGGCTTCGGTCGCGGCGAAGTCGTACCGGGTCATGGGTTGGATCGACCTTTCACGGTGGCACGCGCCTCCGGCGCGCGCCAATGCGTGTCGCGCCGAAGCAGCCGGAGAGTGCCGCGTCTCACTGGGCGACGGCCTCGGCCCGAAGCTGGCGCGCGCGGGTCAGGACCGTATCCTCGAGCCCACGCGCCGTGCTCGGCTCGACCGTGGCGTCGATCCAGGCCCCAGTCGCGTCTCTCGTCTGCCGGAACACGACGGCTCGAAGGGTATCGGGCCTGAGCTGCGCCCCGGTGACGAAGATATTGATCTTGAAGCGCTCCGCGGGCGTCTCGGGCGGTGCGTACCAATCCGTGATCAACACCCCGCCATAGGCGTCGGCGGACGCCAGCGGCATGAAGGATACGGTATCGAGGCTCGCACGCCACAGAAACCCGTTTACTGCGGTCGGACCCGTGACCCCACCGGCGGGCGCGGTGCCGAAGTGGGTGTAGCCGTCGGTACCCTCCGTGCCACCCACCTGACCCGGCAAAACATCGCCTTTCTCGCAGGAAACGAGCGCCAGCAAGGCAGCGGTCGCGGTTACGATCGTGAGGACTCGCCGCATGTCGGGCATACCAATCATGAAACGCCAGTACTCCCAAATAAGCTTCCAGCCCCTCCCACCAGGGACGGATCATAACGGAAGCGCCGGGCAATGGACAATAACCGTGGCCAACAGCACGGCCTGGCAATCGAGCATACCCCATAACGATCCGAGCGCCATGCCGACGGCCGCACCACCGGAAATCGGTGCCGGCGCGATAGCCGGCGCACCCACGCCCGCCGCACCCCCGGCCCGCCGGCGCTTCGGCGCCCCGTGCCGTCGGGCACTCGCGTCTCCATTGCGCGAGCCCGAGGACGATACCCCGCGATTGGAAAATGCGCTAACATTGGGGTCTTCGAACGAAATCGACCCATGGGGGAGGAGCTGGCCATGCTAAAGCGGGCCAAGACGCTCAAGGAGCCTTACGGCGCCTACAACAGCAAGCTTACCCACAAAGTCGACGAGGAGCTGACCCAAGTCGGGCGCGGCACGCCGTGTGGGGAGTACCTGCGCCGCTTCTGGCAGCCCGTCGCCCTCTCCGCCGAGCTTGAGGACCTGCCGGTCGCCGTCCGTATCCTGGGAGAGGATCTGGTGGTGTTCCGCGACGGCGGCGGGCGGGTCGGCCTCCTCGAGCGACGCTGCTGCCACCGGGGCACCTCGCTCGAATTCGGCAAGATCGTCGAGTGCGGCATCCGCTGCTGCTACCACGGTTGGCAGTTCGACGTGGACGGGCGAATCCTCGATACGCCGGGCGAGCCGCCCGAGAGCCGTATCAAGCAGAAGATCTGGCAGGGCGCCTATCCGGTGCATGAGCACGAGGGCCTCGTCTTCGCCTATATGGGGCCGCCGGAGAAAAAGCCTGCCTTCCCCATCTACGACCTGTTCGCGCGGCCCGGGAACCGTCTGATCCCCGACAAGCAGCACTCGCCCTGCAACTGGCTGCAGGTCCGGGAGAACGAAATGGACCCGGTGCACATCACCTTCCTCCATACCCGGCTGTTCGGCGTCCAGTTTACCGGGGTGATGGGCGTGGTCCCGAGCCTGGAGTGGCGGGAGACGCCGGTGGGCATGATGTACATTACCGTCCGGCGCTGGAACGGCATGCTCTACCTGCGGTCGAACGACATGATCCTGCCCAACATCGCCCGGGTTGCCGGGGTCGAGGACGCCGAGGAGGAGGTGACCTTCGACCGGCGTGGCGGCGTCACCAACTGGACGGTGCCGATCGACGATACGAGCTGTTGGACGATCGGCTGGTACGACGATGACGAGAACGTGGGCCAGGAGGGCATGAACGGCTATCTGGACCGCAAGGCGCGAGCCGGCGACCTGGCCCTCGATCCGGCCGGGAACATGGATACCCAGACAGGCAATCGCTCTTATACGGAGCGCCAACGCGCGCCGGGCGACTGGGACGTCTGGGTGAGCCAGGGCCCAATCCACGCCCACGCGCGCGAGCATCTGGGCGGCACGGATCGGGGGGTGAGCATGTACCGCGGCCTGTTGCGCGACGGCATCCGCGCCGTCAAGGCCGGAAAGGATCCCAAGGGCGTCGTGCGCGACGGGGGCGCCGGGCCGCTCCTCACCTATGCCCACAATACTGTCAAGCCCGTTCCCCCCGCGGCCACGCCCGAGGCCGACCGGGACCTCAATTTCGCCTTCGGTCGCGATATCACCGAACGGATCATGAGCGGCGAGCTGCGCCGCGAGGCGGCCGCGGCGGCGGAATGAGGCTTTGATCCCGTTCGGCCCCATCCTCGCCCGGGCGGTGGCGCGCGCGGGCGGTGAAGCCGCCCTCGATTCGGTGCTGCCGCGGCCCAGGACGGCGTCGGCGCTGCGCGCGGTGGCGGACGACCGCTACCTCTCGCTGATGTGCTTGCGCATCTTTCGCGCCGGGCTCAAGCACGCGCTCGTGGACGGCAAGTGGCCCGCCTTCGAGACGGTGTTCCACGGTTTCGACCCGCACCGCATCCGGGCCATGAGCGACGAGGATATCGAGAAGCTCATGGGCGACCGGCGGATCATCCGCCATTACGGCAAGCTCCGCGCCGTCGCCGCCAACGCCGCCGCCATGATCGCCATCAGCGAGGCGCATGGCGGCTTCGGCGCCTATCTCGCCGACTGGCCGGGCGCGGACGTGACGGGCCTGTGGGCGGACCTCGCGGCGCGCTTCAGCCAGTTGGGCGGCAACTCGGGGGCCTATTTCCTGCGCATGGCGGGCAAGGATACCTTCATCCTGACGCCCCCTGTGATCGCAGCGCTGATCGCGGCCGGAGCGCTTCAGCGCAAGCCCGGCGGCAAGAAGGACCGCGCGCGCGTGCAGGCCGTCTTCAACGCCTGGGCGGCGGAGACGGGCCGGCCGCTCTCGCAGCTCAGCATGATCCTGGCCCGCGCCCAGGACTGAGCCCCGCCGGCCGGTCGCAAGGGAAGGGTGTGAGCGCCATGGGAACGCCGGTCTTCAGCATGGTCGAGGGCGCCGCCCTTGCGGTCGCCCCCTACAGCCACTTCGTCGAAGTCGATGGCTGGGTCTTCCTCACGGGCCAGTTCGGCATGACCCCGGGGGACGACTCGGCCCCCATCCCCGACAATATCGAGGACGAGACGCACCGCACCATGCAAAATCTCGGAATCGTGCTCGAGGCCGCCGGGCTCGGGTTCGAGCACGTGGTCTCGGCCCGGGTCTTCCTGGTCAATTTCGAGCGCGATTACGCGCCGGCGAACGCCGTCTACGAAACCTACTTCGCCCCTGGCCGGCGGCCCGCGCGCACCTGTGTCGGTGTGACGGCCCTCGCCCGGGGGGGCCATGGTCGAGATCGATTTCATCGCCCGCCGGCCCTGAAACACCCAAGAAAAAGCCCGGAGCGAGGCCCCGGGCTTCAACGCCTTGGATGCCCGATCCCGCCTAGCGTCGCACGCCGAAGAGCTGGACCAGCAAAATGAACAGGTTGATGAAGTCGAGATAGAGCCGGAGGGCGCCCATGATGGCCTTCTTGGTCATCACCTCCTCGCCGTCCGATACGAGATACATCTCCTTGATCTTCTGGGTGTCGTAGGCCGTGAGCCCGACGAAGACGAGCACGCCGATCACCGAGATGGCGAAGTAGAGCGCGGAGCTCGCCAGGAAGACGTTAACGATGCTCGCGAGGATGACGCCGATCAGCCCCATGAACAAGAACGAGCCCCAGCCCGAGAGGTCGCGCTTGGTGGTGTAGCCATAGAGGCTCATGGCGCCGAAGGTTGCGGCGGTGATGAAGAACACCCGGGCCACGCTGGCGCCCGTGAAGTTGAGGAGGATCGAGGACAGCGACAGGCCCATGAGGCCGGCGAAGACCCAGAATACCGCCTGCGCCGTAGTGGAGCGCATCGAGCCGATCTTGAAGCTGAAGAAGAAGACCAGCGCGAGCGGCGCGAACATGACGATGAAGCCGAGGGTGTTGGCCGAATAGCCGGCCGGCGAAGCGACGAAGAACACTTCCCTAAGCGCCGTGTTCGCGGTCGCGTAAGCGACCACGCCGGTCAGGCCCAGCGCCGACGCCATGTAGTTGTACACGCGCAGCATATAGGCGCGCAGACCCTCGTCGATCGCGGCGCTTTCGACTGTGCGTGTGACCGTCCGGTTTTGCGGACCGATAGCCATCGGGATCCCTTTCGGTTGGTGAGCGGACTTGCCTCAAGATATTGCCATTGGCACCGAAAAATCAATGTTGGTGCGTCGCGTGGGATGAATCGACGCAAACGGGCCGGCACCATGGGCAGGCCCCGGCCGCCGGATTCACAGCCGGATTCACAGCCGGATTCACACAATGTAAATATGTAAATATCGGACCCCGTAAGATCGATGGGCGGGCCCGGACGGCCCGGCATCGTCGGCGGAGGCTCTGACCCGTGTCCAGCATGCCCTGGACCAGGACCCGCTCAACCACCAGGCCCGTTCAGCGTTGCTCGACCTGATCGGCGCGCTCCCCGGTGGGGAACGGTTGGCACGGGCCCAGGCTTGGCTGACCGGACACGTGCTTCGTTGGCTGACCGGGGACGGGGTGGCGTCCCAGGAGCTTGCCCACGCCGCCTGGCGCCTGTGCCTGGTCCGCCACCCGTCGGTCGAAGCGCTGGCCCGGACGGCCGGGGTCGACGGGGAAGCGGTCGCGATGCTCTTCGATTCCGGCGGCCTCGACGGGTTTCTCGCGGACCCGCTGTTCCTGGCGGCCGCCGAACACGGCCTGCTGCCCTGGCGCGACAGCGAGGCGCTGGTATCGAGCCTCCGCCACGTTGCCCTCGCCGCGCTCGCCGGCGGGCAACCTCTCTCCGACGACGCATTGACATGGGTCGTTCCCCTGGCCCTGCAAGCGCACAACGCCGGGCATGTCTATGCAATCGGGGAGGAGGAGCGCGACATGGAGCGGCGCCTGCGCCGGCAAGTGGAGCGCGCGCTCGAGGACGGCGCCATGCCGCCCGCCATGAGCCTGGCGACGCTGGCCCTCTACACACCGCTTCGCTCACTGGCCCATGCGGAGGCACTGGCGGCAACGGACATCGCACGGTGGCCCGGGCCGCTCCATCCCCTGCTCGAACACACGCTCCTCCGGCCCCTCGAGGAACGAAAGCTCGGTGCCGGGATCCGGTCTGTCGGCGGGATGGCGGATGATATCTCCCGCGCCGTCCGGGCCCAGTACAAGGAGGCTCCCTATCCCCGCTGGACCTCGGTCAATCGGGTCGCCCCGCTTGCCCTGGCCATGCATCTACGAAGCTGGCTGCCACACGCGCGCATTCCGGACGCACTCGACGGCCCGGTGGGCGTGCTGATCGCGGGGTGCGGCACGGGCTGGGAGGTGGCGGAAGCAGCGCTCACCTATCGCGGCGCAAGGGTAACCAGGCTCGATCTCAGCCGCGCCAGCCTGGCCTACGGGCTCTTCAAGGCCCGCGAGATGGGACTCGCGAACGCGACCTTCGCACATGGGGACATCATGAACGCCGCCGCCCTGGGCACGGCCTTCGACTATATCCAGTGCGGCGGCGTGCTGCACCATATGGCGGACCCCCTGGCGGCCTGGAAGGTCCTGGTCGATTGCCTCGCCCCCACGGCGTCATGAAGGTTGCCTTGTACGCCAAGGCCGCCCGGGGCGCGGTCGCGCATGCGCGCGCGATCATCACCGAGCGTAAAATCGCGCCAACACCCGACAACATACGCGCCTTTCGCCAGTTCGTGATGGGCCAGCCGCCCGAGTCGCCCCAGTCCGCGCTCACGAGGTTTACGGATTTCAACTACCTCAACGGCTGTCGCGACCTGCTGATCCACGAGCACGAGCACCAGATGGACCTCGGTTTCATCAAGAGGGCATGCGAGGCGCTTGGCCTCGACTTCCTCGGCTTTCATTTTCGCGATCCGGACATGCCGCGCCGCTACCGGCGGGCCTTCGCCCATGACGCCGGCATGACCGACCTCGACAATTGGGCGCTGTTCGAGCGCGAGCATCCCACGGCCTTCGAATCCATGTATCAGTTCTGGTGCCGGCGCGCCGACGCCTGATCGGGATCACGGGGGCTTGCGGCAGGCCAGCAGGTGGTTGTTGTTGAGGCGAAAGCGCTTGCGCCATGCGCGCGGGAACAGGGCCCTGGACGACAGCACGTCCGCCTCGAGCCCGGCCGCCGCCAGCCTGTCGACCAGGTCGCGGCCGTAGATGCGGAAATGGAAGGGGTGGCCGAAAGCGGCGAGGCGCCCCTCGGGCGTGGTAATCCCGGGGTCCTCGTAGGTGTCGCGGTCGGGATCGAAGGGCACCATGACCGCGGCCCGGCCGCCGGGCACGAGCACGCGGGCGAGCTCGGCGAGCGCGGGGCGGTCCTGGGCCACATGCTCGACCACGTGGGACGCGAGCACCACATCGAACCGCCCGTCCGCGAAGGGCAGGGCCTTCAGGTCCGCCTCCACGTCGACGAAGGCGTTGAAGCGATCGAGGGTGACGTAGCCGGCCCCGTGGTGGCGGCGAAAGCGCGGCTCCATGCAGGGCTCGGGCGCCAGGTGCAGGACACGCTGGCGCCGGGTGAGAAAGTCGGTCCGGCCCTCGAGGTAGAGCCACATGATGCGGTGCCGCTCGACCGAGCCGCAGGACGGGCACTGGGCGCCCGGCCGGCTGTCGAGGCCGAAGGGGAGGAACGCCTCGGCCGCCGTGCCGCAGATCGGGCATTGGTCCGCCCCCGGTGCCGCCGGCCGGCCCGCGCGCACCGCCCCCGGCTTGTAGAGGTCGTCCTGGCGGTAGACCTGGCGGTAGGCTTCTTCCTCGCTCAGCCCTTCGCGCACCAGGCCGGCCACGAAGCGCTTGAGGTCGAGGCCGAACGCCATGCCCCGGCCCTCAAGCGTTGCGCAGCACGGACGCGGGCTTGCGACCGAGGGCGCGCCAGGTGCCGAGGAATCCGGCCCCGAGCGTGAACAGGGTCGAGAGCGCGGCCACGGCAAGGACGGCGCCCGGCATGAAGCGCCAGCCCAGGCTCATGGCCTGGGTCACCACGGCCCAGGCGACAACTGTGCCGAGGAGGGCCGCGATCGCCGCCGTCGCCAGGCCGATGAGGCCGTATTCGACGAGATAGGCGCCCAGCACGTCCCGCCGCGTGGCGCCGAGGACCTTGAGCACCACGGCGTCGTAGACGCGCCGGCGGTGGCCCGCCGCCACCGCCCCCGCGAGCACCAGCGCGCCGACGACCAGGGTAATCGCCGCCACCACCCGCACCGCGCCGCCGATCCGGGCCAGGAGAGCCGCGAAGGCGTCGAGCGCGTCCTTGACGCGGATGGCCGAGACATTGGCGAAGCGCCCGGCCACGGCACCTTCGAGCGCCGCTTCGGCGTCCTTGTCGGCGACATAGGCGGTGGCGATGTGGGTCTGGGGGGCCGCTTCGAGCGCGCCGGGCGCGAAGACCATGACGAAATTGATGCCGAGGCGGGCCCAATCGATGCGCCGCAGGTTGGCGATTTCGGCCTCGATCTCCCGGCCCAGGATGTTGACGGTGAGGGTGTCGCCCACGCCGAGGCCCATGCCCTGTGCGGCCGTGGCGTCGAACGAGACCAGCGGCGGGCCGGCGTAGCCAGGCGGCCACCATTCCCCGGCCACCACCTCCGTTCCGGGCGGCAGCGCGGCCGCGTAGGTGAGGCCGCGGTCGCTGCGCGTGATCCAGGCCACGTCGGGCGAAATCTCGGCCTTGTCGATGGCGATGCCGGCCACGCGCACGATGCGCCCACGCAGGGACGGCACGCGCTCGGTCCGGGTGACGCCGGGTACGGCGCCGACGGTCTCGTCGAAAGCCGCCACCTGATCGGGCTGGATGTCGATGAAGTAATAGGCCGGCGCGTCCACCGGCATGCGCTCGGAAAGCTCTTCGGCCAGGTTGCCCTCGACCAGGGCCACGGCGACCAGCACCGTGAGGCCGATGCCGAGCGAGAGGACGACATGGGGCATCGGCGCCCCCGGCCGATGCAGGTTGGCGAGCGCCAGCCTGAGGCCCGGCCGGCCCTGGACGATTCTCTCCGACCGGCTAGCCCGGGCCGCCAGGCGCGCGAGGAGGTGCCCAGCGCCGCGGAAGGCCGAGAGGGTGAGTGCCGCGCCGACCACGAAATAGGCCGCGAGCCAGCGGTCGTCCGAGGCCCAGACCGCCAGGCCGGCAAAGGCGAGGGCCGCCGCCGCCGTCGCCGCCATGTAGCGTGCCCGGGGCCAGCGCCGGGCGGGGGCCACCAGGTCGCGGAAGAGGCCAGCCGCCGGCACCTCACGCGCCCTCGCGAGGGGCCAGAGCGAAAAGGCGAGGGCCGTGAGCAGACCGAAGCCCGCCGCCAGCAGGAGGGGGGCGGCGAAGAGGCCGGGCCGGCCGGCGACGTGGAGCCGATCGGCCAGGAGGTCCGAGAGCACCCAAGGTGCCAGCGCCCCGACAGTGAGGCCAAGGAGGATGCCCACCAAGGCGATGATCAGGATCTGGGCCAGATAGACGCGAAAGATGAAGCCGCCATCGGCCCCCAGGCACTTGAAGGTGGCGATGGTGGCGACGCGGCCATCGAGATAGGACCTGACCGCGTTGGCGACACCCACGCCGCCGACCAGGAGGGCGGTCAGCCCCACGAGGGTGAGATAGACCTGGATGTGCCCGAGCCAGTGGCGCAGGCCGGGTGCGGCGTCGCCGAGCCCGCGCACGCGCCAGCCCGTGTCCGGAAACGCGGCCCTCAGCGCCGCGACCCAGGCCGCCGGGTCCTCACCCACCGGCAGCCGTGCGCGGTAGTTGTAGCGGATCAGGCTGCCGGGCCGGAGCAGGCCGGTGGCGGCGAGGCTTTCGGCCGCCGCCATGACGCGCGGGCCGAGGGTGAAGAGCGAGGTGCCGCGGTCGGGCTCCGCCTCGATCAGGGCCTCGATCCGGAAGCGTGCCTCGCCGATGCGCACCACTTCGCCCAGCGCGATGCCGAGCCGGGCGAGGGCGGCGCGCTCGACGACCGCGCCCCACGCGCCGTCCCGCTCGGCGAGGGCATCGGCGAGCGGTAGGTCGGGCGCGAGGCGCATCTCGCCAAAGAGGGGGTAATGCCCGTCCACCGCCTTCAGCTCCACCAGGACCGGCCGGCCGCCGCCGGTGCCCGCCGCCGGCGCCACCTCGGCCCGGGCCATGGCCCGCATCCCCGTGGTGCGGGAGATGTCGGCGTGCGCTTCGAGCCAGGCGAGCCCGGCGGGTGCGATGGGGGCGAGGCGCTGGCTCACTTCGACCTCGCCGCCGAGGATGACGCGGGCGTCGGCGTCGATGCCGCGCTCGACCGAGCGCGAGGCCGAGCCCACGCCCGCGATCGCCGCCACGCCGAGGGTGAGGCAGGCGACGAAGATGCGAAGCCCCGCGAGGCCGCCGCGCAGCTCGCGGCCCGCGAAGCGGAGGGCGAGCAGGCTCATGCGGCGTCCACCACCCCGTCCTCGACGCGGCCGTCGCTCATGCGCACCACCCGGTCGCAGCGCGCCGTCAGGCCAGGGTCGTGGGTGATGAGGAGGAGGGTGGCGCCCAGGCGCGCCTGCATGTCGAACAGGAGGTCGATGACCGCCGCGCCCGTCGCCCCGTCGAGGTTGCCGGTCGGCTCGTCCGCGAGCAGGAGGCTGGGCTCGGTCGCCACCGCCCGCGCGAGCGCCACGCGCTGCTGCTCACCGCCCGAAAGCTGGCCCGGATAGTGGGCGGTGCGGTGGCCGAGGCCGACGGCGTCGAGGCCCTCGCGCGCGCGGGCGAAGGCATCGCGGCGGCCGGCGAATTCGAGTGGCACGGCCACGTTCTCGAGGGCGGTCATGGTCGGCACCAGGTGGAAGGATTGGAACACGATGCCGACGTGGTCGCGCCGGAAGAGGGCCAGGCCGTCCTCGTCCAGCGCCGACAGATCCTCGCCGGCGATCCGCACCGTGCCGCCGCTCGGCCGCTCGAGCCCGGCCGCGATCATCATCATGGTGGACTTGCCCGAGCCCGAGGGGCCGACCACGCCGAGGCGCTCCCCGCGTGGAACCGAGAGGCTCACACCGCGCAATATATTGACCTCGCCCGCCGCGCTCGCCAGGGTGAGGGCGATGTCGCGCAAGAGGATCATCGGCTCCCCGCTCTCGGGCCGGCCAGCTTCCTGGGTCATGAGGCGCCTCGGTTGCCACTTCGCTCTTAGGCGATATGGCTGGGCGGCCCTGCTTGTCAACGCCGCGGTTCTCTGTGCGCCGGCGGCGGCCGGTGAAGCGGTCCGCATTGCCGCCCTCGGTGACAGCCTGACGGCGGGCTATGGCCTGCCGATGGAGGAGACCTTCACCGCCCAGCTTGAGACCGCCCTGCGGGCCGCGGGCGCCGAGGTCGTCATCGCCAACGCCGGCGTCTCGGGCGATACCACGGCGGGCGGGCGGGCGCGGCTCGACTGGGTGCTTGCGGACAAGCCCGACTTGGTGATCGTCGAGCTTGGCGCCAATGACGGGCTGCGCGGCCTCGACCCCGCCATGACCTATCAGAATCTCGACGATATCCTCACGCGCCTCGCCGCCGCCGGCGTGCGCGTCCTGCTCGCCGGCATGGTTGCCCCACCCAATCTCGGGCGCGAATACGGGGCGGCTTTCGACGCGATCTATCCCCGCCTCGCCGAGAGGCACGGCGTCGCCCTCTATCCCTTTTTTCTGGAGGGCGTGGCGACCGACCCCGCCCTCAACCAGCACGATGGCATCCACCCCAACGCGGCCGGCGTGGCGGCGATCGTCGGGCGCATCGCCCCCTATGTGCTGGCGCTCCTGGTGGCGGGCTGAGTCGGTGCCCGGCCGCACCAGTCGCGCCACATCTCCCGGTAGGCGGATTCGAGCGCGCGGGTGAAGCCCGGGCCATCCGTGAGGGGTGCGGATTCCATGCGCGCGCAGGCTTTCGCGCAGTTGGGCGAGGCGCGCCCGGTCGCGCGCGAGGTCGAGGGCGAGGGCCACGTAACCCGCCGGCCCTTCAGCGATCAGCTCGGCGAGGCCGAGGTTCGACAGGAGGCTCACGCCGACCCGGGAGACATGGGTATTTCCCGCCTCGGTGACGACCGGCACCCCCATCCACAAGGCCTCGCAGGTGGTCGTCACGCCGTTGTAGGGGAAGGTGTCGAGGGCGATATCGACCTTGTTGTAGAGCGCGAGATGGCCGGCGGGCGAGGGGATGTAGCCGTGCATCTCCAGGCGCTCGGCGGCGACTCCGTGGCGCGCGAACAGGCTGGCCAGGCGCTCCCGCGCGCCGGCATCGGCGAGCGGCGGCGCCTTGAGGACGAGCCGCGCGTCGGGCAATGCCAATAGGATCTCCGACCAGCGCGCGATCACGACCGGGCCCACCTTCGAGAGCATGTTGAAGGACGCGAAGGTGACGTGCCCCGCACCATCCGCCGATTGCGGGCCCACCGCGGGCGCTTCCGCCGCCGGCCGGAAGCAGTGGAAGCCGTGGGGCAGGCGCACGAGGCGCTCGGTATGGAGGCGGTCCGTGGCGCCCGGCGGGTCGGCGAAGTCGTCGGTGATGCGGAAGTCGACGGCCCCGAGGCCGGTGGTGTTGGGGTAGCCGAGCCAGCCCGCCTGGACCGGGGCGGGCTTGCGGGCGAAGACGCCCATGCGGCTGTAGGCCGTGTGGCCGGCCAAATCGACCAGGATGTCGATGCGGTCGGCGCGCACCATCCGCGCCACCTCGGCGTCCGGAAGGCCGCGCAGGTCGCGCCAATTCCCGGCCATGGCGCGCAGGCGTTCGGTGACCTTGTCGGGCCGCTCCACGTTGGCGTAGCAGAAGAGCTCGAACCCGGCCCGGTCCTGATGGGCCAGCACCGGCTCGAGGAAGCTCGCCACCGGGTGCCGGCGCAGATCGGGCGATACGTAGCCCAGGCGCAAGCGTCGCTCGGGCTCGGGCGCGTTGTCGTGGGGCGCCGCCTGGGCGGTCAGCGGCTCGGCATGGCGGCGGGCCCATTCGCGGTGGGTCTCGAAGATCGCCTCGGGCGTATAATCGGCGCTGTAATGCAAGCTCAGAAGCAGGTTCGAGTGCGCGTCGACGAGCGCGGGGTCGAACTCGATCGCCTTGCGGAAATGGGCCACGGCCTGGGCGCTCTCGCCCTGGTCCTTGAAGAGGTTGGCGAGGTTGTTGTGGGCCGGTGCGAAGTCGGGCCTGATCTCCAGCGCCTTCTCGTAGCTGGCCACCGCCTCGCCCACCCGGCCCATGTCCTTGTAGAGGTTGCCGAGATTGACGAGGGCGGCGATCGAGCGCGGCTGAAGCGCGAGTGCCGCGCGGAAATGGGATTCCGCGTCCTTGCGCTTGCCGCGCAGCTTGAGGAGGTTGGCCAGGTTAATATGCGCCTCGGCGAACTCGGGGTTGAGGGCGAGCGCCTTGCGGTAGACGGGCTCGGCCTCCTCGTGCCGGCCGAGGGCCACGAGCGAGATGGCGAGGCCGTTGTGGGCATGGATGAAGTCGGGCGCGATTTCGGTGGCCTCGCGGTATGACGCGATGGCGCCTTCATGCCTGCCCTGGCGACGCAGGGCCTCGGCCAAGCCGTGTTGGGCCTCGTGGTAGTCTGGCTTCAGGCGGATGGCCGTCTCGTGATGGGCGACGGCCTTGTCGAGATCGCCCAGGGCCTGATAGGCCGAGCCCAGGTTCTTGTGGTAGGCGGCCGCGTTGGGATTGAGGGCGAGCGCCTTCTCGATGAGCTGAATCGCGCGGCCGTGGTCGCCGCGCTGATAGGCGACGACGCCGAGCAGGTGATTGGCGTCCGCATGCTCGGGCCGCGCGGCCAGGATGCGGCGGTAGAGCGCCACCGCTTCCTCGAGCCGCCCGGCCTGGTGGTGTTTGAGCGCGCTCGCCAGCGCCTCGCCGATGGTCGCCATGATGACCGGGTTGTAGCGGAGGGCATGCTTCCCCGGCAAGCCATGCGCTTTCGGGTGCAATGGCGATGGGAATGCTGTTTCATGGGGCGGGGGCCGGAAGAGTGCTGGAAGAGCGCCGGAAGAGCACTGCAAGAGCGCCAATGAAAGGAAACATGGATGGACGGCTTGCGTTTCGCCCACGCGGCGGCCGAGGATTGGCGGCAGGCGGTCGAGAACTGCGCCGTTGCCCTCGGTGAGACGCCCGATTCCGAGGCGGGCCGGGCCGATCTCGGCTTCCTCTACGTGACCGACGCCTACGCCGCGCACATGGGCGAGATTCTCGATGTGCTGCGCGGCGCCACGGGCATCGAGCATTGGGTTGGGACCGTCGGCATCGGCATCTGCGCCACCGGGCGGGAATATTTCGACGTGCCGGCGATGGCCGTCCTCGCCGGGCGCTGGCCCGAGGACCGGTTCCGGCTCGTCCCCGGCATGGGCGATGGTGCCGGGCCGTTCGCCGACGCCAACCGGGCATGGCTCGACGCGGCCCGCCCCACCTTCGGCATCGTCCATCTCGACCCCCGCAACGAAGCCAGCGCCGCCCTGATCGCCGATTTGGCTTTGGAGGCTTCCGCCTTCCTGGTGGGCGGGCTCACCTCCTCCCGGGGCGAGCACGCCCAGGTCGCGGGCGGGCTCACGGACGGCGGCCTCTCGGGCGTGCTGTTCGCGGCCGACGTGGCGGTGGCGACGGGCCTCACCCAGGGCTGCGTGCCGATCGGGCCGGCCCGCACCATCACCAGCGGCCAGGACAACGTCCTGTTCGAGATCGACGGCGAGCCCGCGCTCGACATCTTCAAGCGCGATATCGGCGAGGAGCTGGCCGACGACCTCGCCCAAGTCGCCGGCGTCATCCATGCCGCGCTGCCCATCCCGGGCTCGGACACCGGCGATTACCTGGTGCGCAACCTCCTCGCCATCGACCCCGAACAGGGCTGGGTCGCCATCGGCGAGCGGGTGGCGGTCGGGGACCGCATCATGTTCTGCCGGCGCGATGGCGGGAGCGCGCGCGAGGACCTGCACCGTATGTTGGGCGACATGACCCGCCGCCTGGAGGCACCCCCCCGGGGCGGGGTCTATTTCACCTGCCTCGCCCGTGGGCCCAACCTCTTCGGGCCGGATTCGGAGGAGATGCGGGCCATTCAGGCCGCGCTCGGCGACGTGCCGCTGGTGGGCTTCTTCTGCAACGGAGAGATCTCGCACGACCGGCTCTACGCCTATACCGGCGTGCTCGCGCTCTTTCTCTAGGCCGCACTGGTAAGAGGAGAGACATGGAATACCGCAAGCTCGGCAACACCGATATCGAGGTCAGCGCGCTCTGCCTCGGCACCATGACCTGGGGCGGGCAGAACACGGAGGCCGAGGCTCACACCCAGATCGAGGCGGCGCTCGAGGCCGGCATCAACTTCATCGACAACGCCGAGATGTATCCCACGCCCGTCAGGGGCGAGACCTGGGGGCTGAGCGAGGAAATCCTGGGGCGCTGGCTCGCCGGCCCCGACCGGCGCGAGAAGGTCGTCGTCGCCTCCAAGGTCATCGGCCCCGGCCGGGATTATCCCACCGTGCGGGGTGGCCATACCCGGCTCGACCGCGGGAACATCGCGGCCGCGCTCGACGCCAGCCTCGCGCGCATGCGCACCGACTACGTGGACCTCTATCAGCTCCACTGGCCCGACCGGGTGCTCGGCCGCGACGGCGGACCGGGCTTCTGGAGCCCGCCCGAGGCGGACGTGGTGCCGCTCGCCGAGACCCTCGATGCGCTCGGCGGCTTGGTGCGGGCAGGCAAGATCCGCCATGTCGGGCTCTCCAACGACACGCCCTGGGGCGTCATGGCCTTCCAGCACCTCGCCGAGACGCGGGGCTGGCCGCGCATGGTCAGCATCCAGAACGCCTACAACCTGCTCGCCCGGCAATTCGAGGACTCGTTGGCCGAGGTCGCCATCCGCGAGCGGTGCGGGCTGCTCGCCTACTCGCCGCTGGCCGCCGGAGCCCTCTCGGGCAAGTATCTCCGCGGCGCGTTGCCAAGCGGCGCGCGCCTCATCACGCGCGAGGGCAACCCCTACCGGCGGCCGCGCGCCGAGGCGGCGATTCCGGCCTACCAGCAACTGGCCGCCGAGCACGGCCTCCCGGTCACGCAAATGGCGATCGCCTTCGCGGCCTCGCGCCCCTTCATGACCAGCGTGATCGTCGCTGCCACCACGCCCGGGCACCTGGCCGACAACATCGCCAGCATCGACCTGGAGCTGCCCGAATCCGTCCTCGCCGGAATCGAGAGGATCCACGGCGAGGACCCCAACCCGTCCGCCTGAGCCATGATCCGCCTCTTCGTCGCCATTCCCCTGCCCGCCGACATACGCGCGCACCTCGGCCTGCTCTCGGCCGGCATCCCGGGGGCGAAGTGGGTGGCGCCCGCGAACATGCACCTGACCCTGCGCTTCATCGGCGCGGTGGAGGAGCCGGTGGCTGCCGAGATCGCCGCGGCGCTCGACGGTGTAGAGGCGGCGCCCTTCGTGCTCGAGCTCGACGGGATGGGCGATTTCGGCTCCGGCAAGCGGCTCCGCGCCCTCTGGGTCGGCGTGGCCCGGAACGCGGTGCTCGAGCACCTGCAGGCCCGAATCGAGAGCGCGCTGGTGCGCCTGGGCCTCGAGCCCGAGCTGCGGCGCTTTGCGCCCCACGTCACCCTCGCCCGCCTCAAGGGCGCCCCCGCCGCCCGGGCGCGCCGCTTCATCGCCGAGAACGGGGCCTTCCGCGCTGGCCCCTTCCCGGTCGCGGGCTTCACCCTGTTCTCGAGCTTCCTGTCCCGCAACGGCGCCATCCACGACCCGGTGGCCGAGTTCCCGCTGACGGGCGCCGATTAGCTGTTCGGTTAATCGGAGGGTCGCAACGCGTGCCGGCCCTCGCCCTTCGACAAGCTCAGGGCGAGGCCCTCATGCTGAGCTTGTCGAAGTGTGAGGGCCGGGCCGTGGGATAAGAGTCATACGGGCTAGAGCGTTTCCAGTTCGACTGGAATCGCTCCAGGCCGCAAGGCGGCCCGCCGGTCGTCCGGCGCGCCCGCGCAGGCGTGGACCACTTGGTCCGCTGCCGCGAGCGATAAAAAAGGCTTGAGTGGGTCCGATCAAAGCGGAACCGCTCTAGCAGCCGAATCGCTCCAGCACCCGAGCGACCGTCTCGGGGTAGCGGCCGCCGAAGAGGCGGGTGTGCACCAGGAGGGGGTAGAGGTTGTAGATGAGGCGCCGGGCCTCGAAGAAGCCGGGGGCGAGGGGGCGGATCTCCTGATAGCGCTCGAAGAAGGCGGCGCCGAAGGTGCCGAAGAGGGTGGTGAAGGCGAGCTCGACCTCCGGGTCGGCGTAATGAATCGCAGGATCGACGAAGCCGGCGATGCGCCCGTCACGGCACAGCACGTTGCCGCCCCACATGTCGCCATGGATGAGCGCCGGCCGCGCGGGCTCGGCCAGCCAGCGGTCGAGCCGGCCCGCGAAACGCTCGAGCCGGGCGAGGGTGGGTGCGGGCAGGCGGCCAGCGCGGGTCGCTTCGCGGCCCATGTGGAGGAGGCGGTGATCGCGGAAGAAGTCGAGCCACGATTCCGTCGGCGGGTTGGGTTGGGGCAGGGAGGCGATGAGGGTATCGCGCGCGAAGCCGAAATACGGCCCCGCGATGCCGTGGAGATCGGCCACGAGCTCGGCCGCGTGGCGCTCGACCTCGGGTGTGGTGGTTCCCGCGGTCTCCAGGTACTCCATCAGCAAGAGGTCGGGCTCGGCGGAGAGGACGGCGGGGACGGGCAGGCGGCTTTCGCGCCCGAGATAGGCCAGCATGAAGCCTTCGAGCACCAGGTCGCCCCTGGTGCCGCCGAGCTTCGCCACCAGGCGGCGGCCGTCCGCGAGGTCGATGCGGTAGATCTCGGCGATGCAGCCGCCGCGCAGGGAGGCGGACCCGGTGACGGCCGCGCCCGCCACCGCCTCCACCGCCTCGCGCAGGACCGAATCGAGCATTCTCAGAGATACTTCGCGCGGATGGCCTCGAGCAGGCCGGCCACCGCCGCTTCGATCATGTCCATGGCGCGCTCGAAATCGGCGGCACCACCGTAATAGGGGTCGGGCACGTCGAGGGTGCCGAGCGCCGGCGCATATTCGAGCAGCAGGCGCAGGCGGGCGGGCGGGTCCGTGGGCTTGAGCGCCAGGAGCTGGCCGTGGTGCCCCCGGTCGAGGGCGATCACGTAATCGAACGAGTCGAAATCCCGCCGCGCGATCTGGCGCGCCGTCTGGCCGGCGAGATCGTAGCCGCGGCGGGCGGCGGCTGCGCGGGCGCGCTCGTCGGGCGGTTCGCCCGCGTGGTAGGCGATGATGCCGGCCGAATCGGCGCCCACCCGCTCCCCGATCCCGGCCCGCGCCGCCAGGCCACGGAACACGCCCTCGGCCGTGGGCGAGCGGCAGATATTCCCGGTGCAGACGAACAGGACCTCGATCACCCCAGCATCCCCCGATACGCTATGCTGAACCGGATGCTCAGCCGCGCGCACCATACGATCGTGGCCCTGACGGGCGCCGGAATCTCCAAGGAGTCGGGCCTCGACACCTTCCGCGACGAAGACGGCATCTGGCACCAGGTCGACCTCGAGGACGTGGCCACGCCCGAAGCCTTCCGCCGCGATCCCGACACCGTGCAGGCCTTCCACAACGACCTGCGCCGGGGCCTACTTTCGGACACCATAGCACCCAACGCCGCGCACCGGGCGCTCGCCGAACTCGAGCGCGACTGGCCCGGCGAGCTCCTGCTGGTCACCCAGAACGTCGACGACCGGCACGAGCGCGCCGGCAGCCGCAACCTCGTTCACATGCATGGGGAACTGTTCAAGGCTCGCTGCGAGGGTTGCAGCGCGGTTCACGCCTGGCGCGGCGACCTCTCGGCCGACACTGTATGTACGGCGTTCGGTGCCGCCGGCGACCTGCGCCCCCACGTGGTCTGGTTCGGCGAGATGCCGTTCGAGATGGACCGCATCCACGAAGCGCTCTCGCGTTGCGGCCTCTTCGTCTCCATCGGCACCTCCGGCACCGTCTACCCGGCGGCGGGCTTCGTCCAGGAGGCGATTTCCCGCAACCGGGCGCACACGGTCGAGCTCAACCTCGAGCCCTCCGAGGGGGCGAGCCTGTTCGCCGAGAAGATCTATGGCCCGGCCGGGGAGGTCGTGCCGGCCTTTGTCGCGCGGCTGGTCGCGGGCCCATGAGCCAGCCCGAGACGCTTGCCGATCTGCTCGCCCGGGTGCGCGCCTGCCGCCTGTGCGAAGCGCACCTGCCCCTCGGCCCGCGCCCGGTCCTGCGCGTGACTTCGACCGCGCGGGTGATGATCGTCGGCCAGGCACCGGGCACCAAGGTGCACGAGACGGGCATCCCATGGAACGACCCCTCGGGCGACCACCTGCGCGAATGGCTCGACCTCGACCGCGAGGCCTTCTACGACGAGAGCCGCATCGCCATCGTGCCGGCCGGCTTCTGCTACCCGGGCCGCCACCCCAAGGGCGGCGATTTGCCGCCCCGGCCCGAATGCGCGCCCCTCTGGCACCCGCTGCTGCTGCCCCACATGCCCAAGCTCGCGCTCACCCTACTCGTGGGTGGTGCTGCCCAGGACCATTATCTGGGCCGCCGGCGTGGGCGCAACGTGACCGAGACCGTGCGCGCCTGGCGCGACTACCTGCCCGCCTACCTGCCCACCCCGCACCCGAGCTGGCGCAGCCGCAACTGGCTCAAGCGCAACCCCTGGTTCGAGGCCGAGATCGTGCCCGCCCTGCGCGCCGCCGTGCGGCGGCTGATTTGACTCTCGCCATCCCCCGGCCCTCCCCCTTCGACAAGCTCAGGGTGAGGCCCTCATGCCGAGCCTCCTCATCCTGAGCTTGTCGAAGGACGAAGCATGAGGGCCGGGCGCCGCACACTCAGTTCTGTGCGAGCATTTGCCCACCCTCAGTCGAGGTAGGGCGCGTCCTCGCGCACTTCGATGATGGTCGGGCCGTCGGCTTCGACGGCGTTGGCGATGGCGGCGCTCAGCGCCTCGAGGCTTTTGGGGCTCTCGGCGCCGCAGCCGAAGGCCTTGGCGAGGGCGATGAAGTCGGGGTTCCTGTTGTTGACGCCGATGGCACCCATGCCGAGCTCGCCCATGTCGTCGCGGATCTGGCCGAGGCCGTCATTGTTCCACAGCACGATGGCCACCGGGACCTTGTGCTCGACGGCCGTCGCCAGGTCCTGGACCGTGAACATGAAGCCGCCGTCGCCGATCAGCGCCACGGCCGGCCGCGAGGGCGCGCCGAGTTTCGCGCCGATGGCCGCCGGCATGGCCGAGCCGAGGGTGCAGTAGCCCACCGGATGGAACCAGCTCCGCGCCCGGCTGCACGGGAAGTAGTTGTTGCCCGTATAGCCAACCTGGGTCGCGTCGGAGAAGACGAAGCCGTTCTCGGGCAGTGCCGAGCGGATCGCGTCGAGCACCCGTGCGTGTTTCGCGCCCTTGGCCTTGCGCCCGGCGCGCGGCGCGTCGCGAGCGGCGCGGAAGGCGGCGTTGGCACCGGTGTCCGCGGGCTGTGCGCCGTTCGATTTGAGCGCGGCGACGAGCTGCCCGAGCGCCGCGCCCGCGTCCGCGTGGAGGGCCACGTCGGCCTGATAGTCGCCATAGAGCATGCGCGGGTCGATATCGATGCGCACCAGGCGTCCGCCCAGCTCCAGCCGGTCGACCCAGGCATCGGTCTCCGATAGCTCCGTCCCCACCGCGAGCACGAGGTCGGCGGCGGCGAGCAGCGCCTGGGTGTCGGGCAGTGCCAAGGTGGCGCCCATGCAGAGGGGGTGATCGTCGGGCACCGCACCCTTGGACGCGGTGGTCAGGACCACGGCGGCACCCGCCAGCTCCGCGAGCTCAACCAGAAGCGCGCCCTGGTCCTGGGCGCCGCCGCCGGCGACGAACACCGGGCGCTTGGCGGCGGCGATCATCTCGGCCGCCTCGGCCACGGCGCTCGCGTCGGGTGCCGGGCGGCTGACGGCGCGCCGGTTGCGCGCGCCGAAGCTCGCTGGTGCCGAGAGCACGTCGATCGGGACCTCGATATAGGCCGGGCGCGGCCGCTCGCTCTCGAATGTGGCGTAGGCGCGCTGCACCAGCTCCGGCACGTCGTCGACCTGGTGGGCGGTGGCGCTGAAACCGCTCAGCGGCTCGGCCACGGCGCGCTGGTCGCTGATCTCGTGCAGGCGGCCGCGGCCCCGGCCCAGATGCTCGGTCTCGTTGACGCTCGCGATCACCAGCATGGGCACGGAATCGGCGTAGGCCTGGCCCATGGCCGTGGCGATGTTGGTGACGCCGGGCCCGGTGATGACGAAGCACACGCCGGGGCGGCCCGAGACCCGGGCATAGCCCTCGGCCATGAAGCCGGCTCCCTGCTCGTGCCGGGTGGTCACCACCTTGATGCGGCTCTTCTCGAGCCCGCGGTAGAGGTCGAGGGTATGGACACCGGGGATGCCGAACACGGTATCGACGCCATAGGATTCGAGGAGCGTCACCAGGGCCTCGCCGCAATTCACTCGAGCCGCCATGTCTCTTCTCCCTTTAAGGGCCCGGCGCGCGCTCACGGGAGCGCCCGGGACGTTAGAATCCCACCACTTCCATGAAGGGGCTCAGCACGGAGCGCACCGGGACGTGGACCAGCGCCGGCTTGCCCGAGCCCGTGGGCGCGCGTATGGCGTCACCGATCTCCGGCACGGTCTCGGCCCGGATGCCGAAGCCGCCCAGGGAACGGGCGAAGCCGGGCCAGTCGCGCTCCGTCAGGTCCATCTCGTACTCGGCGCCGTAATCCTCTTTCTGGGGGATGGCGATGCAGCCCCATTTGTGGTCGTCCATGACCACGATGATGATCGGCCGGTCGTAGCGCTCGGCCGTGTTGAGCTCGACCGCATGGTCGGCGAGGCCGCCGTCGCCCACCAGGACGACGACCGGGCAATCCGGGTCGGCGGCTCGGGCGCCGATGCCATAGGGCACGTCGGCGCCGATGGCACCTCCCTGGCCGCCCTTGATGTACCGGTTCGGCGCCTTCACCTGGATGCGCCCATCGGTCCAGAAATCGACGTTGCCGGAGCCGGCGACGAACACCGTGTCGTCGGGCATCGCGTCGCACACGGCATCGACCACCGCCACCGGGTGGAGGGGCGCTTCGGCCGAGTCGGCGCCGGCCTGGGCCGCGCGCTCGGCGCGCCAGGCAGCGGCGGTGGCCTCCGCCCACGCCCGGTCGAGGGCCAGTGGCTCCATGCCGAGCGCAAGATCGACGACGGCGGCGACGCCGGCCATGGTCGCGATGTCGGAGCGCCGGTTGCGGCCCAGGAAAGCGGCGTCCGGATAGCACTGGACGACGGTGGCGTCCTCGCGCACGGGTGCTCCGAAGTCGAGGTCGGATTCCATGTGGTGGCCGAGGAGGAGGACGAGGTCCGCTTCGCCCAGCGCCTTCAGTATGGTCTTGTTGGCGAAGACGCAGGTGGGGCCGCAACACTGGGCGTGGCGCTCGTCGATCAAGCCGCGGGCGTGGCGCAGGGCGGTGAAGGGCAGGCCGTGGCGCTCGACGAGCGCGCGCAGGCTGGCGGGGTCGAAGCCCGCATTCATCTCCCAGCGCGCCTCGTCCCCGATGACCAGCATGGGGCGCTTCGCCTTGGCCAGGGCGGCGGCGATCTCCGCCGCCGTCGCGGGCGTGAGGCCGGCGCCGCGGCCCGCCGCCCCGCCCGCCGGCGCTTGCGGCTCGGCGGGGGCCGAGAGGACGTTGATGGGGATCTCGAGGAACACCGGCCCCGGCCGGCCGGCCCACATGTGGCGCCACGCCATCTCGATATATTCGGGGATGCGCCCGGTTTCGAGCACGCGCGCCGCGAACTTGGTGACCGGCGTCATGATGCGCACGTGCTTGCCCTGCATCTCCGCACCCCGGTCGAAGTCGCCCGTATTCCCCTGGCCGCCGATGATGAGCAGGGGCGTGCCGGCCATCTGGGCCATGAAGGCCGCCGTCACCGTGTTCGTCACCGCGGGCCCCAGGGTCACCACGGCCACGCCCGGCACCCCGGTGATGCGCGAGACCGCCTCGGCCATGAAGCCGGCCGCCGTCTCGTGCCGGGTGTGGAGGATGGGCAACCCGTTGTTGGCGGCGGAATGGTAGATCGAGTTGAGCGGGCCGCCGGAGACGGAGAAGAGCTGTTTCACGCCCAGGTTCTGCAGGGATTCGACGACCAGGTCGCCCCCCTCGTAACGGTTCTTCATCCGCTCCCTCCCTTCCCGTTGGGCGGCCTCAGGCACCGGCGGCGGGCCCGCCCCCGGCGCCGATGATCGCGGTGACCCGGTCGCCGCCCACGCCGACCGAGCCGGCGGCTTCCAGGATCTCCTTCCAGGTCACGTCGTCAATGGTAATTCCGTTGGCCATGCGCTCGGCCCGCGCCCGGCGCTCTGGGTCGCCCGCCACCATGACCCCTTCGCCGCCAGGCGCGGGCGGCGAGGACTTGACCCAGTCGACGGCGGCGGCGACGTCGTTGAGGAAGGTTTCGCTATCGCCCAGGGCGGCGGGGTCGATGATGATGCTCAGCATATGGTTGACGATCGTGTCCTCGCCGATGTTCTCGGGCTGCATGATGCCGCCGCCGCCGAGCGCGCCGGCCAGCAACTCGCACATGAGGCCGAGGCCGAAGCCCTTGTAGGTGCCCATGGCGAGGAGGGCGCCGCGGGGCTTGCGGTAGAGCGCGCCGGGGTCGTTCGTGGGTCGCCCGTCGGCGTCGATCAGGGTGCCGTCCGGCACCTGGCGGCCCTCGTTGAAGGCGACGTGGATCTTGCCCTCGGCCAGGCTCGCCGTCGCCATGTCGAGCACCACGGGATCGCCCGAGGCCGAGGGCACGGCGGCGCAGAAGGGGTTGGTGGAGAGCCTGGCGTCGGCGCTGCCGAAGGGCGCCACCAGGGGCGCGTGCGCGTTCGAGTTGACGAAGTGGATCGAGGCGAAGCCGGCGTCGAGGCACATCTCGGCCCAGGCCCCGACGCGCCCGACATGGAAGGAATTGCGCAGGGCGAGGAGGCAGAGGCCGCCTTCCCGCGCCCGATCGATGCCGAGGGCCATGGCCTCGGCCGCGATCACGTGGCCATAGCCGCGCCCGCCGTCGAGGACCAGGATGGCGCCCGAGTCCGTGACCACGCGGACGTGGCGGTTGGGCCGCACGCGCCCGTCGCTGGCGTGCTCCAAATAGAGCGGAATGCGCCCTACCCCGTGGGAATCATGACCGGTGAGGTTGGCGCCGACCAGTTGCGTCGCCACCTGCCGCGCCTCCGCCTCGGACGAGCCCGCGCCCATGAAGACGGCGCTCGCCAGCTCGCGCAGTTGCTTCTCATCCACGATCATGGGTGGCGCTCCCCCCGGCAAACCCACCGTATGCGAGGCTATCACGCCCCCGCCCGCGGCGGCAATTCGCCCGCCGGCCGTCACGCCCTCGGGGGGCCGCCCATGGTGCCGACGACGACGGCGCCGGCGACGCAGGCGAGGGCGCCCACGGCAATGGCGAGGCCCCAGGCCAGTACGCTCTCGTTGCCGCCGGTGAGATCGAGGCCGAGGCCGAAGACCAGCGGGCCGGCGAAGGCGCAGGCGAAGCCGACGAAGGAATGGAGCGCCATGGTGGCGCCGACCCGGCCCGGCTCGGCCGCCGCCACGGCGCCCGTGGTCAGGGTCGAGATGTTGCCCTGAATGACCGTGAAATAGAGGAAACAGAGGCCGACGACGGCGAGAGTGGGCCAGGCGGCGGTGAAGCCGTAGAACGCACCGAAGACGGCCGCGGCGAGGAAGATCAGCACGACGGCCCGGCGCAGGCCGAAGCGGATGCCGAGCTCGTTGCCGGCGATGCCGGCGGGGACGCCGATCATGTTGATCGCGGCCGCCACGGCCGTGCCGGCCGGCTGCAGGGACTGGCTGAAAACCAGGAAGGCGACGATCCAGGAGCGCAAGGCGCTCAACCCCCAGACGAGCGCGCCATAGCCCAGGATATAAGCCATGGCCACCCGGTTACGCGAAACGGGTCCGAACACGGGCATGCGGGCGGCCCTGACCCTGCCCGCCTCGGGCGGCGAAGCCGGTAGGACCACCCAGGTGATGGCGAGGCCGGCGAGGGTGGCGAGGCCCGCCGCGCCGAATGCCCAGCGCCAGCAGAGCCAGTCCGTGACCGTGCCCGCGATGACGAAGCTGAGGCCGGCGCCCACGGTGAAGAAGGCCGTGTACCAGGTGACGATACGGGCCTGGGCCGCCCCTTCCGCGCGATCCGCGAGCGCCTTCAGGCCCGGCATGTAGGTGCCCGCGAGGCCGATGCCGGCGATGGCGCGAAAGAGAAGCGCGGTCCAGAAGCCATTCGCCAGGAGGGCGAAGCCGAGCACGGCCGCGGCCGCGAGCGCGGTCGAGGCGAGGTAGACCCGGCGCGTGTCGATGCGGTCGGTGATGCCGACCAGGAACGGCACCACGACCGTATAGCCGAGGAAGAAGATGCCGGTGATCCAGCCCACCTCGGCGTTGGTCAGCGCCCATTCGTCGAGGAACAGGGGGATCAGGGCCGGGAAGACGGAATAGCCGGCCATGCCCAGCACCTCGGCCAGGCACATGGCGGCGACGAGGAACCCGAGCCTCATGGCCGCGTCGCGCGCGCCAGCCCGCGCAGCGCCACCGCGCCCGAAAGGCAGCCGAGCCCCAGGGTCAGGAAGGCGAGCCCCCAGGCGAGCACGCTGTCCCGGCCGCCCGCGAGGTCGAGGACGACGCCGAAGGCGAGCGGGCCGAGGAAGGAGCCGGTGAAGCCGATGAAGGACAGGACGGCCATGGTGGCGCCCCGCCGGCCCTCGTCCGCCGCCTCGACCGCGCCGGCGATGAGTGCCGCCGAATCGGCCATGACCAGGACCCCGTAGACGAGGCTCAGCCCCACCACGATAGTCATGGGCAGGGCCGCCGTGAAGCCGATCGCCGCCGCCAGGGCCGCCGAGGCCAGCATGGCCGCGATCAGGTAGCGGCGGCGCCCGAAGCGCAGCGCCAGCTCGTTGCCGAGGATGCTCGAGGCGACTCCCACCAGGTTGACGGCGGCGGCGATGGTGGTGACGCGCCAGAGGTGGAGGCCGTCCGGGTGTTGGCTCTGGCTGAACGCGAGGAAGGCCACGATCCAGGAGCGCATGGCCATCAGCTCCCAACAATGGGCGCCATACCCGAGGATATAGGCCATGGCCTCGCGGTTGCGGAGGATGGGCCGGAAATCGAGCAGCCCACCGCCCGCCGTCTCCGCTCGCCGCGGCGCCAGCGGCCGGGCCGCGAGGGCGACGATGGCGAGTGCGGAGAGCGGCCCCAGGGCCAGGAGGGCGAAGGCCCAGCGCCAGCCGAGGCCGGGTGCGAGTTGCCCGGCGAGAACGTAGGAGAGGCTGGCCCCGAGGGCGAAGCTCGCGGTGTAGAAGGCCAGCGCCCGGGATTGGCGCGGCCCCGCGTAGCGGTCGGTCAGGACCTTGAGGCCCGGCATGTAGGTCCCGGCGAGCGCCAGGCCGGCGAGGGCGCGCAATAGCAGGGCGGACCAGAAGCCCGTCGCCAGAAGGGCGAAACCGAGGCAGGCGAGCACGCCGCCGGCGGCGGAAGCGAGATAGACGCGGCGCGAATCGATGCGGTCCGTGGCGCTCACCAGCACCAGCACGGCGCCCGCATAGGCGGCGAAGAAGACGCCGCTGATCAGGCCGGCTTGCGCGCCCGAGATGCCCCACTCGGCGAAAAAGTATGTGGGCAGGAGGGCCGCGAAAGCGCTGAAGCCCGTGAGGCTCGACACATGCGCGAGGCAGAGCGCGGTCACGAGCCGCCAGCCGGTCATCGGCCCGCCTTGCCCACCTTGCCGCTCATCGCCGCGTGACCTTGGAAAGCCAACTCTGGGCCAGCGCCTCGGCTCGGCGCCAGCGCCGGGCGGCCCAGGGCGGCGCGCGGGCGATCAGCCTCAGTCGCGGCGCCGCGCCCAGGCCACCTCGAGGGACAGCGCCCAGAGGCCGGCGAGGAGGAAGACGATGCCCTGGAGGAAAGGGAGGACGAGGCCCGCCACGCCGATAATCAGGAAGACCACGCCGAGTGCGATCACCGCCCAGCGCCGCCAGCCCTTGCGTGGCGGCCGGGCCGATCCGTGTGCGAAGGGCGCCATTTCGCTCTTATCCGTCTTCCGGCGGTCGGTCATGGGGTCGGGGTTGGACACGGTATTCCGCCCGTCGGGCGCGCATGATACGGCAATTCCCCCTCACCCTGCCCTCTCCCCCCGCAAGCGGGGGGAGAGGGTTCGTTGGAAGATATCGTCCACAGGGCCCCCTCTCCCCCTTCGAGGTGGAGAGGGCCGGGGTGAGGGGGTGTGCGATGACTGGCACGCGGGGGGCGCGGCCGCTCTAGATGTGAATGGCGCGGCCGTCGACGGCCAGGGCGGCCTCCTTGACCGCTTCGTTGAGGGTGGGGTGGCCGTGGCAGGTGCGGGCGAGGTCCTCGGCCGAGGCGCCGAACTCCATGGCCACCACGGCCTCGTGGATCAGGTTGCCGGCGTCGGGTCCCAGGATGTGGACGCCGAGAATGCGGTCCGTGCGCGCGTCGGCCAGGATCTTGACCATGCCGTCGGTCTCGCCGCTGGTGCGCGCGCGGCTGTTGGCCATGAACGGGAACTTGCCCACCTTGTATTCGACGCCCGCGGCCGCGAGCTCCTCCTCGGTGCGGCCCACGGTCGCCACCTCGGGCCAGGTATAGACGATGCCGGGGATGACCTCGTAATTGACGTGGCCGGGCAGGCCCGCCATGTGCTCGACGGTCGCGACGCCCTCCTCCTCGGCCTTGTGGGCCAGCATGGGGCCGGGCCGGCAGTCGCCGATGGCCCAGATGCCCTCGGCCGCGGTGCGGAAATGCGCATCCGTCTCGACGAAGCCGCGCGCGTCAAGACCGGCGCCCGCCGCCGCGAGGCCGAGCCCGTCCGTGTGCGCCCGGCGGCCGATGGCGACCAGCACCACGTCGGCCGCGATGCTCTCCGCCGCCCCGCCGGCCACCGGCTCGACCGTCACCTCGACGCCGCTCCCCGCCGCCTTGGCCCCCGTCACTTTGGTCCCGAGGCGGAATTTGAAGCCCTGTTTCTTGAGCACGCGCTGGAAATTCTTCGCGATCTCCGCGTCCATGCCGGGGGTGATGCGGTCGAGGAACTCGACCACGGTCACCTGGGCACCGAGGCGGCCCCAGACCGACCCCAGCTCGAGCCCGATATACCCGGCACCGACGACCAGGAGGTGCTTGGGCACCTTGGGGAGGGTGAGCGCGCCCGTCGAGCTGACGATTCGCGCCTCGTCCACCTCGACGCCGGCGAGCGGCATCGATTCCGAGCCCGTAGCAATGAGGATGTTGCGGGCCGTGAGGGCCAGCGCCTCGCCCTCGCCCGGCGTCACCGTGACCGCCCCCTTACCGGTGATGGCCGCCGCGCCCTCGATCCAATCCACCCCGTTCTTCTTGAAGAGATGGGCGACGCCCTTAGTCAGGTCCGCGACCACTTTGTCCTTGCGCGCGAGCATGGCGGCCAGATCGAGCTTGGCTTTGCCCAGACCGATACCGTGGGCGGCGAGGCCGTCCTGGGCCTCGTGGTACAGCTCCGAGGAGCGCAGGAGGGCCTTCGAGGGGATGCAGCCCACGTTGAGGCAGGTGCCACCCAAGGTGGCGCGTTTCTCGACGCAAGCCACCTTCATGCCGAGCTGCGCGGCCCGGATGGCGGCCACATAGCCCCCCGGGCCCGCCCCGATCACGATGAGGTCGTATGTCTCCGCCATTACCCGTCCCGCCGTTGCGCTGAAGCAGGCCGCCCGTCGGCGGCGGGTGATGGAAGGCATGACGGGCGGCAGCAGTCAACCCTTGCCCCGGCCGCGATCTCGCGACTTGACGCCCGTGGGACAAGCGCGACAACCTGGGGGCCGCCCCATGGCGGGCGGACCAATTTCGGAGTGCGGGCGGTTGTTCGACAGGGCGTTCCTCAAGCGGCTGCGCCGGGAGCTGCCCCGGTGGCGCGAGAAGGGCTGGATCGCCGCCGAGCACGAGCCGGCGATCCTCGCCGACGCCGCCGCCCAGGCGGGAGGCGCGCGGCGGGCGCCGCTCGCCTTCGCCATCCTCGGCGTGATCCTCTTCGGCGCCGGGGTCATCACCTTCTTCGCCGCCAACTGGGCCGAGATGCCGAAGCTCGCCAAGCTCGTCGTCCTGTTCGGCGGCCTGTGGGCCGCCTATGGCGCCGCCGGGTGGCTCCTCACGCGGGACGAGCGCGGCGAGCGTCAGTTCGGCCAAGCCCTGCTCCTCCTCGGTCTCATCCTGTTCGGCGCGAACATCATGCTGATCGCGCAGATCTATCACATCGACTCCCACTATCCGAATGGGGTGCTGTTGTGGGCGGTCGGCGGATTGGCTCTCGCCTATCTCGTGCCGGCCTCGGCCCAGCCCGCCGCCGTTGCCAGCCTCGTCCTGGCCACACTCTGGAGCGGCCTCGAGGTCGTTGGCGGAGACTGGCTGGTCCATTGGCCCTTCCTCGTCCTCTGGGCGCTGTTCCTGCCGCCGATCCTTGGCCACGGCTGGCGCTATGCGGGGTTCGTGGCGATGCTCGTGCTGGTGGTCTGGAGCCTTGTGACCAGCTTGCGGGCGATAGTCGAATTTCCCGAGAATCGCGTCTACCTGGCGCAGATATATGTGCTGGGCAGCATCGGCGTGGCCATTCTCGGCATCATGATGGAGCGGACGCAGGCGTTCGC
Organism: Alphaproteobacteria bacterium; assembly: GCA_963666705.2. Classification (GTDB taxonomy): domain Bacteria; phylum Pseudomonadota; class Alphaproteobacteria; order CADEGL01; family CADEGL01. The sequence continues at coordinate 119,525 of CAXXKO010000017.1, read as the reverse complement.
GGTCTTCGCCACCACCGTCCAGCGTTTCGCCCTCTTGGCGGCGAAGATTGGCTTCTACGCCCTTACCATCCGAATCATGCACGGTATCGGCACGGACGACTGGGCGTCGGAGCCCGTGGGGGCCGCGTCGGGGCGGTGGGTCGCGGGGACCCTGTTCATAGGGGTGGTGCTCGCCGCCACGCTCGTGTGGCACAGGTCGCACGGGACTACGCGGGCCTCACCGGCCCTCGCGCGCTGGGGCCTAGGGCTCTCGGCCGCCGTCGTGGCGCTCATGCTCGTCAACGTGTTCCTTCCGCACCCCCGAACGGACCCCACGATCGTCTATATCGCGTTCAACCTGCTCTTTTTCTCGGGCCTCGCCTTCCTGGTCTATGCCGGATACGAGGCGAGCGACACCTACCTCGTGAACGTGGGCTTCGTGTTCTTCTCGGCCGGCATCGTCACCCTCTACTTCGATGTGTTCTGGACCTTGATGGGCCGCTCCTATTTCTTCATGGGCGGCGGCCTCCTGCTGTTCCTCGGCGGGTACCTGATCGAGCGCCAGCGGCGCCGAGTGCTGGGACGCATGGGCGGCGCCGCCGGGGCGCGAGGCGCGCCATGAGGCCGACCCCCGGCATCGCCGTCGCCGTGGCGCTCCAGACGGCGGCGCTCGTGGCCATGATCGCGGTCAAGCAATGGACGCTCGCGACCGGGACGCCCGTTCTCCTGGAGATCGTGCCGATCGACCCCCGGTCCCTGTTCCGCGGCGACTACGTGGACCTGAGCTATGCCATCGGGCGCCTCGATCTGAACGACCTCGGCGGCGACGACGGATTCGACGAGGGCGATACGGTCCACGTCCTGCTGCGCGAGGGCGAGCCCTATTGGGAGGCTGTGTCGGCCCACCGGGAGCGGCCCTCGGTGCCGCCCGGCCAGGTGGCCATCGAAGGCGAGGTCGATGCCGTGCGGCCCGGCCCGGATGCGCAAATCTTCGTGCGCTACGGCATCGAGACTTATTTCATCCCGGAAGGTGAGGGCCGAGTGCTGGAGCAGCCCGGGCGCGACCGGGCCGTCTCCATCCTCGCCGCCGTGGACCGGTACGGCGGCGCCGGCATCAAGGCCGTGCTGGTGAACGACGAGGTGCGGTACGAGGAGACGCTGTTCTGACCGCCGCGGCGGCGGCTAGAATGCCCCTCCTGGACAATCTCAGCGGGGAGCCACGCCATGGGCCCGGTCCTCGACAGCCTGACCGCCGGATTCCCCTACCTGATTCTGCATGTCGGTGTTGCGGTCGGCGTCCTGGTGGCCGGGGTCATGATCTACATCTGGGTCACGCCCTTCCGTGAGATCCAATTGATCCGCGAGCGCAATACGGCGGCCGCGATCTCGTTCATGGGCGCCGTGCTCGGCCTCGCCATTCCCCTCGCCTTCTGCCTCGCCGGCAGCGTCACCGCCTTCGACATCCTGATTTGGGGCGCGGTCGTGGTGATCATGCAGCTGATCGCCTTCCGCATCGTCGACCTGCTGATCCGCGACATCGGCCAGCGCATCGAGGACGACGAAGTGCCGGCGGCCATAGCGCTCGTGACCGGCAAGCTCGCGGTCGCCGCAATCATCTCGGCGGCTGTGGTCTCGTAACCGTGCACAAGGGCATCTGGCTCGTCATTCTGCTGATCGGGGTCCTGGCCCTCGCGTTTTCCGAGGACCGGCTCCTGGGCGAGGCGCCGGCCAGCCAGCGCCGACCGCCCGCGCCGAGCCAGCCACCGCCGCCGACGGGGCCGCCCCTGCCCGGTGGCACCCCGGCCGATCCGATCCTCGTCATCGAGTCCGACCCGCCCACGGACCGCACCGGCACCGGATTCGCCATCGGCCCCGGCCTGTGGATGACGGCCAGCCACGTCGTCGAGGGCTGCGCCGCCCTCGGCGTCATGACATCGGCGCGGGAGGGCCTGCGCGCGGCGCTCGTCGCCGCCCATCCGGTGGCGGACGTGAGCATCATCCGAACCGAGGGCTCGGGCCCGGCCCTCGCGCTCGCACTCACCGCCGGCGATCTGAAGGTGGGTCAGGGCGCCTTCCATTTCGGCTTTCCCGAAGGCAGCCCCGGCGATGCCGCCTCCCGCCTCATCGGCCGCATGAAGGCGCGCACGCCGGGCCGCCGCGGCCTCGCGCCGTTACTGGCCTGGGCCGAGTCGAGCCGCGTGCCGGCGACCCCGAGCCTGGGTGGGATGAGCGGCGGGCCGACCGTCGACGGGGCGGGCCGGGTCGTCGGCGTGACCGTCGCCGAGAGCATGCGCCGCGGCCGCATCTTCACCGCGGCGCCGGCCTCCATGGCGGGGGCCGTGCGCCTCTCGGGCACCAGCCCGGCCGGCACGCCCTCGGCCGGTGTGCGGCGCGAGACCCTCACGCAGACCGGCTACCCCGCGCACGGCGACAGGCTTCGCGAGCAGCTCACCGTCGCGCGGATCGTGTGCCTGATCTAGGACGCGTTATTATACCAGTGAGCGCCTGAATTGACTCTCGGGATATTCATTGATGGCGGATGATGGCGGATTGTGATTCTATGGTCTCCCACCAGATGTGGGGGATGTCATGGGATCAGCACTCAAGATACGGGATGATTTGACGCCTTTGGAGCTTCGGCGCTGGGCTCGCGTGGAATCGTACGGTCGAGCGGCGGCGCGGGCCTATGGGATCGCGAATGCTTTGGAGGAGATGCCCTGGGCTGATGCCGCGCGGCTTGCGGGGATGGATCGCCAAACGCTTCGCGACGCGGTTGTTCGTTACAATGCAAAGGGATTGGAGGGGCTTCACGACCGTCCAAAGGGCTACTCGCCGCGGCGGCTGACGGCAGACGAGGAAGCGGCGCTGGCGGCGGTCATCATCGCCGGGCCGGAGCCTGAGCGCGACGGGGTTTGCGCCTGGACCCGGGCCGATCTGTGCCGCTGGCTGGAGGAGCGCTTCGCCAAGACCTACCACCCCTCGAGCATGACCCGGGTTCTACGGCGGATGGGATTTTCCCGCCAGAAGGCGCGCCCGAGCCACCCGCGAAGGGACGCCGAAGCGCAGGAGCGCTTCAAAAAAGGGGGCTTCGCGACATCCTGAAGGCGACCGCCGCGGCGCATCCCGACAAGCGCCTACAGCTGTGGTTTCAGGATGAAGCGCGCGTCGGCAACAAGGGCCGGGTGTGTCACCGGTGGTGGCGCAGGGGCGAGCGTGCCCCCGGGACGCGTCAAATCGGCTACCAGTGGGCCTACATCTTCTCCGCCGTGCGCCCGGACACCGGCGACGACGTCACCCTGGTGATGCCGAGCGTCAACGCCAAGGTCATGGACCTGTTTCTCGCACACTTCGCCGATACCCTGGACCAGGATGCGCACGCCGTCATGATGTGCGACGGCGCCGGTTGGCACGACGAGCGCGCCCTCACCGTCCCCGACAACGTCACCTTGGCGCTGTTGCCGCCTTACAGTCCCGAACTCAACCCCGTCGAGCGGGTTTGGCTCTACCTACGCGAACGCTTCCTATCGCTCCGCGTCCTCGACGACACCGAGGCCATCATCGACGCCTGTTGCCAAGCATGGATCGACCTCATCGCAGAACCGGATCGTATGCGAACCCTCTGCGCCTATCCATGGATCATGAAGGTGATTTCATAGGCTCACTGGTATTACATGTCGAGCAGCAGGCGCTCCGGGTCCTCGATACATTCCTTGATGCGGACGAGGAAGGTCACCGCCTCGCGGCCGTCGATGATGCGGTGGTCGTAGCTGAGGGCCAGATACATCATGGGCCGCACCGCGACCTGGCCGTCCACGGCCACCGGTCGCTGCTCGATCTTGTGCATGCCCAGGATGCCGGACTGGGGCGGGTTGAGGATGGGGGTGGAGAGGAGCGAGCCGTAGACTCCGCCGTTCGAGATCGTGAAGGTGCCGCCCGTCAGGTCGGCCATGGTGAGCTTGCCGTCGCGGGCCTTCACGCCCAGGTCGTTGATGGCCTGCTCGATGTCGGCGAAGGACCGGACGTCGGCATCGCGCAGCACGGGGACGACGAGGCCCTGGGACGTGCCCACGGCGACGCCGATGTCGTAATAGTTCTTGTAGACGATCTCGTCGCCGTCGATCTCGGCATTGACGGCCGGGATCTCCCGCAGCGCCGCGATCGCGGCCTTCACGAAGAAGGACATGAAGCCCAGGCGCACCCCGTGCTTGGCCTCGAACGATTGGCGATAGCGCGCGCGCAGCGCCATGACCGCGCTCATGTCCGCCTCGTTGAAGGTGGTCAGCATGGCGGCCGTGTTCTGCGCTTCCTTGAGGCGCTCGGCCACCCGCCGGCGCAGCCGCGTCATGCGCACCCGCTCCTCGCCCCTCTCTCCCGCCGGGCGCGGGGCGGGCGGCGTCGGGGCGGCGTCCGGGGTGGGCGCCCGCGCCGCCGGCACCGCCGGCTCGTTTTGCGCGGCGGGCGCGGCCTCGAGATGGGCCAGCACGTCGCCCTTGGTCAGGCGCCCGTCCTTGCCGCTGGCGGCAATTCGGCTCGCGTCGAGCGCGTGCTCGTCGACGAGGCGGCGCACGGCGGGTGAAAGCGGGGCCTGCTCGGCGGCGGGTGGCGCTGCCTCGGGCGCGGCGGCGGCCGCCCCCGCGGGGGCGGCCGCCGCCGCGCCGGCCTCGGCAATGCGGCCCAGAAGCGCGCCCACTTCGACTTCCGCACCCTCGGCCGCGGCGATCTCGGCCAGGATGCCGGCGACCGGGGCATTGATCTCGACGGTCACCTTGTCGGTCTCGAGCTCGGCTACCTGCTCGTCCATCTCGACCGCGTCGCCCACCTTCTTGAACCATTTGGCGACCGTGGCCTCGGCGATCGATTCGCCGAGGGCTGGGACTTTGATCTCGCTGGTCATATGGTCGTCCACTCCCGTCCGGCGCGCGCATCGGCGCCTGTCCTGAAAGGGGTCAAGCGGTGGCGAGGCCGAGGGCCTCATGGACCAGAGTCTTCTGGACCCGCGCGTGGCGGCTGGCGCTACCGGTGGCGGTCGCGGCGCTCGCGGGCCGCCCGGCGTAGCGCGCCCGGGCCGAGGCGCCGCCCAATTCCTCCAGCACCTCCGCGATGCATGGCTCGACGAAGCTCCAGGCGCCCATGTTCTTGGGCTCCTCCTGGCACCAGACCACCTCGGCGCCGGGGAAGCGGGCGAGCTCCTTCGTGAGCGCCTTGTAGGGGAAGGGGTAGAGCTGCTCGACGCGCATCAGATAGGCGTCGTCCACCCGCTCCTCCTCGCGCGCCCGCCAAAGCTCGAAATAGACCTTGCCCGAGCACAGCACGACCCGCCTCACGGCCTCGTCCGCGGGCGGCGCATCGTCCCACAGCACCCGGTGGAAGGTGGTGCCTTCGCCCATCTCGTCGAGCCGCGAGACCGCGCGCCGGTGGCGCAGGAGCGATTTCGGCGTCATCAGCACGAGCGGCTTGCGGAAGTTGCGCCGCACCTGGCGGCGCAGGATATGGAAGTAGTTGGCCGGCGTGGTGCAGTTCGCCACCTGCATGTTGTCCTCGGCGCAGAGCTGGAGGAAGCGCTCGACCCGGGCCGATGAATGCTCCGGCCCCTGGCCTTCGTAGCCGTGGGGGAGGAGGAGGGTGAGGCCCGACATGCGCAGCCATTTGGCCTCGCCCGAGCTGATGAACTGGTCGATGATGACCTGGGCGCCGTTGAAGAAATCGCCGAACTGCGCCTCCCAGAGCACCAGGGCGTGGGGCTCGGCCAGGCTGTAGCCGTACTCGAAGCCGAGCACGCCAGCCTCGGAGAGGGGGCTGTCCAGGACCTCGAACAGGGCCTGGTCGTCCGAGACCTCGTTGAGGGGGATGTGGCGCCGCTCCGTCTCCTGATCGACGACCACGGCGTGGCGCTGGGAGAAGGTGCCGCGGCCCGAATCCTGCCCGCTCAGGCGCACGGGCGTCTTCTCGGTCAGGAGCGAGGCGAAGGCCAGCGACTCCGCCGTCGCCCAGTCGACGCCCTTGCCGCTCTCCATCGCCTCCATGCGCTTGCGGAAGACGCGCAGCACCTTCCGGTTGGCGTTGATGCGGTCGGGAATGTCGCAGATCTTGGTGCCGAGCGCGCGCAGCCGGTCGAGCGCCACGCCGGTCTCGCCCCGCCGGGCCTCGCCGCGGGCGATCTCCATGCCGGTCCATACGCCCTCGAGCCAGTCGGCCTTGTTGGGCTTGTAGGCCTTGGCGCCCTCGAAGTCCGCCTCGAGCCGCTCGATGAACGCCTCGACCCGGCGCTCCGCCTCCTCCTCGATCAGCACGCCCTCCTCGACCAGCTTGCGGGCGTAGATCTGGCGCGTGGTCGCGTGCTCGGCGATGCGGCGGTACATGAGCGGCTGGGTGAAGCTCGGCTCGTCGCCCTCGTTATGGCCGTGCCGGCGGTAGCAGAACATGTCGATGACTACGTCGCAGGCGAAGCGCTGGCGGAAATCGGTGGCGATGCGCGTCACGTGGACTACGGCCTCGGGGTCGTCGCCGTTCACGTGGAAGATGGGCGCCTGGACCATCTTGGCCACGTCCGAGCAGTAGGGCGACGAGCGCCCGAAGTCCGGCGTCGTGGTGAAGCCGATCTGGTTGTTGATGACGAAACGCACGGTGCCGCCGGTGCCGTAGCCGCGAAGCTCGGACATCATCAAGGTCTCGGCGACGAGGCCCTGGCCGGCGAAGGCGGCGTCGCCGTGGATGAGAAGGCCCATGACGCTGCCGCGGTCGGACTCGCGCTGGGTCTGCTTGGCGCGCACCTTGCCGATGACCACCGGGTCCACCGCCTCCAGGTGCGAGGGGTTGGCGGTGAGCGAGAGGTGGACGATCGTGCCATCCTTGAACTCGCGGTCGGTGGAGGTGCCGAGATGATATTTCACGTCGCCCGAGCCCTGGACTTCCTCCGGGCTGGAGAGGTTGCCCTCGAACTCCGAGAACAGGGCCCGGAAGGACTTGCCCATGACGTTGCCGAGCACGTTGAGCCGGCCGCGGTGGGCCATGCCGATGACGATCTCCTTCACGCCCAGCCCACCGGCCCGGCGCACCACCTCCTCGAGCGCGAGGATGGTGGCCTCCCCGCCCTCGATGCCGAAACGCTTGGTGCCGGTGTACTTCTTGTCGAGGAAGCGCTCGAAGCCCTCGGCGGCGGTCAGGCGGTCGAGGATCCAGGTCTTGTCCTCGGGCGTGAAATCGGTGCGGTTGTGGACCGCTTCGATGCGCTCCTGGATCCAGGCCTTCTGGTCGGGCTCCTGGATATGCATGAACTCGACGCCGATGGAGCCGCAATAGGTCTCGCGCACGCGGGTCACGATCTCCTTCAAGGTCGCGGTCTCGAGGCCGAGCACGTGATCGATGAAGATGGGCCGGTCGAAGTCGGCCTCGGTGAAGCCGTAGCTGGTCGGGTCGAGCTCGGGATGGTGGGCGGTTCCGTGCAGGCCGAGCGGGTCGAGCCGCGCCATCAGGTGGCCGCGCACCCGGTAGGAGCGGATGAGCATCAGCGCCCGGATCGAATCGAGGGTGGCGGCGCGGGAATCGTCGAGGCGGGTCGCCTCGCCCCTTGCCGGCGCCGGCCCCGCGGCGGCGGCCGTATCCGAGGGGGCCGCGGCGGCCCCATCCGAGGCAGGCGCGGCCCGGCCGTTGCCGTCGCCCATGACCCGCGTCTCGCGCGGCGCCCAGCTCGCCCCCCGCAAATCGTCGAGAAGGGCGCGGCCGTCGTCGTTCAGCTCGGCGAAAAAGCCCATCCAGCTCGCGTCCACCGACTTGGGGTCGCGCTGGTAGCGGCCATAGAGCTCGGCCACGAAACCCGCGTTCGCGCCGAGTAGGAGTTCGTTCGGATCGCTCTTCACCGTCATGGCTCCGTCAGCGGGATATCCTCTTCACCCCCGGATCGACCGAAACTACAGGACGACCGGTTACCGAATTATGTCCAACATGGTCTCACCCAGGCGCGTGGGCGAATCGGTCACCGCGACGCCGGCCGAGCGCATGGCCTCGATCTTGTCCTCGGCCCCGCCCCGGCCGCCGGCGATGATGGCCCCGGCGTGGCCCATGCGCCGGCCGGGGGGTGCCGTGCGCCCGGCGATGAAGCCCACCACCGGCTTCTTGCGCGCGCTTCCCTTGAGGAAGGCCGCCGCGTCCTCCTCCGCCGAGCCGCCGATCTCGCCGATCATGACGATCCCCTCGGTCTCGTCGTCGGCCAGGAACAGCTCCAGGCAGTCGATGAAGCTGGTGCCGTGGACCGGGTCGCCGCCGATGCCGATGCAGGTGGTCTGGCCGAGGCCGGCGGCCGTGGTCTGGCCGACGGCCTCGTAGGTGAGCGTGCCCGAGCGCGAGACGATGCCGATGCGCCCGCGCCTGTGGATATGGCCCGGCATGATGCCGATCTTGCATTCGTCGGGCGTGATGACGCCGGGACAGTTGGGGCCGACGAGCCGGGTTTTCGAGCCCTGGAGGGCGCGCTTGACCCGCACCATGTCGAGGGCGGGGATGCCCTCGGTGATGCAGACCACCAGGGCTATGCCCGCATCGACCGCCTCGAGGATGGCGTCCGCGGCGAAGGGCGGCGGCACGAAGATGGCGCTCGCGCTCGCACCCGTGGCGGCGGCCGCCTCGGCCACCGTATCGAACACCGGCAGGTCGAGGTGGGTGGCGCCGCCCTTGCCCGGGGTCACGCCGCCGATCATGTTCGTGCCGTAGGCGATCGCCTGCTCGGAATGGAAGGTGCCCTGGGCGCCCGTGAAGCCCTGGCAGATGACGCGGGTTCTGGAATCGACGAGGACCGCCATTATGCGGCCTCCGCGACGGCGGCCACGATCCTGGCCGCGGCGTCCCCCAGATCGTCGGCCGCGAGAATCGGCAGGCCCGAATCGGCCATGATCTTCTTGCCGAGATCGACGTTGGTACCCTCGAGGCGGACCACCAGCGGCACGTCCAGGTCGATCTCGCGCGCGGCCGCCACGACGCCCTCGGCGATCACGTCGCAGCGCATGATGCCGCCGAAGATATTGACCAGGATGCCGCGCACGTTGGCATCGGAGAGGATGAGCTTGAAGGCCGTGGTCACCCGCGCCTTGTCGGCGCCGCCGCCCACGTCGAGGAAGTTCGCCGGCTCGCCGCCATGCAGCTTGATGATGTCCATGGTCGCCATGGCGAGGCCGGCGCCGTTGACCATGCAGCCGATATCGCCGTCGAGCTTCACGTAGTTGAGCTCGTGGCGCCCGGCTTCGAGCTCGGCCGGGTCCTCCTCGTCCTCGTCGCGCAAATCGGCCAGGTCCTGGTGGCGCCAGAGGGCGTTGTCGTCGAAGTTCATCTTGGCGTCGAGCGCGATCAGCGCGCCGGCCCCCGTCACCACCAGGGGATTGACCTCGACGAGGCTCGCGTCGAGGTCCATGTAGGCCTCGTAGAGGGCCGGGAGGAAGCCGAGCGCCGATTTGAGGGCCGCGCCCTCGAGCCCGAGGCCGAAGGCGATCCGGCGGGCGTGGAAGGGCTGGATGCCGGTGGCCGGGTCGATGGCCACGCGGACGATCTTCTCCGGCGTCTTCGCCGCCACCTCCTCGATCTCCATGCCGCCCTCGGTCGAGGCCATGAAGGTGACGCGGCTCGTCGCGCGGTCGAGCAGGAGACCGAGATAGAGCTCCCGCGCGATGTCGCAGCCTTCCTCGACATAGAGCCGCTTGACGGCCTTGCCGGCCGGGCCGGTCTGGTGGGTGACCAGCACCTTGCCGAGCATCGCCGCCGCCTCGCGCGCGACGTCGGCAACCGACGTCACGACCTTGACGCCGCCGGCCTTGCCCCGCCCGCCGGCGTGGATCTGCGCCTTGACCACCCAGACCGGGCCGCCCAGCTCCTCGGCCGCCTTCTCCGCCTCCGCGGCCGAGAAGGCGGGGATGCCGCGCGGCACCGCGACGCCGTAGCGCGCCAGCAGCGCCTTCGCCTGGTATTCGTGAACGTTCATACGCCTGCGTCCCGTCTCGCGCGCGCCCGCCCTAGGCCTTGTATATGCCGACCCCGAAGATATAGCCCTTGTGGCGCACCACCCAGCTCGATTTGGGCAGGACCTTGTTCGAGAGGTAGTCGAGCCGCTCGTAATCGATCCAGACGCCCTCCGGCGTCGCCTCGTCGAGGATCATCTGGCCGTATGGCCGGTCGTCGTGGTCCCGGATGTCGCGCAGGTCGAGGCCGATCCGCTCCACATCGCCGGCATGGGCGGCAATGCGGCCATCGGGGCCAATGACGAAGACATAGAGGTCCCTGTCGCGGAAGGCGGGGTCTTGCGCGTCGATCTCGGCGAAGGTCTTCGCCGGGCCCGCGGCGTCGAAGCGCTGGATCGCACGCGCCACCATGGCCTGGGCCTCGGCCGCCGTGCCGCGTTCGGCCGACTCCTCCTCAGGCCGATAAATGCCGACGCCGAAGATGTATCCGCCGTGGCCCACCACCCAGCTCGACTTGGCCTCGACCTTCCCGTCATCGTAGTTGCGCCAGTAATAGTCCACCCAGTCACCTTCGGGTGTCGCCTCGGTGACGATCGCCGTCCCGAACTCTTTCCCCTCGGCGTCCTTGAGGGCCGTGACATTCGTGCCTACGAGCTTTGGGTCGCCGGCATGGGCGACGGTCACGCCATCCGGCTTGACGACGAAGACGTAGAGGTCCTTGTCGTGGAAGGCGGGGTCTTGCGCGTTGATCGCCGCGAAGGTCTTCTCTGCGCCGTCGGCATCAAAGCTCTGGATTGCCCGGGCGACCATGGCCTGGGCCTCGGCCGCCGAGCCGCGCTCGGCCGCCGCCGCGTCCCCCGGTGGGATTCCGATCGTGGACAGCATGGCGACGAGCGCCACCGCGGTGGCCGCGCGCGCGCGAGAGCCGCATCCGACCATCTTCAGAACGCCTCGTGATATGCGTGCCACAGTCATGCCCCCTTCTTCGCGCGCTTGGGCGCGGGTTTCGATTTCGCCTTGGCCTTGGGCGCCGGCGCGCTCTTGCGCATGACGGCCTTCGTCGCCTTGACGAGGCCGCGCACGGCTGCGACGGAGCGGTCGAACGCCTTCTTCTCCGCGGCACTCAACTGGATCTCGACGACGCGCTCCACCCCGCCCGCGCCGATCACCACCGGCACGCCGATATAGAGGCCGCGCACGCCGTACTCGCCGCTCAAATACGCCGCGCAAGGCAGGACGCGCTTCTTGTCCTTGAGGTAGGCGTCGGCCATCTCGATCGCCGACGCCGCCGGGGCGTAGAAGGCCGAGCCGGTCTTGAGCAGGCCGACGATCTCGGCCCCGCCGTCGCGGGTGCGCTGGACGATCTCGCCCAGGCGCGCGGCCGTGATCCAGCCCATCTTGACGAGGTCGGTCAAGGGGATGCCGGCAACGGTCGAATAGCGCGGCAGCGGCACCATGGTGTCGCCGTGGCCGCCGAGCACGAAGGCGCTCACGTCCTCGACCGAGACACCGAACTCCTCGGCGAGGAAGCTGCGGAAGCGGGCCGAATCGAGCACGCCCGCCATGCCTACCACCCGGCTCGCCGGCAGGCCCGAGACCTCCTTCATGACCCAGACCATGGCGTCGAGCGGGTTGGTGATGACGATGACGAAGGCCCCGGCGCAGTGGCGCTTGACAGCCCGGCCCACGGTTTCGATGACGCCCGCGTTGATGCCGATCAGGTCGTCCCGGCTCATGCCCGGCTTGCGCGGCACGCCGGCCGTCACGATGACCACGTCGGCGCCGCCGAGGGCGCGGGTGTCGGTGGACCCGGTATAGGTGGCGCCGACCCCGCTAATGGGGGTGGATTGGCTGATGTCGAGCGCCTTGCCCGCCGGCATGCCGCCGGTCTGCGGGATGTCGATGAGCACCACGTCGCCCAGCTCCTTGAGCCCGGCGAGCAGCGCGAGCGTGCCGCCGATCTGACCGGCGCCGACGAGCGCGATCTTCCTGCGTGCCATGATCTGTCCCTTCGCGGTGTCGCCGCCATTGTGCGCGGGCCCGCCCGGCGCGCCGGTTAACTACCCCGAATCAGGCCCCGAGGGCAAGGGAGGGGCCGGCTTCACGCACCCGGCACGGCCCCGTGCGCCGCCTCGATATAGTCCAGCGATCGCATCTCCATGAGGCGGCTCACGGTGCGCTGGAACTCGAAGGCATGGGTGTCGCCGCGATGCAGCCCCCGGGGCTCGGCCGCGGCGCTCAGCACCAGGTTCACGTGGTGCTCGTAGAGGGCGTCGATGAGGGTCATGAAGCGGTGTGCCTCGTTGCGCAGGTCCTCGCCCATGATGGGGACATCCGACAGGATGATGGTGTGGTAGCGCCGGGCCAGGGCGATGTAGTCCTCGGCGCCCAGGGGCCGCGCGCAGAGCTGCTCGAAGCCCAGGCGGGCGACGCCGCGGGCGGCCTCGGCGACTTCGATCACCCGGCCCTTGACGGTGAGGCGGTCGGGGCCGGCGCGCGCGCCTTCGGTCAGGCGCGCGAAGGCCCCCTCGAGGGCGGCCTCGGCGGTGGGGCCGAGGGGGGTGTGATAGACCGACATCGCCTTGAGGCGCTCGAGCCGGTAGTCCTTGGGCGAGGCGAGCTCGAGCAGGTCGAGCCTCTGCTTGAAGAGCTCGATGAAGGGCACGAAGCGCTCGCGCTGCAGCCCGTCCGCATAGAGGTCGTCGGGCGCGAAATTGGAGGTCGAGACAACCACCACGCCGCGCGCGAACAGGGCCTCGAACAGGCGGCCGAGGATCATGGCGTCGGCGATGTTGGTGACCCGGAACTCGTCGAAGCAGAGTAGCCATGCCTCCGCCGCCACCCGGTCCGCCACCGGGTGCAGGGAATCGCCACCCGCCCCGTCCTTCTTCCCGCCCGTCTGGTTCCACGCGTGGATATGGTCGTGGACCTCGATCATGAACTCGTGGAAGTGGATGCGGCGCTTGTGCTCCACCTCGGCGGCGTCGAAGAACAGGTCCATGAGCATGGATTTGCCGCGCCCCACGGGGCCGTAGATGTAGAGGCCCTGGGGCGGCTCCTCCGGCCGGTGGCCGAGCCCGAAACGCACCTTCCAGCCGGCCATGCCGGTCGTGGGATGGTATCCGCGAATGGCGGCCCGCAGGCTCTCCAGCTTCTCGGCGGCGAGCAGCTGGATGGGATCGGGCTGCAGGGCGCCCGCGCGCACCCGGTCACGCAAGGCGAAAAGGGGTCCTTCGGTCATCTCACCCGCGCGGTCGGCCACGAAGCGGCAACAGAGATAGCCAAACTCCCGTTCCAGCGCAACGCCGCGCCGATTATGATCCAGGCCCCGCGAAGGAGGGCCACGACATGCTGCCCATCGACCTCCTCTACCGCAGTGCCGCGCGAAACCCCGACAGGGTCGCCATCGAGACCGACGACGCGCGCCTGACCTATGGCGAGCTCGTGCGCCGGGTCGATGCGGTGGCGGCCGGAATCCAGGCCACCGACCCCACGCCCGGCGGCCGGGTGGCGATCTCGGCGCACAACACGGTTCAGCACCTGATCGCCCTGCTGGCGACCCTGGCGGCGGGCCGGACCTGGATCGCCCTCAACCCCCGCAACGGCCGCGCCGAGCTCGACGCCTTCCTGGCCGCCACGCGCCCCAGCCTGGTGATCGCCGACGAGGATTGCCTCGACCGCTTCAGCCCCACGGACGCCGCCCTGATCGTCGGCCGGACCGGTGCGCCGAGCGTCGCCGCCGACACCCTCGCCGGCCTCGTGGCGCGATTCGGCGGCAAGCGGCCCGCGCGCGCCGATCCGGACCTGGGCGCCGTCCAGGCCATGAAGATGACCGGCGGCTCCACCGGCCGGCCCAAGATCGTCATGCAGTCCCATCGCTGCTGGAACGCCGTCGCCGTCAGCCAGATCGTCGCCCTCGGCCTCGCGGCCGACGAGCGCATGCTGCTGGCCGCCCCGCTGACCCACGGCACCGGGCAATATGTCCTTCCCACCCTGGCCCAGGGCGGCACCCTCGTCCCCTGGCGCGGCCGCGCCCGGCGGACGTCCTCGAGGCCCTCGCCGGACGCGGCGCGACGGCCGTCTTCCTGCCGCCGACCTTGATATACATGATGCTGGCCGAGGCGGGGGCGGCCGACTCGAGCTACCCCGCCCTGCGCCACCTCGTCTATGCGGGTGCGCCCATGCGGACGGACGCCATCCGCCGGGCGCGCGCGGTCTTCAACGGCGCCCTCGAGACCTCCTACGGCCAGGCCGAGGCGCCCCAGATCATGGCCTTCCAAAGCGCCGCCGAGTTCGCGGACGAGCGCAACCTGGTCGCCGTCGGCCGGCCCACCGCGCTGAACCGCCTCGCCATCATGGGCGCGGACGGGCGCCTCCTCGAGACGGGTGAGGAGGGCGAGATCGTCGCTCGCGGCGACCTCCTCATGAACGGCTATCTCGACGACCCCGAGGCCACCGCCGCCACCATCAGGGACGGCTGGCTCCATACGGGCGATCTCGGCGCCTTCGATGAATGGGGGCGCCTTTTCATCAAGGGGCGGTCCAGGGACATCATCATCACCGGCGGCTTCAACGTCTTCCCCGCGGACGTGGAGACGGCGCTCGGCCGTCATCCGGCGGTGCGCGACTGCGTCGTCTTCGGTGTCGCCGACGAGAAGTGGGGCGAGCGTATCGAGGCGGCGGTGGAGCTCAACCAGGATATGGCGCCAACGCCCGAGGCGCTGATCGCCTTCGTCAAGGCCGAGCTCGATTCGGTCAAGGCGCCCAAGGCCGTGCACATCCTCGCGGACTTGCCGGGCAGCCCCGTCGGCAAAGTCCAGCGCCGGGAGGCGAAGGCGGCCATCCACGGGCCCGGTGGTGCTCAGGTCGTGTAGGCGGTGCGGACGCCCTTGCTCACGATGCGGCCCGCCTTCACCTGCTCGACCACGGTGGCGAGGTCGGCCAGGTAGCCTTGAATCGCGGGCGCGTGAGCGCCGTTGAGGAACAGGTGGATCGAATCGGGCTCCAGGCCGTGCCCGCTCAGCCAGCCGCGTGCCTCCATGCCCTCGGCGACGGCGAAGATGTCGAAATCGTCCGAGCCGAAGGTCAGGATGTAGGCGTGGGGCTCGCCCCGGACCTGGAGGCCGTCGATGGCGCGGATGCCGCTCACCACCCGGTCGCGGGCCTCGAGGATGGTGCCGACGATCTTCAGGTAGCCCTCCTCGCCCAGGTAGCTCATCACCGCCCAGGCCGAGGCGATGCCGCCGGCCGAGCGCGAGCCGGTGATGTTCGCCGTCGAGTAGGTGCCCGACGGCCAGTCCTCGAGGGTGTAGCGCTGGTAGGCCTCGAGCGCGGCGTCGCGGAACAGGAGGATCGAGACCCCTTTGTTGGCGTAGCCGAGCTTGTGCACGTCGACCGAGATCGAGGTGACGGCGGGGACCGAGAAATCGTAGTCCGGGAACTGGTAGCCGAGCTTGCGCGCGAAGGGGAAGACGCAGCCGCCGTTGCAGGCATCGACATGCATCCACAGGCCGTGGGCCGCGGCCATGGCGGTGATCTCGGCGATGGGGTCGGAGATGCCGTAGGGGTAGGACGGGGCCGAGCCCACCATCATGATGGTGTTGTGATCGATGGCGTCCGCCATGGCGTCCAGGTCGACGCGGTAATCGACGCTGGTCGCCATGCGGCGGACCTCGATGCCCATCATGTGCCCCGCCTTGTCGAAGGCCGGATGGGCCGCGCGCGGCAGCACCATCTCGGGCGCCGTCGCCTTCGGCAGGTGGTCGCGCGCCCAGTCGCGCGCCGTCTTCACGGCCATGAGGATGCTTTCCGTGCCGCCGCTGGTGGTGCTGCCGATGGCGCCTTCGGGCGCCGCCATCAGGTCGAGGACGATGCCCACGACCTCCTTCTCGTAGCGCGCCAGGCTCGGGAACCAGCCGCCGAAGAGGGCGTTGTAGTTGATGTATTCCTGATAGGCCTTGTTCGCCACCTCGACCACGTCCGGGGCCGAGAAATAGCTGCCGCCGCGGAAGATGCGCTCGCCGTACCACGGCAGGTCGCCCTGGCGCGCCTCGCCCATGGCCGCGTGGATCGCCTGCCAGCCCTGCCCCTCCTTGGGCAGCTCGTGATGGGTCATGGTCCTCGCTCCCTTTATTTCACGTCTCTGTCCGCGGGCAGGAAAACGAACATCGTACGACCGCGCCACCCGCCTCCCCCTTCGACAGGCTCAGGGTGAGGCCCTCATGCTGAGTCTCCTCATCCTGAGCGCTTGTCGAAGGGCGAAGTATGAGGGCCGGGCGGGCCGGCTGGCTCAGGGTGAGGCCCTCATGCTGAGCCTCCTCATCCTGAGCGCTTGTCGAAGGGCGAAGTATGCGGGCCGATGGCGCGGATTTCCGTTTCGTCCCCCATCTAGCGCCCGCCGGCGACGCGGATGAAGGCGCCGGTCACGTAGGACGATTTCTCGCCCATGAGCCACAGCACCGCCTCGCCCGTCTCCTCGGCCGTGCCCTTGCGGCCCATGGGGATGGCGCCCTGGATCTTCTCCCACCGGCCCTCGTAATGGATGTCGGATTCGATGTAGCCCGGGCTCACCGCGTTGACGCGGATGCCCTCCTTGGCCACCTCCTTCGAGAGGCCGATGGTGAGCGCGTCGATGGCGGCCTTGGAGCCGGCGTAGTTGATGAACTCGTTGGGGCTGCCGAGGGTCGAGGCGGCCGAGGCCACGTTGACGATGGTGCCGCCCTTGCCGCCATGCTTCGTCGACATGCGCCGCACCGCCTCGCGCGAGCAGATGAAGGGGCCGACCGAGTTGACCTCGAAGATGCGGCGCACGTCCTCGGTGCTCGCCTCGTCGAGCCGGCCGATGGAGGTCAGGATGCCGGCATTGTTGACGAGGCTGTCGATGGTGCCGAGTTCGCGCTCCGCCGTCTCGAAGAGGCGCAGGATGTCGGCCTCGACGCTCGCGTCCGCCTGCACGGCGATCGCCCTCGACCCCGCCGCCACGATGTCCGCGACCACCGCTTGTGCCGCCGCCCCGCTCTGGTGATAGTTGACGCACACGTCCCAGCCCGCGCGCCCGGCCACCCGCGCGATGGCGGCGCCGATGCCCCGGCTGGCGCCGGTGATGATGACCACTCCGCTCATGATGGTGATGCCCCCTGGCTCGTTTCGTCCGCATGGGCGCCGAACAGCGCCTCCATCTCGGCCCGCGTTCGCGCGGCGGGCGCGTCATCGTCGAGCGCCACGTCGGCGCGAGTGAGCACGGCACCTTCCGCCACGGGGCGCGCGAGCGCGCAGCCCTGGGCGAGGCCGATGGGCAGCGCGCCGGCGGCGAGGGAGTCGGCGGCGGGCATGAGGCGGCCCCAGACCGTATAGCCGCCCTCGCCATCCAGCACCTCGCCCGCGGCCAGGTCGCGCTTGGCCACGGCGACCGCATCGCCGCGCCAGCCGGTCGCCGCGCCCGTCGCCTCGCCGCGCAAGGCCACGCTGGCCACCGAGATGCCGAGCTCGAGCCCGATCAGGTGGTAGGGCCGCCAGAGCGCGGCGTAGCGCCCCGACTGGTCGGTCGGAAGGCCGTATTCGGCGAAGCAGCGCGCCGTGTAGTCGTCGGGTGCGCGGAAGGTGACGTAGACCCCCCAGCGCAGGTCGTCCGCCACCAGGCCGCCCTCGCGCCGCTCGCACGAGATCACCTCGACCGCGCCGTCGTGGGGCAACAGCCCACCATCGGCCCGGGGCTTCAAGTTGGCCGCCAGCTCCCCCGTGCCCAGCGGCGGGAAGGTGAGGCCGTCCGGCGCCGGGGCGAGGCCGGTGGCATTGGCCACCGCCGCCATCTCGATCGCGGACTTGGTACCGTCGAGGAAGGAGTTGAACATTTGCGGGTTCATGCCGGCGGCGGCCGCCCGCTCGGCCGTGATGCCGTAATGGTCCCATACGGTCTCGGGCGTCGAGGCGTGGTAGTGGGGGCGGTACTTGGTGCCCTTGCCCGCGCACACCACCTCGAAGCCGCTGGCCCGCGCCCAGTCCACCTGCTCGCAGATGAGTGCCGGCTGGTCGCCGTAGGCGAGGGAGTAGACGACGCCCGCCACGGCCGCGCGCCGGGCCAGGAGCGGGCCGGCCAGCACGTCCGCCTCGACGTTGACCATGACCAGGTGCCGGCCGGCCGCGATGGCGTCGAGGGCGTGGGCGATCCCGGCGGCGGGCGCGCCCGTGGCCTCGACCACCACCTCGATGCCGTCGGCCTCGATCGCCGCCCGCCCGTCGTCGGTCAAGGCCACCCCCGCGGCCTCGTCGTCCGTCCAGCCGGCGCGGCCCAGGCTCACCCGCGCCCGGGCGGGGTCGAGGTCGGCGATGACGGCGACCGTCATCCCCGGCGTCGCGCGCGCCTGGGCGAGGAACATGGTGCCGAACTTGCCGGCGCCGATCAGCGCGACCCGGATGGGCCGGCCCTCGGCGGCCCGCGCGGTGAGGAGGCGGTGGAGGTTCATGGGGGGCCCTCTCCTTGGTGGCCGGGAGTATGGGCCACCCCACGGGCGTGGGGCAAGAAAGCGCCGGCGGCGCGACCGGCGCTTGATCGCGGCGCGAAAGGCGCTACGCTGGTCCCATCCGATGATGGAGCTAGTCGTGAGCGGCGCACCGGCCCACCACCTCGCCCAGATCAACCTGGCCCGCATGCTGCACCCGCTGGACCATCCTGCGATGGCGGGTTTCGTGGCCCGCCTCGAGGCCGTCAACGCGCTCGCCGACGAGAGCCCGGGCTTCGTCTGGCGGCTCCAGGGCGAAGGCGGCGACGCGACCTCCTTTCGCCCCTTCGGCGACGATATGCTGGTCAATATGTCGGTCTGGGAATCGGTTCGCGACTTGTGGGCGTATGCCTATGAAAGCGCGCATGCCAAGGTCCTGGCGCGCCGGAAGGAATGGTTCGAGATGCCGGCGGCGGCGCATATGGCGCTGTGGTGGGTGCCGGCGGGCGCCGTGCCCACCGTCGCCGAGGGCAAGGCGCGGATCGAGCATCTGCGCCGGCACGGCCCCGGGCCGCATGCCTTCACCTTCAAGGCCCGGTTCCCCGCGCCGGAGCCCCACGCGGCTGCCGCGGGGGCGTGAGGGGATGGGGTACCGGCACATCGCGGTCGCGCCGCTCGCGGGCGCCCTCGGCGCCGAGATCTCCGGCGTCGACCTCGCCCGCCCGGTGGGTGACGAGGCCTTCGCCGAGATCCACCGCGCCTTCCTCGAATATCAGGTGATCTTCTTTCGCGGCCAGGACATGGGCCCGGCCGCGTTCGAGGCCTTCGCCCGCCGCTTCGGCCCCATGAGCCCGCACCGCTTCTTCAAGGGGCTCGACGGCCACCCCAATATCCTGGAGTTCGTGACCGAGCCCGAGGATACCCACGTCTTCGCCCAGGGCTGGCACGCCGACGTGACCTATCAGGAGCGGCCCGTCCTCGGCGCCATGCTCCACGCCCGCGAGGTCCCGCCCGTGGGCGGCGACACCCTCTTCGCCAACCAGTACCTGGCCTACGAGAACCTCTCGTTCGGCATGCGGGCCCTGCTCGACGGCTTGCGCGCGGTCCACGGCAGCGCCCTCGTCTACGGCGCCAAGCAGGCCCAGTTCAACGTCAAGGACGGAAACCTCTCCACGGCGAAGGAGGAGGCGGCGGCGGCAGAGGCCACCCACCCGGTGGTCCGCACCCACCCGGAGACCGGGCGCAAGGCGCTCTTCGTCAACGACCACTACACCCTGCGGCTCGCCGGCATGACGGCGGCGGAGAGCGCGCCCCTCCTCGGGTACCTGTTCGATCACGCTATCCGGCCCGAGCTCACCTGCCGCTTCCGCTGGACCGAGGGCGCGGTCGCCTTCTGGGACAACCGCTGCACCCTGCACACCGCCATCGCCGACTACCTGGGCCAGCGCCGGCGCATGCACCGCATCACCATCGGCGGCGACCGCCCGGTTTGAGGGGGCGGCGCGTGCTCAATCCTCGGGCTCGCCCGCCTCCAGCCACGCCTCGTATTCCCCAAGGGTCTCCGCGTTGGGCGGGTAGGTGCCGCGAAGGGGCGCGCCCCGCGCCACCTTGCGGGCGATGAAGCGCTCCATGCGCTCCTGCGCCGCGGCATCGGCGGCCACCGCCTCGGCCAGATGGCGCGGGATCACCACCACGCCCTCGCCGTCGCCGACCAGCACGTCGCCCGGGAACACCGGCACGCCGGCGCAGCCGATGGGGACGTTCAGTTCCTCGACCGCATGGTGGATGACGAGGTTGGGCGGCGAGGACGGCCCGGCGCAATAGACGGGAATATCGAGCTTCGCGATCTCGCCCGTATCCCGGAGGCCGCCGTCGGTGACCAGCGCGGCGACACCCCGTACCATGAGCCGGGTGGTGAGGATGTCGCCGGCGCAGGCCGCCCGCCTGTCGCCGCGGCAGTCCATCACCAGCACCT
The DNA here is from genome assembly GCA_963666705.2 of Alphaproteobacteria bacterium. Classification (GTDB taxonomy): domain Bacteria; phylum Pseudomonadota; class Alphaproteobacteria; order CADEGL01; family CADEGL01. The sequence goes on along the minus strand of CAXXKO010000017.1, from coordinate 99,192 downwards.
GGCCCGGCGGCACGGCCTCGATGGCCCTGCGCTGGGGGTGGTCGGGGTCCTGGAAGGCCTCGAGCCGGTCGAGGTCCTCGCGCGCGGGGATGTAGCGCAGGGTGAAGGCCTGGCCGACAAAGCGCGCCGCCGCCGGGTTGAGGGGGCCAACCCCGCTAAGGAACAGGTTGCGCAAGCCGCGCTTGAAGAGCTGGGTCGTGAGGGTGGCCACGCTCGCGCCCGCCAGGCGGGCCTTGGTCTCCTCGTCGATGGGCGGGGCGGCGTCGGTGGGCATGGCGCGGTCCTCCGTCGGGGCTTGCAAGTGCCGCCATCCCAGCCCATCCGCCCGGCCGGCGCAAGGCCGGCGCTCAGACGGCGGGCGCGTCCACTTCCGCCATCAGCGCGGCGAGCGCGAGGCTCGCTTCGTCGCCCGCGGCGGTGAGCGCGGCGGTGACGCCGGCCCGGTCCGCCGCCGCCTTGTTCTGTCTGAGCTTGAGCTTGCCCTCGAGGCGGGCGATGGGGATCTCGAAGGCGACGATGGCCCGGGCCATGGCGCCGATCAGCCCGGGGCGCGCCTCCGCCATGCGCCATGGCCGGGGGCGGCCGGTTTCCTGGATTCCGACGAGCCTCTCGAGCATGGCGCGGACCGCGGCCGGGTCCTCGACCAGCCGGGGGATGCCGTAGGCGTGCACGGCGGCGTAGTTCCAGGTCGGCACGGACGCCGCGGGCTCGGCGTACCAGCGTGGCGAGACGTAGCCGTGCGGCCCCTGGAAGACGATCAATGCCTCGCTATCGGCGCCGAAGCGCCGCCACAGTGGGTTGGCGCGCGCCATATGGGCGACGAGGGTGCCGCGCGGCCCCTGGCCAGGATCGAGCATGAAGGGGATATGCGCGGCCTCCGGCGCGCCGCCCTCGCCGCCCACGACCAGGAGGGCGAAATCGAAGCGGCGCATGAGGTCGTGGAGCCGGCCGAGGCCGGTCTCGGCGAAATGTCCGGGCACGTACACGGGCGGGCCTCATGGTCGGGATTGCGGGCGGGACGCGCCCGGTCCTATCGCGCCCGGCGCGCCTCTCAGCGCCGCGCCAGCATCATGCGCTTGATCTCGCCCACGGCCTTGCCCGGGTTGAGGTCCTTGGGGCAGGTGCGGGTGCAGTTGAGGATGGTGTGGCAGCGGTAGAGGCGGAAGGGGTCCTCGAGCTCGTCGAGCCGCTCGCCCGTCGCCTCGTCGCGGCTGTCGACCAGCCAGCGGTAAGCCTGCAGCAGGATGGCGGGGCCCAGGTAGCGGTCGCCGTTCCACCAGTAGCTCGGGCAGCTCGCCTGGCACGAGAAGCACAGGATGCACTCCCACAAGCCGTCGATCTTGGCCCGGTCCTCGGGCGACTGCGGGCGCTCGCGCTCGGGCGGCGGCGAATCGGTCTTGAGCCAGGGCTCGATGGCCTCATACTGGGCGTAGACCAGATCCAGGTCCGGCACCAGGTCCTTGATGACCGGCAGATGGGGCAGGGGATAGACCCGCACGTCGCCCTTCAGGTCCGACATGTGGGTGATGCAGGCGAGGGTATTGGTGCCGTTGATGTTGAAGGCGCAGCTGCCGCACACCCCTTCGCGGCAGGAGCGGCGGAAGGTGAGGGTCGAATCGACCTCGTTCTTGATCTTGATGAGGGCGTCCAGGACCATCGGCCCGCACTTGTCCATGTCGAGCTCGAAGGTATCGAGGCGCGGGTTCTCGCCGTCGTCCTGGTCCCAGCGGTAGACGCGGAGCCGGCGGGTATTGGTGGCGCCCGCGGGCGCCTCGTGGGTCCGGCCGGGCCGGACCTTCGAGTTCCTGGGCAGCGAGAATTCGACCATTCCTTCGGGTCCCCGTATTGTCCCTCGGCACGCGCTAGGCGGCGTATCGAAGGATTTCCACCTCGGCGCCGTGCCGCACGGCTTCCTCCGCGATCTCGAGAATGTGCCGCGAAACTTCCGAGCTCAAGTAATAGTCACCGCAATTCTCGCAGACTTCGGCGGGCACGGCGCGAACGACCACCACCGTCTCTCCCCGCGTCAAGGTCGTCGTAACGGCGCCGGCATGGGTCTCCCCATTTCTGCACAGAACGCACTTCATGAAGATCTCCTGCGCCTGAAGTCCGCCGTCCACAAGCTCGGGTCCGGACGGTATACCGTCACAATGTAACAGGTCGCCGCGCGGGAATCGTGTGCGATGACCGTGTGAAGTGGCGTGCCATCCGGGAAACCAAGCATCAGGCGACTCGGATACGGGACGTCGTCAGCGTATGTCTCGATGGCCTCGCCCCGACGTACGACCGCCTCCACCGCCTCGACACCAATGCTTCTCTCGAACATTCGCTGCAATGCGTGGCCACTGAAAAGGATCCGTTCGCAATCCAATTCATCATGCTCGGCTGTCTAATACACCCGCTTGGCGGGCGGGATGGACTGGATCTCGTTGGTGAGCGGCTCGAGGTGGACGGGCCGGTAGTCGATGCGCGGCACGCCGTCCTCGCCGCACCAGACGAGGGAGTGCTTCATCCAGCTCTCGTCGTCGCGCTCGGGAAAGTCCTCGCGGGCGTGGGCGCCGCGCGTCTCGTGCCGGTTGGCCGCCGCGGCCATGGCGGATACCGCCTGATAGAGCAGGTTGTCGAGCTCGAGGGTCTCCACCAGGTCGGAGTTCCACACCAGCGAGCGGTCGGAGATGCCGAGTTGCGCCCGCTTGGCCCAGGCCTCGGCCAGGAGGCCGCAACCCTCCTCCAGCACCGCGCCCGTGCGGAAGACGGCGCAGTGGCTCTGCATCACCTTCTGCATCTCGAGGCGGAGCGCCGCCGTCGTCACCTCGCCATCGGCGTGGCGGAAGCGGTTGAGGCGCGAGAGGGCGAGGTCGTCGGCGTCCGCGGGCAGGGGCTTGTGGGCCTCGCCGGGGGTCAGGATCTCGGCGCAGCGCTCGGCCGCCGCGCGCCCGAAGACGACCAGGTCGAGCAGCGAGTTCGACCCGAGCCGGTTGGCGCCATGGACCGAGACGCAGGCCGCTTCGCCGATGGCCATGAGGCCGGGCACCACGGCGTCCGGGTCGCCGTCGCGCAGCTGCACCACCTCGCCCTGGTGGTTGGTGGGGATGCCGCCCATGTTGTAGTGGCAGGTGGGGAGGACGGGGATCGGCTCCCGGGTCACGTCCACGCCCGCGAAGATGCGCGCCGAATCGGAGATGCCGGGCAGGCGCTCGTGCAGGATGGCGGGGTCGAGATGCTCGAGATGGAGGTGGATGTGGTCCTTCTCCGCGCCCACGCCGCGGCCCTCGCGGATCTCGATGGTCATGGCCCGGCTGACCACGTCGCGTGAGGCCAGGTCCTTGGCCGAGGGCGCATAGCGCTCCATGAAGCGCTCGCCCTCGGAATTGGTGAGATAGCCGCCCTCGCCGCGCGAGCCCTCGGTGATCAGGCACCCGGCGCCATAGATGCCGGTGGGATGGAACTGGATGAATTCGAGGTCCTGGATTCCCAGGCCGGCCCGCATGACCATGCCGCCGCCGTCGCCGGTGCAGGTATGGGCCGAGGTGCAGGAGAAGTAGGCGCGGCCGTAGCCGCCCGTGGCCATCACCGTCATGCGGGCGCGGAAGCGGTGGATGGTGCCGTCCGTCAGGCTCCAGGCGACCACGCCGCGGCAGGCCCCGTCGTCGGGGTCCATGATGAGGTCGATGGCGAAATACTCGATGAAGAACTCGGCGTCGTGCTTGAGCGCCTGCTGGTAGAGCGTGTGCAGGATGGCGTGGCCGGTGCGGTCGGCGGCGGCGCAGGTGCGGTGCGCCGTGCCCTTGCCGAACTCGGTTGTCATGCCGCCGAAGGGGCGCTGGTAGATCTTGCCCTCGGGCGTGCGCGAGAAGGGCACGCCGAAATGCTCGAGCTCGACGATCGCCGGCACCGCCTCGCGCACCATGTACTCGATGGCGTCCTGGTCGCCGAGCCAGTCCGAGCCCTTGACCGTGTCGTACATGTGCCAGCGCCAATCGTCGGCGCCCATGTTGCCGAGCGAGGCGCTGATCCCGCCCTGGGCGGCGACCGTGTGGCTGCGGGTCGGGAAGACCTTGGAGATGCAGGCCGTCTTGAGCCCCTTCTGGGCCAGGCCGAAAGTGGCGCGGAGCCCGGCACCGCCGCCGCCGACGACGATGACGTCGTATTCGTGATCGATGATGTCGTAGGATTCGCTCATGACCGCGGCTAGCCTCCCAAGGCGATCCGGAGCACGGCGAAGACCGCGCCGAGCCCCAGGAGAATCGCGGCGAACTTCACGATCACGATGCCTGTGAGCCGGAGCGCCCCGTTGTGAACGTAGTCCTCGATCACCACCTGCAAGCCGAGCTGGGCGTGGTGGAAGGTGGCCACGATCAGGAGGATCATCAGAATCGCGGGCAGGGGCGCGCCGAGCCAGGCGGTAAAGCGCTCGTAATCGCTGCCGGTCAGGAGCACCACCGAGGCCACGAACCAGACCGTGAGCGGGACCAGGGCCAGGGCCGTGAGCCGCTGGGCCCACCAGTGCGCAACCCCGTCCTTGGCCGGGCCCGCGCCGCGGGCGCGGCCCAGCGCCGAGCGCGGCCCCGCGCTCCCGTGGGCCATCACAAGCCTCCCTTGACGGCATAGCCGCCGAGCCAGGCCAGGAGGGTCAGCGCCGCCGTCCCGATCACCACCGCCCAACCCGATCCATAGACCGTTTTGAGCTCGTAGCCCCAGCCGGCGTCCCAGCACAGGTGCCGGATGCCGTTCAGCAAATGGTAGAAGAGCGCCGCGGACCAGCCCAGCAGCAGCAGCCGGCCGAGCCAGGAGCCGATCAGGCCCTGGGCGCTGGCATAGGCCTCGGGGCCGGCCGCCGCCGCCGCCAGCCAATAGACCAGGAGCAGCGTGCCGACGGCCAGCGCGATGCCGGCCAGCCGGTGCAGGATCGACAGCACGGACGTGATTTGCGGGCTATAGACTTGAAGGTGCGGCGACAATGGGCGGTTATCGGACGACATCTGACCTGCCTCGCTCGTTGGCCCCGGCCGGCGCGCTCGCCAAGTGCGGGCTGGGGACCCGCGTCGCCGCCGTCGCTTGTGTTTAAGCCGTGCGCCGAGGGCAAGTCAACTCGCGGCCGTGGCCGCGGCGGTGTCGCGCTGCGCCGCATGGCGAATTCGCCTATCAAATTGAAACAACGGGAAATTTTCGTTTCCCATCGCCCAGTATGTGGATAAGCCAGTGGATAGAATGTGAGGGTTATGTGTGAATAGTAAAAACCATGCACAAGAAATATTATCGCGCCGCCGTTTTTTATTGCCACTACTCAAGAATGCCATAATCATTCTCATCGGTACGCGAGAGCGTCGAGGGTGAGGCATCAGAGAGAAGCATCACCTGTCCTTCGGGATTGGTGGCGTGGATTTTAGGAGCCGGGACCTCGAGACCGGGCCACCGCTTCGGCGGCGGCGCGGTGACCGGCGGCACCCGAGGATGCGCCTGCACTTCCAGGGTGTCGTGTGGAAGGTTGGAATCCGGCGCGAGCCGGGTCCATCCGCGGGGCCGGGTGGCACACTTTCGGGTGGGCCGGTCGGCCCGGGGGGCGGTCGATCTCCTCCGGGGGATGGGTCGTCTGGACCCAGCGGCTGGTCTTCTTCGTGAAGCACCACCGCATGCCCAAGGGTCCAGGCCCATGGCCGGGCTGGCGCGTTCCCCTCGGGGAGCCGTCCGTCTGGCGGGGCGACGGGTTTCGTCCGCGTGATCCGTCGGCCGGGTCGTAGTGTCCGACGCTCCTTCCCGGGAGCCGAGGCGCTGGATTTCTGGGTACGGGGGCCGAGTCTCCAGCCGCTTCCTTCGGGAAGCGCCGACTCGGTGGACCGGCGCCACCGCTCGCGGCGGCGCCGGTTCGGGCCTCGGCGCGGCGGTGTGAAGAAGCCGGTTTCTCGAGCCAGAAGGCCGGGTCCGAAGGTGGCAGACGCGGGATCCCTCCCGGATCCGCGTGTCCGGTCGCACTCCAGGGTGCCATGCCGGGCTGCCCGCCCGAGGACGGCGCCGGGGCTTCTTCGGAAACTCCTGCGTGGCTGGAACGGCAACGGGGCCGCGGCGGACCCTCCAGCTTTCCGACGGGCAACGGCTCGGACGGCCGGGTTTTCGGACCCGGCTCGCGAGGGCCGGGCCGCCCATCGCAGACGTCCGGCTCTGCCAGGGACGTGCGTTCTGTGGGAAAACGGCCAAGTTGCCTGGTCGCTCTTGCCTGCTGGGAGCTGCCTCGGCTCCTGAGGCGTCGGGTGTGTCCCCCTCCGGACACATTGCGTGGGCTTCACCGCCTTCGCACCCGACGCCTCTTTTATTGCTCTTTATACCGTCGTGGCGGCTATGGTCAGGGCGCCGATACCCGCCGATATCCAGCGATGCCCTCGCGACGCGGCGCGCCGTGACCCTTTGCGCCGCGCCCTTATGACGATAGTGTCCGGCTCGGACCGATGGAGGCCACACGACCCATGCCCGGGTTCAAGGACCTGTTGGAGGGCGGGCGCCCTCTCACCCCGCTCGACGAGGAGACGGTCGCTCTCCTCTCGGACCCCGCCATGCTCGCCCGGGTCGAGGAGCTCGAGGAGGCGCTCCATGCCTTCAAGCGGCAGTTGGGCCAGGAATTCCTCGGTGGGCTGCGCCACGCGCTCCAGGCCCGGATCGAAGGTGCCAGGCTGTCCTGGGCCCATGTCGAGGAAGTCCGGGTCGAGACCATCGTCGGCCTGCGGCCGGTTGGGGCTCTAGCCCATGACGAGCGCGCCTTCTGGCCGGTGATGAACTTCGCCACCTCGCCCGGCATCCCCTTCTCCGCCCCCTGGATCGGCATCGCGACCACGCCGCGATCCTCGGGCCAGCTCAAGCAGCGGATCTTCGACCTCACCGGCGGTTATTTCCAGAACCCCAAGCAGGCCGCGCCGGCCGCCTGGTGGGTGCAGTGGGACTGGTGCCCCGACTGGCCGGACGCGACCCGGCCGCGCAACCTCGTCTATCTCATCGGGCCGGAACGGGACAAGCTGGTGGGGCGGGTCGCGGACTGGCTCCTCGCGCTCGCGCCCGTCATCGAGGAGGCGCTGCGGCCCGCCGCCGGCGACCTCTGGTAGGCTCTGGAGCGATTCCACCTCATCTGGAATCGCTCCCGGCCGCAAGGCGGCCCGCCGGTCGCCCGGCGCGCCCGCGCGGGCGCGGACCATTCGGTCCGCTGCCGCAAGCGAAATAGAGCGCTAGAGCGGGTCCGATCGAAGCGGAACCGCTCTAGCCTCGGCGCCGCGGCATGAGCACCGTGTAATCGAGGTCGAGCACCACGACCGTTTCGTAACGGCCCTCTTCGTCGCGGTAGGCGAAGGCGGCGGCGGGGCAGTCCTTGAGCGCGACGGTCCGCAGGCGCAGGGCGCCCACGTCGGCCCGGCCGGGGAGGGGAAGCTTCTCCAGCACCTCGCTCCAGGCATAGACCGTGTCGCCGGCGAAGATCGGCGCCGTGTGGCTGCCGCCATTGATCGCCGCGATGCGGAAGGCGCCGGCGAGGCCATTGAAGCTGAGGGCGCGGGCCAGGCTGATGACGTGGCCGCCATAGACGACACGCCGGAAGAACCGCGTCCCCTGGGCCGCGTGATGGTCGAAATGGACCCGCGCGGTATTCTGGTAGAGCCGCGTCGCCATCATGTGCTCGGCATCCTCGACGGTGACGCCCGAGAGATGGTCGATGCGCTCCCCCGGGGCGTAATCGTCCCAGGCGTGGGGGGCGCCGGCGAGGACCGGGTCCCAGCCCGAGAGGTCGAGCCCCTCGGGGACGGCGAGGGCCGCGGCCGGCACCGCGGCCGGCAGCTCGGGCACCACGGTGTCGGGAGCGGGCGCGCCCTCGTCGCGCTTGTTCACCATGACCCAGCGCACGTAGTCGAGCACCGTCTCGCCACGCTGGTTGGTCCCCATCGAGCGCACATAGACCACCCCCGTCCGCCCGTTCCGGTTCTCGCGCAGGCCGATCACGGCCGAGCGCGCGGCGAGCGTATCGCCCGGATAGGCCGGCACGCCGAAGCGGCAGTCGGCATAGCCGAGATTGGCGACCGCGTTCAGTGAGATGTCGGGTACGGTCTTGCCGAAGACCATATGGAAGACCAGCAGGTCGTCGAGCGGTGCGCGCGCGAGGCCGAGCGCCCGCGCGAACGCATCCGAGGAATGGAGCGCGAGCCGCGAGCCGGTGAGCGCCGTATAGAGCGCCGCGTCGCCCTCGGTCAGGGTCCGCGGCGTGGCATGGGCGATCTCCTGGCCGAGCCGGAAATCCTCGAAGTAGCGGCCGCTGTCGGACTTGCTCATTGGGCCGCCCCCAGCGCCCCGATGGCCTCGGCCATGGCGACGAGTCGGCACGCGCCCGCGACGTGGAGGCTCTCGATCAGCCGGCCGTCGACCACGACCACGCCCTGGCCCGCGGCCGCCGCCTCGGCATGGGCGGCGATGATCCTTTGGGCGTAGGCGACCTCGCCCGCGGAGGGTGTGAAGACCGCGTTGGCCTCGGCGATGGTCTTGGGGTGGATGAGGGTCTTGCCGTCGAAGCCGAGCTCCAGGCCCTGGCGGCAGCTGGCGGCGAAACCCTCGTCGTCGGCGAGGTCCAGGTGGACGCCGTCGAGGATGGCGAGGCCGTGGGCGCGTGCCGCCAGCAGGCAGAGCCCGAGGCTGGTCAGCAGAGGCAGGCGCCCGGGCGTATGGTGCGCGTGCAGGTCCTTGGCCAGATCCGCGGTCCCCATCACCAGGCAGGCGACGCGCGCGCTCGCGCCGGCGACCTCCTCGGCGTGGAGCATGCCGAGCGGCGTCTCCATCATGCACCAGATGGCCGTGCCCCCGGGCGCGCCGTGGCTCTCCATGGCCGCCTCGGCGGCATGCACCATGGCGGCGCTCTCTACCTTGGGCAGGAGGACGGCGTCGGCGCCACAGCCGGCGATGGCCGCCATATCGGCCTGGCCCCATTCCGTGTCGAGGCCGTTCACCCGCACCATGATCTCGCGCCCGCCATAGCCGCCCGCCCGCAGCGCCGCGGCGATCCGGTCGCGCGCCACCGGCTTGGCATCGGGGGCGACGGCATCCTCCAGGTCGAGGATCAGGGCATCCGCGGGCACGCCGCGGCCCTTCTCCAGCGCCCGGGCGTTCGAGCCGGGCATGTAGAGGGCGCTTCGCCGCGGGCGGACGGTTGCGGCCATGTCCTGGGGCCTCCTGCGATTTCGGGCGCGCGCACTATAATGGTTGGCCGCCCGCTGGCAAGATGAGCGTGGCTGGCCGCGGGCGCCGCTTCCCGGAACAGGCCACGAGCATCGATCGAGGAGGCCGGGCCCTGAACATTCTCTCCATCCAATCCTCGGTCGCCTACGGCCATGTTGGGAACTCGGCCGCCGTCTTCACCCTCCAGCGCCTCGGCTTCGAGGTCTGGGCCGTCAACACGGTCGCGCTCTCCAACCATCCCGGCCATGGCGGCTGGCGCGGCCATTTCGCCACGCCCGCGTCGGTGGCGGAGATCGTGCGCGGGCTCGACGACCGCGGCGTGCTCGCCCGGTGCGACGCCGTCCTGACCGGCTACCTCGGCGATCCCGGCATGGGCGAGGTGGCGATCGACGCGATTCTGCGCGTGCGCGCGGCCAACCGCGACGTGCGCGTCTGCTGCGACCCGGTCATGGGGGACGCGGGCCGCGGCTTCTTCGTCCGGCCCGGCATCCCCGAATTCTTCCGCGAGCGGGCGCTCGCCCATGCCGACATCGTGGTGCCCAACGCCTTCGAGCTCGAATTCCTGGCGGGCCGGTCGTGCGCCGGCGTCGAGGAGGCGCTCGTGGCCGCGGACATCGTGCGCGCCCTGGGCCCGGGGCTGGTCGTGGTCACGGGCCTGGCGCCGGGGCCGGGCCGCATCGCCACCCTGGCGGTCGGGGCGGACGGGGCCTGGATCGTCGATACCCCTTTCGTGGATGGGCCCAAGAATGGCGCCGGCGACCTCTTCTCGGCCCTCTTTCTCGGCCATGCGCTGCGCACGGCCGACACGGCAGCGGCGCTCGCGGGCGCGGTCTCGGCCACCCACGCCATGATGGGCGCTTCCGCGGCCGCCGGATCGATGGAATTGACCCTAATCGCGGCGCAGAATCTGCTGGTCGAGCCCAAATTCCTGTTCAAGGCCGAGCGCCTGCGCTAGACAAGGTGGGCTCGGCGCCCTCGGGGGCAGCCGCGATCGGGCGGCGGCCGGGGCCGCCGGGCTGGGGTCAATCGAAACAGCGACCGAGGAACGGCGGTTCGGTTTGCCTATCAGTGGATCCTTGTTCGGCTCGGGTGTGATCATCGGCTTCGCCATGGCGGCGCCGGTCGGGCCGGTCGGGGTGCTATGCGCGCAGCGCACCCTGCACGAGGGCCGCATCGCCGGCCTGGTCTCGGGTCTGGGTGCCGCCGTGGCGGACACGATCTTCGGCCTGATCGCCGCCTTCGGCCTCTCGGTGATCGCGGAATTCCTGCTCGCCCACCAGGTCTGGATCCGGGGTATCGGCGGTGTCGTGCTGATCGTCCTCGGCATCAAGCTCCTGGTCGCCGGCCCGGCCCAGGTGAATGGCCGCGGCGGCCGCGGGTCGGCCAACGATCAGATGGGCAGGTTCGCCTCGACCTTCGTGCTGACCATCACCAACCCCATCACGATCATGACCTTTGCCGGCGTCTTCGCCGCGTTCGGCGTGATGAAGGCGGTGGTGACTGCCATCGATGCCTGGGTGCTGGTGGCGGGCGTCTTCGTCGGCTCGAGCCTGTGGTGGCTCTTCATCGCCCTCGGGATAAACTTCCTGCGCGCCTATATCTCGCACCACGGCATGCGCTGGGTGGGCCGCGTCTCGGCCGCCATCGTCCTGGTCTTCGGCGCCCTCGCCATCGTCAGCATCGCCACCGGCGACGGCTTCCTGCCGTTCGACTAGTGGTTCGAACTCGACGAAAGAGTCCCCCTCTCCCTTGGGGAGAGGGTCGGGGTGAGAGGACGCGCGTCGGCACGTTATTAAGAGTCTTTCCGCCGCCTTCCGGCGGCCATGCCCTCACCCTCCCGCTTCGCGGGACTCCGTCTCGACCCCTCACCCTCCCGCTTCGCGGGTCCCTCCCTCTCCCCCCAAGGAAAGATGTGGGGAGAGGGTTCCAAGTGTCAGACGCGAACCACTGGAGCGTTTCCACCTCATCTGGAATCGCTCCAGGCCGCAAGGCGGCCCGCCGGGCGCCGTCGCACCCGGGGAAACCGGTGTCAGGCGGCCTTCCTCAGGTGGGAGCGGACGAGCTCCTCGGCGATCTGCACCGAATTGAGGGCGGCGCCCTTGCGCAAATTGTCGGCGACGATCCAGAGGCTCAAGCCGTTGTCGACCGTCGGGTCCTTGCGGATGCGGCTGACATAGACCTGGTCCTCGCCCGCGCATTCGACCGGCGTGACGTAGCCCTCGTCGACCCGGTGGTCGATCACGGCGACGCCGGGCGCCGCGCGCAGCACCGCGCGCGCCTTCGCGACCGTGATCTCGCGCGTGAACTCCACGTTGACCGCCTCGCCATGGCCGACGAAGACGGGGATCCGCACGCAGGTCGCCGACACCCGGATGGCGGAGTCGAGGATCTTGCGCGTCTCGGCCGCCATCTTCCACTCCTCGCGGGTGGAGCCGTCGTCCTGGAAGGTGTCGATCTGCGGGATGGCGTTGAAGGCGATCTGCTTGGTGAACACCTCGTTCCGCGCCGGCTGGTTCATGTAGATGGCGCGGGTCTGGTTGAAGAGCTCGTCCATGGCCTTGCGCCCCGCGCCCGAGACCGACTGGTAGGTGGCGACGACCACCCGCTCGATATGCGCCAGATCGTGGAGCGGCTTCAACGCCACCACCATCTGGATGGTCGAGCAGTTGGGGTTGGCGATGATGTTGCGCTTGGTGTAGCGCGCGATGTCGTGGGCGTTGACCTCGGGCACCACCAGGGGCACGTCCGGGTCCATGCGGAAGTGCGAGGTGTTGTCGATCACCACGCACCCGGCCTTGGCCGCGCGCGGGGCGTGCTTGGCCGAGACCTTGCCGCCGGCGGAGAAGAAGGCGATATCCGTGCCCTCGAAGCCGTAGTTGGCGAGCGCCTGGACCCGCAGCTCTTCGTCCTCGCCGAAGGAAATGGGTTTGCCGGCGGATTCGGCGGAGGCGAGCGCCACCACCTGGTCGGCCGGGAAATTTCGCTCCGCAAGCGTCTGCAGGATCTCGCGCCCAACGGCGCCGGTGGCGCCGGCCACCGCGACCTTGTAGCCCATCACCAATCCATCCTGTGTCGGAAGCCGCCGGATCAGGCATTCACATGGGGCCTTGCCGCCCCCGGTTCAAGCACGGCTCGAGGGGTGCGTGCGCCCGCCGCGAATTCAGCCGCCGGTGTTCGCCTTGCTCGACGGCGCGGCCGTCCCGCCGCCCGAATCCGCGGTCGATGTCGACGCCGTGCCCGAGCCACAGCGCGGCCCGGCCATGGCGGCGCCGGAGACCGCGACCAGGAAAGCCGCCGCGACGATGCCGGCGGTGATGGGCTTCCCGAGGCTCGACATGGAGACCCCCTCCTTGACCGAAGCTATTTCCCGACTATCCCGACTATAGAGAGGCCGCGGCCGCGGTCAAGCGGAGCCGCGTCAGCCGGCCAGTCGATTGAGCTGCTGCAGCAGCGCGTCGCCCATGACCGGGGTCGAGACCCGGGCAGCCTTGGGCTGCATGATGTCGGTCGTGCGCATGCCGCGGTCGAGCACGCTGGTGACGGCCGTCTCGACCAGCGTCGCCGCCTCGGCCATATCGAACGAATAGCGCAGCATCATGGCGAAGCTGAGCAGCGTGGCCAGCGGGTTGGCGATGTCCTTGCCGGTGATATCGGGGGCGCTGCCATGGACCGGCTCGTAGAGCGCGTGGCGGCCGCCGTCCGCCTCGACCGCGCCGAGGGACGCCGAGGGCAGCATGCCGAGCGAGCCCGTGAGCATGGCGGCCTCGTCCGACAGGATGTCGCCGAACAGGTTGTCGGTGACGATGACGTCGAACTGGGTGGGCGCGCGCACCAGCTGCATGGCCATGTTGTCGGCGTACATGTGGCTGAGCTCGATGTCCAGGTACTCGGTATCGCGGAGATTCTGCACCACCTCGCGCCACAGGACACCGCTCTCCATGACGTTGGCCTTCTCGGCCGAGCATACCCGGCCGGTGCGTTTTCGGGCGAGGTCGAAGGCCACGCGCGCCACGCGCTCGATCTCGGCCGTGGTGTAGACCTGGGTGTTGACGCCGCGGCGCTGGCCGCCGCCCAGGTCCTCGATGCCGCGGGGCTCGCCGAAATAGATCCCGCCCGTGAGCTCGCGCACGATCATGATGTCGAGGCCCCTGATGACGTCGGGCTTCAGGGTCGAGGCATCGACGAGGGCGTCGAAGACGAGGGCCGGGCGCAGGTTCGCGAACAGGTCCAGGTCCTTGCGCAGGCGCAGGAGGCCGCGCTCGGGCTTGTCCTCGAAGGGCAGATGGTCCCACTTGGGCCCGCCGACGGCGCCCAGGAGAATCGCGTCCGAGCCATAGGCTTCCGTCAGCGTCTCGTCGGTGAGCGGCGTGCCGTGCGCGTCGTAGGAGGCGCCGCCCACGAGCCCCTCCGTGACCTCGAAACGGGCGATGTCGCGGTTGTCCAGCCACTCCATCACCCGGCGCACCTGGGCCATCACCTCGGGCCCGATACCGTCGCCGGGCAGGATCAATATCTTCCTGTTCGAAGCCATCGTCGAGCGGCACTCCCCGTGTCTTGAGAATTGGCGGATGGCAAGGCGGCGCCGGCTGGCCCGCTGGGAGGCACTTTAAGCGCAGGGCTCACGCCCGGTCCAGACACGGGGGCGTGTAACATATCCGACTTTTCCCACCGCGCGGCCCGGGCTTTCGCGCATTTGGTAGGGTCCGGCGCCTCGATTGCATGATTGCGGCCAGTCGCCGCGACGCTCCGGCGGCTCCAGGCCGCAAGGTGGCGCGCCCGCGCGGGCGCGGGCTAACTGGTCCGCTGGCGCGAGCGAAAAAACGCCAGCTAGTGGTTAGCGTCTGACGCTTGGAACCCTCTCCCAACCGGGGAGAGGGAGGGACCCGCGAAGCGGGAGGGTGAGGGGTCGAGATGGAGTCCCGCGAAGCGGGAGGGTGAGGGGTCGAGATGGAGTCCCGCGAAGCGGGAGGGTGAGGGGTCGAGATGGAGTCCCGCGAAGCGGGAGGGTGAGGGGTCGAGACGGAGTCCCGCGAAGCGGGAGGGTGAGGGGTCGAGATGGAGTCCCGCGAAGCGGGAGGGTGAGGGGTCGAGACGGAGTCCCGCGAAGCGGGAGGGTGAGGGCTTGGCCGCCGGTAGGCGGCGGAAAGACTCTTGATAACGCGCCGACGCGCGTCCCCTCACCCCGATCCTCTCCCCAAGGGAGAGGGAGACTCTTTCATCGGGCCCGCTCTAGGCCCCGCCCTGGCCCCAGAGCCAGGGGCGCTTCCGCCGCTGGCTCTCCTCGTAGCTGGCGATGCCCGCGGCCTTCTCGAGGGTGAGCCCGATATCGTCGAGCCCTTCCAGGAGGCAGTGCTTGCGGAAGGGGTCGACCGCGAAGGCCAGGGTCGAGCCGTCGGGCCGGGTGATGGCCTCGGCCGCGAGGTCTATGGTGAAGGTCGCGTTGGCTCCCTGGCCCGCGTCCGCCATGAGGGCGTCGACCTGGTCCTGCGGCAGGATGATGGGCAGGACGCCGTTCTTGAAGCAGTTGTTGAAGAAGATGTCGGCGAAGCTCGGCGCGATAACGCAGCGGATGCCGAAGTCGAGCAGCGCCCAGGGTGCGTGCTCGCGGCTCGAGCCGCAGCCGAAATTCTCCCCGGCGATGAGGATGCCGGCCCCGCGGTAGGGCCGCTGGTTGAGCACGAAGCCCGCCTTCTCCGCCCCGTCCGCCTCGAAGCGCCAGTCGTTGAAGAGGTGCTTGCCCAGCCCCGTGCGCTTGATGGTCTTGAGGAAGCGCGCCGGGATGATCTTGTCCGTATCGACGTTGATGGCCGGCAGGGGCGCCGCGACGCCGGTGAGGGTGGTGAATTTCTCCATTCCGAACGCCTCCCCGGCTCGTGTCCCGGCCTCCGAGCCCATCCGCCACGCCGCGAGCCGGGAATTCGGGACCTGGGCTTGTCTGGGTGATTGATCGCGGCGGCGCAATGGGTATCATCCCGCCCCGCGCCCGGTCAACGCGTGGGCGGGTGGAACAGGGCGGAAGGGAACCAGCATGGCGGACGAGATCGCGCCCCCCGAGACAATCGAGGTCGAGACCCGCGCGGTCGCCTGCGACGGCGGCGGCGCCCTCGGCCATCCCCGGGTCTACCTCGCCATGGGCCCGCGCGGCTGGGTCGAATGCCCCTACTGCGACCGCCGCTTCGTGCTCGCCGCCGGGGCTGGGGCGGCCGGCCGCCGAAGGGCCGCGGCCCGTTTGTAGGGTCTCGGTCTGAAAATCGATGCGCCGAGCGCGCGGCGATGTTCGATTCCGCATTCGGCGCCGGCTTACCTGAAGGAAGCCGGCGCTTGCTCCCGGGTGGGCCTCGCCATCGCCGCGTACGCGCTCAAGAGGTCCGCGTTCACTCTCAGCAACTCGCCGTAAATCTTCACGAGAGGCGTGATGCGGCCCCTGGGCACGCCTTCCAGGTCCATGAGTTTGTCGAGTAGCTCGCCGTACTTTTGGAGCAGTTGCGACTGCTGTTTGAGAAGCCCTTCAAAGGGCAGCAGCCATTCGAGCATACGAAACTCGGGTCGTACGCGGCCGATTGGCTGACTATAGCTCCGCCCGCCATAAACTGCCGTGAGCGTGGCGTTGTGCGATAGCGGCAGGGAAATCTCGTTCATCCCATCGCCGAAGGAGATGTTCTGGTCGAATCGCCAACGAAGGAACTCGAGCGGCTCACCGCCGAGGGTGTAGGTCATCGGGGCCTTGAAGGTAATGGTCTCCCCTTCTGGCTCGGTGACGAAGAAGTTGGTGTCGCCGCTCGCCCCATTGGCCGTGATCGGGATCCCCGCGACAGGCGTTTCGATGAACGACCAATTATGTCCGGGCTCGGCGTCGCCCCCGGCGGTCGTCCCGATCCGCGCGCTGTCGACCTTTATGGTCACCGGCTTATCGCCGAACACCGGCGGTTGCGCGAAGACCGGGATAACGGCGCTGTCGTCCTTTTTCGCGCATAGCATCAAGTCGTCGATCTGCACCGGCACGTCGGCCGCGCCACCACCGTAGGCGATTTCGATTCGCTTGATCCGTTCGTGCGCGAAGATCGCGCCGATGCCGAGGAAACCGGTGATTCCCGTCGTGAGCAGGTGGCGATCCTCGCCCATCGGGTTGTCCCAGACGTCGTAGGCCTTGAGAACCGCGAAGTTGTCCGGCGTGGGCGGCAACGGCCGATCCCATCCCAGGTAGAGGCCCACCATCCGCTGCGGCCACTCGAAGCTGACGACGAGGGGCGCGGCGGTGGTGGGGAACCGGTTGATCAGCGAGTTGAGGGGCGACTGCGTCGCCAGGCCCGCTTGCTCGGCCTGATCGATGATCGTCGGCTTGCGCAGGGCGTCCTTGAGGAAGGAGACCGAGGGCGCATACTGATTTTCGACCACCGTGCCGCGCGGAAACTCCTCGAAACTAATCAGCTCCACGGACTCGCAGCGGTCGGCGAGGGCCTGTTCGTTCTTGAGCGTGACAATTCGCCTGGTCTTGCTCTGCAGGTCCCGAAGCTCCTTCAGGCTCATGCCGAAGGCCGGGGACTGAAAATCAATGCCGGCACCGGCAATGAATCCATAGTCCTCCCAGCCACTCAGTTGCTTCACTTCGCCATCGTTGTTGACGTCCACGATGATCGGATCCATCGCATCGTACGGATCGATCGCCTCGTTGCAGTTCCAATCGATCGGCTTGTTTCCGACTTGAACGCGGACGGAGCCATTTGCACAAAAGTGCCCGGTGATCGCAAAGCCATCCTCGATGCCGAGTTCTTCGTTCAGATCGATTTCATGCAGGGTGGGGAGGTCCTCGTTCGAGAACATCAGTCGGTGACGATCGTCGATCCCGTCACTGTTGTAGTCCTTGCCGACGGGCTCATTCAGCAACATCCCATCATCGGTGAAGTCGAAAATCAGGCCACCCGGTGCAAAAAACCAATCGTTCGCGACGCTGAGATAGTTCGGCTTGAAATTCCGGTCAGAGAAGCCGCCATGGCCGAGGCCAAAGGTGTGACCGAGCTCATGCATGAACGTGACGGCATGGAAAAGACTCCGGCCATGCACCGGTAGCCCGGATGGTCCCGGTCCGGGCAGAGGAATCCCACCGTGATCCGAAAATCCGTCGTAATCTTTGTCCAAGTTGTGGGGCGGCCAGTCTCCCAACGACACGATGAAGTCG
This sequence comes from Alphaproteobacteria bacterium, assembly GCA_963666705.2. GTDB lineage: Bacteria > Pseudomonadota > Alphaproteobacteria > CADEGL01 > CADEGL01. Next base: position 81,818 of record CAXXKO010000017.1, on the reverse strand, counting down.
TTGCACGGTGGTGTATCCAAGCACTCCGCGACGCCGCTGTCCGTCCCATGCGCCGTCGCGAGCTCCAAATCGTGGGCGAACACCGCGTAACGGAAAACGAGATCCCGCGCGGTCCGCCAGTTCGCTGGGTCCGCCTTGATCGCCGCGAAATCCGAGCCGGGGCCGAAAAAGTCCGGGTCGCTCAGAGGGCTCGCCGGGTTTCTCGCCAGTTCTGGGTCTTCCGGAAGCACATTGCCCCCCCGGGAGTTCCGGACCCCAAAGCTCCGAGATTTCCGATGTCGGGGATCCCACCCTCATCGAGATGGAAATTGCCGTCCGGCCCGACGCTGATCTCGGGCGTGCCGTCCCCGTGGAAGTCCACGTCGTAGTTCGCGTACAGCGTGCCCACATCCACATGGAGGGCAATTCCGGGCGGCGGCGCCTCGCCCTCGACGTTCGGGTGGGTGACGGGGGCATTGCGGAGCTCGTGCCAGGCATTGATCAGCGCGGGCAGCCAGGGTGCGTGGGAGTAGTCGGCGGCCTCCATCCAGTCGATTTCGACGAACACGTCCTGGCGGTACGGGTGGGCGCCCATCGCCGGCAGGTCGACATCGACACTCCCGTTCCCGGTGCTGTCGAGGCCGCAGATCTCCCAGTTGTCCAACAACCCGTCGTGGTCGGAGTCGCCGTCGGGCGCCGACGCCAAAGAGCCTGTGACGCTGAACACCACCTGCGCCCGGTCACTGCCATGTTGTCCGAACCGGACCACTTTGCCCTTGGTACAACCCAAGTCGACGGGCGGACCGCTCGTCATGGCGATCAGAAGCTGCTGCGTTGCGGGCCTGAAAGTCATTGGCACGAGCTCAACGTCTTCATCCGGGTGAATATCGAGAAGCTCTTCGCTGCCGGGATCATCGTGGTCCCAAATCTCTAGATTGATGTTCACGGATGCATCCAGCCCGCCGAGAACCTGGCCAGTGCATCGCCACTCCGGAAAGATGTGATCGTCGTCGTCGACGTGCTGATCGAAAGTATCGCAATGCGTGGTCGGCCCGGAGCCGGTGCCGGGGCTAATCGTCACCTTGGAGTAGAAATCTTCTCCGTCGGATTCGCTGTCGGTCAGCGAAAGAACTTCGTAGATCGTGACCGTGACGGCCCAGTTGGTGTCGGCCACAGCGGTTCGCCCGGAGCCCACCAGCAGAAGGACCAACGTACCCAGAAGTATCGACCGTCCCCAATGTCCCACAATCCACTCCTTTGCCGGAGATGATGCGGAAGAGTCGAGAAGCTGGCCGGGCCACGGACACCATGTTCCCGGCTGCTGTAACGGTATTGGCGCAGCGGCCCGGGTCACGTCGTCACCTGTCGTCCGCTGTGCCCTCCAGTCCCCTCGGAAAACGAACACCGTCGTCTTCATGGGGTAAACCGGGATTTCCCGGTGCCCCCCACGGCGCAGGTCGCCAGTGAAGGAAGAGCCCACCCGGATAGATGCCTGTTCGATCGTGTGGATGTCAAGCGATCTGGTTGGGCAACCGGCCGGATCGAAGCCTTGATCCGGGGCTCCCCAGCTCGTGGTATCCGGCGCCGAGAATGATACCAGGACCCGGCCCCGCCCGAGTCCCTTGCCGCCATGATCGCTCGATCCAATAGGATTTCCGAACGAGTCGCGATCGCCCCCTTGATGTTGTAGGAACCCGTGCCTATATGCTGGTTGCCGGGCGGATCGCGCCCGGCTCCCGCCGCTGGCTCACGGGACAAGTGTTAAGGTTTGTCAAGGTTTGAAATGGAATTTGTTAAGTCTTTGATATCATTCAGTTTCGTCGCACGGCACCTTGACAAACCTTAGCATTTCCCGCCTCGAGTCGCCCGCTTCCGGCCCCTCGGCGCGCGCGGCCCCAAAATCCGACCCCTCGGGCCCTGTCACGGCCGGATGCCGGCCCAACGGGCTCGACTCGGCCCATCCCTTCCGGCATCTTGCGGGGCGCTCACCCTAGCCTGGCACCGGCCCCCATGACCGAAAGCAGCGCCCAATCCCCGCGTCGCCGCGTCTACCTGGTGGACGGCTCAGGCTATATCTTCCGCGCCTTCCACGCCATCCCGGTGCACAGCTTCGTGCGCGCCGATGGCGTCCATACCAATGCCGTCAACGGCTTCTGCATGATGATCCAGAGCCTCGTCGAGCGCGCCGAGGCCGATGCGGAAACGGACTACCTGGCTGTCATCTTCGACGCCCACCGGGAGAATTTCCGCAACGAGATCTATCCCGAGTACAAGGCCAACCGGTCCGATCCGCCCGAGGAGCTGGTGCCCCAGTTCGCCCTCATCCGCGAGGCCACCCGGGCCTTCAACCTCCCCTGCATCGATATGGAGGGGTTCGAGGCCGACGACCTGATCGCCACCTTCGCCCGCATGGCCGTCGCGGAGGGCATCGAGGTAGTCGTCGTCTCTTCCGACAAGGACCTGATGCAGCTCGTGGGCGATTCCGTCGAGATGTTCGACCCCATGAAGGACCGGCGCATCGGCCCCGCCGAGGTCGAGGAGCGCTTCGGCGTCGGGCCCGAGAGGGTGGTCGACGTCCAGGCCCTCGCCGGCGATTCGACCGACAACGTGCCGGGCGTGCCCGGCATCGGCGTCAAGACGGCCGCCGAGCTCATCAACACCTATGGCGATCTCGAGACCCTGCTCGCCCGCGCCGAGGAGATCAAGCAGCCCAAGCGCCGCCAGAATCTGATCGAGTTCGCCGACCTCGCCCGGGTCTCGCGCCGGCTGGTGGAGCTGCGCGCCGACGCGCCGGTCGAGGAGCGGATTGAAGACTTCATCCTGAAGAAGCCCGAGCCCGAGACCCTGCTCGCCTTCCTCCGCGGCCAAGAGTTCCGCACCATCACCGCCCGCTTCGAAGCCCGGTTCGCGGCCGAGGGCAGGATCGAGGCACCCGCCGACGACAGCCCGCCGCCGTCCGAGAACGCGTATGAGCTGGTCCAGACGCGGGCGGCGCTCGCGGACTGGATCGCCCGCGCGCATCTGGCCGGCGCCGTCACCGTGGATATCGAGACCACTTCGCTCGACGCCATGCGCGCCGAGCTGGTCGGCGTCTCCCTGGCGATCGAGCCGGGGCGGGCCTGCTACATCCCCCTCGCCCACAAGGGTGCTGCGCGCCAGGGCGAGCTCGGCCTCGGCGACGCGGGCGGCGGCGAAGCGGACGAGGCGGGCGACGCGCCCGAGCAGATTCCCATGGCCGAGGCCCTGGCGCTCTTGAAACCCCTCCTCGAGGACGAGTCCGTCCTCAAGATCGGCCAGAACATCAAGTACGACATGCTGGTGCTCTCGCGCCCGGCCTACGGCATCGATATACGGCCCATCGACGACACCATGATCCTGTCCTACGTGCTCGAGGGCGGCCTCCACGGCCACGGCATGGACGAGCTCTCGCGCCTCCATCTCGGGCACGAGACCATCAAGTTCAAGGACGTGGCCGGGGCGGGGCGGGCGCAGGTCACCTTCGATCACGTGCCGCTCGAGGCGGCGCGCGACTACGCGGCCGAGGATGCCGAGATCACGGCCCGCCTCCACGCCATCCTCAAGCCGAGCCTCGTGCGCGGCCATATGGTGACGGTCTATGAGACCCTGGAGCGCCCGCTGGTGCCCGTGCTCGTGGCCATGGAGCGCGCCGGCATCCTCGTCGACGTGGCCGAGCTCAGGCGCCTCTCGGAGGATTTCGCGGCGCGCATCGCCGATCTCGAGGGCCAGATCCACGGCCTCGCCGGCCACCCGTTCAATATCGGCTCGCCCAAGCAGCTGGGCGAGGTGCTGTTCGACGAGATGGGCATCGAAGGCGGCAAGCGCGGCGGCAAGACGGGCGCCTACACCACCGGGGCGGACGTGCTCGAGGGCCTCGCCGCCCAGGGCCACGACCTGCCGGCGCGGGTGCTCGACTGGCGCCAGCTCGCCAAGCTCAAGAGCACCTACACGGACGCGCTGGTGCGCGACATCAACCCGGAGACGGGCCGCGTCCACACCTCCTACGCCATGGCGGTGGCGAGCACCGGGCGGCTCAGCTCGACCGACCCCAACCTGCAGAACATCCCGGTGCGCACCGAAGAGGGGCGCAAGATCAGGCGCGCCTTCGTCGCCGCCCCGGGCATGAAGCTGCTCTCCCTCGACTATTCCCAGATCGAGCTGCGCCTGCTCGCCCACGTCGCCGGCATCGACGCGCTCAAGGACGCCTTTCGCGACGGCGTCGATATCCACGCGCTGACCGCGAGCCAGGTGTTCGGCGAGCCGGTCGAGGGCATGAGCGCCGAGACCCGGCGCCGGGCCAAGGCGATCAATTTCGGCATCATCTACGGCATCAGCGCCTTCGGCCTCGGGCGCCAGCTCGCCATCCCCCAGGCCGATGCGAAGGCCTACATCAGCGCCTATTTCGAGCGTTACCCCGGCATCCGCGACTACATGGATGCGATGCGCGCGCTCGCGCGCGAGCGCGGCCATGTCGAGACCATCTTCGGCCGCCGCATCCACCTGCCCGGCATCGCTGAGAAGAACCCGGCGCGGCGCGGCTTCGCCGAGCGCCAGGCCATCAACGCTCCGCTCCAGGGTGCCGCGGCGGACATCATCAAGCGCGCCATGATCCGCGTGCCGTCAACGCTCGCCCGCGCCGGCGTTGGCGCGCGCATGCTCCTCCAGGTCCATGACGAGCTCTTGTTCGAGGTGCCGGCGGCCGAGGTCGAGGCGACGGCCGCGGCGGTCGGCGCGGTCATGGAGGGCGCGGCGCGCCTGAGCGTCCCCCTGGTGGTCGAGGCCGGCTCGGCCGACAACTGGGCGGAGGCGCACTAGAATTCGTCAGCATTCGCATTGCGAATCCCCGCCCCGGTCCTCCCCCTTCGACAGGCTCAGGGTGAGGCCCTCATGCTGAGCCTTCTCATCCTGAGCGCTTGTCGAAGGACGAAGTATGAGGGCCGGGGGTGTGGATTCGGTACCCGTGTAATCCGACACTGACCACCCGAGCCCGCCCGTGACCGCCACAACCCTATCGCCGTTGGACCGGGTCCGCAGCCTTACGGCCGTGATTGCCAGCACGTCCGTCGCCGGCATGTCCTTCGGCATGGTCATGCCGCTCTTGAACCTCATCCTGGAGAAAGAGGGCGTGGGCGCGGGCCTCATCGGGCTCAACGCCGCGACGCCCTCGCTCGCGGTGCTCCTCACGGCGCTCCTCATGCCCCGGATCGTGGCGCGGGTGGGCCCGCTCGCCGCCCTCTACGCCGCCGCGGCGATCACCATCGCGGTCCTCCTGCTGCTGCTCGCATTCCCCAACGTCTGGGCCTGGTTCCCCTTGCGCTTCCTCTACGGCGTCGGCGGGGCGGTCCAGTGGATCGCCAGCGAGACCTGGATCAACGCCGTCGCCACCAGGCGCAACCGGGGCCGGGTGGTGGGGCTCTATGCCACCATCTTCGCCGGCGGCTTCGCAGCCGGCCCGATCCTCGTGGCGGCTCTCGGCATCGAGGGTTGGCTGCCCTTCCTCGCCGCCGCCGGCATGACTGCCCTCGCCACCCTCCCGTTGCTCGCCGCCCATGGCGTGGCGCCCAGCATGCCGTCGCGCGCGAGCTTGGGATTTGCCGCCGTGGTGCGCCGCGCACCTGTCATCATGGCCGCCACCCTCGCCTGCGGCTTCCTCATCATGGCCACGATCTCGTTCCTGCCCATCTACGGCCTGCGCATGGGGCTCGGCCAGGGCGAGGCGATCACCATCCTCGCCGTCTTCCTCCTCGGCAACATGGCCTTGCAGATGCCGCTCGGCTGGTTCGCCGACCGTTGGAGCCGGACCGGCGTCCTCCTGCTTGCCGGCGCGATCTGCATCGTCGGCCCCGTGCTCTTGAGCTTCGTGCTCGGCACCGGCTACCTCCTATGGCCGCTGCTCGTGGTCTGGGGCGGTGCCGCGACCGGCATCTACGCGGTCGGCCTGACCATCCTCGGCGACCGTTTTGGCGCCGCGGAGCTGGCGGCGGCCAGCGCCGTCTTCGCCATGGTCTTCGAGCTCGGCAGCGTCACCGGCCCAGCCGCCTCCGGCAAGGCCCTGGAGCTCTGGGGCCCGCAAGGCTTCGTCGCCGTGCTCGTGGCCGTCGCCGCCGCCTTCGTGATCTACGCCGTCTTCCAGATGCGGCGCGGCGCGGATGGGCGAGCAGCGTAGTCGTCGGTCCAGCCTCGACGGCCGACGCGTGATATACACGTTGGATCGCAAGGCTCGGGCTCTTGCGCCGCGTGGGCTTGGCCCGAGAGGAATGGGCGACCGATGAAAAGACCGAGAGTGAATTTCATTCCGGCCGAGAGCAAGCCGGAGTATGCGGTCCTGCAAATCGAGGACTATCGCGATCTGGTCGCGCGCGCGGCGCTCGGCGACGAGGCCGTCGAGGTCCGCGCGTTGCTGGCGCGGGCCGAAGGTGCCGAGGACATTCCGCTCGAGATCGTCAAGGGCTTGAGTCGGGACGAAAGCCCCGTTCGCCTGTGGCGCAAGCATCGCGGCATGACCCAGACCGAGCTGGCCCGGGCGTCCCACCTCTCGAACGCCTATCTCTCGGGCATCGAGACCGGGAAGACGGACGGATCGATCCGGGCTCTCAGGACGATCGCCCGGGCGCTCGGCGTGGATCTCGATCTTATCCTCGGGCCGGCGGACTGACGAATTCGCGAGCCGTTGTCCCTCACGCCGCGGCGTGGATGCCGGCGGCCTTGACCTCTTCGCCGACATGGTCCTCGAACTGCTTGAAGTTGGCCTCGAAGCGCTTGGCGACCTCGCGCGCCATATGGTCGTAGGCGGCCCCATCGGCCCAGGTGTTCTTGGGGTCGAGCACCTCCGAGGGCACGCCCGCGCAGCTCTCGGGGATGTTGAGGCCGAAGTTCGCGTCCGCCGCCGTCCCCACCTCGGCCAGGCTGCCGTCCAGTGCGGCACGCACCATGGCCCGGGTGTGGGCGATCTTCATGCGCTCGCCCACACCGTAGGAGCCGCCGGTCCAGCCCGTGTTGACGAGCCAGCAGCGCGCCCCGTGGCGTGCAATGCGCGCACCCAGGAGGTTCGCGTAGACGGCCGGGTGGCGCGGCATGAAGGGGGCGCCGAAGCAGGTCGAGAAGGTCGCCTGGGGCTCGTTGCCGAGGCCCTTCTCGGTGCCCGCGACGCGCGCCGTATAGCCCGAGAGGAAGTGGTACATGGCTTGCTCGGGCGAGAGCCGGCTGATGGGCGGCAGCACGCCGAAGGCGTCGGCCGTCAGCATGACCACGTTCTCGGGGTGGCCGGCGATGCCGTCGGCGCTGGCGTTGGGGATGAAACCGATGGGGTATGAGGCGCGCGTGTTCTCGGTCAGGGCGCCGTCGTCGAGGTCGAGGAGGCGGGTGTCCTGGTCGAGCATGACGTTCTCGAGCACGGTGCCGAAGCGCTCGGTCGTGGCGTAAATCTCGGGCTCGGCCTCGGGGCTCAGCCGGATCACCTTGGCGTAGCAGCCGCCCTCGAAATTGAACACGCCGTTATTCGACCAGCCATGCTCGTCGTCGCCCACGAGGGTCCGGCTGCTATCGGCCGAAAGAGTGGTCTTGCCGGTGCCCGAGAGGCCGAAGAAGATGGCGCTGTCGCCCTTGGGCCCGATGTTGGCGGAGCAGTGCATGGGCAGCACGTCGCGCGCCGGTAGGAGGAAGTTGAGGATCGAGAACACCGACTTCTTGATCTCGCCGGCGTAGGAGCTGCCGCCGATGAGCACCATCCGCTGGGCGAAGCTCACGACGATGAAGACCTCCGAATTGGTGCCGTCGGCCGCCGGGTCGGCGTGGAAGCGCGGCGCCTGGATGACCGTGAACTCAGGCTCGAACTCGGCCAGCGCCGCCGCCTCGGGCTGGATGAACATGTTGCGGGCAAAGAGGTTGTGCCACGCCGATTCGGTGATGACGCGCACCCGCATGCGGTAGTCCGGGTCGGCGCCGGCGTAGCAGTCCTGCACGAACAGATCGCGGTTCTTGAGATAGGCCAGCATGCGCCTGCGCAGGCTCGCGAACTGGTCTTCCGTGATCGGCCGATTGACGTGGCCCCACCAGATGTCGTCGCGGCTCGAGCCCTCGTCGACGATGAACTTGTCGTTGGGGGAGCGGCCCGTATGGTGGCCGGTGCGCACCACCAGCGGCCCGCCCACGCTCAGGAGCCCCTCGTGCCGGCGGATCGCCTCCTCGTAGAGCGCCGCCTCGCCGAGGTTCCAATGGGCGATGTCGATATTGTGGATGCCGTGTAATTCGAGTCCATGCTTGCTCGAAATCGGCCCGACCTGCTGCACCGCGTTTCTCCCAATCCCTATCGTTGCCGCCCCACGGGCGGGTCAGGTCCCCTCAAGATAACGACTTGCCCCGCCTCACTCTAGCCGCCCGATCGCGCGCGAGGCAACACTTGCGCGCCGCTCGGGCGGCCTCAGCCCTCGCGCGCCAGATGGCTGAGGTGCACGAGCTCGGCCCGCGCGTCCTCCGGCCCCGTGACGCGGCCCGCGAATGGGAGGCGGGCGATGGCGCCGCCCGCGCGCAGGTCGCAGCCCTCGGGGTCGATGCCCGTCATGCGCCAGCCCTCGCCGCTCCGGCCGAGGAGGGCGTGGGCGTAGAGCTGAACCGCGTCGGCATGATGATCGTTCATGTGCTGGACGATGCCGCCCTCATGCTCGAGGAGGGGGCCGGCGTCGGCCAGCCCGTCGAGGACGACCGACGCACCGAGCCATTCGATGCGGCCGAAGCCGGCGACGAGATGGGCCCGCTCGATTCTGACGCGGTAGAGCTGGAAATCGGTGAACGCGATATAGCCCTGGGCACTCGGGTGGCGCGCCAGGTAGCGCGCCCGGTGGCGCGGCTCGCCCGTTTTCTCGGCCCGGCCCACGAGGGTTGCCCGCGCGCCCGCGAGCGGGTCGTCGAGCCCGGCCGTGCCGTCATAGAGCAGCGCCAGGCGCGGGTCGGCGGCGATGTTGCGGGCGTGCTCGGCCAGATCGGACATGAGGAGAAGCGGGCTCGCGTCCTGGTCGCATGCGGCGAGCACGAGGGACCCATAGGGCCAGCCGTCCGAATCCGCGAGTGCCGTCGAGAGCGCCGCCCGGTCGGCCGCGCGCACGAGCGCGCGAACGACGGCACCCGGGGCCTCGGCGGGCTGGCTCATGGGTCGACCCGCGGCGCGGCCGGCGTCAGGTCAAGCGGCGGTAGATATAGCCCGAAGCCGTGCCCAGCACGGCCCAGAACATGGCGGCGACCACCAGGCTGGCGACGGCGAACTCGGCCGCCAGCTCGGGCGGCAGCGCGCCGCCGTGGCCGTCGGGCCGGGGCGCGCCGATGAGGTGGGGCACGGCGATCAGCGCGACGCCCAGGGCCTTGAGCCACCGTGCGCGCGCGAAGACGATGAGGGCGATGCCCCCCGCCGTCGCCACGGCCGTGCCCAGCCACCAGACCTGGCGTGCGCCGAGGTCCGCCGCAACGCTCCCCGGCAGCTCGGGGGCGAGGCCCACGGCGGGGGCCAGGGCGAAGGCGGCGAAGCCCGCGAGGCCCCACAGCGCGCCGCGCCGGGCATCCACCGGCCCGCCATGGAGCGCAAAGCCCGCGCCGAGCAGCAGCGCGAAGCCGACGGCGGTCAGGAGGTTGGCGAGGAAGGTGAAGAGCGCCCGCTCGATCCCGTCGCCCGGCGCCCAGGCGCCGTCCTCGTGCTCTCCACCCGCGGCGGCGGCCGCTTCATCATGTGGCGCGGCGCCGGCCTCATAGGTCTCGGCCTCGAGGATCAGCGGGACGACTTCAATCTCTTGGGCGAGCGATACGAATACCCCGGCGACGAGCCCGGCGGCGAGCGCCGTCCATAGGATGCGCCTCAACACGGCGGTACCTCCTCAGCGGCGGGTCAGTGGCAGGGGAAGCTGAAGGCGTGACGACCGTCATGCGCGGCGTTGTGCAGGATGTCGGGTGCGGCGAAGCCGACGCCGTAGAGAAGCAGGACCCCGAACAGAGCGGCCAGGACCGCCGCGGTCACGCGCGCGCCGAGTGCCGCCGGCGCGGACAGCTCTTGCGGAGTGGTCGTCTGTATCTTCATGGGAAACCTCCGTTCACCTGTCCCCGGCCGCGCCGCGCCTAGCCGCGCCGCTTGCCCGCCTCGGCTCACTCCCGAGGTGAGTGGCCTCGCACCAGGATATTTACGCGCCGCGCGCCGCGCGGTCAATCGCGCGCATCGCGCTTGCCGCCGATCCGTCGCAAATCCGCCACATTCCCGGCCGATTATGGCAAACATGGTAATTGCGCAACGATCGCCTACATTTAGGAGTTAGAGGGGGTGGCCCGTGCGACGTACTATCGCTCTCGTCGACGACGACAAGAACATTCTTACCTCGGTGTCGATGGCGCTCGAGGCGGAAGGCTATGACGTGCGCACCTACGGCGATGGCGAGGAAGCCCTGCGCGACCTTACCCAGCGGCCGGTCGATGTCGCCGTCCTGGATATCAAGATGCCGCGCATGGACGGCATGGAGCTGCTCTCGCGCCTGCGCCGGCAATCCGCCCTGCCGGTGATCTTCCTGACCTCGAAGGACGACGAGATCGACGAGGTGCTCGGCCTCACGATGGGCGCCGACGACTACATCACCAAGCCCTTCTCCCAGCGCCTGCTGATCGAGCGTATCCGTGCCGTCCTGCGCCGCAGCGACGCCGCGGGCGAGGGCGCCGACGCCGCCGACCACAAGGAAACGATCCTGCGCGGTGACCTGGTGCTCGATGCCTCGCGCCACCTCTGCGCCTGGCGCGGCGAGCCGGCCAACCTGACCGTCACCGAGTTCCTGATCCTGAAGGCGCTGGCCGCGCGGCCGGGCCTGGTCAAGAACCGCGACCAGCTCATCGACGCCGCCTATGGCGAGCACGTCTATGTCGACGACCGCACCATCGACAGCCACATCAAGCGTCTGCGCAAGAAGCTCAAGGCGCTGGATCCCGATTTCGCCCAGATCGAGACCCTGTACGGGATCGGTTACCGCTACCGCGACGAATAGGGCTCGCCTTCCCGCGATGGTCGCCCAGGAGCGCCTCGATACCGCCAGCCGCGGGCGCCAGGCGCCGGGCGAGGGCGAAGGAGGGCGCCGCCGCCGGGTTGGGCGCCGGCGCCTGATCTCGCCCCTCACCCGGCGGGTGCTGGCGGTCAACGTCCTGGCGCTGGCCCTTCTGGTCGCCGGCTTGCTCTATCTCGACGAATACAAGGCGAGCCTTATCGATACGGAGCTTCAGGCCCTGAGGACCCAGGGCGAGATCGTGGCCGGGGCGCTCGGCGAAGGCGCGGTCACGACCGAGCAGGCCGGCGATTCTCAGTTCCTGCTCGAGCGCGCGCGCCAGATGGTGCGCCGGCTGGTGGAGACGACGCGCGTCCGTGCCCGCCTGTTCGCGGGCGCCGGTGAGCTCCTGGCCGACAGCCGCACGCTTTCCGGCCCTGGCGGGCTGATCCAGGTGGAGGAGCTGCCGCCCCCGGTCGAGGAAAGCGCGTTCATCGCCATCGTGGAGCGCTTCTACGATCGCGTGGCGCGATGGTTCCGCTCGAACCGCGGCCTCGAGCCCTACCGCGAATCGCCGGAGCAACGGGCCGAGGACTACGACGAGGTCAGGCGCGCGCTCCTGGGGGAGGCGACCGGCGCCGTGCGCTCGATGGACCGCGACAAGCTGCTGCTCAGCGTCGCCGTGCCGGTCCAGCGCTACAAGCGCATCATCGGCGCCCTGCTCCTCTCCACCGATGGGCGCGAGATCGACCAGACCTTGCGCGTGGTGCGGTTCGACATCCTCAAGATGTTCGGAATCGCGCTCGGCGTCACGGTCCTGCTGTCGCTCTACCTGGCGGGCACGATCACCCGGCCCATACGGCGCCTGGCGGCGGCGGCCGAGCGCGTCCGCCGGCGCCCGGGCGGGCAGCACCGCATCCCCGATTTCACCGGGCGGCGGGACGAGATCGGCGAGCTGGCCCGCACCCTGCGCCATATGACGGATGCCCTGTGGGCCCGCATGGACGCCATCGAGCGCTTCGCGGCGGACGTCTCGCACGAGATCAAGAATCCCCTCTCCAGCCTGCGCAGCGCGGTGGAGACCGCCGTCCGCATAGAGGACGCCGATCAGCAACGCCGCCTCATGGCCATCATCCAGGAGGATGTGCAGCGGCTCGACCGCCTGATCGGCGACATCTCCGACGCCTCGCGCCTTGACGCCGAGCTGTCGCGGACCGAGACCGTGGCCGTCGATCTCGGCCGCCTCCTCACTACCCTGGCCGACGTCCATTCCGCGACGGCGGGGCCGGACGCGCCGAGGGTCGAGCTCGATATCCAGTCCCGCACCCACCTCGTGGTACCGGGCATGGAGGAGCGGCTGGGCCAGGTGTTCCGCAACGTGATCGCCAACGCCATCTCCTTCAGCCCGACCGGCGGCACCATCCGCATAGGCGGCCGGCGCCTGGGCCGGTTCGTGATCGCCACGGTCGAGGACGAGGGTCCCGGCATTCCCGAGGCATCGCTCGAAAGCATCTTCGAGCGTTTCTATTCGGCGCGGCCGGCGGCGGAGAAGTTCGGCACCCATTCCGGCCTCGGCCTCAGCATCTCGCGCCAGATCGTAGAGGCCCATGGCGGCGAGATCGGGGCGGAGAACCGCCGCGGCGCGGGTGGGGCCGTGACCGGCGCCCGCTTCACCGTTCGCCTGCCGGCGGGGTGAGGCGTTGCGCGTGCAGGCCCATGCCACCGTCGTTGCCATCGATGGCGCGGGCGTCATGCTGCGTGGCCCGTCGGGCGGCGGCAAATCGGACCTCGCCCTCCGCCTCATCGATGCGGGTGCGCTGTTGGTCGCGGACGACCGTTGCGACCTGCGGCGCGAGGGCGGCCGGGTGATGGTCGAGGCGCCGCCTGGCCTCGCCGGCCTCCTGGAGGTGCGCGGGATGGGCGTGGTGCCGGCGCGCTCTACTCCGCGCGCGCCGCTCGTCCTCGTCGTCGACCTGGTGCCCGCCGAGGCTGTCGCGCGCATGCCGCCCGCCGCCGTGTGCGCGCTCCTCGGAATCGAGGTGCCGCTCGTCTCCCTCGCCGCCTTCGAGGCGTCGAGCGCGGCCAAGGTACGGCTTGCGGCACGCCATGCCGCGCGCGGTATAATGCCCGTCAAATGACGGGAACGGTGAAAGCCACGGCGGCTGCCGGCCGGATCGTGTTCGTAACCGGTGTCTCGGGGGCGGGCAAGTCCTCCACCCTGAAGGCGCTCGAGGACCTGGGATACGAAGCCGTCGACAACCTGCCCCTGTCCCTGCTCGCCGGGCTGGCGCGGGCCGGGGATGGGCCGGGACGGCGGCTCGCCATCGGGATCGACATCAGGACCAGCGACTTCCAAGTGTCGGACTTCCTCGAGCGCCTGGGCGCGCTCGCGCGGCGCGGCGGCGCCGGTGCCCAGCTCCTGTTCCTCGACTGCGACGAGGAGGTGCTGAGCCGCCGCTTCACGGCGACCCGGCGGCGCCACCCCCTGGCCCAGGACCGGCCGGTATCGGACGGCATCGCGCGCGAGCGCCAGCTCATCGAGCCGCTTCACCGCCGCGCGGACGTGGTGATCGACACCTCGAGCCTGAGCCCGGGCAACCTCCGCCTGGTCCTGCAGAGCCACTTCGGCGCGGACCCCGAGGCCGCGCTCAACCTCTTCGTCACCTCCTTCTCCTATGGCCACGGCTTGCCGCGCGAGGCGGACCTGGTTTTCGACGCCCGGTTCCTCGCCAATCCCCATTACGATTCCGTGCTCAACACCTTCACGGGGCGGGACCGCGCCGTGGGCGACTACATCGCCGCCGACCCGGCCTTCGGGCCCTTCCTGGATGGCCTGTGCGGCCTCCTGTCCACGCTCCTGCCCCGCTTCGAGGTCGAGGGGAAGAATTACCTCAATATCGCCGTCGGCTGCACGGGCGGGCGGCATCGGTCCGTCTTCGTCGCCGAGCGCCTGGCCGCGTGGCTCGGTGGCCTCGGCCGGCCGGTCAGGCTATATCATCGGGATATCGACAAGGCAGTCGGGGGATGAGCCGGGTGATGGAATCGGCGCGGGGCGCGGCGGCGCCGGCGGGAGAATGGCGCGCATGATCGGCATGGTGCTCGTAACCCATGGCCGGCTGGCCACGGAGCTGATCGCCGCGCTCGAACATGTGGTGGGGGCGCAGGAGAACGTGGCCGAAGTCTGCATCGGCCCGGACGACGACATGGAGGCGCAGCGCCAGAGCATCCTCGACCGCATCGAGGAGGTCGATGACGGCGACGGCATCGTGCTGCTCACGGACATGTTCGGCGGCACGCCCTCCAATCTCGCGATCTCGGTCATGGATTCCGGCCCGATCGAGATCGAGGTGATCGCCGGCGTGAACCTGCCGCTGCTGATCAAGCTGGCGAGCGTGCGGGTCGGGGTGCCCCTGGCGGTGGCGGTCGCGGCCGCCCAGGAGGCGGGCCGCAAATACATCAACGTGGCCTCGGCGCTGCTGCGGGAAGGCGGAAAATGACCGTGGGCTCCGAGTTGGTGCCGGCGGCGCCCGGCGCGGAGCCCATCGCCCGGGTGGTGATCGTCGCCAATCGCCGCGGCCTGCACGCCCGCGCCGCGGCCAGGTTCGTCAAGCTCGCCGGCGAATTCGACGCCGAGGTCATGGCCGCGAAGGACGATATGTGTGTCTCGGGGCTGTCGATCATGGGGCTGATGATGCTCTCGGCCGGGCCGGGGGCGGAGATCGAGCTGCGGGCGCGGGGCGCCGACGCGGCGGCCGCCCTCGACGCGCTCGCGGCGCTGGTGACGAGGAGCTTCGATGAAGATCAGGGCGGCTAGTACCCACTTTCATAATTCCGTGTGCCATACGACGGCGCCCCGAGGTTCCCGGCTAGGAGCGTGGCGCGCCGTGATGCCGGGGCATCACTCGGAACCCCTTGGCGGCGCGCGACGACGTCCGGGGGCCTCGGGGCGCCGCCCTACGGGTCGCTTTTCCCGCCCCCTCGGGGCGTCGGGGATGCTTGACGATGCCCCGGCATCGCCGGCGCGCCCCCTCCTGCCGAGGAGATGGGAAAAGCGATCGTATGGAACACGGAATTATGAAAGTGGGTACTAGGCGGCGCCGTCGGAAGGGGGCCGTGCCGGCCCCCGAGGGCACCGTCGAGCGCCTGGCCGACGGCCTCGGCGTATCGCCCGGCATCGCCATCGGCCCGGCCCATGTGAGCGAGCGCGGCGTGCTCGAGGTGCCCGAATACCACGTCCCCGAGGGTGAGCGGGAGGCCGAGCGCCTGCGCCTCGCCGATGCGCTTCGGTGCTCGCGGCAGCAGCTCGAGAAGCTCAAGAAGAAGTCCGCCGTCCTGCCCGATTCGGCGGCCGAGGAGCTCGGCTACCTGCTCGACGCCCACATGCACATGCTGCGCGATTCGCGCCTCGTGCGCGGCGTCGACGCGCGCATCGCCGATGATGGTTTGAACGCGGAAGCCGCCGTCCAGGCCGAAATCTCCCGGATCGTGCAGGACTTCGCCCGGACGAGCGACGTCTACCTCGCCGCCCGGATGCAGGATATCCGCGAGGTCGGCGAGCGCCTCGTGCGCAGCCTGACCAACACGCCCTACCAGGCATTCTCGCAGCTGCCCGAGGGCAGCGTCGTCCTGGCCGAGGAGCTGAGCCCGGCCGATACGGCACTCATGGCGCCGGGCCTGGTGTCGGGCATGGCGACGGAGTTCGGCGGTGCCGAGGGCCACACCGCGATCATGGCCCGCTCCCTCGGCTTGCCGGCCGTGCTCGGCGTCGCCGGCCTGATGGGCGTCGTCGGTGGCGGTGACACGGTGATCGTCGACGGCTCGGCGGGACGGGTGATCGTCGATCCAACCCCCGAGACGCTCGCCCATTACCGGAGGAGGCGGGAGGAATACGAGCGCGAGGGCCGCCGGCTGGCGCGCCTCAGGAACCTCCCGGCGGTCACGCGCGACGGTTCCGTCATCGAGCTTCAGGCCAATATAGAGCTGCCGGTCGAGGTCGACGCGGTGCTCCGGTCGGGCGCCCGGGGTGTCGGCCTCCTGCGCAGCGAGTACCAGTTCATGAACCGGGAGGATTTGCCCGACGAGGAGGAGCAATACCGATCCCTGGCCGGGATCGTCACGGGTCTGGCCGGCCTGCCGGTGACCGTGCGCACGCTCGATATCGGCGGCGACAAGCTGGCCTACACCTTGGGCGGGTTCGCGAGCGAGAGCGCCAATCCCGCGCTCGGGCTGCGCGCCATCCGCCTCTCCCTCAAGGAGCCGCGCTTGCTGGAAACCCAGCTCTCGGCCATCCTCAGGGCCGGCGCCCACGGCTCCTTGCGCATTCTCCTGCCTATGATCTCGACGGTGGCGGAGGTGCGCCAGGTTCGAGAGGTCATGGCCAGGATGGTCACCCGCCTGCGGCGGCGCCGGGTGGCGATCGCCGATCCCCTGCCGCCGCTCGGCGTGATGATCGAGGTGCCGGGTGCCGCGCTGACGGCCGACGCGCTGGCGCGGGAAGCCGACTTCTTCGCCATCGGCACCAACGACCTTACCATGTACGCCCTGGCGACCGACCGCGGCGACGAGCAAGTGGCGCACCTCTACAACCCGCTGCATCCGGCCGTCCTGCGGCTCATACAATTCTCGGCCCAGGCGGCGCTGCGGGCCCAGATCCCGGTCTGCCTGTGCGGCGAGATGGCCGGCGACCCGCGCATGACGGCGCTCCTCCTCGGGCTCGGCATCCGCGAGCTGTCCATGTCGGCGGGCAGCGTGCCGCGGGTCAAGGAGCGCATCCGGAGCATGGACCTGCTCGGGGCAACCCAGCGCGCAAGCCTCATCATGGACCAGTGGGATTCGGGCCGCATCGCCGCTTTGCTCGATGATTTCAACGCCCTCGCGTGAGCGCGTCGGGCCGGTTTAATCTTCCGGTAACCATGCGGTGCTAAGAGAGGTTGCGCGGAGCGGCGGTGAATCGGTTGCCGCGACCGGGGCGTGCTGTTATACGCGCCCCCCAACGACTGGCGATTCCAGGCCGGTGCACCGCCCTCGTGGAGAGAGAAATGACGGACAGGGAAGACTACAAGATCAAGGACATGAGCCTCGCCGACTGGGGCCGCCGCGAGGTCGATCTGGCCGAGACCGAGATGCCGGGCCTCATGGCCCTGCGCGGGGAATACGGCGAGGCGAAGCCCCTATCCGGCGCGCGGGTGGCGGGCTGCCTGCACATGACGATTCAGACAGCGGTCTTGATCGAGACGCTTCAGGCGCTCGGCGCCGAGGTGCGCTGGAGCTCTTGCAACATCTTCTCGACCCAGGACCACGCCGCCGCGGCCATGGCCGCCGCCGGGGTCCCCGTCTTCGCCTGGAAGGGCATGACGGAGGAGGCGTTCTGGTGGGCCATCGACCAGACCGTCATGGGCCCCGACGGCTGGCGCCCGAACATGCTGCTCGACGACGGCGGCGACCTGACCAAGCTCATGCATGACAAGTACCCGGCGCTGCTTGACGACGTGATCGGCCTTTCGGAAGAGACCACGACAGGTGTCCACCGCCTCCACGAGATGGCCACTGCCGGTACCCTCAAGGTGCCGGCGATCAACGTCAACGATTCGGTCACCAAGTCCAAGTTCGACAACCTCTACGGCTGCCGCGAGAGCCTGCCCGACGGCATCAAGCGCGCGACGGACATCATGTTCGCCGGCAAGGTCGCCGTGATCGCGGGGTATGGCGACGTGGGCAAGGGCTCGGCCGCGGCCCTCAAGGGCCAGGGCGCCCGCGTCATGGTCACCGAGGTCGACCCCATTTGCGCCCTTCAGGCCGCCATGGAGGGGTACGAGGTGGTGACCATGGAGGACGCGGCGCCCCGGGGCGATATATTCGTGACCGCGACCGGCAATGTGGACGTCATCACCCTCGACCACATGCGGGCCATGAAGGACCGCGCCATCCTGTGCAATATCGGCCATTTCGACAGCGAGATCCAAGTCGCGGCGCTGGCCAACCTGAAGCGGCGCGAGATCAAGCCCCAGGTCGACGAGTTCGAGTTCGCCGATGGCAAGCGCATCATCCTCCTGGCCGAGGGCCGGCTGGTGAACCTCGGTTGCGCGACCGGGCACCCGAGCTTTGTCATGAGTGCGTCCTTCACCAACCAGGTGTTGGCGCAGATCGAGCTGTGGAACCATAGTGACCGCTACGATCGTAAGGTCTATGTTTTGCCAAAGCACCTGGACGAGCGGGTAGCGGCGCTCCATTTGGGCAAGCTGGGTGTGTCCTTGACCAAGCTGAGCGCAAAGCAGGCGGCCTATATCGGCGTCGAGGCGGGCGGGCCCTTCAAACCCGACTATTACCGCTATTAGAGCGCCGGCCGCAGCGGGGGGCCATTGCGACCGATTGTTTTCCCGAACGGCCGAAGATCGCGAGCGATCCCGTGGGAGAGCCGCGTGAGGCGTCGGTTGGCCTCGCGCTCCGCCCTCGCCGGCTCGGTGGCGGCACTCGCCATGCTCTACCCCGCCGCCGTCATGGCCGCGCCCACCAAGGCCGTGGTGCTGGGGCTTGGTGGCGGGGCCGCGGCCCTCGCCCTGGTGTTGGGCGTCCTCGCGGCCATCCTCGCGCGCCGCTCGGCGGCGAACGCCCGGCGCGCGGGCGGGCTGGCGGAGGAATTGGCGCGCGCGCGGGCGGTCGCCGGATCGGGCGGTGACGCGAGCCTGCACTGGCTGGAGCCGGGGGGTGCGGGCGTCGCGACCGCCGGCCTCGCCCGGCTGCTCGACATCGCCGGCGACAAGGTGGTCGATCTGGCGGCGATTCTCGCGTGGCTCTCCGGCGATGACGCGGCCCGCCTCGGGGCGGCCGTCGAGCGGCTGCGCGGCGAGGGCCAGGGTTTCGCGCTGCGCGTGGCGGCGGCGGATGGGTCCAGGCACCTCGATGTCACCGGCACGCGGGCCGCGGCGGCGGACGGTAGCGGCGGAATCGACGTGCTGTGGTTTCGTGACGTGACCGGAATCGTGACGGCGGCGGACGCGCTCACCCGGGAGCGCGACGGGTTGCGCCATCTCCTCGATTCGGTGCCGGTCCCGGTGTGGCGCCGCGCGGCCGACCTCACCATCCGCGACGGCAACACCGCCTACGCCGATGCGGCCGACGCGGCGGGTCGAGCGCCACCACGTGGTGATCGGCGGCGCGCGGCGGCTGCTCGAGGTCACGGAGGCGGCGCTGGCCGACGATGGCGACGGCATAATCGGCTTCGCGCTCGACTATACGGATGTGGAGGTGGCGGAGGGAGAGCTCGCCCGCCACATGGCCTCGCACCGCGAGGTGTTGGAACAGCTCAGCACCGCCATCGCCATGTTCGGGCCCGATACACGGCTCAAGTTCCACAACACGGCCTTCGCCCGGCTGTGGGGCCTGGACGAGGCTTGGCTTTCGACCGAGCCGACCAACAGCGAGGTGCTGGACGCCCTGCGCGACCGCCGCCAGATTCCGGAGCACGCCGACTTCCTGGCCTTCAAGAGGGAGCGGCTCGGCCTCTTCACGTCGCTCATCGAGCCGCTCGAGGAGCTCCTCCACCTGCCCGACGGGCGCACCCTGCGCATGGTCATAACGCCCCACCCCATGGGCGGCCTGCTCATGACCCTGGAGGACGTGACCGACCGGCTCACCCTCGAGCGCTCCTACAACACCCTGATCGACGTCCAGCGCGATACCCTCGACAACCTCTACGAAGGTGTGGCGGTGTTCGGCGGCGACGGCCGCCTCAAGCTCTCCAATCCGGCCTATGCCCGGGTCTGGGGCCTGAGCACCGAGTTCCTCGGCACCGAGCCACATATCACCGACGTGGTCGAGAAGCTCCGGCATTATTTCGGCGCCGATTCGGGCTGGGGCTCGCTCAAGTCGCGGATCGTCGACCGCGCCATGGACCGCATGCCCATGAACGCCCGGCTCGACCGGGTCGACGGCTCCGTCCTCAGTTACGCCAAGGTGCCGCTCTCCGACGGGGGCGTGCTGTGGAGCTACCTCGACATCACGGACTCGATCCGCGTCGAGCGCGCCCTGCGCGAGCGCAACGAGGCGCTGGAGACCGCCGACCAGCTCAAGTCAGAGTTCATCGCCAACGTCTCCTACGAGCTGCGCACGCCGCTCAACGCCATCATCGGGTTCGCGGAAATCCTCAACAACCAGTATTTCGGCCAGCTCAACGACCGCCAGAAGGAGTACAGCCGGGGCGTCATCGAGGCTTCGAACCGCCTGCTCTCCCTGATCAACGATATCCTCGACCTGGCCATGATCGAGGCCGGGCGGATGACCCTCGACCGCAACATGGTCGATATCCACGCCCTCGCCGTCGGCGTCTTCAATCTGACCCGCGACTGGGCGCGCAAGCAGGGCCTGGAGATCGAGTTCGATTGCGCCACCAACATCGGCACCATGATCGCCGACGAGCGCCGCCGCAAGCAGGCGCTCTTCAATCTGATGAGCAATTCCATCAAGTTCACCCCTTCGGGCGGGACGGTCACACTGGCCGCCACCCGTGAGGGGCCGGACGTGATCTTCACCGTATCCGACACCGGCGTCGGCATCGCCCGCGAGGATAGCGCCCGGGTGTTCGAGAAGTTCGAGCGCGGCGCCGACCGCGAAGGGCGGCCGAGCGGCGTCGGCCTCGGCCTTTCCCTGGTCAAGAACTTCGTCGAGCTCCATGGCGGCCGGGTCGAGATGGAATCGACGCCCGAGCACGGCACGAGGGTGCGGTGCGTCCTCCCCACCCATACCGAGCCGCCGGCCCTGATCGCCCAGGCATCCTGACCGCGCGCCGCGCGCCCGCGCCGCGGCTCCCTTGACATGCCGCCCCGCGGGCGGAAGATGGTGGCGCTTTGATGCCGCGCACGACCGCCCATGCCATCCGGCCCGCGACGGGCCCGGTCCCGTCCCCGCTACTGGCCCGACGAGGGATGCCCGCATCGATCATTGAGCTCGAGCTCGAGGGCGAAGCCGCGACCCACGCGCTCGCGGCCGCCTTGGCGGCGCGCGTGCGCCGTGGCGACACGATCGCGCTCTCGGGCCCGCTCGGCGCCGGGAAGACGAGCTTCGCACGCGGCTTTATCCGTGCCCGCGCGGCGCTCCGGGGCGCGGGTGCGGTGGGGGAGGTGCCGAGCCCCACTTTCACCCTGGTCCAGACCTACGACCTGCCGGGCGGGGCCGTATGGCATGTCGACCTCTACCGGCTCGAAGGCCCGGGCGAGGTGTCCGAGCTCGGCCTCGAGGATGCTTTCGCCGACGCCATCACCCTCGTCGAGTGGCCCGAGCGGGCGGGCGATCTGTTGCCCGCCGACAGGCTCGACCTCTCGCTCTCCTTCGGTGCCGGGCCGGACGGCCGGCGCGCCCGCCTCGCGGGCGGCGGCGACTGGCCGGATCGCCTGCGCGGCCTGGCGCCCGATGGCTGAGCGCGCGGCGGCGGTCGCGGCCTTCCTGAATCGCGCCGGCTGGGCCGGGGCCGAGCGCCGGCCGCTCGCCGGGGATGCCTCCTTCCGGCGCTACGAGCGTCTGGCGCTCGGGCCCCGCACGGCCATGTTGATGGACGCCCCCCCGCCGCGGGAGGACGTGCGGCCCTTCGTCGCGGTCGCGCGCCATCTCCTGGGGCTCGGCTACAGCGCGCCCCGCATCCTGGCCGAGGATGCGGAGGCTGGCCTGCTGGTGATCGAGGACCTGGGCGATGCGACCTACGCGCGCGAGCTGGCGCGCGGCGCCGACGAGGCCGCGCTCTATGCCCTCGCCGTCGATTTGCTGATCGCCCTGCACCGCAATCCGGCCGCGACGCGGGTCGCGGTCCCGCCCTACGACGTTTCCCGGCTGCTCGACGAGGCCGCCCTCCTCACGGACTGGTACTTGCCGGCCATGCGCGGGCGCGCGACGCCGCCGGCCACCCGGGCCGCCTACCTCGATTCATGGCGGGCGGCTCTCGCGGCCGCCCGCCGGGTGCCCGATACGCTGGTCCTGCGCGACTATCACGTGGACAACCTGATGGTCGTGGCCGGGCGCGAAGGGCTGGCCGCCTGCGGTCTCCTGGACTTCCAGGACGCGGTCATCGGACCGGTTTCCTACGATCTCGTCTCGCTCCTCGAGGACGCGCGGCGCGACGTGCCCATCAGCCTCGCCCACGCCATGGTCGAGCGCTACCTTGCCGCCTTCCCGGGCCTCGACCGCGCCGCCTTCGCCGCCTCCTACGCCGTCCTCGGCGCCCAGCGCGGCGCCAAGATCATCGGCATCTTCACCCGTCTCCTCGCGCGCGACGGCAAGGCCCTGTACCGCGCCCACATCCCCCGCGTCTGGCGCCTGTTGGAGGGCGGCTTGGCCCATCCGGCGCTCGCTCCCCTCCAGGCGTGGCTCGACGCCGAGATCCCATACCAGGAGCGGGGCGTGCCCGCCGCCGGCGGACGGGCGCCGTGAAGGTCACCCGG
The DNA here is from genome assembly GCA_963666705.2 of Alphaproteobacteria bacterium. Classification (GTDB taxonomy): domain Bacteria; phylum Pseudomonadota; class Alphaproteobacteria; order CADEGL01; family CADEGL01. Next base: position 59,395 of record CAXXKO010000017.1, on the reverse strand, counting down.
GCCTTCGTCCTGGCCGCGGGCAAGGGCACGCGCATGCGCCCCCTCACGGACCGGGTGCCCAAGCCCCTGGTCGAGGTCGCGGGTCGGCCGATGATCGATTTCGTCCTCGACCGACTGGCCGCGGCGGGAGTCGAGGAGGCGGTGGTCAATACCCACCATCTGGCGGCGCTGGTCGAGGCCCATCTCGCGGGCCGTGCCCGGCCCCGCATCCGCATCTCGCGCGAGGCGGCGCTGCTGGAGACCGGCGGCGGCCTGGCCAGGGCGCTCGGCCATCTCGGCCCCGCGCCCTTCTTCACGGTCAACAGCGACGGGCTGTGGCGCGAATCGGCCACGCCCGCGCTCTCCCGCCTCGCCGCCGCCTGGGACGATGCCGCGATGGACGCCCTGCTTCTGGTCCATGCGCGCGAGGCCGCCGTAGGCTACGACGGCGTTGGCGATTTCGAGCTGGCGCGGGACGGGCGCCTGGCCCGCCGCCGCGGCGATGCCGCACCCTTTGCCTTCATGGGCGTGCAGCTCCTCCATCCGCGCCTGCTGCGCGACGCGCCGGACGGCGCCTTCTCGCTCAACCGCCTGTACGACCAGGCCCTCGCCGCCGGGCGGCTTCACGGCCTGGCCCACGCCGGCGACTGGTTCCACGTCGGCACGCCCGAGGCCCTGGCGATGGCCGAGCGCGCGTTCGCGGCCGCTCCGGGCGAGTGATGCGATGACGCGCCGGGGACCCGCCGTCTACACCATCCCACCGGGGACCGCCTTCCTCGACGCCATCGCCGCGCGCGTCCTCCATGAGGCGGGTGGCGACCCGCTGGCGCCCGCCCGCACCCGCATCCTGGTGCCGACCCGGCGCGCGGTGCGGGCCCTGGGGGAAGCGTTCCTGCGCGCGACGGAAGGCCGGTCCATGGTCCTGCCCCGCATCTCGCCCTTGGGCGACGTGGAGGAAGAGGCGCTGGCATTCGGGGCGGGCGAGGCGCCACCTTTCGCGGGCGCGCTCGATTTGCCCCCCGCCATCCCGGAGCTGCGCCGGCGCCTCCTGCTGGCGCGCCTCGTCCTCGGGCTCGCGCGCGCCACCGGCGGTGGCCCGGATTCGATCGAGCACGCGACCCTGCTGGCGGCGGAGCTCGGCCGCCTCCTCGACCAGGCCCAGACCGAGCGGCTCGATTTCGCGGCCCTCGCCGGCTTGGTGCCCGAGGCCTTGGCCGAGCACTGGCGGGTCACCCTCGACTTCCTGCGCATCGTGACCGAAAGCTGGCCCGCCGTCCTCGCGGAAGAGGGCGGAATCGACCCGGCCGCGCGCCGCAACCGCCTGCTCGCGGCCCAGGCCGCGGCCTGGGCCGCGGCGCCGCCCGACGGGCCGGTCATCGCCGCCGGCTCCACGGGCAGCATCCCGGCGACCGCCGACCTCCTCACCGTCGTCGCCAGCCTGCCCGAGGGCCGCGTCGTCCTGCCCGGCCTCGACCGCCATACCGACGATGAGAGCTGGGGCCTATTGACGGCGGAGCCGACCCACCCCCAGCATGGCCTCGCCCGCCTCCTCGAGCGCATCGGGGTGCGCCGCGATCAGGTCGCCGACTGGCCGGCGCCCAAGCCATCGGCCACGGCCGAGATGCGCGCCCGCTTCGTGGCCGAGGCCATGCGCCCCGCGGCGACGAGCGAGGCCTGGCGCGACGTCGACGGGCTCTCCTCGGACGCGGTCCGGGGCCTGCGCCGAATCGACTGCCCCACCCCGCGCGAGGAGGCCGGAATCATAGCGCTCCTCCTGCGCGAGACCCTGGAGGTGCCGGGCCGCACGGCGGCGCTGGTCACGCCCGACCGGGGCCTCGCCCGCCGGGTGGCGGGGGAGCTCAGCCGCTGGGATATCGGCATCGACGATTCGGCCGGGACGCCCCTGGCGACGGCGCCGGTCGGCGCCTTCCTCCGCCTCACGGCCGAGATGATCGCCGCGCGCGCGGCCCCGGTGCCCCTCCTCGCCGCCTTCAAGCACCCGCTCGCCGCCGGGGGCGAGGATCCGGCCGCCTTCCGCGCCCGGGTCCGCGCGCTCGAGCGCGCCGTCCTGCGCGGCCCGCGCCCGGCACCCGGATTCGGTGGCCTGGCCACGGCGCTCGAAGGGGCCGCGGACGACGACCGCCACGACGCTCTCAAATCCTGGGTCGCGGGGATGGGTCGCATGGCGGCGCCCTTCGCGGCGCTCGCGGCCGGGCCCGCCGCCGCGTTCGGCGCGCTGCTCGCGGCCCATGTCGCCTATGCCGAGGCCCTCGCCGCGGCGGACGGGGAGAGCGGCCCGGACCGGCTCTGGGCCGGCGAGGCGGGTGAGGCGGCGGCTGGGCTGGTCGCCGACCTGGGCCAGTCGGCGCGCGACCTCCCGCCCATGCCGGGCCGCGAATACCCCGGCCTCCTGGACGCGCTGATGGCCGGCCTCGTCGTGCGCCCACGCTGGGGCCGGCACCCGCGCCTCCATATCTGGGGGCCGCTCGAAGCCCGGCTCTTGCATGCCGACCGGGTGGTGATCGGCGGGCTCAACGAAGGCGCCTGGCCGCCCGAGCCGGCGGCCGACCCCTGGATGAGCCGGCCCATGCGGGCCGATTTCGGGCTGGCGCCGCCCGAGCGCCGCATCGGCCTCTCCGCCCACGATTTCACCCAGGCCATGGGGGCCGAGGAGGTGGTGCTGACCCGGGCCGAGCGGGTCGAGGGCGCGCCGAGCGTGCCGTCGCGCTGGCTCCTGCGGTTCGATACGGTGCTGAAGGGTGCCGGCCTCGCGCTCGCAGACGATTCCGGCGACTGGGCGGCGTGGCGCGACGCGCTCGATGCGCCCGCCGCCGTCGCGCCGGTACCCGCGCCAGCACCCCGGCCGCCGGTCGCGGCCCGGCCCCGCCGGCTCTCGGTGACGCGGATCGGCATCTGGATGCGCGACCCCTATGCCATCTACGCCCGCCACGTTCTGGGGCTCGTCCCGCTCGACCCCCTCGACGCCGATCCGGGCGCGGCCGAGCGCGGCACCTTCATCCACCGCGCGCTCGAGCGCTTCCTCGCCGAATGCCCCGGCGCGCCGCCCGCGGACGCGCTTGGGCGCCTGCTGGCCCACGGCCGCGACGCCTTCGGCGCGGCCGTGGCGCGGCCCGGTGTCGGCGCCTTCTGGTGGCCGCGGTTCGAGCGCATCGCGCGCTGGTTCGTGGCCGAACAAGCGCGCGCCGCCAAGGAGGGCCGCACCCTCGCGGCCGAGGCCGGCGGCCGCATCGAGATCACGGCGCCGGGCGGCCCCTTCGTTCTGACGGCCCGCGCCGACCGCATCGACCGGCTCGCGGCCGGCGCGCTCGCCATCATCGATTACAAGACCGGCGCCGTGCCCGGCCCAGGCCTGGTGGAGAGCGGCCTCGAGCCGCAACTGCCCCTCGAGGCCGCCATCGCCGCCGCCGGCGGGTTCGAGGGCGTGCCGGCGGCCGCCGTCGCCGCGCTCGAATACTGGCGCCTGACGGGTGCCGAGCCGCCGGGGGAACGCAAGGCCCTGCGCGGCGATCCAGCGGCCCTCGCCGCGGACGCGCTGGCCGGCCTCTCGGCCCTGGTCGCGGCCTTCGACGACCCCTCGACGCCCTACCGGCCCCGGCCCGACCCCGCGCGGGCGCTGCGTTTCGACGATTACGAGCACCTGGCCCGGGTCCGCGAGTGGTCCGCCGGCCCGGGGGAGGACGGCGCGTGACCGCCCAGCAGCTCCGCGCCGCCGATCCCGCGCGCTCTGTCTGGGTCGCCGCCTCGGCCGGCACCGGCAAGACCAAGGTGCTGGCCGACCGGGTCCTGCGCCTGATGCTCGGCGGCACCGCGCCCCAGCGCATCCTCTGCCTCACCTTCACCAAGGCGGCAGCGGCCGAGATGGCCGTGCGCGTCAACCAGACCCTCGCGGAATGGGCGATCGCCGGGGAGGGGGCGCTCGCCAAGGCGCTCGCGGACCTCACGGGCGAGACACCCGACGCGGCGCGCGTCGACGCCGCCCGCCGCCTCTTCGCCCAGGTGCTGGACGCGCCTGGTGGGATCAGTATCCAGACCATCCACGCCTTCTGCCAGTCCCTCCTCGCCCGCTTTCCCCTGGAGGCCGGCGTGCCGCCCCACTTCCAGGTCATGGACGAGCGCACCAGCGCCGAGATGCTGGGGGCGGCGCTCGAATCCCTCTACGCCGAGGCCCGCGTGGGTGACGCCGCGCTCAGCGGGGCATTTGCCGCCGTCACCGCGCAGATGAGCGAGGAGGGGTTCGCCGAGCTCGCCGGCAAGCTGGTCGCCGAGCGCGCCCGCCTGCGCCGCGTCCTGGCGCTCGCGGGCGGCCTCGATAGCGCCCTCGCCGCGCTTCGCCGCCGGCTCGGGGTCGGGCCCGACGATACCGAAGACTCCATTCTCGCCGCCGCCGTGGTGGAGGATGCCTTCGACGGCGAAGGATTGCGCCAGGCGGCCGGCGCGCTCGATAGCGGCACCGATTCCGACCGGTCGCGGGCGGCGGCGCTCCTGGATTGGCTCGCGGCCGCGCCCGACGGGCGGGCGGGCGGCTTCGCCGGCTATCGCGCCCTCTACCTCACCCAGGCGGGCGATGTCCGCAAGCGCCTCGCGACCAAGGGCGCCATCGACGCCTGGCCGGCGGTGGCGGCGGTGCTCGCCGCCGAAGCCGCGCGCCTCGCCGCCGTGGGGGAGCGCCTGAAGGCGGTGGTGGTGGCGGATGCCACGGGTGCCTTGCTCCGCCTCGGCGCGGCGCTTCTCGGCCTCTACCAGCGCGAGAAGGCGGCGCGGGCGCGGCTCGACTACGACGACCTGATCCTCTCCGCGCGGGCGTTGCTCGCCCGCCCCGGGATCGCCCCCTGGGTGCTGTTCAAGCTCGATGGCGGCATCGACCATATCCTGGTCGACGAGGCCCAGGACACGAACCCCGAGCAATGGGAGGTGATCGGGGCGCTGGCGGCGGAGTTCTTCGCCGGCGAGGGCGCGCGGGAGGTGTCGCGCACGGTGTTCGCCGTGGGCGATGTCAAGCAGTCGATCTTCAGCTTCCAGGGCGCCGACCCGGACGCCTTCGCCGCCATGCGCGAGCACTTCGCCGCGCGCGCCGAGGGTGCTGGCCGGCCGCTCGTGCCGGTGGCGCTCGAAGTCTCCTTCCGTTCGACCGCGGCCGTACTGGCCGCCGTCGACGCGGTGTTCGCAAGCGACGCGGCGCGCGTGGGCGTGGCCCTCGACGGGCGCCCTATCCGCCACCTCGCCCACCGCGCGGGCCAGGCCGGGCTGGTCGAGCTGTGGCCGGCGGCAGCACCCCGAGAGGCCGACGATCCGCCCCCCTGGGCCTTGCCGGTCGCGGCGCACCCGGGCGATTCGCCCCGTGCGCGCCTCGCCCGCCTGATCGCGAGCCGCATCCGCGACTGGACCGGGCCGGGGGCCGCCGGGCCTGGGGCCACCGGGTCGGGGGCCTGGCTCGAATCCCGGGGCCGCCAGGTCCATCCGGGCGATGTCCTGGTTCTCGTCCGGCGCCGCTCGGCCTTCGTGGAGGAGCTGGTGCGCGAGCTCAAGGAGCGGGGCGTGCCCGTCGCGGGCGTGGACCGTATGGTGCTGACCGACCAGATCGCGGTCATGGATTTGGTCGCCCTCGGCGCCTTCCTGCTTCTGCCCGAGGACGACCTGACCCTGGCGACGGTCCTGAAAAGCCCGCTCCTCGGCCTCGACGAGGACCAGCTCTTTGCCCTCGCCCACGACCGGAAGGGAACGTTGTGGCGCGCGCTCGGCCGGCGGCGGGATGAGGATCCGGCCTTCGCCGCCGCCCACCGCTGGCTCGCGGGCTTGCGCGCGCAGGTCGATTTCCGGCGCCCCTACGAGCTTTTCGCCGAGATGCTGACCCACGGCGGCCGGCGCCAGCTCCTGGGCCGCCTCGGCCCCGACGCGGCCGAGCCGATCGACGAGTTCCTGGCCCTGGCCCTCGAATACGAGCGCAGCGGCCCGCCCTCGCTCCAGGGCTTCCTCCACTGGCTCGCGGCCGGGCGCAGCGAGGTCAAGCGCGAGCTCGACCGGGGCCGGGGTACGGTCCGGGTGATGACCGTCCACGGTGCCAAGGGCCTGCAGGCGCCCATCGTCTTCCTGCCCGACACCCTGCAGGCGCCGCGGCAGGACGAGGCCCTGCTGTGGCCCGAGGATACGGTGATCTGGCCGCCCCGGCGGGCGCACGAGGAGGCGGTGTCGGCGGCGGCGCGCACGGCCGCCCGCATGCGCCGCGACGCCGAATACCGGCGCCTCCTCTACGTCGCCATGACGCGGGCCGAGGACCGGCTCTACGTCTGCGGCTGGCACACCGGCAAGGCACCGCCCGCGGACTGCTGGTACGACATGGTGCGCGATGGGCTGACTGGGACCGCGGCGGCCGAGGTGTTCGACTTCACGGGCGAGATCGACGGCGGCTGGGCCGGCCACGGCCTGAGCCTCGTGGGGCCGCAGACGAAAAAGGCGAAACCCGAAGCACCGTCGCCGGTGCCCTCGTCGGGCGCGGCCTTGCCGGCCTGGGTGGGCATGCCGCCGGCCGCCGAGCCGGCGCCCTCGCGGCCCCTGGCGCCCTCGCGGCCCGAGGCGGGCGAGCCGGCCGTGCGCTCGCCGCTCCTGGACGACGACGGCGCCCGCTTCCGCCGCGGCATCATCATTCACCAGTTGCTCGAAATGCTGCCCGATTCAGCGCCCGAGGCGCGCGCGGAAGCCTGCCGGCGCTACCTCTCTCGCGCTGCCCTGGGGCTCGGCGCGGCCGATCGCGAGGCGATCGCGGCCGAGACCCTGGCGGTGCTCGCGGAGCCCGCCTTCGCGCCCCTCTTCGGCCCCGGCTCGCGCGCCGAGGTACCGGTGACGGGCGCGATCGGCGATCTGGTGATCTCGGGACAGATCGACCGACTGCTGGTGACGCCGGACGCCGTGACGATCCTCGACTACAAAACCAACCGCCCGCCGCCGGCCGCGCCGGGCCAGGTCAGCGCCCACTATCTGCGCCAGATGGCGGCCTACCGGGGCCTGTTGCGGGAAATCTACCCGGATCGGCCAGTACGCTGCGCCCTCCTGTGGACGGACGGGCCACGGCTCATGGCCCTCCCGGATGGCATTCTCGACCCCCACGCACCTTGACCGGGAACCGGCGGCTTCCTAGATTCAGTGGTAGACAAAACAGGGTCCCATGGCGGGTCCTGAACAAGAATAGAGTTGGAGGGGAAGCCGGATGACGACCACGAAGGTGAGCGACGATTCGTTCGAAACCGACGTTCTCAACGCCGGGGGGCCCGTGCTCGTCGATTTCTGGGCGGAATGGTGCGGCCCCTGCAAGCAGATCGCCCCGGCGCTCGAGGACCTGGCCCAGGATCTGGGTGAGAAGGTGACCGTCGCCAAGCTCAACATCGACGAGAACCCGAACACGCCCATGAAGTACGGCGTGCGCGGCATCCCCACCCTGATGATCTTCAAGGATGGCCAGGTCGCGTCCCAGAAAGTAGGCAGCCTGCCCAAGAGTAAGCTCTACGAATGGGTGAACTCGGTCGTCTGACGCCGCTTCCGACACCCGCCCGAGCGAAGCCCCCATCCTCAGCCGTTCGCCGCCAGCACCGTTCCCGCCAGGTAGAGCGAGCCGCAGATCAGCACCCGCGCGGGCGTGGTGGCGGTCCTGAGGATGTCCGCGAGCGCGCCCTCGACCGAGCCCGCCGCGGCCGCCGCGAGGCCGACGGCCGCCGCCGCCTCGGCCAGCGTCGCCCCCGTGAGGGTGGCATCGACACCCGGTATGGCCAGGCACCGGGCGCCCGCTGCCAGGGGCGCCAGCGGCTCGAGAAAGTCGCGCGGCGCCTTGGTGTCGAGCATGCCGACAATGAGATAGAGCGGCCGGTCGCGCCAGCCAGCGAGGACGCGCGCGAGGGCGGCGCCGGCATCGGCGTTGTGTCCGCCGTCGAGCCACAGCGCCCAGCCGGGCGGCAGCGACGCCGGCAGCGGCCCGCGCTGGAGGCGCTGGAGGCGCGCCGGCCAGACCACGCCCGTGAGCCCGCGGGCGATCGCATCACCGTCGAGGCGGAAGTCCGGCAGCCGCCGCGCACAGGCGATCGCGATTCCGGCGTTGTCGACCTGATGCGGCCCGTCGAGGCCCGGGGCCGGCAGGTCCAGCCGCGTGGCACCTTCCTGGTAGCACATGCCGACTCCTGTGGGCGCGGCCGTCCATTCGGCGCCGTGGCGGGAGAGCGGTGCCCCGAGGGCGCGGGCGCGGGCCTCGATGACGGCGCTGGCATCCCCCGGCTGGCGGCCGATCACGGCGGGGACCCCGGGCTTGAGGATACCGGCCTTCTCGCCCGCGATCTCGGCGACCGTCGGGCCGAGATACTGGGTGTGGTCGATGCCCACGGGGGTAATGGCGCTGAGGGCCGTCGCATCGAGCACGTTGGTCGCGTCGAGCCGGCCGCCGAGGCCGGTCTCCAGCAGGAGCACGTCGGCGGGCTTCCGCGCGAAGGCGAGGAAGGCGGCCGCGGTGGTGATCTCGAAAAAGGTGATGGGGGCATCGCCGTTGGCCGCCTCGCACTCCTCCAGCAACGCGGCCAGCGCGGGCTCGGGGATCGGCTCGCCGGCCAGGCGGATGCGCTCGTGAAAGCGCACCAGGTGCGGCGAAGTATAGGTGTGGGTCCGGTGGCCCGCGGCCCCCAGGATGGCGCCGAGAAAGGCGATGACGGAGCCCTTGCCGTTCGTCCCGGCGACGTGGACGACGGGCGGCAGCCGCCGTTCGGGATGGCCGAGCCGTTCGAGCAGGCGCTCGATTCGCCCGAGCGTGAGATCGATGACCTTGGGGTGATAGAGCATGAGCCGCCGGAGAATGGCGTCGCTCTCGGGGCCGGGCACCGGGTCCGACTTCAGCGCGGACAGGTCCATCGCACCGTCGGGTCCACTAGGGTCCTGGCTCCGCGTCGGTCCCGTCCGCCTTGTCGTGGGGGAGGGGCAGGATCTCGGCCGGCGGCCGGGGCCGGCACAAAAGGCGGACGATTCGGACGAGGCGGTCGCGCAGGTCGCGCCGGTGCGTCACCATGTCCACCATGCCGTGCTCGAGCAGGTATTCCGAGCGCTGAAAGCCCTCGGGCAGCTTCTCGCGGATGGTCTCCTGGATCACCCGCTTGCCGGCGAAGCCGATGACCGCGCCCGGCTCGGCGATGGCGATATCGCCCAGCATGGCGAAGGAGGCCGAGACGCCGCCCGTGGTCGGGTCGGCGAGGACGACGATATAGGGCAGGCCCGCCTCGCGCACCTCCTGGACGGCGATGACCGTGCGTGGGAGTTGCATGAGCGAGAGGATGCCCTCCTGCATGCGCGCCCCGCCGGAGGAGGGCACGACGATGAGCGGTGCCTCCTGCAGCACGGCGAGCTGCGCCGCGGCGACCAGCCCCTCCCCCACCGCGACGCCCATCGAGCCGCCCATGAAATCGAAGTCGAACGCGGCGATGACCGCGGGAATGCCACCCATCGTGCCGTGGGCCGCGACCATCGCATCCGCCCTTTCGGTGCCGTTCTGGGCATCCCTGAGGCGGTCGGTGTAGCGCTTGCGGTCGCGGAAGCGGAGCGGGTCGACCGGCGTCTCCGGCAGCTCTATGGCCTGGTACTCGCCCTCGTCGAACAGGAGGGCAAGCCGCTCCCGCGCCGACAGGCGCAGATGGTGGTCGCAGCGCGGGCAGACCTGCATGTTGGCCTCGAGCTCGCGGTGGAAGACCATCTGCTCGCATTTCGGGCACTTGATCCACAGGTTGTCCGGCACGTACTGCTTGTTGATGCCAAGCGCGCGCAGCTTGGGCCGGACGAAGTTGCTGAGCCAGTTCAAACGGCCGCCTCCACTGGGCGCTCGGCTAGCCGCCCGCGCCGTTCCGCACGGCCGCCGCGAGCGAGCCGACGAAACCGAGGACGGAACTCCGGAGCCCGGGGCCGGCGCAACCCGCCGCGTCCAGGTTCTCGGTGATCTTGCCGACGATGGCCGAGCCCACCACGGCGCCGTCCGCGAGGCGGGCGATGCTCGCCACCTGCTCCGGCGTCTTGATGCCGAAGCCGACGGCCACCGGCAGGCCAGTGTGGGTCCGCAACAGCGCGACGGCGCGCTCGATCGCGTCGGCCGAGGCGGAGGCCGTCCCCGTGATGCCGGTAATCGAGACGTAATAGATGAAGCCCGAGGCCGCTCTCAGCACCGTCTCCAGCCGCGTCGCGTCGCTGGTGGGGGTGGCCAGGCGGATGAAGGAGAGGCCGGCCGCCTCCGCTTGCGGGCGCAGCTCGCTATCCTCCTCGGGTGGCAGATCGACGAGGATGAGCCCGTCGACCCCGGCCGCCGCCGCGTCGTCCACGAAGGCGTCCACGCCATAGATGTAGATCGGGTTGTAGTAGCCCATGAGCACGAGCGGCGTCTCGCCGTCCCCCACCCTGAAGTCCGCGGCCATGGCGAGCGTCCGCTCCATGTCCTGGCCGCCGGCGAGTGCGCGCTGGCCCGCGAGCTGGATCGCCGGCCCGTCGGCCATGGGGTCGGAGAAGGGCATGCCGAGCTCGATGACGTCCGCCCCCGCCCCCGGCAGCGCCTTGAGGAGGGCGAGCGAGGTGTCGTAATCCGGGTCGCCGGCGGTGATGAAGGTGACCAGCGCCCCGCGGCCCTCGGCGCGCGTCGCGGCGAAGCGGCGCTCGATGCGGCCTTCCCGGCCGGCGGCGGCTGGGCCCGGCGCGCTCATATCTCCATCCCCAGCGCCTCGGCGACGGTGAAGACGTCCTTGTCGCCGCGGCCGCACAAGTTCATGACCATCAGGTGGCCGCCCGGCAATCCGGGCGCGATCTTGGCCACATGGGCGAGCGCGTGGGCCGGCTCGAGCGCCGGGATGATGCCTTCCAGGCGCGAGCACAGCTCGAAGGCCGCGAGCGCCTCCCTGTCCGTCGCCGACACGTACTCGGCGCGCCCGGTATCGTGCAGCCAGGCATGCTCGGGCCCGATGCCGGGGTAGTCGAGGCCGGCGGAGATCGAGTGCGCCTCGTCGATCTGGCCGTCCGCGTCCTGCAGCAGATAGGTGCGGTTGCCATGCAGCACGCCCGCCCGCCCGCCCGTGAGCGAGGCGGCGTGCTTGTCCGTGTCGATGCCGAGGCCCGCGGCCTCGACGCCGATGATGCGCACCTCCGGGTCGTCGAGGAAGGGATGGAAGAGCCCCATGGCGTTGGAGCCGCCGCCGATGCAGGCGACGAGGGAATCCGGGAGGCGCCCCTCCGCCCCCACGATCTGCTCGCGCACCTCGTTGCCGATGATGCACTGGAAATCGCGCACCATGGCGGGATAGGGGTGCGGGCCGGCGACGGTGCCGATGATGTAGAAGGTATCCTCGACATTGGCGACCCAGTCCCGCAAGGCCTCGTTGAGCGCGTCCTTGAGCGACATCGAGCCGCTGTGGACCGGCACCACCTCGGCACCCAGGAGGCGCATGCGGAACACGTTGGGCTTCTGCCGCTCGATGTCCTTGGCCCCCATATAGACGACGCAGGGATGGCCGAACAGGGCGCAAACCGTGGCGACGGCGACGCCGTGCTGGCCGGCGCCCGTCTCGGCGATGATGCGCCGCTTGCCCATGCGCCGGGCGATCAGGATTTGGCCCAGACAGTTGTTGATCTTGTGGGAGCCGGTGTGGTTGAGCTCTTCGCGCTTGAAGTAGATCCTCGCACCCCCGAAATGCGCGGTCAGACGCTCGGCGAGATAGAGCGGGCTCGGGTGGCCGGCGTAGTGCCGCAGGTAGTAGTCGAGCTCGGACGCGAAGGCCGGGTCGGCCTTGGCCGCGCCGTAGGCGCGCTCGAGCTCGAGGATCAGCGGCATCAGCGTCTCGGCGACATAGCGCCCGCCGAAGATGCCGAAATGCCCACCCTCGTCCGGGCCGCCGCGATAGGTGTTGATCTTCTCCATGGCCTCGGCCGCTCGTCCCTTCAACCGCTCGAGGCCGTCCGCCGCGAGCGGCGCCAAATAAATCACACGAGCCGAGCGCATCACAGCGCAAAAGGCACGATCCTCACAGGCCCTCGACCGCGCGGACGAACGCCTCGATGCGCGCGGGGTCCTTGAGCCCCGGCCGCGCCTCGACGCCCGAGGAGACGTCCACCGCCCGCGCCCCGCTCACGCGCACCGCCTCGGCCACGTTCTCGGGGTCGAGCCCGCCCGACAGCATCCAGGGCACGGGCAGCTCGAGGCCCGCGAGCAGGCGCCAGTCGAACGACACGGCATTGCCGCCGGGCAGCGCGTCCTGGAGCGAGGCCGGCGCCTTGGCGTCGAACAGGATCCAGTCGGCGCAGCCCGCGTAAGGGCGCACGGCTTCGAGGTCGCCCCGGGCCGCGATCTTGATCGCCTTCATGATCGGGATGCCGAAGGTGGCCTTGACAGCCGCCACCCGCTCGGGGCTTTCCCGGCCATGGAATTGCAGCAGATCGAGGGGCACCGACCGCAGCGCCCCGCCGATGGCCGCGTCGTCCATATCGACGAAGAGGCCGACCTTGCCGATCCCCGGCGGCAGCCCGGCGACCAGCGCGCCCGCGCGCGCGGGCGTCACGTACCGGGGCGAGCGCTCGTAGAACACGAGCCCCACGAAGCTGGCGCCGGCCCGCGCCGCCGCCGCAACAGCCGCGGGCGCGTTCACGCCGCATATCTTTACCGCGATCGACATGCCCCTGACTTAGGTGTTTTCGTGCCCGACCGCAACGCCGGGGGCCGTGCTACTCCGGCTCGCCTTCGGCCGGCTGCGGCTGCGCCGCCCCGATCCGCGCCAGCTCCCGCCGGGCGCGCCTGAGCTCCTGATCCCGCGTGCGGGCGAGCTGCCGCCACTTGCGCCCGGCGGCCCAGGCGATCAGGGCGCCGACCAGCACGCCGACGACCAGCCCGGCGAAGACGGCGACGACCGGGGGAGCCTCCACCGTATGGGGAACGGGCCAGAGGTCGAAGCTTACGGTCTCGCGGTTCGAAAGCGCGAAGATCACGGCGACGGCCGTGACCGGGACGACGACGATCCAATGGAGGATTCTCAATTCGCGACCCTCATGCCAAGCCGCGGTATTGGCCGCCTGGTTGCCGGGTCGTCGGGCGGGCGGCCCCGCCGCGGGCGATCGTCGGGCGCATGGCCGCGCGCCGGGCGGTCAGCTATCCTCGTTCAGCCGCTCCCGCAGCTCCTTGCCGGCTTTGAAGAACGGGATGAACTTCTCCGCCACCTGGACCGCTTCGCCGGTGCGCGGATTGCGGCCGATGCGCGAGCCGCGCTGCTTGACCGAAAAGGCGCCGAAGCCGCGGAGCTCGACCCGATCGCCGCGGGCGAGCGCACCGGCGACCTCCTCGAAGATGGTCGAGACGATAAGCTCGACGTCGCGCTGGTAGAGGTGCGGATTGAGCTCCGCGAGCCGCTGGATCAGCTCGGACTTCGTCATGCCATCCGGTTCCCATTTCGGCGCCGCTACGCGCGCTTGGCGGCGCCGGATCGCTGGCCAATGATTGTTAACGAATCAGCGCCAACCACCGTCAGGTTGCCAGAGGGAAATCATGCCGTCAAGGGTAAGCCTCTCAGGCAGAAACGTTTTTTCGGCCAACGTCCGAGCCGGGAGGCGCCGGAACCGGCGGCCGCTCGCGACCTCGGCGTCGGGCCGGTCCATGCCGCGGCGCTCCGCCACCATGTCCACGAACATGGCGTTAAGGTCGAGCACCACCGCAGGGGTCGCTTCCCGCGCGCCGCGTCCTCCACGCGCCCAACCCGCCAGTCGCTCAGGCTTTCTCTTCGCCGGCGGCTTCTTCACCGGCCTCCGGTGCCTCGGCCGTGCCGTCCGGCACGTCCGCGACCTCGGGCTTCGCCGTCTCTTCCACCGCCTCGGGCTCGGCGGCTTCGGGCTCCGCCGCCTCTTCCGCCGCCTCCGGCTCGGCGGTCTCGGGCTCCGCGGCTTCTTGCACCGCCTCGGGCTCCGCGGCCTCGGGCTCCGCGGCTTCTTCCGCGGCCGCGTCCTCCGCGGGCTCGTCCTCCGCGGGCTCGTCCTCCGCGGTCTCCCCGTTGGCTATCTGCTCGAGAGCCGCGCGGTTGATCGCGGGGCCTAGGATCTCGCCCAAGCTCGCGCCGCTGTCGGAGGAGCCGAACCGGGCCATGTCCCGCTTCTCCTCCTCGACCTCGCGGGCCTTGATGGAGAGGGTCATGCGGCGGTCCTTCTTGTCGATGTTCGTGATCTTGGCGTCCACCTTCTCGCCGATGGCGAACCGGTCCGGGCGTTGCTCGCTCCGGTCCCGGCTCAGATCGGGCTTGCGGATGAAGCCGACGACGCCATCGGCGACCTCGAGCTCGATGCCGTTGTCCTGCACCTTGGTGACCTTGCCGGTGACGATCTGACCCTTCTTGAGCTCGCCCGCGGCACCCTTGAACGGGTCCTCCGTGAGCTGCTTGATGCCGAGGCTGATACGCTCCTTCTCGATATCGACCTCGAGCACCTTCACCTTGAGGGGCTGACCTTTCTCGTAGCGCTGGATTGCCTCCTCGCCCGGAGTCCGCCAGTCGAGGTCGGAGACGTGGACCATGCCCTCGATCTTGCCCGGGAGGCCGACGAACAGGCCGAATTCGGTGATGTTCCTGATCTCGCCCTCGATCTCGGTACCGACCGGGAAATTCTCGGCGAAGCCGGTCCAGGGGTTCTCGCCCACCTGCTTCATGCCGAGGGAGATGCGGCGCTTGTTCGTGTCGACCTCGAGGATCATCACCTCGATCTCCTGGCTGGTCGAGACGATCTTGCCGGGATGGACGTTCTTCTTGGTCCAGCTCATCTCCGAGACGTGGACCAGGCCCTCGATACCCGGCTCCAGCTCCACGAAGGCGCCGTAGTCGGTAATGTTGGTCACCCGGCCCGTGAAGGCCACGCCGGCCGGGTATTTGAGCTTTGCCCCCTCCCAGGGATCGGGCTCGAGCTGCTTCATGCCGAGGGAGATACGCTGGGTCTCGGCGTTGAAGCGGATCACCTTCACGGTCGTGGTCTCGCCGATCTGGACCACTTCGGTCGGGTGATTGACGCGCCGCCACGACATGTCGGTGACATGGAGCAGGCCGTCGATGCCGCCCAGGTCGATGAAGGCGCCGTAATCGGTGATGTTCTTGACCACGCCCTCGTAGACCTGGCCCTCCTTCAGGTTGGCGATCAGCTCCGTGCGGGCTTCGGCGCGGGCCTCCTCGAGGACGGCGCGGCGCGAGACCACGATGTTGCCGCGCTGGCGGTCCATCTTGAGGATCTGGAAGGGCTGGGGCGTGCCCATGAGGGGCGAGACGTCGCGCACGGGCCGGATGTCCACCTGGCTGCCTGGCAGGAAGGCCACGGCGCCCGAGAGGTCGACGGTGAACCCGCCCTTGACGCGGCCGAAGATCTGGCCGCTGACGCGGCCGCCGTCGCGATAGGCCTTCTCGAGATCGGTCCAGGCCTCCTCGCGGCGCGCCTTCTCACGGCTCAGGACGGCTTCGCCCTGACGGTTCTCGATGCGGTCGACGAAGACGTCGACGATGTCGCCCACCTTCACCTCGGGCGGGCCGCCGGTTTCGCTGAACTCGCGCAGGGGGACGCGGCCCTCGGATTTGAGCCCGACGTCGATCAGGGCCTCGTCGTGGTCGATGGAGAGGATGGTGCCCTTGACGACGGTGCCTTCGAAGGCGTCTGTCGAGGAGAGGGATTGTTCGAGGAGGGCCGCGAAGCTCTCTTCCTCGCCATGGGTGGGTTCGGTTTCGCTCGTGCTGATATCGGCCATGATGGTCTCTCGTGTCCTTTCGTCGTTATTCCGGCCAGCCGGTTGTCTCCGGCGGTCTTTCCCCGTTACGGATACACGCGGACGAAGCCGGTTACCCCGGTCCCCATCCATCGGCGATCAACGGTGGCAGGCGCCGAGCCGTTTTATCGTCGAGAATTCATGTGGTCGATCGCCCTGGCGAACACCGCGTCCGCGTCCAACGCCGAGGTGTCGAGCACATATGCGTCCTCGGCGGCGACCAACGGCGCGATATCACGCTGGCTGTCGCGCGCGTCGCGGGCCTGCATATCCGCGAGAACGCGCGCATATATAGCGTCCTCCCCGCGCGCCTGCAACTCCCTAAGCCGGCGCTCCGCCCGCACTTGGGTCTTGGCGGTGATGAAGAATTTCACCGCGGCGTCCGGGCATACCACGGTGCCGATGTCGCGACCGTCGATCACCGCGCCCTTCGCACCCGCCGGCGGATGCGCCGCGAAGGCGCGCTGGAACTCGAGGAGGGCCGCGCGCACCGCCGGCATGGCGGCGACGATGGAGGCGGCGGCCGCCGCGGCCTCGCCGCGCAATCGGTCGTCGTCGAGGTCGGCCGCGCGCAGGGCCCGGGCGGCCTGGGCGGCGGCCGCCGCGTCGGCCGGATCGGTGCCTTGGCGCACCAGCTCGAACCCCACGGCGCGGTAGAGCAGCCCCGTATCCAGGTAGGCGAGCCCGAAATGGGCCGCGATGCGGCGCGCGAGCGTGCCCTTGCCCGCCGCCGCCGGCCCGTCGACGGCGACGATCACGCCGCTTCCCCCTCGCCCGCAATATCCGCGCCCAGGCCCACCATCAGCGCGGCGAAGCCGGGGAAGCTCGTCTCGATCGTCCGGGCGTCGTCGATCCGGACCGGCGCCCGCGCGGCAAGCCCGAGCACCAGGAAAGCCATGGCGACGCGGTGGTCGAGCCGGGCGGCGATGGTGGCGCCCCCCGGGGGCGGCGTGCCCGTGCCGTGGATGACGAGCTCGTCCCCAGTCCCCTCGACGCGGACGCCGCAGGCCCCGAGGCCATCCGCGATGGCGGCCAGTCGGTCGCTTTCCTTGACGCGCAGCTCGGCGAGGCCGCGCAGGACCGTCCGCCCCTCGGCGCAGGCCGCGGCGGCGGCGAGCACCGGGTACTCGTCGATCATGCGCGGCGCCCGCTCCGGCGGCACCTCGACACCCGTGAGCGGCCCGGCCCGCACGGTCAGGTCCGCGACCGGCTCGCCCGCGGCCGTGCGCGCGCCCGCGAGCGTCACGTCCGCGCCCATCTCCTCGAGGGTCTCGAGGAGGCCCGTGCGCAGGAGATTGACGCCGACGCCGGGGAGCGTGACTTGCGATCCGGGGCAGATCAGCGCCGCAACCAGGGGGAAGGCAGCCGAGGAGATGTCCGCCGGCACCTCGACCGCACGGGCCGAGAGCTCCACTTCGCCCGAGACGGTCACGGCCCGGGCGCCGCCTTGCGCGTCCTCCACGGTCACCGCGGCGCCGAAATGGCGCAGCATGATCTCGGTATGGTCGCGGGTCGGCGCGCCCTCGATTACCGTGGTGGCGCCGGGCGTGTTGAGGGCGGCAAGGAGGACGGCCGACTTGACCTGCGCCGAAGCCACGGGCGGGCGATAGGTGATGGGTATCGGTGCCCGCGCGCCGGTCACGGCCAATGGCAGGCGCCCGCCCGAGCGCGTGAGGAAGGCGGCGCCCATGCTTTCGAGGGGCGTAGTGACGCGGTCCATGGGGCGGCCGACGAGGGAGGCGTCGCCGGTCAGGAAGCTGGTGAAGGGGTGGCTCGCCAGGAGGCCCGCGAGGAGCCTCGCGCCAGTGCCGGAGTTGCCCATGTCGAGCACCTGGCCAGGCTCGGCAAGGCCGCCCGCGCCCACGCCATGGACGCGCCAGACGCCATCGTCGCCGCGCCCGAGGTCGACACCGAGTGCCTGCAGCGCGGCCGCGGTGGCGATCACGTCCGCCCCGTCGAGGAGGCCCCGGACGGACGTCTCGCCCACGGCCATGGCGGCGATCATGAGCGCGCGGTGCGAAATCGACTTGTCGCCCGGCACCCGCGCCTGACCCGACAGCGCGGCGCCGCCGCGCGCCACCAGGCGGGTCATTTCGGGACCCGGCCGCCGCGGCCGTCCCAAGAGAATCCGATTGATTCCGCCAAGCCCTGCACTCCCCCGCGGCTGGCGGTGTCGCGGCGTGAGCGCGGAGATGCGCCACCACCGGCCCCGGCGGCCGAAATTTATTTTTGACAGGTGCGGAGGATCATGGCAATTGGCACGCGGGCCCCTGTCCGCCCGGATGAAGTCGGAGAAACGCAAGTGGCGAAACCCAGTGGGGCGCGAAGCGCCAGTGCCAACAGTGTGGCGCGAGATTCTACGATCTCAATCGCAGTCCGATCAAATGTCTGAAATGCGGGGCGGTCTTCGAACCGGCGGCCGCGAGCCGCGCCAAGCGCAGCCGGCCCGCGCCACCCGTGCCACCCGCGCCGAAGCCCAAGGCGCCGCCGGTGCCGGCGGATCTGGATTCGGGGGGCGACACCGCCGACACTCTGTCCGATGACGACGACGAGGACGACGTGATCGAGAATGCCTCCGAGCTCGGCGAGGACGAGGACGATGTCTCCGAGGTGATGGACGGGGTCGCGAAGGAGAAGGAAGACACTTGACGGTGCGCCGATAACGGTGCGCCGATAACGGTGCGCCGAGCGGGTATCGGTGCGTCGTGCGGGCAGATTGCTCCCGCCGGCGCCGGCGCGTTTTTCCCTTGCCCGGCACCGCGCGGCGGAACTAGTGTCGCGCCGTCCGGGCCGGACCAATCCTTTCGGGGCCGTAGCTCAGTTGGGAGAGCGCTACAATGGCATTGTAGAGGTCTGGGGTTCGATTCCCCACGGCTCCACCACCCATCGCGGCGAGGGGCCGGCCGTACAGGGCCGGCCCCTCGCTCGTCTCGACGACCACGCCTCGCTCGCCTCCCGGGGCAAATCGGCTAACATGACCCGGGCAGGGAGGCGCGCGGGATGTATATCGGCAAGGCGCTCGGGCGGGGCGAGGATTCAGGTTTCTGACCGGGCGCGGCAGCTATGTCGACGACATGGCGATCGAGGGGTGCGCCCACGCGGTCTTCGCGCGGAGTCCCCACGCCCACGCCCGCATCGCCGCGATCTCGACCGCGCGCGCCGCGGCCATGTCGGGCGTGCTCGCCATCATTACCGGGCGCGAGTGGGCGGCGGGCGGACTCGGCACCATCCTGCCATGCATGAGCCCGGTGCCCTTCACCGACGGCCGGCCCATGAACGACGCCAAGCGCCCGGTCTTCGCCACCGAGAAAGTGTGTTTCGTGGGCGATACCGTCGCCGCCGCGATCGCCGAGACCCGCGCCCAGGCGGCCGATGCGGCCGAGGCCATCGCGGTCGAGTACGAGGCCCTGCCCGTGGTCACCGACGTGGCGCGCGCGATCGAAGCGGATGCGCCGGTCATCCACGCGGCGCTCGGCACCAACGTGGTCTACGTGGTCGAGCATGGCGACGCCGGGGCGGCCGAGGCGGCCATCGCGGGCGCCCATCATGTGAGCGCGCTCGAAATCCGCAACCGGCGCATCATCGCCAACCCCATGGAGACGCGGTGCTACCTCGGCCATTACGACGAGGGCCAGGACCACTACACCCTGTGGGCGTCGTGCCAGGGGCCGCACCAGCTCCGCGTCTGGCTCTCCAAGCTCGCCTTCGGCATTCCCCTGCGCCGCATCCGGGTGGTCGCACCCGACGTGGGCGGCGGCTTCGGCCCCAAGGGGTATTTCTATCCCGAGCAGCCCGTGGTGCTGTGGGCATCGAAGCTGGTGGGACGGCCGGTCCGCTTCACGGCGACGCGCAGCGACGCCATGATGACCGACGCCCACGCCCGCGATCACGTAACGAAGGCCCGCATGGGCTTCGACCGAGAGGGGCGCATCCTCGGCCTCGCGGTCGATACCATCGCTGGCTTCGGCGGCTATCAGAGCTCCTTCAACGCCGTCATCCCGGGGGGGCATTACCCGACCACCATGTCCGGCCTCTACCGCACGCCGGCCGTCCATGTGCGCGTGACCGGCGCCTATACCAACACCGCGCCCATCGATGCCTACCGGGGCTCGATCCAGGCCTCGACCTCCGTGGGCGAGCGGTTGCTGGAGAACGGCGCGCGCGAGCTCGGCATCGAGGTGGCGGAGATGCGGGCGCGGAACTATATCGGCGCCGTGGCGTACCCCTACACCAATCCCCTCGGCACCACATATGATTCCGGCAACCCCGCGGGCCAGCAGGCCATCATGATGGCGGCCGCGGGCTATGTCGGGCTCCGCGCCGAGCAGGCGGCGCTGAAGGCGCGCGGCCTTCGCATGGGCGTCGGCATGGCCGGCATCGTCGAGGGGGCGGGCCTGGGGCCGAGCCGCCAGATGGCCGCGGGCTCGATCACCAAGACGGGAACCTGGGAGGCGGGCCGGGTGCGGGTCCACCCGGACGGCCGCGCCACCCTCTCGGTCGGCACCCACTCGCACGGCCAGAGCCACGAGATCACTTTCCGCCAGGTCGCCGCCGACGGCCTCGGCATCGATATCGAAGCGATCGACTTCCAGCAGGGCGATACCGACCGGGACCCGGGCAATTTCGGCACCGGCGCCGCGCGCTCGCTCTCGACCGCCGGCATCGCCCTCGCCATCGCCAGCCAGCGCATCGTCGCCAAGGCCACGACCCTGGCCGCGCACCTGATGGAATGCGCCGAGGCCGATATCGACTACCGGGACGGCGTCTTCACC
This sequence comes from Alphaproteobacteria bacterium, assembly GCA_963666705.2. Taxonomy (GTDB): domain Bacteria; phylum Pseudomonadota; class Alphaproteobacteria; order CADEGL01; family CADEGL01. Next base: position 38,857 of record CAXXKO010000017.1, on the reverse strand, counting down.
ATCCGCGGCACCGACCGCGGCCGCTCTTTCGCGCAAGTGGCGGAGATGGCCTATCGCGGCGCCGACTATCCCGAGGAGGGGTTCGAGCTCGGCCTCGAATCGACCGTCAATTTCGACCCCGTCGCTACCAACTACCCGACCGCCCTCCACCTGGCCGTGGTCATGGTGGACGTGGAGACCGGGGTGGTCGGCTTGCGCGGCTACCATTGCGTCTGTCAATGGCGGAGCAAAAAGGGATCACCTCGGCGGTGTAATACCAGTGAGCGCCTGAATTGACTCTCGGGATATTCATTGATGGCGGATGATGGCGGATTGTGATTCTATGGTCTCCCACCAGATGTGGGGGATGTCATGGGATCAGCACTCAAGATACGGGATGATTTGACGCCTTTGGAGCTTCGGCGCTGGGCTCGCGTGGAATCGTACGGTCGAGCGGCGGCGCGGGCCTATGGGATCGCGAATGCTTTGGAGGAGATGCCCCGGGCTGATGCCGCGCGGCTTGCGGGGATGGATCGCCAAACGCTTCGCGACGCGGTTGTTCGTTACAATGCAAAGGGATTGGAGGGGCTTCACGACCGTCCAAAGGGCTACTCGCCGCGGCGGCTGACGGCAGACGAGGAAGCGGCGCTGGCGGCGGTCATCATCGCCGGGCCGGAGCCTGAGCGCGACGGGGTTTGCGCCTGGACCCGGGCCGATCTGTGCCGCTGGCTGGAGGAGCGCTTCGCCAAGACCTACCACCCCTCGAGCATGACCCGGGTTCTACGGCGGATGGGATTTTCCCGCCAGAAGGCGCGCCCGAGCCACCCGCGAAGGGACGCCGAAGCGCAGGAGCGCTTCAAAAAAGGGGGCTTCGCGACATCCTGAAGGCGACCGCCGCGGCGCATCCCGACAAGCGCCTACAGCTGTGGTTTCAGGATGAAGCGCGCGTCGGCAACAAGGGCCGGGTGTGTCACCGGTGGTGGCGCAGGGGCGAGCGTGCCCCCGGGACGCGTCAAATCGGCTACCAGTGGGCCTACATCTTCTCCGCCGTGCGCCCGGACACCAGCGACGACGTCACCCTGGTGATGCCGAGCGTCAACGCCAAGGTCATGGACCTGTTTCTCGCACACTTCGCCGATACCCTGGACCAGGATGCGCACGCCGTCATGATGTGCGACGGCGCCGGTTGGCACGACGAGCGCGCCCTCACCGTCCCCGACAACGTCACCTTGGCGCTGTTGCCGCCTTACAGTCCCGAACTCAACCCCGTCGAGCGGGTTTGGCTCTACCTACGCGAACGCTTCCTATCGCTCCGCGTCCTCGACGACACCGAGGCCATCATCGACGCCTGTTGCCAAGCATGGATCGACCTCATCGCAGAACCGGATCGTATGCGAACCCTCTGCGCCTATCCATGGATCATGAAGGTGTTTTCATAGGCTCACTGGTATGAGAAGGGACCGCTTGGCGGCTGCGGGCTTGTCCCCGTAGTCCACGGGAGGGCCCCGCGCGCGACGCGGCGTGCCCTCAACAGGCTGACGCGGCGGCGCGCGCGGGAGGGACCTGTGGGCCCACGGGGTCAAGCGTGGGCTGGGTGGTCGGTTCAGTTAGCAGTCGGGGTTTGACGCCTGCGGCTCTGGTTGAGCCTGTAGCTGTCACCGTTCATCTCGAGGATGTTGACGTGGTGGGTGAGGCGATCGAGGAGCGCGCCGGTGAGGCGCTCGGAGCCGAACACCTCGGTCCATTCGTCGAAGGGCAGATTGGTGGTGACCAGGGTCGAGCCCCGCTCGTAGCGTTGGCTGAACACCTCGAACAACAGCTCGGCGCCGGTCTTCGACAGCGGCACGAAGCCGAGTTCGTCGACGATCAGAAGCTTGTAGGTGGCGAGCTTCTTCTGGAACCTCAGCAGCTGCTTGTCATCGCGGGCCTCGATGAGTTCGTGGACCAGCGCGGCGGCGGTGATGAAGCCGACCGAGAGGCCCTTCTGGCAGGCCGCCAGGCCGAGACCGAGGGCGATGTGGGTCTTGCCGGTCCCACTGTTGCCGAGCGCGATGAGGTTCTCGCGGCGCTCGATGTACTCGCAGCGGGCCAGCTCCAGGACCAGCGCCTTGTTGAGCGAGGGGATGACCTTGAAGTCGAAGCTGTCGAGGCTCTTGACCACGGGGAAGCGCGCCGCCTTGATGCGCCGCTCGACCATGCGGCGCTCGCGGTCGATCAGCTCGAGCTCGGCGAGTCTCAACAGGTAGCGGACGTGATCGACGCCTTCCGAGGCGCACTGCCGGGCGATCTTGTCGTACTCGCGCAGGAAGGTCGGCAGCTTCAGCGTCTCGAGGTGGTGGGCGAGCAGCACTTGCGGTGTGTCGGTCATGCGCCGAGCCCCGACAGCAGGCTCATGTACGACTTGGCGGACGTCATCGCGACCCGGGCGCGCGGCAGATACGGATAGACGTCGAGGTTGAGCCTGGGCGGCCGCCGCTCGATGCGGCACAGTACCAGGTGCTTCACCGCATCAAAGCCGATTGCGCCGAGCCGCAGGGCGTCGCCGACCGCACCCTCGACCTCCTCGAGCCGGAAGGTCTCCAGTAGACGGAGCACCTGGACGTACTCGCGCTTGCCTGCCTTGCCCATACGAGCTTCGAGGAGCCGCCGCAGAGTGATGAAGGCCTCGGGCAGGTCCCAGCCCGCCAATGGCGCGGCCTGGTCGAGGGCGCCGATCTTCTGCTCGATCAAGGGCAGGTAATGCAGCGGGTCGAAGATCAGGTCCTCGCTGTCGTAGGACCGGCGGTGCCGGGCGATCACCTCGGCCCCGCAGCTGATCACCACCTCATCGACGTAGCCCCGGATGAGCACCTCACGGTGGCCGTAGGCCACGGGCACGGAATAGTCGTTGCTGCGGTAACGCACCAGCGACAGCGAACTCGCCCGTCCAGGGCGCTTATCGCAGGCATCATAGGGAGCAGGCGGCAATGGCAAGAGAACTTGACGATCCCGCTCGAGACGCTCGCCGATGGTCTCCTTGTGGCCCCGCAGCCGCGCCGCCTGGCGCCGGCGGCACTGTTCGGCGAGAGCATCGTTGAGGGCCGCGAAGCTCTCGGCACGCGGGACGGGGACCAGGAAGTTCCGCCGGATGAAGCCGACCAGTCCCTCGACCTTGCCCTTGTCGTTGCCCTTGCCCGGCCGGCCGAACCTGTCCTCGAACAGATAGTGGGACTGAAGCTCCGTGAAGACGCGCGTTCGCTGCCGCTTCCCATCGCCCAGGATCCGGGCAACCGCCAGCTTGGTGTTGTCGTACAGGATGGACCGGGGGACGCCGCCGAAGAAGGCAAACGCCGCGTTGTGGCCATCGCAGAATGCTTCGGTCGTCTCCGCCGGATAGGCCGCAACAAAGCAACCATCACTGTGGGGAAGGTCGAAGGCAAGGAAGTGGATCTTCCGTAACGCGCCGCCGATCACCGCCATCGCTTCGCCGAAGTCCGCCTGGGCGTGACCGGGGGAATGGGAGAGTGGCACGAACACCTCACGCGACCGAAGCCCCTGCTCACGAACGTAGTCCTTCACGATGGTGTAGCCGCCCGTGAAACCGTACTCGTCCCGGAGGCGGTCGAAGATGCGCTTCGCAGTGTGCCGTTGCTTGCGGTGGCTGGTCCGATCGTCTTCCAAGATCCGATCGATGATTCCCGTGAACGGACCCAGCTTTGGCCGCCTCGGCGGCGCGCTTCGGCGATACCCTGGCGGCACCGAGAACGACAGCATCTTACGGACCGTCTTGCGGTCTACACCAAACACCCGCGAGGCCTCGCGGGTGCTCATCCCCTCGACATGACACGCCCGCCGAACCCGTGCGTACAACTCCACCCGATACATCCCCCCCGCCTTCCAGTCAGAGCAACCCTGACAGAAGGCTATACGCGGTCCCATTTTGGTCCGCCGCAGCCGGATCGACCGGCCGCTTCAGTGGGGGATTATTGCTCTGCCGTTCTCATGCGTCGACGACTGCGGGCGCGTGGTCAATCCGCTGATCGTCCACGGCCAGGTTCATGGTGGCCTCGGCCAGGGCATCGGCCAGGCCATGATCGAGCATATGGCCTACGAGCCCGGCACCGGCCAGCTCCTCACCGGCTCGTTCATGGACTACGCCATGCCGCGCGCCGACGACCTGGTGTCCTTCGACCTCTCGTTCCAGGAGACCCTCTGCCCGAGCAACCCGCTCGGCGTGAAGGGCTGCAGCGAGACGGGCGCGAGTGGCTCCCCCGCGGCCATCGGCAACGCCATTGTGGATGCCTGCTGGGACCTGGGCCTGCACCACCTCGACCAGCCCTATACGCCCGAGCGCGTGTGGCGCGCTCTCCGTTCGGCCCGCGCGCCGGAGGGCTGAGCGGAGGGCGCGCCACACGCGCCTACCCCACCCCGAAGCTGATCACCGTGCGGGTGTCGATGCCGGCCTCGAGCTCGCGGAAGGCATCGTTCACCCCTTCGAGCTGGATCGTCTTGCCGATCATGGCGTCGAGGTCGAGCTTGCCCGCGAGGTAGAGGTCGAAGATGAGCTGGAAGTCCCGCTCTGGCACGCCGCCGCCGTAATAGCTGCCGATGATGCGCTTCTGATAGGTCGGTATCTGGCCGGCGTCGCGGATGGTGACGTCGACCCCCCCGCGCGCCTGGCCGACGGCGACGAGGGTGCCGGCGGGGCGGATCGATTCGTAGCCCTGCTCGAGGCCCACGGCCGTGCCGCTGCTGTCGATGGCGGAATCGGCGCCGCGGCCATGGGTCAGCGCGCGGATGGCGGCGGGCACGTCGTTGGTCTCCTTGGGATTGACGTAGTCGGTGGCGCCGAAGCTCTTGGCGACCGCCTCCTTGCGCGGGTTCGGATCGACCGCGATGATGCGCGCCGCGCCGGCCTGGACCGCGCCGAGGATGGCGCTGATACCGACCCCGCCGATGCCCCAGATGGCGATGCTGCCGCCCGGCCGGATATGGGCGTCGTTGATCGCGGCGCCGAAGCCCGTGGTCACCGCGCAGCCGACGAGGGCCGCGATCTCCAGCGGAATTGCGGGCTCGATGGGCATGCAGCCGGTCTCCGGCATCACCGCGAACTCGGCGTAGGAGGACTGGGAGGCGAAGTGGGAGATGCGGCCCCGGCTCTCGCTGCGCATGCGCGAGGTGCCGTCCCAAAGGCCCCCGGTGGCGCCCGCCTCGGCGTTGATCTCGCACTGCACCGGGAAGCCCTCCCGGCAATAGAAGCAGTGGCCGCACGCGGGCGCCCAGGACAGCACCACCCGGTCGCCGGGCTTGACCCTGGAGACGCCCGGGCCGACCCGCTCGACCACGGCGGAGCCCTCGTGGCCGAGCACGGTGGGGAGCGTCATGCCGCTCGGCCCGCGGGCCACGTGCAGGTCGCTGCGGCAGACGCCGGCGGCGGCGATGCGCAGCAGCACTTCCTTGTCCTTGGGCTCGTCGAGCTCGATCTCCTCGATCGCCAAGTCCGCGCCGAATTCGTACAGCACCGCCGCCCTGGTCTTCATTGCATGCCTCCCCTGAGTCGATTCCACATCCCCGGGGAACCGTATGGCGCGGCGGTGCCCGGATCAAGCCCGGCGCGAGGCGAATAGGCGCGATCGTGGAATGGCGGGCCGCTGGCGCGGCCCGGGCGGCGAGCGCCTCAGATCAGCCCGACTTGCGAGAACTTGAGCTGGACGATCTCGCTGTCGAACGGCTTCATGATGAATTCGTCGGCCCCTGTCGACAGCGCCTTCTCGATATATGCGGGATCGTTCTCCGTGGTGCAGAACACCACCACGGGCGCGTCGCCGCCGGTCATCCCGCGCAGGTGGCGCAGGAAGTCGATGCCCGTCATGGCCGGCAGGTTCCAGTCGAGGAGGATTGCGTCCGGCATCCGCTTCGTGCAGGTGTCGACCGCCACCTCGGCGTCGGTGGCCTCTAGGACCTCGAAGTCGAGCTCCTCGAGAATGGTGCGGGCGACCATGCGGATCACCTTGCTGTCGTCGACGATCAGACAGGACTTCATTCTCGGCTCCATTGCTTGACCGGCCTGCGCGTCAAGCGGCGCTGAGGTGGTCGGCCGGCAGCTCGCTCGTCTTGGCGAGGAGGTATTCGAGGTCGTCGGATTCGAACTCGACGCCCATGCTGCCGTATTGTGTCAGGATACGCTCGATCATCCGCCGGGCATAGCGCTTGAGGTCGTCCTCGCCGCCGTCGTACTCGTTCTCGGCCACGAGGTCGATGGCGGTGCGGACAACCATGAACTGCGCCGCCGGCATGCCCGAGCGATCGTAGAGCGCCTTCAGGCCCCGCCTGCCGCTGTCGTGGATCAGGGCGCGGGCGTTGATCGGTGGAACGCCGGCCAGCCAGGCCATGGCCGTCTCGAAGAAGTTGATGTCCCCCATGCAGAGGGCACGCAGGACGATCGACGTGGTGAGCCGGCCATTGGCGTGGAGCTGGTCGACGAGCTCCTCGAGCTCGTGCCGCTCGGAATTGCCGGCGAAAGCGAGGACGGCCCGCTCGCGGCTACGCAGGATCAGGTCCGTGGCCAGGTCGGGCGACAGCTCGTGGCGCTTGGCCAGCTCTTCCTTCAGGGTCTCGGACACCATGGTGGCGAGCCGCTCGGCTACCGTGAGCGGCAGGGCGTCGCGCTCGACGGCCGCGGTCTGAACCGAATCCTTGTCGCCAAGGGTGCCGAGCACCTCTTGGAGCGACCCCTCGGAGATATCGGCGCCGGCGTTCTTGAGGAGCGTGACCACAACCGCCTCGTCAGCGGTTGCGACGAGGGTTTCCGAGACGGCCTCGGAGACCGCCGCCCGGTTGGCGACGGCGACCTGCTGGGCCTGGTTGTGGCTGCCGACGATCTCGATCAGGTCCGCGTCCGTGAGCGCGTCCGAGAACTGGATGATAGGGAGGGAGACGGAATCGACATCCTGGGCCAGGGTGACGGCCACGTCGCGCGGCAGCGCCTTGTTTGTCTGCAGGTTGTACGCCAATGCCTCGCGTACCCGCACTTCGACGTCCTTCGCCATGACGCGGAATATCTCGACCGCGACGGCACGCTCCGCTTCCGAGAGCTTGTTCTCATTGAACTCGTTGGCGACCTTGTCCGCCGTCAAGGCGCGGCTGTCGCCGGACGACTCCTCGAGCAGCCTCTTGACATCGCGTTCGCTTAGCATCGCGCTCCTTTCAGGCCGGCCGCGGGTCGGACACCGTCATGCGCCATCCACCATTCGGCAACGTTGGTTTTGCTGGGCACGCGGCGGGTCTGCACAGCGCCCGCAACTCAACCTTTGAATCGCGACTCTACCTTCGCCAAGAAAGGTTAAGGTCCGATGAAGAGTAGGGCCGGACGCGACGCCGTCAGGGGTCGAGGCGCGAGGGATCCGAGGCGTAGTAGGCGGTCCAGTCGCCCGCCTTGGGGAAGTTGTCGATGGCTTCGGAGAGATGCACCCAGGGCAGCGCGCTCCGCGTCCAGATATTGGCTAGAATCGGGACCCAGGACGGGTCGTCGATGCCCCCGGCGGTGAGCGTCCGGACCCGGGGCCGGGCGTTGCTGTCGCTAAAGACGGTCGTCCCGCAATCACCGCAGAAATAGGCGCGCAACGCGTTGCCGCTGTCGGCGGTGCGCAGGCGCGATTTGGGCGCGCCCTGGAGGAGCGCGACCGCCTCGGCCGGCACCTGCACCGAGACGCCGAAGGCGCTGCCGGTCCGCTTCTGGCAGGCGGTACAGTGACAGGCGTAGGAAACGAAGGGCGCGGCCGCGCACCGGTAGCGCACGGCGCCGCAGGCGCACCCGCCCTCGAAGGGAACCGGGGCCGTCATCGCCCGCCACTCACGTCGAAGAGGGTGCCGGTCACGTAGGAGGCCTCCTCCGAGCACAGCCACAGGGTCATGGTGGCGATCTCCTCGGGCTGGCCGATACGGCCCAGTGGCACGGTCTTGCGCGCCATCTCCTTGACCGCGTCGAGCCCGACGTTGGTATCGAAGATCTCCGTCTCCGTGATTCCGGGGCGCACGGCGCAGACCCGGATGCCCTCGCCGCCGACCTCCTTGGCGAGGGCGATGGTGAAGGCGTCCATGGCCCCCTTGCTGGCGGTATAGACCACGTCGCCCGGCATGCCGCCTGTCTTGGGCGAGACCGAGGAGATGTTGACGATGACGCCGCCCCGGCCGCCGCGCGCCGTGGACATGCGCCGGATCGCTTCCCGCGCACAGAGGAAGGCGCCGGTCACATTGACCGCGAACACGCGGCTGATGCCCGCGACACCGACATCGCCCGTGTGGGTGGTGTAATCGATGCCGGCGTTGTTCACCATGGCCGTGACCGGGCCGAGCGCGCGGTCGACCGCCGCGAACATGGCCACCACCTGGGACTCCTCGGCGACGTCGGCCTGGTAGGCGATGGCGTGGCCGCCAGCCTCCCCGATCTCGCTCGCGATCGTCTCCGCCTTCTCGCGTGATTGGCTGTAGTTGACGCAGACCTTGTAGCCGCGCCGGCCGGCCTCACGCGCGATTGCGGCCCCGATGCCGTGGCCGCCGCCGGTGACGATGATGACCCCAGTCATGATTCTACCTCCCGCCGCTGACGTCGATGATGGTGCCGGTGATGTAGGAAGCCTCGTCCGTGCACAGCCATATGGCCGTGCTCGCCACCTCCTCCGCTTCGCCGGGGCGGCCCATGGGCACGCCGGCCTTGGCCCTTTCCCGGACCATTCCCGGGCCACTCTGATCGTCGAAAATCTCCGTCAGGATGAGGCCGTGGCGGATGCCCGCCACGCGGATACCGAGGCCCGCGACCTCGTGGGCCAGGCCGACCGTGAAGCTGTCCACGGCCCCCTTGGTGGCGGCGTAGGGCACCTTGCGCACGAGCTTGCCGTGCCGCGAGGCGCGCGAGCCGATATTGACGATGACGCCGCCCGCCCCGCCGTTGGCCGTCGACATGCGCCGGATCGCCTCCCGCGCGCATAGGAACTGGCTGAAGACATTGGTGGCGAACAGGGATTCGAGGTCCTCGAGGCGGTAATTCTCCACCAATTCCCGCCGGCAGCCAACGCCGGCGTTGTTGACCAGGGCGGCCAGCGGCCCGAAGGCCCGATCGACCGCCTCGAACATGGCGACGACATCGGCTTCCTTCGAGACGTCGGCCTTGACCGCGATGGCTTCGCCCCCGCCGGCACGGATCGCCTCTACGACCTCTTCCGCGCGCCCGGCGGCCGAAATGTAGTTCACGCAGACCTTGAAGCCGCGCGCGCCGCCGAGCCGCGCGGTCGCGGCGCCGATGCCGCGGCTGCCGCCCGTGACGATGAGAGCTCCGGCCATCGCTGTTCCCCTCCCGGCGCGCGCGTGGTCGCGGCCCGGCGCGGGCCGGGCCCGGGCGTCAGGCGGCCGCGGTGTAGCCCAGCTCTTGGGCGATGAGTCGGGCCAGATCGGCGACCAGGTAGGGTTTGGCGAGAAAGCGGACCGCGGTGTCCAGGGCCTGGGACGCGATAAGCTCCTGGCGCGCGTATCCCGAGACCATGAGAACCTTGGTATCCGGCCCGCGGGTGAGGATTTCCTCGACCAGTTGGCGGCCGTTGGGGCCGCGCGGCAGGATGACATCCACGAGGAGAAGGTCGACCCGCCGCTCGCTGCTCTCGAACAGCTCGACAGCCCGTTGGCCGTCCTCGGCCGACAGAACCTGGTGGCCGAGCGATTCGAGCATCATCCCGGTCACCAGTCGGACCCTTGGATCGTCTTCGACGACGAGAATGGTCGCCTTTCTTGCCTGGGTCATAACCCCTCTCCAGCCACGGGTGGATGTTTCTTATTGTCGCGACTGTGTTTTGACTCGTTTGAGCCAGGGGCGAAGTGACCTCTATCACAGGGGGGCGAAAAAAATTGGCCCACGCAAGAAATACGTGTGCCCGTCCGCGGGGCCGCGCGGATTCGCGAGTGCGGTTTCCAAAGCGTATCCACCTCGTCTGGAATCGCTCCAGGCCGCAAGGCGGCCCGGCGGTCATCCGGCGCGCCCGCGCAGGCGCGGACCCACTCTAGTACCCACTTTCATAATTCCGTGTGCCATACGATCGCTTTTCCCGTCTCCTCGGTAGGAGGGGGTGCGCCGGCGATGCCGGGGCATCGTCAAGTGTCCCCGACGCCCCGAGGGGGCGGGAAAAGCGACCCGGTGGGCGGCGCCCCGAGGCCCCCGGACGTCGTCGCGCGACGCTTGTGATGCCCCGGCATCACGGCGCGCCACCCTCCTAGCCGGGAACCTCGGGGCGCCGTCGTATGGCACACGGAATTATGAAAGTGGGTACTAGGGCGCGGCGCCTTCGACCGAGATGCGCGAGATGGCGTAGTCGCCGCCGCGGTTGAGGATGCTCACGCCGTCGAAGGGGTTGAGGATCGCGCGGTCCGTGGCGCGCATGACCTCGGCCCCGTCCACCAGGACGACCATGGCGCCGTCGGCCGCGCGCCGCCACTGGACCGTATGGCGCGCGCCGTCGTCGAGCGCGGGCACCGAATCCGAGAGCTCGATCACCGAGGACCGGCCCGGCGACTGGCGCGTAAGCTCGAGGGTCGGGGCGTCGCCGACCGCGTAGCTCAGGCGGTAGCCCCAATCGCGGCGCTCGCCCTGATAGGGGCCGAGCTCGATGCTCTGGCCTGGCGTGCCGGGCAGCGCGCGCAGCTCGATCTCGAGGGCGAAGGCATTGGTGATGCCCGCCGCCGCGTGGATCGCCGCCTCCGTGGGCGCGGCGGCCTAGGTCGTGCCTTGTTGCTGTTGCGGCTTCAACACCTGGGCGAGAATGGTGCCGATGATGACACTGGCCGCGTCGCCACTCTCGCCCTGCGAGGTTTGCTGCTGCTTCGCCGGCGCCTCGAGGCGCGTGCGCAGCCCTTCGTAGCGGTCGATCCAGAATTCGCCGCTGGTGACCACCCAGGCGGGATTGGCGGTGAAATTGGCGTCGGCGAAGTCGTCGATGAGCACCCGGACCCGCCAGGGCCAGTCGTACTGGTCGGCCAGCGCCCGCAGCTCGGCCCGCATTCCCTGGCTGATGGACCTTTCCTGGCGCCCCTTCTCGATCAGCTCCCGCAGCCGGTCGATGATTGCCTGCGTCTGGTTGTCGGAAGCGACAGCCGGGCCCGGCGCCGGGGCGGAGGCTATCTCGGGCTCGGGCTGCGGCGCGGGCGCCGCCGCGCTCTCCGTCTGTGGTGACCCGCGGGCCGCGCGCAGACTGGCGAGCAGCCCCTCTGTCGGCACACCGTCGATGGGGAGCCCTTGGTCGAGCTGGAAGCCGCGGATGGCCGACCGGGTCCGGCGCCCCATGGCTCCGTCGGCCGGGCCGGCGTTGTAACCGAGCGCGTTCAGGTTTTCCTGGATGGCGGCCACCAGCTCCTGCTCGCTCAGGCCGCTCGTCGCGGTCGAGGCCGGCGTGGCGGGGCTCGTCTCGGCCATGGCCTGTGCCGGGCGCCACTGGCGCGCCAGGCCTTGTGCCTCGGCGATCTGGGACGGGCTCATCAGCTTGGCCATCTCGTCGCGCGAATCGGCGGCGCCTCCCTTGCCCGCCGCGGCGGCGAGGTTGAACCAGACATGGGCTTGGACGAAGTCCTGCGGCACCCCTTGCCCCCTGGCGTACATATAGCCGAGCATGTTCTGCGCGTCCGCATTCCCCTGGTCGGCGAGGGGTGCGAACTCGGCATAGGCCGCACGGTAGTCGCTCCTCATATAGGCGGACAGACCCGAGTCGAAATCGGCCCAGGCCGGGCTCGCGAAGGCGACCAGCAGGGCAATGGAGGTCAAGAGGCGCTTCATGGCTTCGGCTCCCGTTCCGCGGACTGCGTCCGATCATCGGACGATCCGCCCAGATTAACGGCGGTGGCCGGCTTCAGTCAAAGAAGCTGGCGCAAGCCTTCAGTTGGGCCGTGGCGTGGTTGTCCCGTCGAGCGCCGCTTGGCGCTCGAAGCTCGGCGTCCGGCCTTCTTCCTGCTCCGGGATGCCGCCTTGCCGGCCGGCGTCGAAGACCTGGATCTCCGGGACCAGGGGGCGGCCGTCTTCCACCGCCAGCCATACCCGCAGCAGGTGCCGCTTTCGCGCCGGGTCGGGGCCGTCCTCGAACGCGTCGCGCCCGTGCAGGATCGTGAAATTATTGATGAAGACACCCTCGCCCGGCTCGAGCCCGAGCTCGGCCACCAAATCCGACCTGAGGCAGACCTCGTCGAAGTAAGCCAGCGCCTCGGCCTCGAACGGCGAAAGCTCGCCGTGGGCCCGGACTCCCTCCCCGAGGTAGGTGCGCGAGTAGCGTGCGCTGAGGCGCCCGTCCGCGACGGAAAAGACGGGCACCCGGCAGGGGGTGATCGGCGCCTCGCCCGGGCCCTCTTCGCCCAGTCGGTGATAGTGGAAGCCGCGACAGAGCGGCTCCAGCAGCTCGGGCCGGGTGGCCAGGATCACGTTGTGAACGGCCAGGCTGCTGACGAACTGGTTGAGGCCGCCCGACCGGCCCTTGCAAAGGCACATGAGGCCCAGGACATCGACGAAATCGGAGTGGAAATAGAGCCTCCGCCGCGCCCGGTAGGCACGGGCGTTCGGGTCCTCGTCGGTCACGTCGATGACGTGGCCCAGGCGGTCGCCCATCACGCTCTGGGAGACGGCGGTGCCGAGATGGGTGGCGAGGCCCCAATAGAGCGCCTCGATGTCGGCCTGCCCGTATTCCTCGACCGGAAATCCCCGCACCAGCGCCAGGCCCCGCCCGTCCGCGACCTCGCGCGCGAGCGCCGCGAGGCGGCGCCCGAGGCCGAGCAGCGGGAAGTCGGCCCTGCCGATCGCCTCCATGGCGAGGCCGCGGGCGCGCACGGCGGCGAGCGCGGTGTCGAGCTCGCCCCGGTCGGCCGCCGAGAGGTCGAGGGAGAAGACGTCCGCCTTGCCCCCGATGTCCGCCCGCGTCCAGGCGCCCGGCTCGTCGGCATGCAGGCGATGGATGGCAGTCATTCGTCTTTCCCTGCCGTGGTTGGCATCCGCTCAGCCGATATCGAAGTGGCGCTCGAAGCTCGGCATGCGGCCGTCTTCCTGTTTCGGGATGCCGCCGCCGCGGCCGGTGGTAAAGACCTGTATCTCCGGCACCACCGCCGGGGCCGTGTGCGAGGCGAGCCAAAGGCGCAGGAGGTGGCGCTTCTTCGCCGGGTCGCCGTGATTCTCGAAGGCCGTGCGGGCGTGCAGCACCGTCAGGTTGTTCACGAACACGGCCGCGCCGCGGCCGAGGATGAGCTCGAGCTGGAGGTCCGGGCGCCGGCCGATCTCGTCGAAGGTATCGAGCGCCTCTTCCTCGGTACCGTCGAGCGGCTCGTCGAGCGCGTGCGCGCCCTCACGGATATAGCTGCGCACGTAGCGGCAGCTCAGGCGGCCGCCATGGTATGAGAAGTGCGGCACCCGGTGGGGCGTGATCGGGTCCTCCCCGGTCCCGTGCTCGCCCAGGCGGTGCCAGCGGAACCCGCGGTAGAGCGGCTCGAGGAGGTCGGGCCGCGTGGCCAGCATCTCGTTATGGATGGCGAGCGCGCTCGCGAACCGGCTGACGCCGCCCGAGCCGGCCGGATAGATGCACAAGAGGCTCGCGATGTCCGAAAGGTCGGTAGGGAGCGAGAGCTCCTGACGGGCGCGGTAGGCGCGGGCGTTCGGATCCACGTCCGTCACGTCGATGACGTGGCCGAGGCGGTCCCCCATCACGCTTTGCGAGACCGCGGTCCCGAAATGGGCGCCGATGCCCAAATAGATGGCCTCGATGTCCGCCTGGGAATAATCGTCCACCGGGAGGCCGCGGATGACGATGATGCCGCGGCCCCGGTCGATCTCCTCGGCCTGGGCGGCAAGCTCGCCCGCCATGTCTCCGAGCGCGAAGTCATCACGGGTGATCTCTTCCAGGGCCAGACCGCGCCCGCGCACCGCCTTCATGGCCTCGGCGATGGCGGCCAGGTGCCGCGGGCCGAGGTCGAAGGCGATGTCGTCCGCGCCGCCGGGAAAGTCGCTCGCCTTCCAGGCGCCGGGCCCGGTGATGGTCTCACGATGGACGGCTGTCATGGTCCGATTCGCGTGATTGTATGGGCGTATTAGGGCTCGCGTCCGAACATTACGGGCCGCCCGCCGGAGCGAGTCAAGTCCGCGGGCGGCGATGGGACGGGCATCGACCGGGCGCGCCCCAGACTCTAAGTTGGCCGCGGCTGGGGCGGCGCCAGGACACCAGGGGGCAACCATGACGGAAATCCGGAATCACGCCAAGGATCGCCTGGAGGCCGGCGAGCTGGCCATCGGCATCGGCCTGCGCCAGGCCCGCACCGCGGACACGGGCCGCATCATGCGCACCTGCGGCTTCGACTGGCTGTTCATCGACATGGAGCACAACGCCATGTCGGTGGAGCAGGCGGTGCAGCTGAGCGTCGCGGCCCAGGACGCCGGGATCACTCCGTTCGTCCGCGTGCCCGACTTCGCCCACCATCACGCGACGCGGGTGCTCGATGGCGGCGCCATGGGCATCGTGGCACCCCATGTGGAGACGGCGGAAGAGGCGGCACGTATCGTCGCCAACTGCAAGTTCCCGCCCGCCGGCCGCCGCTCGATCGCGGGGGCCCAGGCCCAGCTCGACTTCGCCGCCCTGCCGCTCGGCGAGGCGGCGCGCGCCGTCAACGAGGCAACCCTCGTCGTCATCATGCTGGAGACGCCGCGCGCCATCGAGAACCTGGACGCAATCGCAGAAGTCCCGGGCATCGACGTGCTGCTGATCGGCACCAACGACCTCTGCATGGAGATGGGCATCCCGGGCCGGCTCGACGACCCCCGCATCGGCGAGATCTACGCGACCGTCATCGCCGCCTGTCGCGCCAACGGCGTTCATCCCGGCATGGGCGGGGTCTACGACCCGATGCTGATGGAGCGTTACATCGCCCTCGGCATGCGCTTCGTGCTCGCCGGCAGCGACCTCTCCCTGATGATGGTGGCGGGCGCGGCGCGAACGGCGTACCTGCGTGGGCTGTCCCTCTGATAGGATGGCGGAACACGCTTGATTCAGGGAAGCGAAGGGGAGGCAGGGACCGTGTTCACATCGACGGCCAAGCTCATCAGTTTCGACGGCAAGCTCGTACCCGAGGACGAGGCCAGGCTCCATGTCCTGAGCCCGGCGGTGAAATACGGCCTGACCGTCTTCGAGGGCATCTGCGGCTATGGCGACCACAAGGGCGAGAACCTCAACATCTTCCGCCTGCGAGAGCATCTGGTCCGCCTCCAGCAGTCCATGCACATCATGCGCTACGACCGCTCCTACACGGTCGAGGAGATGACCGAGCAGGTGATCGAGGTGGTGCGGGCGAACGACGTGCGCGACGATTGCCACATCCGCCTCTCGGCCCACATCCTCGGCACGGCGCTCATGGACGCGACCGGCCCGGTGGCGCTCAGCTGCGGCGCCGTCCACCGTCCGCGTCGCGCGCTCGACGACAAGGCGGTGCGGGCCTCGATCAGCTCGTGGGCGCGGATCGACGAGAGGTCCATGCCGCCCCGGATCAAGGTGGCCGCCAACTACCACAACGGCCGCCTGGGCGAGATCCAGGCCAAGGCCGACGGCTACGACAAGGCCATCTTCCTGACCGGCGCGGGCAAGGTGGCGGAGGGTGCGGGGGCCTGCATCTTCATGGTCCGGGACGGTGTTCCCGCCACGCCCGTCGCCACCGAGGGTATCCTCGAAAGCATCACCCGGGCATCCATCCTCGATATCTTCGCGGGCGAGCTCGCCATGCCGGCGACCGAGCGCGTCATCGATCGCACCGAGCTCCATCTCGCCGAGGAGGTCTTTTTCTGCGGCTCGGCCTACGAGGTCACGCCCATCGTGAATATCGATGGCCTGCCCGTTGGCGACGGCGGAATCGGACCCGTCACGCGCGCCGTGTGGGACATCTATCAGGCGGCCGTGCGCGGCGAGAGCGCGCGCCGGCAAGAGTGGCTGACCCCGGTTTATACCCAGGCGGCGGTGGCGGCGAAGTAGGCGCCGCGGCGCTTCAAGCCACGAGGTCGCCGGGGGCGACGTCCCAGCATCGGAGAGCGAGGCGGCCGTCGCGGTGCGCGATTCCCGCCATGTGACCGGTCCTGATGCGGAAGGAGCCGCGGCCTTCGCCCTGTGGATGGGCGAGGCCGAGCAGCCGCGGGAAGGAGCGCAGGATGCCGTTGCTGCTGACCACCAGCGGGCGGGCGCCCGGGTCCGCCTGGAGATCCGCGAGGAAACCTTCGATGTTGCCCAGTATCTCGGCCTCGGTGCTGCCCCAGCCGGCACCGGTGGGCCAGACGTCGTCCTCGCTCCAGCGCCTCAGGGCGTCTTCCTGTCCCAGCGCCGCGGCGATCTCGCCGGAGCTGTGGCCGGCCCAGCTTCCGTAATCGATCTCGTTGAGGCGGGGGTCGACGAGCGGTGCCGAGGCCAGGCCGAGGTCCGCGACCACGATCTCGGCGGTCCGCCTGGTCCGTTCCAGGGCGCCGCACAGGACGTGGGTGGGGATCAGCCCCTTGGCCGCGAGCCCGGCGGCCACGGCATGGGCCTGCTCGACGCCCTTCTCCACCAGGGGAAGGTCGGTCTCGCGGCCGACCCAGACCACCTTATCGCTGGGTCCGAAGGTATTGCCGTGGCGGGCCAGGAGTATCTGCATCAGGTGAATTCGACCAGCTCGCCCTGCCGCTCGATCAATTCCTCGACGATCGCGACATCCTCGGGCGCGTCCACGGACCAGTGGGTGCGGCCGCGGTAATCGACCAACACGATCCTTATGGGGATGCCGTTCTCCAGCGCCCGAAGCTGCTCGAGCTGCTCGGTGACCTCCAGCGGAGTCGGCTCGAGCGAGGCCAACTCTTCGAGGGTGTCGAGGCGGTAGCCATAGATGCCGATATGCCGGTAGACGGGGGGCGGGTCCAAGTCCTTGCTTCGCACATAGGGAATGATCGCCTTGGAGAAATAGAGGGCGTTGAAGCGCCTGTCGAACGTCACCAGCGTCCCGCTGGTGGGGCTTTCCTTCTTGGACTCCGCGATCTCCTCGAGCTGGCGCCGGCTGCAGCGCATTGCCGGCGTGACCAGGCGGGCTGCCGGATCGGCCTCGAGGACATCGACCAGCGACTGGAGGACCCAGGGCGGGGTCAGGACGGCGTCCCCTTGCAGGTTGATGACCGCGTCCGGGGGCTTGGGCAGGGTTCCAATCGCCTCGCGCACCCGCTCGGTGCCGTTCTCGCAGTCCGCGGAGGTCATGATGGCCGCCGCCCCGATCGTCCTGGCATGGTCGGCGATTCGCTCGTCCTCGGTGGCAATGTAGACGGCGCTCACCCCACCCACCGCCTTGGCGATGGACCAGGTCCGGCTCAACAGGGACCGGCCCCCGATCGCGGCCAGCGGCTTGCCGGGAAAGCGGCGCGAGCCGTAACGCGCGGGAATGACGATCGCGATGTCCATCGCCGTCCTTTCGAGCCCTGGCCCCGTCACAGGCCCCATAAACGGTCCATACGGGCCACGCGCGCCTCCCGATCCTCCCACCCTGTGCTTTCGCGGCCGAAGGCGCGGCGCAGCCAGAGAAGCTCATAGGCATCCAAGAGGCCCTCGTCCAGCCGTCTCGCGCCCGTGCTCGCGTATTCGCCATGCTGGCGGCGTGCGCGGCCTCTTGAATCGGGCGCGCCGGTCCCCACATCCCATGGTGGGCGGCGCCGATGGTCGGGCTGCCCGAAGGGGCGCCGAATCGGGGCCCGAGGCCGGCAACCCGCTTCGAGGAAGGAGGTTGCGCCATGTCGCGGCTCACGCTTTTCAACAGCCCGCTGATGCTCGGGTTCGACCGCTTCGAGGAAGCGCTGGAGCGCGTATCCAAGGCTTCGACCGACGGCTACCCGCCCTACAACGTCGCGCAGACCGACGACGGCTGCTTGCGCATCACCCTCGCCGTGGCGGGGTTCGCGGAGGAGGACCTCTCGATCCAGGTCGAGGATCGACAGCTCGTCATTCGCGGCCGTCAGGCCGAAGACGACGAGGGCAGGGTCTTTCTCCACCGCGGCATCGCCGCGCGGCAGTTCCAGCGCAGCTTCGTCCTCGCCGAGGGCCTGGAGGTGCTGGGGGCCGCGCTCGACAACGGGCTCCTGCACGTGGATCTGGCGCGGCCTCCGGCCGAGAGCCGGGTCCGGACGGTCGAGATCGACACGGCCGGCGCCCGCCGTGGCAAGCGGAATGCCCTCGAGGTCAAGTAACCAGCCGGATAACAGGCGCGGCCGTATGGGACGGGGCGCCAGAGGAAGGGTCACGATGGATTTTCAATCTTTGAGGTCATTGCGCTTGGATGAGCTCGCGGCGCTCGGCGCTGGGGACATCGCCTACGTCAAGCCGGTCAAAGTGGAGGGCCGGACGGCCTATGCCCTCCACGCCGCCGACGGGCATGAGCTGGCGCTCATGGCTGACCGCGAGGTCGCTTTCGCCGCCCTGCGCCAGAATGGGCTCGAGCCCATGAGCACGCACTAGTGGTTTGCGTCTGACACTTGGAACCCTCTCCCCACTTCTTCCCTTGGCGGAGAGGGGGACTCTTCCGTCGGGATCGAACCACAAGAGTCCGTTCAAAACGGAGCCCCTCTGGCCTCACTCGAAGGGCTTGAACTGGGCGTCGCGCCACTTGATGGCCTCCTTGGCGCCCTTGGCGACGCGGATCTCCGTGAACGCCTTGAGCTCGGGCGTCTCCGTCGAATCGAGCATGACGCAGGCTTCGAGGCCGTACTGCAACGCGGCCTTGAAGCCCATGGTGTCGTAGCTCTGGTTGATGGCGCGCTTGTTCCATTTGAGGCAGTCGAGCGCCACGCGGCTCATGCGCTTGGCGATCTTCATAGTCTCCGCGGCGAGCGCGTCCTTGGGGAAAACCCGATTGACGAGGCCAAGCCGCAGGGCCTCCTCCGCATCGATCATGTCGCCCGTATAGATCAGCTCGCGGCAGCGCGCGCCCAGGATCCACGGCATGGCGAGGGTCGCGATGCCGGCCGAGAACCGGGACTCGATGACTGCGAACCTCGAATCGTCGGAGCAGTAGCGCATGTCGCACATCTGGGCGAATTCGAGGGCGCCCGCGAGGCAATAGCCGTCGATCATGGCGATCACGGGCTTGGAGCAGTTCCACACCGTGTAGGTGAAGTCGAGGTCGCCCGCGAGCCGCTTGTGCCAGGCGCCGATGCCGGTCCGGTCTTCGGGCCGGCTGTCCGGGTCGAGCAGCTCGTAGCCCGACGAGAAGGCCTTGCCGCCGGCGCCGGTGACGATGAGAACGCGGACCTCGTCGTCCGCGTCGGCCTTGGCGACGGCGTCGCGGAACTCGGCGCAGAGCGCCTGGCTCAAGGCGTTCATGCGCTGGGGCCGGTTGAAGGTGATGGTGGCGACCCGGTCGTCCGCCTCGTAGATTATGCTCTCATAGGTCATGGCTGGCGTCTCCTCCATCGCAAGGGCTGCCGTCCGCGGGGGCGGCCGGCTCCATGAGCAGGTCGACGCCGACGGCGCCGTGGCCCGCCTCCAACACGATCAGCGGGTTGATCTCGATCGAGGCTAGCACGTCCCCCGCCGCGTCCGCGAAGCGGGAGAAGGCGGCAATCGCGTCCGCCGCCGCCTCGATGTTGTAAGGCCCCTTGCCGCGCGCGCCGGCGAGGATGGCGCCGAGCGGCGTCTCGTCGAGCATGTCGATCGCACCTTCGCGATCGAGCGGCGCGAGCCTGTGGCTCGAGATGCCGAGCTGCTCGACATATGTGCCCCCCATCCCGACCACGACGAGGGTGCCGAACCCCCGCGTCGGCCGTGCGCCCAGAATAAGCTCGACGCCCGGCCCGGCTATGGGCTGAACCACGATCTCCGCGCCCGGCACCCGAGGCAGCCGGGCTTGAAGATCGCGGAATGCGGCCTCGACGGCGGCCGCGTCCGCGAGGTCGAGCCGCACCAGGCCGAGCTCGGTCTTGTGGGCGATCCCCGGCCCCGCCCCCTTCATGGCGATGGGATAGCCGAGCTTCGCGGCGGCGGCGGACGCCGCCTCGGCCGACGAGGCGGGCTCGCACGCCGCCATCGGCACCCCGGCCTCGCTCAGGAGGCGGAAGCGCCCGGACTCCGTGAGCACGCCGGCGGACGCCGCCCGGTCGCGCCAGTCGCCCGCCGCCCGTGGCGGGTCCATGGGTCGCTCGGGCGGTCGGGCCCACTGGCCGATCGCGGCCAGGCTCTCGCGCATGCCGGCCAGGTACGGAATGCCGGCGGCGTCGAGCCGCGCGCGAACCTGGGCGTTGAGGCCGCCCGCCGTGGTGTTGTTGGCGAAGACGAAGCGCGCTTCTGTTTCGGGTGCCAAGCGCGCGCACATCGCTGCCATTTCCAAGACCATGGCGGTATCCGCCCCACCGGCGGCGGTGGTGTCCATGGCCAGGAGGATGGAACCGTAGGTGGGATCGCGCGCGAGTGTCGCAAGGACACTCTCGAACATGTCCACGTTCCAGCCGAGGCCCATGGCATCGATGGGGTTGCGCAGACGCGGATAGGGCGGCAGGACCTGGTGGAGCGCCTCGCGCGTTGCCGCGCTGAGCGGCGCGTGACTGACGCCGTTTGCCGCCCCGATGTCGGCGAGCAGCGCACCAAGCCCACCCGAGAGGATCACGGACGCCACATGCGGTTCGCGCGGCGGCGCCGGATAGGCCGAGAGCAGGGCGGCCATCTCCAGCATCTCGTCGAGGTCGGCGGCGCGTATCACGCCCAAGCGCCGGAAATAGGCGTCGTAGACTTCGGCCTCGCCGGCCAGCGCGCCCGTGTGCGCGGCCACGGCCTCTCGCCCGCCCGCGCTCTCCCCCGCCTTGACGACCACGATGCGCTTGCCCCGCGCCGCCGCCTCGCGCGCCGCGGCGGCAAAGCCCGCCGGGTCGCGAATCGTCTCCAGGAACATCAGGATCACGTGGACATGGTCCTCACGGGCGAGGAAGGCGAGATAGTCCGCGACGGTCAGTACGGCCTCGTTGCCGGTGCTGATGAGGTAAGCGAAGCCGAGGGCGCGATCGTCCTGGGAGAGAGCGATGCCGGCGGAGCCGCTCTGGGTTACCAGCGCGGTCCCGCCGGGCCGGGGCAGGTCGTGGAGGTGGGCGGGCCACATGACCGTGCGGTCGTGGACGTTGATGAGGCCGATGTTGTTGGGGCCGCAGAGGGCGATGCCGTGCCCGCGCGCGGCCTCGCCGAGCTTGTGCGCAAGTACCCGGCCCTCCGCGCCCGCCTCGGCGAACCCGTTGGACGGCACCACGGCGGCGCGGATCCCGATCCGTCCGCATTCGTCAACGATGTCGATGGTGCGCGCGGCGGGGATAGCGATGAAGGCGGCGTCCACCACCTCGGGCAAGGCTGCGAGGGAGGGGTAGCAGGGCGCCCCTTCGAGCTCCTGGTAGCGTGGGTTGACCTGGTAGAGCGACCCGGCGAAGCCGAAGCGCCGCAGGTTGCGGAGTGCGCGCATGCCCATCATCTCGGGCCGGGCGGACGCGCCCACGATCGCGATCGAGCGTGGCTTCAGAAGCCGCTCGATCGGTGTCGGGGACACGAGCTTTTGCGCCCCTCGGCGGCTAGGCCGCGCGGCTCGACGGGGATTCGGTCAGGGTCTCGTACATGAGCGCGACCTCGGTCGTGCCGCGCAGCTTCTCGCAGGTGCCGCCGTTGCGCAACAGGCGCGAGATCCGGGCCAGGGCCTTGAGGTGATCCGCGCCCGCGCCTTCCGGCGCCAACAGGAGGAAGATGAGGTCCACGGGCAGCTCGTCGATCGAATCGAAGGGCACCGGCTCCTCGAGGCGCGCGAACAGGCCGTAGAGGCGGTCGAGGTCGGCCAGCTTGCCGTGGGGGATGGCGATGCCGTTGCCGACGCCCGTGGTGCCGAGGCGCTCGCGCTCGAGCAGCACGTCGAAGATGGCCCGCTCCTGCGCCCCAGTGACCTCGGCGGCGCGCTTGGCGAGCTCCTGCAGCGCCTGTTTCTTGCTCGTCGCGCGCAGGCGCGGGACGACACAGGCGGGGCTGATCAGATCGGCGATATCCATGGTGCACTCAAACCCGGATTTCAGGCATCCTTGCCGCTGTCGGGATCGACCCAGCCTATGTTCCCGTCGCTCCGGCGATAGATCATGTTGAGGCCCCCGTGGGCACGGCTGCGAAACATGACGGCCGGCAGGTCCGCAAGGTCGAGCCGCATGACCGCCTCCCCCACCGTCAGGGTCTCGATCCGCGTCGCCATCTCGGCGACGATCACCGGGTTGTCGGGCTCATCCGCTTCCGCCTCGTCCCCCGTCTCGGCCGAATCGCCGCTCGACAGCACGTATTGCTGGGCGGGATGGCTCACGAGCTCCGATGGCGCATTCTTGTGGTGGTCGCGCAGGCGGCGCTTGTGGCGCCGCAGCCGCTTGGCCACCCGCTCGACGGCCGCCTCGTAGGCGGCGTGCGGGTCGGCGGCATCGGCATGGCCCTGGAGCAGAATGCCCTGTCCGACATGGACGGAGAGGTTGACCCGCAGCAGGTGCGCGTCGCGCGAGACCACGACCGAGGCCTCGATCGCGTTCGAGAAATACTTCGTCACCACGGCGCTCAGAGTGGTCTCGACATGCTCGCGGAAACCATCGGAGATGTTGAAGTGCTTTCCCGTGACGGAGATCTTCATTTGCGCTCGGACTAGGGCTGCCGGCACCGGATCGGCGCCGGTCGGAGGATCCCGGATCGTTGGAGGCGGGGGAACATAGATAGCCCTAGCGGTCGAGTCAATAGGCGGGCGCGGCCTCTTCGGGCCGCGACTGGGCGAGAGACATGGTCTTCTCCCGCCGCCGCTGAACGGAAGAGGGAATGCGCATGGATTCGCGGTATTTCGCCACCGTGCGGCGCGCGATATCGATGCCCTCTTCACGCAGGAGAGAGACGATCTTATCGTCGGAAAACACCTTCTTGGGCGGCTCGGCTTCGATCAGGGCGCGGATCCTGAAGCGCACGGACTCGGCCGAATACTGCGAGTCCCCGTCCGAGCTCGAGATGGCCGAGGTGAAGAAATACTTGAGCTCGTACACGCCTCTTGGCGTGGCCATGTACTTGTTGCTGGTCACCCGGCTGACCGTGCTCTCGTGCATGCTGATCGCCTCGGCGATATCGCGCAGAACCAGCGGCTTGAGGAACTGGATGCCATGGGCGAAAAAGGCGTCCTGCTGGCGCACGATCTCGCTCGCGACCTTGAGGATCGTGGTGGCACGCTGGTGCAGGGCCTTCACCAGCCAATTGGCGCTTTGCAAGGTCTCCACCAGATAGGCCCGATCCGCCTTGCTCCGGGCGGCCCCGCTCACCCTCGCATAATAGCTCTGATCGACGAGCACGCGTGGGAGGGTGTCGTTGTTGAGCTCCACGATCCAGCCGCCGGCGCCGTCGGGGCGCATCAGGACCTCGGGCATCACCGACTGCGCGACCGTGGTGTCGTACGCCAGGCAGGGCTTGGGGTCGAGGGCGCGAATCTCCCTCACCATGTCCGCGAGGTCCTCGGCGTCGACCTGGCAGACCCGGCGCAGCGCGTCGACATCCCGGCGGGCCAGCAGGTCGAGGTTCTCCAGCAGGGCCTGCATCGCCGGGTCGAGGCGATCGCGCTCGCGGAGCTGAAGGGCGAGGCATTCGGCCAAGTTGCGCGCGAAAATCCCGGGCGGGTCGAAATGCTGCAGCTTCTCGAGGGTGGTCAGCACTCGGTCCGGCGCGCAATCGAGGCGCTCGGCGACCTGGTCGAGGTCGGCCGGCAGGTATCCCGCTTCGTCGAGGAGGTCGATGAGGTGCAAGCCGATCGCGCGGTCGATGGGGTCGTGGACATCCACCTGGAGCTGCTCGGTCAGCAGCTCGCGCAGACTCCGTTTCTGTTGCAGGGTCTGCTCCAGGCTGTATTCGTCGCTATCGAAATCCTGGCGCCCGCCACCGCCCGACCAACTGCCCGCCGTCCCATCCATGCCGGGGAGGCCGTCGCCCGGCCCGGCATCGGCCCAGGTGTCCTCGTCCGATATGTCGAGGGGCGCCTCGTCGGGGCCGATCGCGTCGAGGGAGATTTCGTCCGCGGCGGCGGGCACATCGCCGCCGCCGTCCACAACGGGCTCCTCGGCCCGGTCCGGCGCCTCGCCATCGCCGCTGTCGTCGCGCTCGAGAAGTGGGTTGCGCTCGAGCTCCGTCTCCAGATAGGCGGACAGCTCAATATTCGACAATTGCAGCAGTTTTATCGCCTGCTGCAGTTGCGGCGTCATGACCAGCGACTGTGTCTGCCGCAGATCCAATCGTGTGCTGAGCGCCATTACGCTTCTGATTAGAGGTCCAAGTCGGCTACGTGTCTACAGGCTGAACCTTTCGCCCAAGTAAACGCGCCGCACGTCCTCGTGGCTGACGATCTCCGAAGGTGCGCCTTCCATGAGCACGGTGCCATTATGGATGATGTAGGCCCGATCGACGATTTCCAAAGTCTCGCGCACGTTGTGATCCGTGATCAGGACGCCGATACCCCGGTCCTTGAGCTGGGAAACGAGCTCGCGGATGTCGTTGACGGCTATTGGATCGATGCCGGCGAGCGGCTCGTCGAGCAGGATGAAGTGCGGTTGCGATGCGAGCGCGCGGGCGATTTCCACCCGCCGCCGCTCGCCGCCCGAGAGCGCGAGGGAGGGCGTGCGCCTGAGATGGGTGATGGAGAACTCGGCCAGGAGGTCGTCGAGAATGATATCGCGCCGTTCGCGGTCGCGCTCCACGACCTCGAGCACCGCGCGGATGTTCTCCTCGACCGTGAGGCCGCGGAAGATCGACGGCTCCTGTGGCAGGTAGCCGATGCCGAGGCGCGCACGCTGATACATGGGCAGATGCGTGATCTCGGCGCCGTCGAGGTTGATACTGCCCACGTCGGCGGCGATCAGGCCCATGATGATGTAGAAGCTCATGGTCTTCCCGGCGCCGTTGGGACCCAAAAGCCCGACGGCCTCGCCGCGCTGCACAGAAAGACTCACATCGCGCAGGACCGGGCGTTTCTTGAAGCTCTTTCCCAGGTTCCGCGCCACCAGGCCGTGGTTGTCCGCCACCAGGCGGGGTGCCGAGGTGGCGTCCGCATCGTTCGGCTCGATCGGTGGCGCGTGTGCCATTCCGGCGCTTCTCCCTATCCTGGCTTCGCGCGCGGTCCGGCCGATGTCGGCCTAACGCCCCGGGCATTCGCGCCTAACGCCTAGGGCGTTTGCTCCGGCTTTTCCTTCGGCACGAAGATGCCGTGGACTTGGCCACTTTCACCCGTCCCCGTATCGGGGCGCGCTAGGAGCTTGCTGATGCCGGTATTGAGGTCGACCTCGGCAAAATCTCCATTGAGCTGGTTCTGACCCTTGGTGATCTTAACCGATCCCGTGAGAGTGGCGATACCGCTTTCGACGTTGTAGTCGCCGTACTGGGCGCGCACGATTTCCGTCTCGGAGGCGACTTCGACATTGCCGAAAGCCTCGACTCGGTAAATGCTGAGCTTGCCATCGGCATCTTCCTTGAGGTGGGCGCTCAGGACGTCGCCGCGAAGGCGCTTGTCGTCCTGGATGACGACCGCGTCGCCGCGCGCGACCGCAAGCCCGCGGGCCTCCCAATACTCCAGGCTCTGATTGGCGGTGATGCGCTCGGTCGGGGTCTCGAAGCTGACTTCGCGCCCGGTCAGCACGAGGACGGCCTGATCGATGTCGTAGATTCCCTTGTCCCCGGTCGCGGTCTCGCGCGGGGTCGTGATGCGCACGCCGCCGGTGGCCTCGATGCGCCAGATTTCCGTGTCGCCACCCTCGATCTCCCGGTAATGGGCGATCAGGGTCTCGGCCGCCACGGTGACTTCTCCCTTGGTCGCCCGGGCCGCGCCGCGCGCGATGTAGACCTGGTTCGACTGCTGCCACTCGATCCCCTCCTGGGCTTCGATGGCCAGCGGCTCGTCCGAGCCCGAGGCGCCGAATGTCGAGTTGAGGCCCTGGGCGTGAAGCGCCGCCGCGCCGGGGGTGAGCGCGAGCACGATTGCGACAGCGAGGATCCGGGCGAGCCCGGGCGCCCTGCGGCGGTCGCCGCAAGTATTTGCCGGCTTCATTCCCCGTTGCCGCGCGAATCGCGATAGAGGACGAGCCGGGCCGGGCCGGTAAAGACGATCCTCTCGCCCTTGTCGAGGACTTGGAAACCGATGCTCGTCACGGTCCCGAACGGGCCCTGCCCGGCCACCGGCTCGAACCCGAAGGCGCTGCCCGCCGCCAGGTCGACGAAGGCCGATTCGGAGTGGAACTCGTACCCGGCGTCGTGGAACAGGTTGACGTCGCCCTCGAGCTCGATGGTCTGCTCGTCCTTGCGGTAGTCGCCAGACTCGGCCGTGAGCGCGATCCAGGTGCCGTTCTCCAGCGTGATATCGGCCTTGGGGGACTGAAGCTGGATGAGGCCGCTCTTGGGGCCGACCTGGGTCGCCATATCGGCCGTGACCGTATAGGGCCGGCTGCCCTGGTCGAGGCCGATATAGCGCGCGTTGATCATGGCCAGGTTGTCGAGCTCCTCCTGGCTGATGCTGATGGCGGCGAGCGGCAGGCTGGCCGTGCGCGGCTGGATCTGCGGCCAGATGGCGACCAGGATGACGAGCACGGCCGCGATGCTCGGCAGCAGGAGCTTGAGCAGCGCCACGAGGCTCCCATAGCGCGGGTAGACGCGGCGGCGCTGCGGTGGCTCGCCGGCGCGGAGGCCGGCGGTCGCCCGCCGCCCAGCGGACTGGCCTTGGGAGTAGGGTGCCGGCTCGGTCTGCATCGGCTAGGCGACGCCCGCGTGCAGGCAGTCGTGGATATGCAGTATGCCGACCGGAAACCGGTCGTCGACGACGAACAGGTTGGTGATCTTGCGCGCGTTCATGAGGCCGAGTGCCTCCGACACCAGTGCCTGCGGGCGGATGGTGGCGGGTCGATCGGTCATGACTTGCGCCGCCGCGTAGCCGAGCAGACCGGGGCCCATGTGCCGGCGCAGGTCGCCGTCCGTGATTACGCCCATGAGGCGCCCGCCGTCATCGACGATGCCGACGCAGCCGAAGCGCTTGGCCGTCATGGTCAGAATCGAATCCGCGAGGCTCGCGTCCGGCCCGGCCAGCGGCAGCTCCTCGCCGTCGTGCATGATATCCTTCACCCTCAGGAGCATCTTGCCGAGCTTGCCGCCGGGGTGGAGAACCTGGAAATCGTCCGTGGAGAAGCCCTTGCGCTCGAGCAGCGCCACGGCAAGGGCGTCGCCGAGCGCCAACATCATGGTCGTCGAGGTCATGGGCGCGAGGCCGAGCGGACAGGCCTCGGGACTGGGCGGCAGTATGAGGGCCGCGTCGGCGGCCTCCGCGAGCGTGCTTCCGGGTTTGGACGTGATGGCGATGAGCGGGATGGCGTGGCGCTTGGCGTAGGCAAGAATGTCGGATAGCTCCGGCGTCTCACCCGAATTCGAGAGCGCTACGATGGCGTCACCTTCGGCGATCATTCCGAGATCGCCGTGGCTCGCCTCCGCCGGGTGGACATAGAGTGCGGGGGTGCCGACCGACGAGAGCGTGGCCGCGATCTTGCGCGCCACGTGACCGCTCTTGCCCATGCCGGTGACCACCGCTCGCCCCGCGATCCCGGCGATCAGGTCGAGCGCCCGCTTGAAAGTCGAGTCGAGGGCCTCGGCGAGTTTCGAGATGCCGTCGGCCTCGAGCCTGAGCGCGCGCCTGGCCGAGGCCAGATCGGCGTCCTCCGGCTGGGGCTCGGAATTGGCGATCATGCGCCAGCCTTCATGCGTGCAACTCCTTGGCGTCGGATCGACGCTCGTCGACAACGGTCGTTCCGCAATAAAATCCGCATCTTAGCGCCACAGCCGAGTATGCGCCCCGGCCCGCCAGGCGTCAATTCCGGGTGCAGGCCCGGGGCGGCCGGCGCCCCTCTCCCGGCGTCAATGGGCGAAGATATCCTCGCCGGCCCACCCTTCGAGGTCGAGCCGCGCTCGGTGGGGAAGGAATCCGAAGCAGGCGGCCGCCAGAGCCTCCCGCCTCTCGCGCGCCAGCATCTCGTCGAGCCGCACCTTCAGGGCGTGGAGGTGAAGAACGTCGGACGCGGCGTATGCGAGCTGTTGTTTCGTGAGCTTGGCAGCGCCCCAATCGGACGACTGCTGCTGCTTGGACAGCTCGATGCCGAGGATCTCTCTGCACAGATCCTTGAGGCCGTGTCGGTCGGTGTAGGTGCGGATCAGCCGCGATGCGACCTTGGTGCAGTAGACCGGCTGGCAGGTGACGCCGAGATGGTGCTCGATCATGGCCAGGTCGAAGCGCGCGTAGTGGAACAGCTTAGTGACCGATTGGTCCACCAGGAGCGCTTTCAGGCGCGGTGCCTCGTAATCGCCGCGACCGAACTGGACCAGATGGGCGTTGCCGTCCCCGGCCGAGAGCTGGATCAGGCAGAGCCGGTCCCGCCTGGGGGCGAGGCCCATGGTTTCCGTGTCGACGGCGACCGACTCGCCGAGGTCGAGGTCCGCTGGAAGGTCGCCGTGATGAAGCTTGATGGTCACGTCACACGGCCCGCCCCACCGCGCCATGCGGCGGCCGACCAGAAAATGGTGCCCAGGAGAAGACTCGAACTTCCACGGGCTTGCGCCCACAGACACCTGAAGCCTGCGCGTCTACCAATTCCGCCACCTGGGCATGGGCTCGTCCTCATCGCCTACCGTTCCCGGCACGCCGTGTCAACGGGGATTTCGGATGCACGGCCCCGGTCATCATATTATATAGGGCGCGGGAATGCGGGCGGCGGTCGGGCGAAGGCTGTCCGGCCGGGGGAAAGGGCATCATGGACATACGCCGGGTAACGGTATTCGGGGGCTCGGGCTTTATCGGGCGCCACCTGGTCCGCAAGCTGGCCAAGTCCGGCGCGGTCGTACGGGTCGCGGTCCGCCATCCCGGCGGCGCCGACTATCTCAAGACCATGGGCGACGCCGGCCAGATCGTGCCCGTGCGCGCCGACATCCGCGACCACGCGCTCGTGGCGGCGGCGGCCGAGGGGGCCGACGCCGTCGTCAATCTGGTCGGTATCCTCTATGAGAGGCGCCGCAACAGCTTCGAGGCGATCCATGTCGACGGGGCCGAGCGGGTGGCCCGGGCGGCGGCCGCCGTCGGGGCCGGGCGCATGGTTCACCTCTCCGCCCTCGGCGCCGACCCAAGCGCGCCCGCGGTCTACGCCCGCTCCAAGGCGGCAGGTGAAGCGGCCGTCTTGGAGGCCTTTCCCGGTGCGGCGATCCTGCGCCCGAGTGTGGTCTTCGGGCCCGAAGACGATTTCTTCAACCGCTTCGCGGCACTCGCCCGGGTGATGCCGGTGCTGCCGCTTTACGGCGTCTTGCCGCGGGTCGAATTCACCGGTTTGACGGCGCCGCCGCGGCTCGACCTTTACGGCACTGGTGGCACGCGCTTCCAGCCGGTCTATGTGGGCGACGTGGCCGAGGCGGCGATGCGGCTGCTCGCCGATGGAGGAGCTCGGGGTGCGATTTACGAGTTGGGCGGCCCGCGGTGTTACACATTCAAGGAAATTTTCGAGCTGGCGCTGGCCGAGATCGGGCGTAAGCGGCTTATCGTGCCGCTGCCGTTCTGGGTCGCGCGTTTGCAGGCGGCTTTCCTCGAGCTGCTGCCCGTCCCACCCCTGACCCGCGATCAGGTCGACCTCCTGAAGCGCGACAGCGTGGTTTCCGAAGGCGCCCTGACCCTGGCCGACCTCGGGATCGAGCCCATGGCCGCCGAGGCCGTGGTGCCGCGCTACCTCGACCGCTTCCGCCGCCACGGCCGCTGGAGCCGCCAGCGCGCCGTGTGACCGCTCGTCAGATCAGGCCGGGCTGGAAATAAACCATGTAGAGCAGCCCGCCGCCCAACAGCAGGCGGTAAATCACGAAAGGCGTGAAGCGCGAGTTGCGCAGCCAGCGCATCATGAGGGTGATGGCGAGAAGTGCCGCCACGAAGGAGAGGCCGGCCGCCACGATGGCCACGGCGGAAAGCTGCATATCCCCGGCCTTGTACAGATCGAGGCCGGCCAGCAGACCCGCCCCCACGATCACTGGGATCGACATCAGGAATGAGAAGCGCGCCGTGTCGGACCGCTCGAAGCCCAGCATTCGCGCCGCCGTCATGGTCACGCCACTGCGGCTCGCGCCGGGGATGAGGGCGAATACCTGGGCTACGCCGATCACGAGCGCGCTTCCCCAGCCCATGTGCTCGACACGCCGGACGGTCATGCCCAGCCGGTCGCCGATATAGAGGATGATGCCGCCAATGAGCGTCGCCCAGCCGATGACGACGACCGAGCGCAGCTCCGGCCCCAACTCGTCCTTGACGAGAAAGCCCACGATGACGGCCGGGATAGTGGCGACGATGAGGTTGAGCACCAGCTTCGCGCCCGGGTCGCGGTGGCCACGCAGCAGCTGGGCCAGGCCGACGAGGATCGACCAGATATCGCGCCAGAAGTACACCACGACGGCGCCCAGACTGCCGACATGGACCGCGACTTCGATGACGAGGCCGTAGTCGGGCCAGCCGCCGGCCTTCTGCAGCAGGATGAGGTGGCCCCAGGAGCTGATCGGCAAGTATTCCGTCAGGCCCTGGACAATTGCCAGAATCGCGATCTGTATCAGCGTCAAACCGGCCCCCCGCCTCTGTTTTGCCGCTTATATCACCGGTGTGGCCAGGGTCCAAACGGATATCGGCGATCCTGGGGCGGTCCCGCAAAGGAATAATACCAAATTGGGACTTCTCACCGCTTCCAAATGAATCTCGCCAGATTTGATTGGAGGCCACAATGCGGGCCATGTCAATTTAGTCAGTAATACTGATATAAATGTCGGAATCGACTCGCCTCGGCCCTCGCAATCGCGCTAAGAACTGGCGCTCGCCACGACTTGTGTTGAGTTGGAGTGTGCGGGCATGCCTGACGAGATGTTGAAATTCGTTAGCCTGGGCCTGGCCATGCCGCCGAAGCGCGCGAGCGCCGATCGCGGTCGGGATTTCCGGGAGATCTTCGGAGAATACGGCGCCGAGGCTGGTGCCGGCCAGGCCGGGCGCTGCTCCCAATGTGGCGTCCCTTTCTGCCAGATCCATTGCCCGCTTCACAACAACATCCCGGACTGGCTCAAGCTCGTCGCCGAGGGGCGCCTCGAGGAAGCCTACGCACTCGCCTCGGCAACCAACAACATGCCCGAGATCTGCGGCCGCATCTGTCCCCAGGACCGGCTCTGCGAGGGCAACTGCGTGATCGAGCGCGCGGGCCACGGCACCGTCGCAATCGGCGCGATCGAGAAGTACATCACCGAGATGGCCTGGGAACGGGGCTGGGTCGAGGGACCACGGCCCCAGCGCGAGGCCGGAGGCTCGGTCGGCGTCATCGGCGGCGGCCCCGCCGGCCTCGCCGCGGCCGAGGAGGTGCGCCGCTTGGGCTACGCCGCCCATGTTTACGACCGTTACGACCGCATTGGCGGCCTCCTAGTATACGGAATCCCCAACTTCAAGCTCGAGAAGAGCGTCGTCGAGCGCCGCATCCGGCTGCTGGCGGAGTCGGGCATCGT
Source organism: Alphaproteobacteria bacterium (assembly GCA_963666705.2). Classification (GTDB taxonomy): domain Bacteria; phylum Pseudomonadota; class Alphaproteobacteria; order CADEGL01; family CADEGL01. The sequence continues at coordinate 7,301 of CAXXKO010000017.1, read as the reverse complement.
GTTTCACTCGGATTTTGAAGTCGGCCGCGACGCGGGGATCGAGGAGCTGCGGGACCGGCACGACGCCGTCCTCATCGCCACCGGGGTCTATGATGCGCACGCGCTCGGCGTTCCGGGCGCGGGGCTCGAGGGCGTGATCCCCGCCATGACCTACCTCACGGCGTCGAACCGCAAAGGCCTCGGCGATGCGGTGCCCGAGTTCGACGGTGGCCGGCTCGACGCCCGCGGCAAGCGCGTGGTGGTAATCGGTGGCGGCGACACGGCCATGGATTGCGTGCGCACGGCCGTGCGCCAGGGTGCCGAGACCGTACAGTGCCTCTACCGGCGCGACAGGCCGAACATGCCCGGCTCCATGCGCGAGGTCGCGCACGCGGAGGAAGAGGGTGTGGAATTCATATGGCTCGGTGTGCCGGAGGCGCTCGTCGGCGATCGGGCCGTTGCCGGCGTGCGCGCGCTTCGGACCCATCTCGGCGTGCCCGATGCGTCCGGCCGCCAGGTGCCCGAGCCCATCCCGGGCTCCAGTTTTACCCTGGCGGCCGATCTCGTCGTCGAGGCCCTTGGCTTCGATGCCGAGGATCTCCCGCGCATGTTCGCTGCACCCGGCCTCGAGGTCACCCGCCAGGGGACCTTGAGGATCGATCGCGAGACTATGATGACCAGCATGGACGGCGTGTTCGCCGCCGGCGATATCGTGCGCGGCGCCTCCCTCGTGGTCTGGGCCATCCGCGACGGCCGTGACGCGGCGGCGCAAATTCATCGATACATCGAGGCCAGCGCCGCGCAGGGCCTGGCCCTGGCGTCGTGAGGGACCGGTGAGCGCGAACCGAGATACCGACGGCGCCCGCGTCATCGGCGATTGGCGCCGCAATGCCGCCCATCTCGCGGCCCATGGGCTCTACCGGCCGGAAGACGAGCACGATGCCTGCGGCGTGGGGCTCGTCGCCGCCATCGACGGCCGGCCCCGGCGCGCGGTCGTCGAGGCTGGCATCGAGGCCCTCAAGTCGGTCTGGCACCGGGGCGCGGTCGACGCCGACGGCAAGACCGGCGACGGCGCCGGCATCCACGTCCAGATCCCGCAGGCGTTCTTCAAGGAGCATGTGCGCCGCACCGGCCACGTCCCGCTCGAAGGGCGCATGGCCGTCGGCATGGTGTTCCTGCCGCGCACCGACCTCGCGGCGCAGGAGCGCTGCCGCTGCATCGCCGAAGCGGAGATCCTCAACTTCGGCTACACGATCTACGGCTGGCGCCAGGTGCCTATCGATGTGGCGGTGATCGGCGAAAAGGCGAACGCCAACCGGCCCGAGATCGAGCAGATCATGATCACCAACAGCGCCGGCGTGGACGACAAGTCCTTCGAGCGCGACCTCTATGTCATCCGCCGCCGCATCGAGAAGGCGGCGGACGCCGAATCCATCAAGGACTTCTACATCTGTTCCCTGAGCTGTCGCTCGGTCATCTACAAGGGCATGTTCCTCGCCGAGCAGCTCTCGGCCTTCTACCCCGACCTCGAGGACGCCCGATTCACGTCGAATTTCGCCATCTTCCACCAGCGCTACTCGACCAATACCTTCCCCGCCTGGCACCTGGCCCAGCCCTTCCGCGTCCTCGCCCACAACGGGGAGATCAACACCCTTCTCGGCAACATCAACTGGATGAAGAGCCACGAGACGCGCATGGCCCACGAGACCCTGGGCGAGCATATGGAGAGCATCAAGCCCGTGGTGCAGCCAGGCGCCTCGGACTCGGCCGTGCTCGATTCGGTGTTCGAGGTCATGGTGCGATCGGACCACGACCTGCCTCTCGTCAAGGCCATGCTCATCCCCGAGGCCTGGAGCCACAAGTCTTCCATGCCCCAGGCCCACCGCGACCTGTTCCATTACTGCAACGCGGTCATGGAGCCCTGGGACGGCCCGGCCGCCATCGCCGCCTTCGGCGGCCGCTGGGTCCTCGCCGGCATGGACCGGAACGGCCTCCGCCCCATGCGCTATACGGTGACGGCGGACGGGCTGCTGTTCGTCGGCTCCGAGGCCGGCATGGTTCAGCTCGACGAGGCCCGGATCACCGCCAAGGGCCGCGTCGGACCCGGACAGATGATCGCCGTCAACCTGCTGGACGGCCGGCTCTACCGCGACCGCGAGCTCAAGGACATGCTGGCCGCCGCGCACCCGTACGACGATTGGGTCCGCAATATCACCGTGCTCGAGAATCTCGTCGCGGCGGGGGTGGAGGAGCCGGCGCACCAACTCACGCCGGACGCGCTGCGCCGGCGCCAGCTCGCCGCCGGCTGGACCATGGAGGACCTCGAGCTGGTGCTCCAGCCCATGGCCGAGGCCGGCAGTGAGCCCATCGGCTCCATGGGCGACGATACGCCGCTCGCCGTCCTCTCCGAGGGCTACCGCGGCCTGCACCACTTCTTCCGCCAGAACTTCAGCCAGGTCACCAACCCGCCCATCGACCCGGTCCGGGAGAGCCGGGTGATGAGCCTCAAGACCCGGCTCGGCAACCTCGGCAACGTCCTCGACGAGGACGAGAGTCAGATGCGCCTGATCGAGCTCGATTCGCCGGTGCTGACCAACGCCGAATACGAGGCCCTGCGGGCGCATATGGGCGAGGCGGCCATCGAGGTCGATTGCACCTTCGACGCCGCGGGTGGCGAGCAGGCCTTGCGCCTCGGTATCGATCGCATCCGGCGTGAGGCCGGGGACGGTGTGCGCGCGGGCTGCGTTCACGTCATCCTCACGGACGAGCGGGTCGACGCGGCGCGGGCGGTCATTCCCATGATCCTCGCGACGGGCGCCGTGCACGGCCATCTCGTGGGCCAGAGCCTGCGCACCTTCACCTCCCTCGACATCCGCGCGGGCGAGTGCATGGATGTCCACTACCTGGCTGTCCTGATCGGCTCGGGCGCCACCACCGTCAACCCCTACCTCGCCCAGGAGGCCATCGCCGAGCGCCACGGCAGGGGGCTCCTCGGCGCCATGCCGCTTGCCGACTGCGTCCGCCTCTACAAGGCGGCGCTCGACCAAGGCATGCTCAAGATCATGTCCAAGATGGGCATCGCGGTGATCAGCTCGTACCGTGGCGGGTACAATTTCGAGGCCGTCGGCCTGTCGCGGACGCTGGTGGCCGAGTTCTTCCCCGGCATGCCCTCGCGCATCTCCGGTATCGGCCTTTCCGGCATCCAGCTCAAGGTGCTGGAGCTGCACGAGCGCGCCTTCGCGGCGGGCGTGGCGCCGCTGCCCGTGGGCGGCTTCTACCGCTACCGCCAGGTTGGCGAGCAGCATGCCTATGAGGGCCAGCTCATCCATACCCTACAGTCGGCGGTCTCGAGGGATTCCTATGCCACCTATCGGAAATACGCCGAGGCGGTGCGCGCGCAGCCGCCGATCCAGCTCCGCGACCTCCTGGATTTTGCGCCCGATTCACCCGCCGTCTCGCCCGACGAGGTCGAATCCATCACCGAGATCCGCAAGCGCTTCGTCACCCCCGGCATGTCCCTGGGGGCGCTGGGGCCCGAGGCGCACGAGACGCTGACCATCGCCATGAATCGGATCGGCGCCAAGTCCGATTCGGGCGAGGGCGGGGAGGGGCCGGAGCGCTTCAAGCCGCGCGCCAACGGCGACAACGCCAACTCGTCCATCAAACAGGTGGCCTCGGGCCGGTTCGGGGTGACGGCCCACTACCTCAACAATTGCCGCGAGATCGAGATCAAGGTCGCCCAGGGGTCCAAGCCGGGCGAGGGCGGCCAGTTGCCCGCTTTCAAGGTGACGGCCGAGATCGCGCGGCTGCGGCACTCCACCCCCGGCGTGATGCTGATCTCGCCGCCGCCGCACCACGACATCTACTCGATCGAGGACCTGGCCCAGCTCATCTACGACCTCAAGCAGATCAACCCCGAGGCCCACGTGTGCGTGAAGCTGGTGGCGCGCTCGGGCATCGGCACCATCGCCGCCGGCGTGGCCAAGGCCAAGGCCGACGTGATCCTGATCTCGGGCAACACGGGCGGCACGGGCGCGAGCCCCCTTTCGAGCATCAAGTTCGCCGGCATCCCGTGGGAGATGGGCCTCTCGGAGGTGCACCAGGTGCTCACTCTCAACCGTCTGCGCCACCGCGTCCGCCTGCGCACCGACGGGGGCATCAAGACCGGGCGCGACGTGGTCGTCGCCGCCCTTCTGGGCGCGGAGGAGTTCGGGATCGGCACTGCCTCGCTGGTGGCCATGGGCTGCCTCATGGTGCGCCAGTGCCACTCCAACACCTGCCCGGTGGGGATCTGCACCCAGGACGAGTCCCTGCGCGCCAAGTTCGCCGGCACGCCCGAGAAGGTGGTCAACCTGTTCAGCTTCATCGCCGAGGACGTGCGTGAGATCCTGGCCTCCCTCGGCGCCCGCACGCTCGATGAGATCATCGGCCGCACCGACCTTCTGTTCCAGGTCAGCCGGGGCAGCCCCCACCTCGACGACCTCGACATGAACCCCCTCCTGGTCAAGGCGGATTCGGGACAGTACGCGCGCTATTGCACGCTCGAGGGCCGCAACGAGGTGGACGACACCCTCGATGCGCGGATGATAGAGGACGCCCGCCCGGCGCTCGAGGACGGCGAGAAGATGCAGCTCACCTACAACGTGCGCAACACCCACCGGGCGGTGGGCACTCGGCTCAGCTCCATGATCACCCGGCGCTACGGCATGACGGCCTGGCCTCACGACCACCTGACCGTGCGCCTGCGCGGCACGGCGGGCCAGTCGCTCGGGGCCTTCGCCGTCCAGGGCCTGGCGATCGAGGTCTTCGGCGACGCCAACGACTATGTCGGCAAGGGGCTCTCGGGCGGCATCATCGCCATCCGACCCATGACCTCGAGCACATTGCGCACGGATGAGAATGTCATCATCGGCAACACGGTCCTCTACGGGGCCACGGCCGGCCGCCTGTTCGCCGCCGGCCAGGCGGGGGAGCGCTTCGCCGTGCGCAACTCGGGCGTCGATGCGGTCGTCGAAGGCTGCGGCGCCAACGGCTGTGAATACATGACGGGGGGCACCGTGGTCATCCTCGGCCCGGTGGGGGACAATTTCGCCGCCGGCATGACGGGCGGCATGGCCTTCGTCTACGACACGGCGGACCATTTCGAGGAAAGCGTCAACGACGAGTCCGTGATCTACCAGGGAATCGAAAGCCCCCATTGGGAAGGCGTCTGCCGCTTGCTGGTGGAGGAACACGCGGCGCGCACCCAATCGGTCTTCGCCGAATCGCTGCTCGCCCACTGGGGTCGCGAGGTGAGCCGCTTTTGGCAGGTCGTGCCGCGCGAGATGCTGTACCGCCTGGACCAGCCCATCGGCGCCGAGCGTCGCACCCTCGCGGGCGAGTAGGTCGCGCTCGGCCTCCCCGTCCCGTCTTCTGCCCGATACCCGCGATCGTGCCTGTTTCGCGGCGGGGCCTTGCGCTAAACTCACCGGCCATGCGCACGCTCTATCACCTCTGGCTCTCGCCCTCCTCGCGCAAGGTCCGGGTGGCGCTCAAGGAAAAGGGCCTCGACTTCTCCCTCAAGGTCGAGAAGGTATGGGATCGCAGGCCCGAGTTCCTGGCCCTCAACCCCGCGGGCACGGTCCCGGTTCTGGTCGAGGAGAATGGCGAGGTCGTAGCCGATTCGGGCGCCATCTGCGAATTCCTGGAGGAAGTCTATCCGACGCGCCGGCTCATTGGCGGGATGCCGGCCGAGCGTGCCGAGACCAGGCGTCTGGTCGCCTGGTTCGACACCAAGTTCGAGTCCGAAGTCACCTCGAACGTTCTCGGCGAGAAAGTCCTCAAGCGCTTCCTGGGGCGAGGCGAGCCCGATGCGACGGCGATTCGGGCCGGGCTTCGCAATATCCATACCCATCTGGATTACATCGGCTGGCTGGCCGAGCGCCGCACCTGGCTCGCGGGAAACGATTTCTCGCTCGCCGACATCGCCGCGGCGGCGCACCTCTCCTGCCTCGACTATCTCGACGACGTGCCCTGGGACCAGCATGAGGGTGCCAGGGAGTGGTATGCCCGCATCAAGTCGCGGCCGAGCTTCCGACCTCTTCTGGCCGACCACATTCCGGGCTCGCCGCCGCCCAAGCATTACGCCGATCTGGATTTTTGAGCGGACTCTTCGGCCTCATTCCACCACTTGACCGGCCATTCGCGCGCCATCATCGAACTCGTCGAGCCGTGCCCGCGCCGCACCCGCGGTGGGTGCGCCGGGCGCGAAGCCGACAACGCGCATCCAGTCGGCGCGCGCGCCCGCCATATCCCCGTGCGCGAAACGCACCTCGCCGCGCTCGTATAGGGCGTCCACATGCCCGGGTTCGATCTCGAGCACCCGGTCGAGGTCGTCCTCGGCCAGATCCAGCGCATCCAGCTCGCGATAGATCCCGGCGCGGAAGACCAGGGCCTCGATGTTGCCCGGCTCGAGGTCGAGGGCATGGTAGAGGTCGTCGAGGGCCTCCCAATGCCGACCCAGGAAGATGAGCGAGACGCCCCGGTCGATGAGCAGGCCGACATGGTCCGGCGCCAACACCAGGCCCTCCGTCTGTGCCGCGAGAGCGCGTGCCGCCTCGCCCGACATGAGCCACAGCCGCCCGGCCCGCGCCAGCATATGCGCCCGCCTCAGCGCCGGCGCCCCTGTCATCTCCAGGGCACGGGCCTCGAGGCGCGTGGCCGCCGGGGCGCCGGAGGGCCGCTCGAATGCCGCCGTCTCCTGGGTCATGCCACGCGAAGCCGGCCCGATAATGACGAGGCCGAGCACGAGTGTGGTAATGACAGTGGTCGCGGTCCGTCGCATGGGCCCGATACCAGTTTCTTCTAAATCAGCAGGCACTCTGCCTAGATTCAAGAATAATCTAACGTCCCTATCCGGTTAATACAGGTAGCGCGTCGTTGGGTTGCAGACCGTGGATCAACTGGCGGTATGTGATGGTTGGCCGGGCCATGGCGCGGCTCAGGACGAAGTCGCCGAGGTCGTCGATCCGCCGGCGGCGGTTGAAGCGATAGGCCCATTCCCGGCCATAGCGCGGCAAGTGCTTGGCGCTGACGCCATGGTAGGTGCCGTTGAGCCAGGTCTTGAGGTTGCTGAACAGGACGTGGATGATCGGCATCTGCGTCTCGGCGTTCTTGCCTTGGCCTTGGACGGTGGGCTGGTGCCGGTAGACGGCGCCGAGCCCGGCATAGCCCTTGAAATCGTCGGTCAGCAGGCGCGCGCCCGGCGTCACGGCGGCCCGCACGAAGCCGCCGAGCTGCTCGGCATTGGCCCGGGGCAGGATGGCAAGCCGCGCCCGGCCGGC
>CAXXKO010000016.1:0-284677 GCA_963666705.2 Alphaproteobacteria bacterium | reverse complement strand
CAACCGTGTCCGCAACGACCGTTCCCTCGGCCAGTTCGAAGTCCAGAGCGGTTTGAACCAACTCCTTCGGGACTTCCAGCAATTCGACGGCGAGCGGCGCAAGCTCTGCGGCGGGAAGGCCGCAATGGCCGTCGTCCATCGCCTCGGTCAGCGCATGGGAAATCCCCGCGCGAAACCCGGATCACGGCTGTTTTCTCGATGCCGAGTTTCATGGCGATCGCGTCCGCGGTCTTGAACCCGATGCCGCGAATATCGCGGGCAAGGCGGTACGGGTTCTCGGTCATGACCTGAACGGCATCCACGCCGTAGGTCTTGTAGATCCGCACCGCCCGCGCCGTGCCGACGCCATGGCTGTGCAGGAACACCATGATCTCCCGGATGACCTTCTGCTCGGCCCAGGCGTCGGTGATGCGTTTAGCGCGCACCCGGCCGATGCCGGTTACCTCGCGCAGCCGTTCCGGCTCCGCCTCAAATGATATCGAACACCTTCTCGCCGAACGCCCTGACCATCTTCCCGGCATAGACCGGCCCGATGCCGCGGATCATGCCGGAGCCGAGGTATTTCTCGATACCCTCGATCGACGAGGGCTCCGAGGTGCGCATGAAGCCCGCCTTGAACTGCTGACCATGGGTGCGGTCGTTGATCCATTCCCCCGATGCGGTTATCCACTCCCCGGCAGAGACCATGGCAGCGTGGCCGACGACCGTCACGAGGTCGCGATGGCCGCGTGCCTTGATGCGCAGAACGCAAAACCCGTTATCGGCATTGTGGAACGTCACTCGCTCGACGAGGCCAGCCAGAACCTCCCGGTTCGGCGCTTCCGGTTGCCGCACAGCCGTCCCGCTCACGACGTGCCGAGCGTATTGGCGGTCAACAACTCCTTGATCAGATCGAATTGCCGCGTCCGCTCCAAGGCCGCCGCCGGGTTTTCGAAGGGTGCCTCGTCGTCTTCCATGGCGGCCAGGTCGTTTTCGCGGCGCTCACGCTCTATGCGCGCAAGGTGCGCCTCTAGCTCTTGCGCCGTGAATATCTGCCTCACCCACGAAACGAACCGGGGTAGTTCGCGGGCGAATTCGGGATGTTGGGCGGCGGCCTCGGCGAAGTTCAGAAGCTTCTCGGCAACCGCATAATCAAAGGCCGCCTTGAGACCGTATCGCAGCTTGATAGTCTCAGCGGCGGCGCACTGTTCCACCCAGATCTGGTGCAAATTCCCGTTCGTCATCCGAGGCCCCCGCATTGGTTTACATTTCTTGTCGCACCTTTCTCCGGTAGGGCTCACAATTTCGATGCCGCCATCATGAGTCCTGACGGCACTTCCCTTAGCCCTTGACCCGCCTTTCAGGCATTCTATCGCCAGTCAGTCTTACGCAGGTTCGTCGTACTTAATGGTGCGCACCCGGTCATGCCGCCGACGGCTCGGACATAGCTGCCGTCCCCTCTTGGCCAGGCGGCTCCAACTCAATTTCAGAAGACGGGGCCAGCGTTTATTCCGGCTTCTCATTTTTGTATGCGATGAAGCCCGACGCGCCTTTGCCTTTGGCGCGGCGTAATGTGTACCCATGATTGCCGAGATTGAACTTCGGGTCATTCTCAAAGCCCGCGAGAGCATTGACGATCTTCATCGCCACGGGATCTGGCTTGCTCTTGGCTTGTGAGGCAGCCCCCCGCTCCAGCCACTTTGCGAAGACCTCTTCGGCGAGCTCGTCACCGACAGATTTCCGAAGCGCGTTCAATTTTCTCACCAAACCTTTGGTGAGGCCGGTTTCATCGATAGCCATTTCTTAAACCTCAGATTTTCAGCCTCTTAATACTGTAGCGTGGCATGGCTTTTGTACAGCCGATTGCCATTGTTTATCACCGTTTACTGTTCCCTATTCCCGTCGTTTAACTTAGGGGCAGCGCCACCAATTAGGTCGGGATTGTAGTTTCAGAATTGTGGAGCCATAGGGCTTCCCGATGGTGATATCGCGCCTATCGGCCACATCGGCCAGTCAAGCGACTCAGATTAAGAAATCGCGAGTGTCGAGTACTCGACATGCTGGCTCTGAGCCTACCGATCTGGGCATCAGTCAGTATAGTCTTTCCGGCTAGGTAGACCATCCCGAGGACCGGCGAGACGGCTTTGACCGCCGTGCGGGCCGCCGGATTGGCGAAGTTGATGTGTTTTGAGCGTTGTTTACGGATGGCCGTGTCCCGTCCGTTTGAGAGCTCACAACCACCGTCAGCGGGCAAGTCTAAACCCGCATTTCCCAAGCATCGTCGATATTCAGTGCGGCGAGAAGGCGATTCTGCTATAAGAATCATGAAGTTGTAGCATACATGGAGCGGCGGATATGGCACACCCGATGGGTGAATCGAAACCGGGGTGCCTTCGGGTCGTTTTTGACCGTCGCTTGAAGCTTGAATTCCACGGTTCCAAGATTACTTCTGACGCCGGGTTGCTCGCCTACCGGGAGCTTGACGATGCCCTCGGCCTGACTGAGATGGCCGAGGGTGTTTTCCAGGATAGCCGTACCGGCAAGAACGGATGGCACGGCAAGACGGGTCAGTTTCGCCAGTCCGTTTTCGGGCGCCTTGGCGGCTATGACGATGTGAACGACGCCGACCGTCTGGGACGCGATCCCGCCATGCGCTGGATTGTTGGCGGCAAGGCCATCGAAAGACAGGCCGCTTCCACCAGCCAGATGGGACGCTTCGAGACGGAGCTATTGGCCACCGACGAGAACGTTGAAGCCTTGGTCGACATGAACGGGGTGTGGATCGACAAGGTTCATGACCGCCATCCGCCGAAGATGATCATTCTCGACATGGACAGCAGCGTCAGCCCGACCCATGGCGAACAAGAGGGAACAGCGTACAATGGTCACTTCGGCTGTACCTGCTACCATCCGCTATTCCTGTTCAACCAGTTCGGCGACTTGGAGAGATGTTCCCTGCGCCCCGGTAATGTTCACAGTGCCGACGGATGGCGGAATGTTCTGGAGCCGGTGGTGATGCGCTATAAGGAAAGGAAGGTGCGGCTGTATTTTCGTGGCGATGCCGCCTTCGCCTCACCGGAGATATACGAATATCTCGAAGCCGAGGGATTACTCTACGTCATCCGCCTCAAAGCGAACGCGATTCTCCAGCGGAACATTGCCCATCTGCTTACGCGACCTGTCGGTCGCCCGCCCGACCATGTTCGCCGTTTCCACGCCAGCTTCAGCTATCAGGCCGGATCGTGGAACAAGAAGCGCCGTGTCGTGGCCAAAGTGGAGTGGCACCCCGGCGAGCTGGTTCCTCGCGTCGGTTTCATCGTCACTAATCTGTCGCGCCCTACCAAGCGGGTGGTGGCGTTCTATAATCACCGTGGCACGGCGGAGCAGCACATCAAGGAAGGCAAGAACGCCATCAACTGGACCCGTCTGTCATGTCGCAAGTTCCGCAACAATGCCGTTCGGCTCCAGCTTCACGCCCTGGCCTACAATCTGGGCAACTTCATGAGGACACTGGCTTTGCCGAAGGAGGTGGAGCACTGGTCGATGACGACGTTGCGCGACAAGCTGGTGAAGATCGGGGCCAAGGTTGTCCGACATGGCCGCTACGTTACGTTCCAATTGGCTGAGGTGGCGGTGCCGAGGGACCTGTTCCGGAAAATCCTGAGCTTGATTGATGATCTGCGACGAAGACCCGCTCCGGCGTAGGCCGAGGGAATCGACGGCGAGGAGAAAGCGACAGGAGAGGTGTGTCTGGATGGCGAGAAAAATGACCGAGTGGCCTTCCAAGCGCGGGCCGATTACCAAAATCATGCCATCGGATGGCTGCATAGGGGATACAGTTCCCTTGGCGGTGGGAAAGTGGTACGATTTCCACGAATTTGGATGGTATATGGGGAATGTCGGTTCAAACAAGACCGAGCCGCCGCCTTGGCCGAGTGGCGTCAACTCGCAGCCTGAGAGGCCTGGATTGTAGGTTCTTCAGGCCCGATCCAGTTAGTCTGACAATGCCTTTCGCCGGGTTCCGTGCCGCCGAGGTAGATGAACACGCGGGTCCGGTCCGCGCTGATGGAGATGCCGCAGGTTGCGGCCTCGCCGTTTTTGCCGAATCCCTTGCTCATTCCGGTGCCGCCCTTCGTGGCCATGCGGATGCGCGCGCAGCCGTGCATTTGCAGCGGGGCCTGCCAAGAGCCTTCATTCGGCCGATGACGCGTCCGCCGCGAGCCACCGCGCGAGCGCCTTGCCGGGGTCGGCGATCTCCTCGACCGAGCCGTACCACCAGGCCTCCCAACCCGCTTCCGGCAGGCCGGTGAACACCATCAGGTTCAGCGGATAGGCTTCACTGTCGGTGCAGCGGCGAAAATCGTCACGGAACAGGAACACGGGCTTTCCCCAGGCGATCGCCATGCCAAGCTCCACCATCACCCCCTCGTCCGGAGGACAGCCGTTGACCACCGCAAACAGCCCGTCCGCCTCGCGCACGTCGCGAAGGTCGGCCTGCCCGATCCGCCAGGCCCAGCCGGTGCCCGCCCGGTCGATCTGGTTGTTGCGGGCGAACGGTTCCCAGATCTCCGCGCCCATCGCCTCCAGGGCAGCCACCAGCGCCGTCAGCGGGCCGCCGCGCTGCTGCGCGGAAAATCCGTAGGGGTTGGCCAGATACAGGGTCTTGCGCGATGTCATGCCGCGCAGCGTAGCACCGCGCCGTGGCGCTGTCCGCCTCTCTGCCCGTGCCGCTTGCGGACCTCATCGTACCGATCGAAGTGCGCGGACCAGCCCGTGAAGGGATCGAAGCGATCGAGCGAACGCATTTCCGAATCGCTCAGCGACAACGCGAGCATTCCGGATTTAGACAACTGTTTGAAACCCCAGCACCCAGACACCACCCACACTATCAAATCCCCGCATTCCCTGCCAAACTTCCCGTATGAGAAACCTGACCGCCACCATCTGCCTGACGATTACTGTGCTTCTTGGAAGTGCGGTGGTGAGTTGGAGTGCTGATTTCCAAAAGGGTCTTGCTGCCGCCCAGAGAGGTGATTTCGCAACTGCTCTACGTGAATGGACACCCCTTGCCGAACAGGGGGATGCCGATGCCCAGTTCAATCTGGGTGTAATGTACGACAACGGACAAGGTGTTCCACAGGACGATAAGACGGCGGTGAAGTGGTACACACTTGCTGCCGAACAGGGGTATGCCTCTGCCCAGTACAATCTGGGTGTAATGTACGACAACGGAGAAGGTGTTCCACAGGACGATAAGACGGCGGTGAAGTGGTACACACTTGCTGCCGAACAGGGAGAAGCCTCTGCCCAGTACAATCTGGGTGTAATGTACGACAACGGAGAAGGTGTTCCACAGGACGATAAGACGGCGGTGAAGTGGTACACACTTGCTGCCGAACAGGGGGATGCCTCTGCCCAGAACAATCTGGGTTTCATGTACAACAACGGACGAGGTGTCCCACAGAACGATAAGACGGCGGTGAAGTGGTACAGACTTGCTGCCGAACAGGGGGGTGCCAATGCCCAGTTCAATCTGGGGAATATGTACAGGCTAGGAACTGGGGTGATACAGGACAAAGTCTATGCCCATATGTGGGCAAATCTTGCTGGGTCCAATGGAAGTAAAAAAGGACGGGAGCTGCGAGACTTCGTTGCGGAACGGATGACCCCTGCCCAAATCACAGAAGCACAGAGACTTGCCCGTGAATGTGTCCGTAAGAAATACAAAGGGTGTTGAGTAGACCTCCCGCATTTCAATTTCAACGCCTTCGCTGTCGCATATGACAATGCTGATGACGCTGAGATTAGATACTCGCTTTTTGTCCCCTGTCCCTCCTATAAATTCCGTCCGGCGCAGAAATCCGGACCTTTCAGGGTGGTGCCCGATAGCGTTTGTGACCCGCACACGATCCTGCTTCACGGCGTTCTCTCGATCTTTCGCAATCGCGCCATGCGACAGCTCGAGATCATCGCGCCTCGTCATCAACTGGACGTCCTTCGGCGCTCCAGCGAAGCCTGTGGCCGGGACACTCAAAATACCAGGGTTTCTGCGCCGGACGGAGTTTATAGAAGGGACAGGTCATTCCAGAGCGGTATGGCTAAGCTGATGGCTTCGAAGAAGACACTGAACGCGAAGAATCTCGAGGCGCTGGGCGCCCGTCGGCTTGCCGAACTGTTGATCGAGATCAGCACCGGTAACACCTTGGCCAAACGTCGGCTCAGGCTGGAGCTGGCCGGCGAGGAGAGCCCCGCCGCCGTTGCGGGTGAAATCCGCAAGCGGCTGGCGACGATCGCCCGCTCCCGCGAGTTCGTCGACTGGCAGAACCGACGGGCCCTGGTCGATGATTTGCAAATTCAACGCCGCGCCATCGTCAACAAGGTGGCCAAACGCAATCCTTCCGAGGGACTGGAACTGATGTGGCGTTTCATGGCACTGGCCGGCTCTGTCTTCGAGCGTTGCGATGATAGCAGTGGAACCGTGATCGGCCTCTTCCACGACGCAGCCAACGACCTCGGCGAGATTGCGAAAGCAGCAAAGCCCGATCAGGAAATGCTCGCCGACGATGCGTTCCGCGCGTTGGCCGACAACGGCTATGGCCAGTACGATTCCCTGATCCATGTTCTTATACCGGCCTTGGGGCTGAAAGGCCTGGAGCACTTGAAACAGCGGATGATCGCGCTGTCCAAAGAACCTGGACGGTCCCGGACCAGGACGTCACACCTTGCACTGACGGAGATCGCGGATGCCCAGGGCGACGTCGACGCATTCATAGCCCAATATGACGAGCAAAGGAGAAAGGTACCGAATATTGCCGCGCGAATCGCCCGGCGGCTGCTTGCTGCGGACAGGCCCGAAGAAGCATTGCATACGATCGACGCTGCCGAGCACAAACAGGATAGCAGGGGCTGGTCGACTTTGGAGTGGAAGGACGCACGGATCGATGTGCTCGACGCACTCGGCCGTGGCGACGAGGCCCAGGCAGATCGCTGGTCGTGCTTCGAGCGATCGTTGTCGATCCCGCATCTGCGCGCCTATCTGAAGCGCTTGGCCGACTTTGACGATCTTGAAGCCGAGGAGCGGGCGCTCGATTATGCGCAGAACTACGACAGCCTACTCGAGGCGCTGTCATTCTTCATATCGTGGCCCGCCCTAGACAGAGCGGCCGCGTTCACTATCCGGCAGGCGCCGGATTTAGACGGCAATCACTATGAGATATTGACCCCGGCCGCCAGCGCGATGGCTGGCAAGTATCCGTTAGCCGCGACGCTGGTGCTTCGCACCATGATCGACTTCGCACTGACATATAGCCGCTCCAGCCGATACAAGCATGCCGCACGACATCTCATGGAGTGTTCCAGTCTTGCTTCGGCAATCGAGGATTTCGGGGCATATGAAGCGCATGATACTTACGAAGCTAGATTACGCCGCGAGCACGGCAGAAAAAGTTCATTCTGGAGCTTGGTTCATTAGTAGAACGCGTCCCGATGACGTTCGCCCCATTGCGGGCTACTCTGACACATCAAGCGGTGTCCCTTCCATTTATTCCATCGTGCCTCCCAACGACGGCTCGGCTCTCCGGCACGGACATCATTTTGAGCCAGTGGATTTTGTAATCGACCATGGGCGCGGTCATCACGATGCTTATTCCGCCGGATCGTGCCAGCGAACCTATGCAAGGGCATGCGGATGCCGGCAGCGTCCACGTTGCCACAGAGAGGAATTGATCGAATCCGAGCCGGGGTGGTCAGGCCGCGAGGCGTTCGTAACGATGATGCAGACCGCCGACCTTGGGCAAGGAAACGACCGTTCCGGACCCGGCCGGCTGAACGGGTCGTCCATCCGGGGTGTCCTTGCCGAGCGACAAGTGGGTCCTTGAACCGTGATAATAGTCGAGGTATGAGCCAAGAATGCGCCGCAAATGCCGCTCGTTGAGGATGATCGAATGGTCCAGGCATTCGCGCCTCACGCTGCCGATCAGGCGTTCCACATACGGATTTTGCCACGGGCTCCGTGGCGCCGTGACGACCTCTTCCACGCCCATCGCCGTCACGGTCGAGCGGAACGATTGCCCGTATGCGCCGTCCCGGTCGCGGATCAGGTACCGCGGCGCCGTGCCCCACGGGAATGCCTCTCGGATCTGCTGTGCGACCCACGCCATCGTCGGGTTCGCCGTGACACCGAAATGCACGATCTGGCGGCGCTCGTGGTGGAGCACGATGAACCCGAACAGGAGGTGGAACGTGGCCGTGGGGACCACGAAGAAATCGATCGACGCCAGGCAATCGGCGTGATTTGTAAGGAATGTCCGCCACGACTGCGATGGCGGCGATGGGTAACGGACCATGTATTTCGAGACGGCGGCCTGGGAGATGGAAAAGCCAAGCTTCAAAAGCTCGCCATGGATCCGAGGTGCGCCCCACCGTGTGTTCTCCCGCGACATCCGTCGGACCAGATGGCGGATCTCCCTCGACACCGGTGGTCGGCCCGGCTTTCTCCGCCGCGACTTCCATGTCCAGAAAAGCCTGAACCCCTTGCGGTGCCAACCGATGACGGTCTCGGGCCTGACGATTACCAGGGCGTGGCGCCAGCCAGGCCATAGGCAAGACAGGATGACCCAGAAAACCCTATCTGCCTTCCGAAGCGATGGCCGGGGCCTTTGCCGTTTCAGGACAGCTACCTGCTGTCGCAGGGCAAGGATTTCTGTGTGGAGCGCCGCGCGGTCCGCGAAGATTTCGATGATCTTATGCATGCCGGAAAGGGTATCCGGTGGTGATGCAAAATTCCAAGGTTTCTGCGATGGATGGAATAAATGGGAGGGACAACACATTCCGGACATACCTTGTGCTACTGACAGCCCGTCCAGCTTGGGCCGCCGCGGCTGCCGCCGTAGACCAGTAGAATTCCCTGTTCTCCCGAACAAAATCCCTGTTCGTTCGAATAAATTCCCTGTTACATGGTTTAGGGAATTGGACCGAAAACACTAGCGTTTCTGCCATGTTTCGAACACAGGAAAGCTTCTGAATCCCTGCAAAAGAGAAAATTTCCCTGTATTTTCCCTGTTAAACAGAGAATTAGCCTCGGAGATGAGTTCGCGGGAGACTGGTTGCACAGCCAGCTCGTCCCGTGACGGCGCCCAGCGTTACACCCCTCACAGCCCCTTGCAGATGCGCAAGGAGTCGTAGATGGCCGCGTGGATGTTGCGGCTCGCCACCGCGTCGCCGACGCGGTAGAGCTCGAAGGCGCCGGCCGGGTTGGTGACGATGGGCGTGGGCGATCCCGCCGCCATGCCGTCCAGATCGATCTGGCCGCGGTTGCGCGAGCGCTCGCGGAGCGCCGTGTAGAGGCCGTCGCGCGGGACGGTGCCGTGGGTGGCGACGATCTGGTCCACGGCGCGCTCTTCCTCCTCGTCGGTGAAGGTGTTGCCCAAGACGGCGACCAGCTTGTTGCCCTCGCGGTAGATCCGGCGCATGCGCAGATCGGGCGAGAGCACGACCCCGGCGCCGTAGAGGGCGCGCTTCTGCACACCGATATTGTTCATGCCGATCTCCTCGGCGGCCTGCGGGTCGGGCGTCGCCAGCTCGACCCGGGAGCCCCGCTGGCCCAGGAAGACCGCGGCCGAGGGGGCGGGCTCGCGGCCGTCGTCGTCGTAGACCAGCACTGTATCGCCCGGCTCCACCTGGCCCGCGAGCACGTCCCAGGGCGAGACCGCGAGCTCGGCCCCCGGGAAGTCGCCCAGGTCCGGGTCGCCGCCGGTCGCGATCACCACCACGTCCGGGGATTCCGCCAGCACCGCCTCGGCGCCCGCGTCCGCGCCCAGGCGCAGGTCGACGCCGAGCTTGTGCACCTGCTGGTCGAGCCAGCGCACGATGCCGGAGAGCGAATCGCGCTTGGGCGCCAATGCCGCGATGTTGATCTGGCCGCCCGTGCTCTCGTCGCGCTCGAACAGCACCACATGGTGGCCGCGCTCGGCCGAGACGCGCGCCGCCTCGAGCCCGCCCGGGCCGGCGCCGACGATGACCACCTTGCGCGCCGGTCCGTCGGATTTCACGATCGTGTGGGGCATGGTGCGCTCGCGCCCGGTGGCGGCGTTCTGGATGCAGAGCGTGTCCTGCAGGAAGGCGCGGTCGATGCACCAGCTCGCGCCCACGCATTGGCGGATGTCCTCGGCGTGCCCCTCGGTGAGCTTCTTCACGATATGGGGGTCGGCGATATGCGCCCGGGTCATGCCGACCATATCGACATGGCCGTCGGCGATGGCCTGGTTCGCGACCTCGAGCTCGGCGATGCGGGCACCGTGGAACACCACGACGCCGAGCTCGCGCTTGAAGACGCTGCCGAGATGGAGGTAGGGCGCGGGTGGCAGCTCCATGGTCGCCATGGAGAGCGCGATGGTGTGCTTGTCCCAGGCGAGCGAGGCCGTGACGTCGAAGAAGTCCACCAGGCCGCTCGCCGCGAAGATGCGCCCGACCTCGATGCAGTCCGCCTGGGTGAGGCCGCCCTCCAGCATCTCGTCGGCCGACATGCGCACGCCGACGACGAACGCGTCCCCCACCACCCGGCGCACCTCGGCGAAGATTTCGAGGGCGAAGCGGCAGCGGCTCGCGAGGCCGCCGCCGTATTCGTCCGTGCGCTTGTTGGCCGAGGGCGAGAGGAAGGTATCGACGAGGTTGTGCCAGCCGCACTGGATCTGGCAGCCGTCGAGGCCGCCGTCGCGGCAGCGCAGCGCGGCCTGGCCATAGGCCTCGATCACGCGCGGGAAGTCGAAATCCTCCATCGGCTTGGGGAAGGTGCGGTGGAATGGCTCACGCACCCGGGAGGCGGCCATGGGCGGCAGCCATGGGTCGCGGTCCCACGGCATCTTCCGGCCCGTGTGGGAGAGCTGGCACATGAGGCGCCCGCCATGCTGGTGCACCCGGTCGGCGAACTGCTTGAAATAGGGGATGATGTCGTCGGTCCCGGCGTAGAGGGAGTTGTACTCGATGGCCGGCGAATCGACGCAGAAGGTCGTGGTGCCGCCGAAGATGGTGAGGCCGATGCCGCCCTTGGCCTTCTCCTCGTGATAGAGTTGGTAGCGCTCGGCCGGCATGCCACCCAGGCCGTAGCCGGGCGCGTGGCCCGTGCTCAGGGTCCGGTTGCGGATGGTCGTGTCCCTGATGGTGATGGGTTCGAGCAGCGCATCGAACTGGCCCATCTTCTGGCCCCCCTTTCGACTTCGGTTCAGCCCTCCTCGGCCTCGAGCCGATCCCAGATCGCCTCGATGCGGGCCTTGATCTCGAGCGCCTCCGCCCAGCGGTCGGAGAGCTCGTAGCCGTCGGCCCCGGTGATGGCGTAGGGCGGGGGGCCGAGCTCGCAAAGGAAGTTGAGCACCGCGTCCGCGCCGTGCCGCGCCCGCCAGTAGCGGAACCCCTGTTCCCACCAGCCGAAGAAGGTCTCGACCCAGCCCTGGTGCTGGGGGAAGCCGATCTGGAGCTGCACCTGCTCGCGGCCGGCGACGCGGCCCTGGAAGGAGACCGAGCGGCGCAGGATCCGGTCCATCATCTCCCCCCAGATGCCGTCCACCGGGTGCGGCATCTCGCGCTCGACGACGAAGTGCGAGACGTCGGCGACGAGCTCCATCTCGGGCACCAGGTCCATGAGCTGAAGCGTGTAGAGGAGGTCGTTGGTGAGGGTGAGGCGGTGGGTCTCCACATGGACCGCCAAGTCCGCCTCGGCGCCCAGGGCGAGCCAGCCGCGCACCGCGTCCGCCCCCTCCTCGGGCGTATAGGGGAAGACCCGGCCGTTGACCACGACGGCGACGGCATTGAAGTCGTGGGCCATCTCGACCACGGGCTTCAGGCCCTCGACACTGTCCGGGAAGGCGTTGATGGAGCAGCGCAGGCCGTGGGCGGCGAAGAGCGGCTTCGACTTCATCGCCGTCGCGAAGTCGCCGCTGCCGAGGTCGATGCAGGCGCCGTCGTAGCCCGCCGCGGCGATCATGCGGAACTTTTCCTCGAGGGACCATTCCTCGCCGTCCGGCCCCCGCCGCTCCATGGCCCAGAGCGACTGGAATATTTCGAGCTTGGGCATGGGTGTCTCCCTGGGGTGGGTGGCCGGGCCGGGTCCCGGTGGGCTCAGGCGGTGGCGGTGGCGGTGGCAGTGGCCGGTGCATCGCCGCAGATCTCGTGCTCGTCCCGGCCCGACAGGAGTGCGCGCACCATGCCCCAGTGGAAGCGGAGGTAGCGGTCGGTCGGCAGGGCGCCGAATTTGGCCTCGACCTCACGGTGGAGCTGGGGCAGGGCGAAGAACGGCACGCCGGGATAGGTGTGGTGGACCGTGTGGTAGGTCATGTTCCAATTGACCCAGCGCATGAACCAGTTGGTTTGGAAGGTACGGGTGTTACGCAGGGTGTTGGGCTCGTGGGTGAGGCCCGTGTGCTCGCCCAGGCCCTGCATCCAATAGACCCATTTGGTCGCCGCGTATGGCGCGACCCAGAGGGTGAGCGGCCACCAGGTCCCGAACGCCACGGCGGCGACGGCGATGGCGGCGTAGACCCCCAGGTGCCAGCGCGACGCCTTGGCAATCAAGCGGCGCTGGCGCCCGGTCAGGAACCATTCGGGGAAGTGGCCGCGGGCGTGGCGCCACAGCATACGGAAGCGGAACTCGAGCAGCCGCAATCCTGAGAACATCATCAGGTACTGCCCGGCCGAGACGAAGGGCCGGCGCATCAGCAGCTCGGGGTCCTTCTCCCAATTCTGGGTGTTGCGGTGGTGGGCGAAATGCTCCCAGCGCTCGAAGTCGCTGGAGCGGAGCGCCAGGAAGCCGCACAGGCGCGCGACCCAGTCGTTGAGCCACTTGCTCTCGAACGCGGTCCAGTGGTTGGCTTCGTGCTGCGGGGCGTAGAGGAAGTTGATGAGGATGCCCTGGAGGATGAAGATCGGTACCCCCCACCAGGTGCCCCAAGTGTAGGCGAGGGCCACCGTCGAGGCGCCCAAGGCGCCGAAGTGGCCCGCGAGCTGGATCAGCCCGCGCGCGTTCGAGCGCCGCGACAGCGCCTCGAGGCGCTCGCGACCCATCACGCCTTCGACGCCGATGAAATCCTGCATCGAACCCAATCCCCAATACCGATCGGCCTTAAGGGAGACCGATCGTATGTTCCCTCAAGCGCCGGGCGGCCGCATCCGCGGCCTTGGCTTGCCTCGCATAAGCTCGGGCGCGCGATCGCGCTTGCCAGACGGCGATGAGTCAAGCTCATCGCCGTCTGATATAACGCAGCGGAACCGCCCCAGCCTAGGCCCGGACCGCATCCTGTGGCAACAGCGACCGACAGCGGCTAACATCGGCGCCCGGGAGACGGAACTGGGGAGGCGGCGCATGGCTCCGCTCGCATCGGCCCCGCGCCATTCACCCGAATTGGCGCGGCGCTATATGGACGCCGGGTGGTGGACGGACGAGGTGGCGCACGGCTGGGTGGCGGGCTGGGCCGCGGCGACGCCGGACGCCCCCGCCGCCATCGGCCCCGATGGGACACTCACCTACGCCGCGCTCGACGACCGGGCGCGGCGCTTCGCCTCGGGCCTCCTCGGCCTCGGGCTCGGGCGCGGCGACGTGATCGGCGTCCAGCTTCCCAACACTCCCGATTTCCTGGCCGTCTTCCTCGGCATCCAGATCGTGGGCGCCGTCCCCTGCATGCTGCCCATGCCCTACCGGGCGGCCGAGCTCGAGCCCCTGCTGGCCCATGGCGGGGCCAGGGCGGTGATCTGCTTCGCGGGCATGGAGGGCTACGACGTGGGCCCGGTCATGGCCGGCCTATGCGACGCCCTGCCCGCGCTGGAGATCGTGATCGCCTTGGGCGACACCCTGGCGGGCGGCATTCGATTCGAGGATTTGGTCGCGTCCGAGATCGTGGAGATCGCGGACCCGCCGGACGCGGACGACCCGGCCGTCCTCGCCTTCACCTCGGGCACCTCGGCGGCGCCCAAGGCGATTCTCCACACCCACCGCACCCTCTCCGCCGCCTGCGCCGGCGGGCGGGCCACCTTCGTCCTCTCGTCCGCGGACGTGGTGATGTGCGCGCCCGCCTATACCCACGCCTTCGGCCTCATCATCGTCGTCACCACCCTGGCGGCGGGGGCGGCGAGCGCCACCATGGCGGCCTATTCCCCCGCCGCCCTGGCCGAGACGATCCAGCGCACCCGCGCGACCGTCTTCTGCGGCGGCCCGGTGCATGTCTTCATGGGCGAGAAGGCCGGCCTGTGGGGGCCCGAGGTGACGCGCACCCTCGCGCGCAGCTATATCGGCGGCGCGCCCACGCCGGTGGAGGCGGTGCGCATCATCGACGACGCTTGCACGAACGGGAGGGCCTATCAGCTCTGGGGCATGAGCGAGGTGCTGCTCCCCGTCATGCCGCCCCTCGATTCGCCTCGGTCCAAGCGGCTCTCACGCGTGGGCGTGGCGTGGAACGGGCACGAGGCGCGCGTCGTGGGCGACGACGGCGCCCTTCTCCCGCCCGGCGAGGAGGGCCACCTGGAGACCCGAGGCCCGTATCAGTTCGCGGGCTATTTCGGCAACGAGGAGGCCAACGCCAAGTCCTTCCGCCCCGACGGCTGGTTCCGCACCGGCGATCTGGCGAGCCTCGATGGGGACGGCCATGTCGCCATCTCCGGGCGGGCCAGGGACGTCATCATCCGGGGTGGGGTGAAGATCAACCCGGTGGATGTCGAGCTGGCCATGGACGCGCACCCGGCCGTCGCCCAGTCGGCCATCGTGCCGGTGCCGGACGCGGTGTTGGGCGAGCGCGCCTGCCTCGTCGTCGTCCTCAGCCCCGGCGCCGCCCTGACTCTGGAGGATATGCGCGCCTACCTGGCGTCCAAGGGCATCGCGAAGCTGCGCTGGCCCGAGCGCGTGGAGGTGGTCGCCGCCATGCCCATGACCGCGAGCCGCAAGATCATCAAGGGCAAGCTCATCGAGCAGATCGGGGTGGGGTGAGGGCGTCCGAAAAGTTCTGGACCACCAAGGCACCAAGGCACCAAGTTGTCGGCCAGCGCGCGCACCAGCGCCCGGCCGTGCATTCCGTGGTGCCTTGGTGCTTTGGTGGTGAAATCCGGGCGGCCCTTCCCAATCCCTCACCCCAACCCTCTCCCGCCGGGAGAGGGAGGGACCCGCGAAGCGGGAGGGTGAGGGGCGGAGAATGAGCCCCGCGAAGCGGGAATGTGAGACGGCCGCCAAAAAGTAACGAACCACCAAGGCACCAAGACACCAAGTTGTCGGCCGGCGCACCCGTCGGCGCTCGGCCGTGCATTCCTTGGTGCCTTGGTGGTGAAATCGACGCTGCCCGCGGCACGCGCCCTCACGCCATGCGGAACCGCCGACGGAGCGCGAGCACGAACAGCGCGATGAGGCCGAGGCTCGCGAGCGACTGGATCAGTCCCAGCGCCCGCGCGACGAAGGGCGCGTTGTCGACTAGGGCTTGCGCCCATGCGGCGTATTCGGAAGTGCTCGCCGCGCGCGCGTAATCGACGGTGGGCAGCGCGAAGGGCCGCACGATCTGCTCCATGGCGAGGCGCAGGGGCGCACTCAGGTCGACTTCCCACCCATCGGCCCCGAGCGCCGCGTAGAGCAGATAGAAGAGAAACGTCACGCCGCCCAGCAGCACGAGCGGCCGGACGAGGCTCCGCCCGTAGTCGGAGCCGGCCTTGTAGAGGAGTGAGAACAGCCACACCGCCTTGGGCGTATCGTCGCGCCGTCGCCGGCTCTCCATCTCCAGCGCGTAGAACATCCCCTCTTCGTCCCGCGCCCGCACCTGCTCCATGGCGAGCTTGAGGGTGCGGTAGGCAGGCGCCGCCTCCCCACTTTTGTCGAGGAACTCCGCTTTCGTGAAATCCGTGTCCTGGTGCAGCACGGCGTTGTGGAACCGGGGCGCCCGGTCGAACGTCGCGCCGACGAACTTTGTGGTGTCGGTGAAGCGGCGGTTGCTGAAGACGGCGGGTCCACCGAACCAAGCGCGGGAGAAATCCGCCCGCTGGAAATCGTTTCGCGCCACCCGCGCGGGCGCGGTGATCGCGCCCGCGGTCAGGGTTTCCCCCTCATCGCCCGGCCGGCTCTCGAGCGCCACCGTCTCGCGCCGCTCGCTGGCCCGCCCATCCTCGGCTGCTCCCGAGAAATAGGCGTTGCCGCCGAAATGGTCCTCGCGGAAATTGGCGGTGCCGCCGAAATGGGCCTCGCGGAAATCGACGTAGTCGCCGAAATGGGCCTCGCGGAAATCGGTGCCGCCGAGGAAGCGGAAATTGTGGGTGCCGCCGAAATGGGCCTCGCGGAAATCGGTGGTGCCGCCGAAATGGGCCTCGCGGAAATCGGTGGTGCCGCCGAAATGGACCTCGCTGAAATCGGCGGTGCGGCCGAAATGGGCCTCGCGGAAATTGGCGTCGTCGCCGAAACGGGCCTCGCGGAAATTGGCGTCGCCGCCGAAATGGGCCTCGCTGAAATAGGCCTCGCGGAAATCGGCGGTGCGGCCGAAACGGGCCTCGCGGAAATTGGCGTCGCCGCCGAAATGGGCCTCGCTGAAATAGGCCACGCGGAAATTGGCGGTGCGGCCGAAACGGGCCTCGCGGAAATTGGCGGTGCGGCCGAAGCGGAAATCGGTGGTGCCGCCGAAATGGGCCTCGCTGAAATCGGCGTCGCCCCCGAAATGGGCCTCAATGAAGCAAATAGCTGGTAGCGCGGCCTCTTCGCCGCGATAGCGATCGAAGGCGATGCCGCCGGGGAAGACGACGCCGGTCAGGTCGGCGACTTCACCGGCCGCCTTGGCCGCGTCGATGTGGGCGAAGACGGCGTCGTTGAAGGCCGCGACCGCCGTCTCGTCCCAGTCCGCCTTGCGAACCCCGTCCGCGTCCGGCGCGTCGAGCGGCAGGTGGAAGCGGCACCATTGCGCGCCGCCGGACTCGACCAGCGGGTGGTCCGGGTCCTCGGCGAACTGGCAGCCCGGACCGAGCTTGCGGAACGGGTACGGCCGCTTGGCATGAAACGCACAGGGCATGGGTGCCCCCACAGAGTTGCGGCTCGCAGCTTAGCCGCAAGTGGGGGTCGTGCAAGGGGGTGGGGGCGGGGCTCTCCGCGACCGGGCCGGGCGGGAGCCGGTCAGTCGGCCTTGGCGGGGGCCATGGCGACTTCGCCGGTGGCGCCGACGGGGACCTCGACATCGATGAAGCCGGCACGCTCGAACTGGAGGCGCAGGGGGAGGGTGGTGCCGCTTTCCAGCGGTGCCGAGAGGCCGATCAGCTCGATATAGGTGCCGGCATGGTCGGGGCGCAGGGTGCGGCCGGGGTCGAGGGGGATGGCGGCGAGCGGCTTGCCGCCGCCGATGCGCGCCGCCGCCGCCGCGTCGCTGTGGATCACGATCAGGCGGTCGGGAAGAGCGCCCTGGTTGACGATTCTCAGGAAGAGCACGCCCGGCTCGTCCGCGCCCCAACTCGGCGCGGCCCAGGCGCGGTCGATATGGATGAGGTCGGACGCGCGCGCGCCCACGGACGCGGAAAGGGCCAGCCCGATCGCCAGTGCCAGTGTCAAAGCCGTGCGCGCCATGTCGTGTTCCTCCGCCGCTTTATCCGGGTACCCACGCGCACCCAGGCTCGAATCATGCACCGGCTGTGTTAAAGAATCCCTTAATACCGCCGCCGGGCGGCGACGCGCGCAGGGGAGGGGGAGCATGGGGAGCGAGGGCGCGGCCAAGGGATCGCGCTACGACCGGGTTTACGCCCTCGTGCGCCTCATCCCGCCGGGCCAGGTGGCGAGCTACGGCCAGATCGCCCGGCTCGCCGGCTGCGGCGCGCGCATGGCGGGCTATGCCATGGCGGCCGTCCCGGGAGGGAGCGGCGTGCCCTGGCACCGGGTCATCAACAGCCAGAGCCGCATCAGCGAGCGCCGGGGCGGTGGCGGGACGGCGACGCAGCAACGCCTGCTGGAGGCCGAGGGCGTGGGCTTCGATGCCCTGGGGCGGGTGGATTTCGGTGCCGTGCGCTGGCCCGGCCCGAGCTGGGCCTGGCTCGCGGCCCACGGGTATGAGCCCGACGCGGATTAGGAGCCCAAATCGGCGACCGCCGACGGCGGGGCCAGGGCGCGGAAGCGGGCGTGGGCTTCGCGCGCGCGTTCCAGGAGCCGGGGGTGGGCGGCGATGGCCGCCTCGGGGTCGGCGCGGGGGGCGGGGCGCCTCAGGACGCGCTCCATGGCCAGGAAGGCGGGCGTGATGGCCGTCTGCTTGTCCTTGTCGAGGGGGGCGAAATCGGTGCCGAAGCGGGCGTTGACGCGCGCGATGATGGCGCCGAAATCCTGGATCGCGCACGCGAAGGGCGAGACCTCGAAATGGGCGGCCAGTGGCAGCAGGCTCGCATAGTAGAGGCGGTAGGCGCGCAAGAGGTCGGGGGCGCGGAAGCGCGGGTTCTTCACCAGCGCCCCGGCGACGGCGTCCGCCGGCTCGCGCAGGACCACGAGCGCCGGGATGCCCAGCTTGGCGGCGATGATGACCGGCGCCGGGGTGTGGATGTGAAGGCCGAAGCGCAGGTCCCGGCGGGCGCTGTGGACGAGCGCGTAGTGCGCGAAGCTGTTGCCCGAGCGCGGGAAGCCGTCGATGACGAAATCCGTCTCCGGCCCGCAGAGGCGCTCCTCGTCGCGGTTGCCCAGACGGTAGATCGCGGCGAAGAGCCCGGGGTGCCGGCCGACCCAGGTGCGGAGGGTCCAGTGGTAGGGGACGGGGAACGGCGACTTCACGGCAAGGGGCCCGTATGGTGGATGTTGCGCGACCCGACCTTGGGTGCCGCCGCCCGCCCGCGTCAAGCCCGCGCCACGAGAGCGGATCCATTTGGAATGGACTCGCTTTCTTGTCGCTCGCGGCAGCGGACCGAATGGTCCGCGCCTGCGCGGGCGCGCCGGACGACCGGCGGGCCGCCTCGAGGCCTGGAGCGGTTCCAGTCGAGCTGGAACCACTCTCGCTTTCTTGTCGCTCGCGGCAGCGGACCGAATGGTCCGCGCCTGCGCGGGCGCGCCGGACGACCGGCGGGCCGCCTCGAGGCCTGGAGCGGTTCCAGTCGAGCTGGAACCGCTCTAGACGATGGGCACCGCCTGATAGGCGTAGCCGAAGGCGAGGGAGCCGAGGATGGCGATGGTGATGTAGAGGCCGAACACCGGCTTGCGCGCGATGGCCAGGACGGCCATGGCGGCGGGGATGCTGGTCACGCCGCCGGCCAGCATGAAGGCGAGGCCGGCACCCGGCGCCATGCCCATCGCCAGCAGCTCCGCCACCACCGGGATGGCGGCGTAGCCGTTCAGGTAGGCCGGCACGCCGACCGCCACGGCGATGGGGATGGCGAAGACGCTGTCGGCGCTCAGGTGCCCCGCGATCAGCGACGGCGGCAGGTAGACCACCATCAGGCTCTCGATGGCAAAGGCGAGCGCCAGCCACTTGCCGAGGAAGACGCTGATGTCGCACGCCTCGCGCCCGAACGCCTGGCGCCGCGCCGGCGCGCGCCAGAAGGCCCAGCGAACCTCGGGCTCACCCGGCCCGCCGCCGCATGCGGGCCCGCAACTTCCGGCGGCCCCGGCGTTCAATGGGTTGGCGAAGAAGCCCAGGCGGACGAGGCCGAGGGTGGCCAAGCCGCCCGCGAGGCCGATGGCGAAGGCCGCGACTGTCTTGGCCACCGCGAATCCGGTGCCGATTGTGGCGGCAATGAGCACGAACTGCTCGGGCGACATCAGCGGCGAGGATATCCAGAAGGCCATGACCGGGGCGAGCGGCACGCCCGCGGCCAGGAGCCCCGCCACCACCGGGATCACGCCGCAGGAGCAGAAGGGCGAAAGGGCCTCGGCCGTCGCCGCCACGAGGACCATGAGAAGGGGCGCGCGGCCGATCAAGCGGGCCATAAGGCGGTCCGCGCCGGCGGCCTTGAGCCAGGCGGCGAGCCCGACCGAGAGGGCGAGGAAGGGTGCGATGCCGAGCAGCGCGTCGACCACGAAGGCCCCGCTCGCCAGCGCCTGGGCCGGATCGATGGCCAGGAGGCCCGCGAAGAAGAGGGCGAGGGCCAGGAGAACCCGGTCCTGGGCCCAGCGCGCGGCCCGCGAGTTGCGCGCCGCCAGAATCAAGGCCGTCATCGCCGTCCCTCCCACCCGATAAGGTTCGAATGATCCGGAATCATGGTATTGTTCTCGCGCATCGGCCCATCCATGCCTTCGCCGCCGGCGGCCTCAGCCCGCGTCCGACAATTCGGCCTGGGCGTGGGTCCCCGGGCAGTCCGCCGCCGGTGCCGGCAAGCCGGCGCAGCACTCCGCCAGCAGCAGATCCACGAGGGCCCGCAGGAGTGCGAGGTTGGGCGTGCAGCGCAGCACCCGCCCCTCGCGCGTCTGGCGCACGAGGCCCGCATGGACCAGGTGCTGGATGTGATGGGACAGGGTCGAGCCGGGGATGCCGAGATGGCGCTGCACCGCGCCCACGGTCAGCCCCTCTGGCCCCGAGCGCACCAGCAGGCGCACGATTTCCAACCGCTTGGGGTTGCCCAGCTTCTCCAGGCAGAATGCCGCGTCACCGATTTCCATGGGCCGCAGTATGGCGCGTGCCCGGAATTGTGTCAACGATTATTCTAGAATATACGAAATAACGTTTCGCCCATTGGGCCGGTTGTCAGCGCGGCACATTCGGGAAGTGGGTGCGGTCCGGCCCCGGGGATGGGCCGAGGGCGCGCGGCTATGTATCAGGGCCGGGTGACGATCTTGAGCATTTTGACGGCGGCGTCGGCCAGCTCCTTGTCCGTCCTTCCGGTGCCGCCGCCGTCGGCATGGGCCACCACCGCCTTCATGGCCTCGGAGAAGGCGAGGAGGGCGTCCACGCGCACGGCGGCCGTCTTCGGCGAGCGGTCGACGAACTCGCAGACGGCCGATGCGATGGTCGTCAGCTCGTCGAATTGGAACACGGCGGCCTGCGTCCGGATATCGTTGGCAAAGCGCAGGACCTTGAGGAGCTGGTCGGATGGAATCGGCTTTATGCCGGCGATTTCGCGCACGATCTGGTCGAATTGCCTCACGTCCTCGATCAGGTGCGTCTGCGCTTCGTCTTGGGCCACACGCATCCATTTCGCGGCCCTCTTTTCGATGAGCTCGATGTTGTCGGCCTGGTTCCAGGTCACCTTTTCCGACAGGCTGTTGGGCGGAATGATGACCTTGTAGCTCGAAGACTTACTCATGTCCTGGCCTTGCCTGATGCCTCGGATGTAGCGTGGCCCGTCATACGACGGTCTGCAACTCGAGATTCATATGGCGCTTGTCGGGTCCGTCGAAGATGCGCTCCTTGCGGCGCCGGTCGGGCCCGAAATACTCCTGCCCCTGGATGAAGGGGCGGTTCTCCTCGACGATCGCCGAGATCCGCCGGTAGAGCGGGTTGATCGAAAGCGGTTTCGCGAGGACGCCGTTGATGCCGTTGTCGCGCGCCCGCTCGACCAGGCTCGACGTCGCGTAGCCTGTGAGGAGGATGATAGGGACGAACTGATCGGCGCAGGCGTCCTCCTTGCGGATCATGCGCGCGAATTGGATGCCGTCGATGGGCGACATGTAGTAGTCGGTGATGATGAGGTCGGGGATGCGGACCTCCATGCGCTTGATCGATTCCCTGGGGTCGCTGTAGCAGGTGAAATCGCGGATGCGCATGGCGAGCAGCATCGAGCGCATGGTGAGGTGCATCGAACGGTAATCATCGACGAAATGTACGGCCAGGTCCGAATAGTCCCAGGCGCCTTCGGAAGCGCCGCCACTGATCTCCGGTATCGATTTCGACACGGCAAGGTCCCGTAAGCCACCGTCCGCCGCGGTGTCGGCAGACGTACCGCCTGAAATTTAGCTTATTCTGGGTTAATGCCCGGTTAAGACTGCCAGTGGCGCCTCCGGCTCAACCTCATCGGCCTCGAGACAGGCCGATCATTTGTCTCCTCGGGTGCCGGGCGGCCGCGGCCCTGGCTTCCTATGTCGCTCGGGCGCCGCTCGTCGCCGTCCGGTATCAGTCCTTCGGCTCGAAATCGAGGGCGGCCGAGTTCATGCAGTAGCGCAAGCCCGTGGGCGCGGGGCCATCTTCGAATATGTGGCCGAGGTGCGAATCGCAGGCCGCGCACATCGCCTCGGTCCGGCGCATGAAGTGACTGTCGTCAGTCTCGGTGTGGACCTTCGCCTCGTCGAGCGGGGCGTAGAAGCTCGGCCAGCCGGTCCCCGATTCGAACTTGGTGCCCGAGGCGAAGAGGGGGTTGCCGCAGCACACGCACTTATAGGTGCCCTTGCCCTTGTGGTCGTTGTATTTGCCCGTGAAGGGGCGCTCCGTGCCCTTTCGGCGGCAGACTTCGTACTGCTCGGGCGAGAGATGCTCGCGCCATTCCGCATCCGTCCTCACCAGCTTCTCCGTCATCGCGCCCTCCTCTTGCTCGCGTTTGCGCGGTCTTCCGCCAGCGCTAATATGGTGTTTCCCGGCGCATCCCACCACCCCTCGCGCGCCTTGCCCGGGGAGGCACGCCGCGTGACCCCTTGAACCCACCTCCCGAGCGTGGGAGTTTCGCGGCATGTACTGGCGCCTCGTCCCTGTCCTGCTCCCCGCCTGCCTCGCGGCTCTGCTGACGGCCGCGCCCGCCGCCCGGGCGGACCCGTTGCCCGACGCCGAGGGGCTGCTGACGCTCTTCGACGCGTTCGTCTTCGGCACCGACGATGCGCGTTTGCCGGCACCGGAGCGGCTCGGCAAATGGACCGGATCCGTCCGGCTCAAGCTGATCGGCGATGGCTCGATCGCCTTTCGCGAGGCGGTCGGAGGCTACGCGGCGGAGCTCTCCGCGATCACCGGGCTGGCCATCGCAAGCGTGCCGCGCACCGCGAGCGACCAGAACCTGATCGTCCACTTCACCTATGGCCACAACATGTACAACGCCGGCATGAAGTACGGGCCCGACAAGGACTTCCTGTCCCGCGTCGTCGAGCGCGCCGCCGGCACCTGCTATTTCCTGACCTACGACTGGGACGATGCGAGCATCATTTACGCCGTCATCATCGTGAATAGCGATCAGCCGCCCGAGAGCATCCGGCGTTGCGTGCTCGGGGCGCTGGTGCGGGTCCTCGGCCTGCGCAACGCCGCGGCGGCGACGGCGCCCTCGATCCTCGCGGACGGTGACGGCCCGGCCGGCCTTTCGCCCCTCGACGAGGTGCTGCTGCGGATCCTGTACGATCCGCGCCTCGCCGTGGGCCTGCCGCGGGAGCAAGCGTTGGCGCACGCACGCACGGCGATCGGGGCGCTCGCGCGCTGACCCGCACCGCCCCGCCTCGACACCGCTCTCGGGCGCGGCCTGGCATTTTCGCGTGAGGCGTGAGGCGGGGGGGAGCCGCGGCGATGGTGTCGGCGGCCGATCCGAGGTCCGAGCAGACCCTGAAGGTCGTCCTGCGCAAGCGGGTGGAGCGTTGCGGCGACAAGGCCTGGATCGTCACGCCCGAGCGCGGATACACCTACCGCGAGATTGACCTCGCCTCCAACTGCCTGGGCCGCTGCCTGATGGGCTTGGGCATCGAGATGGGTCAGACGGTCCTCATCATGGTGCCCGACGTCATCGACTACATCCAGATCTGGTGCGCCCTGGCCAAGTTCGGCGCCATCGAGGTGCCGGTCAACGTCCACTACCGGGGCGCCATCCTGGCCCATATCATCAACGATTCGCGGGCCGACACCATGATCGTCGACCGCCAGTACCTCGATCGGGTCGCGGTGGTGGCGGGTGAGCTAAAGGGCTTGAAGCGTCTGATCCTCTATACGGAAGGGGCCGCCGGCGTGAAGCCCGAGCGCCGAGGGGCGGCCCGTGTGGCCACCCGTGCGAGGTTTCTATGGACGAAGCCTTCCGCGTCGCAGGCTGTCCCACGAGGCAATCGGAGCCGTTGGGAGAGTTCGCAAAGAGGCGGTCGCGATCGAAGAAGATTGTAAGCTGAGTGGTGACAGGTTACAGTACTCGCCATGATCGTCGGCTTCCGCCACAAGGGCCTCAGACTTCTCTTCGAGAGAGGCGACCGGCGGAAGGTGCAGCCGGAGCATGCCGACAAGGTCGAGCGTGTTCTCGCCCGCCTGGAAGAGGCTTCCGAGGTCGGCGACATGGGCCTGCCCGGCTTCCGGCTGCATCCCTTGAAGGGCGAACTTGCGGGGTATTGGTCTGTCACGATTTCCGGGAACTGGCGCATCGTCTTCCGCTTCGAGGACGGCCACGCCCGTGACGTGAATTTGATCGACTATCATTGAGAGGCCAAAGGGAGAGGTGTAGACATGCCGATGAAGAATCCGCTCCATCCGGGGCTGTCGGTCCGCCAAGATTGCCTGGTGCCCCTCGGGCTCACCGTGACCGAGGCGGCGCGACATCTGGGTGTCAGCCGCAAGCAGTTGTCCGACATCGTGAACGGCCACGCGGGCCTCTCGCCGGAGATGGCGATCCGGCTCGACAAGGCGTTCGGTGGCGGCGCGGACACGTGGTTCCGCCTCCAGGCGGCCTACGACCTCGCCCGGGCCATGAAGCACGCGGACCGGATCAAGGTCGCCCGGCTGACGCGGGCGGCTTGAATGGACTTCGCGTAGCAAGAAGTAGGGCGAAATTTGTGGCGCCCACCGAGGCCGATATCCGTCGCGAATTCGCGGCTTCCAAGCTTCGGGCGGCCGATCCTCCTGTTGCCGCCGTCGCGCGGGGGGGGGGGGGGGGGGGGGGGTGAGATCCTGAATGTTGCATTGCGTGAGAGCCGCGGCGCATAGAGAGAAAACGCACGCGCCATCGAGAGGCACATGCAGCTCCGCATCGCCACCTTCAATCTGGAGAGCCTCGACGACCGGCCGGGGCTCGAGCCACCATTGGCGGCGCGCGTCGCCGTCCTGCGCCCGCAGCTCGAGCGCCTGCGCGCCGACGTCCTGTGCCTGCGGGAAGTCAACGGCCAGCACTCGGGCCGCCACGCGCCGCGCCGGCTCGCGGCCCTCGACGCGCTGATCGAGGGGACGCGCTATGGCGGCTACCACCGCATCGCCACCGAGGGCCCGCGCGGCCACGGCGCCTTCGACGTGCACAACCTCGCGATCCTCAGCCGCTTCCCGGTCCTGGCCCATGCCCAGGTCCGCCACGACCTCGTGTCCCCGCCCGTCTACCGCCCGGCGACGGCGCGGCCCGCCGCCACCCAGGCCGCCGAGGTGGTGTGGGACCGGCCCATCCTCCATGCCCAGCTCGATCTCGGTGGCGGGGCAACCCTCCACACCGTCAACCTGCATCTGCGCGCGCCCCTCGCCGCCGTCGTCGCCGGGCAGAAGCGCGGGCCTTTTGCGTGGGAGAGCGCCGGCGGCTGGGCCGAGGGCTTCTATCTCGCGGCGATGAAACGCGCCGGCCAGGCGCTCGAGGCGCGCCTCCTCGTCGACCGGCTTCTCGACGCCGACGAGGGGGCGCTGATCGCCGTCTGCGGCGACTTCAACGCCGATGCGCGCGAGGTGCCCGTGCGCATCATCATGGCGCGCGAGGGCGACACCGGCAGCGGCTGGCTCGCCGGGCGCGTCATGGTGCCGCTCGAGCGCGCGATCCCGCCCGCCGAGCGCTTCACGGTCGTCCATGCGGGCGCACGGGTGATGCTCGACCACGTCCTGGTCTCGCGCGCCCTGCTCGCCTGGTACCGCGGCTCGGAGGTCCACAACGAGGCCCTCGGCGACGAGGTCGCAGCACCCCAGGTCGCGGCCCGGCCCGACTCCCTCCACGCCCCCGTGGTGGCGGCGTTCGAGAAGCCCTAGCGACTCGAATCCGACGCTTCGATCCCTCTCCCCACCGGGGAGAGGGGGATTCTTTTGTCGTGTTCTCTCCACTGGTACTCACCGTCGCGGCACGGCCGCGCATGACAGGCCGGTGGGGCGGGACTACACTCCGCCGCGAGAGGCCCAAGGGGGGCATCGCGGCAAACGAGGGGACCACACCATGGCCAGAAGCGGAAAAGTCATCATCACCTGTGCCGTCACCGGGTCGATCCACACGCCGACCATGTCGGACACCCTGCCGATCACGCCGAGCGAGGTGGCCGAGGGGGCCATCGGCGCGGCCGAGGCGGGTGCCGCCATCCTCCACCTCCACGCCCGCGACCCCAAGGACGGCCGCCCGACGCCGGACCCGGCCGTCTTCATGGAGTTCCTGCCGCGCATCAAGCAGGCGTCGAACGCAGTCGTGAACATCACCACCGGCGGCGGCCACGGCATGAGCCTCGACGAGCGCCTGGCCGCCCCCCTGCGCGCCAGCCCCGAGATGGCGTCCTTCAACATGGGCTCCATGAACTTCGGCCTCTTCCCCATGCTCGACCGCTACAAGGAGTTCAAGTACGCGTGGGAGCGCGAGCACCTGGAGAACAGCCGCGACTTCATCTTCCGCAACACCTTCAAGGATATGGAGCGCATCCTCAAGGACCTGGGCGAGGGCTGCGGCACCAAGTTCGAGTTCGAGTGCTACGACGTGGGCCACCTCTACAACCTGGCCCACCTCCTCGATCGCGGCCTCGTCAAGCCGCCCTTCTTCGTGCAGACCATCTTCGGCATCCTGGGCGGCATCGGGGCCGAGCACGACAACATGATGTTCATGCGGCGCACCGCCGACCGCCTGTTCGGGGACTCTTACTACTGGTCGATCCTGGCGGCGGGCCGGCACCAGATGTCGTTCTGCACCATGGGCGCCATCATGGGCGGCAACGTGCGTGTCGGCATGGAGGACAGCCTCTACATCGCCAAGGGCAAGCTGACCGAGAGCAACGCCGCCCAGGTCACGAAGATCCGCGCCATCCTCGAGAACCTCTCGCTCGAGATCGCCACCCCGGACGAGGCCCGCGAGATGCTCGAGCTCAAGGGCGGCGACCAGGTGGCGTTCTAGAGCGGTTCCGCTTCGATCGGACCCAATCTAGCGATTGTTTCGCTCGCGGCAGCGGACCAAGAGCAAGAGGTCCGCGCCTGCGCGGGCGCGCCGGACGACCGGCGGGCCGCCTTGCGGCCTGGAGCGATTCCGGTCGAACTGGAAACGCTCTAGCAAGCGCCTCGGACCGAGGGCCGGGGCGTCCCGGAGGAAGGATCAGGCCTGGCGGCCCATTCGCCGCCGGTAGCCGCCCGGCTTCCAGCTCGCGAGCCCCATCCAGTGGCCGTCGTCCCGCAGGTCGCTGCCGAAGGGCAGCATGATCAGGCGATAGTGGATTATCTCGAAGCTGCCCGTCGGGAACCTGCCTTCGCCGAAATGTGGCCCCGCATGGGCGAGGAGCTTCTCCCGGAGCTGGGTGAAGATCCCGATCACCACTGCGCTGGGGTAGAGCTCGGCGTCGAAATCCTCCGCCGGCGCGTCGAGGCGCTGGGCGAATTCGCGCCCGATGTCGCTGATCGAGATGGTCGATCCGCGGCCGGTGAGGCAGCCGTACACACAGTGCCCGCCCAGGCATCCGCAGGCGATCAGCGAGCGCTTGCTCCAGGGCGGCGGGTTATCCTCCGGCTTGTGCTCCGACCAGTTGCGGTAAATCTGGACTGCCTTGCGCCGGTCGTCGCCCGCCGGCTCGGGGCGCGGGCCCTCGCGCCGGCCCCACATTCGCGGGCCGATATGCTCCATGTCCGAGAGCGTCTCGGCCTCGAAGCCGAGGGATTGGGAAACATGGTTTAGCCGTATCCTTGCCATCTCCAAATTACCGCGCCGCGGCCCTCCTGAAATCGCCGATCGTCCGCCCCGCTATCCGGGCATCGTGCCGTGGCCCGTTCCCCGGACGGTCGTCGTTGGCAAAGCGGATGTGTCCGACCGATTGGCGTTGATTCACTCTTCGAGTTGCATTGTGGGTATCCTATCGCTGGCCTCACTAGTGTCCGGTTAACTGCGGCGGTTTTCCGGTTAGTGGGTTGTGGTTAAACGTTCTTTCGGGATATTCGCGTGTCACCGACTTGAACTCCCGGTGTTAAGCCAGACATGCTCCTGCCTTCCCGGTCAGGAGCATGGCTCATGTATGCAGGCAAGATCGTTTTCGCCCAGGTGATCGACCATCTGCCCGTGCACAGCTTGCGCCGTTGCGTCCACCGCTACGGCGGCGATCGCAGGCTGCGAAGCTTCTCCTGCCTCGATCGGTATCTGTGCATGGCCTTCGCGCAGCTGACCTATCGCGAGAGCCTGCGCGACATCGAGGCCTGCCTGCGCGCCCAGCACACCAAGCTCTACCACATGGGCATCCGCGGGCGCGTCGCCCGCGCCACCTTGGCCGACGCCAACGAGAGGCGCGACTGGCGCATCCATGCCGACTTCGCCCAGGCGCTGATCCGCATCGCCCGGCCGCTCTATGCCCAAGACAGCTTCGGCCTCGAGCTCGACCACACCGTCTATGCCCTCGACTCGACCACCATCGACCTCTGCCTCGCGGTCTTCCCCTGGGCCCCGTTCCAGCGCACCAAGGCCGCCATCAAGCTCCACACCCTCTTGGATCTGCGCGGCAATATCCCAACTTTCATCCATATCAGCGACGGCCGATGGCACGACGTGAGGGTGCTCGACGAGCTGGTCCCCGAGCCCGGCGCCTTCTACGTCCTGGACCGCGGATACATCCATTTCGCCCGCCTCCATCGCCTGAGCCAGGGCGCCGCCTTCTTCGTCGTCCGGGCACGGGCCAAGTTCCAGTTCCGCAGGATCGCGTCCCGCGCAATCGACAAGACCACCGGCCTGCGCTGCGACCAGACCATCCGCACCGCCGGCCAGCACACCGCCACCGACTACCCGGACAGGCTCCGCCGCGTCCGATACCGCGACCCCGAGAGCGGCAAGGCCTTCACCTTCCTGACCAACAACTTCACCCTGCCGGCGCTGACCATCGCCCAGCTCTACAAATGCCGCTGGCAGGTCGAGCTGTTCTTCAAATGGATCAAGCAGCACCTGCGCATCAAGCGCTTCTACGGCACCTCCGAGAACGCCGTCAAATCCCAGATCTGGATCGCCGTCTCCGTCTATGTGTTGATCGCCATCGTCAAGAAGCGCTTGGCTATCAACGCCAGCCTCTACACAATCCTCCAGGTCCTCAGCCTCACCGTCTTCGAAAAAACACCGCTCCTTCAATTGCTTACAAATCCAGAAACCACGACACCAATCCACCCCCATGCTAACCAATTGAATCTATTTGACTATTAACCGGACACTAGTGCGCTAGCCTATTAATTATTTGTTGAATTGGTATGTTTGTTTGCGAAAATTTAGGTGTTATTATACTCATTATCAATAATTGTAAATAATAAAAGCATCGATAAATTTTATTATTATTGTCTCTTCGATGAATGGTCTTGAAACGACTGCCGAGGACGCGCGAATTTCGGAGCCGTTCCGTGGGCTCGCGCCATGACGGTGGAATTTGGTCGGGCCAGCGCCGCGCGCGCGGCGCAACGAATCACATGGGTGAAATCGAGCCCAGCCGCCCGCCGGCCGGCGGGGGCGGGTATCGCGCGGCCGGGAGGCCGCGTGGGAGAGCGGCTGGCGCCGGTCCCCCATGCCTGGGGGCGGCGCTAGAGCGGCTCCGCTTTGGGTGGGCCCGCTCGCGCGCTCCGTCGCTCGCGGCAGCGGACCCTATGGCCTGCGCCCGCGCGCCGGACGACCGGCCGGCCGCCTCGAGGCCTGGAGCGATTCCAGATGAGCTGGAAGCGCTCTAGTCTTGGATGACGAGGTTCTCCGCCGAGGATTTTCCGTCGCGGCCGGGAACGAGCTCGAATTCGACCTTCTGTCCCTCGTTGAGGGTCGAACGGCCGGCGCGCTCGACGGCGGAAATATGGACGAAGGCGTCCCGCGAGCCGTCGTCGGGCTCGATGAAACCGTACCCCTTGGTCGGGTTGAACCACTTCACGGTTCCGACTGGCATGATAGCTCCTTTCGGTCGACCGGGTTAGCGGGGCCTCGTCCGCGAGGCCCCCGATTCGCAGGCTTCCACAGTCTCCGGTAGGACCCCGGCTCGACGGCGATTCGACGGCCGGGGCACGCCAGGTACACGTGGCCTGTAAACGACATTTGTCGGACTCGGCGGGAATTTGCAAGCGAAATTGGTGCCTCGCGGCGACCCGCCGGCACCGACGGAGGCTCGTCGGTGGTCCGCCCAAGGGCTCGACATGGCGTGGGCGGCGCCTCGAGCCCGGGCCCGGTGCGAACGCGGGGAGGCGAGAGGAGGGCGGTGTATCGAGCGCCAAGGCCTTGCCATTCTGGCGGCCGGCATCGCCGGTAATCGCCTCGGCCGCTATTTCCCGACCACGGCGCCCGTCCTCGTGGAGCGCGAGGGTGAGGCGCGTTCGGCCGTCGTCGACAAGCGTCTCAAGGGGCTCCTATCGCCGCGGACTGGCTTCAGTTGCCGAGAAGCTCGATTTACCGCCCACCCTTCAGGGCGCTGGTGAAGAGGACTTCACTGAGGCCGCGCATGGGCTGATCCCGCATCGCCTCGGCCATCGCCGCAGCCTCGTCATAACCGCTCAGCGCGGCCAGGTCCTTTCGCAGGACGCCCTGGTCGATGGCGCGGGTGCCGCCGGCGACGTCGAACCGCTCCTTCATCCCCGCGACGGAACGGCGGGCATCATCCACATTGGCGATGGCCGCATCCACGTTCGCCTCGGTGGCCGTCGCCGCGGCGACCGTATTGAGCTCGGCGGTGGCCAGCCCGGCGTCGAGATTGCTGACCGTGGCGGCCTGCAGCGTGACCCTGATGTCGTCCGCCGCGCTCGCGCCGCCGGTGCCGACCTTGTAGGTGAAATCACGCGCGTTGACCGTGGTGGTGGTCGTCATGCTGGTCGTCACGACCGTGAATTCGTTCAGCGACGGGTTGCCGGTGGGTGCCTTGTTGTTCGAATTCGGATTGAAATTCTCGTTGAGGCGGATGGTCAGGTCGAACTCGGCGACGGCGATGTCGGTGAACTGGCCGGCGGCCGGCGCCTCACTCGGGCCCGCGGCGGTCGCCACCTGGCTGGTCGTGGTGTTGGTGACCGTGAACTGATCGGTCGTCTTGTCGTATTCGACCCGAATAGTGTCGCCGTCAGAGACGCCCGTCAGGCTCTGCGCGAAGGCAAAGGACTCGAAGCCGTCGCTGCTGCTGATTCGCGAGCTGGACCCCACCACGCCGGTAGTGTCGACCACGGTCGACTCCGTGGTCAAATCGACCATTTGACCACGGCGAGGAGCCGTTCGCCCTTGAATTCGGTGGTCTGGGCGATGTCATCTATCTCGGCGCGGAGCGCGGCGAAGTTGCGGTTGAGCAAGGCGCGGTCCCGGTCGGACAGGCCCGTCGCCTTGGCCGTCACGGCCAGGCTTTTCATCTCGTCGAGCTTGTCGCCGATGTCCTCGAGCCCTTCGTCGGCGATCTGCAGCATGGTCGCGCCATCACGGATATTGCTCGTCGCGGACACGATGGCGCCGATCTCGGCCGTCCGGTTCGTCCTCATGGCACGCATCAGGGGGTCGTCGCGAAGCTCGGCGCCGCCCCCCGGACTTTTCCAGCATCCGCAAGATGCTGGACCTGTTGGAGCCGACGGCCACCGGGTTGCGGAGCGCGCTGGTGCCGATGGGGCTTGAAATCGATACAGACATGTCGAGACCTCCTACCTGAAAGAAACCGTGCCGTCTGGCAGCGTTGAAATTACGCTCCATCACTAGTGTCCGGTTAAAAATCGAATAAATTCAATTGGTTGGTTATTTGCGAAGCGTTGCATCTGTTTTCGTCTCCCGCAAGTGCTTGATGTATGGGCATTTTCTCGAAGAGGGTCACCGAGAGGATCTGTAACAAAGTGTAGAGCGAGGCGTCCAGGTCGAGGCGCTTCTTGACGATGGCGACGAGGACGTAGACCGAGACGGCAATCCAGATCTGCGTCTTCACCGCGTTCTCCGACGTGCCGTAGAACTGCTTGATCCGAAGATGCTGCTTGATCCACTTGAAGAAGAGTTCCACCTGCCAGCGGCTTTTGTAGAGCGCGCAGATGGTGGCGGCCGGAAGCGAGAAGTTGTTGGTGATGAAGACCAGCGTCTTGCCGGACTCGGGGTCCTTGAAGCGGATGCGCCGCAGAAGTTCGGGGTAATCCTGACGGGTGTAGAAGCCGTCCAGGGAGATGGTCTGGTCGCAAATGATGCCGGTCGAGCGATCCGTCGGCGCCGAATAGACGCGATGAGCATCGATGTTCGACTTGGCACGCGTGACGAAGAAGGCCCCGGCTTGGTGCAACACATAAAGGCGGGCAAAGTCGACGTAGCCACGATCCACGACGTAGATGGCTCCGGCTTCCGGCAAGAGCATATCGAGGGCATGAACGTCGTGCAGCTTGCCATCCGAGATGTGGATAAAACTCGGAATGTTGC
Organism: Alphaproteobacteria bacterium; assembly: GCA_963666705.2. Lineage (GTDB taxonomy): Bacteria > Pseudomonadota > Alphaproteobacteria > CADEGL01 > CADEGL01. The sequence goes on along the minus strand of CAXXKO010000016.1, from coordinate 252,352 downwards.
CCCGCAGGTCGAGCAGCGTGTGCATCTTCACCGCCGCCTTGGTGGTGCGGAAGTGCGCCCACGGAAAGACCGACAGGCACAGAGCGATGGTCGTCGAGTCCAGGGCGTAGACGGTATTGGTCAGGTCCAACCCCAGTTCTTCGTCGACGTACAGCGTCCTCGCCTGGGTGATGAGCCGCTGGGCCAACGCCGCATGGATACGCCAGTCGCGCCTTTCGTTGGCATCGGCCAGCGTCGAGCGCCGGACCGGCTGGCGGAAGCCCATGTGATAGAGTTTCGATGCGTGGACCGAGAGGCAGGTCTCGATGTCGCGCAGGCTTTCCCGGTAGGTCAGCTGGGCGAAGGCCATGGACCGGTATTGCTCGGCGCAGGAAAGCGTCCGGACCCGGTGATCGCCGCCATACCGGTCGACGATCCGCGTGAAAGTAGTCCATGGCAGGAAGTCCATGAGCTGAGCGAACAGGGTCTTGCCGGTGTTCATGAGCATCTCCTCGGAGAAACTCCGAAAAGTGCTCCATCCAATTCAAATCGACACCATGCATTTTCGCTTCAAACCCCGCAGAAATCCTGGCTCTCAAAGCCAGCACCGCTCAGTTAACCGGACAGCAGTGGCTCCATTTATTACTACTTTATTAAAATGGTGTATTCATTTTCTGTGTAGAAGATATATGCTTTAAATCTCTGACAATTTTAAATAAAACAATTTGTGCAAAATTTTATGTTCATTTTAGGTCACTAGTGTCCGGTTAAAAATCGAATAAATTCAATTGGTTGGTTATTTGCGAAGCGTTGCATCTGTTTTCGTCTCCCGCAAGTGCTTGATGTATGGGCATTTTCTCGAAGAGGGTCACCGAGAGGATCTGTAACAAAGTGTAGAGCGAGGCGTCCAGGTCGAGGCGCTTCTTGACGATGGCGACGAGGACGTAGACCGAGACGGCAATCCAGATCTGCGTCTTCACCGCGTTCTCCGACGTGCCGTAGAACTGCTTGATCCGAAGATGCTGCTTGATCCACTTGAAGAAGAGTTCCACCTGCCAGCGGCTTTTGTAGAGCGCGCAGATGGTGGCGGCCGGAAGCGAGAAGTTGTTGGTGATGAAGACCAGCGTCTTGCCGGACTCGGGGTCCTTGAAGCGGATGCGCCGCAGAAGTTCGGGGTAATCCTGACGGGTGTAGAAGCCGTCCAGGGAGATGGTCTGGTCGCAAATGATGCCGGTCGAGCGATCCGTCGGCGCCGAATAGACGCGATGAGCATCGATGTTCGACTTGGCACGCGTGACGAAGAAGGCCCCGGCTTGGTGCAACACATAAAGGCGGGCAAAGTCGACGTAGCCACGATCCACGACGTAGATGGCTCCGGCTTCCGGCAAGAGCATATCGAGGGCATGAACGTCGTGCAGCTTGCCATCCGAGATGTGGATAAAACTCGGAATGTTGCCCCGCAGGTCGAGCAGCGTGTGCATCTTCACCGCCGCCTTGGTGGTGCGGAAGTGCGCCCACGGAAAGACCGACAGGCACAGAGCGATGGTCGTCGAGTCCAGGGCGTAGACGGTATTGGTCAGGTCCAACCCCAGTTCTTCGTCGACGTACAGCGTCCTCGCCTGGGTGATGAGCCGCTGGGCCAACGCCGCATGGATACGCCAGTCGCGCCTTTCGTTGGCATCGGCCAGCGTCGAGCGCCGGACCGGCTGGCGGAAGCCCATGTGATAGAGTTTCGATGCGTGGACCGAGAGGCAGGTCTCGATGTCGCGCAGGCTTTCCCGGTAGGTCAGCTGGGCGAAGGCCATGGACCGGTATTGCTCGGCGCAGGAAAGCGTCCGGACCCGGTGATCGCCGCCATACCGGTCGACGATCCGCGTGAAAGTAGTCCATGGCAGGAAGTCCATGAGCTGAGCGAACAGGGTCTTGCCGGTGTTCATGAGCATCTCCTCGGAGAAACTCCGAAAAGTGCTCCATCCAATTCAAATCGACACCATGCATTTTCGCTTCAAACCCCGCAGAAATCCTGGCTCTCAAAGCCAGCACCGCTCAGTTAACCGGACAGCAGTGATTTTAGGTAATTGTTTTATTTAAAATCGTCTGGATATCCACACTGTGCCGAGTCCCGAGAGGGAGGCGGCAAACCCACGCTGTACCCAGGGGACTCGATTCGGCCGGGTGCGTGGCCGCAGCCATGCGCTGAACGTCCCGGCGGCGATGCCCTGGCGGGAGCTCATGGCGCCGTGAAGGGGCGGGGCGGCCGCCGCGCCGGCTTCCGCTACATGCTTCGGGGGCCGGGCGGAACCGGCCCGCTGGGCGCCAGCGCCCCGTCCCCGTCGTGCATCTCGTCGCCCTGGAGGGCCGGGCTGAAGACGCTCAGGACGTGCAGGGCCGCTTGGGCCTGAACGTCGTGCCTGTCCCGGGGGCCGACCACATGCAGGGTCCCGGGCGCCAAGGCCCAGCTTTGGCCGGTGGCGAGGTCCGTGCTCCGGCCCTCGCCCTCGAGTACGAAGTTCGCCTCCCAATGGCTCTTGTACCAGAGCACGCGGCTATTGCCGGCCGCGACGTGAACGTCCGAGAGGGTGAAGCCGAGCCGGTCCGCCTGGGTCAGCATGCGCAAGGTCCGCGCCGTGCCGTTCGCGGCCGTCTTCTCGAGGCCCTGGGCGCGCAATGCCGCGGCCGTCTTCACGAACATGCGCTCCCGGCCCTCGGGGATCGGCCCGGTCGGCGGATAGGCGCCGTCCTCGTCATGGACCTCGGTGCCGGTCACCGGCGGATTGAAGACGCTGAGGAGGGTCACGTCTTCGAACGCCTGGAAGAAATGCCGGTCCCGCGGCCCCACCGTGTAGAGCGCGCCGGGCGGAAGCGGCCAGCGCTCGCCCGTGGTCACGTCCTGGACGTCGCAGGCGCCGGCGATGATGTAGTTCGCCTCCCAATGGTTCTTGTACCAGAGGGTCGATTCGATGCCGGCCCCAATGGTGTTGTAGGACATGGAAAAGCCCATGTCGTGCGCGGCCGTCACCAGCTTGACCGAGCTGATCCGGCCGCCGCCCAGGATCAATTCCCGGCCCTGGCCTCTGATCTCGTCGAGCGTCTTCACGAACATGGGCTCTCTCCCGTGGAGAAAGTCGCGCTTTTGGCTTCGGCGCCTCCGCTAACGCGCGCCGCGGCCGACTACCCGTCCGCCGGGCCGGGCGGGACCGGCCCGCTCGGCGCCAGCGCGCCGTCCTCGTCGTGCATCTCGTCGCCCTGGAGGGCCGGGTTGAAGACGCTCAGGAGGTGGATGTCCGTATCCGCGCGCATGCTGTGCCGGTCCTTGGGTCCGACGCAGTAGAGGATTCCGGGTGCGAGGTCCCAGACCTCGTCGGTCACCAGGTTCGTCACGTCGCCCTTGCCGGAGAGGACGTAGTTGGCCTCCCAGTGGTTCTTGTACCAGAGCCGGTTCGAGTTGCCGGCCGGAAGACCAACGTCCGAGATCGAGATGCCGATGCCGTCTTCCTTGAGCACCATGCGGATGGTGCTCGTGGTGCCGCCGGCCGCCATCAGCTCGCGGCCCGCCGCGCGCATCTCGTCGGCCGAGCGCACGAACATGCGCTCTTGCCTTTCGGGCACCGGGCCGGTGGGTGGATAGGCGCCGTCCTCGTCATGGACCTCGTCGCCCACGACGGCGGGGTTGAAGACGCTGATGATGCGCAAGTCCTCCGCCGCCACGATCATGTGCCGGTCCCTCGGCCCCACCGTGTAGATGATGCCGTGCGCGAGCGCGTAATTCTCGCCCGTGGTAAGGTCCCGGACCTCGCCCGTCCCCGAGACGATGTAATTGGCTTCCCAGTGGTTCTTGTACCACAGGGTGACTGCCATCCCGGCCCCGAGCGTCACGTCCGAGAGGGAGAACCCGAGGCCGTCCACCTTGGTCAGGAGGCGCGCGGACCGGGCCCCGCCGTTCGCCACCACCTTCTCCTTGCCCGCTGCCCTGAACTCTTCGAGTGACCGCCGGAACATCCCGCACCTCCCCTGCAAACGGTAGCCGTCCGGGGGCGAGCATAGCGCGCCGGGACCTGAACGCCTGCTTTTTGTTGGGCGGTCATGGTTGCCATATGCCCTCCCCGCGGACATTCCCTGGACGAATGCGCCGCCAATCATGTATCGATCGGTCGAGGGCTTCGATCCAGAGGCGGTCGAGTTGCCGCTTTCACAATCGCGTTTGTTTGCGTGGAGCCAGTCGGTGTGACGAGAGAACCCGTACCCATCGTCTTCTTGCATGGCCTGTTCGACGACGAGGAAATGTGGGTGCCACAAACCGAACACCTCACCGACGTCGCCGCACCCCTCACGATCGATCTCACCGAACACGAGACCATGTCGGCATACGCCGAGCTCGTTCTGGACACGGCACCGGCAACATTCGCGCTCGCCGGGTTCACCATGGGCGGCTATGTGGCGCTCGAAATCCTTCGCCGCGCACCCGAACGGGTCCGCCAGCTTGCCCTGATCGACACATCCGCGCGGGGCGATTCGAAAGAGCAAACCACGGAACGGCGGCGGCGGATCGAGCTCGTCGAGGCGGGGCAGTACGAGCGCCTGGTCGATGAGATGCTGCCCAAGGCCGTTCATCCGAGCCGTGTTGACGACCCGCTGCTCATGGCGGCGCTGCGCGATATGGCGCTCAGGATAGGGCCCGAGGCGTTCGTGCGACAGCTCAAGGCCATCATGTCGCGCCCGGACAGCCGTGATTGTCTCGGCCAAATCCGCTGCCCGACCCTCGTGATCTGCGGTCGCCAAGACACGGTGACCCCGCCGGTACCATCCCACGAGTTCGGTGACGGCATACCGGGCGCAAGGGTCGTCCTCGTGGACGAATGCAACCACTATTCGCCGCTGGAGCGGCCTTACGCGGTGAGCGCGCTCCTCCGGGAGTGGCTGCTCTACCCATGGGGCCAAACGGCGGTGTCGAGTGAAGCATCTGGCCGGCGAGAGAATCCACTTCGATGACGCAACGGCCAAGACGATGACGGACGTGGACGTGGCCGTGGTCGGTGCCGGATTGGCCGGGTTGACGGCGGCATGGCGCTTGACGCAGGCGGGATGGACGGTCCGAGTCCTGGAGGCCCAGGACCGCGTTGGCGGACGGATTTACGGATTCGACGTCGGCGAGCGCACCGTGCAACTCGGCGGCCGTTGGATCGGCCCCGGACAGGACCGGGTGAAGGCTCTCGCCGCCGAGCTCGGCGTCGAATCACGCCCGAACCCGTCCCTCGACAACGCGACACAGGCCCGCCTTGGCACCGAACCGGCGCTCGTGGCGGCCGTGCGCCGGCTCGACGAGGTTGCGCTGACGGTGCCACTCGAGGCCCCGTGGAGGGCTGCCGATGCATCGCGGTGGGACAGTCAGACACTCGCCACATGGCTGGACGATTCCTTCGACGGCAATACTGCGCGCGCGATCGGGCGGGTGCTGTGCAGCTTTCTTCCGGAGCCGCAGGACGTCTCGTTCCTCCACACGGCGTTCTATCTGCATTCGAATGGCGGGCTCGCCGCAATTCTCGGTTTGGATGGGCCGGCGCACGACAGCGAGATGTTCGTCGGCGGTGCCCATGCCTTGACCGATCGGCTCGCCGAGCGGCTCGGCGATGCGATCTCGCTCGACACGCCGGTGCATGACGTGAGGCAGGATGCAAGCGGCGTCATGCTCGGCTCGGGCACCACGGCGGTCAGCGCGAGGAATGTCATCGTCACCCTGCCGCCCACGCTTGCCGGGCGCCTCAACTACGATCCCCCCTTGCCGCCCAAGCGCGATTATCTCACCCAGCGCATGCCAATCCGCGGCAAGATCGCGGTCGCCGTGCTCTACGAGGAGCCGTTCTGGCGCGAAGGGAACATCGGTCTCGTCGCGTCCGATGACCTGGTCATGTGGGACGAAGGGGGCGAATCGAGGCCGGCGGCATACGCCGGCTTGGTTTCCATTCGCCGGTCGCGAGAGCTGTGGTCGCTGACCCCGGCCGAGCGCCGCGCCGCGATCCTCCAAGAGCTGGCAAAAAGCCTGGGGTCGCGCGCCCAACAGCCGGCGGGATATGACGAAGTGTACTGGGCCGCGGAGCCGTGGAGCCGTGGGTGCAACTCGTTCATGACGACCGGCGCGTGGACCGCGTGGGGCGAGGCGCTTCGAAAGCCTGTCGGCCGGGTGCGTTGGGCGGGTGCAGAAACCTCGGCGCGCTTCGTCGGCCAGATGGACGGCGCGGTCGGTTCCGCCGAGTCGGCGGTCGAGGCCGTCATTCAGTCGCTCGGTGAAGGTTGAGGGGAAGCGGAATGGACGAGACATTGAGCCAGGTGATTACGCGGGCGGAGCGGGACGCGGTCATGGCGCCCATCGAGAGCGCCATGACCCTGCCGGCCCAGGCCTATGCCTCGACCGCGTGGTTCGAGCTCGAGGTCGAGCGCGTCTTCAGCGCCCGTTGGACGGCGGTCATGTTCGAATGCGTCTTGCCGGACCCTGGCGACGCGAAGCCCTTCGAGCTGTTCGGGATGCCTCTCGTCGCGGTGCGCGGGACCGACGCCCGCTTGCGGGTCTTTCACAATATTTGTCCCTTTGACGGATGCATTGCGGTGAGAAACGAGGCCAAGGGCCTCGACCATATCGACACCTATTACCACGGTTGGCGCTACGACCTCGGCGGCCAGTTGATTGCGGCACCCTATTGGAACGGCGATCCGGATTGCGGGCCCGAAGGATTGGGCGGGCGTGACGGCAACCTCGTCGAGATCCGCTCGGACGTCCGGCTCGGCACTCTCTTCATCAACTTGGGTGGCCGAGCGGAGGGTGTCGATGCCTGGCTTCGGCCCTGGGTGGGCACGGTCGGCGGGCACTACGCCGTCGAAGAGCTGGTGCCGGCGGTCGACGGGGACGGGCGCCCGCTCATCGAGGAGCGCACGGTCGCCGCGAACTGGAAGACCTATCAGGAGAACGCCTCGATCAACATCCTGCACGAGGCGTTCACCCACGCGTTCTACCGCAAGTCGCCGGAGGTGCCGAGGGTCGACGAAGAGGGCCGGGCGAAGTTCGAGACCTATCTCGACGGCTGTCTCGTGGCTTTCAGCCACAGGCGCGCCGAGACCGGCCGCACCTACGACCCCATGGCCCTCCCGATGGCGGGCCCCGACCCGAGCCAACAGCCGGAGCTCGGCTTCTTCACCACGCTCTATCCCAATCTGAACGTGCCCCTGCGCGACGCCATGGTGAAGGTCAACATCGCGATTCCGGTGGCGCCGGATCTGACCCACCTGATGCACTTGCGGTTCTACCGGCCGGAGGCGCTGGCGGCGGGCAACTTTCTCGACGTGGAACACGAGCAGCTGGAGCGCTTCAAGATCGTCCACTATGAGGACCAACTGGCCATAGAAGCGGTGCAACAGGGCCGCTCATCCCCGGTCTGGCGGCAGCATTTCTACGCGCCCCTCTGGGACGCGCTCCACCATCGCTTCAACCAGCTCGTCATGTCCGATATGGAGACGCTCGGTTAGGGCGGTTCCATTTTGAATGGATCTGCTGTCACCTTTTGGCGCTCACGGCAGCGGGTCGTATGGTCCGCGCCTGCGCCGGCCTCCCCTACGGGCGAATCGCCGGGGCCTTCGACCGCACACCGTGAGCGGCGGCGTCCGCCCGCCGCCATAGGCAACGGGGTCAGTTGGCGATGATCTTGACGGACTGGCCGGGGACGACACCCTCGCCGGGTTTCATGCCGTTCAGGGCGAGGAAGCGCTGGACCTGGTATTCGTCGAAGGGCATGCGGCGGGCGAGGCCGGCGACCGTCTCGCCTTGCCGCACCTTGCGGACCCGGACGCGGAGCGGCTGGGCCTGGCTCGCCTGGTTGGCGCTCATGGCCTGGAAGCTGTAGGTGGTGCGCCGGAAGCCGGCGGTGAGCGAGGCGGTCGTGCGCGGCCGGCTCATGAACAGGAACCGGTAGATGCGTTCCTGGCTGTAGCGGATGGCGATGAGGCGCAAGTCGAGGGCGCCGCCACTGGTGCTGGCCCGCACCGTCCCGGTCCCCGCCTCCATGCCATTGATGGCGATCGTCTCCACCTGCTGGAGCACCAATGTGGGCGCCCAAACCCGCGTCAGGTAGCCCACCATGGGGCCGCGCACCTGCTCGGGGGCCGAATCGAACAGGATGCGCGATTCGTCCGGGCCGATGGCGCTCACCATCTCGGTGCTGTTGAAGATTTGGAAGCCCTGGGGGACCGCGAAGCGGAAGCGCAGTGCCGGGTGGATGAAGGCGCGGCCGCGGATGAAGCCGTTCTGGGGGTCGCCGCCGTAATAGAGGCCGTCGATCGCTTCGAGGTATGGGGCGGCGCCGAGGTATGGCTCCCCCCCGGCCGGGGCATGCTGGGCCACCAGCTGGATGGCGTCCTCGATGCGTTGCTCGGTGCGCGGGTGGGTGGTGAAGAGGCTGAACCGGTCGCCGCCATCGCGCCCCAGGATCAGGTTCTCGACGGCACTCTCGCCCGCGAGGCTCGAGAGGAAGGAAGCCATGGCGCTGGAGTCGTAGCCGGCCCGCGCCATGTAGCGCACCCCGAGCATATCGGCGCCCGATTCCTGGCCGCGCGAATAGCCCGAGAGGTAGGCGCCGGCGCCGAGGCCGGCGAGGTCGCCCGCCGCCTGGCCGCCGGTGATGGCGCCGAGGAGGCCGACGCCGAGCTGCGCGATCACCGCCTGGCTGTAGCGCTCGGCCGTGTGGCGCGCGGTCACGTGGCCGATCTCGTGGCCGATGACGCCGGCGAGCTCGGCCTCGTTGTTGGCCAGGGCCATGAGCCCCGCGGTGACGTAGACGTAGCCGCCCGGCAGGGCGAAGGCGTTGACCACGTCGCTGTTGAGCACCGTGAAGGTGAATGGCAGGCCCGGCTGCTCCGAGACGCGCGCGAGCCGCCGGCCAATGCCGTCGACATAGGCGCGCACGCCCGGATCGTGATATCCGCCGCCGAACTCGGTGACGATCTTGGGATGCTCCTGCCCGCCGAGCCGCTGTTCCTCCGCCGGCGACATGAAGGCGGTGAAGGTCTGCTCACCGGTCGCGGGGTTGACGGCGCAGGCGCCGAGAGTGGCGGCGAGCAGGCCAGCGGCAACGGCGGCCGAGATGGCACGGCGCCACGATCGGATAATGGTTCGCGCGGCGCTCATTCGGACAGCACCTCGATCTGTTCGGGATGCGTGGCCTCGATCATGGGGCCGTTGAACGATTTTATCCAGCCTCTCACCCGCACGCGCTGGCCCGCATAGGCCTCGATATCGATGCCGGATTCGGTGAAGGCGGCGCGGTCGCGGGGGCCGATGGAGACGGTAAAGTCGGTGCGCCAATCGGGGCCGAAGTTGAGGTAGCCGCGGCGCTTGACCACGGCCGCGTCCAGCACCAGGCCCCCGACGATCTGAAAGCTGCCGATGAACCGCTCCGTCTCGCCGGGCGCGCGCACCGCATAGAAGGGGTTCCCCCAGATGCCGCGGCCGCTCGCCTGCGCCGCCCGCTCGTGCGCGAGCATCACGGGGACGAGGGCGCGGTTGTCGGCGAAGCTATAGACCCGGGCCATGCCCTTATCGAGGAGGGCGCCCTGAATCCAGATGCCGTCCTCGTCGAAGAGGTGCGCGAGGGCGCGCCCGTGCCGGTCTATCCGGCGTCCGCCGTGGCGCAGGCTGACCACGCGGCCGAGCACGAGCGCCTCGAGCGCCGCCTTCGATTTCTCGCCGAGGGGCCAGGCCTCGAAACCCGGCCGGCCGAGGGGCAGCTTGGGCGCCTGGATGCCGACGAGGCGCACCTGCCGGCCGTCGTCGAGCACCAGGGTATCGCCGTCCACGACCTCGACCACGCGCCCCGACCCGCCCTCCTCGAGGGGTGCCGCAAAGGCGGCCGAGCCGAGCGCCAGGACGAAGAGGAGCGCGATCGGGTTGACGGACAATCGGGTCATGGTGGCCGCATTTCTGCTACCTTGCACTGGTCTCGCGCCGGCTCCGGTCTATCATAGTCGCGACTAGGCGCCCGGTCTCAACCGGGAAATGGAAGAGGAAGGCCGAAGATGGCGCGACGCGAGCTCTATCCATCCATCGCACCCTACGAATCCGGCATGCTCGAGCTCGACGCGCGCCACGCCATGTACTGGGAGCAGTCGGGCAGGCCCGACGGCGTGCCGGCCGTCTTCCTGCACGGCGGCCCGGGTGCCGGGGCGGGCGCCGCGCACCGCCGGTTCTTCGACCCCGGTCACTGGCGCATCGTCATCTTCGACCAGCGCGGCGCCGGGCGCTCGACGCCCCTGGGCGAGATCGAGGACAACACCACCCAGCACCTGATCGAGGACATGGAGCGCCTGCGCGCCCATCTCGGCATCGAGCGCTGGCTGATCTTCGGCGGCTCGTGGGGCAGCACGCTCGCCCTCGCCTATGCCGAGGCCCATCCCGAGCGCTGCCTGGGCCTGATCATGCGCGGCATCTTCCTCTGCCGCAAGTTCGAGATCGACTGGTTCCTCTACGGCATGGGCGGCGTGTATCCGGAGGCGTGGCGCGCCTTCGCCGAGCTCCTGCCCGTGGCGGAGCGCGCCGACATCCTCGGCAACTACCACCGCCGGCTGATCGATCCCGACCCGGCCATCCACATGCCCGCCGCCCATGCCTGGAGCAGCTACGAGGGCGCCTGCTCCACGCTCCTGCCGAGCCCCGAGACCGTGGCCGGCTTCAAGTCCAGCACCTTGGCCCTCGGCTTGGCGCGGATCGAAGCCCATTACTTCATGAACGGCATCTTCATGGCCGACGGCGCGATCCTCGACGGCCTCGACCGCATCCGCCACCTGCCGGCGGCGATCGTGCAGGGGCGCTACGACATCGTCTGCCCCATCACCACGGCGGACGAGCTGGCCCGCGCCTGGCCCGAGGCGGACTACCGCATCATCCCCGACGCCGGCCACTCGGCCATGGAGCCCGGCATCCGCGCGGCGTTGGTGGGGGCCACCGAAAGGCTCAAGGCGCTCGTCGACGGCGGCGCCTGAGCCCCGGGAAACGTTCAGGCGGCCGTGCCCCTGATCGGGTAGCCCTTCTCCTGGATGAAGGCGACCGCACTGGCGATGCCTTCGAGGTCGGGACGGGAGAACGGCGCGTTCGAGACGTCGATGATGTGCGCCTTGCCCTCGGGATTGACGAGGAAGAGGCCCGGCTCGGGGAATTGGTGGTCGGTCTCGGCCTCGGACCGCGGATCGGAGATATAGAGGCCGAGGGCGCCCATCTGGTCGCGATCCAGGCCGTAGCCGACATCGAAGCCGAGGCCCCAGTCCTCGACCGCGGACGCCCCCTGCGCCGCGCTATCGGCCGAGACCGCGACCACATCCGTGCCGGCCGCGTCGAACGCCTCCCTGAGGCCCTCGAGCTTGGCCAGGTAGCGCGAACAGATCGGGCAGTGGCGGCCGCGATAGACCACCACCAACTGCCAGCGCTCGCGACCGCCGCCGAGCTTGACCTCGCCGCCGCCCACACGTGGGAGCGCTATCTCGGGCAGGCTCGCGCCCGCCGTCAGCTTTTCCGTCATGTGCTGTGACTCCATCTTCTGTCCTGGCTGGCTTCGCGCCGCCCCGCCGGGCGACGCGCGACGATCCCTACCATGCCGGCACGGCCGGGCGAATCAAGCGCTCGATCCGGGCACACACGGAAAGGTGATTGGGGCGGCGGCCGGCCGGAAACGAGTGGCCGCCCCGCGCTGGCCCGCTGGTTGTCTTTTGCCGGGCGACTGGGCATGATTGCCACGCTTCGGGGAGGCCGGTCCGCGACGCGCGGCCGGCGCCGGGGCGGAAAGGAGCGACTCCACGTGCCGTTCGACAGCTCGCCGGCCCTCGTGCTCAATGCCGACTTCCGGCCGCTCAGTTATTTCCCGCTCTCGCTCTGGCCCTGGCAGGATACGGTCAAGGCCGTGTTCCTCGACCGTGTCAACATCGTCTCCGAGTACGATCGGATGGTCCATTCGCCGAGCATGGCGATGCGCCTGCCCAGCGTCATCGCACTCAAGGAATACATCACCCTCTCGCGCCGGCCCGCCTTCACCCGCTTCAACGTCTTCCTGCGCGACCGCTTCAGCTGCCAGTATTGCGGCGACCAGCTCCCCGCCCCGGACCTCACCTTCGACCATCTGGTGCCGCGCTCGCGCGGCGGACGCACGACCTGGGACAACGTGGTCGCGGCCTGCAACGGCTGCAACCTGCGCAAGAGCAATCGCCTGGCGCGGGAAGCCGGCATGCGTCCGCTGGAGAAGCCCCACCCGCCGACGAGCCACGAGTTGCAGGAGCGCGGCCGCGCCTTCCCGCCCAATTACCTGCACGAAAGCTGGCACGATTTCCTGTATTGGGACAGCGTGCTCGACCCGGGCTGATAGCTCGGGGCTTTTTACGCTCGAGCGCCGCTAAGGCTCCTCGCTGGCGCTCGGGCGCCCTGTCGGGCTTGCCGGCGAGCCGATAGCCGGCTCGCCGGAAGCTACTCCTCCATTGTGAGAGTCGCCATCAAGCCCGTTTGACCCGTCCGGCCTGGGCGGCGACGGGCACGCCTTCGGCCACCAGGTCGTGGCCGCCCGATGACAGCTCCTCGTAGTCGTGCAAGGCGACGATCGGGTCCTGCAGGTCGTACCAGCCGAGGAAGGGGTTGTGCATCTGGTAGCCGATGAGGCGCTGCACCTTCTCCGGCATGTCCTTGGCGACGTGGGGTGGGCAGACCAGGTACTGGTTCTCCTCCTGGCGCAGCCAGCCGAGGGTGTAGCCCGCGAACATGGCGTGGCGCCATTCGTCCTTCGTCGTGTTGGCGCTGCCGCCGTGGTAGGTGGCGCCCGTGAAGCAGGCGACGGAGCCGCGCGGCATGACGGCCTGCACGGTCTCCTCCTCGCGGGGCTCGCGCTCGTCGTCCCAGGCCTGGCTGCGGGGGACGATGCGGGTCGCCCCGTTCTCCTTGGTGAAGTCGGTCAGTGCCCAGAAGAAGGTACAGCAGGCGTTGCGCTCCATGGGGTGCTTGAAGGGATAGAGCAGGTCGTCCCGGTGCAGGGGCTGGGGCCTGGCGCCGGGGCCGATGGAGGTGGTCGAGCAGGCCTGGAGCTGGAAGGTGTCGCACCACGGCCCCAGCATGCGGTCGACGATGGCCGTCACCTTGGGGTGGGTCAGCATCTCGCCCACCATGGGCGACTTGGCCACGAGGCCGTGCATGCGCTTGGTGTTCTTGCCCGTGAAGTCGCCGGTGCTGACCTTGGCGCGCTCGAGCCAGGGGCCGAGCTCGGCGAAGAGGGCGTCGAGCGCCGCCGGCTCGACCAGATCGTGGATCACGACGCAGCCGTCGCGCTTGAGGATCCCGTCGATCTGGTCGTCGGGCGTGGAAGGCTCCACCATCTCGATTCTAGGCTGGGCCATCGTCCGTGCTCCCCTCTCCGGTTCGCCCCGATCGAAGCAAGTCTACCCCGCGCCGCGCGCCCGGCCAAATCCCACGATGGGAAACGGCCCAGCCCCGGCCAAGCCGAAGATACGCTAACCCGAGCCCTTGGCGCCGTCCGCCGGGCCGTCGCCGAGGCGGGTCTGCGGTACGCCGGATCAGCGGCAGCTGCAGGAGCGCGAAGAGAAAGCTGAGCGGCAGAAAGCCGAACACCTTGAAGCTGACCCAGTCGTCGGTCGACATGGTCCGCCAGATCGCCTCGTTGAGCCCGGCCATGACGATGAAGAACAGGCCCCAACGGAGCGAGAGCGTGCGCCAGCCCGCATCGGTGAGCTGGAACGCCAACTCGAACAGCGGCTTGAGCAGCATGCGCCCAACGGCGAGCCCGCCCAGCAGCGCGGCGGCGAAGACCAGGTAGACGATCGTCGGCTTGAGCTTGATGAAGGTCTCGTCGTCGAGCCACAGGGTGAGGCCGCCGAACACCAGCACCACGACGGCCGTCACCAGCGGCATCTTGGCGATGCGCCGCTCGATCGCGTAGCCGGCGCCGAGCGCCGTCACCACGGCCACCATGAAGACGCCGGTGGCGACCATGATGTCGGCCTGGTTGTAGGCGATGAAGAAGGCGGCGAGCGGCCCGATGTCGAGCACGAGGCGGATGAGCTGGTTCATGGCGCGCGGATCATAGCGGCGCGGGCACGCCAGTCAAACACGCTGCCCGCGGCTCCCGGGCCGATGCGAGTGCCGCGCGCCGCCCGTCCCGCCCTCAACCGCCGTCGAGGTAGCGGTCCGCGAGCGCCTTGCACGCCACGAGCGCCACCTTGGGCAGGGCGCGCACGACCTCGATCGACCGGTCGAGGTCGTTCGACAGGCAGGCCTGCGCGAGCGCACTCGCGTAATCGACGAGCTGCGCCGCGCCGAACGTCCCGGCACCACCCTTGAGCGCCAGCGCCTCGCGCTCGAGCGCCGCCAGGTCGCGTGCCTGGACGGCGGCGCTGATGCTCGAGAGCCGCGACGCCGTCTCGGTGACGAAGGCGCGCGCGAGCTCCATCAGCAGGGCCGAATCGGTCTCGCGCTCGAGCGCCTCGATCACCCTCGAATCGATGATGACGGCGGAAGGCGCGCGGACGGGCGCCTCCTCGGCCGTCGCCGAATGGCCGATCCAGCGCGTGACTGTCTCGAGCAGCTCCTGCTTCTGGATCGGCTTCGAGACGTAGTCGTTCATGCCGGCATCGAGGCAGCTCTGCTTGTCGCTTTCCAGGGCGTAGGCGGTCATGGCGATGATCGGCAACAGGCCGCGCGACCCGGGCAGCGTGCGGATGGTCCTGGTCGCCTCGATGCCGTCCATCTCGGGCATGAAGATGTCCATCAGGATGACGTCGTAGGCGCCGGCCCGCAGCGCCTCGAGAAGCTCGCGCCCGTTGGAGACGCCCGTCACGGCGAACCCCGCCTCGCGCAGGATCGCCGTCGCCAGCATCTTGTTGGTGGGGCTGTCCTCGGCGAGGAGGACGCGACCCTTGTCGCCGTCCGCCCCCGGGCCGGTGTTCGCCTGCTGGTCCATTTCCCGCTCGATCATCGTGCGCTGGAGATCGGTGAAACGTGGCACCTCGCCGTCGCGGGCGCAAGAAGTTAGCGCTCGCGGCCAGGCCGCGAGCGATCGGTGGCCCTCCCCCCGAGGCGCCCGCGCGTGGCGCCGCGGTGGCTTCTAAGACAGTGATTCAACTGATATTATGCGGCCAGCCCAAGTGACGAGGCCGACGTGACGAGATGACCACGGAACCCGCCCAAAACGACGAGGTGCTGGCCACCGGCGGTGCCGCGATCGCCGCGATCGACGTCCGGCGCGTATCGACCGACGATGAGACGGCGCCGCGCCAGCTTTTCGGCTTGCGGGTATCGGCGATCGTCGAGACGGCTCTGTTTCTGGCCCTCGCGGTGGCCATCGACATCCTTCTGCTCGATGGCGACCGAATGTGGGACATCCGGCCCCATCCGTTCTGGATCATCGTCCTCCTGATGGCCGTCCAGTACGGCTCGGGCGAGGCATTGTTCGCGGCCATCCTGTCGACCGCCGCCCTGTTCAGCGGCGCCCTGCCGGCCCAGGCCATCGACCAGGAGGTCTACAGCTACTTCCTCGAGTTCATGTCGCGCCCGATCATGTGGCTGACGGCCGCCGTTTTCCTGGGCGAACTGCGGGCCCGACAGTTACGGGAGCGCCAGGAGACCCTCGACCTCATGGCGGACGCGGACCAGCGCCTCGACCGGCTTTCCGCGGCCTACAACAGGCTCGACCGGGTCAAGAACAACCTCGAAGTCCGGGTGGCGGGGCAACTCGACACGTTCGTCACCACCTACCGGGCCGCGCGGGCGATCGAGCGGCGCGATCCGGGCGAGGTGCTGCTGGGCGTGGCGGAGGTTATCCGCTCCGTCATCAACCCGGAGAAATTCTCGCTTTTCCTTCTCCACAACGACGTTCTCGAAGCTTCGATGCAGGACGGCTGGGAAAGCGGGGACGGCTATGCCCGCATCTTCCATACCAGCTCGACCATTTTCGCCGAGGTGGTCGGCGCACGCCGTATCGTCTGCGCCGCCAATTCGGCCGACCAGCAGTTGCTCGGCGCGGAGGGCGTCCTCGCCGGCCCCCTGATCAGCACCGATACGGACGAAGTGATCGGCATGCTCAAGATCGAGAAGTTGGCGCTCTTCGACCTCAATGTCAGCACGGTCGAGAATTTCCGCGCCCTCTCGTCCTGGATCGGCACGGCCTATTCGAACGCCATGGCGCAAACCGACCACCATGCGGACGGGGAGGCCTACCTCGGCCGCACGATCCTGCCGTTCCGTTTTTACTCGGCCCAGCAATCCTTCCTCATCTCGCTGGCGCGGCGCATGGAGTTCGACCTTACGGCCGTCCTGCTCCATCTGGTGACCGGCGACGCCCTGACCCCGCGGGAGAAGGGCGCCATCCCCGGCGCGCTCGGCACCGCGCTGCGCCTTGCCGGACGGGTCACCGACCTCTGTTTCGAGTACCGCAATACGGGGGACGAGTTCGTCGTGCTCATGCCGGGACTGGGCGTGCGCGAGGCCCAGGATGCCGCGGGTGGCTTGGTCGACGCGCTGCGCGAGCAATTGCGCGAGCTGGCCCCCGGCGCGCGCTTCGAAGCGACCGTGCAGGCGCTGCACGACCGTCCCGCGGAGAGCCCGTCCGATGTCGAACAGCGCCCATAGCGCCGGCGAGGCGGGGTGGGAGGCGGCGGCGGGCGAAGATCGCCGCGCGGGCGCGCGGGGGCACCTCCTCGTGGGGGTCGCCGCCGCCATCGTCGCCGCCGCCGAGACGGCGCTCCTCATGGCGCTCTGGCGCGACGCGCTGCCGCTCGGCCTGGCCGTCGCCGCCCACGCCACGATCGTGGCCCTGCTCGCCGGCGCGACGGCCGCCCATTACCGGCGCACCGGCCGCGGCGCCCCGGCGATGATCCTTCTCGCCGTCGCGACGGCTTTCCTCGGGCCCGTGGGCGCCGTCGGCAGCCTGTTGACGGCCTCCCTCTACCTCGCCACCTACCGGTCCGCGACCCCGTTCAGCGAATGGTACAGCGCGCTCTTCCCCGAGGACGAGGACCTGGGTGGGCGGATGCTCGATGAGCGCCTCGCCGCCCTGGGCGCCAAGAGCGGGGATCGGGGCGGTGTCACCCCCTTCATGGCGGTGCTCTCCTACGGCACCCGACTGCAGCAGCAACAGGCCATCACGCTGATGACCCGGAGCTTCTACCCGGCGTTCGCGCCGGCCCTGCGCCAGGCCCTGCGCCACGCCGACAATGCCGTCCGGGTGCAGGCGGCGACGGCGGTGGCCACGATCGAGGACGATTTCCTGCGGCGGGCCAACGAGCTCGAGGACGAAGCCGGAAAAGACCCGGGCAATCCTGAGAGCCTGCTGGCCATGGCCACCCATTTCGACAACTACTCGTTCACGGGCCTTCTCGACGCCCAGCGCGAACAGCGCAGCCGGGATTCGGCATTGAAGGCATATCTCGACTATTTGCGCGTATTGCCGCAAGATGTTGTGGCCCGGCTGGCTGTGGGCCGCCTTTTGTTGCGCGGTGGCCGCTATGACCAGACCGCCGAGTGGTTCGCCATGTGTATCGAGGAGGGCCAATGGACGCGGCGGATGATCCCCTGGTACATGGAAAGCCTCTACCGCCTGGGCCGGTTCGAGGAGGTTCGCCGGTTGGCCAAGGCCCATTACCAGGTGTTGACCCGGCTCGATTCGTTCCCCGTGAACGTGGTCGATACGGTCCACCTCTGGGCCACGGCGGAAAGCGGCTCGGGGGTCCTGCGCCCGGTGACCGCATGAGGAAGCGCGGCTGGAGGGCGAACGCGATCCGGCGGGCGGGCCCGGTCTGGCGGGTGGGGGCCCTCGCCGCCCTCGCCGCCCTCGCCGTGATGGCGGGGCCGGCGCGCGCGGACAGGGACACCGGGGCGGCGCCGTGGATGGTGTACTACGCGGCCGCGGCACCGACCGACGCATTCGACGCCTTCGGCCTGCTGGTGCTCGACAGCGAGGCCCACCCCTCCCTCGCCGAGCTCAAGGACCGCGGCAAGGTCCTGCTCGGCTACATCAGCCTGGGCGAGGTGGCGAGCTACCGCGCCTGGTTCGACGACCTCTCGCGGGAGGGCCTGCTGTTGGCGGAGAACCCCACCTGGAAGGGCAGCTTCTACATCGACCTGCGCGACCGCCGATGGACCAAGCGGGTGATCGAGGAGATCGTGCCGGCGATTCTGTTCGACGGCTTCGACGGGCTCTTTCTCGATACCCTCGACAATCCGATACACCTCGAGCGCACCGAGCCGGAGAGGTATGCCGGCATGACGGCCGCGGCGGCGCGCCTGGTCCGCACCCTGCGCCGGCACTACCCCACCATCCCGATCATGCTGAACAGGGCCTATTCCCTGTTGCCGGAGGTCGAAGGCGCGATCGACATGGCCCTCGGCGAGTCGGTGTACACGGACTACGATTTCGCGGCCGGGACCTATGGCCGCGTCGATCCCGAGACCTACCGGCTGCAGGTCGAGCTCCTCACCGCGGCGCGCGCGCGGCGGCCGGAATTGCGCGTCATGACCCTCGATTACTGGGACCCGGACGATGCCGAGGGCATCCGGCACATCTACGAGGTGGAGCGCGCCAACGGGTTCGAGCCCTATGTGGCGACCGTGGAGCTCGACCGCATCGTGCCGCGACCGGCACCCTGAAACCGGAGGCAGGCTCGAGTGGGCCGACCATGATTGGCGGACTAGGCATATTAAGGCGCCTGCGCGGGCCGCGTGCGGCCGTCCCAGCGGATTCGGGCGGGGGGGCGGTGGGCGCATCCCCGGCGTCGGCGCGCCCGGCGCCGTCCTTCGGTCGCCGCTCGCGCGTCGTCAGCCCAGGCTACTACCTCTGTGCCCTGCTCATCGCCGCGGCCGGGATCGTCGCCGCCTACTTCACTCGTCCCGCGCGAGCGCGAGCTCGCCCTCATGCGCATGAAGGACAAGGACTTCGTCCTGGCGCGGGAGACATACGAGGGTCGCTATGCATCGGGCGACATGTCGGTTTCGGTAGCGATCCCGTTGGCGCAAATCTACCTTTATTATGGGGAGCTCGGCCCGGCGCTCGCGATTCTGGAGCGCTTCGTCGCGGCCAACCCCGGGAATGCCGAGGCCCTGGCGCTGTTGGGCAAGTACTACAAGGCGGCCCACCGCAAGGGCGACTACCAGGTCAACCTCGGGCGCCTGGCCGCACTCGCGGCCACGCCGGAGATCCTGCGCGAACTGGTTGGCATCCTTGCCTTTCGCGGCCAGGACGAGGAGCGCGAAAGGGCGCTCACCCTCCTCATCGACCGCTTCACCGCCACGCCCGCCGAGTATGGTGATCTGGCGCGGCTGCGGGCCGCGATCGGCATGCTCGAGGGCGCCGCCCACACCATCGAGACCCTGGCCGCGCGCCAGCCCGAGGCGGTCGACCTGGACCTCATGGCCCTACTGGTGAGCGTGCTGATCGACCTCGACCGGGCCGACGACGCGCTCGCCTGGGCGCGCCTCTATGTCGAGCGCAATGCGGGCGGCGACGCGGCACTCAGGCTCGCGCTGCTGCTCGACAGCAAGGACCGGCCGGGGCGTGCCCTCGACCTGCTCGAGGCGTTCGCGGGACTGGCGGCGGACGATCCGTCGCTCCTGGCCGAGCTGGTCTCGCTCGAATCGCGGATGGGGCGCGTCGAGCGGGCGTTCGACCGCCTGCTGCCGCTCTACGAGGCGGACCTCCTGCCCGCCATACTGCGCGACAGCTTCATCGAGCTCGCGCTGCGCCGCGGCGAGGAGGACCTCGCCTTCGCCGCGGCGGAGCGGTTCGGGCCCGAGAGCCTGGCCGACTGGCTGCTCGCCGGCCTGGTCGAGGCGGTGGTCAACCGCGGCCGGCCGGACATCGCCCGCGCGCTCTTGGACCGGCTGGGCGAGGGTTTCCTCGCGGCACGGCCCATTCTCGCGGCACGGCTCGCCCTCCTGCGCGGCGAAGAGGCGGCGGCTCGGCGCTGGGCGGCGGCGGCGGCGGCCGATCCCGACCTGCGCCTCGACCAGCGCATCGGCCTGGCCGGTCTCTACCAGCGCCTGGGGCGGGATGGGGACGCGCTCGCGCTCCTGCGCGCGCTGGCGCAAAGCCCCGATGCGCCCGAGACGGTGGTGGCCGACCTCGCCCAGCTCTACCTCGATCTGGGACGGGCGGCCGAAGGGGTGGCCGTGCTCGACGCGCTGCGCGCGGAACGGCCCTCGCCCCGCATCAATGCCGCCTGGGCGCTTCTCACCGCCGCGGCCAAGGGCGACGCGGCCGTGCTCGCCTGGCTCGAGACCGCGCCGGACGCGGAGCTGGGCGACCGGCTGCTGGAGGACCTCTATTTCATCGCCAGCGCCAACGATGCCGATGCCCTCGCCCTCGCCGCGGCCGAGCGGCTCTACGCCCGGCGGCCGGATGCGCGGCGCGAGCTCTACCTCGCCCGCGCCCTCATCGCCAGCGGCCGGCCGGGGGAGGCGCTCGCGCGGCTGCGGGGTCTGCTGCCCGGCGACGCGGAAGTCGAGGGCGCCTATCTCGAAGCCCTGACCGCGGCCCTCAAGGACGGCCAGCCGGTGCGCGAAGAGCTCGTCGCCCATCTCGACCGGCGATTGGCCGACCCGAACCTGACGGAGGCCGACCGCGACGCCCTGGTGAGCGGCCTCGTCGAGGCCGGTGCCTATACGGCCGCCCTGCCCATCCTCGAATCCCTGGCCCGGACGCGCGGCGGCCCCTGGTTCTGGACCTTCACCGACATAGCCGCCAAGGCGGGACGGGCCGACCTCCTCGCCGCCTTCCTCGTCGACGAGCTCGACCGCCCCGGCCTCTCGCGCAAGCAGCGTGAGGAGCGGCTCTACCTCCTCATGGAGCGCGGAGGCGTTGCCGCGGCGCTGCCGTATCTCGAGGTTTTCGCCGACGAATACGGCGGCCAATGGATCTTCGCCTACGCCGAAGCGCTGGACCGGGCGGGCCGCGCGGACGCGGCCACGGATTATTTCGAGCGCGTGGCGCTGGACCCGGGCCTCGATGCCGAGGCGCGCCGGGGAATCGCCTTCCGTCTGCTCGAGGCCGGGCGCAAGGCGGCCGCCGAACGGATCTTCATGACCCTCGCCGAGGCCGAGCCGCCCTCCAGCCCCGACCTCCAGCAACTGCTCTACCTCTGGGGGCCGCGGCCGCCGGCGGACCGGGTCGACTGGCTCGTGCTGCGGGGCGAGGCGGTGACGGACGGCCGCGACCGCGCGGGTTGGATGCGAGCGCTCGTCGATGTCGGCGCCGCCGAGCGCGCGCTCGCCCTGGCCGGGCCCGATGGCGGCCCGGCCGAGGGGCCGGTGTTCGAGGCCTATCTCGAAGCCTTGGCGGTGCTTCGCCTGCGCGCGCGGCTCGCGGAGGGGCTCGCGCTGCTAATTCCCATCGAGGATGCGCCGCGAAAATTACGCTGGCTGGGCCAGCTCGCCGCCGACAACCAGCTTCCGGCCCAGGCGCTCGCCGCCTACGAGAAGCTGCTGATCGCCCTGCCCCGCAACGCCGAGGTCCTGCGCGAGGCCGGGCTGGCCGCGCTCGCCGAGGGTGCGCTCGAACGCGCGCGCGAACACCTCACCCGTTATTTCGAGCTGGCGGCGGGTGACGCCGAGATCAACTTCGTCTATGGCGACCTCCTGGCGGAGCTCGGCTGGCGGGACCTTGCCGCGTTCCACTACGCCCGCGCCCTCGATTCGATCGATGGCGAGGCCCGGCCGGACTATGCCTTGCGCGTGCTGCGGGCCAGTGCGCTGGCCCGGCTGGGCGAGGTCGATCGGGCCATCGAAGCGTTCGAGGACCTGCGCGCCGAGCGGCCGGGCGACCCCAACTTGCGCGCCGATTTCGCGGCGCTCCTCATCGAGAGCCAGCGGTACGGCCGCGCGGGCCATGTTCTCTCGACCGAATAGGCGCGCGCGTGGGCGCGGCTTCCGGACCCGTCGCTGGCTGCCGCCGGCGCTCGGCCTCGCGGTCGTGGCCGGCTTCGCCGTCTCCTTCGGCATGGCGAACGCGGAGCGCGAGGGTGACGCCTGGCCGGACGGGGAGCGGCGCGCGCTTTATGCCGGCCCGAGCGCGCCGCGCGCCATGGCGGAAGCGGCGCCCACCGGACCATTGCAAGCGGGCCTGGGGATCAGAGCGAGCGCTTGGGGCGACCTGCTAGCCGGGCCGGGAGCCGGCCCCCAGCTCGCCCGGGCAACACCGGCGGCGGACATCGCCCAGACGAGCCTGCCGGCGCTTCCAGGGGCGGGCCAGATTACGCCCTTCACCATTACGGTCCCCCAGCCCGCGCCGACGGTCGTGCCGGCCCAGGCGGCGGAGCCGATCGCCGGCACCGTCGCCATCCGCGCCGCGGTGGCGCCCGAGGAGGCGCGGGTGACGTTCGTATGGGAGAAGCCGGTGACCGTGACCTCGAGCGTGGCGGGCCGCGAGCTGCTGCTGCGCTTCGATCGGGAGTTGCGCGCGCCGGGCCTCGAATTCCTGCCCGAATCGCTGACCGGCTGGGTCGAGTCGGTCCAGCAGGGCTACGACAGCCTGCTGCTGCGCGCGAGCCGCGCGGTGACCTTCGAGATCGCCGCGGAGGGCGGCACCGTGACGGTGGTGCTGCGCCCGCCGCCGCCTGGCGCGGTGCTGGTGGACCGGCCGCTCACGCCTGACGAGGACCGCCGGCTCAAGCTCCTGTCCGCCCAGCTCAGGCTGCGGCTGGGCGAGGTGCGGGCGGCGCGCGAGGATATCCGCGCCGTGATCTCGGCCCATGGCCGCTCGCTCGCCGCCGTCGTCGCCCTGGCGGAGGTGGAGCAGAAACTGGGCAATTGGCAGCGCGCGGCCGAGCTTTACACCGAGGCGCTCGAGCTCTCGCCCGGCGATCGGGGGCTGACCCGCGCCCTCGCCGCGCTGGCGCGGGATTACGGCGACCTGAAGCGCATCGACCTGACGCGGCAGATCGTGGACGGCGGGGACAACCAGCACATCGTCACCACCACCAGCCGCATTTCATTGTTCGAGCGCTCGATGGTGGAGCTTTCCTCGGACCGCCGCACCCTCGAGTTACCCACCCTGCGCCGGCCGGGCGGCATCACGGAAGCTTTCGATTCCGTGCGCCTGCGCAGCGAGATCGGCTTCGTCCAGAGCTTCGACGAGGAGGCCGCGTCGATCCGCCCGGCCCTGTTCCTCTCGAGCGGCTCGCTCGGCGGCGGCGTGTCGGCCGAACGGCGCGAAGGTACGTCCCGGACGCGTATCGCGGCCGAATACCACCGGCCGTACTGGGAACTGACCGAGGGCATCGCCGATGGCGGCACGCGCGACCGCCTGGCGCTCACCCACATCCGTACTCTCGACCTCGAGGAGCGTTGGTCGGCGACCTTCGAGGCCGCCGTCAACCGCTTTGGCCTCGACGACGACAACGACCTCGCCCATTCCTTCAACCTGCTGGCGGAAGTGAGCTACGCCATCAGTCTCGAGCGGCCCTTCATCTCGATCGGATATCAGGCCGACGGCGAATACGTGCTCGGCCGGGAGACCCGCACGGCCGGCAACGGGGAAATGTTCGCACCGCTCCCCCTCTCCACGCGCGAGGTGCATGGCGCCATCCTATTCGCGGGCGGCGCGCTGACCGACTACATCGACTATTCGGTGTTCGCCGGCTACAACTTCGACCGTTACAACTTCCGCGGGCCGCAATATGGCGGCGAGCTGAGCTACGAGCCCATCGACGCCTTCGAGCTCGGCCTGCGTTATTCCATCTCCAACACCTCGGGGCGCGGCACCGACGGCACCTTCACCCAGTACGGCGTCTTCGCGGCGGGGCGGTTCTGACCTTGGCGGGCTCGCATTTCCCCGCCGGCGCGCTAGAGTGGCGCGGCATTCCTCGAACCCGAACGGGACGGATACCCCCCATGGGCCGTCGTCGCGCCATAGCGCGTGCCTCCGCCGGCTTGCTGCTCCTCCTCGCCGCCTGCGCCCCGTTCTCCGAGGGCACGCTCTATGTCGATGCCTCCGCACCGCCCGACCAGGGCATGAGCGTCGCGGTCGCGCCTTTCGAGAACCTTTCGACCCACCCGCGCGCGGGCCTCATCATCAGCCAGCTCGTCCTCAACGAGCTCTACGGGCGCGGCCTCTTCAAGCCGCTCGAGGAGTCCGAGATGCGGCTGCGGCTGGTGGCGCTCGGCATCGAGCTCGCGGGGCTGGGCGAGGAGACCGTCGCCAGCGCGGTCGCCGAGGCCCTCGGGGTCGATGCTGTCCTGGTCGGCGGCGTGACCGAATACCGTTACCAGTTCGGGCTCAAGGAGGAGCCCTCGGTCGGCATCAACATGCGCCTCGTGCGGCCCGACGGCACCGTCATTTGGGCGGCGAGCGACAGCGCCGTCGGCATCGGCATCCTGCGCCGCCCGAGCCTCAACGAGACCGCGCAAAACCTGGTCGGCGACATGATCGACGGCCTCGCGGGCGCGGCCAGGTAGCGGGGGGCATGGTGGTGGAGCCGGCGTTCGAGGCCGATGTCTGCCTGATCCTCGAAGGCACCTATCCCTACGTCGCGGGCGGGGTCTCGTCATGGACCCACGACCTGATCCGCGCCCAGGACGACCTGAGCTTCTACCTCGTGAGTCTGCTGCCGAGCCATGAGCGGCGCGAGCCGCGTTACGAAGTGCCCGGCAACGTGGTCGGAATCGAGCACGCCTACATCCAGGAAATGGCCCACGGCGCCCGCCGCATCCCCCGCATGGAGGAATTCTTCGGCGCGCTGGAGGCCCCGCTGACCCGGATTCAGACCGAGGGCGGCGGCCTCCCCGAGCTGGGCGAGGCGCTCGGCCTCCTGGCGCCGGTGCGCGACCGGCTCGGCGGGCGCATCCTGCTCAATTCCCCGTCGGCCTGGCGCATGCTCCTGCGCATGTACGAGCGCGCCCTCCCCGACGCCTCTTTCCTCGACTATTTCTGGACCTGGCGGGCGCTCTTCGGTGGCTTGTTTTCGGTCCTGCTCTCCGACCTGCCGGCGGCGCAGGTCTACCACACGGTGTCCACGGGGTATGCCGGCCTGCTGGCGGCGCGGGCCGTGCTCGAGACCGGCCGGCCCGCCATCGTCTCCGAGCACGGCATCTACACGAACGAGCGCCGGATCGAGATCGCCATGGCGAACTGGCAGTTCGAATCGGGCGAGATGGACCTCACCGTCGGCCGCTCGAGCCGCGACCTCAAGGACCTGTGGATGGACACCTTCGCCTGTTATTCGCGGGCCTGCTACGGCGCCTGCCGGAACATCATCATCCTCTACGAGGGCAACCAGCAGCTCCAGCTCGACGACGGAGCACCGCCCGAGCGGCTCTCCATAATCCCCAATGGCGTCGATTACGCGCGCTATTCGGCGCTCGCCCGGCCGGGCCATCGGCCCGGCGCCGAAGGGCGCGCGCCAACCGTCGGCTTCATCGGGCGGGTGGTGCCGATCAAGGACGTGAAGACCTTCATCCGGGCCTGCGCCATGGTCCGGGAAGAGGTTTTCGACGTTGCGGTCAAGGTCATCGGCCCCTACGACGAGGACGAGGATTATTATGAGGACTGCGCCGACATGGTGGCGCAGATGGACCTTGGCGATACCATCACATTCACCGGGCGCATGAAGCTCGACGACGTGCTGGGCGAGATCGACATCCTCGTGTTGACCAGCATCTCCGAGGGCATGCCGCTGGTGATCCTCGAGGGCGGCGCCGCCGGCATCCCGACCGTGGCGACCAACGTGGGCGCCTGCCGGGAGCTGATCATGGGGCGGAGCGACGAGGCGCCGGCGCTCGGCCCCGGCGGCGTCATCACCCCGCTCTCCAACCCGCGCGCGACAGCACAGGCCTGTGTCCGGCTGTTGACCGAGCCGGACTGGTACCGCCGGTGCAGCGAGATCATCCGCGCCCGTGTCGAGCGCTATTACGACAAGATCGACCAGGACCGGCTGTACCGCGCGCTTTACGAGGAATGCCGCGCCCTGCCCACCCGCACGGCCCAGGCGGCCACGCCGCCGGCACGGGCCGCGGAATAGGGGCGCCCCCCGATGGCCGGCATCGGATTCGTCCTGCGCAAGCTGACCCGGCGCGACGACCTCCTCGGCATCATGCAGGGCTACACCCACGCGGCGATGGCGTCGAGCGGGCCGTGGCTGTTCACGGTGCTCTCCCTGGGGGCGATCTCGGCGCTCACGGCCGACCTCGACCGGCTCTACGAGGTCACCACCTTCCGCCTGGTGATCATCTACAACTTCGCCTTCTCACTCGTCTTCACCGGGCCCATTCTCCTGGTGGCGACCCGCTACCTCTCGGACATGATCTATCGCAAGGACGTGAGCGGCGCGGTGGGCCTCCTGCTCGGCTCCCTCTTCCTGGCCTTCGTGACCCAGGCCGTGGTGGTGATCCCCTTCTACCTCTTCTTCATCGAGCTGAACCTGCTCGTCCAGCTTGCCGCGATCGCCAACTACTTCCTCATCGCCGGCATCTGGGTGGTGTCGATTTTTCTCACGGCCATGAAGGACTTCAAAGCGATCACCCGGGCTTTCGCGACCGGCATGCTGCTCGGCGCCTTCGGCGCGGTCTACCTCTCGCTCGACCTCGGCGTGCTCGGGATGCTGCTCGGCTTCAGCGCCGGGCTGGTGCTGATCCTGTTCGGCCTCATCGCCCGCATCTTCGCCGAGTACCCGTGCATCTGCATCCGCCCCTTCGGCTTCTTCGACTATTACCGGCCCTATTGGGACCTGGCCGCCGCGGGCGTCATCTACAACACCGCCATCTGGATCGACAAATGGGTCATGTGGCTGGCGCCCGAGCGCGAGATCGGGCATGGCGGCTTCGTTACCTTCCCCGACTACGACAGCGCCATGTTCCTCGCCTTCCTGACCGTGGTGCCGTCGCTGGCCGCGTTCGTGCTGACGGTCGAGACCGCGTTTTTCGAGAAGTACCTGGCCTTCTACCGCGACATCCAACACCACGCCACCTATCAGCGGATCGCCGACAATCAGCGCGCGCTGGTGACCACCGTCATGCGCAGCGGGCGCAACCTCCTCATCCTGCAGGGGGCGATATGCGTCGTCACCATCGCCCTCGCGCCCACCATCTTCAGCGCCATGGGGTTCAATTTCCTACAGCTCAGCATGTTCCGCATCGGCGTCCTCGGCGCCTTCTTCCAGATGCTGATCTTGGCGCTCACGGTCATCATCGCCTATTTCGACCTGCGCCGGGCGGCCCTACGCATCTTCACGCTCATGCTGGTCACCAACGGCCTCTTCTCCTGGGTGACGCTCGAGCTCGGCTTCGCCTACTACGGCTACGGTTACTTGCTGTCGATGATCGTGACCTTCATGGTGGCGGCGGGGCTCACCGGCTACTATCTGGGCCGGCTCCCCTACCTCACCTTCGTGCGCAACAACGCTTCGGTACAGAGTTGAGGCATGTTCGGGCCGCCTGGGAGCGCCGGCAGCGTGGGTTTTCTGCTTCGGCGGGGTCTTTGGATCGAGGAGCGGGTTTCCGGCTGTGCTAGAATAGCGAACTCATATCAAAGTCGGAGGATTTGGCGATGGGAGAAGGGGACGCCGGGGCGGGCCGCCTAAACATATCGCCCGACCTGCGCGCGCGGCTCGATCATTGGCGCGAGCGCACCGGGCACAGCGAGGAGGAAGTGATCGACCTCGCCCTGCGCCGGCTGATGCGCAACGACGAGGAGGGCAACGCGGTCTTCCTCTCGGCCCCCATCAACGCCCTCGTCGAGGGCATCTACCGCGAGAACACGACCGTCGCGGACCTGCGCCATCACGGCGATTTCGGGCTCGGCACCTTCAACGACCTCGACGGCGAGATGGTGATCATCGACGGCGAGGTCTGGCAGCTCCGGTCCGACGAGTTGGCCTACGAAGTGTCGGATGAAGCCAAGACCCCCTTCGCCTGTGTGACCTTCTACGCCCCGGACACGGTGGAGGAGGTCGAGGGGCACTTCAGCTGGCCCGAGGTCGACCGGCTGATCCTCGACAACATCCCCTCCCAGAACATGCTCTACGCCATCCGGCTCGACGGCGTGTTCGATTTCGTGAAGACGCGCTCCGTCCCCAAGCAGGACAACTACCGCCCCCTGGTCGAGGTCACGCGGGACCAGCCGACCTTCGAATTCGAGAACGTCCGCGGCACCATGGCCGGCTTCTGGACGCCGCCCTTCATGCAGTCGATCAACGTCCCCGGCTATCACATCCATTTCCTGACCGAGGACCGCCAGCATGGCGGCCATCTGATCGAGTGCCGCATGACCGCCGCCACCCTGGGGGTCCAGCACATCGCCAAGCTCGAGCTCGGCCTGCCGGTCACGCTCGATTTCATGACCGCCGACCTCACCCGCGACACGAGCCGCGACCTCGAGGAGGCGGAGCGTTGAGGGTGCCCGCCTTGCCGAAGCGCCGCGAGGCCGCGGGCCGGGAGATGGGAGCACGTCATGCCAAGCGATGGTGACTGGGAATTTCCCGTGGGAGCCAGGCCGCGGCGGGAAGATCTGGCCTTCGACCTCGACGCGGCGCTCTCGGCCGTCGTCGCCCTCCACGCGAAGGTCCCGGAGGATGCCTTCACCGCTTCCGTGCTCGGCACCGAGCGGGCCGGCAACGGGGTGCTGATCGAGGCCGACGGCCTGGTCGTGACCGTCGGATATCTCATTACCGAGGCGGAGACGGTGTGGCTGACGGCCCACAACGGGACGACGGTACCGGCGCATGTCGTCGCCTACGACCACAAGACGGGCCTGGGCCTCGTCCAGGCCCTGGGCCGACTGGGCACGAAGCCGCTCGAGCTTGGCGCCGCGCGGGACACGGAAGTGGGGGGGCAGGCGATCGTCGCCGGCCACGGCGGCCTCAGGCGGGCGCTCGATGCCCGGGTGGTGGCGCGGCACGAGTTCGCCGGCTATTGGGAATACGTGCTGGACGAGGCCATATTCACGGCACCGCCACACCCCAACTGGGGCGGCGCCGCCCTCATCGGACGGGATGGCCGCTTGCAGGGCATCGGCTCTCTGTTCGTCCAGGGCGTGCGCCTCGGGGCCGCCAGCCTCGAGGGCAACATGATTGTCCCCATCGACATCCTGCCCCCGATCCTCGACGAGCTGCTGAAGTTCGGCAAGGTCGACGCCCCACCCCAGCCCTGGCTCGGCATGTACACGGCCGACATGGACGACAAGCTCGTGGTGGTGGGCCTCGCGGATGGTGGGCCGGCGGCGGCGGCGGGCATCGAGTCCGGCGACCGGGTGCTGCGGGTCGCCGGCGAGCCGGTCACCGATCTGGTCACCATGTTCCGCCGCATCTGGGGACTCGGGCCCGCCGGCGTCGAGATCCCGCTGACCATCCTGCGCGACGACGAGGAGGGGGAGATCGAGATCCGCTCCGCCGACCGCTCGACCTACCTCAAGGCGCCGCGCCTGCATTGAGTGCCCCCAGCACCAATCGGGCCGGGGGCGGCCGGCCGTGATCACTTTCCTGACCCTCAATACCTTCCTGCTCGAAATCCGGTTCCTCGGCGCGCCGCTCTATCCGACGGCGCCACACCTCGCGGCCAGGCTGGCGGCCCTGCCGGGCGCGGTGCGCGCGCTCGGGGCCGACGTGGTGTGCCTGCAGGAGGTGTTCCGCCGGCCCCACCGCGCCTTCCTGGCCGCGAGCCTCAGGGACCTCTATCCCCATTGCGCGGGCCTCAGCCATCCCGGCCCGCCCCTCGGCACCGGCCTCCTCGTCCTCTCCCGCCATGAGATCGAGGCGGTCCGGGTGCGGGAGTTCCGTGCCGGGTTCGTCGAGGAGAAGCTTGCCATCCGCAAGGGGCTGCTCGAATGCGTCCTGCGCCTGCCCGGGGTCGGGCGCTGCCGGGTGCTGACCTGCCAGACGATCGCCGGCGGGCTCTTCAGCCATCCCGAAAGCGCCCGCGCCGAGGCCTGCCGCGCCGACCAGATCGGGGAGCTTCTGCGCCACGCCGACGGGGACGCGTCCGAGCTCACCGTGATCGCCGGCGACCTCAACGCCGGGGCGACGAGCTCCGTCGCCAACTACCGCCAGGTCATCGCGACCGGCTTCGTCGATGCCTTTGCGGCCATGGGCGGGGTGCCCGAGGTGGGGATCACCTGGGACCCGGGGAACCCCGTCATCGCCGGCGCCGGCAATCGGGCCCTGCCGCCCCAGCGGATCGATCACATCCTCCTGCGCACCGGGCAAGGGGCCGGCTGCCGGGTCGAGGACGCACGCGTCGTCCTGCACGAAAGTTGCGTCACCCTGGCCGACGGCCGGCGGGTGCCGGTCTCGGACCATTACGGCCTTCTCGCCCGCATCGCGCCCGACGCCTGAGCGCGCCGACCGGCCCTGTTGCTTCGCGCCTCGTCGGCCGCAACCGCTAGGGGCGGGGCGTCGATTGACGGCACACCTTCTTTTTTATGTTGCAGGTACATCGCTACAAAGAGAAATATCTCGGAGAGACGCATATGAGGAGTGTTTCCGCGCGAGACGCAAACCAAGCCTTTTCCCGGCTTCTGTCCAGGGCGGCGGACGGAGAGGAGATTATCATCACGAGTCGCGGCAAGCCGGTGGTGAAGTTAGGGCCGGTGGCCGACGGGGCGGTGGAACGCAAGCGCGCGCGGGCGGCCGCGCGCATGATTCGACGGATGCGAAAAGGCGCCCATCTCGGCCAATTGCGGGCATCTCGGGACGAGATGCACGAGCGTTGAGAGTCACATTCGACACCAATATCCTGGTCTATGCGGTCGATATCGACGCGGGCGACAGGCACGAGATCGCCGTCGACCTGATCGGGCGGGTGGCCGACGGCGACTGCATTCTCACGCTGCAGTCTTTGGCTGAATTCTTCTCTGTCGTGACGAGGATAGGACGACTCGATCCGGCGCTGGCGTCGGCGTTCGTCGATGATTGGCGGGCCGTGTTTCCGGTACGGACGGCGACGGAGGAATCATTCGCCGAGGCCATCGCCGCGATCCGCCGCGACACGATGCCATTTTGGGACGCCATGCTCTGGGCGGTCGCGCGCGAGGCCGGCTGCCGCGTGTTGGTGAGCGAGGACCTCAAGGACGGGTAAACCATGGGGGGCGTGAAATTCATCAATCCTTTCGTGTCGGCCAACGATACTCTGCTCGAAGTCGCTCTTCCGCCGGGTCCTGGCTGCGGCCGGTGGCGTGGTCGGTCCTTCCGGCTGGCGGCGCGATCCTCTAAGACTCGTGGGATGACCGAAGGCGCCGTCCCATGAACATCGCCAACCTCCTGGTTCGCGCCGGGCGCGGCCATGGGGACAGGCCGGCCGTGGCCCTGGGCGCGCGGGACCTCATGAGTTACCGCGAGCTCGCGATGCGGGTGGCGGCGCTCGCCGGGGGCTTGCGCGCGCGCCACGGGCTCGTCCCCGGCGACCGTGTCGCGCTCGTCATGAAGAACTGCCCGGCCTATGTGGAGGCGTTCTTCGCCTGCTGGCACGCGGGCCTCGCCGCCGTGCCGGTCAACGCCAAGCTCCACGCCCGCGAGTTCGCCTATATCCTCGGGCACAGCGACGCCAAGCTCGCCATCGTCACCCCCGATCTGGTCGATACGATCCAGGAGGCGCGCCGGGAAGCGCCGGGCCTTGAAACCGTTCTCTCCGTCGAGAGCGCCGAATATGTGGCACTCCTCGAGGCGGAGCCGATTGCCCTGGAGGCGCGCACGCCCGACGACCTCGGCTGGCTGTTCTATACCAGCGGCACCACGGGGCGGCCCAAGGGCGCCATGATCAGCCACCGCAACATGGCGGCCATGTGCGCCTGCTACTTCATGGACATGGACGGAATCGATCCCGGCGACTGCATCATCCACGCGGCCCCCATGTCCCACGGCTCGGGCATCTATGGGCTGCCGCACGTGGCGGCGGCGGCCAAGCAGGTGATCCCGGAGTCGGGCGGCTTCGAGCCGGGGGAGATCTTCGCCCTTCTCCGCGCCCACCGGGGCGCCACCCTCTTCGCCGCCCCCACCATGGTGCACCGCCTGACCGAGAGCCCCGAAGCCGGCCACGCCGATACCGCCAACCTCAAGACCATCGCCTATGGCGGCGGGCCCATGTATCTCGAGGACCTGAAGAAGGCGCTGAAGCGTTTCGGCAACAAGCTCGTGCAGGTCTACGGCCAGGGCGAAAGCCCGATGACCATCACCGCGCTTTCGCGGGCGCGCCATGCCGAGACCGACCACCCCCGGTACGAGGCGCGCCTCGCCTCCGCCGGCACGGCCCAGTCCCTCGTCGAGGTGCGGGTCGCCGACGGCGAGGACCGTACCCTGCCCGCGGGCGAGCTGGGCGAGGTGCTGGTGCGGGGCGATTCGGTGATCGCCGGCTACTGGAAGGATGCCGAGGCCACGGCGCGCACGCTCAAGGGGGGCTGGCTGCATACGGGCGATGTCGGCTTCATGGACGACGACGGCTTCCTCACCCTCAAGGACCGGTCCAAGGACATGATCATTTCGGGCGGCACCAACATCTACCCGCGCGAGGTGGAGGAGGTGTTGCTCGCGCATCCGGGCGTCGCGGAGGCGGCCGTGGTCGGCCGGCCCCATGCCGAGTGGGGCGAGGAGGTGGTGGCTTTTGTCGTCGCGCGCCCCGGCGCCAAGGTGGATGAAGCGGCGCTCGACGCCCTCTGCCTCGAGAACATCGCCCGTTTCAAGCGCCCGCGCGATTACCGTCTCGTCGATGCCCTGCCCAAGAACAACTACGGCAAGGTGCTCAAGACGGCGCTGCGCGAGATGCTGGGATAGATTTCTTGCCCGCCTCGCGAACGCCGCACCCACTTCCAAGTTCGGGATTCACCACCAAGGCACGAAGTCACCAAGGGGCAAGCCGAACTCAATACTCGTCCCGCCTCTCTTGGGGTCTTGGCGACTTGGTGGTTTTCACCTTACGGAGGCCTAATACATAGCGTAATTCCGGTGGTCACTCTCCCGGGCCTATGATGCGGGGTCACGAGTAAGCGCCCCAATAGGCAAACCAAGGAGAGTGACCATGACGGAGTATGTTGGGTTTGATGTGTCGAAGGAAGAGACGGCGTTTTGCGTGAAGGACGTGGCGGGAAAGATATTGGCGCGGGGCAAGGTTGCGACCGATCCGAGGGCGCTGTTCGCAGCTTTGCGGGAGCATTGTCCGTGCCCTGGCCGTATCGTTCTGGAGACGAGTACGCTGAGTGGCTGGCTGGCGCGGGAGCTGGGCCGGCTGGGGGTCTCGGTCGATGTGATCGACGCGCGCCATGCGAACGCGGTGATGCGCCTTCAGCACAACAAGACGGATGCGAACGACGCCGAGCTCTTGGCGGAGATCGCGCGGACGGGGTTCTGCCGCCCTGTGGCGGTGAAGATCGAGGTGGCGCAGGAGGCGCGGGCACTTCTCAAGGCGCGCTGTCATCTGGTGCGCCAGCGGCGCGATACGGAGAACGCGATCCGTGGCCTGTTGGGGTCGTTGGGCCTTCGCTTTCCCAAGGGCTCGGGCAAGCTGGCCGGACGCGTCCGCGAGGCGTTGGAGGGGCGTCCCGAGCTGAAGGTGATGATCGAGCCGCTTCTGTCCGCGGCGGCGGCGCTGGGCCGCGAGATCGGGCGGCTGGACGAGGCGGTCGTGGCGCGGGCGAAAGGCTCTCCGGCCTGCCGTTTGCTGATGAGCACGCCGGGGGTGGGGCCGGTGACGGCGCTGGCCTATGTGGCGACCATTGGCGAAGCGGAGCGGTTCGCCAAATCGCGCACGGTGGGCGCCTATGTGGGGCTCACGTCGCGGCGCTGGCAGTCGGGTGGGATGGACTATTCGGGGCGCATCTCGAAACACGGCGACGCCATGCTGCGGGCGCTGCTCTACGAGGCCGCCAACAGCCTGCTGACGGTGGTGCGCCGGGCCCATCCGCTGAAGGACTGGGCACGCCGGATCAAGAGGCGGACCAGCCACAAGAAGGCCTGCGTGGCGCTGGCGCGCCGGCTGGCGGTGATCCTGCACCGGATGCTGATCACCGGCGAAGCCTTCCGCTGGCCGGAAAAGGAGGCGAGCGCCACGGCATAGCTGGATAAGGAGAAGAGAGAGTTCCGCGAGAAGCGGAAGACCCGTCCCCGCCGGGACGGTGGCCGAGGCGATCCCGTTCGTTTGGTTGCTAAGCGGACAGCCGTTCGCGATTGCGTCTAATACCTTGGGAGGCCGAAGCCAAAGGGCACTATCATGAAGCGACCCGGCGGACCCGCCGGGGAAGACTTCGCAGACAACCGTGTTCCCGGCGGAGACAAGGGTCCGGAAGGGCTTGACCAACGAACCGGAATTAGCCCCCATTTCCCAAGTGAACTCGATATTCCATGCCCCGTGATGGGAATTCTGCTATAAGAATCAATATGTTGATGCATTGATGGAGCAGCAGGTATGGGACACCCGATGGGTGAATCGAAACGGGACAGTTTACGGGTCGATTTTGACCGTCGCTTGAAGCTTGAATTCCATGGTTCCAAGATTACTTCTGACGCCGGGTTGCTCGCCTACCGGGAGCTTGACGATGCCCTCGGCCTGACTGAGATGGCCGAGGGTGTTTTCCAGGATAGCCGTACCGGCAAGAACGGATGGCACGGCAAGACGGGTCAGTTTCGCCAGTCCGTTTTCGGGCGCCTTGGCGGCTATGACGATGTGAACGACGCCGACCGTCTGGGACGCGATCCCGCCATGCGCTGGATTGTTGGCGGCAAGGCCATCGAAAGACAGGCCGCTTCCACCAGCCAGATGGGACGCTTCGAGACGGAGCTATTGGCCACCGACGAGAACGTTGAAGCCTTGGTCGACATGAACGGGGTGTGGATCGACAAGGTTCATGACCGCCATCCGCCGAAGATGATCATTCTCGACATGGACAGCAGCGTCAGCCCGACCCATGGCGAACAAGAGGGAACAGCGTACAATGGTCACTTCGGCTGTACCTGCTACCATCCGCTATTCCTGTTCAACCAGTTCGGCGACTTGGAGAGATGTTCCCTGCGCCCCGGTAATGTTCACAGTGCCGACGGATGGCGGAATGTTCTGGAGCCGGTGGTGATGCGCTATAAGGAAAGGAAGGTGCGGCTGTATTTTCGTGGCGATGCCGCCTTCGCCTCACCGGAGATATACGAATATCTCGAAGCCGAGGGATTACTCTACGTCATCCGCCTCAAAGCGAACGCGATTCTCCAGCGGAACATTGCCCATCTGCTTACGCGACCTGTCGGTCGCCCGCCCGACCATGTTCGCCGTTTCCACGCCAGCTTCAGCTATCAGGCCGGATCGTGGAACAAGAAGCGCCGTGTCGTGGCCAAAGTGGAGTGGCACCCCGGCGAGCTGGTTCCTCGCGTCGGTTTCATCGTCACTAATCTGTCGCGCCCTACCAAGCGGGTGGTGGCGTTCTATAATCACCGTGGCACGGCGGAGCAGCACATCAAGGAAGGCAAGAACGCCATCAACTGGACCCGTCTGTCATGTCGCAAGTTCCGCAACAATGCCGTTCGGCTCCAGCTTCACGCCCTGGCCTACAATCTGGGCAACTTCATGAGGACACTGGCTTTGCCGAAGGAGGTGGAGCACTGGTCGATGACGACGTTGCGCGACAAGCTGGTGAAGATCGGGGCCAAGGTTGTCCGACATGGCCGCTACGTTACGTTCCAATTGGCTGAGGTGGCGGTGCCGAGGGACCTGTTCCGGAAAATCCTGAGCTTGATTGATGATCTGCGACGAAGACCCGCTCCGGCGTAGGCCGAGGGAATCGACGGCGAGGAGAAAGCGACAGGAGAGGTGTGTCTGGATGGCGAGAAAAATGACCGAGTGGCCTTCCAAGCGCGGGCCGATTACCAAAATCATGCCATCGGATGGCTGCATAGGGGATACAGTTCCCTTGGCGGTGGGAAAGTGGTACGATTTCCACGAATTTGGATGGTATATGGGGAATGTCGGTTTAGACAACCAACGGCCCATAAGAATGACCCGTTGTATGTTCCCTCAAGCGCCGGGCGGGCGCATTCGCGCCTTTGGCTTACCTCGCATAAGCTCGGGCGCGCGGTCGCGCTTGCCAGCGGTCGATGAGTCAAGCTCATCGGCCGCCGGTATTATTCAGAGTCGGCGCCCTCCATGATTTCCACCACCGGCGTCCACCGCGCGCGGCGACGCGTGCGCCGCTCGGTGGCCGATTCGCCATCGTAGCTGACGGGCTCGGCCGCCTCGCCGAGGCCTGCCGTGGAGCGAAAGGTGTTGATGTTGATCGTGGCCCAGGACCGGTCCCATTCGGCATGGACCGCGCCCAGATAGACCCCGCAGCGGCGGCAGACGAGGAAGTCGGCCGTCCCGAGGCCGAAGCGATAACGCTCGAGCAAGGCCGGGTCCGCGACGCCGATGCGCACGCGGCCCCCTGGGTCGGTGACGGTGCGGGCGCCATGCCGACGGCAGAAGGAGCAGGCGCAGGCCCGCACGGCGAGGCGCCCGGGCGGCGCCGCCGTCTCGAAGGCGACGGTGAGGTTGCCGCAGTGGCAGCCGCCCTCGAATAGGTCTTGTGCGCTCACGGGACCGCCTCGCCCGGCTAGACCGAGATCAGGCTGCGCTGGTACTTGGTCAGCACCTCGTTGCCATCCGCCGTCACCAGTAGCATGTCGACGTGACCCAAGCCGCCCACGCCGGGCACCGAGATCATGGGCTCGATCGAGACCATCATGTTCTCCTGGATGTCCGTGTTGTGGAAGGAGGTGAGCACCACCGCCTCCACCCCGATCGTGTCCATGAGGCCGCGCAAGGCTTCGAGCCGCCGGGTCATCGGCGCATCGGAAAAGCTCTGCGTCATCTCTCGCTCTCCCCGGACACTCTTGTCAGTCCACCGTACCGATGTAGGGCAGGTGGCGGAAGTCCTCGGCATGGTCGATGCCGTAGCCGACGACGAACAAGTCGGAAATGGTGAAACCCACGAAGTCGGCGGCGATCGCCATCTCGCGCCGGCTCGGCTTGTCGACGAGGGCGCAAGTCCAGACCCGCGATGCGCCCAGCTCCAGAAGCAGGGTCCCGGCGTAGGCGAGGGAGCGGCCGGTATCGACGATATCGTCCACCAGCAGGACCTGCCGGCCGCCGAGGTCCGCCGGCACCGCGCCGATCAGCCGCACCCCGCCCGAGCTCTCCTTGGCATGGCCGTAGCTCGCGAGGCGCAGGAACTCGATCCGGGGCTCGACCCCCGCCCGGTCGAGCGCCCGCGCCAGATCCGCCACGAAGACGAAGCTGCCCTTGAGGATGGCGACGATGGTGAGGTCGCCCCGAGTTGCGTCGGCGATTCCGCCCGCCAGCTCCTCCACGCGCCGCGCGATTTCCTCGGCGCCGAACAGCTTCCTCACCGTGGCCACGAATGCGTTCCCCCGGCACGTTCGAAACTCGATCGACCTTTGCGGCCCGCTGGCGGCGGGCTAGGCTCGGAGCGGTCGCCGAGAATACGCCAAGGGAGCCGCCGCCGTGAAGATGGTCGACGCGGATCAGGTCCACGCGCTGCTCGATTATCCCCCGCTCGTCGAGGCCCTGCGGGTCGGCCATTTGGAGGATATCGACGCCAGCGAGGAGGTGATGATAGAGCAGCCGGGTTCGGGCGACGGGCCGGCCGCCACCTTCCTCGCCCTGCCGGCCTGGCGCTTCGGCAAGACGCTCGGCATCAAGATCGTCACCTTGTTCCCGGAGAACGAGCGCGCGGGCACCGGCCTGCCTTCCGTCCAGGCCCTCTACCTGGCTTTCGACGGCCGGGACGGCCACCCCGTGGCCTGCGTCGACGGCACGGCGCTCACCTTGCGCAAGACGGCGGCCGATTCGGCGCTCGGCACCCGCCTGCTCGCGCGCGAAGACGCGGCGAGCATGCTCATGGTCGGGGCGGGGGCGCTCGGCCCGCACCTCATCATGGCCCACACGTCCGTGCGCCCATCCATCCGCCAGGTTGCGGTGTGGAACCGCTCGCCCGCGCGCGCGGGGGCCCTGGCGGCGGGCCTGACCCTCGATGGCATCGAGATCACCGCCACCACCGACCTCGAGGCCGCGGCCCGCCGGGCGGACGTGATCTCCTGCGCGACCATGGCGCGAGAGCCGCTGATCGCGGGCACCTGGCTGCGGCCGGGGACGCACCTCGATCTCGTGGGCGGCTTCACGCCCGAGATGCGCGAGGCCGACGACGAGGCCGCCCGCCGCGCCCGCGTCTACGCCGATTCGCGCCATGGCGCGGCGCGCTGCGGCGATATCCTCGGCCCCATCGCGGCCGGGGCGCTCGCTGGCGGCGCAGTGATCGGCGACCTCTACGACCTCTGCCAGGGCCGCGCCGAGGGCCGCCGAAACGCCGCCGACATCACCCTCTACAAGAACGCCGGCGGCGGCCACCTCGACCTCTACGCCGTCCAGCAACTGCTCTCGCGGATTTGACGGGGGCCGCCCGGGCTGAGCTTCAGGCTTCGCATCTCCGTGCATCCTGGATGGCGCGCCACACGCGCTGGGGCGAATAGGGCATGTCGATATGGCGGACGCCCAGGCCCCAGAGCGCGTCGAGGACGGCGTTGCCGAGGGCGCCGGGCGCGCTCACGGTGCCGCTCTCGCTGCAGGCCTTGGCGCCGAGGGCGTCGTTGGGGTTGAGGGTCTCCTGGAAGGCTGCGCCGAAGGACGGCAGGTCGGCGGCCCGCGGCATGGCGTAATCCATGAAGGAGCCGGCCAGCGGCTGTCCCGAGTCGGGGTCGTAGACCACGTGTTCCATCAGGCCTTGGCCGATGCCCTGGGCGGCGCCGCCATGGACCTGGCCGTGGGCCACCATGGGGTTGACGATAAGGCCGCAATCGTCGACGGCGTGGAACTCGCGGAGGCGCACTCCGCCCGTCTCCGGGTCCACCAGCACCACGGCGATGTGGAGGGCGGTCGGGTAGTTGAAGTGGCTCGGATCGTGGAATACCGTCTCCTCGAGCCCGAGCTCGAAGCCCTCCTCGGGATAGTCGGCGCCGTGGTAGGCCATCTCGGCCACTTTCGCGAATGACACGTCCCGGTCCGTGCCTGGAATCGAGAAGGTGCTGTCGGCATAGCTCACGTCCTCGGCCGCGCATTCCATCATGTGGGCGGCCAGCTTCGTGGCCTTGGCGACGATGCGCCGGCTGCCCTCGACCAGCGCCATGCCGGCGGTGGCGAGCGAGCGCGACGCCGCCGTCCCCAGGTTGCCCGGCCCCAGGTCCGTGTCGCCCTGGGTGAACTCGATGTCGGCGATGTCGAGGCCGAGACAGTCGGCGGCGATCTGACGGAAGGTGATCTCGTGGCTCTGGCCATGGGAGTGGGTGCCCACGAAGAGGGTCACCTTGCCGTCGGGATGGACCCGGACCTGGCCTGATTCCCAGCCCCCCACCTTGGAGCCCGATTCGCCCATCGCTCGGCTCGGGCCCAAACCCGAGCTCTCGACGATGGCCGAGAAGCCGATGCCGAGGCGGAGCCCGTCCGCCCGCGGCGTCAGCGCTTCGGCCCGCAAGGCCTCGTAGTCGACCAGGCCGGCCATGGTGTCATGCTGGCGCGGCAGGTCGCCCGAATCGTAGGTGGTGTCCATGGCATTGGCGTAGGGGTAGTCCCCGGGCTGGACGTAGTTGCGCAGGCGCATCTCGGCCGGGTCGATGCCGAGCTCGCGCGCGCCCTTCTCGATCAGCATCTCGTGGATATAGGCCGGCGCCTGTTTGACGCCGCGGTAGGCATCCACCGGCGTGGTGTTGGTATAGACCCCGTCGACGGTCACATGCGCGGCTAGAATCCTGTAGGGGCCAGTTGCCATGAAGGCGCAGATCGCCACGAGTATGGTCGGGGCGAAGGTGCTCACATAGGCGCCGTAGGCCGCGTATGAGTGGCAACGAATGGCGAGCGCGCGGCCGTTCGCGTCGAACGCCATCTCCGAGCTCGTCACGATGTCGCGGCCATGGGTATCGGTGATGAGGGATTCGGCGCGCGTGGCGGTCCAGCGCACCGGCCGGCCCACGCGTCTCGATGCCCAGAGCACGATGGGCAGCTCTGGGTAACAGAAGTATTTGGGGCCGAAGCCGCCGCCCACGTCGGGCGCGACGACGCGGAGCTTGCTGATGGGGATGCGGAGCGCGTCCGTGGCGATGAGGTTGCGCAGGAAATGCGGGTTCTGGCAGGCGGCCCACAGGGTGTAGTGGTCGCGGGCGGGATCGTAGAGGCCGAGATAGGCGCGCGGCTCGATGGCGCAGCCGGCGGCGCGGCCGTGGCGGAAGTCGAAGCGCGTCACGTGGTGGGCCCGGTCGAACGCCGCCGCCGTCGCCGCGGCGTCGCCGTACTCGGTGCTCTGACAGATATTGGCGCCGAAGCGCTCGTGCAGGACGGGGCTGTCCGGGGCCAGGGCCAGGGCCGCGTCGGTCACCGCCGGCAGGGGCTCGTATTCCACCTCGATCGCCTCGGCCGCGTCCATGGCCTGGTGCCGGGTTTCGGCTATGACGGCGGCGACGGTATCGCCTACGTGGCGCACTTTGTCGCCCGCGAAGGCGGGGCGCAGGGCCTCGTTCATGGGCCGGCCGTCACTGAAATCCACGGGCGCGATGCAGGCAAGCTCGCCGAGCCCGTCCGCTGCCCAATCGGCCGCCGTTAGTACGGCGAGGACGCCCGGCATGGCGGCGGCCGCCTCGGTCGAGATGCCGAGAATTCGGGCATGGGCGTGGGGGCTGCGCACGAAGGCGGCGCGAACGGCGCCGGCCGTCTGGATATCGTCCGTGTAGCGGCCGCGGCCGCGCAGGAACTTGAAGTCCTCGTCCCGCCGCAGTGGCTTGCCGATATGCATGGCGCGTCTTTCGGACGCCCTATTCCGCCGCCTGCTGCTCGGCCTTGAGGGTCTGGTAGAGGTCGAGCGCCTTCTCCGGCTTCTCGAGCTCGTGCACCACCGCGCGCACCGCCTGGATCATGGCCACCGGGTCGTCGGACTGGAAGATGTTGCGCCCCATATCCACGCCCAAGGCCCCCTGGTCGATGGCCCGGTAGGCCATGTCGAGGGCTTCGAGCTCGGGCAGCTTCTTGCCGCCGGCGATGACGATGGGCACGGGGCAGCCCGCCGTCACACGCTCGAACCCCTCCTCGACGAAGTAGCTCTTGACGTAGTGGGCGCCAAGCTCGGCCGCGATGCGGGTCGCGAGGCCGAAGTAGCGCGCGTCGCGCACCATGTCCTGGCCCACGCCGGTGACGGCCATGGTGGGGATGCCGTAGCGCGTGCCGGTGTCGATCAGCTTGATGATGTTGGCGATGGATTTGTGCTCGTACTCGGCGCCGATATAGACCTGCGCCGCCATGGCCGAGGCGTTCAGGCGGATCGCATCCTCGATATCGACGGCGATGGTCTCGTTCGAAAGCTCCGAGAGGATGCTGTTGCCGCCCGAGCAGCGCAGCACCACGGGCTTGGAGCTGTCGGCCGGCACGTTGGCGCGCAGCGCGCCGCGGGTGCACATGATCACGTCGGCGTGGGGGATGAGCGGCACGATCGTGAGGTCGATGCGCTCGAGCCCCGTGGTCGGCCCCTGGAAATAGCCATGGTCGAAGGCCAGCATGACGGTGCGGCCCGTCTTCGGGCTGAAGATGCGCGCCAGGCGGTCCTTCATGCCCCAGTCGAGGGAATTGGCCCCCTTGAGGAAGAACCCGTCCGCCGCCGGCCGCACGCCGATGCCGAAGTTCTTGCCGTCCTTGATGTCGTCGAGATCGGCCATCGCCCGTCTCCCGTGCTGTCGTTGCCCCGCCCCGCCCGGCCCGGCGCCGGGGATGGTTGACGCCCCGAGGTATATCCCATATGGCGGGGCCATCCAATGCGCCGCGCGCGCCACTGTAGATAGCACACGATCTGTCCGTTCTATGTAGCACACGATCTGTCCGGTTTATTGAGCCTCCTGTTTGAAGGGGGTGGGATGAGACGGACAGATGTTTTGCAAGGTGTGCGCATGATGAGGTTTCGGGATGTTTTCGGTCGTTGTGAGGCGGGATCGTTGAGCCAGTTGG
Organism: Alphaproteobacteria bacterium; assembly: GCA_963666705.2. Classification (GTDB taxonomy): domain Bacteria; phylum Pseudomonadota; class Alphaproteobacteria; order CADEGL01; family CADEGL01. The sequence continues at coordinate 210,372 of CAXXKO010000016.1, read as the reverse complement.
AGGCGGCGGAGGTGCTTGGGGTCGGCGAGCGCACGTTTCGGCGCTGGTGCCGTCGTTTCGAGTGTGAGGGCGATGCGGGGCTTCTGGACCGGCGTCTGGGCAAGCCGTCGCCCAAGCGGGTGCCGGTGGACGAGGCGATGCGGGTCGAAGCTCTTTACCGCGAGCGCTACGCGGGTTTCACGGTCAAGCACTTCCACGAGCACCTGGTGAAGGACCACGGCTTCCGCTGGGGTTACACCTGGACCAAGACGTTTCTCCACGGCCGCGGCCTGGCGGCGCCGGCGCCCAGGCGCGGGGCGCACCGGCGCAAGCGGCCGCGGCGGCCGCTCGTGGGCATGATGCTGCATCAGGACGGCTCGACGCACCGCTGGCTGCCGGGCCGCGACGAAGAGCAGGATATGATCGTCTCTCTGGACGATGCGAGCGGGGCGATCTACTCGGGCTTCCTGGTCGCCGAGGAGGGCACCATGTCGAGCTTCCAGGGGCTGGGCGAGGTGTTCGGCCGGCACGGGCTGCCGTGCGCGCTCTACACCGACCGCGCGAGCCACTACTTCCACACCCCCCAGGCGGGTGGCAAGGTGGACCGCGACAAGCCCTCCCAGCTCGGACGGGCCTTGGCCCAGCTCGGCATCGAGCACATCGCGGCCTATTCGCCGGAGGCGCGCGGGCGCTCCGAGCGCGCCTTCCGCACCTTGCAGGACCGGCTCCCCAAGGAGTTGGCATTGGCCGGCGTCTCGACGATCGAAGGGGCCAACCGCTTCCTCGCCGAGACCTTCATTCCCGACTACAATGCGCGCTTCGCGATCGCTCCCGAAGAGCCGGGCTCGGCCTTCGTCGCCGTGCCGGCGGAACAGTGGCGCGACGTGCTGTGCGTCCAGGAGACGCGCACCGTCGGCAACGACAACACCGTACGCTTCCACGGCATCGTCCTGCAGATCCCGCCGTCATCGCTGAGGCCGCACTACGTCAAGGCCAAGGTCCGCGTCCACCACTATCCGGACGCCACCTACGCCATATTCCACGGGCCGCGCCCGATCGCCCGCTACCGAGGCGATGGCGCGCTTCTGGAAGGAGACACCATGAAGAGGGCCGCGTGATGCCGCTCGACGCGACCCGCCCGTGGATAAGTGGACAGCTCGGCTACGCCGACCTGACCACTTCCCCACAGGCGCCACAACATCAACAGAGCGGTCAATCGATGTGCTACATAAACCGGCCAACTTAATTCGCTATCTACATGCGCCGCGCGCGCCACTCATGCACATGCCTAGGGAGAGGACGCCCCATGTACGCCATCATCTGCTTCGACAAGCCCGGCCGGCCGGACTCCCGGGACGCCAACCGCGCGGCGCACCTCGAGTACATACGCGCCCATTCAGAGCGCATCGTCATCGCCGGCCTCCTGCGCGCCGAGGATGGCAGCCACAGCAACGGCTCCCTCCTGGTCATGGATTTCGAGGACCGCGCGGCGGCCGAGGCGTTCGCCGCGGGCGACCCCTTCAATGCGGCCGGCGTCTTCGAGAGCGTGATCGTCCGCCCCTTCCGCAAGGCCTTCCCCGAGGAATAGCGGACGGACGGCTGGAGGGCGGCGCGGATCGGCGCTAGTCTGGCCCGGCAACACACAGCCTGGTAGGGGACCGTGGCCGAGGGAAGGCTCACACGAAGGCTCGCGGCGATCCTCGCCGCCGACATGGTCGGGTACAGCCGCCTCATGGAGGCCGACGAGGCGGGTACGATCGCGCGCCAGCTCGCCCACCGCTAGGCGCTGATCGACCCCGGAATCGCCGACTGCGCGGGCCGCATCGTCAAGACGACCGGTGACGGGCTGCTGGTCGAGTTCGCAAGCGTGGTCGATGCCGTGCAGTGCGCGGTCGATATCCAGCGCGCGATGGCCGAGCGCGAGGCGGCGGTGCCCGAGGAGCGGCGCATCCGCTACCGCATCGGCATCAACCTGGGCGATATCGTCATCGACGGCGACGACATCCTCGGCACCGGCGTCAATATCGCGGCGCGCCTCGAGTCCCTGGCCGAGCCGGGCGGCATCCGCATCTCGCGCGCCGTCTACGACCACGTGAAATCCACACCGGGCCTCCGCTTCGCCGATCTCGGCGAGAAACAGGTCAAGAATATGGCCGAGCCGGTCTCGGTCTATGCCATCGAGCTCGACGCGTCATCCACCGCGGGCCCATCCGAGGCGCACCAGGAGATCCGGTTCTGCGCGTCGTCCGACGGCGCCATGATCGCCTATGCGTCCGTCGGCCAGGGGCCGCCGCTGGTCAAGGCGCCCAACTGGATGAACCATCTCGAATACGACTGGGAAAGCCCCGTATGGCGCCACTTGTTGCGGGAACTGGCGCAGGACCACAGCTTGCTCCGCTTCGACCAGCGGGGGAACGGCCTTTCGGACTGGGACGTGGCGGACATCTCCTTCGAGCGGTTCGTGGATGACTTGGAGGCCGTCGTCGATGCCGCGGGCCTGGAGCGCTTTCCGTTGTTCGGCATCTCGCAGGGATGCTCGATTTCGATCGCCTATTCGCTCCGGCACCCGGAGCGGGTGGAGCGGCTGGTCCTCTATGGCGGATTCGCGAGGGGCGGGACCAAGCGCGGCACGGAAGCCGAACGGCGGCGGGCCGAGGCCATGCGGGTCATGATCCGCGAGGGGTGGGGGCAGGACAACCCGGCTTTCCGGCAGCTCTTCACGACCTCCTTCGTGCCGGGCGGCACGAAAGAGCAGATGGACTGGTTCAACGAGCTTCAGCGCGTCTCGGTCTCGCCCGAGAACGCCGTCCGCATCCGCACCGTGACCGACAGCATCGAGGTGAGCGACCTGCTGCCGCGAGTGACTGTCCCGACCCTCGTCCTCCATTGCCGGGAGGACGGCATCGTGCCCTTCGACGAGGGCCGGCGCATGGCCGCCATGATCCCTGGAGCGCGGTTCGTGCCGCTCGACGGCCGCAACCACCTGATCCTCGAGGACGAGCCCGCCTGGCCCCGCTTCCTGGCCGAGGTGAGAAGCTTCCTGGCCGAGGGCGCGGACTCGCGATAGCAGGCACTCGGTGGCTCGGCCCGTGAGCGCCTCGGCGCCGATATCGCGCAACTGGAAAACGCGCTAGGTTGCGGGTCCTTGGGGGACATGATGGGGACGGCGATGGGACGCACATCGGCCGCGGCGCGCGCGCTGGCCGAATCCTCGGCCCCGCTCCGCGGCATTGTCATCATCACGGTGGCGTCGCTCATCTTTCCCGTCGGCGACGCCATCGCCAAGCACCTCATCTCGACCTACGACGTGCTGCTCATCCTATGGCTCAAGTACCTGGTCCAGACGGCCCTCGTGGCCGGCTTCATCCTGGCGACCCAGCCACTCGGCACCTTCAAGACCAGGCGGCCCGGCCTCCAGATCGCCCGCGGCATCACCGGCATCGGCTCCTATGGCATCTTCCTGACCGCCATCAATTTCATCCCCCTGGCCGACGCCGTCGCCATCGAGTTCACGAGCCCGATCCTGGTGGCCGCCCTCGCCGTGCCCATCCTGGGGGAGACGGTGGGGCCCCGGCGCTGGGCGGCGATCCTGGTCGGCCTGGTGGGCGCATTGCTCATCGTGCGGCCCGGCCTCGGCATCGTCCATTGGGCCGCGAGCCTGATGCTGGTGGCGGCCACGAGCATCGCCTTGATGCAGATCATCTCGCGGCCCATCGCCATGACCGAGCACCCGCTGACGACCCTCTTCTACACCTCGCTCACGGCCCTCGTGGTGACGACGCCGGCCATCCCCTTCGTGTGGGGCCATTTGAGCGGGGCGGACTGGGGCATGATGATCGCCGTGGGTGCGATCGCCGGCTTCTGCCACTGGCTCTTCATCCGCTCGTTCGAGTTCGCCACGGCCTCGCTCCTGGCGCCCTTCACCTACGCCCAGATCGTCGGGGCGACGGTGCTGGGCTACCTTTTCTTCGGCGACTTCCCGGATAGCTGGACCATCACCGGCACGGCCATCCTGGTGCTCTCCGGGCTCTACATCGCCTACCGGGAGAGCCGCCAGCGGGCCGTGGGGGGCTAGTGTCCTGGTTCCTAAGTTCGTGGCATTTAGGATCGCTTTTCCCGTCCCCTGGGTAGGAAGCGCCGCGCCGGCGATGCCGGGGCATCGTCAAGCGGCGGTGACGCCCCCAGAGGGCGTGAAAAGCGACCCTCCGGGCGGCCTTGCGGGCCCCTCGGTCGTCGTCGCGCGCCGCTTGTGATGCCCCGGCATCACGGCGCGCCACCCTCCTAGCCGAGAGACCCGCAAGGCCGTCCTAAATGCCATGAACTTAGGAACCAGGACACTAGAGCGGTTCCGCTTTGATCGGACCCACTCTAGCCTTTATTGTCGCTCGCGGCAGCGGACCAAGAGGTCCGCGCCTGCGCGGGCGCGCCGGACGACCGGCGGGCCGCCTTGCGGCCTGGAGCGATTCCAGTTCATCTGGAACGCCACTAGCGCATGACCCGGCCGCCGTCGACGATCAGGGTCTGGCCGGTGATGAAGGCCGCCGCGCCCGAGGCCAGGAAGGCGACCACTTCCGAGAGCTCGCCGGGCTCGCCCACGCGCGCGAGCGGCGTCTCGGCCACCGCCTCGTCGATCTCGGCCTCGCTGTAAAGCTCCGCCACCAGCTCGCTCCTGAAGAAGCCCGGTGCTATGCAATTGACCTGGACCAGGGGGGCGAGCTCGAGCGCCACGCACTTGGTCAGCATGATGAGGCCGGCCTTCGACGTGCGGAAGTTGGCGGCGTTGAGGCGCGCGTCGATCCCCGTCACGGCCGAGATATTGACGATGCGGCCCCGCCCCGCCGCCCACATGGACCGGCCCACGGCCTGGGAGCAGAGGAAGGCGCCCTTCAGGTTCACGTCGAGCACCACGTCCCAATCCGCCTCGCTCAGCTCCAGGAACGGCCGGTCCAGGTTGACGGCCGCGTTGTTGACGAGCAAGTCGATGCGGCCATAGGCGTCGAGCGCGGCGGCGGCCAGGTCGGCCACGTCCGCCGCGCGGGAGACGTCGGCCCGGCAGGCGAAGGCCTCGCCGCCCGCCGCCTCGATCTCGTCCACGACCACCGCCGCCCGGTCCGCCGAGCGCGCATAGTTGACGACCACGCGCATCCCCGCGGCGGCGAGGTCCATGGCGAGCTGGCGCCCGAGGCCCCGGCTCGCCCCCGTGATCACGGCAACCTGACCTTCGAGACCGCTCATCGGCGGGACCCTCGCTTCAAGTGGCCATGGCCCGGGACCAGCCGGCCGCGACCCCACTCGCCGGCCGTCCGCGCGATCGCCTCGTTGCCCTCGATGAATGCCATGGCCATGGTCTTGCCCCCTCGCGGGACCTGGGCGCCGACGGACGCTCCTTCGCCGACGGCGATTCGATATGATAGCGCCGGCATCCGTAAACCCGGTAGGCAAACTCCGTCCGCCGGCGCGGCCCGGGCGCCAAGACCGCATAAATTTCTTGCGAACAAAGCCAGTACGAGCTATTTTGGGGTTCAATTTGAAATGGTGTATTGGAGCATGCCATGAAACCGGTTTCCGCCACGACCTTGCTGTTCCTGCTCGCGTGCATCGGCACGCCCGCGGCCGCCCAACAATATCTCGGCAACTACTCGTCCAATCCCTACGACCCCAATTCCGTCGCCAACGCCTACGGGGCGGGCAGCCCCTACAGCCCCGACAGCATCACCAACGCCTACGGCACCTACGGCAGCGCCTATAGCGACCGGAGCACCACCAACCCCTACGCCACCAGCGCGCCGCGCCTCTACGACAGCGAAGGCGGCTACCGCGGCCGGCTGAGCGCGAACCCCTACGATCCCGAATCCGTATCCAACCCCTATGGCCGCTATGGCAGCCCCTACTCGCCGGACAGTATCAACAACGCCTACGGCGCCGGCAGCCCCTACCGGTCCGACAGCCCCGCGAACCCCTATGGCGAGGGGCTGCATATCTACGGGGATTGAGGGCACCGACCCCTGTCCCGTGGAATCCTGCTGCGGGCCGGCGCCCGGCATGGTACCGGTCAAGCGGGTTCAGTTCGGTATGGAGGGGCGAGGGGGAAGGCCATGAGCGATGCGGTGAAGACGGTGCGGCGCGGCAAGGTCCTGGAGATCACACTGGACCGGCCGCCGGCTAACGCGTTCGACGACGCGACCATGCGCGAGATGTACGAGACCTTCTGCATGTTCCGCGACGATCCCGAGCTGGTGGTGGCGCTGATCACCGGTGGCGGCGAGCGCATCTTCTCCGCCGGCTGGGACCTGAAGGCCGTGGCCAGCGGGGACGAGCCCGACATGGTGGCGAACCCGGACCCCGTGCCCTTCCTGCCGGAGATGTTCGACCTCAACAAGCCGCTCGTCGCCGCCATCAACGGCTATGCCGTCGGCGGCGGGTTCGAGCTGGCGCTCGGCTGCGACCTCATGATCGCGGCCGACCACGCCCAGTTCTTCCTGCCCGAGATGGAGCGCGGCTTCCTGCCCGATGGCGGGGTCATCCAGATGCTGTTCCGCCGCATCCCCTATTACGTCTATATGGACATGCTGCTGACCGGGGCGCGGATGAGCGCACGGGACGCCATGAAGTGGGGCCTCGTGCGCGAGGTGGTGCCGCTGGCCGAGCTCATGCCCCGGGCGCGGGAGGTCGTGGACCTGATCGCCGAGGGCGCGCCGTTGGCGCTCCAGGCGCTCAAGGAGGTGACGCGTGCCTTCGAGCCCCTCTCGGTCGAGGACTCCTTCGCCATGACCCGCGCCGCATGGAAGGGCGGCACGGCGCTCGAATTCTACGAGAAGACCATGCGCTCGGAGGACTTCAAGGAGGGTGTCGCCGCCTTCGCCGAGAAGCGCAAGCCCGTCTTCAAGGGCCGCTGACCGTAGCTGCGGCGATGCACGATTTCATTTACGAATCCGCCCCCATGCGCGTCGTCTTCGGCGTGGGCGCCGCCAGTCGAGTGGCCGAGGAGGTGGAGCGCCTGGGCGCTACCCGCGCCCTGGTGCTGGCCACGCCCGGCCGGCGCGCCATGGCCGAGGACGTGGCCACCCGGCTCGGCGCGCGCGCCATCGGCGTCTATGCCGAGGCCAGGATGCACGTCCCCACCACGGTGGCGGCGGCGGGGGTCGTCGAAGCCCGGCGCCTCGACGTGGACTGTGTCGTGGCGGCCGGCGGCGGCTCGACCATCGGCCTCGCCAAGGCCATCGCGCGGGAGGAGGGCATCCCCATCGTCGCCCTGCCCACGACCTATTCGGGCTCGGAGATGACGCCCATCTGGGGCCTTACCGTGGACGGCGTGAAGACCACCGGCCGCGACGCCCGCGTCCTGCCCCGCTCAGTCATCTACGATCCCCTGCTGACATTGGGCCTGCCGCGGGCGATCAGCGGCCCGAGCGGCATGAACGCCGCCGCCCATTGCCTGGAAGCCCTCTACGCCCCCGACACCAACCCCATCACATCGCTGATGGCGGAGGAGGGGCTCCGCGCCCTGGCCGCGAGCCTGCCCGCCGTGGTCGCCGCCCCGGGGGACGTGGCGGCGCGCTCCGACGCCCTCTACGGCGCCTGGCTCGCGGGCGCGGCACTCGCGAACGTGAGCATGGGCATCCACCACAAGCTCGCCCACGTGGTCGGCGGCAGCTTCGATCTGCCCCATGCCGAGGTGCACACCATCCTCCTGCCCCACTCGGCCGCCTACAACCGCGAGGCCGCGCCCGAGGCCATGGCCCGCGCGGCGCGCGCCCTCGGTGCCGACGACGCGGCGACCGGCCTCTTCGATCTCGCCGTGGCGGCGGGAGCGAAAATGGCCCTCGACGATATCGGCATGGCCGAAGCTGACCTCGACCGGGCGGCGGACATCGCGCTGCGCGATCCCTACCGAAACCCCCGTCCGGTCACCCGGGAGGGGGTGCGCGGCCTGCTCGACGACGCGCACCACGGCCGACGCCCCGTACGTTGAGGGTGGCGGGCCGTCGGGGCAGGCCTATCAGCCGATCACCGGCATCTCGGGCGGCGCCCGCCGGGTGAGGAGGTCGGCCCCGTCCTCGGTCACCACCATGTTCTCCTCGTGGACCAGGATCTTGCGCTCGGGCCCGTCTCGGCCGGGGGCGGTGAAGGGGATGCCGGGCTCGATCGTCAGGGTCATGTTGGGCGTCAGCACGGTTTCGTCGTCGGGGTTGTTGGACGGCGGCTCGCACATGCGCAGGCCGACACCGTGGCCGAAGCGCCCGGCGCCGAAGCCTTCCTTGGTGAGCGGCACGCCATTCGCCTCGGCGATGACCTCGGCCTGGGCCCGCCACACGTCGGTGGTGGTCGCCCCCGGCTGGGCGGCGGCGATGCCGGCTTCGGTCGCGCGCCACACCGCGTCGTAGGCGCGCCGCACCTCGTCGCATGGCGGCCCGAAGGCGTAGTCGCGATCGAAGTCGCAATAGTAGCCGGCATAGGAGACGCCGGTGTCGATGATGAGGACGTCGCCCCGCTCGAGCGCGTGGTCCGACGGGCCGAGGTTGATGCAGGGGTAGCCGTTCCGCCCCGAGGTGCAGACCAGGTACTGGATCTTCTCGCCCCCGCCGGCCAGCACATCGGCCTGGAAGCGGGCGGCCGCCACCCGTTCCGTATCACCGACCGCGAGGCGGCCGGGAAGGCCCTCGAACGCGTCGGAAACGAGCTGGCTCACATAGCGCATGAGGGCGATCTCGGCCGGCGACTTGACCATGCGCAGGCGCCGCAACATGGCATCGCCGTCGCCCACCTCGGCGGGTGCGATGCCGTCGCGGATGCGCAGGAAGTCGCCGACGGGCATGGTCAGCCGGCTCTCGGGGCCGAGCTCGGCACCGATGCGCCCGAAGGGGCCGGCCGCGGCCTTGAGGGCATCGACCACCAGCGAGACCCCGTCGTCCACCGGGTCGGGAGCGACCCAGGTGCGCACGTCCGTGATCCATGGCGTCGTGCGCTCCGTGATCACGATGTTGCCGGCGGGTACGATCAGGATCGGCGCGCCGGCGGCCGGCACGACCAAATAGCGGGGCCGGGTCAGGTTCTGCCACACGGGCGCGTCGAAGCCGGTCAGGTAGCGGTAGTTGTCCTCGCTGGTGAGGAGGAGGGTGTCGAGCCGCTCTTCCGCCATGGCCTCCTGCGTCCGCGCGATACGGGCCTGGTACTCCGCCACCGCGATTGCGGGCGGCGCCGTGCGCGCCGTGCCATTTGCCGCCATTGTCCGTTCTCCCCTTGCTGTGTCCCCGTACGTCAGGCTCGCTCGACAATGCGGTTGCGTCAACCGGGAATCCCGGCGGCGAGGCGTGTGCGGCCTGCCCGAACGCCGATCGCATTTGACAACCGCGCGCACGGGATATGTGATCGTCCTCTATCCGGCGGAGTCCCGGCCGATCATCGGGACGGGCGAGGGAGGCCAGCATGAACGGACCCACCATCATCACTTGCGCCGTCACCGGCTCGGGCCTGACCGTCGGCAAGCACCCGGCGATCCCGGTGACGCCCAAGGAGATCGCGCAAGCCTGCATCGACGCCGCCAAGGCTGGTGCCGCCGTCACCCACATCCACGTCCGCGACCCCGAGACGGGGAAGCCGAGCATGGAGGTGGCGCTCTACCGCGAGGTGGTGGAGCGCGTGCGCGACAGCGCCGTCGATGTCTGCGTCAACCTCACCTGTGGCCCCGGCGCGCGCTACGTGCCGGACCCCGACGATCTCAGGGTCGCGGGGCCGGGGACGACGCTGACCACGGCCGAGCGCCGGGTCGAGCATGTGGTGCAGTTGCGCCCCGAGCTTTGCAGCCTCGACTTCAACACCATGCTGCAGCCAGGCCACATCATGTTCGCCTGGCCGCCGATGCTCGCCCGCATGGCCAACCTCGTCCGCGACGCCGGCACCAAACCCGAGCTCGAGGTGTTCGATACGGGCGACATCCGCATCGCCGATGAGCTGATCGAGAATGGCGACATCGACCGGCTCGCCCTGTTCCAGCTCTGCCTCGGCATCAAGTACGGCGCCGACGCCACGCCTGCATCGATGGCGCACATGCGGAGCCTGCTGCCCGAGGGGTCCCATTGGGCCAGCTTCGGCATCAGCCGCATGGAGTTCCCCATGGTCGGCCAGACCTTCCTCCTGGGCGGCAACGTCCGTGTCGGCCTCGAGGACAACCTCTACCTCTCGCGCGGGGTCATGACGCCGGGCAATGCGGAGCTGGTGGAGCGCGCGGTGACCATCGTCGAGAGCATGGGCGGAAGCATCGCCACGCCGGCCGAGGCCAGGGAGATCCTCGATCTTCGGAAGCAGGCGCCGCTGCCCGCGGCCGAGTGACGGGCAGGGTGAAGGAGGACAGGTCGATGAGTCCTCTAGCCGAGGCGGGCGCGCCGCGTGCTTGCGACCTCGTCATCCGCAACGCTTATGTCATCACCATGGATCGCGAGCGCACGGTCCACGAGCGCGGGGCCGTCGCCGTCGAGGGCGCCGTCATCGCCGCCGTCGGCCCGGTGGCCGAGATCGAGGCCGCCTACCGGGGGCGGCGCGTCATCGACGCGGGCGGGGCGGCCGTTCATCCCGGCTTCATCGACACCCACTTCCACGCGCCGTCGCACATCGTCAGCAAGCTCTTCGGCGACGCCGCCGCGTCGAGCCGCGGCGCCGGCCCCTGGGTGGCCGAGCGCTACACCCGGCTGCACAACGTGCGTGGGGCCGGAGGACGACCGCGCCAGCACGCTTCTGGCCGGCGCCGAGATGCTGCGCGCGGGCTATACGGCTTTCATGGAGCCGGGCTCCTGCTTCGCCCAGGATCTGGTCGCCGAGGCGATTCAGGCCCTCGGCATGCGCGCGAGCTTGTGCGAATCCTACCTCATGGATGTCGAGGGCCCGCAGCTGAGCGGCATCGAGCGCGCGCCCCTCGACCTCGACCGCTGCCTGGCCGACTTGGGCAACCAGCTGCGCCGCAACGCCGATCCGGATGCGCTGGTGCGCGGCCACGTCGCCATCTACGGCATGGGATCCCAGTCCGAGGAATTGTTGCGCGCGGCCAAGGCCTGTGCCGACGAGAACGACGCCCCCTTCACCATGCACCAGTCGCAATGCGCCGACGACGCCGAGTTCGACGCCGAGCGCTTCGGCCGCCACCCCATGCTCCATTGGCGGGAGATCGGGGTGCTCGACGCGCGCTGCGTCTTCGTCCACATGAACCATTTGTGGGAGGATGAGCTCGATCCGATCGTCGAGTCGGGCATGACCCCCGTCTGGGTTCCGGGCAACACCTTCTACTACGCGACGCGCCGCGAGGTGCCGAGCCGCATGGCGGAGCTGTTCCACCGCGGCGTCAACGTCACCCTGGGCCAGGACGTGAGCAAGGCCTGGGCGTTCGGCCAGAGCCCGCTCCTCGGCTATTACATCGCGCGCGAGGAGGGGCACTACCTCTCGCCCACGGACCTGATCCAGATCCAGACCATCAACGGCGCCCGCGCCATGGGCCTCGAGGAGCGGATCGACAGCCTCGAGCCCGGCAAGCGCGCCGATATCGTGATCCGCACCACGGACCTGCCCGAGGCCTACCCGCTGGTGTTCCCCGAGCGCGGCATCGTGCTGCAGGCGCTCTCGAAGGCCGTCGATACGGTCCTCGTGGACGGCCGGACCGTGCTTCGCGGCGGGCGCCTTACGAACATGGACGAGGCCGTGATATACGCGGGGGCCCAGGCCAGCGCCGAGCGCCTCCTCGCGGCCGCCGATGACGCCTGACCCAATCCCCATCCTTCGTTCGCCCGCATGTGAGGCCCCATGAATGAAACCCAGAGCCCGGCGACCCCCGCCGGCTATCAGGCGGTCGGGTCGCCGAGCACGTTCGCCGCGCTGGTGGGCACCATCTACCTGCGCGACCAGCCGGGCGATCGCCGCTGCGCCATCCGTGCCGAGGAGAAGCACTGCAACCGTCGGGGCGTCGTCCACGGGGGCATGCTGATGGGGTTCGCCGACACCGCGTTCGCGGCCATCCGCCTCATGGACGGCCCCGAGCCGAGCGCCTCGGTGACCTTCTCCTTCGAGATGATGCTGCCGGCCCATGTGGGCGACCTGATCGAGGCGCGGATGGAGGTCGTGCGGCGCACCGGCTCCCTCAATTTCGTCCGCGGCGAGCTGTTCGTGGGGGACGAGGTCATCCTCACCGCGACCACCGTCGAGAAGCGGATCCGCGAGCGCTGATATGCCAGCACCGACCCGAGCGCCAAGACCGCGCCAGGAGCCGGAGGCGCTCGCTGCGCTGATCGCCGCACAGCGCCCCGGATACGCGCTCGATGGACCGTTCTACACCGACCCCGCCATCTTCGAGCGCGACATGGAGCGGGTCTTCCTCCGCACCTGGCTCTTCGCCGGCCATGTCAGCCAGATCCCGGCCCCCGGCGACTTCCTGCGCTACGATCTGGGCGGCGAGTCCGTGATCGTGACCCGCGACGGGGCGGGCGAGGTGCATGCGCTCCTCAACCTGTGCCGCCACCGGGGCTCGCGCGTTTGCGCGGCGGAAAGCGGCCGGGCCCGGCGCCTGGTCTGCCCCTACCACGGCTGGGTCTACGATCTGGACGGCACTCTCCTGACCGCCCGCGAGATGCCCGACGGCTTCGAGAAGGCGGCGCACGGGCTCTCGCCCCTCGCGGTGCACCTATGCCACGGCCTCATCTTCATCTGCTTCGATCCCGCGCCGCCGGACTTCGGCCCGGCCGAGGCCGCGCTCGGCCCGCGCCTCGCCCCCTACCGCCTCGAGGAGGCCAAGGTCGCCCACGCGGCGCGCTATCCGGTGCGGGCCAACTGGAAGCTCCTGGTCGAGAACTACGACGAGTGCTATCACTGCGCGGCGGCCCACCCGGAGTTCTCGCGCTCCCACGCCATCAAGCTGCCGCGCGGAAAATTCGACGCGCTCGAGGCCGAGATGCTGGCGCGCGCGGCCGGGATCGGGCTCAGCACCGCGTTCGTCGACCGCGCCGGCCTCGATGCCGCGCCCGGCACCCTGCCCCACGACTACGACCGCTATCCCCTGCTCCGTGGCCACTCGACGGGGAGCGCCGACGGCGGGCCAGTGGCGCCGCTCATGGGCGATATCGCGGGCTACGACGGCGGCGCCTCGGATTTCGATTTCGGGCCGCTCAACTTCCTCCTCACCTACAACGACCACGTGGTCGGCTACCGCTTCATCCCGCGCACGGTGCTGGAGAGCGATGCCGAGGTGGTGTGGCTGGTCCGCGGCGATGCCGAGGAGGGCCGCGATTACGACCTCGGCCGGCTGACCTGGCTGTGGGAGGCGACCACCGGCCAGGACAAGCGGATCGTCGAGGCCAACCAGGCGGGCGTGAGCTCGCGCTACTACCGCCCCGGCCCCTATTCCAAGATGGAGTCCTACACCGCCCGCTTCACCGCCTGGTACCTGGCCCCGTTGGCGTAGGACGGACGCGCGGCGGCCCGTCCGGAGCGGGTGGATACGGGGGCCGGCCGCGGATATGATTGCCGCTCGATTTCACGCCGCGAGGAGGAACCGGCATGACCGGCATCACGACCGCCGAAGCGGGCATCGAGGCCGACGAGCGTCAATTCGACCACGCGCGCAACCAGCTCGGGCCCCAGCGGCGGCACCACTAGCGTTTGGGACCCATGATGACTCAAACTGGCGACGAGGTTTCCGAGCAAAAGAAAACCCGGCGAACACAAGACAATCTGGATACGCGGATTACGTTGATTCCGCGCGCTTACAGTTTCGCGCTGGGTTGTTTATTTCTAAGTGCCATGGCGGTAGGTCTGTGGGCTGTATTCGGCTCAATACCGATAAAGGCCCGCGGGAACGGCATGATTGTCCTGGCGGATCAGCAAGTATTTACCGTGCAAAGCGAAAATTCCGGACGAATTGGCAAGATCGCGGTTGCCACAGGTGACGACGTCAGTGCCCAGGATGTCTTGGCGGAACTCAGCCAGAGCGATCTGGAAATCCGAATTTCCGTGGCCCGAGAGGCCGTAGACGATCTCGAGACAAAGTTCGAGGCGCTGAATGATGTCAATGGCGGAGCAAAAAGGGACCACCTCGGCGGTGTAAGAAGGGACCGCTTGGCGGCTGCGGGCTTGTCCCCGTAGTCCACGGGAGGGCCCCGCGCGCGACGCGGTGTGCCCTCAACAGGCTGACGCGGCGGCGCGCGCGGGAGGGACCTGTGGGCCCACGGGGTCAAGCGTGGGCTGGGTGGTCGGTTCAGTTAGCAGTCGGGGTTTGACGCCTGCGGCTCTGGTTGAGCCTGTAGCTGTCACCGTTCATCTCGAGGATGTTGACGTGGTGGGTGAGGCGATCGAGGAGCGCGCCGGTGAGGCGCTCGGAGCCGAACACCTCGGTCCATTCGTCGAAGGGCAGATTGGTGGTGACCAGGGTCGAGCCCCGCTCGTAGCGTTGGCTGAACACCTCGAACAACAGCTCGGCGCCGGTCTTCGACAGCGGCACGAAGCCGAGTTCGTCGACGATCAGAAGCTTGTAGGTGGCGAGCTTCTTCTGGAACCTCAGCAGCTGCTTGTCATCGCGGGCCTCGATGAGTTCGTGGACCAGCGCGGCGGCGGTGATGAAGCCGACCGAGAGGCCCTTCTGGCAGGCCGCCAGGCCGAGACCGAGGGCGATGTGGGTCTTGCCGGTCCCACTGTTGCCGAGCGCGATGAGGTTCTCGCGGCGCTCGATGTACTCGCAGCGGGCCAGCTCCAGGACCAGCGCCTTGTTGAGCGAGGGGATGACCTTGAAGTCGAAGCTGTCGAGGCTCTTGACCACGGGGAAGCGCGCCGCCTTGATGCGCCGCTCGACCATGCGGCGCTCGCGGTCGATCAGCTCGAGCTCGGCGAGTCTCAACAGGTAGCGGACGTGATCGACGCCTTCCGAGGCGCACTGCCGGGCGATCTTGTCGTACTCGCGCAGGAAGGTCGGCAGCTTCAGCGTCTCGAGGTGGTGGGCGAGCAGCACTTGCGGTGTGTCGGTCATGCGCCGAGCCCCGACAGCAGGCTCATGTACGACTTGGCGGACGTCATCGCGACCCGGGCGCGCGGCAGATACGGATAGACGTCGAGGTTGAGCCTGGGCGGCCGCCGCTCGATGCGGCACAGTACCAGGTGCTTCACCGCATCAAAGCCGATTGCGCCGAGCCGCAGGGCGTCGCCGACCGCACCCTCGACCTCCTCGAGCCGGAAGGTCTCCAGTAGACGGAGCACCTGGACGTACTCGCGCTTGCCTGCCTTGCCCATACGAGCTTCGAGGAGCCGCCGCAGAGTGATGAAGGCCTCGGGCAGGTCCCAGCCCGCCAATGGCGCGGCCTGGTCGAGGGCGCCGATCTTCTGCTCGATCAAGGGCAGGTAATGCAGCGGGTCGAAGATCAGGTCCTCGCTGTCGTAGGACCGGCGGTGCCGGGCGATCACCTCGGCCCCGCAGCTGATCACCACCTCATCGACGTAGCCCCGGATGAGCACCTCACGGTGGCCGTAGGCCACGGGCACGGAATAGTCGTTGCTGCGGTAACGCACCAGCGACAGCGAACTCGCCCGTCCAGGGCGCTTATCGCAGGCATCATAGGGAGCAGGCGGCAATGGCAAGAGAACTTGACGATCCCGCTCGAGACGCTCGCCGATGGTCTCCTTGTGGCCCCGCAGCCGCGCCGCCTGGCGCCGGCGGCACTGTTCGGCGAGAGCATCGTTGAGGGCCGCGAAGCTCTCGGCACGCGGGACGGGGACCAGGAAGTTCCGCCGGATGAAGCCGACCAGTCCCTCGACCTTGCCCTTGTCGTTGCCCTTGCCCGGCCGGCCGAACCTGTCCTCGAACAGATAGTGGGACTGAAGCTCCGTGAAGACGCGCGTTCGCTGCCGCTTCCCATCGCCCAGGATCCGGGCAACCGCCAGCTTGGTGTTGTCGTACAGGATGGATCGGGGGACGCCGCCGAAGAAGGCAAACGCCGCGTTGTGGCCATCGCAGAATGCTTCGGTCGTCTCCGCCGGATAGGCCGCAACAAAGCAACCATCACTGTGGGGAAGGTCGAAGGCAAGGAAGTGGATCTTCCGTAACGCGCCGCCGATCACCGCCATCGCTTCGCCGAAGTCCGCCTGGGCGTGACCGGGGGAATGGGAGAGTGGCACGAACACCTCACGCGACCGAAGCCCCTGCTCACGAACGTAGTCCTTCACGATGGTGTAGCCGCCCGTGAAACCGTACTCGTCCCGGAGGCGGTCGAAGATGCGCTTCGCAGTGTGCCGTTGCTTGCGGTGGCTGGTCCGATCGTCTTCCAAGATCCGATCGATGATTCCCGTGAACGGACCCAGCTTTGGCCGCCTCGGCGGCGCGCTTCGGCGATACCCTGGCGGCACCGAGAACGACAGCATCTTACGGACCGTCTTGCGGTCTACACCAAACACCCGCGAGGCCTCGCGGGTGCTCATCCCCTCGACATGACACGCCCGCCGAACCCGTGCGTACAACTCCACCCGATACATCCCCCCCGCCTTCCAGTCAGAGCAACCCTGACAGAAGGCTATACGCGGTCCCATTTTGATCGTGTCCCGGCAGGTGGTGTAAGAGCGTTGCGCTCTACGCGGCTCCCGGCGGGTAGGGCCGGGACGTTCAGGCTGCCACGGTGGGCAGCGTGATGGGGACACCATCGCCCAGCGGAGCGATGGATTCCAGCGTCATGTATCTCCTTGAGACGGCCCACTCGTCGTTCTGCTCGAGAAGGATGGCGCCGACGAGCCGTGTGATGGCGTCTTCGTTGGGAAAGATGCCGACGACGTTGGTGCGGCGCTTGACCTCGGCATGGAGCCGTTCGATCGGGTTGGTCGAATGCAACTTCTGGCGGTGCTCCTTGGGGAAGCTCATGTAGGCGAGGACGTCGTGCTCGGCTTCGTCCATCAGGGCGGCGAGCTTGGGGACCTTGGGCCTGAGCTGGTCGGCGACCTGACGCCACTGGACCTTCGCGCTGTCGGCGTCCTCCTGGGCGAAGGCGGTGGCGACGAAGGCGGAGACGACGCGCCGGCCCTGCTTGCCGGCATGGGCCAGCAGGTTGCGGGCGAAGTGCACGCGGCATCTTTGCCAGGTGGCGCCGAGGATCCGGGTCGCGGCGGCCTTCAGGCCCTTGTGGTCGTCGGAGATCACCAGCTTCACGCCGCGCAGCCCGCGCCGGGCCAGCGAGCGCAGGAACTCAGTCCAGAAGGTCTCGGCCTCCGACGCGCCGATCGCCATGCCCAGGACCTCGCGGCGGCCTTGGTCGTTGACGGCCACAGCCACGGTCACCGCGACCGAGACGATGCGTCCGGTCTGGCGCACCTTCACATAAGTCGCATCCAGCCACAGATAGGGCCAGTCGCCCTCCAGCGGTCGATCAAGGAAGCCGTTGACCTTATCGTCGATCTCGCCGCACAGCCTGGAGACCTGGCTCTTGGAGACGCCCGACATCCCCATCGCCTGAACCAGATCGTCGACCGAGCGGGTCGACACGCCCTGGATGTAGGCCTCCTGGATCACCGCAGCCAGCGCCTTCTCGGCCATCCGCCGCGGCTCCAGGAAGCCGGGGAAGTAGCTCCCCTTCCTCAGCTTCGGGATCTTCAACTCGACCGTGCCGGCCCGGGTCTCCCAGGACCGGTCGCGGTAGCCGTTGCGGTGGGTGATACGATCCGCCGAGCGCTCGCCGTGAGCGGCGCCGGTCAGGCCCTCGACCTCCAGTGCCATCAGCCGCTCGGCCGTGAAGCCGATCATCTCGCGAAGCAGATCGGCATCGGAGCTCTTCTCCAAAAGCGCGCGTAGGGTCATCATGTCCTGGGTCATCGTGGTTCTCCTTCGGGTCAGGTTGGTTCGCACTAGCCCAACCCTAAACCGGAACCGCGATGGCCTCCGCTGTGGATAGCCGGCTTGCCTACGCCAGACTCTCGGCGGTCGCTACGGCAAGCCGCCTACCCACAGCTACCAGAGGCTCCAACAACTCCTACACCACGTCCTGGGACACGACCCCCATTTTGGTCCGCCGCAGCCGGATCGACCGGCCGCTTCAGTGGGGGATTATTGCTCTGCCGTTCTCAGAATGAGCGGCTCACCGCCGAAGTGACCGAGCACGAGGAGACGTATGAGGATTTGCGGGCGCTATACTCGAGCTCGATCACGGAGGTCGACCAGGGGCGCGAGAAGGCGGCGAAATTCCTCGCGGATGAGGAGCAATTGGTAAAACAGGGCCTTGCTACCAGGTCGGCGGTACTCGGCAACCTCGTGTCATACCAGAACGCCGTTGTCCAACTGGCCAACCTCAGGATCAAGCTGGCCGACGCGCAACAGGCTCTTGCCGATTTCAAAGATAAGGTGGCCGGCCGGATAGACGAATCCGAGGAGGCGCTCGACGCGAAGCGGCGGGAGCTCGAGAAATTGGAGACCATGCGCACGATCGACAACACGATCCGTGCGCCGGGCGCGGGCCGTGTCGAGGAGATCCGGGTTGTCCTGGGGCAGAACGTAAGCGCCACGACAGTCATCATGACCCTTGTGCATGGTGGCGCGGGCTTTGAAGTGATCGCCTTCCTGAAGCCGGATCTGGCGCGGCGTGTCGAGATCGGCATGCCCGCCCAGGTTGTTCCCGCATCGGTCAGCAAGGCGGAGTTCGGCGCGATCCGGGGCACGGTTTCCTCGGTTTCATCGGCACCGGTCTCGAAATCCGATGCCAATAACCTCCTCCGTGACGAACAACTGGCGGAACGCATGACTTCGGGTGGCGAAACATACTTGGCGCGGATCGGCCTTGCCGAAGACACCACTTCCGCCAGCGGCTTCAAGTGGTGGTCCGGCGGAGGTCCGCAGTTCCGAATAAAGGCTGGAACCCTTGCCGGGGTTGAGATCGTTCTGATGGAGCGCGCGCCGGTCACGTTTGTCGTTCCGGCCCTGCGACAGTTGCTGGGATTTTGAGCTTGGCGGCTGGAAAATCAGCCAGAGGCGCCGGAAAGCTCTCCCGGCGGCGCGTGCGCACGCCAACCATTCTCCAGATGGAGGCGGTGGAGTGCGGCGCCGCCTGCCTCGGCATGGTGTTGGGATACTTCGGCCGATTCGAAGGCCTGGATACGCTCCGCGTGGCTTGCGGCGTTTCCAGGGACGGCAGCAACGCAGCCAACATTATCCGGGTGGCCAAACAGTACGGCTGTGGCGCCAAAGGGTTTCGTAAGTCCGCCGAAGACGTTCTGAAAGGCCCATTTCCAGCCATCCTGTTCTGGAATTTCAATCACTTCGTCGTTCTCGAAGGGTCCTCCGGTTCCCAAGTTTATCTGAACGATCCGGCGGTGGGTCATCGCGCCGTGCCGCTATCGGAATTTAAAAGAAGCTTTTCCGCCATCGTCATTTCCATTGAGCTCGGAAAGGATTTTGAAGCTGGCGGGAGACCGCCGCGGCCGATCGTTCGATTGCTTCGCCAAGCGATGGCATATCGGGTCCAGCTTGTCTTTGTATCGTCCCTATCCGGTTAATGCAGGTAGCGCGTCGTTGGGTTGCAGACCGTGGATCAACTGGCGGTATGTGATGGTTGGCCGGGCCATGGCGCGGCTCAGGACGAAGTCGCCGAGGTCGTCGATCCGCCGGCGGCGGTTGAAGCGATAGGCCCATTCCCGGCCATAGCGCGGCAAGTGCTTGGCGCTGACGCCATGGTAAGTGCCGTTGAGCCAGGTCTTGAGGTTGCTGAACAGGACGTGGATGATCGGCATCTGCGTCTCGGCGTTCTTGCCTTGGCCTTGGACGGTGGGCTGGTGCCGGTAGACGGCGCCGAGCCCGGCATAGCCCTTGAAATCGTCGGTCAGCAGGCGCGCGCCCGGCGTCACGGCGGCCCGCACGAAGCCGCCGAGCTGCTCGGCATTGGCCCGGGGCAGGATGGCAAGCCGCGCCCGGCCGGCGACGAAGCCGCTGCCCTCGACCCCCTTGCCCGGCGCCACCGCCACCTTCTCCACCGCCAGCACGAGCAGGCTCTTGTTGGCATTGGCCATCCCGCGGCCCCGGCTCTCGGGCTTGCCGCGCCCGCCGTAGTAGCTCTCATCGACCTCGACCATGCCGTCCAGCAACGCCTCCGGCCGCTCCGCCAAGCCATGGCGCAGCTTGTGAGCCATCAGCCATGCGGTCTCATAGCGAAGCCCCAGCTCGCGCGCCAGGAACAGGGCCGAGACCCCGCGCTTGTCCCGCCCCATCAACCACGCCGCCAGGAACCATTTGGGCAACGGTGTGCGGGTGCGGTGGAAGATGGTTCCCGCCGTCACCGACTCTTGACGACCGCAAGCCGCGCATTCGAAGACGCGCGCCCGCGCCTTGTGCCGATAGCCCCGCCGGTGCCCGCAGCGGGCGCACGCAAACCCAGACGGCCAGCGTCGATCCGCCAAGGCCAGGATGCATGATTCCTCGTCTCGGTAGCGCTCTTGGAACGTCAACAAGCCGCTCATGCCCTGTCTCCCGACCAATCCTCAGAGGCGGGAACAGTACACCCTTAGAGCGAACATATAAAGAACACTCGGTCGCTACCTGCATTAACCGGATAGGGACGCTTTGTATTGTTGATCGGTGTCTTGATTGCCATTTCCGGTTTCATTATTCCAAGCTTCACGGGCGTATTTGTCGATGATGTTCTGCTGGGACGGCAGGAGGGCTGGCTGGAACCGCTTGCGGTTGCCTTGTCGGCCGCGATCCTCGCGCAGGTGGTTCTTGCGTGGCTCAAGAGCGGCGTCTTGCTGCGTGTGGAAACACATATGGCGGCCAGCAGATCAGCGGAGTTCCTCTGGCATGTGCTTCGTCTCCCTTCGATCTTTTTCGCGCTGCGCTATCTCGGAGACATCACCAGCCGGGTAACCAGCGTTCAGACTATCGCACAGCTGATCTCCACCCACATCGGAACCGCCGCGATCAACCTTTTTGCCGCATCGGTACTATTCCTGTTGATGCTGTTGTTGGACCACGTTCTCGCTGCCATCGCCATTGCTGGTGCGCTGATCAATGTCATTGTCCTGAGGCTCTTGCACCGGGTCCGGTTCGAGACGTCGGTTCGGTTGAGCGTCGAGGAAGGAAAGCTGTTCTCGGCTTCGGTGATTGGCCTCAAAACCATAGAGACACTCAAGGCGAGCGGCCGCGAGGACGACTTTTTCGGCAAGTGGTCGGGGTATCACGCCAGGGCCATCGGCACGGAACAGCTCCTGTCCCGGCTGGACCAGTTGTCGGCACTGGTGCCCGCCCTGATCGTCACCGCCACAATGGCCGTCGCCTTGTGGGTCGGTGGTGCGAGGGTGATGGACACGACACTGACGCTCGGCGGATTTATCGCCTTCCAGGCCCTCTTCTCCGCCGTTGCGGCCCCCGTCCAGCAGATGGTCGACACGGCCGGGCAGACACAGCAGGTCGCCGCTGAACTGACCCGGCTGGATGACGTCTTGAAGCATCCGCTGGACTGGCGCCATGTCGCGAAGACAGAGGGCGCCATCGACCCGGCCCGAGCGGTCAGCCTGAAACTCGATGACCTGACCTTTGGATACAACCCTCAGGCTCCCGCCCTGATCGAGGGGTTCGATCTGGAAATAAGAAAAGGGGGATGGGTCGCGCTCGTCGGCGGATCGGGAAGCGGAAAGTCCACCATTGGGAAGCTGGCGTGCGGACTCTATGCGCCATGGCACGGAAAAGTACTCATTGAAGGCCGTGAGATAACATCGATCGAGCGCCAGGATCTCGCCCGGCTGATTGGATCGGTGGATCAGGAAATCACGCTTTTTGAAGGCAGCTTGAAGGACAACCTCACCCTCTGGGACACCGGCATCCGTAACGAAGACCTGATGGCGGCCGCGCGCGATGCGCAGGTTTTCGATGTGATCTCCTCCATGGTCGGGAGTCTTGAAGCGCGGGTCGAAGAGAACGGGCGGAACTTCAGCGGCGGCGAGCGTCAACGCATCGAGATCGCAAGAGCGCTTGTCCGGTCTCCAGCACTGCTCGTTCTGGACGAGGCGACGTCGGCATTGGACCCGGGGACCGAGCTGAAAATCATGACCGCATTGAGGGCGCGCGGCATGTCGTGCCTCGTCGTTGCCCACCGCCTGAGCACCATTCGAGACTGCGACGAGATCATCGTCCTGGAGCGCGGCCGCGTCGCGGAGCGCGGCACCCACGATCAGCTAGCGGCAGCGAACGGCAGCTACAGCCGCCTTATCAGAGAAGGTCAAGGCTGATGACAAGCGATCTGGAATTCGCGTACCAGCGCCTGTCATCCATCACCAGAGACGACCCTCTCGCACGGCTGGGGCCCGGACACCATGAGGCCATCGTCGATGCCGTTTTTGCCATTGGCGCCAATGACGGCTTTCACGTCGCGGAAAGCTTCCCCAAACCACGGACAGACAGCTTTCCCGACGCCTTGCGGCAGCTGGCTTTGGCCTCCGAGTTCCGGTCCCGGGAGGTCTCGCTGGAAGGCGACTGGTGGCGTCAGGAGGGGCCTTCGCTCGTGGCGTGGCGGACAAGCATGGATAAACCGGTGGCGTTGATCTGGCGGCGCCGGCGGTATTTCGTGCAGGACCCGGAGCTAGGTAGATTCAACCCCATGAACAAGGCGCTTGCGGCGGATATCCATTCGACCGGATTCCAGCTCTATCCGGGGTTGCCGGAAGAAGCGTCCGTCAAGAGCCTCGTACGGTTTTCACTCCACAATTCATTTGGGCAACTTCGCGCGGTCATCATCGCCGCGGTTCTCGCCATGTTGCTCGGATTGATCGTCCCGATCGCGACGGCGGCGGTCGTCGCCACGGCCATTCCCGATGGCCGGACGAAATTGCTTCACGAGATGGCGATCCTGGTTGGTGCCGGGGCGCTTGGTGTATTCGGGCTTGGGGTAACGCGCGCGCTTCTGACCATCCGTCTCGAGACGCTTGTCAATATGCGGCTTCAGGCCGCGATCTGGGACCGGGTGCTACGGCTGCCGTCCACATTCTTTCGGCAATATTCGACCGGTGATCTGGTGCGCCGGGTGCTGGCCGTCGATGAAGGCCGCCAGCTGCTGACCGGGCCAGTGTTCGGTGCCGTGCTGAGCGGGCTGTTCTCGGTCGTCAGCTTCATTCTGATGCTGATCTACGATGTAGGGCTTGCACTCTTCGGCGTCACCTTTGCGCTGGTATCCGTCGGCATCCTGTGGCTTTTGGCCCGGCGCCAGCTCCGCTACGAATATGCCTACCGCAACGTACAGGGCGCGGTGACCAGCCGCGTCCTGGCGCTGCTCGGCGGTGTCGAGAAACTGAAGCTTGCCGGCGCCGAGGAACGTGGATTCGCGCAATGGTCGATTCTGTTTTCCGAGCAACAGCGCCGATTGTGGCAATCGGGCCGCCTTGGGGTGTTGCAATCGACATTTCTGGCGGTAATCGGATCGCTCGGCATTCTGGGCGCAATCCTGGTCGCGGGCGTACGAACCGAGCCCATCAGTCTGTCAGCCTTTGCCGCATTCAATGCGGCATTCGGGCAGTTCGTCGCGGCAATCAGCTCCATGGGCCTGGCACTCGGCGCGATCGTCTCCGTCACACCGCTGTTCCGCCGCGCGGCACCGCTGCTCAGAGCGGAACAGGAAGTGATGGGGGCGGCTGCGGATCCGGGTCCACTGTCGGGACGGTTCTCGTTCAACGATGTCTCTTTTCGCTACACCGAAGGGGGGCCGCTGGTCCTCGACAAGATCAGCTTTACGGCCGAGCCGGGGGAATTCGTCGCCCTGGTCGGTCCCTCGGGTGCGGGCAAATCATCCGTATTCCGGTTGCTGCTTGGCTTCGAACGCCCAGAATCCGGCACGGTGTTCTACGGAGACCACGATCTAGCCGGTCTCGATCCGCGCCGGGTCCGACAGCAGATCGGCACGGTGCTGCAATCGGTGGGGCTGCTGCCCGGATCGCTCTATGACAACATTGCCGGTGCCCGGATGCTGCCCGATGAAGAGGTGATGGAAGCCGCCCGGCGCGCGGCCTTCGCCGATGACATCGAGAGTTTCCCCATGGGGCTGGATACCTTCGTGTCGGAAGACGCCGGCACCCTGTCGGGCGGCCAGCGCCAGCGGTTGATGATCGCACGGGCATTGGTGGGCGACCCATGCATCGTCTTTCTGGATGAAGCCACGAGTGCGCTCGACAACCTTACCCAGGCGGTTGTCCAGGAAAGCATCGACAAACTGAATGTCACGCGCCTGGTCATCGCACACCGGCCCAGCACCGTCCGCAATGCGGACAAGATCCTGGTGCTCGAAGCAGGACGGATTGCCGAAACCGGTACCTATGAGCAGCTCATGGAGGCAAGAGGCGCATTCTATGGGTTGGCGAAGCGGCAGCTGATTTGACGGGCGCGGCTCACGGCCTTCACGCTTCGAGCCTTGTCGACGCTCCTCGGTGTCGTCTCCCTGTTAGCCCGCGGACCCGTCAGTTACCCCTAACCGTTGTAAATCACACCGTCGTCATTCCAGCCCATCCCCCCGCCAGTCCCAATTCCCCCCGCGACCTTCTCCAGCTCCTCGCTGGAAAGCTCACCGGCCGCGGCCGGGCTCGCCGGCAGCACCAGGTGTTGGGTATCGGCCGTGTCCTCCATCACCTTCACGGTCGTGCCCGCGGGAGCCTCGACACCGACCGCGGCCAGGGCGGCATGAGGGTCGCTCAACAGCTTGGCTTTGTAGGCCGCGTCGGTCCACGCGCGCGCAATGGCTGTGGTGATCTCCATGGTGTCGTCTCCCTGTTGGCGGCTGCTGTTGGCGGCTGCCGGCCGAGATTTCAACAACCCGCGGACCCGTCAGTCAGCAGTCAGCAGTGGCCGGGCCGGGCTCACCGGCGCCGGCGGCAGCCGCCTTCCATACTCGCAGCAGACCCACACACCCCCGTTACTGGGTTTGCCCCGCAATCCAAGGAGTTCGCACCCCCCGCGACCTTCTCCAGCTCCTCGCTGGAGAGCTCTCCGGCCGCGGCCGGGCTCACCGGCAGCACCAGGTGTTGGGTCTCGGCCGTGTCCTCCATCACCTTCACGGTCGTGCCCGCGGGAGCCTCGACACCGACCGCGGCCAGGGCGGCATGAGGGTCGTGTCCGATAGTTGGTGGAAATTGGTTTTTGGCGTAGCTCCCGATCACGATCGGTTGCTCAATCAGGCGGCGAGGTCAATCGGCTTCTTGACCGGCGCTTGGTCGAGTGTTTGCCAGCCACCGACGCGGCGCATGGTGATCTGCCCCGAGGCCATCAAGGCCCAGAACAGCATGGCCGCCGTTTCCGCGTTGGGTAGTGCGCATTGGGTCTTCACCCGGCGCTTGAATTCCCCGTGCAGGCGTTCGATGGCGTTGGTGGTCCGCAAGGACTTCCATTGCTGCGGCGGATAGCGCAGGAAGGTGAACAGCCGCTCCCCCGCCTCTTCCAGGCTGTCCGCCACGCCCCGGCAGCGGAGCCGCCACTTGGCCAGGAAGGCCTTGCGCTTCTTGCGCACTTGCTCGGCGTTTTCGGCGTACATCATGTCGGTGTAGTCGGCCTTGACCTCGTCGTGCAACGCCTTCGGCGCATGGGCGAGGAGGTTGCGCTCCTTGTGCACCGTGCAGCGCTGCACCGGAATATCGCTCCACAGGCTGGCCAGCGCCGCCTCCAGGCCCTTGCCGCCGTCTACGATCAGAAGCTCCGGCGCCTTCAGGCCACGGCCGAGAAGGTCCTCCAGGACATGGCGCCAGGCCGCCTCGGTCTCCCCGCCCATGTTCTTGACCGCGAGCAGAACCTTCTGGCCGTCCCGCCGCACCCCAAGCACGACCAGCAGCGGGATTGACAGCACTCGCCCATCAAGGCGCGCCTTGACGCCGGTGCCATCCAGGATCAGCCGGACAATGTCCTCGCCCGACAAGTCCCGAGCCTGCCAGCTCTCCCAGTCGGTCTTTACCTTGCGCCAGGCGCGGCTCACCGCGTCCTTGCCGACCTTGCCCCCGAACAGGCCGGCCAGCGCTCGGCGGACACGGCGCGTGTTGGTGCCGGCAAGGTACGTATTGGCGATAATCGCCTCGGCCCGTTTGGTCAGCCGCTTGTAGGCCTGGATGGTCTGGCTCCGCCATTCCTTCTCACCGCCATCCCCATCGAGCAGGCGGACGCGGGGGAGCGAAACCGTCAGCGCTCCGAAGGTGCCGACAAGCTGCCGATGCCGGTGGCCGTTGCGATAACCCTTGGGCGCGCCGCTGCGTTGATAGCGCGCACGGCCGCCCAGCGCCGCTTGCGCTTCCTCCGCCACCACAGCCTCGATGAAGGCGCGGACGCGAAAGCGGATCGCATCCTCCAGGGGATCGAACCAATTCTCACCGGAAAATGGACTGGGCGACGTCGATGCCGTAAGATGTTTCATGGCGTAAGCTCCTTTCGGCGGCTGCACACCGCCTTTCTGAATGTTTTACAATCAGGAGTTTACGCCAGTTCTCCAATTTTCCACCAACCTTGCGACACCACCGGCATGGGTCGCTCAACAGCTTGGCTTTGTAGGCCGCGTCGGTCCACGCGCGCGCAATGGCTTTGGTGATCGTCATGGTGTCGTCTCCTTGTTGGCGGCTGCCGGCCCGATGCAGCCCGATTTCAACAACCCGCGGACCCGTTAGTCCAGTCAGTTTTACTGGGTTAAAGGGCTTGTCTCAGACGTTTCATTGTACCCAAATACTAGCAGCCAGGCGGGT
This sequence comes from Alphaproteobacteria bacterium, assembly GCA_963666705.2. Taxonomy (GTDB): domain Bacteria; phylum Pseudomonadota; class Alphaproteobacteria; order CADEGL01; family CADEGL01. The sequence continues at coordinate 183,714 of CAXXKO010000016.1, read as the reverse complement.
CGGCTGTCGAGCCGCTGGCGCCACTGGCGCCATTAACAATCAGAAATGTTTCGATTTTGGCCATCACGCCTCTTCGCATCACCACCCCCCGTGTTACCTGGCACCGGCGCGGCTTTCTTGGTGCCTTTCTTGCCGACTGCCCCGGCCGGGAAGCCCCGGATGTTTGGGCAAATTAATCGCGTTGCGCAGATTGCGCGGCAACCGCGAACCCGACCCACAATCGCCATGATCCCCAGCGGACAGGTTTTGCCGATTTCCGCGTCGGCCTGTAGCGCGCGCAGGTGAGCCCATAGCGCCGAGCGCACTCAGCCAGGGTCGGGCCAAGCCGAAGGAAGGCGGGGTGCCAATCCCTGAGACCGTGCCACCGGCCTCGCCCTTCGACAAGCTCAGGGTGAGGCTCTCGCAAGATCGCGTCGCCGATCGCGATTCGCGTCAATCCGGATATGCTCTAGCATGCCGGCGGCCGGATCACTCCCACAGCAGGACGGACGAAAGGGCCTCCGGGTGCGTCAGGCGCAAAAGCTCGTAGCCGACGCCGGAAATGCCGGTGAAGAGCCCGGGGTTCTGAACATCGCTTCCCGACGCCCAGGAGAACCCCCGGGCCTCTCTGGCCCGGTGCAATAGCTGCGCGGCGCGATCCCGGGCCAGGTCGACGAGGTGGCCGCGGCCAAGACACCGACCGGCGGAGAACAACAGCTCCAAGCGTCCGAAATTGCCGCAGCACAGATGATCCATCGCCCCCATTGGAAAGTCTTCCGTCGTACGCAGTGCGACCTCGATCTCGTCACGGATCTCCCCGTCGTCGAGACTATCGAGCCCGCCGAGACGTGCCAGCCCTATTCCCGTGGCACCGTGACACCATTGGCAGGGAAATGTCGGCCGCCGCCGGAGCCTGGAAATTCGCGCAGGTCGGGCCAGTTGCCTTCCTCGACCGAGAAAGCGCCGCGTTCGTACCCGAGCCCGTCGAGCGCCGCGGCGAGGATCGCCCGGTCCGCGGTTGCCTCGTACAGTTTCAACAGCGCGTAGCCGATCCCGGCGGCGCCGTGTGAAAACCCCGTCAGGAGTGTATCGCCAATCGTCCGCCAGGCCCTGCCGCCCGCCGCCGCGGCGCCCTGTTTCGCCAGCAAAGGGTGCCCACATGCCGTCGCCAGCTCCAGCGCCAAATCGTCGTGGCAGGCCCGATAGAGGGCAAGCAACCCAAGGATGGCGCCCGCGGCGCCCGCCATCACGTCGAGAGTGCGATCCGCCGCGATCCGATCACTCGTGATCAAAGCCGCTGCCCGACCCGCGTCTTCCATCAGTGCGCCTTCGTCCAGGAGTGACGCTATCCGAACCAGTGCATAGATCACGGACCCGAGTCCGGCGCCTCCTCCAATGCCCATCCCGCGCGCGAGGCGTAAACCGCCTTCGCGGCTGCGCAGCTCATTGCGCAGGGGGTGAAGCGCCGCCAGGGCCAGGTCGCGATAGCCGCCTGTTCCGGTCACGCGATCCAGCGCCGCCAGGAACAGGGCAACACCGCTTGCGCCCGAGTACAAACCATGGCCAATCACTTCGAGCTGGACCCGCCCTTCTCCTGGAAGCGGCACGGCGCCAACCCAAGCGGCACCCCCACCGCGCCGGAAAGCTTCCCGTTCGAGAACCGCGGCGAACACGCGCGCCTGGTCCACGGCAATACCGGGCGTGAGACCGCCGCCATCGATTTGTGCTCTTGATTCATGCCTCCACGTCTCGTTCCGCGCGACATCCTTCCGGCCTCCGGCATTCTCGATCGATTGTCGAATGATCGAAACCTGGGTTTGCGACGCCGTTTCCCCGATCCCGCGCAGCCGCTGGATCGTTTGAGTGAAGCTTGGGCCCTCGAAGCAATTCGAAACCGTCCTGCCGTCGGGGAGCCGCAGCCCGTCCGTGTCGGTACGCGTCGCAAAAAAAGGAATGTCGAGGCGCGCGAGACAATCGCGCTCCGACGCCTGCACCGACCAGAGGAGATCCTCCCCTTCTTCCAACTTGGAGAGGCGGGCGAGGAAATCAAAATGCAAGCTCCAGTCGACGCCGTCGCTCAGGTTCACGCTCTCTTGCGATCGACGGAGCAACAACGCGTAAAGCCGTGTGGCCCTTAGGACGACTCGGACGGTCTGTCCGCGAAAGGCGGCAAGCGACCCAGCGGGGCCAGCTAGCGCGCTTCGATGGGCGAGCAGGAAACGGGACATCGCCTCAAAGCCGGCAACAACATCATCGCCGTAGGCGGCGACGGAGAGTTGTTCCCCCTCGAGCGTCGGCAGGTTCGATTTGGTCGGGGTTTCCTCCGAAGCGTTTTCGAGCTTCATGCCATCGGTATTTACATCCTGAAACGTCCACCGCTCGAGCTCACCAAGCTCCGGCGGATTGAGGCCGCCGACAGCCACTATCCGACCGCCTGGGACCACCAGCCAATTTGGCAGGTATCCTGTCGCCAGAACGGAGTCCCGGAGATACGCCACCGCGGCCGCGGGGGCAGCCTCGGGGCCGCCTGTCGCGTACGGATCGGTCAGACGCGGATGCATCATGGTTTCCAGGTCGACCAGCACCGGCTCATCACCCGTGGCGATGACGTTCTCGTAATGAAAGTCGGTGCCCTGGAGGAGGTGGACCAGACACAACATGGAACCGCCGCGGCGGAAGAACCGACGGGCCTCCGCCTCGTCAGTGCAAGGAACCGGCTCTATCCATTCAGCCCATCCGTAACCGTTGCGCTGGAGCACCCCCGGCGCCCGAGCCGAAGGTGGCGCTCCCAGCGTATCGAGCGTTTGCAAGAGACCGCGCCAGGCGACGTCGAGTCCCAGATCCTTCGGCTTGTAGACGACCTTCAATTGGCTGGCGAACGCGAGAATGCAGACTGTCCGCCCGCCGTTGTGCGGGTCGGACAGGCCATAGTCGACATCGGCGACCTGACCAGGCCGCGCGCCCGAATGAAATGTCTCGCCGATCGCGGTGAGGTCGGCGCCGAGGCGGGCGATGAGCTCCGCCGTCGCCTCGATCCATTGCCGCGTGACAGTGGCCAGCAGGCGCGCGAGAACGGGGCGGCTCAGGAAATAATCCCGTAATCCGCCGCCACGCAACTCCGCAATGTAGGCGTCGTAAGCAACGCGTGAGCCTGGATCTCCATTCGTCGGTAACGCGAGGGCCATCGTCATGGGCTGTTCGACCATCTGAAACAGCGTAAAGCCTTCATGCAGCGTCGGTGCGCAGAGCTCGCTCGAGCGGCGAAGAAGATGACGTTGCAGCGCGGCGTGGGCTGTTTCCGAAAGCAGCTCGGCGCTGTCCCCGGCCAAGCGATCGCGTCGTTGGCGCGCGATTCCGGCCAGCGGCACGAAGAGATCCTCAAAGGGTAGTGGACTGTCCGCATCGAGGTAAGGAACGGATGCGTTCGTGTCGTCGGGCGATTCCATTGCCTCGACGGCCCAACAAAACGTTCTCACCCATTCAGGGGTCGGCTGATCCTCGGCCAGCCGGACGTCGCCGAGCAATGGCTCGACCGTATCCAGGTCCAAGCCATCCCTGGCGAGGCGCTTGCGGAATAGCGTGTGGTCGCCATCGGCGGCGGACTTGCACCAGTCTTCGGTACGCCGCGCCACTCTGTCGGCCGAGTATGGGGTCTCCATGGCGACGTACCCACCAGCCATGCGCTCGTCGATGATGCTGGCCCGCGCGGCGAGGTTGCGGAGCTCTTGCGACGAGTAGGGTTCTGCCATGAGCGGTTGAGTCGGACCCGATTTCCTTGGACACAGAATTGGCTTAATCGAAGTGTCCAAGGAGGACCGGAACATGACCGACAATTTTGAGAACAAAGTTGCTGTTGATGGGCCTGTGGTAAACGAGGGCGAGCTTGGCTCGTCCACGTTTTCCCCGGGCCAGGTTTCGCCGGCAGGCCCGCTGGGACTTGGCCAGCGGTGGACGGTGACGCGCAAGCGTGAGGTTGCCCTGCGGCTTTTGCGTGGCGAGCCGGTGGAACTTTTGTCGCGGCAGTTGGGCGTGGAGATTTTCCGGCTCGAGCAGTGGCGTGAGAAGGCGATCGCCGGGATCGATGCCTCGCTCAAGGAACGCAAGGGCGATCCGGTGAAGGCGGAACTGGACATCGCCATGAAGCGGATCGGGGAGTTGATCATGCAGGTGGAACTGCTGGAGGCCAAGACGGAGACGTCCGGCCCTTTGGGGCGGCGGAGGTCGCGGCGATGAGTGCCGCCACCTCTCCCGGCACGGGTTTGGCCTACGGCCTCCAGCGGGTCTGTGCGGCCTGGAGTTTTGCCCGTTCCTCGTTCTACGCCATGAAATCCCGGCAGCAGGCCACCGCTGAGCGCCCACCAGCAAAGCGCCGGGGACCGAAGCCCTCGATCTCGGACGAGGCTCTGCTGGTGGCCATCGAGGCCGACCTGGAGGCATCCCCCTGGGAGGGCGAGGGACACCGCAAGGTCTGGGCTCGGCTTCGGGTCTGTCGTGGCATCCGTGTTTCCCGCAAGCGGGTGCTCCGGGTGATGCGCGAGAACAACCTGCTCTCGCCCCATCGCTGCCGCCGCCGTGGCGGAAATCCCCATGTCGGTGAGATCATCACCCATGCCCCCAACCTCATGTGGGGCACGGACGGCGTTCGGGTGTTCACGGTGGACGACGGCTGGGGCTGGATATTCACCGCCATCGAGCATTGGAACGCCGAGTGCGTCGGCTGGCATGTGTGCAAGCGAGGCGACCGCTTCGCCGCCCTTCAGCCGATCTCCATGGGGCTTGCGAGGCTGTATGCCTCGACCTCCGCCGGTGCGGCGCGGGGGCTGGCCTTGCGGATGGATCACGGCTCCCAGTATCTGTCGGACCACTTCACCAACCAGATCAAGTTCTGGGGCATCCAGCCGTCCTACGCCTTCGTCGAACAGCCCCAGACCAACGGCGTCGCCGAGAGGTTCAATCGCACGCTCAAGGAACAGATCATCCATGGCCGCATCTACCGCAACATCGCGGAGCTGCGGAACGCCGTCCGCGGGTTCGTCGAACAGTACAATGCCCAGTGGATCGTGGAGAAGAACGGCTACCTGAGCCCCGCTCAAGCTCGTCAGGCGTGGCACACCGCGATGTCACTCAGGCCCGCCGCATGAGACAAACTTGTGTCCAAGGAACCGGGTGCGATACACTGCCATGAGCGGTGTGCCTCGCGAACGGCTATGATGGATATTTACTTATCAACCCGAACTGTTCACGGCGCGTTGTGAAATGGCTGGTGAGGGCGAGCAAGCTGGCCAAGAATTTGTCGGTGGAAACGACGACAGACTCCTTGATAGCGAACTGTCGAGCGGCGGGGGTTTTGATGAAGCGGTTCATTGTAGGTGAAGACCGCCGCCAGAGCACCTAGTACCCACTTTCATAATTCCGTGTTCCATACGATCGCTTTTCCCGTCTCCTCGGTAGGAGGGGGTGCGCCGGCGATGCCGGGGCATCGTCAAGCATCCCCGACACCCCGAGGGGGCGGGAAAAGCGACCCGTAGGGCGGCGCCCCGAGGCCCCCGGACGTCGTCGCGCGCCGCTTGTGATGCCCCGGCATCACGGCGCGCCACCCTCCTAGCCGGGAACCTCGGGGCGCCGTCGTATGGCACACGGAATTATGAAAGTGGGTACTAGTGGTTCGAACCCAACGAAAGAGTCCCCCTCTCCCCCCAAGGGAAGAAGTGGGGAGAGGGTTCCAAGTGTCAGACGCGAACCACCAACTCACCGGCAGTACCAGGTGGTGGGTATCGGCCGTGTTCTCCATCACCTTCACGGCCGTGCCCGCGGGAACCGCGACACCGACCTCGGCCAGGCGGCAAGAGGGTCGCGCAACAGCTTGGCTCTGTAGTCCGCGTCGGGCCGGGCGTCGACTCACCGGCGCCATTGGTGACGTATGACGATCGAGCGCACAGCGCGCGCATTTCGGGTGGAAGCGGGGGCCGGCCGCGGATACGATGGCCGCTCGATTTCACGCCGCGAGGAGGAACCGGCATGACCGGAATCACGATCACCGAAGCGGATATCGAGGCCTACGAGCGCGACGGCGTCGCCTGCCCGCGCGGGATCATCGACGCCCACTGGATCGAGCGGCTGCGGGCCGGGTTCGAGCGCAACCTGACCCGGCCGAGCGCCCGGGCATCGGTCTTCCGCGGCGACGGGGCCGCCTTCGTGGGCGTGCGCGACGAAGAGACCCGCGGCCGCTACACCGGGCGGGACGACCTCGACCGGGAGCCCCTGTTCATGAACGACGCGGACAACTGGCGCGAGGTGCCGGAGTACGAGGACTTCCTGTTCCACTCGCCCGCCGCCGAGATCGCCGGGCGCATGATGCGCTCGGGCAAGGCGAACCTGTTCCTGCAGGACATATTGTTCAAGGCGGCCGGCGCCGATACGCCGACCCCCTGGCACCAGGACATGCCCTTCTTCCCCATGGAGGGCGAGAAGACCTGCTCCGTCTGGATCCCGCTCGACCCCATCAGGCGAGAGAACGGCATCGAGTACGTGCGCGGCTCGCACCGCTGGTCGAAGGCCTTCCTGCCCTTCGACATGGCGGACCCGGCGGCCCATTACGGCGCCGATGTATCGCCCTTCACGCCCACGCCCGACATCGACCGCGACGGTGAGGAATGCGAGCTCATCCGTTTCGAGATGGAGCCCGGCGACTGCATCGTCCACCATGGCTATGCCCTGCACGGCGCCCCCGGCAACTCGAGCCCCCAGCGCCGTCGGGTGTTCATCGCCCGCTGGACCGGGGACGGCGTGCGCTACCACGGCGCCAAGCACCAGCGCCTCGCCCCCGGCTTCCCCGACTGCGGCCTCGAAGAGGGGGCGGCGATGGACTGCGATACCTTCCCGGTGATCTGGCAGGCCTGACCAGCACACCGGGCCCTTATTTGGCCGCGCGCGCGGTCGCCGTCCTCACGTCCCTAGCCGCTCCGCGCGCCGGCGAGCCATCTCCTGCGATATCCGTTCGCTCGCGGGCGCGTAGACGTCGATGAAGACCACCGGCTCATCGCCCAGAATGACGCCGCCGTGGGGGACGCCCGGGGGCGCGTGCCACATGTCGCCGGGGCCGATCTCGCGCTCCTCGTCGCCGACGGTGAGCCGCATGCGGCCCTGGAGCATGACGCTGAACTGCTCCTGGGGGTGGGTGTGAATCGCGTATTCGCCACCGGGCGCGAACTCCGCCCAGATGAGCTGCATTCTCTCCCCGGTCACGACCCTGCTGCGGCATTTGATCTCGGCAATGGTCTCGGCATCGATGTCGGACCAGCTGAAAATTCGGCTCTCGGGCATGGCGCTCTCCTCTCGGGATAAGTGGGCCGTGTCGGCGGCCCCATGCTATCCCCCGCCGGGCCCATGGGTCATCCCAGGATCCGTGCTCAACGCTTTTCCCGCTGTCAGGCCTGAAATCGCCCTCGAGTTGGCCGAAAACGGTTAGGGTTTGTCAGGGTGCGCGTGAGCACAATGCAATTATTTCAACGGCTTATGAATTTCAGTTTCAAACCTTGATAATTCTCAACATTTTTTATTTCAGCGGGTCGGCACTCATGGATATAGGGACTTGATCCTACAACGTCAAGCGGCTATTCGCGCGCCTCGACGACGGCGTGGGCGCCGCCCGGCGGACCCGCCGCTCCCCGCCACTCCCCACTCAGTCCCCGGCGACGGGCTGTTGCTGGGTCGTGCAGTGGACGCCACCGCCGGCCTCGGCGATGGGGTCGACGTTCAGCATGACGACCTCGCGCCCCGGATAGAGCGCTGCGAGGGTCGCCGCGGCCGCCGCGTCGGCCCTGTCGTCGCCGAACTCGGCGCAGATCACCGCGCCGTTGCAGACGTAATAGTTCACATAGCTGGCCACGAAACCGTCCGCGCCCGAGCGGATATCCACGGGATCGGGAATGATGGCAACCTCGAGCCTCTCGCCCCGCGCGTCCGTCGCCGCCCGCAGGGCCTCGTAGGTCTCGAACGCCGCCGCCGACCACGGATCGCCGGCATAGACCCGGTCGGGCAGCTGGACCACGACCAGACCCGGGCGAACGAAGCGGGCGAGCGCGTCGATGTGGTAGTCGGTGATGTCCGCCCCGACGATCCCGGGCGCCCAGATCATCTTCTCGGCACCGAGCGCGTCGAGCATCAGCCGCTCGACCGCCGCCTTCGGCATGCTGTTGCGGTTGGGGTTGACCCAGCTGCTCTCGTGGGCCATCGCGGTCCCCGCGCCGTCGGTCTCGACCCCGCCGCCCTCGCCGACGAGGCCGTTGTCGAAGACGGGGAGCCCGAGCGAGCGGGCCACGACGGCGGCGATGGCGCGATCGTCGCGGTGCGCCTGGCGGTTGCCCCAGCCGTTGAAGTTGAGGTCGGAGACCGCAAGGCGCCCATCGGCCGCGCGCAGGAAGGTCGGCCCGCTGTCCCGGCACCACAGGTCGTCCGTCGCCAGCGGCCGGTGCTCGACCCGCCCGGTGGTCGCATCGGCGATGCGCGCGCCTTCGCCCGCGGGGCCGAGAAGGGCGACCGGCTCGAACGCGGCGATCGTGTTGGCGATCAGCGCGACGCTCGTGCGCACCACCTCGAGTGCGCGTCGACCGCCGTAGAGGGATGTCCGCATGGGCCATTGCATGAAGGTGCGCGCGTGCGGCCCGGCCTCGAGCGGAATCCCGAACCCGGCCGCGCGCGCGGAGGCGCCATCACCCCCCTCCCCGGCGCCCGCCCGTTGGCCGGACCCGAGCAGCGAGGCCGCCGCCAAGCCGGCGGCCACGCCGAGGATATCGCGGCGCTTCAGCATGGCATCACTCCGAGATTGCGCGAGCTGAATAGGGACAGTATAGAATTAGGATGCTGCAACAAAGTCTTATGATGCGGCAAATCAATATTGCCCGGATTTTGCCCGACGGCGTTTCGGCGCGGGAGATGGTGACGCAATCGCGCGGCGCGCAGGCGCGCCATCTCCTTCGTTATCCGTTCGCTCGCCGGCGCGTAGACATCGATGAAGACCACCGGCTCGTCGCCGAGCAGCACCCTGCCATGGGGGACGCCTGAGGGCGCGTGCCGCATGTCGCCGGGGCCGATCTCACGCTCCTCGTCACCGACCGTGAGCCGCATGCGGCCTTCGAGCATGAAGCTGAACTGCTCCTCCGGGTGGGTGTGGATCGCGTACTCGCCGCCGGGCGCGAACGCCGCCCAGATGAGCTGCATTCTCTCGCCGGTCACCACCCTGCTCCGGCATTTGATCTCGGGCATGGCGGTCTCCTCTCGCGATGGGCGGGCCTTGTCGGCGGCACCATGCTATCCGCCGCCGGCCCATTGGGTCGTCCTGGGATTTGCGCGCGCCGCCCGGCCCTGGAAAGCCGATCGAGAGAGCCGAAAACGGTTAAGGATTGTTAGGGTGTAGGCTATCAATAATATTTTATTTCAATAGGTTACGAGGTTCAGTCTCGAACCTTGACATTACTTGCCATTTTTCGCTTCGGCGTGATGGCACTCATGTATATGGGAGTTTGATCCTAGTTCGTCAAGTCGGCTTTCGCCGGCCGGCGGGCCCGCGCCTACTCGCCGGGGCGGCAGTCCCGATTCTCGTCCATGCCGTCCGGCATCTCGGTGCGGCACAGGAGCGCGCCATCGAGATTGGCCCCGGCGAGGTTCGCCGCCACCAGGACCGCGTCGACCAGGTTGGCGCCCGCGAGCACCGCGTCCCGCAAATTGGCGCGTGAGAGGTTGGCGCCGCGCAGATCGGCGCGATCCAGGATGGCGCCGGCGAGGTCGGCGCCGGTCAGGGTCGCGCCCGCAAGGCTGGCGCCGGTCAAATCGGCACCGACGAGCGAGGCGCCGAGGAGGCTGGCGCGGTCGAGCCGGGTGAAGCGCATCGCCGCGCCCGCCAGGTCGGCCTCGCCGAGGTCGGCGTGGGCGAGGTCGGCGACGGACAGCTCCGCCCCGCCGAGCCGCGCGCCGCGCAACGCCGCGCCCCGCAGGTCGGCGCGGAACAGGGAGGCGCGCCGCAGGTCCGCGCCGCTCAGGTCCGCGCCCCGCAGGTCGGAGCCCATGAGCATGGCGTGAGTCAAGCCGGCGTCGCGAAGGTCGGCGCCGCGCGCGTCGGCGTGGTCGAGGCGAACGTCGCCCATGCGCGCGCCGCGGAAGCTGGCGCCGCCGACCACGGCCCCGGTCAGATAGACCATCTCGAAGTCGGCGCCGCCCAAGTCGCAGCCCTGGCAACCGTTGGTCGCCCGCAGGCGCTCGACGTCGGCGGGATCGGCCGCCGCCGCCGGCGCGGCGAAGAGGGCGCCGGCGAGGGCCGCCACGCACGAGAGGGTGATGGATCGCATGGCGTCTCTCCTTCCGATGGGGCCGGCATGCTTCGCGCCCGCGCCGGCGCGCGAGTATCGCCCACGCCGCACCCGGGCGGCAACATCGAGGCCGCGCCCGCGCGGCCGTCCGCGCTCGTTGCCCCGGATGCCGGGGTCGAAGCCGGAGACCGCGCGCCGCCCCTCCGCCGCGCGTGGCCCACTGTCCCGGCACCACGGGCGGGCCGCCACACAGCCCGGCCGTCACGCCCCGGGCCGAACCCACCTATTTACAAAAACACCTGGTGAATCAATGCGTTGACCCGGCTCTGCGTTACCCCGAATATGACGCGCGAGTGCGGCGCTTGCCACGCGGGTCAACACCAGCCATTTTCAATCTGGACGACCATCTGGGCGCTTGGTCTGCTGGCGATTCGTCTGGTGTGGCTTGCGAAACCGAATATGAACGGGGTCCGGCAATGGCGGAGCACGACTTTGAGAATAAATACGTGGGGATTGGTGGCGACGATAATCGGGGGCAGCGTGCTGTTGCTGGGAGCCGTGGGCGTTCTCATCAATCTCTTTTGACGGTCGCGGCCGGGTCATGAGGGCGCGGCAATGACCGGGGGGCGAAGTCACCCGAATTTCGGGCCGCCATGGCTCGCGTGACGATGCCCCTGGGACGGCGGGGCCGCGATATCGCAATCCCATTCCACGGTGGCGTTGCACTTCATACCAACGGCCCATAAGAATAACCCGTTGTATGTTCCCTCAAGCGCCGGGCGGGCGCATCCGCGCCCTTGGCTTACCTCGCATAAGCTCGGGCGCGCGGTCGCGCTTACCAGCGGCCGATGAGTCGAGCTCATCGGCCGCTGGTATCAATCCTGAGTCCGCGGGGAGGCGAGCCATGATCCGCGCGTTTTCGGTCCTCTGCGTTACCCTCGCTTGCGTCCTGGCCGGTGCGCCGGCGCGCGCGGGCCAGGACGCGGAGAGCGGCCAAATCGTCATCAACGGCCAGCCCTTGAGCGGCGAGGCGGCCGGCGCGCTCGCGCGGGCCTACGGCCCCATACCCGCGGGCGACTACTGGTACGACCCATCTTCCGGGCTCTGGGGGGTGACCGGCGGCCCCAGCAGCGGCCGCATACCGCCGGGCCTTCAGGTGGACGGGCCGCTCCGCCCGCAAGCCTCGGGCGGCGGCGCCGGCCACATCACGGGCGTGTTCATCAACGGCCGCGAGATCCACCCGGACGAGGTCCTGTACTTGCGGGCGCTGTTCGGCGCGGTCGAGCCGGGGCGCTATTGGCTGGGGCCCAACCTCGTCGGCGGCCTTGAAGGCGGGCCGCCCGCCTTCGACCTCTTTGGTGCGGCGGCGGCCGCCGCGGGCGCATCCGGTTACAACCAGAGCACCTTGTTCGGCGGGCTCATGAGCGACGGCCAATGCGCCGGCTACCTCCATCCCGGCGGCACCACGGTCATGACCGGGAACTGCTGAGGGCGGGAGGCCTGGGGCGACCCATCGCGCGGGAGCCGCGCCGCCTGGGGGTCGGCTGGGGAATCGAGGGGAGAAGGGTATCGTCGGTCATGGCGGGTGTGGCGAATCCGTCGTCCGTGGCGAAAGCCGTCCAGAGCGGTTCCGCTTTGATTGGACCCACTCTAGGAGCCTGTCCGAGAATTCGGATTTGGCTCGACGTGGGTATCGGAGTGTGATTCGTTAAACGGCATGAGCAAAACCTTTCGAGCTTGGGACGTGGATCAGGTCTGGCTGTTGCCGGCTTCGGTCCATGACTTCGTGCCGGCGGGACACGCGGCGCACCTGGTGCGGGATGCGGTGCGCGAGAGCCTGGACCTGTCGGCGATCTTTGCGGCCTATGGCGAGGCGCGCGGCCAGCCGCCCTACCACCCGGTGATGATGGTGGCGCTGTTGCTGTACGCCTACAGCGTCGGCGTCTATTCGTCCGCGCCGCATCGCCAGGGGGTGTGAGGAGCGCGTCGACTTCATGGCGGTGACGGGGATGCAGCGGCCCGACTTCCGCACCATCTCGGATTTCCGCAAGCGCCATCTCGCGGCGCTGTCGGGGCTGTTCGCGCAGGTGCTGGCCCTGTGCCGCCGGGCGGGGCTGGTCAAGCTCGGCCATGTGGCGCTGGACGGCACCAAGATCAAGGCCAACGCCTCCAAGCACAAGGCGATGTCTTACGCCCGCATGGTCAGGGCGGAGGCCGGGCTCGAGGCGGTGGTCGAGAGCTGGCTCGATCGGGCGGCGGCGGCCGATGCGGCGGAGGACGAGGCGTTGGGGGTCGCGGCGCGGGGCGACGAGATGCCGGCCTGGGTCGCCGACAAGGCCAAGCGTCTGGCCAAGATTCGCGAGGCCAAGGCCGCCCTGGAGGCCGAGGCGCGGGACGCGGCCGCGCGCGCCGCCCAGACGCGGGCGCCGAAGCGCCCGGGACCCAAGCCCAAGCCGCCGGCGGATGTGCCGGCGGACAAGGCGCAGCGCAACTTCACCGACCCCGAGAGCCGCATCCTCAAGACCAAGGACGGCTTCATCCAGGGCTATAATGCCCAGGCCGCGGTCGATGCCAAACGCCAGATCATCGTCGCCCACGCCCTGACCGATTCGACCAGCGACCAGGGCCAGCTCGAACCCCTGATCGACGCCATCGAAGCCAACCTCGGGCGGCGTCCCAGGGAGATATCGGCGGACGCCGGCTACTGCTCGAAGGCGAACCTGGAGGCCGCCGATAGGCGGGGCATCAAGCCCTACATCGCGACCGGGCGGCAAAAGCACGGCCAAGGCCGCCGCCGTGGGCCCGCGCGCCGCGCCGCCCGGCGGCCGGGTCGCGGCCATGGCGGCCACCCTCAGGCGCGCCGGGCGCCGCAGCCGCTACCGCCTGCGCAAGCAGACCGTCGAGCCGGTGTTCGGCCAGATCAAGCAGGCCCGGGGCTTCCGTCAGTTCCTGCTGCGCGGCCGTGAGAAGGTCACATGCGAATGGGCGATGATCTGCACCGCCCACAACCTGGCCAAGCTCGCCGTCGCCCAAGCGCCATGAGACGCCGACCAATCATGCCTCTCGCCGCGCCAAGCCCCTGAAGGCAACCACCCATGAGCCAAACCACCAAAATCACGACAAGACCACTCGCCATCACCCCAATGCTTGCCAACAACATCAAATCTCGGACAGGCTCCTAGTGGTTCGAACCCGACGAAAGAGTCCCCCTCTCCCTTGGGGAGAGGGTCGGGGTGAGGGGACGCGCGTCGGCGCGTCATCAAGAGTCTTTCCGCCGCCTACTGGCGGCCAAGCCCTCACCCTCCCGCTTCGCGGGACACTATCCTGACCCCTCACCCTCCCGCTTCGCGGGTCCCTCCCTCTCCCCCCAAGGGAAGAAGTGGGGAGAGGGTTCCAAGTGTCAGACGCGAACCACTAGCCTTTTTATCGCTCGCGGCAGCGGACCAAATGGTCCGCGCCTGCGCGGGAGCGCCGGGCGACCGGCGGGCCGCCTTGCGGCCTGGAGCGATTCCAGTCGAGGTGGAAACGCTCTAGGCTTTGCCCAACGGCAGGGTTATACCAGACGGCGATGAGCTTGACTCATCGCCGTCTGGCAAGCGCGACCGCGCGCCCGAGCTTATGCGAGGTAAGCCAAGGCCGCGGACGCGGGCGGACGGCGTTTGAGGGATCATACGATCGGTCTTTCTTAACGCCGGTCGGTATTAGGACCAGCCTCAGGCCGCCCGCATCTCGATTTTCGGCGTGGATTTCGCCGCCAAGGGCTTCCGCGTTGCGGCGAGCGAGCCACAGACCGATGCCGAAATTCTCGCTGCCAAGCCCGTCCTCGTGCTCCGGGCGACTGGAAAAGTAACGATCGAAGAGTCGGGGCAAATCTTCGGGATCGCAGTCGGGACCGGAATCTTCGACGGTCAGCGTGACGTGATTCCCGTGGCGTTCGAGGCCGAGTGAGACGATGCCGCCGGGCGGCGAAAAATCGGCCGCATTATCGAGCAGATTTTCGAGGATCACCTCGATCAGGTCTTCGTTGCCGCGAATAACCATGCCGGGGCTGGCGGTGGTTTCGAGCCGCAGGCCTTTTTCCGTGTGGAACGTGGAGAAAGTGGCGCCGATCCGCGTCACGAAAAGGGATAGATCCAGTGGCCGAAGAATTGGATTCACCAGCTCGGCGGTGGCTTCCTCCAATCGGCGGGCGGTCGAAACCAGGGCATCCAGATGTTCGATGCAACGTTCGATGATATCCAGCGATCGCCGCAGGCGTTTATCGCTCTCGGGAATGCCGCGTTTGAGGGGCTCCGCCGCCTGGGCCATGGTGGCGATCGGTGTCTTGAAGGCATGGGCGTTTTCTTCCGCCGCGCGGCGCATGGCCGTGGCCGAGGACTTCAGAGAGCCGATGAGGTCATCGAAGGATGCCGCGACGCCTTCCAGCTCCGGCACCCTGTTCCGGGAAACGAAGCTGGCGACGCTTCCCTGGTTGCGGATCTCGTCGGCGGTCTCTTCGAACATTTTGAGGTTGCGCCGTGCCGTGACGAGCAGGGCAACGACGATAAAAACCATCGTCCCTATCCGGTTAATGCAGGTAGCGACCGAGTGTTCTTTATATGTTCGCTCTAAGGGTGTACTGTTCCCGCCTCTGAGGATTGGTCGGGAGACAGGGCATGAGCGGCTTGTTGACGTTCCAAGAGCGCTACCGAGACGAGGAATCGTGCATCCTGGCCTTGGCGGATCGACGCTGGCCGTCTGGGTTTGCGTGCGCCCGCTGCGGGCACCGGCGGGGCTATCGGCACAAGGCGCGGGCGCGCGTCTTCGAATGCGCGGCTTGCGGTCGTCAAGAGTCGGTGACGGCGGGAACCATCTTCCACCGCACCCGCACACCGTTGCCCAAATGGTTCCTGGCGGCGTGGTTGATGGGGCGGGACAAGCGCGGGGTCTCGGCCCTGTTCCTGGCGCGCGAGCTGGGGCTTCGCTATGAGACCGCATGGCTGATGGCTCACAAGCTGCGCCATGGCTTGGCGGAGCGGCCGGATGCGTTGCTGGACGGCATGGTCGAGGTCGATGAGAGCTACTACGGCGGGCGCGGCAAGCCCGAGAGCCGGGGCCGCGGGATGGCCAATGCCAACAAGAGCCTGCTCGTGCTGGCGGTGGAGAAGGTGGCGGTGGCGCCGGGCAAGGGGGTCGAGGGCAGCGGCTTCGTCGCCGGCCGGGCGCGGCTTGCCATCCTGCCCCGGGCCAATGCCGAGCAGCTCGGCGGCTTCGTGCGGGCCGCCGTGACGCCGGGCGCGCGCCTGCTGACCGACGATTTCAAGGGCTATGCCGGGCTCGGCGCCGTCTACCGGCACCAGCCCACCGTCCAAGGCCAAGGCAAGAACGCCGAGACGCAGATGCCGATCATCCACGTCCTGTTCAGCAACCTCAAGACCTGGCTCAACGGCACCTACCATGGCGTCAGCGCCAAGCACTTGCCGCGCTATGGCCGGGAATGGGCCTATCGCTTCAACCGCCGCCGGCGGATCGACGACCTCGGCGACTTCGTCCTGAGCCGCGCCATGGCCCGGCCAACCATCACATACCGCCAGTTGATCCACGGCTTGCAACCCCAGGGCGCACGACCTGCCTTAACCGGATAGGGACGAAAACCATACCCAGATATATGGCGGTGACGGCTCGCACTTCGGGCTTGGCCCAGTAGGGCCGATTGAATACCAGATTGAGGGCATCGTGATGTTTTTGGCCGACGGCCACGATCCAACAGCCCGTGGGCGAAGCAATCGGATTCAGGGAGGTGAGGATGATCTCTTCCCCCATGATGTCGGTCAGGGGGACGGCCAGCGGCGTATGGCGCGAACAGGTGCTCCGGAGTGCTTCTGAGATGGAGCTCAGGATTTGGGCTTTTTGGACGAGGGCTTGGGCTGGAATGGCGGCGACAAGCTCGAATTCCGCGCCCCCGGAGACGCCTGCCGGATTGACGAGGAGCTGTAGGTGCAGTCCTTTGCGGGCCAGTCCCTTCATCTTTTCTACAACGGCGGGAACATCGACCGGGTCGGCGCTCTCGATCAGGGGGCTCAACGCTTCGGCGATGAGACGGCCGTCATACTGCATGGTGGCGATCGCGGTCAGGGTGTCTTCGCGGTCGGCTTTCTCGAGGATCTGGTAAATAACCAGCGGGACGAGGACGATCGTGAGAACGAGGATGAGGATCTTGCCGGTGAAGGATCGCCACGATCGGACAAGCCAGGCGCGGATTCCATCAGGCATCGCCGCCATCCCCATTCCCGGCCCCGTGCCAGCGATAGCCAAACCCGGCATAGTTCTCGATCGTGTCGAAGTCTCCGTCCACATCGCGGAATTTCTGCCGGATCCTTTTGATGAATGCCCGGACATTGGTGCGGTAGCCCTGATCCCCCTCGCCGGCGAGGAACCCCGCACCTCGCACCTGGTCGTAAAGCGCGCGATAGGCGATGTCCTTGCCGGCGTTGACGGCCAGGTAATGGACCAGCTTGAACTCGGTCAGTGTGAGGTCCACGTGGCGGGCTTTCCACGAGGCGCGGTGGGTTCCGGGGTCGAGCTCGAGGTCGCCGACATGCTGTGCCTCCAAACGTTCGGGAGGGGCATCGGGCGCTCCCTTCGGCCCCTCGACGATCAGGCTGATACGCTTTTTCAGGATCGAGAAGCTGCGGGACTTTTCGATGTAATCGACCGCCCCACCATAAAGCGCGGTCTCTTCATACATCGGCTCGCTTAAAACCGTAAGAAAGATTACCGGGGCGCCAAAGCCAGCTTCCTGAAGGCGGGCAAGAACCTGAATTCCGCTCAGCCCCGGCATCCGCCAGTCGAGCAGAACCAGGTCGCAATCCCCATCACCCAGCAGATATTCGAGCGCCTCGGCGCCATCGCCAAAGTCGGTGACGTTAAAGCCGGCATCGGTGAGATTGGAAACAAGGGTCTCCCGGAACAAGGCATCGTCGTCAATGACGACAATCATCCGGCCGCCCATGTTCGCAAATTTTTCGTCCATCTTCCTCCCTCCGACCCAAGTGACAGCCGATCGAACGCGCCACGGGGCCTCTCGACCTGTCAGGCGACGAGGCCGGCCGCTCAATCAAACGGGCCGCACAGAAGCTGGCCAGGAAATGTACGTTGTACCGACCGGCCTCAAGGGAGACCGATCATATGTTCCCTAAGGTGCCGGGCGGCCGCGTCGGCGGCCCTGGCTAGTTATATCGCTCAAGCGCCGCTAAGACACTTCTATCTCGCTCAAGCAGGGCTATGGCTCTAGAGGGACATAACCGGTTGATTTACAGTACTTTATGGTGGTGTATCGCAGTATGAAGCTGGCGCGCCCGGCGGGACTCGAACCCACGACCCCGAGATTAGGAATCTCGTGCTCTATCCGACTGAGCTACGGGCGCGTGGCTCTCTTATAGCACGCGGGAGGGCGACGCGGGAGGGGCCGCGCCGGTCTCGCGGCCGTGGCCGGGCGGGCCTAGAGCGGTTCCGCTTTGATCGGACCCACTCCAGCCCTATTTGTCGCTCGCGGCAGCGGACCAAGAGATCCGCGCCTGCGCGGGCGCGCCGGGCGACCGGCGGGCCGCCTTGCGGCCTGGAGCGATTCCAGTCGAGGTGGAAACGCTCTAGAAGAGCTTGTCGAAGGGGACGGAGTAGCTGAGCATCAGCACCTCCGTGCCGGGGTTCCTGCTGCCGATGCTCGCGTTCGAGATGTAGTTGACCATCAGCCCCAGGCGCGAGCGGTCGTCGAAGCGGAAGGCGAGCTCGCCCGAGGAGCGGAACTCGAGGAAGCTGCCCAGGTCCTTGCCGCCGCCCTGGATGTAGATGCCCGGCGCGAAGCCGAAGGTGAGGACCACGCGGCGGCCGAAGAAGATGTCGAGCATGACGCCGGCATAGCCGTGGGCCGTGCCGTCGGTGGTGAGCATGAGGCCGCCGAAGGGCTTGAGGAACAGGACCTCCAGGTTGGAGCGGTACTCGAGCGCCATGGACGCGGCCAGGTCCTCGTCCTGGATGAGGTCGAAGGCGCCCACCTGGAAGGTGAGGAAGTCCGGCTCCTCATCTTGCGCGCAGGCGGGCGCAACCGCTCCCGCCGCGAATAGCCCCGCGACAGCCGCGCCAACCACGCGATGCCGAATTCGCCCAAACACCCTCTGCCCCTGATGATGGTGGCTCCGGCCGGCCCTTGAAAAGCCTGTTGGACCCGCATCTTAGGGTAAACCGTTCCATGCGCAAGGGTTTTGAGCCGCGGGCGCGGGCCCGCGCCCGGCCGCTTCGCGCCCCTAGTACCCACTTTCATAATTCCGTGTTCCATACGATCGCTTTTCCCGTCTCCTCGGTAGGAGGGGGGCGCCGGCGATGCCGGGGCATCGTCAAGCATCCCCGACACCCCGAGGGGGCGGGAAAAGCAACCCGCGGGCGGCGCCCCGAGGCCCCCGGACGTCGTCGCGCGCCGCTTGTGATGCCCCGGCATCACGGCGCGCCACGCTCCTAATGAGGTGGACGGCCCCATCCAACGGCATCGATGTGCCAAAGTTGTGGTTGTCATGAACCACGAGGAAATGGGAGCCGTCCATGAACGAAGTTATCACGATCGGTCTTGATTTGGCGAAGAGCGTTTTTCAGGTCCACGGCATTGATGCCGAGAACAAGATGGTGATCCGCCGGCAACTCAGACGGCGCCAGGTGATCCCCTTTTTCGGGAAGCTGTCGCCTTGTTTGGTTGGCGTAGAGGCGTGCGCGACATCGCATCACTGGGCTCGCGAGTTGCAAGCGCTCGGCCACACGGCGCGCATCATGCCGGCCAATTACGTGAAGCCCTATGTGAAGCGGAACAAGAACGACGCGGCCGATGCCGAAGCGATCTGCGAGGCGATGACGCGTCCCACCATGCGCTTTGTCGCGGTGAAGAGCGCGGAGCGGCAAGGCCTCATGATGTTGCACCGAACCCGCTCGCTGTTGGTCCGTCAGCGCACCATGCTTGTGAACGCGATGCGCGCGCATTTGGCCGAGTTCGGCATCGTGGCGCCTGTTGGCGTTCGGGGATTGAAGGCGCTGCTCGTCGTCATCGCCGATGCGGCGGATGAGCGCGTTCCTTCTGTCGCGCGGCGCTGTCTCGAGAGCTTGGCCGCTGCGCTGGCGACCGTGGAGCGGGAAGCGGCTTGCACTGAGCGCCGCATCCACGCCTGGCATCGCTCGGACGAGGCCAGCCGTCGTCTGGAGACCATTCCCGGTATCGGACCGATCATCGCCACCGCGCTCGTCGCCTCGGTGTCGGACCCTTCGGTTTTCAAATCCGGCCGCGAGCTGGCGGCCTGGATCGGTCTGGTCCCCAAGCAGAGCTCGACCGGCGGCAAGGAACGCATGGGGCGGATCTCCAAACAGGGCGATCAATATCTCCGATGGCTGCTGGTCGCCGGCGCCATGTCCGTGATCCGACAGGGACGCAAGACAAACTTCGAGAAGAACCCGTGGCTCGCCGATCTCGTGCGGCGCAAACCGGCGAAGGTCGCAGCCGTGGCATTGGCCAACAAGAACGCGCGAACCGCCTGGGCGCTGCTGGCGACCGGTGAAACCTATCGCCAGCCGGTGGTGGCCAAAGCGTGAGGCGGAGGATGTAACGACTTTGGCAGGGTGAACGTGAGGTAATGCAAGACCGGTCGAACACCGGGGATCGGGAAAACCCGCCTCGGCTAGAGGGCAACTGAGCTCGTGCTTCTAGTTGGGACCCAATCCGCGGATCGCATTAGGGCCAGCGGTCGTCGTATCGCGCAAACAGGCCGGACACATAGCTGCACCCGACCAACTTGTAATACCGTCAATTCAAACCTTGCCAAATCGGGGCCGTCCACACATAGCCGGAAACCTCGGAGCGCCGTCGTATGGCACACGGAATTATGAAAGTGGGTACTAGCTCGCCCCGCCGAGGGTGGTGGCGAGGAAGCGCGCGCCGAGGGCGAGCCCCTCCTGGTCGATGCCGTGGCCGAGGCCGGGGCGGGTGTGGGCCTCGACCGGGATGCCCGCCGCCTCGAGGCCCGCCGCCGCCTCGGCGAGGGCGGCGTGGGGCACGATCTCGTCCGCATCGCCGTGGACGAGGAGGAAGGGCGGCCTCGAGGCCGTCTCCTCGACCAGGAGTGCCGCGTCCACCAGGCGGCCCGAGAAGCCCACCACGCCAGCCGCCGGGGCCGCGCGCCGGGGGGCGACGTGAAGGGCCATCATGGTGCCCTGGCTGAAGCCGACGAGGGCCAGGCGGTCCTCGGCGAGGCCCGAGGCCGCGAGCTCCCCATCGATGAAGGCGTCGAGGATCGAGGCCGCCGCGCGCACGCTGGCCAGGTAGCTCTCGGCGCCCAGACCCTGGACGCCGAACCACTGCCGGCCGAAGCCCATCTCGCAGGGATAGGGCGCGTGGGGCGAGACGAACTGGGCGCCCGGCACCGCCGCGCCCCAGTGGGGGGCGAGGGAGATCAGGTCGAAGCCGTCGGCGCCGTAGCCGTGGAGCAGGATCACGAGCGCGTCGGGCGCGCCGCCGCCGGCCGGCGGATGCCTGGGGCCATCGAGGTCGAAAATGCCTGTCATGGGGTCTCCTTCATCCGTTGGTCTCAGTGCCCGCCGTATGGCGGAAATAGTGCCAGATGAGGCGCGCGGCGACCGCCCGCCAGGGCCGCCACGCCTCGCCGATCGCCAGCAGCTCGTCGCGCTCCGGCCGTGCCGCGAGCCCCTTGATGCGACCCGTGGCCGTGGCAATGGCGAGGTCGCCAACGGGCCAGACGTCGGGCCGGGCGAGGGCGGACAAGAGGTAGATCTCCGCCGTCCAGCGCCCGATGCCCTTGATGGCCGTGAGCGCCGCGATGGCGTCCTCGTCATCGAGCGCGCGGAGACGATCGAGGTCGAGCCGGCCGGCGGCGATCTCTCCGGCCAGGCCGGCCGCGTAGCGGTGCTTGGGCCGGCTCATGCCCGCTTGCGTGGCCCCGGCCGCGCCGAGCGCCAGGTAGCCTTCCGGCGTGACCGTGCCCAGCGCCGCCTCGAGCCGGCCCCAGATGGCCCGCGCCGAGGCGACGGAGAGCTGCTGCTCGACGATGATGCGCAAGAGTGCCGGGAACCCCGCCTCCCGGGTGCGCAGGCGCGGGCGGCCCACGGCCGCGAGGGTGCGGGCGAGGTCGCTATCACGCGCCGCGAGCTCGGTGAGCGCCCGCGACATGCGCCGCGGCGTGAGCGGCCTCATCGAAGGCAGGTCGGTCATGGCCGTATCACTCGTGGCAGGTTCGCAGGCCCCTGGCGCCGGACCGCTTGGGTGGCCGGCGGGGCGGCCCGCGGTCAGGACCAGACCGCCGCGTGGACCAGGGAATGGAAGTGGTGGAGCAGGTGCTCGCTCTCGTTGCCGCGCGCGGCGTCGATCATGTAGCGCCCGCGGTCGTAGCCGAGCGAGCGCAGGCCCTTCTGGACGGAGACGTTGAGGCCGATGTCCTCGGGGCCAAGCTCGTCGTTCATCCAGCCGATGCAGGATTTCGTCACGTCCGAGAGCGCCCGGCCCGGGGTGTAGTAGCCAAGGCGAAGCAGGGTCTTCTCGGGCTCGAGCGGGAGCATGAGGAAGGTGCCGAGGAAGTCCGAGAAGGGAAAGACGTAAAGGATAGTGTGGGGCCAGAGGTTGATGTTGAAGAACCAGTCGGTCTGGTAGCTGGCACCGTCGATTTCCGCGCCGAAGGCCCGCGTCGTCCCCGGCTTGGGCGGACCCATGAAGGTCCACCACGCGCCATGGGGCGTCAGCGCGTAGTTCTCGAACTCGATGAGGTCCGCGAGGACGGCGTGGACCGGCCCAGATCGTCCGAAATGGTACCCCTCGATCGCGTTGTCGATGACCACCTTCCAGTTGGCCGGGACGATATAGTCGGTCTCGGAATGGAAGGCGAGGCCGTCGAGGTCCGGGCAGTGGCGCCGGATCTCCGCTTCCGCGCCGGGGACCGCGGCCGCGAACGGCGCCGCCCCGGGGTCGAGATTGACGTAGTGGAAGCCCGCGAATTCCTCGATCCGCACCGCCTTGAGGCCGATGCAGGAGGCATCGAAGCCCTTGACCCGCTCGCTGCGCGGCGCGTGGCGCAACCGCCCGTCGAGGCCGTAGTCCCAAGCGTGGTAGCCGCAGCGGAAGAGCGCCGGAATGCGGCCGCGCCGCGCCTCGACGAGGCGGTTGCCGCGGTGTTGGCAGACATTGTGGAAGGCGCGCACGGCCCCGTCCCCGCCCCGGGCCACGAGGACGCTCTGGTCGAAGATATCGAGGGTGACGAACTGACCCGGTTCGGCGATCTCGTTGCGGTGGGCGGCCAGGTGCCAGCACTTCAAGAAGATCGTCTCGCGCTCCCGCGCGAAGATATCGGGGTCATAGTAGTAGCGCGATGGCAGGGTCTCGGCGAGCTCCGGGTCGCCCGGAGACCAATCGTCGTGCAAGCCCGTCATGTCCTCACCTCCTTCGCGCGCCCCCGATTCGTCGCACCAATGGCGACCCGGTTCAAGGCCCGGGTGAAGGCGGCATCACTCCGCGAACGAGAGCAGGAGCTTGCCCGCCACGTGGCGGGATTCGAGGCGGCGGTGCATCTCGGCCACGTCATCGAGGGGGAAGCGGGCGACGATGGGGATCTCGAGCGTGCCGTCGGCGAGGGCGGCGAGCACGGCCCGCACGCCGCTCGCCCACAGGTCCGGGCGCGCCATGACGTGGCCCAGGGAGAAGCGGGTGAAGGTCTGGGAGCGGGGCAGGATTCGCTCGCGGATATTGGCGTAGGGCGTGCCTTCGGCTTCGCCGATATTGATGATGTGGCCGAGGAGCCGGACAGCGTCGAAGGTGCGGTCGAGGGTGGCGGCGCCGAGGGAATCGATGGCGAGGTCGACGCCCACGCCGGCCGTCATCGCGAGTGCCGTGGCCACGAAATCTTCCCGGCCCAGGTTCACCACGCGGGCGGCGCCATAGTGGAGCGGCCCGGTCTCCTTGCCCGGCGTGCCGACCGTGCCGATGACGGTGGCGCCGGCGCGAACGGCGAGCTGGGTCGCGGCCAGGCCAACGCCGCCGCCGGCGGCGTGAAGGAGCACCACCTGGCCCGCCTCAGTCCCATGGACCGTGTGCAGCATGTGGTGGGCGGTCAGTGCCTGGACCTGGAAGGCGGCGCCCACATCGAGGGGGATGGCGGACGGCAGCTTCGTCACCAGGGCCATCGGTGCGACGCAGCGCTCGGCATAGCCGCCAGTGGACGGGATTGCGATCACACGGTCGCCGACGGCGAGGCCGCCCACGCCTTCGCCGAGCGCCGACACGGTGCCCGAGACCTCACGGCCCATGATATGGGGGTAGGTGATCGGGTGGGGATAGGTGCCCATGCGGCGCTGGATGTCGGCCCAGTTGCAGCCGCAATAGGCGGTCTCGATCAGCACCTCGCCGGGGCCGGGCGCGGGCTCCGGCACCGCACGCACCGCGAAGGCCCCGAGCCCGCCCGGGCTGTCGACGACGGCTGCGCGCATGGCTCCCCGCTCCCTCGAATGCGCATGTATCGACGGCTTGCCGAGGCACCATAGCAGAGCTTCGCAAACCCCGACACGGGCCGCCGGGACGTTGCATCCGAACGGATACGGCCCTTAAAATGAAAGGTCTCGTGGGACCGGCGAAGACGCGTTCAGGGGGAAAGGTCATGACCGATACGAAGTGGCACATCGGGGGCAAGTACGTCGAGTTCCGCAGCCGCGACCATGGCTGCCCCTGCGAGGCCATGGCGCCGCCGACCATGGGCCACTGCGACGGCATCGTCGGCTTCGAGATCGACGAGGGCCATTTCGGCGATACCCGCCTGGACGGCGTCAAGTTCGCCGCGACCTATTTCTTCCCCCGGGCCATCCACCATGGCGGCGGCCACCTGCAGCCGATTCTCTCGGAAGACACGAGTGAAGCGCAGCGTAATGCGATCTTCACCATCCTCTCCGGCGAGGGCCAGCCAGAGGGCACCATCTTCAATATCTTCAGCATCATCGTGGAACACGTGCACGAGCCGCTCTTCCTGCCCATCGGGTTCGAATGGGACATCAAGGCGCGCACCTGCCGGATCGACGTGCCGGGTACCGCGCGCGCCGAGACCGTGCCGATCCGCAACCCGGTGACCGACGGCGAGGTGCTCATTCGCACCGTCCTTCCCGAGGGCTGGATGTTCTACGAGGGCGAGCTCGGCTCGGGCACGGCCAGGGGGACGGGCGACATCAAGTTCGACTATTCCCAGCGCCATTCCTCGCTCGCCTATTTCGCCTTCGACAATGGCGGCATGGCCTATTCCTACGAAGAGGCGAAGGCGCGCTACGGCCTCGACAAGGTCGGCTAGAGCGGCTCCGCTTTGATCGGACCCACTCTAGCCCTATTTGTCGCTCGCGGCAGCGGACCAAGTGGTCCGCGCCCGCGCGGGCGCGCCGGGCGCCCGGCGGGCCGCCTTGCGGCCTGGAGCGATTCCAGTCGAGGTGGAAACGCTCCAGCGCGGCCGGCGGTGCCAGCTTCCGCCGCCGGCCGAGGACCGGGGATTCCATGTCGATGAGCGCAGATCAGCTACGCAAGGTTCGCAAGAACGGGTTCGGCGGGGCGATCGGCAATGTCATGGAATGGTACGACTTCGCCGCTTACGCCTACATGGCGCCGATCATCGCCAAGTTGTTCTTCCCTTCCGACGACCCCTTTTCCTCGCTTCTGCTGACCTACGGCGCCTTCGCTGCCGGCTACCTGTCGCGCCCTTTGGGTGCCATGGTATTCGGCCATATCGGCGACAAGATCGGTCGCAAACGCGTGCTGCTCCTGACGGTCTGGCTCATGGGAATTGCCACCGTCGCCATCGGCCTCTTGCCGGTCACAACGCAGATTGGGCCGATGGCGGCCGTCCTTCTCGTCATCGTGCGGGTCCTGCAGGGTTTTTCCGTCGGTGGGGAATACACCGGATCGACCACCTTCGTTGTCGAGCACGCGCCCACCGACAGGCGGGCCTTCTATGCGAGCTGGATCCTGTGCGGCTCGGCGGGCGGTTTCTTGATCGGATCGGGGGTTGCGACCTTACTGATAAACACGTTGGACGAGTCCACCCTGCACGCGTGGGCTTGGCGCATCCCCTTCTTGGCGGGTGCGTTGATCGCATTGGTCGCGCTGTTCCTGCGCCGTCACCTCGAGGAGCCGCCAGCACCGGAATACGAAGAGGAGTCCGCGCGCTCGCCCGTGATATCCGCCTTTCGCGACCACTGGCGGGTCATGTGCCAGGTCATGGGCCTCGCGCTTTCGGTCAATGTCGGATTCTACATGATGTTCGTCTTCGCCGTGTCGTACTTGACCGATCGGATGCATGTTTCTGTTGCTAACGCAATGGATATCAACACTTTTTGCATGGTGGTGCTGACCTTCCTGCCCTTGCCGATCGCCCTCCTTGCCGACCGCATCGGCCGCAAGCCGATTCTGTTGACCGGGGCCGTGGGAATTCTCGTCCTGTCGTGGCCCTTGTTCTGGTTCATGCACCATAACAACCTCGTTCTGGTGTTCATCGGCCAGCTTGGCTTCGCGGTCCTGTTCAGTTGGGTCTATGCGGCGAACCCGGCGGCCCAGGCCGAGATCATTCCCCGCCGCGTGCGAGTCAGCGTGCTGTCGATCGGCTACAATCTCGTTCTGTCGATCTTTGGCGGCACCACGCCGTTCGTTGCCGCCTATCTGATTCAAAGGACCAGCGATGATTTCGCGCCGGTCTACTACCTCATGGTGCTTTCCGTCGTCTCCCTCGTCGCGGTGATGAGCATACCTGAGACCAAGGACCGACCGCTGCCTGATTGACGGCGCCTCCGGCATGCCGAGAGCGGGTGCGCATTCGGCTGCCGAAATCGAGCCGCGGACGGCCCGGCGCCGGCGCGCTTCGCCATCTCATGGGGGAGGGTGACCGGCAGGCGCGCACCCGCAGCGCCGATGGGGTGGCCGAGCGCGATTGCGCGGCGCTTATCCGCACCGTCCTTCCCGAGGGCTGGGTGTTCTACGAGGGCGGGGTCGGCTCGGGCACGGCCAAGGGGATGGGCGACATCAAGTTCGACCATTCCCGGGGCCATTCCTCGCTCGCCTATTTCGCCTTCGACAACGACGGCATGGCCTGTTCGTACGAAGAGGCGAAGGCGCGCTACGGCCTCGACAAGGTCGGCTCGCGCGGTTCCGCTTCGATCGGAGCCACTCTTTCGTGTGCGATCACGGGAACATGGGTGACGGTTTTCATGGTTGCGCGGCGCCGTGGAGTTGGCGCGGTGGTATTGCGGTCCACGCCTTCGATAGGCACCGAGAGGCGCTTTACTTCTGGCGCATCATGACCACCAAAATCGAGCTGATACAAAGACCGGTCGCGGCGACAATCGACGGGAGGAGGAAACTCCCGGTCAGGTCGAAACCATACCCGGCGGCCACCGGCCCCAGTGTTTGGCCCAAACCGAAAGCCGCGGTCATCATGGCGAGTGAGCGGCGGGGGTCTCCACCCGACAGCTCCCGTGCCGCCACGAGACCCAAGGCCGTAATCCCCATGAACGTGCCGCCCTGGAAGGCCGCCGCCACGAACAGGCCGAGAGCACTCGCCCAGACGACGCTCGAGAGCACCCCGATCGCTTCGACGAGGCAGGCGATCGCGAAGGCCCGGAGCAACCCGAATCGCCGTCCGATCGCCGACCAGGCGAAGATCGAAGGAATGGCCGCGATGCCGACGGCCAGCCAGACGAGGGGCTCGACGGCCCGCGCCTCCGGCGACGCGCGGACGATGACGACGATGAAGGTTGCCGTGATTACGTAGCCAAATCCAAACAACCCATAGGCGACCACAAGGGGCCAAGGCCCGAGCTTCGACGCGACCGCCATTGTCGCCACCGAAGGGGCGGGAGGCTCTCGCGCCCCAGGTACGAGCGTCGCCACGGCGATGACCGAGGCAAGCGAAACCAGGCCGCCGCCAATCCACATCCATCGCCAATCGCCGCCCAGGGATTCGATGCCCCAGGTCAAGAGCGCGGAGACGGCGATCCCAGCACCCACCCCGGCGAAATGCAGCGAGGACAAGCCTCCGCGTCCACTGGCGCTCAAGCGTTCCAGGACGAGCGCCGAGGCAAGGACCAGGACGAACGCGCTCGCGGCGCCACCGACAAAACGCAACGCGAGGATCGGAGCGAGGCCCTGGGCCGAACCCACTGCACCGGTGCTCGCGGCGCTCGCCGCCAGAGCGGCCAGCATCCAGCCGCGCGTGCTGCCGGGTAGACCCGACGACGCGGCGGCGAGCGCTCCCGCGAGATAGCCCATGAAATTCGCGGATGCGATCAGTCCCGCCTCACCCTTGGTAAAGTGCAGCCCGCCGGCCATGAACGGGAGGATCGGCGTATAGACAAAGCGCCCGATGCCCATCGCCGCCGCCATGGCGACGAGCCCACCCAATGCGAGCCGGTAGGGTCTGATAGACGGGCTATTCACGCCAAGCCCATGTGACGGGGTCGGCCTCGCACGCCAACGCGTTCGCGGACACCGCCACGGAAATCCGTCGCATATTCCCCATCACTCCATATTGGAGGGGAAGGTTAGGACGTTCGTGAAAACCGGAAAAACGGTTTAATCCGATGGTCGCTATCTGTTTTACAGATAGAAAGACCGATTACATCGCCTTGGTGCCGGCCGACGCTTCGCGGGCGCATTGCAGGAAGGCCAGGAGCGCGCTGGAGGCGAATGCCTCGCGGCGACGGATGAAGGTCGTCTCCACATGGGCCTCGGCCTTGGGTAACTCGTGAATAGCGACGCGGTCGTCGCGCCAGACCGAGCCGATCAGGCTTCGCGGCAGCAGGGTGACGCCGAGCCCTGCGCCAACGCAGCCGAAAATAGACTCGATCGTACCGAACTCGAGCAGCCTGAATCCGACGATCCCGCGCTTCGCCAGAATCGCCTCCAGCCGCAAGCGATAGGAGCAGCCGGCGCGAAGCACAACGATCTTGAGGTCTTTTTCGTGCGCCAGGCCTCCGAGCGAGCGCACGGACCGACCCGTCAGCAACACCAGCTCCTCACGGAAGACCGCTTCCTCTTCGAGCTCCGGATGGTTGACCGGGCCACAGACGAAGGCGCATTCCAGCCGATGGTCGAGCACGTCATGGACGAGCTCGCACGTGGTGCCTGTTCTCAGCACCAGGTCGACCGCCGGGTGGGATGCGACATAGACACCGAGGACCGGCGATAGACGTAGAGCGGCCGTCGTCTCGAGGGAGCCGATGACCAGCGCGCCACTCGGGACGCCATCGTCCCGGACCGCCCTGCCCGCGTCCGCGATGAGATGCGCGACCCTGGCGGCATAGGGCAGCAATTTTCGACCGGCGGCGGTCAGCTCGACACCCCGGCTACGACGGTGGAAGAGCCGCGTTCCGACCTCCTCCTCGAGATGCTTGATTCGGGCGGTTACGTTCGATTGCACTGTATTCAAAGCCGCGGCCGCTCGGCTCATGCCGCCGGACCGGGCCACGGCCTCGAACACCCTGAGATCCGCTGAATTCATGGCAGGCCTCTGTCGTAATATCGCGGATTGCGATATGTAATACCAGTGAGCGCCTGAATTGACTCTCGGGATATTCATTGATGGCGGATGATGGCGGATTGTGATTCTATGGTCTCCCACCAGATGTGGGGGATGTCATGGGATCAGCACTCAAGATACGGGATGATTTGACGCCTTTGGAGCTTCGGCGCTGGGCTCGCGTGGAATCGTACGGTCGAGCGGCGGCGCGGGCCTATGGGATCGCGAATGCTTTGGAGGAGATGCCCTGGGCTGATGCCGCGCGGCTTGCGGGGATGGATCGCCAAACGCTTCGCGACGCGGTTGTTCGTTACAATGCAAAGGGATTGGAGGGGCTTCACGACCGTCCAAAGGGCTACTCGCCGCGGCGGCTGACGGCAGACGAGGAAGCGGCGCTGGCGGCGGTCATCATCGCCGGGCCGGAGCCTGAGCGCGACGGGGTTTGCGCCTGGACCCGGGCCGATCTGTGCCGCTGGCTGGAGGAGCGCTTCGCCAAGACCTACCACCCCTCGAGCATGACCCGGGTTCTACGGCGGATGGGATTTTCCCGCCAGAAGGCGCGCCCGAGCCACCCGCGAAGGGACGCCGAAGCGCAGGAGCGCTTCAAAAAAGGGGGCTTCGCGACATCCTGAAGGCGACCGCCGCGGCGCATCCCGACAAGCGCCTACAGCTGTGGTTTCAGGATGAAGCGCGCGTCGGCAACAAGGGCCGGGTGTGTCACCGGTGGTGGCGCAGGGGCGAGCGTGCCCCCGGGACGCGTCAAATCGGCTACCAGTGGGCCTACATCTTCTCCGCCGTGCGCCCGGACACCGGCGACGACGTCACCCTGGTGATGCCGAGCGTCAACGCCAAGGTCATGGACCTGTTTCTCGCACACTTCGCCGATACCCTGGACCAGGATGCGCACGCCGTCATGATGTGCGACGGCGCCGGTTGGCACGACGAGCGCGCCCTCACCGTCCCCGACAACGTCACCTTGGCGCTGTTGCCGCCTTACAGTCCCGAACTCAACCCCGTCGAGCGGGTTTGGCTCTACCTACGCGAACGCTTCCTATCGCTCCGCGTCCTCGACGACACCGAGGCCATCATCGACGCCTGTTGCCAAGCATGGATCGACCTCATCGCAGAACCGGATCGTATGCGAACCCTCTGCGCCTATCCATGGATCATGAAGGTGATTTCATAGGCTCACTGGTATAATTTACAGACCAATCAATTTCAGTGCTTAATTTCCACCCGTCAAGTCGGTTCGTATTCCGGCCTTCAACCGCTCCACTCTCCACCATGGCGCCCTAGTACCCACTTTCATAATTCCGTGTTCCATACGATCGCTTTTCCCGTCTCCTCGGTAGGAGGGGGCGCGCCGGCGATGCCGGGGCATCGTCAAGCGTCCTCGACGCCCCGAGGGGGCGGGAAAAGCGACCCGCAGGGCGGCGCCCCGAGGCCCCCGGACGTCGTCGCGCGACGCCAAGGGGTTTCGGGTGATGCCCCGGCATCACGGCGCGCCACGCTCCTAGCCGGGAACCTCGGGGCGCCGTCGTATGGCATACGGAATTATGAAAGTGGGTCTAGTACATGTGCTGGCCGCCGTTGATGGAGAGGGTCGAGCCGGTGATGAAGTCGGCGGCGTCGCCCACCAGGAAGAGGACGCCGCGGGCGATGTCCTCGGCCTTGCCGAGGCGCCCGATGGGGATGCCGGCGATGATCTTCTCGAGCACGTGGTCGGGCACGGCGCGCACCATGTCCGTGTCCACATAGCCCGGCGCGATGGCGTTGACGGTGATGCCCTTGGCCGCCCCCTCCTGGGCCAGAGCCTTGGTGAAGCCGTGGATGCCCGACTTGGCGGCGGCGTAGTTGACCTGGCCGTACTGCCCGGCCTGGCCGTTGATGGAGCCGATGTTGACGATGCGCCCGAAGCCGCGTGCACGCATGCTCTCGACCACCGAACGGCACATGTTGAAACACGAGCCCAGGTTGGTGTCGATCACGCCTCCCAAAATTCGGGCGCCATCTTGTGCAGGGTGCTGTCGCGGGTGATGCCGGCGTTGTTGACCAGGATCTCGACCGGGCCCAGGTCGGCCACGATGCGGGCGACACCGGCCACGCAGGCATCGAAGTCCGAGACATCGAACTTATAGATGGGGATGCCTGTCTCTTCCGCGAAGCGCCCGGCCGCCTCGTCGTTGCCGCCATAGTTGGCGGCGACCGCGTAGCCCGCGTCCTTGAGCCCGGTGCAGATCGCCCGGCCGATGCCGCGCGTCCCCCCGGTCACCACCGCCACTCTCGCCATATCGCCCACTCCCTCTAGCGGTTCCCGCTCTCGCTTCTCGTCGCTCGCGGCAGCGGACCGGGTGGTCCGCGCCTGCGCGGGCGCGCCGGGCGACCGGCGGGCCGCCTTGCGGCCTGGAGCGATTCCAGTCGAGCTGGAAGCGCTCCAGTGCCCCGATCCCGCCTAGTCGCGCGCGAGGCACATGGCGATGCCCATGCCGCCGCCGATGCACAAGGTGGCGAGGCCCTTCTTGGCGTCGCGCCTCGCCATCTCATGGAGGAGGGTCACCAGCACCCGCGCACCCGAGGCGCCGATGGGGTGACCGAGCGCAATGGCGCCGCCGTTCACGTTGACCTTCGCCGTGTCCCAGCCGAGGTCCTTGTTGACGGCGCAGGCCTGGGCGGCGAAGGCCTCGTTGGCCTCGATGAGGTCGAGGTCGCCGGCCGCCCAGCCCGCCTTGGCCAGGGCCGCGCGGCTCGCCGGGATGGGCCCCGTCCCCATGATCGCGGGATCGACGCCCGCCGTCGCCCAGGAGACGATGCGCGCGAGCGGCTCGATCTTGCGCCGCGCGGCCTCCTCGGCCGTCATGAGGACGGCGGCGGCGGCGCCGTCGTTGATGCCCGATGCGTTGCCGGCCGTCACCGTGCCGTCCTTGTCGAAGGCGGGGCGGAGCTTGGCCAGCGCCTCGAGGGTGGTGCCGTGGCGGGGATGCTCGTCCGTATCCACCACCACCTCACCCTTGCGGGTCTTGATGGTCACCGGGACGATCTCGTCGGCGAAGCGCTCGGCCTTCTGGGCCGCCTCGGCCTTGGCCTGGGAGGCGGCGGCGAAGGCGTCCTGCTCCTCGCGCGTGATCTGGTACTTGCCGGCGACGTTCTCGGCCGTGTTGCCCATGTGGTAGCCGTTGAAGGCGTCCCACAGCCCATCCACGATCATCGAATCGACGAACGTCACGTCGCCCATCTTGGCGCCGTCGCGCAGGTGCGCGACGTGGGGCGCCTGGCTCATGCTCTCCTGACCGCCGGCGACCACGATCGTGCTGTCGCCGACGCGGATCGCCTGGTAGCCGAGCGCCACCGTGCGCAGGCCCGAGCCGCAGAGCTGGTTGACCCCGTAGGCCGTCTTCTCGACCGGGATGCCGGCGCCGATGGCCGCCTGGCGGGCCGGGTTCTGGCCCATGCCCGCGGTCAGGATCTGACCCAGGATGACCTCCGAGACATCATCCCCCTCGACGCCCGCCCGGCGCATGGCCTCGGTGATGGCGGCTTGGCCCAATAGGGAGGCGGGCAGGGAGCTCAGTCCGCCGCCGAAGGCCCCAACGGCCGTCCGCGCGGCGCCGGCGATCACGATCTCGGTCAAGGCATGGCTCCTTATCAGTGGGTTCGGGGCGGTGCCCCGAGCGCGTCTCGCGCGTGGGAAGGAATTTCGCCGTACGACTCCTGGCGCTCGGGGAGGCGCCCGAATGATATATTGCACTGCAATATTTCATTCAAGCCTTTCCGAGCCAGGTGGCGAGCGGGGCCCAGAGCGAACGCCGCGCCCGGCCGCCGACGATCATGCCGATATGGCCCAGGGGCACGCGGCGCACGGCGGCACGCGGCAGCGCCGCGGCCAGCGCCTCGGCCGAGGCCGGCGGCACGATACGGTCTCGGGCCGGGATGACCACCAGGGCCGGGAGGTCGATGCGGGCCACTTCGATGGCCTGCCCGGCCACGCGCCAGGCCCCACGCCCCGGCAGATTCTCGCCATACCAGCCGTCGATGCAGGCCCGCGCCAGGGGGGCGGGGAGGGCCACGCCGTCGTTGAGCCAGTCCTCGAGCGCGACGAAGGCCCGCGCCTTGGGCGAGGTGGGGTCGAGGGCCGAGAAAGCAGTGAACTTGCGCACCGCGAGATAGGGGTCGAGGCGGGCGAAGAGGGCCTGGATGGCGTCGACCGGCATCTCGCCAAGGGCGTCGAACAGGGGCCAGAACGGCAGAACCGAGGCCGCGAGCCTGCGCGCCTGGGCCGCCTCGCCACCCGCGTGGAAGTCCCACGGCGTGGCCAGGAGGGCGAGGCCGGCCACGTCCCGCGGGCGGAGCGCCGCGAGGGCCAGGGCCAGGAGCCCGCCCATGCAGTAGCGGAGGACGAGCGGCGCCGCCCCGGTCGCCGCGCGCGCTGCGTCGAGGGCGCGGGCGAGCCGGCCGGCGATAAGATCGTCGAGGCCGAGGCCGCGCTCTTCCGCGCCCGGCCGGCCCCAGTCGACGAGCATCGGCCGGAGGCCGCGCGCCGCGAGCCAGCGCAGGAGGCTCTGGCCCTCCGAGAGGTCGAGGACGTAGCCGCGGTTGACCAGGGAGGGCACGACCAGCACCGGCCGGCCGCCGGCCGCCCCGGCGCCGCATTGGCCGTAATCGAGGAGGCGGCTCGCGCCCTCGGCCCAGATCGACGGTGGGTCCTGAAGCGCGCGGCGGTAGGGGTGGCGGCGGTAGGCTTCGAGGCCGGCGAGCAGGGCTTCGGCGCGCCGGGCGGCTTCGTCCGACAGCGCCCGCGCGAAGGCCTCAGCCGGGACACTTTCGAGGGCTTTTCCCAGCGCGCTTCGCGCCGCCGCCGGATCCCCGTTCGAGGCCAGCCAGCCGCTCCTCGACCCCGGCCAGGCGGCGATGGAGCTCGTCCAGGTCGCGAACGCCATCGCCAGATGGAGGGGCAGCGGACGGGGCGCCAGGGCGCGGTCCACCATGTCCGGCGGCCGGTGCCGACTGGCTTGGCCCGCTTCCATGCTCGCCACCCGCGGCCTCCCCCGTTCGCGGCGTGAGCCCCGCCAACATGGCGGGGAGGAACGTGTCCCGCGCCGCGCCCAGCTGCGCGAGCGACGCGACCAGGGCCTCGCCCGCCCGCGGGTCGCCCGCGGCCGCCGCGAGGTATTCCTGCCAGAGGTCGAGGTAGCGGCGGGCCAGGCTTTCGAGATCCGGCGGCTCGGACATGGCCCGAGTATAGGGGCACTTTTATATTGCTCAAGCGCCGCTAAGGCGCTTTATGACGCTCAAGCGCCGCTAAGGCTGGCTTCGCTATTCGCTCGGGCGCGTGATCGGGCTTGCCGTCGATCCGAAGATCGGCTTTTCGGAGGCTACTCACACCGGGCGGGTGCTCCACTGGTGCCTTACGTGCAGTGCAAAAAAAGGTCTTGCGCATTGCAACACATCCGGTGGATGGTTGCGGGTATTGCTTTCCAATATCCAGCCGCGGCGGAGATTCATGGCCCGCAAACAGGTCCCGGCGGACGAGCCGATCACCATCAAGAAGTACGCCAACCGGCGGCTCTACAACACGGCGACCAGCAGCTATGTGACGCTCGACGATTTGTGCGGGATGGTGAAGGAAGGCATCGAGTTCACGGTCCACGACGCCAAGACGGGCGAGGACATCACCCGCGCCGTCCTCACCCAGATCATCGTCGAGGAGGAGGGCAAGGGCCAGAACCTGTTGCCCATCGGCTTTTTGCGCCAGCTCATCGGTTTCTACGGCGACAGCCTCCAGGACCTGCTGCCGCGCTACCTCGAGGAAAGCATGAACGCCTTCAACCAGAACCAGGAGCGGATGCGCCAGTACGTGCAGAGCACCTTCGGCGGCATGTTCCCTTTCAACCAGGTCGACGAGCTCGGCAAGCACAACATGGCCGTGATGGAGCAGGCCATGAAGATGTTCGCGCCCGGTGGGGCCGGCGCGAAGGCCGAGCCGGCGGCGAAGGCCGAGCCGGCGGCGACGGAGGGTGACCGCTTCGACGAGCTTCAGGACAAGATCGACGCACTGCAAAAGCAGCTCGAGGCGCTCGGCAAGGTGGGCGGCAAGGACTGAGGCCGGACTGCGCGCCCGAGCTTATGGGAGGCCAGCCTGAACGGCGCTCGAGCGAGATAGAAGTGCCTGAGCGGCGCTCGAGCGAAACACGAAGCCAAGGCCGCGGATACGGCCGCGCGGCACAAAACATTTCAAGAACATATCGTTGACCAACCCCGATCCGGCCCTTAAAATAGTCGGTCGTGCACGGCCCATTCCGGTGCGGCCCCGGGCGCATGCCCGTTCACTTGGAGACCGCCTTGACCACCCTGGCCAGCATCTCGCAGCAGATCTGGGATATGAAATACCGCCTCAAGGCGGCGGACGGCGCGCCCGTGGACAAGACGGTCGAGGAGACCTGGCGCCGCGTCGCGGCCGCGCTGGCCGCGCCCGAGGCGGACCCGGCGGCGTGGGAGGAGCGCTTTCGCGGCGCGCTCACGGGTTTCGAGCTCCTGCCCGCGGGCCGCATCGTCGCCGGCGCCGGCACGGACCGCAACGTCACCCTCTTCAACTGCTTCGTCATGGGCGCGATCCCGGACGACATGGGCGGCATCTTCACCCATCTCAAGGAAGCCGCCCTGACCATGCAGCAAGGTGGGGGCATCGGCTACGATTTCTCGACCTTGCGGCCCAAGGGCGCGCCGGTGAAGGGGGTCGGCGCCGACGCCTCCGGCCCCCTCAGCTTCATGGACGTGTGGGACGCCATGTGCCGCACGATCATGAGCGCGGGCCACCGCCGCGGCGCCATGATGGCGACGCTACGCTGCGACCACCCGGATATCGAGGCCTTCGTCGCGGCCAAGCACGAGCCCGGGCGCCTGCGCATGTTCAACCTCTCGGTCCTGGTCACCGACGCCTTCATGACGGCGGTCAAGGAGGACGCGCCCTGGGAGCTCGCCTTCGGCGGCACCTGCTACAAGGTCCTGCCCGCGCGCGAGCTGTGGGACGCCATCATGCGGGCCACCTATGCCTACGCCGAGCCCGGCGTGATCTTCATCGACCGTATCAACCGCCGCAACAACCTGTGGTATTGCGAGGAGATCAGCGCCACCAATCCCTGCATCACCGCGGACGCCTGGGTGCAGACGACCGATGGACCGCGGCAAGTGCGCGATCTGGTCGGGCGCCCGTTCACGGCTTCGATCGATGGCCGCGCGCATGCCTCGGGCGACGCCGGTTTCTTCGCCACCGGGCACAAGCCGGTGTTCGACCTCGCGACCCGCGAAGGCTACCGGCTGCGTCTCACCGCCGATCACAGGGTGCGCCGCGTGACCCGCAAGACCCGCGATTCCCTGGATACGGAGTGGGTTGCGGCGGGGCGCCTGACACCCGGGGATGAAGTCATCGTCCACGACCACGGGGATGCGATCGGCTGGCGCGGCCCCCACAGTGAGGGCGAGGGCTATCTCCTCGGCCTCCTCGTCGGCGACGGCACCCTCAAGGCCGACAAGGCCGTGCTCTCGGCCTGGCCCGGGGCACTGGCGGTCAACGGCGGCGCCGCGCGGCCTGGCGTGCTGGCGGTGATGGACCGGGCGCTCGAGGCCGCTCGGGCCCTGCCGCACCGAGCGGATTTCACGGGCTGGATCCCAGTGTCGGGGCGGGGCGAGTACCGCCTGGCGCTGGGCGGGATCAAACGCCTCGCCCACGACCTCGGCATGGCGCCCGGCCGCAAGACGATCACGCCGGCGGTCGAGCGCGCTTCGAGTGATTTCCATCGCGGCTTCCTGCGCGGCCTCTTCGATGCCGACGGCAGTGTCCAAGGCACCCAGGCCAAGGGCGTCAGCGTGCGCCTGGCGCGGAGCGACCTGGGCTTGCTGGAAGCCGCCCAGCGTATGCTGTTGCGCCTCGGCATGGCGAGCCGCATCTACCGCGAGCGCCGCCCGGCGGGGCTGCGCCCGATGCCCGACGGCCGGGGCGGGCACGGGCTCTACCGCACGGCGGCCAACCATGAGCTGGTCCTGAGCGGTCAGAACCTCACCCGTTTCCAGCGGCGGATCGGTTACGCTGACGGCGACAAGGCGCACCGGCTGCGGACGCTCCTCGGCGGCTACCGCCGCCGCCTCGATCGGGAGCGGTTCACGGCCCGGGTCGAATCCCTCATCCCGCGCGGCATCGAGGCCGTGTTCAACGCGATCGTGCCGGGGGTCAACGCCTTCGATGCCAACGGCCTCCATGTTCACAATTGTGGCGAGCAGCCACTGCCGCCCTACGGCGCCTGCCTCCTGGGGTCGATCAACCTCGCGAGCCTGGTGCGCGAGCCGTTCACCGAGGCGGCGCGGCTCGA
Organism: Alphaproteobacteria bacterium; assembly: GCA_963666705.2. Lineage (GTDB taxonomy): Bacteria > Pseudomonadota > Alphaproteobacteria > CADEGL01 > CADEGL01. The sequence continues at coordinate 146,517 of CAXXKO010000016.1, read as the reverse complement.
CATGGCGCGCCTCGAGGTGCTGGTGCCGCTCGCCGTCCGCATGCTCGACAACGCCATCGACATCTCGCGCTTTCCCATCGAGGAGCAGGCCCACGAGGCCCGCGCCAAGCGCCGCATGGGTTTGGGCGTGACCGGCCTCGCCGATGCCCTCATCATGTGCGGGGGGCGCTACGGCAGCAAGCCGGCCATCGAGCTGACCGAGGGCTGGATGGGGGCGATCCAGCGCGCGGCCTACCTGGCCTCGGCCGCGCTCGCCGCCGAGAAGGGCCCCTTCGCCCTCTACGACGCGGAGAAATACCTCGCGGGCGAGACCATAGCCGGCCTCGACGAGGACGTGCGCGCGGCCATCCGCGAGAGCGGCATCCGCAACGCCCTGCTGACCTCGGTCGCGCCCACCGGCACCATCTCGCTCTTCGCCAACAACGTCTCCTCGGGCGTGGAGCCGGTGTTCGGCTACACCTATACCCGCAGCGTGCTGATGCCCGACGGCAGCCGGCGGGAGGAGGAGGTCACCGACTACGCCTACCACCTGTTCCGTCGCATGAAGGGCGAGGCGGCCCCCCTGCCCGACAGCTTCGTCGACGCCCAGACCCTTCTGCCCGCCGACCACGTGGTCATGCAGGCGGCCGTGCAGAAGCACGTGGACAGCTCGATCTCCAAGACCATCAACCTGCCGGCCGACATCGCCTTCAACGCCTTCAAGGACATCTACATTCAGGCCTACGAGCTAGGCTGCAAGGGCTGCACCACCTATCGCCCCAACGATGTGACGGGGGCCGTGCTGTCGGTCGAACCGAAGGCCGAGCCGACGGGGCCGGGCCAGGCCGAGCTGCCGCTCGAGGCCCCGCCGGCACGCCACGAGGACGTCTACGAGGCGGGCGGCATCGTCTACATGACCCAGCCCCTCGACCGGCCCGAGGCCCTGCCCGGCCAGACCTACAAGATCCGCTGGCCCGAATCCGACCACGCCATCTACATCACCCTCAACGACATCATCCAGGACGGCCGCCGCCGGCCCTTCGAGGTCTTCATCAACTCGAAGAACATGGAGCACTACGCCTGGACCGTGGGCCTCACGCGCATGATCAGCGCCGTCTTCCGCCGCGGTGGCGACGTGTCCTTCGTGGTCGACGAGCTGAAGGCCGTGTTCGACCCCCGCGGCGGCCAATGGATGGGCGGCAGGTACGTGCCCTCCCTGCTCGCCGCCATCGGCGAGGTCATCGAGCAGCATATGATTACAAGCGGCTTCCTGCCCGACCCGCGCGCGGCGCGGGCGGTGGAGCTGGCCGGGGCCCAGGTGGCCGGCCCAGCCGCCGGCGGCCGCGGCGCCATTGGCGGCGCGCCCATGCGCCAATGCCCCAAATGCGGGCAGGCCGGCCTCATCCGCCAGGAGGGCTGCGACGTCTGCACCGCCTGCACCTATTCCCGCTGCGCCTGAGGCGGCATGCCGGTCAGCCGCCGCCCACCTCCCGCGCGAGTGCCAGCAGCCGCCCGAGGCGGGCATCGCTGAACCCCATGGCCGCCAGGTGGCCGATGGTGCTTTCGAGATAATCGATGTTGCGCCCGCTCTCGCCGCGTCCGGTGGCGATGATCGCGGCGGCGCGGGCGGGCGGCTGCTTGCCGCCGAAGTTCGCGTGCCTCACGTCGGCCACGTAGGTATGGGCGCGCACGCGGCGCCCGCCGGCGGTGACGGGCACCCAGCGCGCATCGTAGGCATAGGTGCCCGTCTCGCGCTCGTGGAGGTAGTCGAGCGCCGCCTGGGCGCGGGTGCCCGCGACCCGGTAGGCCATGCCCCGGCACGACCCGCCGGGCGCCAGGCCGAGCACGAGGCCGGGCCGCTCGGGCGTGCCCCGGTGCCGGTGCGAATAGATGCAGACGTCGCGGTGGTAGCCGCGCAGGAGCGCGGGCACCGCCTCCAGGTGCTCGAAGCCCGGATTCCACATCAGCGAGCCGTAGCCGAAGATCCAGATCTCGCCCGCTTTCGCCATGGCGCCCCATGCCGCCGGCCCCGGTGGGGCCGGCGCAATTCCACGTCCGTCGGATATGCTCTATAAGGCTTCATGCCCAATCGCAAGACGAGCGCTATCGGAATCCTCGTTCTCCTCGGCGTCCTGGGCGCCTACACGGGCTATTGGTTCAACGCCGCGAGCATGCTGCGCGAGGGTATCGAGCGCTGGGCCGAGGCGCTGCGGGCGGACGGCTACGAGGTCGCGTTCGGCGGCATCGACATCACGGGCTACCCGTTCAGCCTTACCGCCAGCTTCGCGGCGCCCATCTTCGCGGCTGAACCGGACACGGGCGCCTTCCGGTGGAGCGGTCCGCCGGCCACGCTCGCGGCCCGTCCCTGGAGCCTCGGCCGCTTCACGCTCGACGTCCCCGGCCAGCACCGGATCGAGCACGTCTGGCCGGGGCTGCCATCCCCCCTCCTCGTCACGGCCGGCGACGCCAGCCTTATGGGGGAGCTTGGCTGGGGCGTCGACCACGACCGCTTCGGCCTCGATATAGACGACTTGCGCCTTGCCCCCGAGGCGGGCGATCCGCTGGCCGAGGCACGCCGTCTGCGGGCGGCCTTCTCGGTCCACCGGCCAATGCGCTGGGACCACCGCACGGCCAATCTCGATGTCAGCTACGAGCTTTCCGGTCTGCGCCTGCCCGATGTCCGGGACAGCCCGCTCGGCCCCGTGATCGAGCTTCTTTCGATGCAGGCGACACTATTGGGGCTGTTGCCACCGGGGCCGCTTCACGAGGCCGTCGCCTTCTGGCGCGACGAGGGCGGCACCCTCGAGGTGCGCCGCTTCGGGCTCGCCTGGGGCCCGCTCGCGGCGGATGCCGCCGGCACCCTCGCGCTCGACGGCGAGATGCGGCCTCTCGGCGCGCTCACGGGCCGCATCGAGGGCTACGACGAGACCCTCGACGCCCTCGCCGACAGCGGCGCGCTCGAGGCGGGCGAGGCGGCGGTGGCAAAGGTCGTGCTCGGGCTGATCGCGCGGTTGCCGCCCGAGGGCGGCACCCCCTATCTCGAGGTCCCCCTCTCGGCGCAGGAGGGGCGCCTCCATATCGGCCCGCTCAACCTTCTTCCCCTTCCGCCGATCCCCTGGTTCCTGCCTCCGTCGGAATGAAGGTGCCGGCCTGGCCGGCTTCGACCACGCCGCGGCGGATCTCCCGGGTGGAGGTGAAGAGCTCGTGCAGGCGCTCGCCCTCGCCCCAGCGGATGGCGCGCTGAAGCGCCGCCAGGTCCTCGGTGAAGCGGCCCAGCATCTCGAGCACGGCCTCGCGGTTGTTGAGCAGCACGTCGCGCCACATCACCGGGTCGGAGCCGGCGATGCGGGTGAAGTCGCGGAACCCGCCGGCCGCGAACTTGAACACCTCGGACTTGCTCTCGGCCGCGAGGCCGAGGGCGGTGCCGACGATGGTATAGGCGATGACGTGGGGCACGTGCGAGGTGATGGCGAGCACGGAATCGTGGTGCTGGGGGTCCATGCGCTCGATCCGCATGCCGCAGCGCCGCCACATGGCGGCCACCGCCTCGATGGCATGCTCCGGCGCCTCCGGCGGCGGCGTCAGGATGCACCAGCGGCCCTCGAACAGCTCGGCGAAGCCCGCTTCCGGGCCCGAATGCTCGGTGCCGGCCACCGGGTGCCCGGGCACGAGATGGACGCCATCCGGCATGTGCGGGCCCACGTCCCGGATCACGCACTGCTTGGCCGACCCCACATCGGTCAGGATCGCGCCGGCCGCGAGGCCCGGGCCGACGGCGGCGGCAATGTCGGCGTAAGCGCCGAGCGGCGTACACAGGACCACGAGGTCGGCGCCCGCCGCGGCCGCGGCCGGGTCCGCGAAGACCGCGTCGACGAAGCCCAGTGACATCGAGGTCGCGCGCGTGGCCTCGGACCGGGCGCAGCCGACGATGGCCTCGGCGAGGCAATGCTTGCGCAGCGCGCGGCCGAGCGACGATCCGATGAGGCCGAGCCCGATCAGCGCCACGCGTTTGAATTTCGGCTCGGCCGTCACCGGTCAGGCCATGAAATCCGCGAGGGCATCGCGCACCGCGCGCATCTCCGCCTCGGTGCCGATGGAGATGCGCAAGGAGTCCGGCAGGCCGTAGGCGCCGATCTCGCGCGGGATGATGCCGCGGGCGTTGAGGTGGGCGTTGGCTGCGGCGGCGTCGCGCCCGCCCGTGCCGGGGAAGCGCACCAGCACGAAGTTGGCCACGCTCGGCGGCACCTCGAGGCCGAGGGCGCGGAGCTCGACCGTGAGCCAGTCCCGCCAGCGGTCGTTATGGGCGACGGAGCGGGCGATGAAACCCGTGTCCTCGAGCGCCGCCACCGCCGCCGCCTGGGCCGGCAGGGAGACGTTGAAGGGCGCGCGGACGCGGTTCAGCACGTCGGCCACGGCGGCGGGGCAATAGACCCAGCCGAGGCGCAGCCCGGCGAGGGCGTGGATCTTCGAGAAGGTGCGGATCATGACCGCGTTGTCGAAGGCCTCGACGAGGGCCGTCCCCGGCTCGTAGTCCGCCGCCGTCGCGTACTCCGCATAGGCCGCGTCGATGACCAGCATCACCTCCTCGGGCAGGCCGGCATGCAGGCGTGCGAGCTCGGCGCGCGCGAGGTAGGTGCCCGTGGGGTTGTTGGGGTTGGCCAGGAACAACATGCGCGTCCTGGGCGTGAGCCGTTCGAGGAGCGCATCGACCGACGCCGTCAGGTCCACTTCGGGCGCCGAGACCGGCTCGGCGCCCGCCCCCCTGGCGGCGATGATATGGACGAGGAAGCCGTGCGCGCTGTGGAGCACCTCGTCGCCCTCCCCGGCATAGGCCTGGGCCATGAGGTGGATCAGGTCGTCCGAGCCGCAGCCGCAGACGATGCGCTCGGCGTCGAGCCCGTAGCGCGCCGCTATGGCCGCGCGCAGGACGGTCGCGCCGCCGTCGGGATAGCGCCCGATCTCGCCCGCCGCCGCGCCGTAGGCGGCGACAGCGCGCGGACTCGGGCCCAGCGCCCCCTCGTTCGAGGAAAGGCGCATGACCGCGTCATGGCCGGCGAGGGAAGAGCGGCCGGGGAGGTAGGAGGCGATGCCGAGGATGCCCGGCCGGGGCCGCGGTGCCGTCATGAGCGTCTATCCGTTGCGGGCGCGGCGGGGACCGGCTGGGGCGGGCGCGGCGCCGCGCCGGCCGGCATCTCCCGCAGGTCCGCGGCATCGATGGGAACGGCGTAGCCTCCCACGGCGAAGGCGCGCCGCCGCGCGCCCCCCTCGGCCCCGTGCAACGGGTCGAGCCGTGGGTCGTCGGGTGCCACGAAGCCGGCGACCTCCACGAGGTGGAGCCAGGCGCCATCCTCGGGCCCGTCGCGCCAGGACGTGAGGAACAGGCTCTCGAGGCCGACTCCCGCCAGCTCGTCCTTGAGGCCGCCTCGGCTCACCGCCTCGGCCGTCTCCATGATGACGTATGACCGGTCGTCACCGCTCGGCGCGTGGTCGAGCCGGGCGATGGCGAGGGCCTCGGCCGCCCCGCCGCCGGGGCCGGCCGGGCCACCGAACGGCAGGCGGGCCACGATGCGCGGCGTGCGCGCGTCGGTGCCGGCGAGGAAGGGCCACCAGGGCTCGGCGTCGTCCTCGCGCGGCAGCGGCAGGACACCGACCGAGGTCGTGCCATCGTAGACGGCGCGGAAGACCTGCCCGACAGTCGAATAGACGGTGCTGGGCGTGAGGGCGCCGTACTCGTCGCGCGCGAGGCGGCGACAGTCCCGCCTGTCGTCATCGGCCCCGCCGTGGACGGCGAGCGAGAAGGGGCCTTGCAGACGCACCGTCGCACCCAGGATCTCGCGCCAAATACGCAGCAGCACGGCGCGCGGGAAGCCGCCCTCGTGGCGCGCGATCAGGCGACGCAGGATCGTGGCCTCGCGCCCCGGGCGCAGGCGCACGCCGTCGCCCTTGATACCCCGGACGCGCTCGACCACGGCCGTCCGGCGCATGATCAGGTCGTGCAGGGAATCGTCGATCGCGTCGATCTCGCGGCGCAGATCGTCGAGCGAGGGGCCGGGGGCCGGGCTATGGTTTGGGTCGTTGGTCAAAGCCGGTTACTAGTAGTCGCAACGCCCTTGGAATTCAAAGAAAACGTTGACACGGAACGGGCTTGGAACCTAGTACCCACTATCATAATTCCGTGTGCCATACGACGGCGCCCCGAGGTTCCCGGCTAGGAGCGTGGCGCGCCGTGATGCCGGGGCATCACAAGCGATACGCGACGACGTCCGGGGGCCTCGGGGCGCCGCCCTACGGGTCGCTTTTCCCGCCCCCTCGGGGCGTCGAGGACGCTTGACGATGCCCCGGCATCACCGGCACGCCCCCTCCTACCGAGGAGACGGGAAAAGCGATCGTATGGCACACGGAGTTATGATAGTGGGTACTAGCTAAGCGCCGAGGTCGCCGGGTCGCCCGGTGGGTCGCCGCCGGCCCGGCCACGCGAATGCGCCGTTGACATTCTGGCTCGCGAGGCCACCTCAAAGAAGCGCCGCGACGTGACGCCCGGCGGCGCGAATGGATCAACGCCAAGCAAGATTCGGCCGACCCGTCATGCCCATCAGAATTCCGGACGATCTGCCCGCCCGCAAGACCCTGGAGGACGAGAGCGTGCTCCTCATCGGGGAGCATGATGCGATGCGGCAGGACGTCCGGCCGATGCAGATCGCGCTGCTCAACCTGATGCCGGAGAAGATCAAGACCGAGACCCAGCTCGCCCGGGTCATCGCGAGCACGCCGCTCCAGGTCGAATTGACCCTGCTGACGACCGAGTCCTACACGCCGCGCAACACGTCGCAGGAGCATATGCTGGCCTTCTACCAGCCCTGGCGCGAGGTCGCGGACCGGAAGTTCGACGGCCTGATCGTGACCGGGGCACCGATCGAGGAGATCCCCTTCGAGGCGGTGCGCTACTGGGACGAGCTCACCGAGCTTTTCGACTGGGCGCGGACCAACGTGCTGCGCTCCTACAACATCTGCTGGGGCGGCCAGGCGGCGCTCTACCATCACTACGGCGTGCCCAAGCACGACCTGGGACGCAAGCTGTCCGGCATCTTCCGCCACCGGGTGGTGGCGCCCAACACGCCGCTGATGCGGGGCTTCAACACCGAGTTCAACGTGCCCGTGTCGCGCTACACGGAAACCCGGCGCGAAGACATCGCGGCGGTGCCGAGCCTGCGGGTGATTGCCGAATCGGACGAGGCCGGCTTGTGCCTGGTCGAGGATACGGCCCTGGGCCAGGTGCACGTCTTCAACCACTTCGAGTACGATACCGCCACCCTCGCCGACGAATATGCCCGCGACCTCGAGGCCGGGCGCGATCCCCACATGCCGGAGAGCTATTTCCCGGGCGACGACCCGGGAAGGGCGCCACCCAACACCTGGCGCTGTCACGGCCATCTCCTGTTCGGCAATTGGATCAACGAGATGTATCAGGAGACGCCGTTCGACATCAGCCGCATCGGGCGCGACCTCGAGCGGACCGATTCGGCGGCCTGATAGCGAGCCGGGTCTCCGCCCGCCCGGCCCCGGCCCGGGTTTGCGCCGGGATCCGCTCCGTCAAAGGCAGCGCCAGGCGGCGCGGGCGCGCGCGCTCGACGCTCGGGGCATAGAGCTGCTTGCCCGCCTCCACCAGCACCACGCCCGCGACCCGGCCGAGCCAGCGGTCGCCGATCCGCTCCCACGCCGCCGCCGTCGCCAGCAACATGCGCGAGCGCACCGGCGGCAGGTAGAGGGCGCCGCCGGTGCGCACCGGCGTGAACATGTTGTCGCGCAGGAGGCGCTGGAGCTGGGACGCGGTATAGGGGTGGCCGTGGCCGAAGGGCGAGCGCTCGAGCCGCGCCCACAGGCCGCGCCGGTTGGGCGCCACGACCAGGAGCCGGCCGCCGTCGGTGAGAACGCGCCACACCTCGCGCAGCATGGGCCGGAGCTGCTCGCTGTATTCGAGCGCATGGACCAGGAGGATGCGGTCCATGGAGAGGTCGGGTAGCGGCAGCTCGGCCTCGTCGGCCAGGCTCACCAGGCCCGGCCCCTCGGCGGGCCAGCGCAAGACCCCCCGCGCGGCCGGCATGACGGCGATGACCCGCACGCCCGGCGCCCGGAAGGAGGCCAGGTAGGGGGTGGCGTAGCCGAGCCCGAGCAGGCTGCCCTCACCCGTGTCCGGCCACATGAGGCGGATGCGCCGCCGGATCATGTGGCGCGCGAGGCGCCCCAGGCTGGTGGCGTAGAAGTCCCGCAGATCGACGACATCGGCCCACATGCGCGCGAGGGTATCACGGGAATGATGTCTGGCGCGGGGGGGATGGTGATAACGTCGCGCGCGAATGCAGAGCAACGCCAGGGAGGAAGCCGGCCATGAAGCTCATCTACTCGCCCACCTCGCCGTTCGTGCGCAAGTTGGCCGTGACGGCCATCGAGACCGGGCTCGAGGGGCGCATCGAGCGCGTGACCCTCAAGCCGGGCGATGCCGCCCTCGCCGCCGTCAACCCGCTCGGCAAGGTGCCCGCCCTGGTGCTCGACGACGGCACGGCGCTCGCCGGCTCCTCCCTCATCTGCGAGTATCTCGACAGCCTGCACCAAGGCGCACGCCTCTTCCCGGCCGCGGGCGCGGCGCGCTGGCGGGCATTGGGCCGCCTCGTCATCGCCGACGGCATCATGGAGGCGGCCGTCCTGCGGGTGCAGGAGGCCTGGCGCGACGAAGGCGAGCGCTCCCCCGCCTGGGTCGAGAAGCAGACCCTCAAAATTTCAGACGCCCTCGACCTCTTCGAGGCCGACGCGCGCCTGCTCGACGGCCCCCTCGCCATCGACACCATCGCCTTGGGCTGCGCCGTCGGATACGTCGATCTGCGCGCGCCGGACGAGGGCTGGCGCGCGAGCCGGCCCAAGCTCGCCGCCTGGTACGCCGGCTTCGCCGAGCACCCCTCCATGGCCGCCACCCGGCCGCCCACGTGAGCGGGCTTGCAGCCGGCCGGCTGCAAGCCGAAATGAGCAGGATCCGGGCCGAATGGGGTAAAAACTGTCAAGGCCTGTCAAGGTGTTGGCGGAAGAAATCGTTTAATTGCAGTGGGTTGGCGCATCGCGGCCCGAACCTTGACAAACCTTGACCGTTCGGCTCGCGGCAGGGGTGGGCAGCCCAGCTAACCGCGGGTGCTGACGGGCCGCCAACGGCAATATTTATGAATATCGTCCTCGTGAGTCGAGATTTCAAGGGGTGCCGGGATCGGGCGCGAGCAGGCGAGGGTATCGTGACGACGGACGGGGCGGCGCCGCCGGTCGCGGTGATGGCGGACACGGACAACATGGCCGACATATGGTTGCGCTTCGCCCGCCCCGTCCCCCGGCAAACCGCGCTTGCGACAATGCTCTCGACCGCATGTGAAAGGCCTCGCCCGACACGCGCAATGCCGGCCGCCAACCCGGTGTGATATGATCGGGCCGAGGCGGGGGACGAGACGGAGGCGACGGGATGAAGAAAGTGCTGTTCGCGCTCCTGGCCCTCGGACTCCTCGCGGGCCTGACCGGTATGATCTTGAACGGGTTGAAGCAGGGCCGGCGAGAGGACACGATCCAAGCCTTCGCAGGCCATATGCCGGCCTATATGGCGATCTGGCGCGGGGGCGCGGCCGATGACGGCTATGAGGACGAGCCCTATCTCGTGGGAAAGACCGTGATCCTCGAGACGAAGGACCAGGCGTTCGATTGGCTCACCTTCAAGCTCCCCGATCAGGTCCAGGCGACGACGCCCGAGGAGGTCGAGACGGTGATCTTCCTCGACTGCCGAACGCCCGAGGTCGGCAGCTACATCAACGGCGCCAAGGCCCGCGACCACGTGTGCAAGATGGTCGTCTACGACATGGGCACGGCACGGGTGGTTTACACGAATAGCGTCGTGGGGTACGCGCCCGGTTCGATCTCCCCCGGCCAAAGCGGCACGGGCGCGCGGCCGGACGAGAAGATGCTGGAGGCAATTGCCGCACTCTCGGGCGGGGAATAACGCCGGCGGTCAGCGAAACGGGCCGCGCGCCTCTCCCGCACTCATACCAACGGCCCATAAGAACGACCCGTTGTATGTTCCCTCAAGCGCCGGGCGGGCGCATCCGCGCCCTTGGCTTCTCATATCGCTCAAGCGCCGCTAAGGCACTTCTTTCGCTCAAGCGCCGCTAAGGCACTTCTTTCGCTCAAGCGCCGCTAAGGCACTTCTTTCGCTCAAGCGCCGCCAAGGCTGGCCTCGCATATGCTCGGGCGCCCACGCGGCGCTTGCCAGCGGTCGATGAGTCAAGCTCATCGGCCGCTGGTATCACTCCGCCGCCGCCAGCGCGCGCTTGCCGCCGTCGCCGGTCAAGCGGGCGGCCAGGTAGATGATGAAGTGGTGGATGGCGCGCTCCAGCGGGTGGATGGGGCCGGGGGCGGTAAGGGGGGCGCATGCGCCGCGGTAGGCGCCCTCGACCACGTGGCGGTCCTCGTTGTTGACCGCGTCGAGGAAGGCCGCCGCCGCCGCCGTCTCCGCCTCCCGGTCCGCCATGGCTGCGACCACCTCGGGCGCCAGGGACGCGCCGTAGCGGATGCGCACCTGGCCCGGGCCCTGGGGGGCGAGGGAGAGGTACCACATGTAATCGGGGGCGAGGGTGAACATGTGGCTCGGGAAGATGGTCGGCAGGATGTTGGTATGGCGCCACTCGCCCTCGAGCCGGGTGTTGTCGGGATGGGCGCGGCCGTAGGCGGCGCCCTCGCTCTTGGTGAAGGTCGAATAGGTGAAGTGGGCCGGCGCCTCCTCCGGGAAGGTGCAGTCCTCGACCGGGAAGAAGCCGCCCACGGTGCCCTTGTGGATGAAGGGCAGGTGGTAGCTCTCCATGTAGTTTTCGGTGAGGAGCTTCCAGTTCGTGTCCCAGACATTGTCCTCGGTGACGATGGGCACGTAGTCCGCCATCCCGAAACGGTCGATCAGGTCGTCGAGGGGCCGCGCCCGCGCCGCAATGCTGTCGGCCTCGGGGTTGAGGGTGATGAAGACGAAGCCCTGCCAGACCTCGGTGCGGATCTCGGGCAGGCAGATGGCCGCCTTGTCGAAATCGGTGAAGTAGGACTCGTGGGGGGCGCCCGAAAGCTGGCCCGAGAGGTCGTAGACCCAGCCATGGTAGGGGCAGACGATGCGCCGCGCCGTGCCGCTGCCCGCCAGCAGCTCCATCATGCGGTGGCGGCAGACGTTGGCGAAGGTGCGGACGGCGCCGCCCTTGCCGCGGATGCAGAAGACGGGCTGGCCGCAATGGGTGTAGGTGATGTAGTCGCCCACGGCGGGGATGTCCGCCGTGCGCCCGATGCACTGCCACTCGGCGCGGAAGATGCGCTCTTCCTCGAGCCGGGTCAGCGCCGGGGAGGTGTAGTGCGCGGGCGGCGGGATCACGGCCTGCTCGAACGGCGCCGCCGCGATTCCCGTGATGGCGCTCAGGAGCTGGTCGAGGTCGGTCATGGCATCACCTCGCGGCCGGCCCGGTGCCGGTGATTCGGACAATACGCTAGATCGCGAGGCGCTCCCGCGCGCGGCGGTACACGTCCTCGTCGATGCCGTAGCTCAGGGCCGCGTTCTTCGCCGCCGCCGCCAGGTGCACCCAGCGCTCGGCCGGCCGCGTCGTGTCCCAGGCATCGGCCACGTCGTGGAGGTGGGTCGCGGCGTGCATCTCGCTATAGCCGTCGCGCATCACGATCTCGCCCAGGCGCGCGAACAGGGCCGCGCCGTCGTATCCGGCCTCGGCATATTGCTGGGCCAGGGCCATGGTCTCGCGGACCTCCGGCCCCACCACCAGGGCGCCGCGGCCCGCGGCCGGGACGCTGTGCACGTCGATCTCCTCGCTCGCCAGGATGCTGTCGGAGATGGCCTCGAGGAGCGCCGTCTGGTCCCGCGCCGGCAGGGCGGCGAGGCGCTCGGGCTCGGCCTCGGCGGGCCACACCAGCTTCGACTGGGTGCCGCGGTTCTCCGGCCCCTCGCCCCAGCTCAGGAGCGCCAGCAGCTTGTGGCGCAAACCGACGCCGTCGAGCCCGATGACGTAGCGGCGCAGGGCCGTGCCGTTATGCATGTGGGTGTCGAGCGGGTTGCCGTAGTTGCTGCGCATCATCAGGCGCGAGGTGCCGATGGCCAGCGCCTCGCCCGCGCCTTCGAGGGAGAGGCCGCCACACAGCGCGGTGGCGAGGATATCGGCGATGCGGTCGAAATCGTCGCAGTCGCCGAGGGCGCGGCCGAGTGCCGCCACCGCCGCGTCCTCGTCCGCGCCGGTCCGGGCCCGTGGGTTGCCCTCGAGGAGGCCGTGATCCTCGATCAGGCGCTCGAGCCGGCCGAAGCCCCAGTAGCGCCCGAGGGCCTCGACGAAGCCGGGCGAGCCCTCGTCGCCGTCGATCGTCGATTGCGGATGCGCCGCCAGGTAGCGCACGACCGGGCGCAGGAGGACGGCCGCCCATTCCCAGCCGATGGCGTCGAGGGCGCGGCAGGCGGCGGTGGCATAGATGAAGAAATGGTCGTCGATGGCGTGGCGCCGGGTCGCGTGCTCGAGCATCAGGTCGAGGATCTCCCCCGGCCCCCGGCTCTCGAGCAGCGCCACGAGGTGATGCTCGGCGGCGGCGGGCTGGGCGCCGCCGAGGGCCGCGCGGAAGGCGGCCGCGCGATCGGCGCCGTTCGCGCCCACGGGGATCTCGGCCATGATGGCCGGCCCCATCTCGGGCGAGTGGATGAAGGCGTTGCAGAGCGCCACCTGCTGTACCGCCGGCATGAGCGCCCAGTCGCCCCGCATGCGGCGCCCCAAGCCGTCGAGCGCGTGCACGGCCGCCACCGGGTGGATCGGGCCGCCATGGTGGGTCGCCGGCAGGTCGGTCGAGCGGCTGACGGCGAGGGCCGAGGCGGCCAGCAGATCGCGCGCGCTGGCCCCGCCCCGCAGGCGGGCGATGGTCTCGTCGACGATGCGCTCGGGCGCCGTGTCCTCGACGAAGCGCACGGCCGATTCCATGGGCTCCGGCAGGACGATCGGTGTCGCGGTCATGGTGTATCTCCCTCTCGGCCGCGGGCCTGGCGAGGGCCAGGCGGCGACCTTGTCCAGGATCGACGTTAGCGTATTTTCGCCCGCCGGGAAATCGGCTTCGAGCCACCACGGGCAGAGGGCGCGCCGGCCCCATCCCTGGCATACTGCCACCATCATGAGCCCCAGCCCCGTGACCCGCTTCGCGCCCAGCCCGACCGGGCTCCTCCATCTCGGCCATGCCTATTCGGCGCTGTTCGCGGCGCGGGCCGCGCGGGTTGCGGGGGGGCGCTTCCTGTTGCGCATCGAGGACATCGATCAGGGCCGCCGCCGGCCCGAGCTCGACGCCGCGATCCTCGAGGACCTGGCCTGGCTCGGCCTCGCATGGGAGGCGCCCGTGCGCCGCCAGTCCGAGCATATGGCGGACTATGCCGCCGCCCTCGCCCGGCTCGGGGCCGATGGCCTGACCTATCCCTGCTTCTGCACCCGCAAGGAGATCCAGGCCGAGGTCGCGCGCTCGGGCCAGGCCCCCCACGGCGCCGACGGCCCGCTCTATCCCGGCACCTGCCGGCGGCTCGAAGCCGGGGAGCGGCGGGCGCGAATCGCGGCGGGTGAGGCCCATGCCCTGCGGCTCGATGCCGCCGCGGCGGTGGCCCGCGCCGGCCCCCTCCGCTGGCACGACCGGGGCCGCGGGCCCCAGGATGCCGACCCGGCCGTCCATGGCGACGTGGTGCTCGCGCGCAAGGACACGCCGACGAGCTATCACCTCGCCGTCACCCTCGACGACCATATCCAAGGCGTGAGCCTGGTCACGCGCGGGATGGACCTCTTCGAGGCGACCCACGTCCATCGCCTGCTCCAGGCCCTCCTCGGCCTCGACGTGCCGGCGTACCATCACCACCGGCTGGTCATGGGCCCCGGCGGCCAGCGCCTGGCCAAGCGCGACGGCGCGCTCACCCTCCGCGCCCTGCGCGAGGCCGGCCACACCCCCGCCGAAGCACGGCGCCTCGCGGGCGCCGACGACTAGGCGCCGGGAGGGGGCGGTATGACGTAGGTGTAGACGGGGCTCGCGTAAAGGTCGTCGGCGGTGCGCGTGGCGGCGGGCGTCCAGCCGGGCATGGCGAAGCAGTTGCTGAGTAGAATCGCGCCGGGCCGCAACTCGGCCTCGAGCTTCGGCCGCAGCCGCTCCATGCCGCCCGGGTAGAGGTAGCAGGTGACGAGCGCCGCGGGGCCGAGGTCGGCCTTGTGGAAGTCCGAGCGGTGGATCGCCAGGTGGGCGGCCGAAAAAGCGCCTTGCGCCCGAGCAGGAACAGCCAGGGCACCGGGGAGAGCTCGTAGGCCTCCACCCGGCACGCGGGATAGCGCCTGGCCAATGGGAAAGCGAGGGTGCCCCAGCCGGCGCCGAGCTCGTGAATCGGGCCGCCGAGATGGGCCGGCAGGCTCGCCAGCATGGCCTTCTTTACCCGTGGCGAGGTGGGCACCGGCGAGATCCCGGTCAGGAGCGTGTATGCGAAGAGCAGGGCCACGGCCACGACGACGATGGCCAGGACGACGATCTCGAAGCGCGTGATGTCGTCCGGTCCCAGGGTGCTACCGGTGCAGGCCGCCGACCAGGGCCAGGTAGTCGGGATGCTCCGGGCCGACCAGGCCGTGGCGGATGAGGAAGTCGATGATCACGAGGTTGCAGTTGAACTTGAACTCAGCCGTCCGCTCCACCACCGCCATCACCTTGGCGATGGGCCATAGGTGGAAGGACTCGATCTCATCGTCGCCCGGGCGCGGCGTGAAGCCCCGCGGCACCTCGAGGTCGTAGCAGTACTGCACGTCGGGCTTCAGCCCCTCCACCGCCTCCATGCAATAGGTGATAGCGCCGACGGGGGTGGCGCGCCGGGCGATTGCCTCGGGCAGGCTCGCTTCCTCGGCGCATTCCTTGACCAGGTTCTCGAAGGCGGGGATGCCCATGGGCAGGCCGCCCGCGACCATGTTGTCGAGCATGCCGGGGAAGGTGGGCTTCGCGCGCGAGCGGCGCGCGACCCACATGGCGAGCCCGTCCCCATCGCGCACGTAGCCGTTCATGTGCACGCCGTGGGCGGTGACGCCGAAAATGGGAATGGCGGCGCGCTCCATGGCGAGGAGGGGCGCCTCGCCCGGGGCGGCGGCGACGGGGTAGGTCTCGCCCCGCCAGCCGGGCACGAGCCCCTCGGCCGCAAGCGCCTCGACGACGCTCCCCATGGCGGCCGAGCGCGCGTCGAAGCCATCGAGTCCCTCGGCCATGCGAACGCGGTCGGCCTCGACCCGGAAGACGCCCGGGAAGCCCCGCAGCCGCTCCGCGAAGGTGTGGCGCACCCAGCCGACCCGCCGGCCGGCGACCGCGAACGGGCGGAAGCCGGAGATGTCGTGGGCGTTGCACTCGTTGATGCGGTCGAGGAAGCTCATGCCGTCGCTCCGGCACCGTCTCGCACAAAAAAACGCGGGGGCGCTTATGCGCCCCCGCGGTGGCTCCGTCAATCGGACTATCAGCCCGAGTAACCCATTCAGTCGCTGGCCGGGAATACCCGCACCGGGTTCTTGCCCGGCTCGAAGGTCGCCGGGTCGCCGTCGACGAACTCGTAGATGGCGCCGTTGAACACGCCGCAGTCGCCGTACTCGTTGCAGTTGATCTCGCCCGAGAGGCCCTGGAG
Source organism: Alphaproteobacteria bacterium (assembly GCA_963666705.2). Lineage (GTDB taxonomy): Bacteria > Pseudomonadota > Alphaproteobacteria > CADEGL01 > CADEGL01. Next base: position 130,829 of record CAXXKO010000016.1, on the reverse strand, counting down.
CCCCTTGGTGGCGTAGACCCGGTCGCGCAGCGCATCGCGGCCGACATAAGTGTTGCCCGCGTCGTCAGTGACGGCCACGTCCTCGATCGCGGCGATGGCCAGGAGTGCCGCGTCGTAGGCCAGGTAGTGGTACGCCTGGGGCGGCCGCTCGCCGTACTTCGCGATATAGGTCTCGATGAAGCTCGGATAGGCGCCACTGAAGGCGGACTCCGACAGGTCCACAAGGGCGATCTTGAAGCCTTTGACCGCCTTGCCGGCGGCCGTGATCATGTCGGGGGTCATGAGTGCGTTCTGCCCCAGGAGCGTGGTCTTCTCGAGCCCGCTGATCTCGGGCGCCTGGCGGACCACGTAGCCGGCCGCGAAGACGTAGAGCGGCATGTAGAGCAGGTCGGGTGGGTCGGCGGCGATCTTGGTGAGTGCCGGGCGCATGTCGACGTCCTGCGCCCCCACCGCCTCGATGCTGAGGACCTTGCCGCCCTGGGCCTCGAAGGCCGCGCCGAAATGCTCGGCTACGGACTGGGAGTAGGCGGTGCCGTCGTGCAGCAGGGTGGCGGTCTTCGCCCCCTCCACGTTGAAGGCGTAGTCGGCGTCGGCGAGCGCCGACCAGCTGTCGTTGAAGGCCGTGCGCACGTACCAGTTGTAGTCGGTCGAGCGGTCCGGCGCGGTGATCGCCGGCACGCTGTTGAGCCCGATGCTGGGGATGCCCGCCTTGCCGAGGATCGGCGCGCCCGGCATGGCCGCGTTCGAGCACGACGGCCCGATCACGATCAGGATCTTCTGGTTGGCGGCGAGCTTGGTGGCCGCGTTCTGGCCACCCTCCGAGTTGCAGGCGGAATCCTCGACCGTCAGCTTGATGGGGTGGCCGGCGATCTTCCAGTCGACCTCGTCGAAGGCGATCTCGATGGCCCGCTTCTCATCGATGCCGAGGGCCGATTCGGGCCCGCCGATGGCGAGGTAGGCGCCGATGATGACGGGGTCGTTCACGTTGATCTTGACGACACCGAAATCGTCCGTGACCGGGCCCTTGGTCTCGCCGGCAACCGCGGGTGCCGCGAGCCACGCGGCCGCGCCAAGGGCGGCCGCCGCGATCGCGGCATTTTTGAACGTCATGGCGTGTCCTCCTGTGCGTGCTTTTGAAGCCGCCGGGACAACCGCGCATGGGAGTCACGCCTACCTGTCGTCGCGCATGCCCCGAGGCACTGGCGCGCTTGGGCGTCAGTGCCTCGATTAACGCACGAACGGGGGGCGACCTCAAGCGCCGCGCGCAAGTGTGTAGATAGCACACGATCTGTCCGTTCTATGTAGCACACGATCTGTCCGGTTTATTGAGCCTCCTGTTTGAAGGGGGTGGGATGAGACGGACAGATGTTTTGCAAGGTGTGCGCATGATGAGGTTTCGGGATGTTTTCGGTCGTTGTGAGGCGGGATCGTTGAGCCAGTTGGAGGCGGCGGAGGTGCTTGGGGTCGGCGAGCGCACGTTTCGGCGCTGGTGCCGTCGTTTCGAGTGTGAGGGCGATGCGGGGCTTCTGGACCGGCGTCTGGGCAAGCCGTCGCCCAAGCGGGTGCCGGTGGACGAGGCGATGCGGGTCGAAGCTCTTTACCGCGAGCGCTACGCGGGTTTCACGGTCAAGCACTTCCACGAGCACCTGGTGAAGGACCACGGCTTCCGCTGGGGTTACACCTGGACCAAGACGTTTCTCCACGGCCGCGGCCTGGCGGCGCCGGCGCCCAGGCGCGGGGCGCACCGGCGCAAGCGGCCGCGGCGGCCGCTCGTGGGCATGATGCTGCATCAGGACGGCTCGACGCACCGCTGGCTGCCGGGCCGCGACGAAGAGCAGGATATGATCGTCTCTCTGGACGATGCGAGCGGGGCGATCTACTCGGGCTTCCTGGTCGCCGAGGAGGGCACCATGTCGAGCTTCCAGGGGCTGGGCGAGGTGTTCGGCCGGCACGGGCTGCCGTGCGCGCTCTACACCGACCGCGCGAGCCACTACTTCCACACCCCCCAGGCGGGTGGCAAGGTGGACCGCGACAAGCCCTCCCAGCTCGGACGGGCCTTGGCCCAGCTCGGCATCGAGCACATCGCGGCCTATTCGCCGGAGGCGCGCGGGCGCTCCGAGCGCGCCTTCCGCACCTTGCAGGACCGGCTCCCCAAGGAGTTGGCATTGGCCGGCGTCTCGACGATCGAAGGGGCCAACCGCTTCCTCGCCGAGACCTTCATTCCCGACTACAATGCGCGCTTCGCGATCGCTCCCGAAGAGCCGGGCTCGGCCTTCGTCGCCGTGCCGGCGGAACAGTGGCGCGACGTGCTGTGCGTCCAGGAGACGCGCACCGTCGGCAACGACAACACCGTACGCTTCCACGGCATCGTCCTGCAGATCCCGCCGTCATCGCTGAGGCCGCACTACGTCAAGGCCAAGGTCCGCGTCCACCACTATCCGGACGCCACCTACGCCATATTCCACGGGCCGCGCCCGATCGCCCGCTACCGAGGCGATGGCGCGCTTCTGGAAGGAGACACCATGAAGAGGGCCGCGTGATGCCGCTCGACGCGACCCGCCCGTGGATAAGTGGACAGCTCGGCTACGCCGACCTGACCACTTCCCCACAGGCGCCACAACATCAACAGAGCGGTCAATCGATGTGCTACATAAACCGGCCAACTTAATTCGCTATCTACAGCGCCGCGCGCAAGTGGCTTCTCCGCCGTCAGCACGAGCTCGACGAGGCCGATCCGGCGCAGCGCCTGGGCGATGCGCTCGACCAGCGTCGGCGCGATGCCGGCGACCTGGAAGTCCATATGGATCTCGTCGCCCATGGGGCCGGCGATGGTGCTGTGCCATTGGGTCGGCACGAGGCCGCGCTTGGCGAGCTCCTCGAGCACGCGCGGCATCACCGAGGGATCGACCCCGGCATGGACGGAAAAACAGGCGGTGGAGGGGTATTCAGTTAGGTGAGACATGCCTCGCGAGCTCCCAGCCAACGGCAAAACGGCAGACGCAATCACTCCGACACCCGGTGGGCGTCGGGGCCGTAATTCGCCGCGTGGTAAGTCGCGTGGTCATGGTGTCCGGAAGCTAGCAGCACCCGGCCGCGCGATCAAGTCGCCCGCTCCTCGGCGCCCAATCGGTCGAGGGCGGCGAGGAGGCGGTCGAGGCTTACGGCGTCCGCATGGGGGTTGACGAGCACCGCGCGCAGCCAGCGCCGATCGCGGAACACCGGGAGGGAGAGGAAGAAGCCGTCTTCGTCGTGCAGGCGGCGTTGCAGGCGGGCGTTGAGCGCATCCTGGCCCTCGGGCGTGAGGTCGTCGGGCGCGGCGCGGAAGCACACGAGATTGGTGTCGGGCTCGGTCGCGAGGGTGAGCCAGGGCCGCGCCGCGACCCCCTCGGCGAGGTGGCGCGCCAGATCCATGCCTTGTTCCACGAGCCCGCCGTAGCCCCGGCGGCCCAGGTGCTGGAGCGCCAGCCAGAGCTTGAGCACCTCGGCGTGGCGCGTGCCCTGGATGGTGATCTCGCCGAGGTTGGTGAAGCCGCCGGCCTCGGCCATGTAGGGGGCGGGGATGCGGAAGTCGCGCTCGAGCACGCCCATGTCGCGGAACAGGAGCATCGCGCAGGTCTTGGCCACGTAGAGCCATTTCTGCGGGTTGAAGGTGACGGAATCGGCCTTCTCGATGCCGGCCAGGCGATGGCGCTCGCGCTCCGAGAAGGCGAGGGCGCCGCCATGGGCCGCATCGACGTGGAGCCACAGCCCTTTCTCCCGCGCGACGGCCGCGATCTCCGCCAGGGGATCGATGGCGCCGGTGACGGTGGTGCCGGCCGTCGCCACGACGCAGAACGGCACGATGCCCGAGTCCGCCACCCGCGCCAGCACCGCTTCGAGCGCATCGCTCGCCATGCGCCCGCCGGCGTCGGCCGCGACTGGCACCACCGATTCGGTGCCCAGGCCGAGGATCATGGCCGCCTTGGCGACCGAGGCGTGGGCCGCCGCGGAGGCGAGGATCATGGGGCGGACGGCGTAGCCGGCGAGGCCGCGCTCGCGGACGCCGAAGGCCCGGTTGCGCGCCACGGCGAGGGCCTGGAGGTTGGCGAGGCTGCCGCCGCTGGCCATCACGCCGCCCGAATCAGGACCGAGGCCGAAGAGCCGCCCGAAGGCGCGCATGAGGCCGGCTTCGAGGCGCGAGAAGGCCGGCGACATCTCGAGGCTCAGCATGTTGTTGTTGGCGAGGGCCGCGGCCAGCTCGCCGAGGACCGAGAAGGTCGCCGGCGGCGGGTCCATATGGCCGATGAAGCCGGGGTTGGCCGGGTTCATCGCGCCCGCGAGGAGGCGGTCGAGGCCCTCCAGGATGGCCGCCTCCGCCACCGGGTCGTCGGGGATGACGGCGGCCGGCACCGGGGCGTCGGCGGGCGGCATGGGCGGGTGCGTCGCGGCGCCCGCCGCCCGCGCCCGCAGCAGCGCCCAGAGGCGCCCCATGAGAGCATCGACCTCCTCCCGGTTGGCACCCGTGGGGTCGATGAAGGCGGCGGGCGGCAGGGATGAGAGGTCCATGGTCTGGCCTTGGGGAAGGGGGCGGCGAAGCGGCGCGCGCCGCGCCGGCATTCAAGCATAGACGCGGCGCACGGATTCTACATTCTGATATGATGCCGCCCAGTGGGTGGGCCGCCTTCGTCCGCGCGCCGGCGATTGCCGCTGAAGGCTCGAGCGAATGGAGACGAGCGCCGTGATCGACTTCTATTACTGGCCGACACCGAACGGGTGGAAGGTGTCCATCATGCTGGAGGAATGCGGCCTTCCCTACCGCACGATTCCCGTCGATATCTCCAAGGGCGACCAGTTCGCGCCCGCCTTCCTCGCCATCAGCCCCAACAACCGCATGCCGGCCATCGTCGACCGCGACGTGGACGGCGATCCGGTCCCGGTCTTCGAATCCGGGGCGATCATGTTCTATCTCGCGGAGAAGACCGGGATGTTCATGCCGCCCGACCCGCTCGGCCGCAAGGAGACCCTGGAGTGGCTGTTCTGGCAGGTCGGCAACCAGGGGCCCATGGCGGGGCAGCTGAGCCACTTCGTCAACTACGGGCCCGAAGGCCAGGATTATGCCAAAACCCGCTACGCCAACGAATACGACCGCTGCCTGGGCGTCCTCGAGCACCGCCTGGCGGACCGCCCCTTCATCCTCGGTGATGATTACACCATCGCCGACATGATCTCGTGGCCCTGGGTCCTGATCGCCAAGCCGCTGGGCCAGCCGCTCGACGAATTCCCCAACGTCGCGCGCTGGCGCGCGACCATCAAGGAGCGCCCCGCCGTCCAGCGCGGCGTCGATCTCGGCAAGGAATTCCGCCGCTCGGGTCCGCCATCGGACGAAGCGCGCAAGATCCTTTTCAACCAGACGGCCCGGTCGAGGGGATAGAAAGCACGGCGTAGGCCGCCGCGACGGCGATGAGGACGGGGATGGCCGCAACGGCGAGCGTCGCCACGCGCCGGGGCCAGACGCCCCCCGCGGACGGCGCCAGCCTGTCCGCCCAGAAGCAGGGCAGGAGGATGGCCAGCGCCGCGGCGCTCGCGCCCGCGTAAAGCACGGCGACCGCGGCCAGGAAGAAGACCCCGCCCCCGCCCGCGAGCAGGGCGGCGATGCCGAAGGCCGCGCGGGTCCGGCCCCAGTTGGCCATGTTCGCCCCCCAGACGGCGGTGGCCAGGGCCAGGCACACCAGGACCAGCGAGGCGGAGCCGGCGAAGAGCGCGACGGCGGCCACGCCGACCGCGGCGGCCGCCAGCATGGTGGGGACATGGCCGACCCGGTCCCAGTCCGCGTCCTGGCCCGCCCGGGCCTCGAGCCGCCACAGGACGGCCGTCGCCGCCAGCCACAGGGCCGCCAGGGTCAGCAGCAGCGAGGGCGTGGCCACCGCGAGAGGCCGCCAGGCGATCCAGGCCAGGCCGGCGCCGGGCCACAGGGCCAGGGCGGCGCGGCGCCAGCCACGGCCAGCGCGGGTGAGTGCCAAGAGGAGGCCGAGGGCCGCGCCGGCGAGGACGAGATAGGCCACCTTCTGGTCGGAGGCGAGCGTGGGCAGCGGCGGCAGACCGGCTGTGAGGGCATATCCCACCGGGAAGCCCATGCCGATGGCGATGCCGGCGGAGCCCGCGAAGCGGGACACGGCCCAGCCGATGAAGAGCGGCGCCAGGATCGCGCCCGTCAGGTTGGAATGGATCAGATATCGTAGGAGATCGTCGTCCAAATCCGGCCCCGATTCGCCCGTCCGTCCCAGCCCCGCGCCCGCGCCTCAGGCCGGGCCGAGGTTGTCGCGGGCGACGAGGGTGACGAGCTCGCCGATGATGTGGCTGAGCTCGTAGTCCTTGGGCGAATAGATGCGGGCGACGCCGGCCTCTTCGAGGGCCGCGCGATCGGCCGCGGGCACGATACCGCCCACCACCACCGGTATCGGCCGGCCGGCCTGGGCCAGGCGCCCGATCACGTCCCGCGCGAGCGCCATGTGCGAGCCCGAGAGGATCGAGAGCCCGACCAGGTCGACCTCGCCCTCGACCGCGCGCCGGGCGATCTGGGCCGGGCTCTGGCGGATGCCGTCGTAGAGCACCTCGATGCCGGCCTCCCGCGCCCGCAGCGCGATCTGCTCGGCGCCGTTCGAATGGCCGTCGAGGCCGGGCTTGCCGACGAGGATCCTGAGCCTGTGGCCGAGCCGGGCCGAGACCTCCTCGACCCGAAGGCGCAGGGCGCCCGCGCTCTCGGGCGGTGCGACGGTGACGCCGTCGAGGCCCGTGGGCGGCCGGTACTCGCCGAACACCTGGCGCAGGGCGTCCGCCCATTCGCCCGTGGTGACGCCGGCATGGGCGCAGGCGATGGACGCCTCCATCACACCCTCGCCGCCACGCCGCGCCGCGCCGGCGAGGGCGTCGAGCGCCGCCTGGGCGCCGGCCTCGTCCCGGCCCTCGCGCCAGGCGCGCAGGCCGGCGAGCTGATCGTCCTCGGCGCCCTCCACGGCGGCCAGGAAACCCCCGTCCGCGCCCGCGGCGAGGGGAGAGGGCGCGCTGTCGGTGAAGGCGTTCACACCGACCACCGTGCGCCGCCCTTCCTCGATGTCGGTCAGGCGGGCGGCCTGGGACTCGACCAGGCGGCGCTTGGTATGGCCAGCCTCGATGGCCGCGACGGCGCCCCCCAGGCGGTCGATCTCCGCCAGCTCGACGCAGGCCAAGGCCTTGAGGCGCTCGACTTTCTCCTCCACCACCGGGTTGCCGGCGAAGAGGTCCTCGTGCTCCAGGAGGTCGGTCTCGAACGCCACCACCTGCTGGAGGCGCAGGCTCCATTGCTGGTCCCAGGGCCGGGGCAGGCCCAGGGCCTCGTTCCAGGCCGGGAGCTGCACCGCGCGCGCGCGGGCGTCCTTGGACAGCACGACGGCCAGCATTTCGAGAAGGATGCGGTAGACGTTGTTCTCGGGCTGCTGTTCGGTGAGGTCGAGGGAGTTGACCTGGACGCCATAGCGAAAGCGGCGGTATTTCGCCTCCTCGATGCCGTAGCGCTCGCGGCAGATCTCGTCCCACAGCTCGGTGAAGGCGCGCATCTTGCACATCTCCGCCACGAACCGGATGCCGGCATTGACGAAGAAGCTGATGCGCCCGACGACGCGCGGGAATTCCGCGTCCGCCACCTGGCCCGAGGCCCGCACCGCGTCGAGCACCGCGCAGGCGTTGGCGAGGGCGAAGGCGACCTCCTGCTCGGGCGTGGCCCCGGCCTCGCGCAGGTGGTAGGAGCAGATGTTGATGGGGTTCCAGCGCGGGATCTCGCGGCAGGTGAAGGCGATCAGGTCCGCGGTCAGGTGCTGGCTCGCCGCCGGCGGGAAAACGTAGGTCCCGCGCGCGAGGTATTCCTTGAGGGTGTCGTTCTGCACCGTGCCCGAGAGCGCCGCGCGCGCGATGCCGCGGCGCTCCGCCACGGCGACGTAGAGCGCCAGCAGCCAGGGCGCCGTCGCGTTGATGGTCATGGCGGTGTTCATGCGCCCGAGGGGAATGCCGCCGAACAGCGCCTCCATGTCGCCCAGATGGGCCACTGGCACGCCCACCTTGCCGACCTCGCCGCGAGCCATGGGGTGGTCCGAATCGTAGCCCATCTGGGTCGGCAGGTCGAAGGCGACCGAGAGGCCGGTCTGGCCGCGCGCGAGGTTGGTGTGATAGAGCGCGTTCGAGGCCGCCGCGCTCGAATGCCCGGAATAGGTCCGGATCAGCCACGGCTGGTCCCGGCCGGCCCGGTTCCCGGTCTCTCTCTCGGACATGCGGGACGTCCTCGCTCGATGCCCGGGCCATGCCCTGGCGGGCAGTTTTGTGCATTGCAAAATAACGGTGGCCCACGTAAGAGTCCACACGCGGCTCCGCCCCGCGCGTCGGTCGCGGGGACGGCGCGGGAGAAGGGAGACCAGGCATGGCTGAAGCCCAGGCCGTCGCGCTCGAAATTCCAGGAGCGCACAAGGACATTTACGAAATCGGCGAGATTCCGCCGCTCGGGCACGTGCCCAAGCTGATGCGCGCCTGGGCCATCCGGCGCGACCGTCAAGGCGAGCCGGAGGCGGCCATGGTCGACGAGGTCGTGCCCGTGCCGGAGATCGATTCCCACGAGGTTCTGGTCCTCGTCATGGCCGCGGGCGTCAACTACAACGGCGTCTGGGCCGCGCTCGGCAAGCCGATCTCGGTCTTCGACGTCCATGGCGCGGACTTCCACGTCGCCGGCTCGGACGCCGCGGGGGTGGTCTGGGCCATCGGCAGCAAGGTGCGGCGCTGGAACGTCGGCGACGAGGTCGTCGTCCATTGCCACCAGGACGATGGCGACGACGAGGAGTGCAACGGCGGCGACCCCATGTTCTCGCCCTCCCAGCGCATCTGGGGCTACGAGACGCCGGACGGCTCCTTCGCCCAGTTCACGCGCGTGCAGTCCCAGGAGCTCATGCCCCGGCCGCGGCACCTGAGCTGGGAAGAGAGCGGCTGCTACGTCCTCACCCTGGCCACGGCCTGGCGCATGCTGTTCGGCCACCGCCCGCACATCCTGCGCCCCGGCCACAACGTCCTGGTGTGGGGCGCCTCGGGCGGGCTCGGCTTCATGGCCGTGCAACTCTGCGCCGCCGCCGGGGCGAACGCCATCGGCGTCATCTCGGACCCGTCCAAGCGCGATTTCGTCATGTCCATGGGTGCCCGCGAGGTCATCGACCGCACCGAGTTCGACTGCTGGGGCCAGTTGCCCGACCTCGACGACAACGAGGCCTACGGCGCCTACCTGAAGGAAGTGCGCAAGTTCGGCCGCGCCATCTGGAACACGACCGGCAAGGGCGTCGATGTGGATTTCGTCTTCGAGCATCCGGGCGAGGCGACCTTCCCGGTCTCCTGCTTCGTGGTCAAGCGCGGCGGCATGGTGGTGTTCTGCGCCGGCACCACGGGCTTCAACCTGACCATGGACGCGCGCTTCATCTGGATGCGCCAGAAGCGCATCCAGGGCAGCCATTTCGCCAACCTGAAGCAGGCCAGCCAGGCCAACAAGCTGATGGTCTCGCGCCGCATCGACCCCTGCATGTCGGAGGTCTTCCCCTGGGAGGAGATCCCCAAGGCGCACACCAAGATGCTGCGCAACGCGCACAAGCCCGGCAACATGGCCGTCCTCGTCCAGGCGTCCCGCCCCGGCATGCGCAGCCTCGAGGAGGCCGTGGGAGCATAGGGCACGCTTGAGTTCGTACTTATACAAGTTGAGTCAAAGGGTTACAATGGGATTGAAATTAACATAATTTTTATTATGTTAATGGAATGACCCCACAGCCACCTTGCACCTGGGATTTTTACGGCCGGGCGACGGAGCAGGCGGAAATCGACGGCATCGTCTCCTCCGGGCGATGGTTCTTTTGCGCGATCTCCGGCCGCCGGCGCATCGGCAAGACCACGCTCATCCGGCGCGCGCTTCTCGACCGGCCGAAAACACGGTCGATTTATTTTCAGGTTCCGGACAGCGACGAACGCGGTGTCGTCCAGGCGTTCGAGGACGCGCTGGAGGACACGGGCGCCGAATCGGGCCCCCGCCCGGCGCGAACCTTCGCCGATATGGCGGACGTCATCGCGGTGCTGTGCGAGAACCGCACCATCGTCGTCATCGACGAATTCCAGTACTTCCACCGCAAGCAGCTCTCGCCCTTCACATCCTACCTGCAGGCCGGCGTCGACAGGCTGCGCGATACGCGAAAGGGCGGGCTGTTCGTGCTCGGCTCGATCAATACCGAGATGACGGCGATCCTCGAGGACCGCGGCTCACCGCTCTTCAATCGGGTGACCCATCGCATCGAGGTGGGCCACTGGGATTTCGCCACATTGTTCGAAATGTTCACCGCCCACGGGATCACCGACCCGGGGCAGCGTCTGTTCCTGTGGTCGCTGTTCGAGGGCGTGCCCAAATTCTACCGCGATTGCTTCGAGCAGGGAGTCCTCGGGCCCAATGCCGACTATCGGGCCGATACAATCCGGCGACTATTTTTCGAGGGATCGAGCCCCATGCGCGACGAAGCCGCGTATTGGTTCCTGCGCGAGTTGCGCGGCCGGTACGACAGCGTGCTGAAGCTGCTCGCGTACAAGGGTGCGAGCTCTTATGGCGAGCTCGTCTCGGAATACGCCCGGGCCGGGTCAGATGACGACAGGCAGTTGAGCGCCTACCTGCAGACGCTGATCGAGCGATACCAAATGGTCGAGAGGCGCCAGCCGGTTTTCGCCGGCCGGCGGTCGCGGAAGGGGCGGTACGCCATTACCGACAACTTCCTGGCGGCCTGGTTGAGCGCGCTTGCCCGCAACGTACAGATCGCGCGGGTACAGCCGATTCCGCGGGCCGTCGCGCGCGCAGATGCGGCTTTGAAGGTCCGGGAGGGCTTCGCGTTCGAGAAAATGGTGCGCCTTCTCATGGCGGAATGCTCACGAAAAGGGGTCGGCGATTTCCCGTTGACCGATATGGTGCGCGGGTACTGGAACAAGGCGGATGGCTCCGATATAGAAATCGACATGGTGGCCAGCAACGACGACGCGGCCGTGGCCCGGTTCGGCTCCTGCAAGCGCAATCCCGTTGCCCACAATCCCGCCTCCCTCGAAGCTTTCGATGGCCACATCGCGAGGTTCCTCGCGACCAAGGAAGGCCGGCGGTTTTCCAACTGGGAAGTGGAAAAGGCGTTGTATAGTCCGGCCTTCACCGCCGATCAACGCAACCGCCTCGAACGGATGGGCTACCGTTGCGTCGGTCTTGAGGACTTCGCCGGCTTCCTCGGCGAGGCTGCCTGATGGCAACGGACGATCCCAGTCGAGTGCCAATGAACCAGACCCTCGAGAAAGCCTTCGACGAGCCCGTGGGCGGGCTGGTCCCCGATTTGATCCCGACCTGCGGCCGGGCGCTTCTCGCGGCCGAGCGGTTCGTGGCCGATGCGCGCGCCGCCGTGGCGGCGCTGGTGGCGGGGGAGAAGGGGGCCGATCCCGCCCTTCTCGAAGAGCACCAGTTCGCCGCTCACGGCTACGCCTGGGCCGCCACCTACGCCACCGCCCTGCGCGAGATGCTGGGCTGGGCCCGGCGGCTGGAGGCGGCCGGGCGCCTGGGCGAGCTCGAGGCGCTCATGCTCCAGGCGGCTTTCGGCGAATATCTCGGCCAGATGCGGGGCGGCATTCCGCTGAGCCAGGTGGAGATCGTGCGCCCCGCCGACATGGGCCTTTCGGGGGATGCCGCGCGCGGGCTCGACGATTCGGCCGTCGCGGCGTTGGTGGCCGGTGGCAATACGAACGCCGCGCGGGCGCGCATTGCCGCGCTCATCGCCGACGGCAATTTCGGCGACGACGGGCTCGAGGACGAGACCCTCGTCCTGGTGCGCGACCAGTTCCGCCGTTTCGGGCGCGAGCAGGTGGCGCCCCATGCCCACGGGTGGCACTTGCGCGACGCGCTGATCCCGCTCGATATCATCGAGCAGATGGCCGAGCTCGGCGTCTTCGGCCTCACGGTGCCGGAGGCGCTGGGCGGCCTCGGCATGGGCAAGACGGCCATGTGCGTGGTGACGGAAGAGCTGGCGGCGGCCTATATCGGCGTCGGCTCGCTCGGCACCCGCTCGGAGATCGCTGCCGAGCTCCTGGTCCTTTTCGGCACGCCCGAGCAGCGCGAACGCTGGCTGCCCGGCATCGTCAGCGGCGCGATCCTGCCGACGGCGGTCTTCACCGAGCCCAATTCGGGCTCCGACCTCGGCAACCTGCGCACCCGCGCCATTCGCGACGGCGATGTCTACCGGGTCACGGGCAACAAGACCTGGATTACCCACGCCGCGCGCGCCGACCTGATGACCCTTCTCGCGCGCACCGACCCGGACGTGGCCGGCTATCACGGCCTCAGCATGTTCTTCGCGGCCAAGCCCCGCGGCACCGAGGGGGACCCCTTCCCCGCCGACGGCATGACGGGCGGTGAGATCGGCGTGCTCGGGTACCGCGGCATGAAGGAGTTCGAGCTCGCCTTCGACGGCTTCGCGGTGCCGGCGGACGACCTCCTGGGCGGCGCCGAGGGCCAGGGCTTCAAGCAGCTCATGGCGACCTTCGAATCGGCCCGCATCCAGACGGCCGCCCGGGCCGTCGGCGTGGCGCGCAACGCGCTCGAGATCGGCCTCGGCTACGCCACCGAGCGGGTGCAGTTCGGCAAGCCCATCTACACCTTCCCGCGGGTCTCGGGCAAGCTCGCCTGGATGGCGGTCGAGACCATGGTCTCGCGCCAGCTCGCCCATTTCGCCGCGCGGGAGAAGGATTCGGGCCGGCGCTGCGATATCGAGGCGGGGATGGCGAAACTGCTCGCCGCCCGGGTCGCCTGGGCCAACGCGGACCAGGCCGTGCAGATCCATGGCGGCAACGGCTATGCCCAGGAGTTCGCCGCGAGCCGCGTGCTGTGCGATGCCCGCATCCTCAACATCTTCGAGGGCACGGCCGAGATCCAGGCCCACGTCATCGCCCGCGGCCTCCTGGGCCGGAGGAATTGAGGGCGCCATGGTCAAGCTTACCAAGATCTATACGCGCGGCGGCGACGCCGGCGAGACCTCACTCGGCGACGGCGCGCGGGTCGCGAAATACGCCCTCCGCGTCGCCGCCTATGGCGAGGTGGACGAGGCCAACGCCGTCATCGGCATCGCCCGGCTACACTTGGACGGCCCAGGGGACGACATGGCCGACGCCATGCTCGCCCGCATCCAGAACGACCTGTTCGACCTCGGGGCCGACCTCTGCACGCCCGAGCGCCCGGACCCGAAATACCCGCCCCTCAGGATCACCCCGTCCCAGGTCGAGCGGCTGGAGCGCGAGATCGACGGCCTCAACGCGGCCCTGGCGCCGCTCGAATCCTTCATCCTGCCGGGCGGCTCGCCGGGCGCGGCCTATCTCCACCTCGCGCGCACCACGACCCGGCGGGCCGAGCGCCTGATCGCCGAGCTGGCCGCGTCGGAGGCCGTCAACCCGGACGCGCTCAAGTATGCGAACCGCCTGTCCGACCACCTCTTCGTGCTCGCGCGGCACGTGAACCTGGGCGCCGGCGGCGACGTTCTCTGGGTCCCGGGCGCGAGCCGCTGACGGGTCCGCCGCGCTGATTGACATGCCCAAATGGCCGGCTTAGGTTGCGCCCGCGAAGCCGGGGCCGCGCGAAAACTCGTTTGAAGGAGGCGCCGCCTCGCGTGGTGTCTTCTTGTGCGGTGCAGCGTAACCGCGGCGGGCAAGCGAAAGGTCAGCCATGAAGGTCCTGGTCCCGGTCAAGCGGGTGGTCGATTACAACGTCAAGATCCGCGTCAAGTCCGATGGCACCGGCGTCGAGACGCAGAACGTCAAGATGTCCATGAACCCCTTCGACGAGATCGCCGTCGAGGAGGCCATACGCCTCAAGGAGGCGGGCACGGTGGCGGAGATCATCGCCGTATCCCTCGGCGTGACCCAGTGCCAGGAGACCATCCGCACCGCGCTCGCCATGGGCGCCGACCGCGGCATCCTGGTGGAGACCGACGTGGCGCTCGAGCCGCTGGCGGTGGCCAAGTGCCTGCAGAAGATCGTCGAGCGCGAGGGGCCGGAGCTGATCCTCCTCGGCAAGCAGGCGATCGACGACGACTGCAACCAGACGCCGCAGATGCTGTCCGCCCTCCTCGGCTGGGCGCAAGGCACCTTCGTCTCCAAGCTCGAGATCGCCGACGGCAAGGCGAAAGTGGTGCGCGAGGTGGATGGCGGGCTCGAGAGCCTGACCCTCACCATGCCGGCGGTCCTGAGCGTCGATCTGCGCCTCAACGAGCCACGCTACGCCTCGCTGCCCAACATCATGAAGGCGAAGAAGAAGCCGATCGAGACCCTTTCGCCCGAGGATCTGGGCGTGGACCCGACGCTGCGGCTCACGCTTCTGAGCGTGGTCGAGCCGTCCAAGCGCCAGGCCGGCACCAAGGTCGCATCGGTGGCCGAGCTGGTCGAGAAGCTCAGGAACGAAGCAAAGGTCATCTGAGATGAGCATCCTGGTCATCGCCGAGCACGACAACCGCGAGCTCAAGCCCGCGACCCTCAACACCATGACGGCCGCCGCCATGATCGGCGGCGATGTCGACATCCTGGTCGCCGGGCACGATTGCGGCGCCGTGGCCGAGGCCGCCGCCAAGGTCGTGGGCGCCGCCAGGGTGCTGGTCGCCGACCACCCGGCCCTCGAGCACCACGTGGCCGAGAACCTGGCGCCCGTGATCGCCGGCCTCGCCACCGGCTACACCCACGTGCTGGCCCCCGCCACCACCCTGGGCAAGAACGTCATGCCGCGGGTCGCCGTGGCCCTCGACGTGGCCCAGATCTCCGATATCTCCGGCATCGAGTCGGCGGACACCTTCGTGCGCCCGATCTATGCCGGCAACGCGTTGGCGACCGTGCAGTCGAGCGATGCGGTCAAAGTCATCACCGTGCGCGGCACGAGCTTCGAGGACGCGGCCGCGGAGGGCGGCTCGGCCTCGATCGAGGCCGTCGCCGGCACCCCGACGGACTCCGGGCTCGTCACCTTCGGCGGGCTCTCCGAGAGTGGCGGCGACCGGCCCGAGCTCACCAGCGCGCGGGTCGTCATCTCCGGTGGCCGGGGCATGCAGAGTGGAGACAACTTCCCCATGCTCGAGGACATCGCGGACAAGCTGAACGCCGCCGTCGGCGCTTCCCGGGCGGCCGTCGACGCGGGCTTCGTACCCAACGACTACCAGGTCGGCCAGACCGGCAAGATCGTGGCGCCCGACCTCTATATCGCCGTCGGCATCTCGGGCGCCATCCAGCACCTGGCCGGCATGAAGGACAGCAAGGTCATCGTCGCCATCAACAAGGACGAGGAGGCGCCGATCTTCCAGGTCGCCGACTACGGCCTGGTCGCGGACCTGTTCAACGCGCTGCCGGAGCTGTCGGCCGAGCTGGACAAGGCGGGTTGAGCGGCCCGGACTCGAAAGGGGACGCGGAGCCCATGGAAATCAGGAAGATCGGCATCATCGGCGCCGGCCAGATGGGCAACGGCATCGCCCATGTCTGCGCCCTCGCCGGCTTCGACGTGGTGCTGGCCGATATCGATCAGGCGACGCTCGACCGGGCGCTCGAGGTCATCGAGCGGAACCTGCGGCGCCAGGCCGGGCGCGGCCGCATCAGCGAGGCCGACATGGCGGCGGCCCTCGGCCGCATCGGCACCGGCACGGGCCTGGCCCCGGTCGCGGATTGCGATTTCATCATCGAGTCGGCGATCGAGAAGGAGGAGGTCAAGCGCACCATCTTCAAGGAGTTGTGCCCGTTGCTCAAGCCCGAGGCGCTGCTCGCCACCAACACCTCCTCGATCTCCATCACGCGTCTGGGCTCGGCCACCGACCGGCCCGAGAAGTTCCTCGGCATGCACTTCATGAACCCGGTGCCGATGATGGAGCTGGTCGAGCTCATCCGCGGGCTCGCGACCGACCCGGTCGCATTCGACACGGTGCGCGAACTTACGGGCAAGCTGGGCAAGACCGTCGCCGTGTCGGAGGATTTCCCGGCCTTCATGGTCAACCGCATCCTCCTGCCCATGATCAACGAGGCCATCTACGTGCTTTACGAGGGCGTGGGCAACGTCAGTTCCATCGACACGGCCATGAAGCTCGGCGCCAACCATCCCATGGGGCCGCTCGAGCTGGCCGACTTCATCGGCCTCGACACCTGCCTCGCGGTCATGCAGGTGCTCTATGACGGGCTCGCCGATTCGAAGTACCGGCCGTGCCCGCTGCTGGTGAAGTATGTCGAGGCCGGCTGGCTCGGCCGCAAGGCGGGCCGGGGCTTCTACGACTATAGCGGCGACACCCCCACGCCGACGCGCTAGAGCGGGTCCGCTTCGAGCGGACCCGCTCTAGCGTTTGTTTCGCTCGCGGCAGCGGACCGAGAGGTCCGCGCCCGCGCGGGCGCGCCGGACGACCGGCGGGCCGCCTCGAGGCCTGGAGCGGTTCCAGTCGAGCTGGAATCGCTCTCGCTATCTTGTCGCTCGCGGCAGCGGACCGAATGGTCCGCGCCTGCGCGGGCGCGCCGGACGACCGGCGGGCCGCCTCGAGGCCTGGAGCGGGTCCGCTTCGAACGGACCCGCTCTAGCGTTTGTTTCGCTCGCGGCAGCGGACCGAGAGGTCCGCGCCTGCGCGGGCGCGCCGGACGACCGGCGGGCCGCCTTGCGGCCTGGAGCGGGTCCGCCGCTATTCTGCGGGGCGCGCTGATTACAGTGGCCAGGCCCACAGGATGAGGGGGATGCCCATGGCGACGATGATGATTTCGAGCGGCAGGCCGACGCGCCAGTAATCCCCGAAACGGTAGCCGCCCGGCCCCATGATGAGGGTGTTGTTCTGGTGCCCGATGGGGGTCAGGAAGGCGCAGGACGCGCCCACCGCCACCGCCATCAGGAAGGGATCGGGGCTGACCCCGAGCTGGCCCGCGATGGCGACGCCGATGGGGGCCGCGACCACCGCCGTCGCGGCGTTGTTCATGACATCCGAGAGGGTCATGGTCACGACCATCAGGAGGGTCAGCACCACGACCGCGGAGGCGTCGCCAGCGAGGCTCAGAATAGCGCCCGCGACGAGCCCGGTGGCGCCGGTGCTCTCGAGCGCGCCTCCGACGGGGATCAAGGCGCCCAGCAGCACCACCACGGGCCAGTCGATATCGTCGTAGAGCTCGCGCGCCGGCACGATGTTCGCGACCACCATGGCCGCCGCCGCCAGGGCCAGGGCCACGGGGAACGAGACGAGCCCGAAGGCGGCGGTGAGGATGGCGGCCGCGAAGATGCCGGTCGCCATGCCCGCCTGCCGGGGGCGCCCGACATGCAGGCGCCGCTCGGCCAGGGGCAGGCAGCCGAGGGTCGCGATGATGCCGGGCAGGCGCTCGGCGTCGCCTTGCAGCAGCAGCACGTCCCCGACCTCGAAGCGGAAGCTCGACAGACGGTCCCGGTAGGGCCGCCCCTCGCGCGAGACGGCCAGCAGGTTGGCGCCGTAACGGCGCCGGAAATGGATGGTCTCCGCCGTGCGCCCGGCGACGCGCGAGCGCGGGCCGACCACGGCCTCGGAGACGGCGACGTCGTCGGAGCGCAGGCTAATGGAGCGCGGCTCCGCCTTCCCCCCCGCCTCGCCGTCCGCCCCCGCCTCATCCGCGGGGTCGGCGACGAGATCGAGGCCGAGGGCGGCCGAGAGCTTGCCGAGCGCCTCGGGCGCGGCCTCGATGAGCAGTAGGTCGCCGGCTTGGATACGCTCGCGCCGCACGGCGAGGATGCGCCTCGCGCCCCGGATCAGGCCGACGATCAGGGCGTCGGTCTCATGGGTCACGTCGTCGAGCTCGAAGACCGCCTTGCCCACGGCCTTCGAGTCCTCGGGCACGCGCGCCTCGCCGACATAGTCGCCGATGTCGAACATGGCCTCCGCGGGCCGGGCCGCGCGGCGCTGGGATGGGATCAGGCGCCAGCCCACGAGCGCCACGAAGGCGACGCCGACGACCGCGATGGGCAAGCCCACGGGCGCGAAGTCGAACATGGCGAAGGGCTCTTCGCCGATGGTGCCGCGATAGGCGGCGATGATGATGTTGGGCGGCGTGCCGATCAGCGTCACCAGGCCACCCAGGATCGAGCCGAAGGAAAGGGGCATCAGCACCGTGGCGGGGGAGCGCCCGGCCTTGCGCGCGGTCTCGATCGCCACGGGCATGAAGAGGGCCAGGGCGCCCACGTTGTTGATGAAGCCCGAAAGCGCCGCGGCCGCGCCGGAGAGCGCGGCCACGTGACTCGTCACCGTGCGCGCCGCGGGGCGCAGGGTGCGCGCCACCAAATCGATGGCGCCGGCGTTCGAAAGCGCGCGGCTCACCACCAGGACGGCGGCCACGGTGATGGTCGCGGGGTGCCCGAAGCCAGCGAAGGCGCCCGCCGCCGGCACCACGCCGAGGACCACGGCGACCAGGAGGGCGACGAAGGCGACCACGTCGTAGCGCCAGCGCCCCCAGACGAAGAAGACGAACAGGGCCGGCACCAGCGCCAGGACGACGATCTGGGCGTAGGTCATCGCGCGCGCGGCGGGCGGCGGTCACGCCCGCGCGTGGCGCCGCAATTGTGAAGCTTGGTCATCGGCTCCCGTCGCCTCCAGGGCGTCGTGCGAATGGTTGGGCAAGAGTGTAGCGGTGGCCCGGCGCGAGGGCGATCCTCCTGGTCCCGGCGCCCAAACCGGTCAATGCCCAAGGAGGAAGGGCGTGTCGCCGGAGGACGGAAATGACCGGCCGGTTCCCCCTTCAATCGGCGGCCGATCCGGGGTCGCACCGAACCACCTGACGAACTTCGCAGCGTGGCGTTACCGCGAACTCGTTCCGCAGGCCGCCGTAGTCCTTTTCGATCGCGGTATGGCAGTTGCGCTCCGCCGCCGCGGCTGCCGCTTCCGCGCTGGGCGCAAGCGCCATGCCGCGATAGCCGACGGCGTCGAACACCATCTCCACCGGGCATGGCTCGGGCATGGCCAACTCACCGCACATGCCGAGCACGGTGTAGCGGTAGCGCGGGGCCGCGGGCTCGGCCACCGCCGCCCACCAGCTTCCGAGCGGCGCCGGGCCGGGGAATTCGATCGAGACGACCGCCTGGCCCTCGCCCATCCCTCCGGCACAGACGAGAGGTCCGGCCGCCGCTCCCGCCACCGCCAGAGCCGCGAGCGCGCCCGAAACCGAAGCGCGAATGCAACCCTTATACATAGCGTAATTCCGGTGGTCACTCTCCCGGGCCTATGATTCGGGGTCGCGAGGACGCGCCCCAGTGGGCAAACCAAGGAGAGTGACCATGACGGAGTATGTTGGGTTTGATGTGTCGAAGGAAGAGACGGCGTTTTGCGTGAAGGACGTGGCGGGAAAGATATTGGCGCGCGGCAAGGTTGCGACCGATCCGGGGGCGCTGTTCGCAGCTTTGCGGGAGCATTGTCTGTGCCCTGGCCGTATCGTTCTGGAGACGGGTACGCTGAGTGGCTGGCTGGCGCGGGAGCTGGGCCGGCTGGGGGTCTCGGTCGATGTGATCGACGCGCGCCAGGCGAACGCTGTGATGCGTCTTCAGCACAACAAGACGGATGCGAACGACGCCGAGCTCTTGGCGGAGATCGCGCGCACGGGGTTCTGCCGCCCTGTGGCGGTGAAGATCGAGGTGGCGCAAGAGGCGCGGGCACTTCTCAAGGCGCGCTGTCATCTGGTGCGCCAGCGGCGCGATACGGAGAACGCGATCCGTGGCCTGTTGGGGTCGTTGGGCCTTCGCTTTCCCAAGGGCTCGGGCAAGCTGGCCGGACGCGTCCGCGAGGCGTTGGAGGGGCGTCCCGAGCTGAAGGTGATGATCGAGCCGCTTCTGTCCGCGGCGGCGGCGCTGGGCCGCGAGATCGGGCGGCTGGACGAGGCGGTCGTGGGGCGGGCGAAAGGCTCTCCGGCCTGCCGTTTGCTGATGAGCACACCGGGGGTGGGGCCGGTGACGGCGCTGGCCTATGTGGCGACCATTGGCGAAGCGGAGCGGTTCGCCAAATCGCGCGCGGTGGGGGCCTATGTGGGGCTCACGTCGCGGCGCTGGCAGTCGGGTGGGATGGACTATTCGGGGCGCATCTCGAAACACGGCGACGCCATGCTGCGGGCGCTGCTCTACGAGGCCGCCAACAGCCTGCTGACGGTGGTGCGCCGGGCCCACCCGCTGAAGGACTGGGCGCGCCGGATCAAGAGGCGGACCAGCCACAAGAAGGCCTGCGTGGCGCTGGCGCGCCGGCTGGCGGTGATCCTGCACCGGATGCTGATCACCGGCGAAGCCTTCCGCTGGCCGGAAAAGGAGGCGAGCGCCACGGCATAGCTGGATAAGGAGAAGAGAGAGCTCCGCGAGAAGCGGAAGACCCGTCCCCGCCGGGACGATGGCCGAGGCGATCCCGCTCGCTTGGCTGCAAGGCGGACAGCCGTTCGCGATTGCGTCTAATACCTTGGGAGGCCGAAGCCAAAGGGCACTATCATGAAGCGACCCGGCGGACCCGCCGGGGAAGACTTCGCAGACAACCGTGTTCCCGGTGGAGACAAGGGTCCGGAAGGGCTTGACCAACGAACCGGAATTAGACAACCAACGGCCCATAAGAATGACCCGTTGCATGTTCCCTCAGACGCCGGGCGGCCGCGTCCGCGGCCTTGGCTTACCTCGCATAAGCTCGGGCGCGCGGTCGCGCTTGCCAGCGGTCGATGAGTCGAGCTCATCGGCCGCTGGTATTAGCCGGCATCCTCCGCATCCAAGGCCGCACGCATCTTGAGGAGGCCGACGAGGCGTGCGTCCCGGGCGCGGATGATCTCGGCGATATCCCGGCCACCGTTCGCCTCGTCGATGCCGTCGATCATCACCTGCTCCTGCTCGGGCGTGAGCGTGCGGCGCGCGGCGCGGTCGGTATTGCCACGGTCGCGGGCGCGGAACATCTCGAAGGTCCGCGCGAGCCCGCCCTCGCCGCCCGTCAGGTTGAGGGTGCCGAACGGCCCCATGAACGCCCAGCGCAGGCCGGGGCCGTCGCGCATCGCGCGTTCCACGTCGGCGACGCTGGCCACCCCGTCCAGCACCAGCCGCACGGCCTCGTTCCACACCACGTACTGCAGGCGGTTGGCGACGTGGCCGAAGACCTCGCGCCCCAACCGGATGGGCGAGCGCCCGATTCCCTCGTAGAAAGCGTGCGCCCAGTCGAGCACCGCTGGGTCCGTCGCCTTGCCGCCGGAGAGCTCGACCAGGGGGATCAGGTGCGGTGGGTTGAAGGGGTGCGCGAGGACGCAGCGCTCCGGGTGCCGGCACTTGGACTGGAGCGGCGTCATGAGCAGGGCCGAGGTGCTGGAGGCGATGACGGTGTCGCGCGGGCAGGCGGCGTCGATCTCGGCGATCAGATCGGTCTTGGCGTCCTCGAGCTCCGGGCCGTTCTCCTGCACGAACTCGGCCGCCCGCACCGCCTTCCGGACCGAGGGCTCGAAGACCAGACGATCGATGGCGGCGCCGTCCACCACCAGGCCGAGCTCCTCGAGCACGGGCCAGGCGCGGTCGACATAGGCGAACAGGCGCTCCTCGGCGTTGGGTGCCGGGTCGGTGGCCGCCACGCTCATGCCGCGGGCCAGGAAGTAGCCGGCCCAGCTCGCGCCGATGGTGCCGGTGCCGATGACGGCGACGCGACTGACCTCACCCGGTTCGGGTCTGCTCATGTGACAGGTATTCCCTCTTGCTAATGCACCATGTCGGAGTCGGGCGGCGCGCCCACCGGGGGCTCGCCGGAGGTCGGGCCGGCTTGGTGGTGGGCGATCTTCAGCACGCCTTCCTCCCAGACATAGATGTTGGTGGCCGCCAGCCACATCTCGCCGAGCTCCTCGAAACAGATGACGTTGAGCCACCCGTCGTTGGAGTGGTAGCGCGGGTCGTGGGGCCTGATGTGGAATTCGTCGGAGCTCTCGAAGATCGCCACCCAGCTCTCCATGATCTGACGGCGATCGAACAGGGGCGGCCATCGCGGATGGATGCAGGTGACGCCGCATTCGCGCGCCCAGATCGCGTCCTTGGCCTCGATGTCGCGGGTTGCGAAGGCCTTGTAGAACGACTCGTGCGCCAACAGCGCCCCCGCCCGGGCAATGTGTGAGCCTCCTCCCTGCATGGCGCCTAGCTTCGCCGAAGCGGCCCCCGGCGGCAATCCCCGGCGGGCCGTCCTAGGGGCTATATATTCTTGGGACGGCACACTAGGCTCACCGGGTGAAGCGACTTTCGGGGGGCAACATGGCGCGCGAACCTCTTGGTGCGCTCGACGGCCGCGAATTCGACGTGGCGGTGGTCGGCGCGGGGCTCAACGGCTGCGGCGCGGCGCAGCATCTCGCCGCCGCCGGCTATTCCGTCTTCCTCGCGGACAAGGGCGATTACGCGTCGGGCTCGTCGAGCCGCTCGAGCCGCATGCTGAGCGGCGGTATCCGCTATCTCGCCCCCGGCGACTCGATCTGGGAATTCGTGCGCCACCCGGGCCAGCTCCTGACCGCGCTCGGCATGGCCAAGGCCGCCATGGCGACGCGCAGCCAGTTCGTCAACACCACGCCCGAGCGGGCGCGGAACCTCACCTTCAGCTTTCCCATCTATGAGGGCGACCCCTACCGGCCCTGGCAGGTGCGCCTCGCCTTCAAGATGCTGGAGATGCTGGGGCCGGGCGACCTGCCGCTCGACTTCGAGATGCTGACGCCCGCGGCGGCGCTCAAGCTCCCGCTCCTCGAATGGATGCGCGAGCCCGAGCGCCTGGTGGCCGCCGGCCGCTATCACGAGTACCAGTTCCATTGGCCCGAGCGCATCGCCATGGACACGGTGCTCGACGCCGAGCGCATGGGGGCGACGGCGCGCAACTACACCACCGTCACCGGCATGGCGCGGGAGGGGGACGGGCGCTGGCGCCTCGACCTCGCCGACGGGCTCGGTGAGGAGGGGACGGCCTCGATCCGGGCCCGCATGGTCCTCAACATGGCCGGCATCTGGATCGATCGCGTCAATGCCATGGCAGGTGACGGGGCCGGGCGCAAAATCCTCGGCACCAAGGGTATCCACCTGGCCGTGCGTCTAGCGCCCCGGTGCAAGGGCCAGGGTGTCATGGGCCACAACCGGGAGGGCGAGCACCTCTACTGCTTCCCCTGGCGCGATTTGCATTATTTCGGGCCCACCGAGACGGTCTATGAGGGCGATATCGACGATGTCCGGCCCGAGGACGAGGAGATCGACTGGCTCATCGGTGAGGTCAACCACCTCATGCCGGGCCTCGGCTTCCAGCGCCAGGACGTGCTCTTCGCCTGGGCCGGGGTGCGCCCGCTCACCTACGACCCAGCCGAGCCCAAGGGCGCGCGGCGGCGCCAGGTCCACGACATGGCGCGCGAGGGCATGCCGGGCGTCCTCGCCCTGACAGCGGGGCCGGTCATGACCCACCGCTCGGCCGGGATGGAGCTGCGCGACGCCGTCGCCAAGCGCATCGAGCCCTCGGGCGAGCCCCAGGCGATCTCCTACGAGGCGCGGCGCTTGCCCGAGAACCAGAACTCGCCGCCACTGCTCGACCACTTCACCGAGGTCAAGCTCTCGGACCTGCGCCACGTGGCCGAGCACGAGCACTGCACGGACCTGATCGACATCCTGTTCCGCCGGGTGGGCGCGGGCTGGACCGAGACCATGGCCCGCGAGGCCGCCCGCCGCGCGGCCGAGGAGGTGGCGGCGCCCATGGGCTGGGACGAAGCGCGCGTGGCGCGAGAGGTCGAGAGGTACGAAGCGTATCTCGCCCGCAATCACCGGGTCGGCCCGGATGGCCTCCATGGCGGTGACCGGCGGGTTCTGGGAGGGGAATGAGATGCCGCGCCTGGCGCTCTCGGCGCTCGAGGGGCGCGATTTCGACGTGGCGGTGATCGGTGCCGGCGCCATCGGCGCGGGCGCGGCCCATCACCTGGCGGCGGCGGGCTATGGGGTGCTCATCGTCGACAAGGGCGACTTCGGCGGCGGCTCCAGCAGCCGGTCGAGCCGGCTGCTCCATTGCGGCTTGCGGTATTTGGAGCCGGGCGAGGGCCTCGCCTACCGCAACCCCACCATGTGGGATCCCGTGCTCCACCCGCGCCGGTACCTGCACAACCTGGGCCGGGCGCGCGGCGCCATTGCCGCGCGGCACGAGATCGCCACCACCATGCCCGAGCGCGTCCGCGACTTCACGTTCTGCCTGGTGAACTACGAGGGCGGCCCCTACCGGCCCTGGCACGTGGGGGCCGGGCTCAAGCTGCTTTCGGCGCTCGGCCCGCGCGGCGGGCTGCCGCTCGAGGGGCGGCGGCTTTCGCGGCGCGAGGCGGCGGAAGTGCCGCTCCTCCGATTGCTGCGCGAGCCCGATCGGGTGAGCAGCACCCACACCTTCCGCGAATTCCAATACGAATGGGCCGAGCGCATCGTCATGGACAGCGTGCTCGACGCCGAGCGCATGGGGGCCGCGGCCCGCAACTACACCCCGGTCACCGGCCTCGCGCGCGAGGGCCGCGATTGGCGCATCACCCTCGGCGATGCGCTGGAGGCGGCGGCCGTCGCCACGGTGCGGGCGAAGTGGGTGCTCAACACCACCGGCATGTGGACCGACCGGGTCAACCGGCTCGGAAGCGACCGCGCGGGGCGCAAGGTCAGGGGGACGAAGGGCACGCACATCATGTTCCGGCTGCCACCCGGCTGCGAGGGCCACGGCCTCGGCATCCATACGGGCGACCGCGGGCCCTTCTACCTCTTGCCCTGGCGCGGCATGCATTACGTGGGGCCGACCGACACGCCCCACGACGGGGACGAGGACGATGTGCGCCCGACCGAGACGGAGATCGAGCAGCTCCTGGCCGAGGTCGGCCACTGGCTGCCCGCGGCGGGCATCGGCCGCGAGGACGTGCTGTACGCCTGGGCCGGGGTGCGCCCGCTCACCTACGATCCGGTCGAATCCATGGGCCTCCGCGACCCCACCTTCCACGACCTCGCGGCGGACGGCCTGCCGGGTGCCTTCGCCCAGACCTCGACACCCATCATGTATTACCGCCAGGTGGGCCGGGCGCTGTGCCTGGCGGTCGCGGCGCGCGTCGCGCCCTCGGGGCCGCGCCAGGACATCTCCTACGCCGCCAAGACCGCGCCCGCGGACGAAGTCTCGCCCGCCCTGCTCAACCACTGGGCCGGGGCCACCCTCGCGGACCTGCGCCACGCGGCCGAGCACGAACAGCCGGCGAGTCTGGCCGACCTCCTGTTCCGGCGGGTGGGTGCGGGCTGGACCGAGACCATGGCCCGCGAGGGTGCCCGCAAGGCGGCCGAGACCGTGGCCGACATCCTGGGCTGGGACGAGGCCCGCATCGATGCCGAGGTCGCGGCCTATCACGCCTACCTCGCGCGCCATCACCGAATCGGCGCGGACATCGGGCCATGATTGACGGCATGAAACGGAGAGTCACACCGTCGGCCCTCATACTTCGACAGGCTCAGCATGAGGGCCTCACACTGAGCTTGTCGAAGGGTGGGGCCCGGGGTGGGTAATCTCGGAAGCGGGCCCAGGCTCGTTACCGCCTGAATTCGAGAGGGAGCCTAAGATGCAGCGCATGCCACTCGACGAGCTCGATGGCCGCGCGTTCGACGTGGCCATCGTCGGCGCCGGGGTCAGCGGGATCAGCGCCGCCCAGCACCTGGCGGCGGAGGGCTACAGCGTTCTCATCGTCGACAAGGGCGATTTTGCGAGCGGGGCGAGCAGCCGGTCGAGCCGCCTGCTCCATTGCGGGCTGCGCTTCCTCGAGCCGGGCGAGGGGCTCGGCTACCGCGAGCCCTCGGTCTGGGAGCCGCTTTTCCGCCCGCGCAACTTCCTGCGCAACCTGGGCCGGGCGCGCGACGCCATGGCCGCGCGTACGGAGCTCTCCACCACCATGCCCGAGCGGCTGCACGGCTTCACCTTCTGCTTCCCGGTCTACGAGGACGGCCCCTACAGTCCCTGGCATGTGGGGCTCGGGCTCCGCCTGGTCGCGTCCCTGGCCCCCAAGGGCGGCGTGCCGCTCGGCACCGCGCGCTTGAGCGCGGCCGAGGCAAGCAAGACGCCGCTCCTCGAATGGCTGCGCGAGCCCGCGAAGCTGCGCTGCGTCCAGACCTGGCGCGAGTTCCGCTACGAGTGGCCCGAGCACATCGCCCTCGACACCATTCTCGATGCCGTGCGCATGGGTGCCCTCGCGCGCAATCACACGCCCGTCACCGGCCTCGACCGCGCGGGCGGGGGCTGGCGCGTAACCCTCGGCGACGGCTTCGAGGTCGGCGCCGCGGCGGTTGTCGAGGCCAAATGCGTGCTCAACACCGCCGGGGTCTGGACCGACCGGGTCAACGGGCTGGGGAGCGCATCCGCCGGGCGCAAGATCCTGGGCACCAAGGGCTGCCACGTCATGGTCCGCCTGCCGCCCGAATGCGCGCCCTACGGCGTCTGCACCCATACGACCGGGCGCGAGCCCTTCTACCTCATCCCCTGGCGCGGCATGCACTATGCCGGCCCCACCGATACGGCCTTCGAGGGCGATATCGACGACGTGAAGGCGACCGAGGCGGAGATCGAGCACCTGATCCACGAGATCGACCACCTGCTGCCGGGCGCCGGCGTGAAGCGCGCGGACGTGCTGTTCAGCTGGGCCGGGGTGCGCCCGCTCACCTACGATGCGGACGAGCCCATGGGCAAGCGCGGCCACACCCTCCACGATCTTGCCGCCGACGGCTTGCCCGGCGCCTTCGCCATGACCTCCTCACCCATCCAGTCCCACCGCTTCGCCGGGCGCCAGCTCTCGGCCGCCGTCGGCCGCCGCATCGCCCCATCGGGCGCGCGCCAGGAAATTTCCTATGCCGCCAAGCCCTTCCCCGAGGACGTGGATTCGCCCGCCCTCCTCAACCACTGGGGGGGCGTCACGCTCAGCGACCTGCGCCACGCGGCGGAGCGCGAGCAGCCCATGACCCTTGTGGACCTCCTGTTCCGGCGGGTGGGTGCCGGCTGGACCGAGACCATGGCCCGCGAAGGGGCGCAAAAGGCGGCCGAGACGGTGGCCGATATCCTGGGCTGGGACGAAGCGCGCATCGATGCCGAGGTCGAGGCCTACCGCGCCCACATTGTCCATCTCCATGGCGTGGGCGGCGAGGGCTGAGCCGCCGCGCGGGGGCGACCCCGCCCCGCCCCCTTATTCAAACAGTGTAAGCGGCGGCTTGGCGTCGGGGTCGACAATGGCGTCGATCACCGTGGTGCGCTCGGCCGCCATGGCCGCGGCCAGGGCCGGGGCGTAGTCCTCCGGCCGCTCGACGCGGACACCGAGGCAGCCGCAATCGCGCGCGATGCCGGCATGGTCCACGGGCTCGAAATAGATGGCGTCCGTGTGGCGGCCGAAGCGCGTGTCCTCGGCGTCGCGCTGGAAGCCGAGGATCTGGTTGGAGAAGACCGTCACCACGACCTCGATGCCCATGCGCCGGGCCGTTTCCAGCTCCGACCAGACATGGCCGAAGCCGCCGTCGCCGACGAAGCACAGGACCGCGCTCTCGGGCGCCGCGAGCTTGGCGCCGAGCGCCATGGGCAGGCCCCAGCCGAGGCCGGCGAGCCCGCGCGGGGTGAGGAAGCGCATGCCGGGGCGGAGCGCGTGGAGGTAGTTCCCGACCCAGACCGAGGCATAGCTGGCGTCGGCGACGGTGATGGTCGAGGGCTCGAGCACCGCGCGCACGTCGGCCATCATGCGTTCGGGCCGGATCGGCACGGCATTCGATTCGAGGACCGGCGTCGCATCGCGAACATGGGCCGCGCGCCCCGCCGCGATTCGGCGCTCGACCGCCGGCCGCGCGGCCCGGCGCTTGCCCAGGTCCATGCGGTCGAGCCGTTCCGAGAGCGCCTCGAGGGTGAGCCGGGCGTCGCCCACGAGGCGCATGGCCTCGTAGTTGCGCCCGACCTCGGCCCCGTCGATGTCGAGATGGACGAGGCGCGCCTCGCGCGGCAGGAGGGACCAGGAGTCCGTGCCGTTCTGGTTGGTCCGGGTGCCGATCAGGAGGACCGCGTCCGCGCCCTCGATCATGGGCCGCAGGTGGTGGGCCATGCCGAGCCGGCCCATGGTGTAGCCCACCACGCCCAGCGACAGGGGGTGGCGCTCGTCCACCACGCCCTTGCCCATGAGGGTCGTCGCCACCGGCAGGGAGGTGCGTTCCTGCAATCCCGCGACCGCCCCTTGCGCGCCCGAGAGGTGGCAGCCGCCGCCGGCGATGACGAGCGGGCGCTCGGCCCCGGCCAGCAGCGCGGCCGCCGCTTCGATGCGCTCGGGGTCGGCGATTGCCGGGTCGAGCGGCGAGTGGCCGAGCCGCGCCGTCCTGTGCCCGCCGGTCGCGACCGCGTCACCCAGCATGTCCACGGGGCAGAGGAGGACGGCCGGCCCCGGCCGCCCGCTCGACGCCGCCGCGAAGGCCATGTCCACGTAATCGTCGATACGGTCCGCCACCGCGACCCGGCGCACCCACTTGGCGCACGCGCGGAACAGGTCGAAATGGTCGATCTCCTGAAACGCGTTGCGGTCGACGGTGGCGCGCGCCACGTCCTGGACGATGGCGAGGACGGGGACCGATGCCTTGTAGGCCTCGGCCAGGCCGGGGACGAGCAGGGTCGCCGCCGGCCCGTTCTGGGCCGTCACCACGGCGACGCGGTTGGCGATGCGGGCGTAGCCGTCGGCCATGGCGGCCCCCGCGTTCTCGGTACGGTAGCCGATCTGGCGGATGCCGATGTCGGCGGCGGCCAGGTGGAAGGCGCTGGGGATGCTCTGGCCGAAGGTGAGGGTGACGCCGTGGCGTGCAAGCGCCGCGGCGAGGGCGGCGGCGGAGAGGTTGGGGCGCGCGGCGCCGGAGCCGGCGGCCAAGGGCTCGATCATCCCGCCCAGGTGGGGCGGCCAGTGATGGGGTAGGAGGGGTCCGTGTAGCCGGGGGTCGAGGGATGGCCGGGGGGCACGAGGGTGTCGATGAGCGCCTCGTCCCCGGCCTCGAAAGTATGGTCGAGGGCGCCCAGATACTCCTTCCACTGGGAAGTTGTGCGCGGCCCCGCGATGGCCGAGGTGACCAGCTTGTTGTCGAGCACCCAGAGGACCGCGAACTGGGCCGCCGTCATGCCCCGGCGCTCGGCGTGCGCCTTGATGATCTGGGCTATGGCGAGGGATTCGGGGCGGTATTCCGAACTCATGATGCGCGCATCCCCGCGCCCAGCGCGGGTGCCCTTGGGCGGCGCGCCGGCGGTCGGGTACTTGCCGGTGAGGACGCCGCGGGCGATGGGGCTGTAGGGGGCGACGCCGATGCCGTAATGGCCGCAGGCGGGCAGCACCTCCACCTCGGGCATGCGGTTCATGGCGTTGTAGTAGGGCTGGCACACGACGGGCCGGGGCACGCCGAGGCGGTCGCAGGCCTCGGCTATCAGCGCGATGCGCCAGCCGCGGTAGTTGCTGATGCCGAAATGGCGCACCTTGCCGGCACCGATCAGGTCGCCCATGGCGCGTACGGTCTCCTCGACCGGCGTGCCCTGGTCGTCGACATGGGTGTAGTATATATCGATGTAGTCGGTGCCCAGGCGGGCCAGGCTCGCCTCGACCTGGCGCATGATCCAGGCGCGCCCGGTGCCGGACTCGTTGGGGCGCTCGCTCCACACCGTGCCGACCTTGGTGGCGATGACCCAGTCGCCGCGGTCCTTGGCCACCAGCTTGCCGACGATCTCCTCCGACCGGCCGTGCACGTACTGGTCGGCGGTGTCGATGAAGTTGACGCCCGCCGCGCGCGCGAGGTCGAGCATGCGCCGCGCCGTCGCCTCGCTCGTCTGGGCGCCGAACAGCATGGTGCCGAGGCAGAGGGGCGAGACCCGGAGCCCGCTGCGGCCGAGCCGGCGGTATTCCATGGCGCGCTCAGGTCCGATAGCTGGGGTCGAGCCTGTCCATCTTGCGCATCAAGGCGGGCCAGCCGCTCTCCCCCGCCGGCTTGTTGTGGTAGAAGGCCTTGTACTGCGCGGCCGTGTGGTCGGCCAGGTCCTGGGAGACCACGATCAGCTCGGCGCCGCCCGACTGGGCCTGGATCTGCGAGACGCAGGCGCGCTCGAGCTCGCTGATCAGGGTGAAGGCCTCGGCCACCGTCCGCCCGGCCACCAGGAGGCCGTGGTTGCGCATGACGAGGGCGCTGGCCCCGCCCAGGTCCCGGGCCAGGCGCTCGCGCTCCTCGAGGTCGGTCGCGATGCCCTCGTAATCGTGATAGGCGATGTGGCCGTGGAAGCGGAGCGCCGTCTGCGAGAGCATGAGCAGCCCGACCTTCTGAGCCGAGATGGCGATGCCCGCCGGCGTGTGGGTGTGGATTGCGCAGGCCACGTCGGGCCGGGCCATGAGGACGGCCGAATGGATGCAGTGGCCGGCCATGTTGAGGCCGTAGGGCGTGTCGTCGAGGATGTTGCCGTCCATATCCAGCTTGACGAGGCTGGACGCCGTGATCTCCTCGAACAGGAGGCCGTAGGGGTTGAGCAGGAACTGGTCCGGCGCGTCCGGCAGGCGCGCCGAGATGTGCAGCGCCGTCAGGTCGGTCATGCCGTAATGGGCCACGAGCCGGTAGCAGGCCGCGAGGTCGATCCTGGATTCCCATTCGGCGTCGCTGACATGACCCTTCAAGGACCGATCCGCCACGGCGGCGAGTTTCGCGTTCATCCCCTGGCTCCTTTCTCGCGTGGTTGCCCGAACCTCTCTCAGACCCGGGAGGTTACGCCCCACACCGCCCACGTCAATGGCCGCGCGATGGGGATGGCGCAGGAACGGGCGGTAGTCTTCATGCCGCCCCGATTTGGTCTGACGACCGGCGATGAGCGTCTCGCCGAACCTAGTGGATTGAACGCGACGAAAGAATCCCCCTCTCCCCTTGTGGTGTATAGACCGGGGACATGGTTGACGGGTGTTCGGGGACATGGTTGACACCTCGGATGCTGCACTTCAATACCAGATCAATCCTGTTTTGCGGTTGTTGTGCCTGTGGGGTTGTGGGTATCGCGCCAGCGATATCCATCAAATCCACAGGCGGCTCGTGTCTCGGCGGGCGCTTTTCGGAAGTCGATATGGGCGATGGTGTTGGCGCCGAAGCGCACCGTGAACACGCCGTCGACGGCGCTCGGGCACAGGGCGATGGGCTGTCCCTTGAACGCCTTGGAGATGCGGAACTGGCGGCCCTGGAAGCTGACCATGCCGCCGCTCTGGACCTTGCGCACCCTATCGCCGGGACCGTATGCGATCTCGGGCGGCGTCTCCGGGAAGGCGACCGCGCTGGGGCGGTAGCGGCGCGCCGGCACGTCGAGATCGAGGGCCTCGTGCGGGCGCTGGTGGTTGTAGACGTGGCGCCAGCGCGAGAATGCGCCCTGGCACTCGCCGAGATCGGCGAAGCGGCGCCCGGCCAGGACCTCGGCCGCCAATGTGCGGTGGAAGCGCTCGTCCTTGCCTTGGGTCTGGGGATGGTAGGGGCGGCAGTGGGCGATGCGGATGCCGAGCCGCATCAGCCACACGGTGAGCACGGTGTAGGGCTGGCCGCCGGCGTCGCCCCACGGCGCGCCGTTGTCCATCAGCATCGCCTCGGGCAGCCCGTAGCGCCGGAAGATGGCGCTCAGCCGCTCGCGCACCGTCTCCGCGCGCTCGTCGGCGCAGGCGGCGAGCCCGAGCGCGTAGCGCGCGTGGTCGTCGAGCACCGTCAAGGGATGGCAGCGCCCGGCCACGGTCGCGAAGTGGCCCTTGAAGTCCATCTGCCACAGCTCGTTCGGGCCGGCGCGCTCGAACCGGCACCAGCGCGCCGGCCCGGCCGCCGCCGCGTCCAGCTTGTCGTGGCGGCGCAGGATCTCGGTGATCGTACTGGCGCTCGGCACCGCCGCGTGGCCGAGGTCCTGGAGCCGCCGCCGGATCTTGCGGCCGCCCCACGCCTGGTTGCTGTCGGCCCGCACCGCGAGCACCGCCGCCTCGAGCACCGGCGCCACACGCCCCGGGCTCGTCCGCGGCCGCCGCGAGCGGTCGGCCAAGCCCTCCCGCCCCTCGGCCGCGTGCCGCCGCAGCCATTTGTAGCCGGTCTGGGCGCTGATCCCGAACCGACGGCACAGCTCACGCCGGTTCGCCCCCGCGCTTCCCGCCAGACCCACAAACTCCTCTCGCAGATCCATCACCAACCGCTCCCGCCAGACCATGATCCAATCCTTCCCCAATCCGCCAGGGACCGGGAAAGTGTCAACCATGTCTCCGAACACCTGTCAGCTATGTCTCCGGTCTGTACATGGGGAGAGGGTCGGGGTGGGGGGCGCGCGTCGGCGCGTTATAAGAGACTTTCCGCCGCCTGCCGGCGGCCACGCCCTCACCCGGTGCGCTGCTCGCCCCACCCTCTCCCCGGTGGGGAGAGGGTTCCAAGCGTCAGACTCGAACCACTAGTCGGTTGCGGTGCCCGAGGCGTGCGTTTCGGCGGGCCGCCAGGTCCCCAGCTTGCGCCGGGCATCGAACAGGTCCACTGCGTTCTGGAGATTGAGCCAGAATTGTGGCGTGGTCTTTAGAACCTCGGCGAACCTGACGGCTGTCTCCGACGTGATCGAAGCCCGTCCGTTGACGATGTTGCTGACGTGCTTTCGCGTCAGATCCGCCGCGCGTGCAAAACGGGATACGCTAAGGCCTCGCGGCTGCAAGTAAAATTCCCGGAGAATTTCCCCCGGCGGGGTCGGGCGCCTCTCGCGCTTGGGCATCGCTTTTCCTCCGTCCGCTCTCGATATCAATGGTAGTCCTCGAATCCGAGGTCGAGAACCTCGCCGCTCTCGAACTTGAAGGTGATGACCCAATTGCCGTTAACATGCATCGAATGCTCATCCTTGCGATCGCCCTTGAGTGTATGGAAATCGCTGACGCCAACGAGATCCTGGATCGCAACCGCCGCATCGAGGATATCCATGAGTTGGATAAGCCGCTTGTGAAACCGGCGACCGATCTTTCCAGTCGCGCCCTTCTCGAACAACTCCTCAAGGCCCTCGTGCCGGAAATTTCTGATCGCCATTCGGACCGCGACACGCTGGATGAGTGTAACCGTCTTGGTATCGTCACCTGATTGGTTACATAGTCGGTGAATTGTGGTTGTTCAAGCAGTCTCGCATCTATCGTTTGCTCGTATTGCACGGACACAATGGCGCCCGTCCGGCGCTTCGACTATCTTGCCTCCGAACCATGGTGAATCATCGAACAGCGAACGCGGACGTCATCGTCATCGGCGGCGGGCTGGTGGGCTCGGCCATCGCCTATGGGCTTACGCGGCATGCCTCGCGCGTCATGCTGCTCGACGAGGGCGACCGCGCCTTTCGCGCCGCGCGCGGCAATTTCGGTCTCGTCTGGGTGCAGAGCAAGGGCGACGGCGCGCCTCACTACACGCGCTGGACGCGCATGTCGGCCGACCGCTGGCCGGGACTCGCGGCCGAGCTCCTCGAAGCAGTCGGCGCCGATACCCATCACGAGCGCAAGGGCGGCTTCACCCTGTGCCTGAGCGAGGCCGAGTTCCTCGACCGCCGCGCCATGATGGAGCGCCACCGCCGCGACGCCGGCAACGACGGCTTCGAATACGAGATGGTGACGGGCCCGGAGCTGCGCCGGCGCCTGCCCGCGATCGGCCCCGCCGTCTACGGCGCCTCCTTCACGCCCTATGACGGCACCGCCAACCCGCTCTTCACCCTGCGCGCCCTCCAGGCCGGCTTCACGGCCAGGGGCGGGGTCTATAGGCCGGGCCCGCCGGTCGGCGAGATCACCCACGCGGGCGGGACCTTCCGGGTGCGGACGGACGCGGCGGACCTGCATGCCCCGCGCCTCGTGATCGCGGCCGGCAACGGCACCCCGCGCCTCGCCGGGATGGTCGGCCTCCAAATCCCGCTCCACCCCGAGCGCGGCCAGATCCTGGTCACCGAGCGCGTCGCCCCGTTCCTCGACCTCCCCACCCAGAACGTGCGCCAGACGGCCGAGGGCAGCCTACTGATGGGCGATTCGAAGGAGGATGTAGGGTTCGATACCGGCACCACCGCGGCCACCATCACCGACATCGCCGCCCGCGCGGTGGCGAGCTTCCCCATCCTCCGGGACATCCAGGTGGTGCGCGCCTGGGGTGCGCTGCGCGTGCTCTCGCCCGACGGCCTGCCCATCTACGCCGAGTCCGAGGCCTGCCCCGGCGCCTTCGTCGCCGCCTGCCACTCGGGCGTAACCCTCGCCGCCGCCCATGCGCGCGAGCTCGGCGGCTGGATCATGGGCGCCGACAGGCCCGAGGCCATCGCCAAGCTCCACCCCAAGAGGTTCGATGTTCAGGCGCCTCGCACCTGAGCGGGACGAGCCCCAAGTGACGCTCACCATCGATGGCGAGGCCGTCACGGTGCCCGCTGGCCTGAGCGTGGCGGCGGCCCTCTTCCAGACCGGGCTCATGCCCATGCGGACGACGCCGGTCTCGGGCGCCGCGCGCGCGCCCTACTGCATGATGGGCGTGTGCTTCGACTGCCTCGTGGAGATCGACGGCATTCCCAACCGCCAGGCCTGCATGGAGGAGGTGCGGGGCGGCATGCGCGTCGCCCACCAGGCGGGCGCGCGGAAGGCGCCGCTGTGAAGCGCCACTGGGACCTGGCCATCGTCGGCGCCGGCCCGGCCGGCATGGCGGCGGCCTTGGAGGGTGCCCGCCTCGGCCTCCGCGTCGCCGTCCTCGACGAGCAGCCGCGGCCGGGCGGCCAGGTCTACCGCCACGCCGCCCGCCCGGCGCCCGGCCTCGCGGCGGCCCTGGGCCCGGACCACGCCGAGGGCATGGCGCTCGTCGAGCGCTTCCATGCCGCGGATATCGAATACCTGCCCGGCACCACCGTCTGGGACCTGAACGGGGCGCGGGAGATAGGGTTCTCGCGCGCGGGTGCGGCCGAGCAGGCCACCGCGGGCCAGGTGATCCTGGCGACCGGGGCCATGGAGCGGCCGGTACCCATCCCGGGCTGGACGCTCCCCGGCGTCATGACCGTGGGCGCGGCCCAGATCCTGCTCAAGACCGCGTCCCTCGTGCCCGCGGAGCCGGTGGTGCTGGCCGGCGGCGGCCCGCTCCTCTACCTCCTGGCCTGGCAGTATCTCGAGGCGGGCGCCTCCATTCGTGCCCTCGTCGAGACGACGCCGCGCCGCAACCAGCTCGCGGCCCTCCCCCACGCGCCGGCGCTCGCGCTCGAGAGTGGGCTGCTGGCGCGCGGCTGGGGCTGGCTCCGCGACCTCCGCCGGGCGGGGGTCGAGCGCATCCGCGAGGCGAGAGGCCTCGCCATCGAGGGGCAGGGGGCGTGCGAGGCCATCGCCTTCACCGCCGGCGGGGCGCCCGGGCGCATCGAGACCGGCCTCGTCCTGCTCCATGAAGGGGTGATCCCCAACACCCACGTCACCATGGCGCTCGGCTGCGACCATTGGTGGGACGGGGTACAGATGTGCTGGCGGCCGCGGCTCGACACGAACGGCCGCACGAGCCTACCCGGCATCCTGGTGGCGGGCGACGGCGACCGCATCATGGGGGCCCAGGCGGCCGGGCACCAGGGTCTCCTCGCCGCCCAGGGCGCCGCTGTCGCACTTGGCCGGGCCTCGACCGACGACGGCCACGCCGCCGCCGCGCGCCGGGCGCTGCGCCGGCTGGCGGGCGCGCGGCGCTTCCTCGACCGACTCTACCGGCCGGCCCACGCCCAATTGGTGCCCGCCGACGACGAGACCATCGCCTGCCGCTGCGAGG
Source organism: Alphaproteobacteria bacterium (assembly GCA_963666705.2). Classification (GTDB taxonomy): domain Bacteria; phylum Pseudomonadota; class Alphaproteobacteria; order CADEGL01; family CADEGL01. The sequence continues at coordinate 95,023 of CAXXKO010000016.1, read as the reverse complement.
AGGTGACGGCCGGTGAAGTGCGCGCCGCCGCGCGCCTCGGGGCCATGGGCCTGACCCAGGCCAAGGCCTATACCCGCTGCGGCATGGGGCCGTGCCAGGGCCGCCTCTGCGCCCCCACGGTCGCGGCGCTGATCGCCGAGGCGCGCGGCATGGCGCCCGGGGATGTCGCCCCCTACCGCCCCCGCTCCCCCTTCAAGCCCATCACCCTCGGCACCCTCGCCGCGGGTGCCAGGGGGTATCGGTGAAGCGCAACCACGGTTGGCACTTCACGTTCCAGCTTGCCGAGGTGGCGATTCCACGGCGATCGTTCGCGGAAATCCTGCAACCGATCGACGGCCTGCGATCGCGGCCCGCGCCGAGATGACGTCCATTGAACCGTTGCTGGCCGCCAAGCCCGTCATCGTTTTTCATGCCTTTGCGGCCATTGCCGCGTTCCTCATAGGCGTTGTTCAGCTCGTCGGCCCGAAAGGGACCACACTGCATCGCGCCGTTGGTTGGGGTTGGGTTCTTCTATTGATGGCAGTGGCGGCGAGCTCGTTCTGGATACAAGGCCTCCGGCAACTCGGGCCATTCAGCTTGATCCATGGCCTCTCGATTTTCACGCTGATAATGCTGCCGGTCGCCGTCGTCATGGCACGGCGCCATAACGTTGCTGCTCACAAGAGGGCCATGATTGAAATATTCCTGGGCGCTCTTGTCGTTGCGGGTCTCTTCACCCTGCTTCCTTGCCGCATCATGCATGCCGTTGTTTTTTGTGGCACCTAGTCGACGAGCATTTCCACACTTGATTGAGCAGCCTCTGACGAGCTGAGTTGTCGGCTCGACGGCAGTTTCATGGAATTGAGCGGTTGAGCCCGCCGTCGGCGACGATCGTGCGCCCCGTGATGTAGGCCGCGTCAGGCGACACCAGGAAGGCCGCCGTGCGTCCGATCTCCACCATGGCGCCGGCCCGGCCGGCGGGGATCCTGCCGCGGATGGGCTCGGTCATCTTCACGTTCTCCATATAGCCGGGGGCGAGGTTGTTCATGCGGATGCCGTCGGCGCCGTAGCGGTCGGCGTAGAGCTTGGTGAAGCCGGCGAGGGCGGTGCGGATGACGCTCACCGGGTAGACCGGGCGCGGCTCGAAGGTCGCCATGGTAGTGATGTTGAGGAAGGCACCACCGCCCTGGCGCCGCATGATGGGGGTCACGGCCCGGGCCATGCGCACCACGTTCAGCAAGTACATCTCGAGCCCGCCATGCCAATCGTCGTCGGTGAGCGCGAGCAGCGCCTCGTCCGCGCCGAAGCCGCGTGCGAACAGCTCCTCGTCGAACCGGACGCCGGCGGCATAGCCCGTATGGTTGACCACCGCGTCGATGCGCCCGAAAGCCTCGAGCGCGCGCGCCACCAGTGCCTCGATATCCGCCGCTTGCGTCACCGAGCCCCGCATACCGATGCCGCCCAGCTCTTCCGCCAGGGCCTCGGCACTGCCCGAGGGCGACATGAGCGCGAGCCCATATCCCCGCTCCGCGAGCGCCCGCGCGCAGGCCGCCCCGATCCCACGCCCCCCGGCGGTGACGATTGCGGCCTTCAGGTCCGGCGTGGCGGCCCCCTCACCGCACGGCGCGGTTGAGGCCACCGTCGAGCAGGATGTTCTGGCCCGTGATGTAGCCCGCGTCGGGCGAGCACAGGAAGACCGCCGTCTTGCCCAGCTCCGCCATGGTGCCGGCGCGGCCCGCGGGGATGCCGCGCAGCACCCCCTCGGCGGGGTCCGTGTTCTCCATGAAGCCCGGCAGGAGGTTGTTCATGCGGATGCCGTCGCCGCCGTAGCGGTCGGCGTAGAGCTTGGTGTAGCCGGCGAGCGCCCCGCGCAGCACGCTCATGGGCGAGGCGGGACGCGGCTCGAAGGCCGCCATCGAGGAGATGTTGAGAATGGCGCCCCCGCCCTGCTCGCGCATGATCGGGGTCACGAGCCGGGCCATGCGCATGACGGAGAGGACGTACATGTCGAGCCCCTGGTGCCACTCGTCGTCGGTGATCTCGAGCAGCAGGCGGTCGATGTCGTGCGCGTCGTAGGTGGCGTAGGTGCTGTAGGCCGTGGTGCCGGCGCCGTGGCCCGCGTTGTTGACCACGGCGTCGATGCGCCCGTGGCGCTCCATGGCGAGGTCGACGAGGCGCCGCAGGTCGCCGGGCTTGAGCACCGAGCCGTCCATGCCGGCGCCGCCCAGCTCCTCGGCGAGCGCCCGTGCGCTGCCCGAGGGGGACATGAGGACGAGGGCGTACCCGGCCTCGGCGAGCGCCCGCGCGCAGGCGGCGCCGATGCCCTGGCCCGCGGCGGTGACGATGGCGGCCTTGGTCATATCTTTCTCCCCTGCCTCGCGTGTCACGCCCCGCCGGTGGGCCATTCCGCGCCCAGCCGGGCGCGCCGGGCCGCGAGCCGCGCCAGGATCGCCCGGCGCCCGTCGTCGTCGAGGACGATCCAGTCGCGGATCTCGTCCGTGGTCCGGAGGCAACCCTGGCACAGGCCGGTCCGGTCGTCGAGCTGACACACCGAGACGCAGGGCGACGGCACCGTGGAGATGGGCCGGGGCCGCCGTGGGCGCCGCCTTTGCCGCTCGCCGCGCCGCCGCGCGGAATCGCCGCTCTCACCCATATCACCTCCACCCGGCGCGCGTACCCGCGCCCTCAGTCCCCCGCGCGCCCGCCGAGCAGCGCCGCGAGCCCCTGGTCGGAAAGATAGCGGGCGAACACCTCGGCGCCCTTCTCCGAGAAACGCAGGCCCCAGGCGTCGAACAGCGCCGCCGGGTCGCCATCGTAGCCCGTTACCGCCTCCTGGGCATCTAAGACGATGGCGCCCAGCTCTCGCGCGAGGTCGGCGGAGGCACGCGAGTAGCTCGTCTTCCGCAGTTGTTCGGGCGTGCCGGCGCCATGGGCCTGGATCACGAAGACGGTCGTCGTGCCGTGCTTCTCGTTGAGCTCGATAAAGCTGGTCAGCACCTTCTGGTAGTGCGCCAGCAACAGCGGATCGGGCTCGGCCGGCTGGGCGAAGGCGATGCCGAACTGATGGTCGAGCCACTTCAGGACCGTGAAGGCCAGAGCCTTGAAGGTGACGCTGTTGCGATAGAGCCAGTTGTTCTTGAGGCCGGTCCTCTGAATCACCGGGCCGTCGCCCGCGGCCGACAGCCTGGCGAAGTCCCCGCCCGTCCCCTCGATCATGGCCGCGTTGAGCTCTTCCTCGACGCCGGCATAGATGACGGTCACGTCGGGGTCGAGGTCCTCGATCTCCTGGCGCGCGCGCACGAAGGCGTGGCCGATGGACCAGCTATCCTCGCCCCCGTTGAGGACCTGGGTCCGCGGGTGGTGGTCCTCGCGCAGGACGTTCTGCACCGCGAGCGGCCAGGTGTCCTCCATATCGAGGTTGGGCGAGAAGGCCGTGGTGTCGCCGTAGACGAGGATACGGGCCGCCCCCTCGGGCTTGGGCTTCATCACGTCCTCCGGCGACTGGAAGCCGTGGTCATCGAACTGGCGCATGAGGTTGTAGGAGCTCTCGGCGTGCCGGGCGCCGAGCTCGGGGTCGGACCGGTAGATGCCGTAGCTCTTCCCCGGCACGCCGTAGACCAGGTTGATGTAGAGCCGCCCCATGCCCTCGGCGCCGAGGAACAGCACGGCGATCCCGGCGAGCATGACGAGCACGAAGGCGGTCTTCCGCCCGGGCGGGATCGTGTCGCGCGAGCGGCGCCGGCGAGGGCCGCCCGCCCGAGTGTCGGCCCTGGCGCTGGTCATGCCGCGCGCCCCGCGTCCGGCACGCCGTAGCACGCCCCTGCGCCCATATCCCTGCGCCCGCATCCCATGGTGTGCCGCATCCCTCCCCGCAGCCCGCGCCATCGAGGTGACGGAACACTATCAAAGCGCGCCATGGGCGGCCATAGCATGCCGCCGCCACGGGATATGTCCCCTGGCGCGCCGGGCCGCCTTGCGGCCTGGAGCGATTCCAGTCGAGGTGGAAACGCTCTAGGCGCTCAGGGAGAGCGCGCGCGGCGCCGCCGCGAGGCTGTCCTGCGCGGCGCGGTAGAGCCCCGGCCCCGGATGGTCGTAGAGAGCGGGATCGAGGTGGATGCCTGAATCGGGCAGGACCTCCTGGGCGATGTGGAGAGTCATGAAGGTGCTGATTGGAAAATCGTCCGACGAGCGGCGCTGAGGCCGCATCGCATCCGAGATGACCTGGCGCGGGACGGCCCCCCGCCTGTCTCGCGCCACCCGCCGCTCGGCGTTCGCGTACCCGCGATCGTCCTCGGCGAGCTGCCGGGCGGCGGCGTGCTCGGGAAAGTGCGCCGTCCGCCCGGTATCTCTGGTGCCGCCGCTTTGGTGATGATCTTCGCGATAGGCGCGACTCGCGCGCTCCGCCGTCGCGACGGTCGGTCTTGCGTCCCTGGCCCCGATGGGGCGGGACGGCGGGATCAGGAGATGTAGCTTGTCAATCACAGGCGGGACAATACCTAAAATCTTCCGAAAAGTAAACAAGAAGTTTAAGAATGCGTAAATTGGGACGAGAGCAAGAATTTTCAAGTTAAAATATTGAATAACCAGATATTAACCATAATTATTCACTGCTGTCCGGTTAACTGAGCGGTGCTGGCTTTGAGAGCCAGGATTTCTGCGGGGTTTGAAGCGAAAATGCATGGTGTCGATTTGAATTGGATGGAGCACTTTTCGGAGTTTCTCCGAGGAGATGCTCATGAACACCGGCAAGACCCTGTTCGCTCAGCTCATGGACTTCCTGCCATGGACTACTTTCACGCGGATCGTCGACCGGTATGTCGGCGATCACCGGGTCCGGACGCTTTCCTGCGCCGAGCAATACCGGTCCATGGCCTTCGCCCAGCTGACCTACCGGGAAAGCCTGCGCGACATCGAGACCTGCCTCTCGGTCCACGCATCGAAACTCTATCACATGGGCTTCCGCCAGCCGGTCCGGCGCTCGACGCTGGCCGATGCCAACGAAAGGCGCGACTGGCGTATCCATGCGGCGTTGGCCCAGCGGCTCATCACCCAGGCGAGGACGCTGTACGTCGACGAAGAACTGGGGTTGGACCTGACCAATACCGTCTACGCCCTGGACTCGACGACCATCGCTCTGTGCCTGTCGGTCTTTCCGTGGGCGCACTTCCGCACCACCAAGGCGGCGGTGAAGATGCACACGCTGCTCGACCTGCGGGGCAACATTCCGAGTTTTATCCACATCTCGGATGGCAAGCTGCACGACGTTCATGCCCTCGATATGCTCTTGCCGGAAGCCGGAGCCATCTACGTCGTGGATCGTGGCTACGTCGACTTTGCCCGCCTTTATGTGTTGCACCAAGCCGGGGCCTTCTTCGTCACGCGTGCCAAGTCGAACATCGATGCTCATCGCGTCTATTCGGCGCCGACGGATCGCTCGACCGGCATCATTTGCGACCAGACCATCTCCCTGGACGGCTTCTACACCCGTCAGGATTACCCCGAACTTCTGCGGCGCATCCGCTTCAAGGACCCCGAGTCCGGCAAGACGCTGGTCTTCATCACCAACAACTTCTCGCTTCCGGCCGCCACCATCTGCGCGCTCTACAAAAGCCGCTGGCAGGTGGAACTCTTCTTCAAGTGGATCAAGCAGCATCTTCGGATCAAGCAGTTCTACGGCACGTCGGAGAACGCGGTGAAGACGCAGATCTGGATTGCCGTCTCGGTCTACGTCCTCGTCGCCATCGTCAAGAAGCGCCTCGACCTGGACGCCTCGCTCTACACTTTGTTACAGATCCTCTCGGTGACCCTCTTCGAGAAAATGCCCATACATCAAGCACTTGCGGGAGACGAAAACAGATGCAACGCTTCGCAAATAACCAACCAATTGAATTTATTCGATTTTTAACCGGACACTAGTGATAATTATTAAGTATTAATCAACCCTATCTCTTAACCATATCGGAAAATTTCTCGCCGATTTTCGTGCGGCTCGGGGCGTGCCCTGGCGCCGTGCGGCGGCCGGCGGCAGCCTTGCCTGGGTCGGGATGCGTGATAAGCTGGCGCCCCATCGCCCCCCAGCCACGACCCAGAAGCGGGAGACGCGCCATGGCGACAGCGCCGGAAGCAAACGAAGTCCGCGTACCGAACGACCTCGAGCCCCACTGGATGCCGTTCACGGCCAACCGCCAGTTCAAGGCCAGTCCGCGCCTCCTGGTGGGGGCCAAGGACATGCATTACGTCGCCCATGACGGCCGCAAGATCCTCGACGCCACGGCCGGCCTGTGGTGCGTCAATGCCGGCCATTGCCGGGAGAAGATCGTCAAGGCCGTGCAGGACCAGGTGGCGCGGATGGAATACGCGCCCGGCTTCCAGATGAGCCACCTTGGGCCGTTCGAGCTGGCCGCGCGCCTCGTCAACCTGGCGCCCGGGGATCTGAGCCACGTCTTCTTCACCAACTCGGGCTCGGAATCGGTCGATACCGCGCTCAAGATCGCCCTCGCCTACCACAACCTGCGTGGCGAGGGGCAGCGCACGCGGCTCATCGGCCGCGCCAAGGGCTATCATGGTGTCGGCTTCGGCGGCATCTCCGTCGGCGGCATGGTCAACAACCGCAAGTTCTTCGGCGGCCTCCTGGGCGGCGTCGACCACCTGCCCCACACCCACAACCTGGAGAAGATGGCCTTCAGCCGCGGCCAGCCCGAATGGGGCGGGCATCTCGCGGACGAGCTCGAGAACATCATCGCGCTCCACGACGCCTCGACCATCGCGGCCGTGATCGTCGAGCCGGTGGCGGGCTCGGCCGGCGTCCTGGTGCCGCCCACGGGTTACCTCAGACGCCTGCGCGAGATCTGCGACAAGCACGGCATCCTGCTCATCTTCGACGAGGTCATCACCGGCTTCGGCCGCCTCGGCAAGAGCTTCGCGGCCGAGCGCTTCGACATCATTCCCGACCTCATGACCCTGGCCAAGGGCCTCACCAACGCGACCGTGCCCATGGGGGCCGTGCTCACGCGCAAGGGTATCTATGAGGCCTTCATGAAGGGGCCGGAACACGCGGTCGAACTCTTCCATGGCTACACCTATTCGGGCCACCCGCTGGCCGCCGCGGCCGGCATCGCCACCCTCGACGTCTACCAGGAAGAGGGCCTGTTCGAGCGCGCGGCCGGGCTCGAGGGTTACTGGGAGGACGGCCTCCACTCGCTCGAGGACCACCCCAGCGTGATCGATATCCGCAACCTGGGCCTGATGGGCGGCATCGAGCTCGAGCCCCGGGCCGGCAAGCCGGCCCACCGCGGCTACGACATCTTCACGCGCTGCTACGAGAATGGCGTGCTGGTGCGCTATACGGGGGACATCCTGGCTATGTCGCCACCGCTCGTGGTCTCGCGCCAGCAGATCGACCAGATCGTCGACACCCTGGGCGAATCGATCAAGGAAGCGGCCTGAGGCGGAGCCGGCCGTCCAGGCCGAGCAAGCAAAAGGGCGGGGCGTCTAGAGCGGCTCCGCTTCGATCGGACCCACTCTAGCGCACTATTTCGCTCGCGGCAGCGGACCAAGAGGTCCGCGCCTGCGCGGGCGCGCCGGGCGACCGGCGGGCCGCCTTGCGGCCTGGAGCGATTCCAGTCGAACTGGAAACGCTCTAGGCGTCCCGCCCACGGTCCTCGGGCCGGCGGGCCGCGCCCGGGCCAGCCGCGGCGAGGCGGGCGCAGGCATCCTCGATGCGGCGCTCGAGCTCGGCCGTGAAGGCCCGGCGGTCGAGGCCCGGCGGCATGGGCGGAAGGAATTCGAGCGCGATTCGGCCCGGCCTCTTCAAGAATGCGCGCCGGGGCCAGAACAGGCCCGAGTTCAGGGCCACCGGCACCACCGGCGCCGCGAGGCGGGTATAGAGCGCGGCCACGCCGGGGTGGTAGGGCCGGCGCTCGCCCGGTGCCGTCCGCGTGCCCTCGGGGAAAATCACCACGGCGCGCCCGTCGGCGAGCGCGGCTTCGACGCCCGCGATCATGGCCTTGAGCGCCGAGGCCCCGCCGCGCCGGTCCACCGCCACCATGCCCACCCGGCGCAAGTACCAGCCAGCGATGGGGATCGCCAGCAGCTCCTTCTTGAGGACGTAGACCGGCCCGTCGAACAGGAGATAGAAGATCACCGTATCCCAGGCCGACTGGTGCTTGGCGGCGAGGACGACCGGCCCGGCGGGAAGGTGCCCGCTCCCGCGCACCTGGTGGCGGAGCCCGACGAGGCGGGCGAGGAGCGCCATGACCCCGCGCGCCCACAGGCGCGCCGACCACCGCATGGCGCCGCGCGATACGAGGATGGTCGGCCACAGGGTGAGCGTTATGAGCGCCGTCCAGGCGAAGAACGCGAGGTTGAACAGGGCGCAACGCGGCCACGAGCCGGCCCCCGCCACCGCTAGCCTCCCGGCCCCACTGGGGCCGCGAAGGCGTGGGCGATGAGCGCCAGCAGGTACTTGTTGTATTCGCCGACGATCAAGCGCGCGGTACCGGGCCAGCGCCACCAGTCGCCCAGCTTCACGTGGCCTGGGAACACGGGATGGGGGACGATGGTGACGCCCGGCATGGCGCGGCGGAACTCGAGCAGGCTGCGCGGCATGTGATAGCTCGCGGTCACGAGGCGCAGCGAGCGATAGCCCTCGCGCGCCATCCACTCGGCCGTCTCGCGCGCGTTGCCGGCGGAGTTGTCGGCGCTGTAGCCGAGGGCCACGCAGCAGCGCAGGCGATCGGGCGCGTTGGCCGATAGCTGCAGGAGCTCCACCACCTCGACGCCGCGATAGACGCCCGAGACGAAGAGCTTCTCGGCCCGCCCGGCGGCGAGAAGGTCGAGCCCGGCCTGGAGCCGGCCGCTGCCGCCCGTGGGAACGGCGATGGCATCCGTCGCGACTGTGTCGGCGGGGCCGGGCTCCGGGATGCGCCCCGCGAACCAGAAGAGGCCGGCGAGCCAGGCGGCAAGCACGAGTGCCGAGGCCAGGGCGGCGCGGCGCGCCCATGCCGCCCGCCGGGGCCGGCGCCGGCCCACCGCCATCCGATCACACCATCCGCGCGAGGGAGCGCGTCACCGTGATGCGGGCCGTCAGGGTGGCGATGGCCGCGGCGACGAGCGGCACGGCGGCGATCCCGAGCCAGCCCCAAGGGCCGAGCGACAGCTTCGGCAACAGCGATACCTCGACCCGGCCGCCGAGATAATCCAGCGCCAGGAGCGAAGCCACCGCCAGCGCCGTCCCCACCAGCCCCCCCTTCAGGCTGAGGAACAGCGCATGGGACTGGAACTGCTTGGCGACGTAGGCATCCTTGGCGCCGACGAGATGGAGGACCTCGACGACTTCGTGGTGAACGGCGAGGCCGGTCCGGGTCACGAACACCACGGCCGCGACACCCGCCGCGCCGATCAAGACCAGGATCGCCAGGGCCACGCCCTCGATCGAGCGCGCGAGCGCCTTCAGGTCGTCGAGCCAGGCACCATGGTCGTCGAGGCTGGCGCCCGGCACCGCCGCCTCGAGCCGACGCGCGAGCGCCGCCGTATCGAAGCCGCCGCCCGGCGCCAGCTCCACATCGATCAGGCGGGGCAAGGGCAATTCCCGCATCAGCTCGCCCGACCCCAGCCAGGGCTCGAGCAGACGCGCCAGGCGCTCGGTCGCCAGCTCCTCGACCCGCGTGACCCCCGGCGTGGCCGCGATCAGCGCGATCGCGCGGGCCACGCGGGCGCGGGTCTGGGCATCGGCGTCCTCCACATCCAGCGCCGGGGCCACCTGGACGGTGAGCGATCCGCCGAGGCCGCTGCTCCAGCGGTCCACCGCCCGGTCGAGCGCCACGGTGCCGGCAAGGGCCAGGCCGGCGAGATAGACCATGAGCGCGATCAGCCATGGCAGGAAGCGGTTGGCGTGATCGTCGCCGAGCGGGATATCCGTGCGATGGCGCCACATTCAGGCGGCGTTCCCCTTGGCGCTGTCGGCCCCGACCAAGCGGCCTTCGTCGAGCTCGACGAGCCCGTGCTTGAAACGGGAGACCAGCGACCGGTTGTGGGTGGCGATGACGACAGTGGTGCCGAGCTTGTTGAGCTCCTCGAAGAGGTACATGAGGCGCACGGCGATGGGGTCGTCGACGTTTCCCGTGGGCTCGTCGGCCAGCAGCAGGCTCGGCCGGTTGATGACCGCGCGGGCGATTGCGACGCGCTGCTGCTCGCCACCAGAAAGCACGACGGGCCGGGCGTCCAGCCGATCGGCCAGCCCGACCCAGTCGAGCAGCTCGGTCACGTGCCGGCGGACCTGGTCCTCGGCGACGCCGGCGACGCGCAAGGGAAGGGCCACGTTGTCGACCGCGGACAGGTGGTCGAGCAGGCGAAATTCCTGGAACACGACGCCGATGCGGCGCCGGATCAGGGGTAGTTCCGTGGGAACGATGGTCGCCGTATCCCGACCAAAGAGGCTGATGAGCCCGCGCGAGGGCCTGTGACCGAGATACATGAGACGCAACAGGGTCGATTTCCCCGCGCCGCTGGGCCCGGTCAGGAAGTGAAACGAGCCGGCCGGAAGCGTGAAGGATATGTCGGCGAGCACCTCCGCCCCGGCGCCATAGCGCACGCCCACGTTTTCGAAACGGACTACCGGCCGGCCGTCATCCATTCATCGATCATCGGTTGTGAGTGTGGTATCGATCGTCGGCGCACGGACTAGAGGGGAGCATGGCATAGCCGCGCGCGGCTCGTCCAGCGCGGGCGTGTCGCCTTGTCTTGGCCCAGTCAAGCGCCTATAAGAATCGGCACCCTGGACGGCTGCAACGGCCACTTAATTTCGATGATCATTTCCTGCCCGTCCTGCTCGACCAATTTCGAATTCGATCCCAGTCTCCTGGGCACCGAAGGGCGCATGGTGCGCTGCGCGAAGTGCCGCCACACCTGGATACAGGCGCCACCGCGGCCCGAGCCGGAGCCCGAACATGAGATTCCGGAGTCGTTGCTGTTCGAGGATGCACCGCCGCGGCCGCGCCGCGCGAAGCCGAGGGAGAGGACGGAGCCGAAAGGCCGAGGCATCGTGGCGATCGGGCTCATCATCGCCCTCGTCCTTCTCGTCTCCACCGCCGCCGCCGCCGTCATCCTGCGCGATCATGTGATGGCCCAATGGCCGGCGAGCCAGGGATTGTACGACCTCGTCGGGTTGGTGCCGTCGGTCGAGGAAGGGCTCAAGATCGTCGACGAGGCCTTTGTCCTCGACGAGGAGGGGGGCGTCACGATACTCGTCATTTCGGGCCGGATCGTGAACGAGTCGAGCATTCCCATGGCCGTCCCGACCCTGCAGGCAAGGCTTCAGGACGAGTCCGACGGTGAGATCACGGCATGGACCTTCCAGGCCGACGCCGACCGGCTCCTTCCTGGCGCGTTCGCGCCGTTCCAGACGCGGTTCCGGGACCCGCCGCCCGAGACGCGCAAGGTTCGCCTCACCCTCGCCACGGAATAGACGCGGGGGAACAGGCGATCGGGCCGGCCGCGGCCGGCCGATGCACCGACCGACACCGCCAAAGCACCAAGCGCGCGAGGACCCGGCAGGCTTTACCGGTCGGTAACTTTTGCCCGGCAGTCTCAGTCGGTGCGTCGCCCGTCCCGGGCCGGATCGGCTGCCGCGGCGGCCGACCCGCGGGTCGGCGAGATGCGGGGAGAAACGGGCTTCATTCTCGAGGCGCCGCCCGCACGATGGTCGATCGGCGCCTCGGCGCGGCGATTGGTATAGCGATTGCACGGGTCGCGCGGGCAATTTGGGACCGAGTGAGGGGAGTCAGATTTGGGCAGCTCGATTAGCGGCGCCTGGGCCGGTAAGGTGCCGGCCGCCGGTTCCGGGACGGGCCATGTGAATGGCGCCGGGAGCGCCGGTGCCCGACGGGACGGGTCCTCCAGGCCAACTGATTGCGGAGCGGATATGGCGACGCGGATACTCATCGCGGAGGACGACAAGGCGGTGCGCGAGTTCATCGGCCGGGCGCTCCGCCTTGCCGGCCATGAGGTAGCGTCGGTCAATGACGGGCTGGCCGCGCTCGAGGCATTGCGCGCCAAGCCCTACGACCTGCTCATCAGTGACATCATGATGCCGGGGCTCGACGGCATCTCCCTGGCCCTCAAGGTATCGAAGGAATGGCCCGACATGGGAATTATGCTGATGACGGGCTTCTCCCATGAGCGCCAGCGCGCGCACAACCTCGACGCCTTGAGCCACGAGGTGATCTCGAAGCCCTTTTCCCTCAAGGAGATCACGGAAGCGGTACAGAAGGCCCTGACGGTCCGCGGCCGGTCCCACACCGGCTGATACCGGGCTGCGTCAGAAGCGCGGTAGCAAGCGATCGATATAATCGAGCTCGAAGCGGGGGCGCTGCTGATCCCCGGAGCGCCGGCGCAACTCGTCGAGGATCTCCCGTGCGCGCCGTAGCTCGCCCCGGTCCGGAATCTGGACGTCCTCGGCCGACGCCCCGCCGGTTCCGCTCAAGGGCCGTCCCATCGGGTCGCGGCCCGGCCCGAAGCCTTCTCCGGTCGTCGCGTTCTCGGGACCGCCGACGCCGAACTGCTCGACCAGTTGCTGGATCATGGCCTCGGCCCCCCTTTGCATCTGTTCGATCGCCCGGCCCTGGGGATTGACCGCCTGACCCGGGCGGTCCCGCGCGAGCGCCGCGGCGGCATCGCGCATCTCCCGCTCGGCGCGGCCGAGCGGGCTGGGGATCTGGCCCGAGAGCTCGCCGAACCGGCGCATGACCTCACCCAGGAACCGGCGCAAGGCTTCCTGCGCGTCGAGGCCTGTCTGTGCCTCCTCCGACAGGCGCCCGCCCGGGTCGAACCCCTCGGGCGCGTTGAGCCCGCCCTGGCTCTGGGCGCGGCGGAAGGTTTCGTCGAGGAGCCCTCCCTGGCGGTCCATGAGGTCGCGCAGGTCCTTCATGATCTGCCCGGCTTCGCCCTGCTGGAGCTCCTTGTTCTGCTCCATGCCGGCCCGCATGTTCTCCAGGAGCTCGCGCAACTGGGCCAGCAACTCCTTGGCCTGCTCGCGCGCGCCGCCCTTCATGAGCTCCCGGGCCTGCTCGATCAGCCGCTGCAGGTCCTGCCTGTCGATCGGCATGCCCTCGGGCGCGATCGATTCGGGCCGCTCGCCGGCGGCGGCCTGGAGTTGCGACATGTTCTCCATGAGCGCCTGCAGATAACGGTCGAGCGTCTCGCGCAGCTCGTCCATCAACCGGTCGATCTCGGCATCGGTGGCGTCACCGGCGAGCGCCTCCATGAGGGCCTGCTGGAGGTCGCGCAAGTCCCGCTCGGCGATGGACAGGTCACCGTCCTCGACGCGCAGCGCCAGGTTCCACAAGAGCCGCTGGACCTCGTCGACCGCCTCGTCGCGCCCGTCGGCGAGAAGCCGCGCCGCGCCGGTGACGAGGCCGAGGGTCACGACGGCCCCGAAGTCGGCCTTCAGCGCCCGCACCCCGATATATTGCAGGGCCAGGGCTATCTCCGGGCGCTCCTCGGGTGAGGTCGAGGTGATGAGGCGCTTGCGCTCGGCGATGATGGCCTGTGCCAGCTCCTGGGTGAAGCGCCGCTCGGGCAGGAGGATCGGCATGACCCGGCTGCGCCCGGTCTGGTCGAGCGCGTCGGTGGCCGCGAGCTCCAGCGCCACCGGCAGACCGGCCCAGGGGTGCGCCGTCAGGTCGTAGTAGCCGGCGGCGCGAGACTCCGTCGGGTCGAGCCCCGAAATCGCCAGGGACAGGCGCATCGGCGCACCATCGAGATACCTGACGGCCGATGCCGGATCGGTGCCGTCGGGCGGCTCCACGCGGCGCAGGAGGGCCGTGACGCGGACGAGGCCGTAATCGTCCTTGGCCTTGTATTCGAGCCGCAGGATCGCGCCGGCCGTCTGGGTCGGCGGATCGGCGAAATCGATCCCAGGGGGCCTGTCCGGGAGGATGGAGAGCGGCCATGCGGCCAGGACCGCGCCGCCCTGGGTGATGGTGAGCGCATCGCCCACCTCGACCGTGATGCTGGCCTCATAGTCCCGCGCGTCGAGCGCGGTGAAGGGCGTGACGGCCGCGCCGAGGCGGAGCTCGGGCAGCTTGTCGCCACCATGGACGCGGGCGGAGAGGCGGCTCCCGGCCGGTATCACCAGGGCCTCGTCGCCCCTCGGCGGATCGACGAATACGGGCTCCAGGCCGGTATATTGGGGCGGAAGAAGCCAGACCTCGTAAGCGCCGGCCGCTTCGGGCGGCCCCAACAGGCTGGGCGTGACCGCGCGCGCCATGCGCTCGGGCCCCTCGCCCCAGGAGGCCATCACGGCGAGCGCCAAGACGAGGACGGCGACGGCCCGGAGGGCGAGCGGGTCGCGGCGGGCGAGGCCGGGGGCCGGCGCGCCGGCCCGCAGGGACCTGATGGCGGCGCGCACGCGCCGGCGGTGGGCGCGCCAGAGGGCCTCCGCGGCCGGGTCGCCGCCGCCGCCGGCGAGCGCGTCGCCGAGTGCCGCCAGGGGGCGATGGCCGAGTCCGCTGGCCACCTCGAGGCGGCGCTCGACCCCGTGCGCTTCGGGAAACCGGAAGCCGACGAGGCCGCGCCACAAGACGGCGCCGGCCATGGCCGCGAAGGCGGTCAGGCCGGCGAGGTGCAGCCAGCCCGGCAGGAGGCGCCAGAGGTCGAAGAGGGAGACGGCTATGAAAAACCCGGCCACCGCGGCCGCGGGCCAGACGGCGCGCCACAGCCGCTCCCACACCAGGGTCAGCCAGGCACGCCCGCGCGCGGCCCGGATCCCGGGCCCGAGGCGGTCGTTCCCGCCCGCGCCGCCGCCGGCCATCTCAGGCCGTCCCCCGCGTAAGGTCCCGGCCCGGCGCCGTCAGCCAGTCGGGCAGCCGGTCCCGGCCCAGGAGGGCGTCGAAATCGGGGCGCGGCCGCACCACGGCGTGGCGTTCGCCGCGCACGAGGACTTCGGGCACCAGCAGCCGGCCGTTATATGTGGACGACATCACCGCGCCGTAGGCGCCGGCGGCACCGATGGCCAGCAGGTCCCCCGCCTCGACCGGCGGCAAGGGGCGCCCGGTGGCGAAGGTATCGGTGGTCTCGCAGATGGGGCCGACGATGTCGGCGGGCTCTTCCCCGCCCGGGCGCGCGACGACGGGCCGGATGTGGTGATGGGAATCGTAGAGCGCGGGCCGGGCCAGATCGTTCATGGCCGCGTCCACGACGACGAACCGGCGGCCAGCACTCTGCTTCACGTAGAGCACGCGGGTGACCAGCACCCCGGCCGCGCCGACGAGCGCCCGCCCGGGCTCGAAGGTGATGGCGCAGCCCAGGGGTGCTATGACCTCGCGGGCCACGGCCGCGTAGGCGGCGGGATCGGGCGGCGGCCCGCCTTCGTAGGAGATGCCGAGCCCGCCGCCGAGGTCGATACGCTCGACCGGGTGGCCGTCCGCGCGCAAGTCGCGGACCAACTCGGCGACGCGCCCGAATGCACGCCGGAACGGCGCCATGTCGGTCAGTTGCGAGCCGATATGGACGGCCACGCCGACCGGCGCGATGCCGGGCAGGGCCGCCGCGCGCCCATAGGCCGCGCGCGCCTCGCCGAAATCGATACCGAACTTGTTGCCCCGCCGGCCGGTGGTGATCTTCTCGTGGGTGCCGGCATCGACGTCCGGGTTCACCCGCAGGGCGACGGGCGCGGTGTAGCCGCGGGCCGCGGCCACGGTGCTCAGAAGCTCGAGCTCGGGCAGGGATTCGACGTTGATCTGGTGGATGCCGGCCGCGAGCGCATAGACCATCTCGGAGGCCGCCTTGCCCACGCCCGAGAAGACGATGCGCCCGGCGGGCACACAAGCGGCGAGCGCCATGCGCAGCTCACCCTCCGACACCACGTCGGCGCCCGCACCCAGGCTCGCGAGGGTGCGGACCACCGCGAGGTTGCCGTTGGCCTTGAGCGCGTAGCAGATGCTGGCGCCCATGTCGGCCACGGCGTCGGCGAAGCGCAGGTACGCGCGCTCGAGCCCGGCGCTCGAATAGCAGTAGAAAGGTGTGCCGACGGCATCGGCGATCACCGAGAGCGGCACCGCCTCGGCCTGGAGCCCCCGCTCGCCGTACGAGAAGTCACACACTGGGATATTGCCTCGGGTAGGTGTCCTCTTCCCCTGGCGGCGCCTCGGGCGGGCCCTTCTTGCCGCAGGCGCCGAGCGGTGCCGCGGCGAGGAGGGCGAGAAGGAATAGGATCAGCAGGCGTCTCATAGATAGCGCTCCCGCGCCGCGGCAATAGCACGGCGCACGTTCTCCGGCGCCGTGCCGCCCTGGCTCACGCGGCTGGCGACCGAGCGGTCGATGCCGAGCACATCATACACCGAAGGGTCGATCCGTTCCTCCACCGACCGCATATCCTCCACCGCGAGGTCCGCGAGATCGCAACCCCGTTCGTCGGCGAGGCGGACCAGCCGTCCGGTCACGTGGTGCGCCTCGCGGAAGGGCAGGCCGAGCGCCCGCACCAGCCAGTCGGCGAGGTCCGTCGCAGTGGCGTGGCCGACGCCCGCGGCGGCGCGCATGGCGGCCTCGTCCGCATTCATGTCGGCGATCATACCGGTCATTGCGGCGAGACAAAGGCCGAGGGTCTCGGCGGCGTCGAAGACCGGCTCCTTGTCCTCCTGCATATCCTTGCCGTAGGCGAGCGGCAGCCCCTTCATGACGGTGGCCAGGGTGGTGAAGGCGCCCAGGATCCGCCCGGCCTTGGCCCGCACCAGCTCGGCCGCGTCGGGGTTGCGTTTCTGCGGCATGATGGAGCTGCCGGTGGAGAAGGCATCCGAGAGGCGCACGAAGCCGAACTGCGCGCTGGTCCAGATCACCAGCTCCTCGGCCAGGCGCGAGAGGTGGATGGCCAGGATCGCGCCCGCGGCCAGGAGCTCCAAGGCGAAGTCCCGGTCCGAGACGGCGTCGAGCGAGTTGGCGGCCGGCCGGTCGAACCCGAGGGCCACCGCCGTCGCCTCTCGGTCGATGGGGAAGGCGGTGCCCGCGAGGGCCGCGGCGCCGAGGGGGCATTCGTTGAGCCGCGCCCGGCAATCGGCCAGGCGGCCGCGGTCGCGCCCGAACATCTCCACATAGGCCATCATATGGTGGCCGAAGGTCACGGGCTGGGCCGATTGCAGGTGGGTGAAGCCCGGCATGACCGTGGCGGCATGGTGCTCGGCCTGGTCGAGGAGCGCGCCCTGAAGGCCGGCGAGGGCGCCATCGAGGTCGTCGATCGCGTCGCGCACCCACATGCGGAAATCCGTCGCGACCTGGTCGTTGCGCGAGCGCGCGGTGTGCAGGCGGCCGGCGGCGGGGCCGATCAGCTCGGCCAGCCGCGCCTCGACGTTCATGTGGATGTCCTCGAGGGCCGCGCTGAATGTGAAGGCGCCGCTCTCGATTTCCCGGCAAATTTCCGCTAAACCATCATGGATCGCCGCCCCATCCTCAGCCGAAACGATGCCTTGGCGCACGAGCATCTCGCAATGGGCCTGGGAGCCGGCGATGTCCTGGGCGTAGAGTCGGCGGTCGAAATCGATCGAGGTGTTGATGCGCTCCATCGCCGCGGCCGGCCCGCCTTCGAAGCGGCCGCGCAGGAGCGCGTTCGCCGTACTCTTTAGGGAGATCCGTGAGGTCATGTCGCGGTCGTGAACCAGATCGTGAATGTCATATTCGGCGCCCTCGGCGCGCTGGCCGTCGTGGCGGGCGTCCTCGCCCTGGCTTTCGTCCTCGTCCCAGGCGCCGGGCCGGCCGCGCCGCCCACCGAGTTGGCCGGGCCAACGCCCGAATTTGCCGGGCTGGCGGGGGACTTTAGCCGTTTCATCCCCCCCAGGCCAGTGCCCGCGCTCAGCATCACCGACGGTACGGGCCGCCCCTTCGACCTCTCGTCTTTCCGCGGCCGCGTCGTGCTGCTCAACCTCTGGGCCACTTGGTGCGGGCCCTGCGTGCGCGAGATGCCGGCGCTCGACCGCCTCCAGGCCGAGCTCGGCGGCGCGGGCTTCGCGGTCGTCGCCCTCTCCCTCGACCGCAAGGGACGAGAGGTCGTGGAGCCGTTCTTCGGGCGCCTCGGCCTCGACCACCTCGATATGTACTTCGCCTCGGCCCGCGCCACGGTCGCCCTGGGCGCCAGAGGGCTGCCCACGACCTTTCTGATCGACCACCGTGGCCGCCTGGTCGGCAGTCTCATGGGGCCGAGCGCGAGTGGGATTCAGCCATTGCCGGCCCTAGTAGGCCGCTCATCCGTCACTATATGGGCCTGGTGGCGGACGGCATCGAGACCGTACAGCCATTGCCGTCCACGGCGCCTAGTAGCCCGGACCGGGGATAGCCGCGATGGCCCGCCGGCTTCTGATACCCATCCTGCTGGGCCTCGCGGCGCTCTCGGGCGCGGCACGGGCCGGGGCCGAGGAGGAGCGGCTGCTCGTCGCCGTGCCCGATGACTGGACGATCGTCCCCTCGGTCGAGCAGGGTCAGGTGCGGCTCGAGCAATTTCTGCCGCCGGGCCAGTCGGTCGATGACTGGGTCGAGATGGTCATGGTGGTCACCCATCTCGGCGCCGGTGGGATGGACCCGGCCGCGGCCACCAGCGCGCTGGTGGAGGCATCGGAGGCCACTTGCGGCGAGACGGCCATGGCCCCCCCGGGGATCGGTGAGATCAACGGCCGGCCCATGGTGGCCCTCGTCCTCGCCTGCCGCGACCCCAAGCCCATGGAGGGCGTCACCGCGCTGGTCAAGCGCTTCGAGGTTACGGGGGCGATGGTGATTCAGGGCCTGGCCAACCTCTATTTCGTCCAGCGGAGCTGGCACGGCGACGAGGCGGAGGCGGACCTCGAGATCCTGGCCGAGCGCCACGCCGACATCTGGGCGCCGTTCTTCCGCACCGGCATAGAGTTCTGCGAGACGGGCTGGCTCGGCGAATCCTGCGCCGCCCTGGAATGAGTCCCGGCGCGGGTCGGGGTCATTCGAGCGTCTCGAACAGGCGCAGCAGCAGCCGTGCCCGGGGCTCGAGGGATGAGTAGTACAGCTGCTCGTGGTCGCTGTGGGCGCCGGTGCCATCGACCCCGAGCCCGTCGAGGGTGGGCACGCCCATGGCGGCCGTGAAGTTGCCGTCGCTGCAGCCCCCGGTGATGGGCACGTCATCGAGCGCGAAGCCGATCCCGGCGGCCAGTGCGCGGGCGTGCTCGAAGAGGGCGGCGATGCCCTCGTCCTTGATGTAGGGCGGGCGGCTCTCGCCGCCCGTCACCGTGATCTCCACGTCGGGGTCGGTGGCCTCGAGGCCGAGAATGCGGCCCACCATCTCGGCCATGGTGCCGGGATCGGGGCAGCGCAGGTCGATCTCGGCCACGCAATCACGCGGCACCACGTTGCGGCCCGTGCCGCCGCCGATCATCCCGGCGTTGGTGGTGATGCCGCGGTCGTAATCGGTCATGGCCTCGACGGCGATGATCTGGTGCGCCATCTCGCGGATGGCGCTGCGCCCGTCCTGGTGGCGCAGGCCGGCGTGGGAGGGGCGGCCGCGGGTGCGGATCGTGAACTCGCCCGCCCCTTTTCTCGCGGTGACGATCTTGCCCCCGTCGCGGGCCGGCTCGGTGACCAGCACATACTTGTTGCGCCTGGCCTCGGCCTCGATGGCGGCGCGCGAGGTGGGGCTGCCGACTTCCTCCTCGGGCACGTAGAGGAAGGTGATGGGGAGCGGCGTCTGGCCGCCCTGCCGCACCAGATGGCGGTAGGCGTAGTAGGCCAGGTAGGCGCCGCCCTTCATGTCGTAGATGCCGGGGCCGAAGACCTGGTCGCCCACGCGCCGGAACGGTTGCTCGGCGAGGGTGCCGATGCGGTGGACCGTATCGAGGTGGCTCACCACCAGAATGCCGGGCCCGTCCCCGCCCCAGGGCGCGCGCGCGCGGACCATGTCGCCGTAGCCGTCGCGGCCGGGCGTGCGCGTGATGTGCGCGCCGATCGCCCGCAGGTCGCCCTCGACCCTGTCGGCCATGCGATTGACGGCGGCGGCGTCATTCGACGGGCTCTCGATCAATACCCAGTCGCGGATACCGTCGAGGATCTCGCCCGCGTCGATGCGCGGCTCGTTCGTTTTAGCCTTCGCCATCTCTCGCGGCCCCCTCATGTTCCCGTGCGGTGGCAGGGTTCCAGAATCCCGACCCGTCCGCAAGCCGGCGCTCAGCGCGCCGCGCGGGAGGCGATGGCGACGCCGCCCAGGACCAGCGCCGCGCCGACCGCGTGGAAGGCGTGGAAGCCCTCGCCCAGGAAGAGGATGGCCATGGCGCTGCCGATCACCGGCATCAGATAGAAGAAGGGCCCCGCCCGGTTGGCGCCGATCAGCGCCACGCCCCGGTTGAAGCACAGGTAGGCGATGACCGAGGGGAAGAGGCCGACATAGAGGATCGCCAGGATCGAGGTGAGGTCGGGCCGCACGGGCGCGGTCGTCATGCTCTCGACGAGGTAGAAGGGGGCGAGGACGGCGGCGCCCATGGCGAAGGTGACGGCGAGCAAGCTGAGGGGGTGCATGCCCGGCGCCCGGCGCAGCAGCACCGAATAGCCCGCGTAACTGAGCACCGCCGCGGCGACCCACAGGTCGCCCGGGTTGAGGTGGAGGGCGGCGAGCAGCGCCAAGTCGCCCCGGGCGATGATGGTGAGGATACCCGCGAAGGAGATGGCCATACCGAGGCCCTGGAGCGGCCCCACCCGCTCGCGGTAGAGGATGAAGCTCACCAAGAGGATCGCCACCGGCATGGTGGACTGCACCAGGAGGGCGTTGATGGCCGTCGTGTGGCCGAGGCCGATATAGACGAGGGTGTTGAAGACCGAGATGCCGAGGACCGAGAGCAGGAGGACGATGCGCCAGTGCCGCCGAATCGTCGGCCAGTCCCGGCGCAGGTGCGGCCAGGCGAAAGCCAGCACCATCAGAAACCCGGCCACCCAGCGCCAGAAGGCGAGGCCGATGGGCGGCACCGCCTTCTGGCGCTGGGTGGCCGACGATGAAGTTGCCCGACCAGGACAGCATGGTGATGGTGAGCAGGAGGTAGGGCAGGTCGTAGGCCCGGCCGAGGGGGACGACCGGCAATCGAGTCGTCCTTTTTCCTTCCGCGCCCTTTGGCATCGGTCCGTTCCGGCCCTCTGTAACCTGGTTCGGGAGCGGCCGTTCACGAGGACCGCGATCATGGAATACCTTTCAGCCTACCACGGTTCGAGTTTCAAGCTGGCTCTCATCGACCGGCCCCCTTCGTTGCGGATCAGATTGCCGTCGTCATCGAACGTCCGGACCACCAGCTTGGCCTTCTCCCGGTCGATATCGATGCGGCAGTAATTATCCTCCTGGGTGAAGTTCCACGCCCGGCAGTGCATCACCGGGCCGCTTTCCGTCTCGTCCGCGCCGAGATAGAACGGGTCGAGTTGCTTCGCGTGGCGTGAATCATGGACGTAGTGTGATGGCTCCCCATCCGCGAACGGGAAGGGCCAGTAAAACGCGGAGGATGTAATCGAGAACATCCGGATCGGGATCGGGCTCCCGTTTTTCTTCTCCTGGAATGTGATCTCCGCCACGTTGGCGCAATGGATGTCGCCGGAAAGAAACACCACGTTCTGAATCTCGTTTTCCAGGACGCAGTTGAGTATGGCCCGGCGGGTTTCGGGAAATCCCGGCCAGGAATCGCTCTCTTCCTTCCGTTTCGGCGTCGCGGAATAACGTGCCCGCATCGGATTTGGCGCGAACACGCTCGAGGTGACGATGAACTTGGGAGCTCGTTTGTCCTGGTCTCGCAGCCAGGAGAGCAGGCGATCGATCTGCGCCGGCTCCGCCGGGTCGAAGGACGGGTAGCCAAGCATATGGTTGCCGCCCAGACTACCGTCGTCGTCGTCATAGAAACGTTGGGTCCGGGTATCCAGGACAAAGAAGGGATAACCGCCGCACTCGAAGGTATAGAAAAGCCGCCGGCCGAAGTTGTGCGGGCCGTGGCTCCACTGGTAGCTCATATAGGCGTCGACGGCGATGGTGAAGAGGCCGTACTTACCGTCCCGGCGCACTCGGTCCTGGCTCCAGTTGTCCTCGATCTCGTGGTCGTCGAGGATCATGTAGGTGGGCACCGCGCTCAGCAGGCGGCTCATGTTGGGAGATCCGAAAGCCGTCACATATCGCTCTTGGAACTCGTCGTAAGTGTCGGCGCGCCCCAGCGGAAGGAAGCGGTTCAGTGTATCCGCATAGATCTGGTCTCCAGCCATGATCGTGAAGCGTGGCTTGCCGCCGGCCCCTTGCTTGCCGGCTTCCCGGAAAATGGGGCCGAAAATCTTGTCGGCGCGCTTGGCCTTCCATAGCAGGCCGGGATAGCGGCAGGAGCCGAGCAGGAAGCTGAGATTGTCCGCTTGCTTCGGAAAGGTCGAAAACTCCGCTTTCGATCGGTCTTCGGGCAGAGATTCGATCTCGGACCGCCAGATGCTCGGATCGGGCAGATAGTCCTTCAAACGGGTGTTCGAAAGGGAGGCATCGTCGGGGATTGGGTCATCGAGGGTAAGCGTACCAACCCTTGCCGTGTAGTGTGTGTCGGGCTTCAAGGGCGTGGCATTCGTTTTCTCGGCGCGGCTGAACAGGGTCACGTCGCCGCCGAGATTGAAGGTGCCGGTGCGGTCGAATTCGCGATGGAGGCGGAAGTAGCTCGTCTCGATGTGGCTGTTGGCGCCTTCGTAAAGCGAGATCACGCCGACCGTGCGGCGCTGCGAATCAAGACACGCGCCGTTGACCGACGGGTCGCCCGCGCGGATCGAAATGCGGCAACTCGTGGGCGTGGTATGTCCGACGATGGGCCCCAGCCCTGGTGAACGCAATCCACTCAACCGTCCCGCCTCCCCTATGCGGGCGCGCAAGCGTGGCCGCCACGCTTTTCACATCGATCGACATGGCCGAGCGCGCGCTATTCCCTCGACGATTGTATCGCCAATCATGGGCTTCCGTCACACAATACGTCCGGGGCTTGCCGGGATGGCTTACCTCAGGGCCTCGATCACCGCGCTCGTGTTCTTTTCGCCGAGGCCCTTGGCGAGGGCCAGGTGGTAGAGGTCGCGCGCGGCGGCCGAGACGGGCATGTTCTGGCCCAGCTTTCGCGCCAGCGCGAGGGCGCAACTCGCGTCCTTGTGCTGCCAGCGGACGGAGAAATACATGGCCTCGTGATCGGGTGCCGTCATCGGGGCGATGTTGGTCTTGACGGCCGGGCTGCCGGGCGCCCCCTGGGCCAGGGCCGCGCCCACCTGGTCGAGGTCGAGCCCAGCGCGCGCGGCCAGCACCAGGCCCTCCGCCAGGGCGGCGATCTGCGTCGTGGTTATGAGGTTCGCGACCAGCTTGTAGCTGATGCCGGCACCCACGGGGCCGAAATGCAGGATCTCCCCGCCGTAGGCCAGCATCAGCGCGCGCGCGGCCGCGAGGTCCGCGTCCTCGGCGCCCACGAGGAGGGTGAGGGTGCCGGCCTCGGCCCCAGGCGGGCCGCCGGTCACGGGGCCATCGATGAAGCCGAGGCCCGCCGCGCGCGCGTGGCCCTCCAGCTCCAGGATCCAGTCGTGGGACAGGGTGGCGCACTCGATGGCGATGGCACCCACCGCCGGTGCGCCGGCGAGCGCGCCCCCGGGGCCGAGCCAGACGGCGCGCGAAGCGTCGTCGTCGCCGACCATGGAGATGATGTATTCAGCGCCCTCCGCCGCCTCGGCCGGTGTCCCGGCGCGCCGCGCGCCGGCCTTCACCAGGGGTGTCGTCTTGGCCGGCGTGCGATTGTAGACGGCGAGCTGGTGGCCCGCTTCCATGAGGTTCCGCGCCATCGGCGCGCCCATGATCCCGGTGCCGAGGAACCCTACATTTGCCATCACCGACCTGCTCACCCAGCCTCGATTCATGAACACGGCGGTACAGCGCGCCGGCTTCCGGCGCCATTACGCTATGTATAAGTCAGGCGTCGAGGGCGACGAAGCTCATGGCCTGGCGGGCTGCGCGGCGCACGTGGCGGCGCTTGAGGGGCGAGCGCAGGAAGCGGTTGAGGGCGGCGGCAAGGGTCGGGGCCGCGTTTGCGTCGGCCGCCGCCTCGGCGCGGGCGGCAAGGGCCGTCTTCAGCAGGTGGACCGCGACGATGTCCTCGTTGCAGCCGTGGTCGAAGAGGCTCTCGACCGTCGCCTCGAAGAACGCCGTCGGGTCCTCGACCCGCCATTCGCCCAGGTCGAGGGCACGGTCCGTATAGGGGGCGTTGCGCCCGCTGAAGCAGGCCATCTGCAAGAGGCCCGCGGGCCACAGGTCGGGGAGCTTGGCGCATTGGGTGCGCACGGCATTGGCGAAGGTAATGCCGTGGGTAAAATCGAGCCAGCCCACATTGTCCCGGATGGGTCGGGCGACATGGTCCTGATAGGCGCGGTCGTAGGTCAGCATGTTGACGGCATTGGCCTCCAGCAGAGCCTGGTAGACGGCCTCGGGCAGGCTGCCCCCGTGCGCCGCGGTGAGGGCAAGGGCGTTGTCGACGTTGAGGCCGCGGTAGGCCGCCGCCTCCGGCGCCGCGCCGTTCGCGCGCCGGCCCCAGCCTTCGAGGGCGGCGGCGTAGCCGCTGAACTCGGGGATCAGGTCCTCGCGCCGGCTGTAGATCAGCATGCGGACGAGGGCGAGGAGGAGGGGCGCCGTCACGGTGCCGCCGAGCCGCGCCATGAGCGGGCCGGCCTTGGCCACGTAGATGAGCGCATGGCCGAAATCGTTGTAGTGCGCGAGCGCCGCCGTGGTGAGTGCGCGCTCGAGCTCGGGGTAGCCGAGGCCGGCCTCGAGCGCACCGCGCAGGCGGGCGATGGCCGCCGCCTCGTCACCCGCCTCGACCGCGCGCAGGAAGGCGGCTTCGTCGTGGGGCAGAACCGCGTCCGTGTGGGGGTATGTCCCCTGGCGCAGCACGTCGTCGGCGAGGTGCCCGATGGGCTCGACGAGACAGATGAGCCGGGTCTCCTCGTCGCCATCGTGGGCGTCATAGAGCGCCAGCCAATCTGCGGCGCCGGCATAGGCGTGGGTCCAGCCGAACTCGAGCCGGTCGTGGGCCCATAGAATCGCGGCGCGGAGGGCGTCGAGGGGGTCGGCGCCGGCGAGGCCGAGGCGCGCGACCTCGCGCGCGATGCGCTCGTAATCACGGTCGTCGAAGGCCTCGCGCAGATTGGCCATGGCCGAGGCCTGGCGCTCCGCCGCCGGCGGGTCGGCGATGTCGATCCAGATGGCGCCGTCACGCAGGGCTACGGGATAGACGCGCAGGCGGTCGCCGCCGAGGAGGTTCTCGCCCGTATCGAGGTCGAACTTCCAGTTGTGCCAGTTGCAGGTCAGCTCGCAGGCGCCGTCGAGGGTCCCGTCCGTGAGCGGGTAGCCTTCGTGCGGGCAGCGGTTGTTGCAGGCGCGGACGCCGCGGGGCGTGTCGAACAGGGCCACCTGCTTGCCCTGGTGGCGGACGACCAGCTTGCCCTTCGCACGCAGCGTGGCCAGCGCCGCGGCCTCGATCCAGTGCTCGGTCATGGCCGCAAGTTTCCGCTCTCCTGTGGCGGGCTGTCAAGCGGGTGCTAGACTACCAGCGCGCAACACACGGGAAAGGACCATCCCAATGACCGAGCCGACCACGCTCCTGCAAATGGCCGGGGCCGATCAGAGCCCGAGCCCCCTCGGCCAATCGGCCCTGGTGCTGATCGACTGCCAGATGGAGTATGTGGACGGGCGCCTCGGCCTCGACGGCGTGGGGCCGGCGCTCGAAAGCGCCGCGCGCGTCCTGGCCCGGGCGCGGGCCGCGGGCACGCCCGTGATCCACGTCGCCCATCGGGGCGCCGCCGGCGGCCTCTTCGATGCGGACGGCCCGGGCGGCGCCATCGCCGCGCTAGTGGCGCCCCGGGACGGTGAGCCGGTGATCGGCAAGAAGCTGCCCAATGCCTTCGCCGGGACGGCCCTCGCCGAGACCCTCACCGGGCTCGGGCGCAAGCAGCTCATCCTGGTTGGATGCATGACCCATATGTGCGTGAGCTCGACGGCGCGCGCGGCCCTCGACCTCGGCTACCGCTCGACGATTCTCTCGGGCGCCACCGCGACCCGCGACCTGCCGGCGCCTGGCGGCGGCGTGATGGCGGCGGCCGAGCTGCAGCGCGCGAGCCTCGCCGCCCTCGCCGACCGCTTCGCCATTATCGCCGAAGGGACGGACGACCTGCCGGATTAAGGCGATTCCCGGCGCGGCGGGTCATTACCGAAACACCGCGTAGAGGGCCGTCGCGAGGTCGGGGAGCTCGGCGCCCAGGGCCTCGAGCCCGTCGAGCTGGGCGCGGCCGACGATGCCGGCCGCGATCATCTCGTCCATCTGGAAGTTGGCGAAGGGTTTCAGGAGCAGCCCGCCGCGCAGCAGGATCTCGCCACCCGCCGCGCGAATGTCGCGGTCGAAGCCGTGACGGTCGTAGCAGCGGCGGTGGCCGTGGGCATGGTCGTTCGGCGTCAGCTCGTCGAGCGCCGCGATGATGCCCATGGCGCGCGCGAGCAGGCGCGAGAGGGACCGCATGTTGGGCACGATGGCGACGATGCGCCCGGTCTCGGGCACGAGCCAACCCCGCGCCCGCGCCATCAGGGCGACGGGGTCGAGGACGTGTTCGAGCACGAGACTCATGATGACGAGGTCGGCGGGGCGCGCGGGCTCGTATTCCTCGAACAGGGACAGGTGAAGCTCGGCGCCCTCGGGCAGGCGGGTGGCCGGGAAGGTGACCGCGTCCACGATCCTGTGGCGCCCGAAATAGGGCGAGAGCAGGCGCGCCATGTAGCCGTCGGCCACGCCGAGCTCGATCACGTCGGCCCCCGGCGGCAGGACCGAGCGAATGAGCTTGGCGGCGGCGCGGCGCACCGCGTGCTCGGTCTCCGACTCTATCTCCGGGTAGTCGCCCGCGACCGCGTCGAGGAAGGCGCGCTCGGCGGCCACGTCCGCCGACGTGAGGATGGGCGCCGCCGCCCCGGCGGCCTCTTGCGCTCTCATAGTGCCGTCTCCCGCTGGATTGCCGGCATCATGGCGCGCCCGTAGTTAAGTCCCTGTTAAGAGGCGCCGCCCTAGAAAGATGGCATTCGAGGCACACGCGGCGCGAGGGACGACCGAAAGGCGCCATGGCACAGCTAACGACAATCCCGCAGGAGGCGGCGGCCGATGAGGCCGTCGTCCGGGTGCGGCCGGAGGCGCCGCCGGATGCGGCCGGCCATCCCGACATCGTGCGGACCTGGGCGAAGACCCCGGACCGCGCGCGGGCCGAGCGCGAGGTCGCGGCGGCGACGCAGCGCCTCATCGAGGATACGGGCGCCGGGCTCCAACTCACGGAAGCCGACCTCGCGGGCCTCGACCTGCGCGGCTTCGACTTGCGGAAATCGACCCTCAACCGCGCCCTCCTCCACTCGACCGACCTCTCGGGCGCCGACCTCTCGGGCGCCAACCTCGTGTGCCCCGGCATGGAACGGACCAAGCTCCGCGGCGCCAATCTGAGCGGCGCCTACGTCCATGCCTTCGCCGCCCAAGTCTGCGACTTCTCGGGCGCGGACCTGAGCCGCCTCGTCGACGCCACGGGCTCGCTCTTCCACGGCTGCAACCTCTCGGGCGCCCAGCTCGCCGGCGCGGCCCTCGCGGGTGCTGCCTTCTATCAGTGCGCGCTCGATGGCGCGTCCTTCGCGGGGGCCAAGCTCCAGGGCGCGGCGATCAACGAATGCACCATGGCGGGTGTCGATTTCGGCCGCGCGCTCGTCTCCCAGCTCACCATCACCAAGTCGCTGATGACGGACGCGAGCTTCGCGCGGGCGAGCGGCGAGGGCCTCGTGCTGCAGCGCCCGACGGGGGCCGACGGGCTCGACCTGCGGGACGCGCACCTGCCGTCCCTGCGCCTCGATTCGGTCAAGGCGGCGAAGGTCATGGCGGACAATCTCGGCGCCCCCGGTGCCGACATCCGTGCCTGCGAGCTGAATGGCGCCCTTATGCGTCACGCGGCGCTCGAAACCTCGCGCTGGGTCGCCAGCCACTTCAATGACGCGGACCTGAGCGAAGCGCGCCTCGACGGGGCCAGCTTCAACAACTGTGCGGCCTGCGGCGTCCGCCTCGAGGGCGCCGCGGGCGAGAACCTCTCAGCCGTCGAATGCGGCTTCGCGGGGGCCCAGATGCGCCACTTCGCCGGGCGCTGTGCAAGCTTCCGCGATTGCGACCTCTCGGGCGCCGACTTGCGCGACGCCTACCTCTACCGCGCCAGCCTCACGGGCGACCCGCCCCGGTCCATGGCCATGGCGGGCGCGGTGCTCGCGGGCGCCGTCCTTGTCCAATCCTATATCGCCGCCGACCTCTCGGGCGCCGACCTGAGCGGCGCGCGTTGCGCCTATGCCCGCCTCAACCAGTGCATCCTGCGCGGGGCGGACCTCTCGGGCGTGGCCCTGTACGAAGCCAGCATGGTCAAGACCGATTGCACGGATGCCCGCTTCACGACATTGAAGCCGCCCGTCTTCGCCGACCGCGCGGCCGGCCTGATCGAGGCCCTGGAGGCGGCGCGAGCGGGGGAGGCCGGCGAGGACATGGTAGCATTCCTCCACCAGCTCGACGCCCTCCTGCGCGGCCCCGGACGCGGCTCGACCTGAGGCGGCCCGACTCCGCTATTGGCTTCGCCTAGCCGGCGAGCGCCACGACCTCCCGCCACAATGCTTCGGGCACGAAGAGGCTGCCCCGGCCAAGGCTCTCTTGCGCGATTCCGCCCCCGTGCCGACCGGGCAGGCGCTCCGGTGCCACACCGGCGGCGATCGCCTCCATGCGCGCCCGCGCGGCATCGAGGTCGAACTGGGGGAAACGGGCCGGATCGAGGCCGATGACGACGAAATCGCCGGTGCCGCTCTTGCCGCCCGCGATCAGCACGGTCAGGAGCTCGATGGCGGCGAGGAGGGCGAAGTGCCGACGGTCCGCGCCGGTCGCGAATTCCTGCAGGATGGCGCCCGTGAAGGCACCGTCTTCATCGAAGAGGTCGGCGATGCCCTCGGGCGCCCGGTCGTCAGCCGTGACCAGGGCCTCCTTGGGAAACGGCTCGGCGCCATAGCCGCTGATCAGGACCTGGCCGAACGCGGTGGCGGCCGTGGTCACGTCGCAGAGGAAGTCGGCGCCGCCCGCGCCGGGGAGGCCGACGGCGATGGGGTTGGTGCCGAGGAAGCGGCTCGCCGCGCCGCGCGTGCGGACGAGCGGGGGCGTGGTGCAGAACACGATCCCGACCTGGCCCGCCTTCGTCATGCGCTCGAGATAGAAGGCGAGGACGCCGCTCGGGAAGGCGTCCCGGCAGACGCCGAGATGGAAGCCGCTCGCCGCGGCCCGCTCGGCCACCAGGATCGCGGTCCGGTCGGCGGCGTGGTAGCCGATGTGACCGCCGCCATCGTATCGCGTCATCCAGCCGCACTCGAAGGCCGGCGCCAGACGTGCGTTCCCACGCCCGCCGAGGCGGCCCATCATCCAGGGAATGCGGGCGATGCCGTGGCTGCCCTTGCCGCGCAATTCGGCATAGCGCAACTGCTCCCAGGTCGAAGCGCGCTCGGCCGGCGACATATCGATCCGCGAGAGCACGGCGAGGCACGTGGCATCGACCTCGGCGATCGGCACTTCCACAAGTTGGGACAAAGAATCTCTCCCCTCCGGACCCGCGGTTAACGATTCGCTCACCTAGACCCCGCATTATGGGAGTCAGCACCCGAAAGAAGAAGGCTGCGGCCTTCACACCCGGAAACCAATGATGTCAGTCAGCACCAAACAATCCGAGGACGCCGGTATCCTGGTCTTCCCCGGCGGCATGGAAGGGTCCTTGCGCTTCGCCCGCCGCAATCTGGCCGCCAAGCGTCGGATCGTCGGCGCCTCCTCCCTCGCCTACGATCCGGCATGCGGCCAGTATCCTGCCTGGGTCCGCCTGCCCCAGGTGACCCAGGACGGGTTCGATGGAGAGCTTCGGCGCATCCTCGCCGAGGAGCGCATCGACGAAGTCTTCACCCCCCATCCGGTGATCTGGGATTATCTGGAGCGGCGCCTGGCCGAGATCGCACCCGGCGTTCGCCTCACCCACGAATCGGTCGAGCAGGTGGTGGCCGAATACGGCGACGCCATCGCGGAGGCCGACGCGCTGGGCGACGGTGTCTGGGATCTCTGTGGCCCCGCGCCCGCCTCGCCACCGCTCCTCCCCGTCGAGGGCTGTTCTCTGCTCCACTTCACGAGCGGGATTCCGGGCCACTGCGGCGGCGAGAAGATCTGGGCGCTGGCCGAAGCCGCGCGCCGCTGCCCGGAGGGCGATCTGGTCGAGATCGGCTCTGCCTGGGGCAAGTCGGCCTACGCCCTCGCCTGGCTCGCGCGCCGGTACGGCCTCGGCAAGCTGCTCTGCGTCGATCCCTGGTCGGCCGCGCACCGCCACCAGAACGATGGTGGTGGGGGCGTCAACGACTGGGCCGAGCGCATGGATTTCGACGCCGCCCTCATGGTGTTCGAGATCAACCTCGCGGGCTTCGGCGCTGGCGCGGTCAACTACCTGCGCATCCCCTCCCACGCCGGCGCGCGCGTCTACGCCCACCGGGCGCCGGTCACCACGCCGGTCTTCGGCCGCACGACCTATGCGGGACGGATCGCCCTCCTCCATATCGACGGCAACCACGATCACGACCATGTGCGGCGCGACACGGCCATGTGGGCGCCGATGGTGGCACCGGGCGGCTGGATCGTCTTCGACGACTACACCTGGGCCTTCGGGGACGGGCCGAAGCGGGTGGGTGACGCTTTTCTCGACGGGAACGCGGGGCGGATCGACACCGCCTTCGTGGCCGGAACGGCCCTGTTCGTCCGCCTCGCGGGCGAGGTGCCGGCCTAAAGCACCGCGTGACGGGCGCGGGCGCCGCGCTCGACGGCGGCGGCCGAGAGGCGGTCGATATCGAGGGTGTGCCGGATCATCTCCAGAAGGCGCAACTCTTCCTGGGTCAGGTGGTCGTCGGCCGCGGCCACGTCGCAGGCCAGGGCATAGGCCGTCTCGCGCAGCTTCTTGGGCAGCCCTTCCTTGATGGCCGCGAGCAACCGGTCGAGGCCCTTGGACTGATCGAGCAGCTCGGCGCAATCGCGCGCGATGCCGGTGAGCCGTTCGAGGTCGAAATCCCGGAAGACGGGCAGATGCCGGACGAACTCGCCGATGGTGCGGAGCTCGTTATCGGTCATCTCGCTGTCCGCGGCGGACACCATGACCATGGTGTAGACGAGGGCTTCGTGGTGGTCGATCACGGATAGGCTTCCAGATTTCGAGTGAAAGTGCGCGGTGAGTATGGCCGCACCGCTGACGCGGGCGCAAGGGCGGGTAATTATTCGCCGCCAGGGCCCACGAATTCGCGGACACGCTCGACGGCCTCGGCGAGGCCCAGGCGTTGCACCTCGACCCCCTCGGGGAAGGCGCCCGCGAGGCGCGAGGGCATCATGGGGTCGAGCATCACGAAGGTGCCCCTGTCGGTCGCCCGGCGGATCAGCCGGCCATAGGCCTGCTTGAGGCGCAGGCGGGTCAGCATGTCGTCGTGGCGGCGGCCGCCGAAGCGCTCCTTGCGCCGGCGGTGCAGGATGTCGGGGCGCGGCCAGGGCACCCGGTCGTAGACCAGGAGGCGGAGCGAGCGGCCGGGCACGTCGACGCCGTCGCGCACGGCGTCGGTGCCGAGGAGGCACAGGTCCTCCTCGGCGCGGAAGATGTCGATCAGGGTCGAGGTGTCGAGCGCATCCACATGCTGGGCCAGGAGGGTGAGGCCCGCCTCCTCCAGCGGCCCGGCGATGCGCCCGTGGACCGCGCGCAGGCGGGCGATGGCGGTGAAGAGGCCGAGCGCGCCGCCGCCCGCGGCGCGGAACAGCTCCCGGTACGCCGCCGCCACCTGGCCGAGGTCGTCCTTGCGCACATCGGTCACCACCAGGACCGCCGTCTGGCCGGGATAGTCGAAGGGCGAGGGCACGGCCGCGCGGATGGCGGGGGCCGGAAGATGGTCCGCGCCCGTGCGCGCCTCGGCGGCGGCCCAGTCGGCCTCGGTGTCCCCCGTGCCGTCGGTGAGTGTCGCTGACGTGATGAGCAGGCCCTGCGCCTTGGCCGCCACCGCCTCGGCGAAGGGCACGGTGGGATCGACCCAGTGGCGGTGCATGCCCACGTCCACCTCGCGCCCGCCGGCCCGCTCGACCGTGAACCAATCGACGAAATCCTCGGGCGTCTCCTTGCCGAGGGCCTTGAGCATGGCGCGCCAGGCGCCGAGCTGGACCTCGCCCCGGCGCAGGAGGCCGCGGCACACGGCCTCGATCCTGAGCCGGGTCGGCGTATCGAGCTCATCGGCTTCCTGGTCGAGCTGGGCGGCCAGCGCGCGGGCGAGGCCGGTGAGCGGCGCCGCCAGCGCGCCGAGCGCGGTGTGGAGGGCGGCGGCCGCTTCCATGAGGCCGGGCACGGGCTCCGCCGTCTCCGTCTCCAGGCTGTAGGGGCTGTCGGGATAGGGCGCGCGGGCCTCGACCTGTTGACGCAGGAGGGCGAGGAAGCCCTCGGCCGGGCCGGTTCCGCGCGCTTCCGCCACGCGCTGGTGCCAGGCGTCCCCCGGCAGTGCCCGGGCCGCGCGCTCGGCCGCGTCGATGGCCGCCTCCGCCGTCTCGTCACCGAAGGCAAGCTCGCCCGCGCGCCGGCGCAAACCCCGGGCGCGGCTGCCGCGCCGCCCCTCCGAGCCCAGGATCCAGCGCCGCAAGTCCGCCATCTCCTGGCCCGAGAGGTGGGCCGAGAAGGCGCTGTCGGCGGCGTTGAAGAGGTGGTGCCCCTCGTCGAACACATAGCGCCGGGGCACATGGGCGTCGTCCATGCCACCCAGGGCCGCCTGGACCATGACGAGGGCATGGTTGGCGACCACGATCTCGGCCCGGCGCGCCCGCCGGATGCCCCGCTCGATGAAGCATTTGTGGTAGTGGGTGCAGGCGGAATAGATGCACTCCCCCCTGCGGTCGGTGAGGCCGAGGGTGCTCCTGTAGCCCATGAGCCCCACGAGCCAGGTCGGGAAGTCGCCGCCGACCATGTCGCCGTCGCGCGTCGCGCCGGCCCAGCGCGCCATCAGGCCGAGCGCCACCGCGTCGCCCCCCCGCTGGCGGGCGAGCGCCACCGCCTCCTCCATGTTGAGGAGGCAGAGGTAGTTCTCCCGCCCCTTGCGGATCACCACCTTGCGCGCCTTCTGGGCGGCGTCGGGATAGACCCGGTCGAGCTCGCCGTCGATCTGGTGCTGCAGGTTGCGGGTGAAGGTGCTGATCCAGACGGGGCCCTTGTTGTGCTGCGCCCACAGGCTGGCGGGGGCCAGATAGGCAAGGGTCTTGCCCACACCCGTGCCAGCCTCGGCCAGGACCATGTTGGGCGTGCCCGCCTTGTGGCGCGGCGCGAAGGCAGGCGTGACGGCGGAGGCGTAGTCAGCCTGCTGCGGCCGCGCCTCGGCCCCCTCACCGAGGAGCGAGGCGAGGCGCCGGCGCGCCGCCGCCGGCTCCACCGCAACATTGCCCGACGGTGGCTCGGGCGCCTGCTCGGCCCAGGCCGGCAGGTCGCGCCAGACGTGGAGGCCCGCCGCCTCGGGCCGGATCTCGCCCAGCGCGGCACGCTCGAGCGCCGTGCGCACATACGGCCCCCAGGCCCAGCCGGCCGCGGCCATGGGGACGGCGACGGCGAGCAGATCGGCGGCCGTATCGTCTTCCGGATCGGCCAACTCGGCCATGAGCGCGCGCGCGGCCGCGACCAGTGTCAGCGCCTCGCCCGCCTGATCCCGCGGCGGATCGAGGTCGAGGGCGAGCGCGAGCCCGCGCGCGGTCGGCAGGCAGAAACGCGCCGGGCGGGTGAAGGCGAACAGCTCGAGCAGGTCGAAGGCGGGGAAGGGTGGGAGGTCGAGCCGCCCGGCGACGGTGGGCGCGTGGCACAGGAGCGGCGGCCGCGCCCGCGCCCGGCGGGCCGCCTCGCCGAGGGTGATGTCCTCGGCGCCGCCCCCGTCCAGCCACGCGGCATGGGCGACGCCGACGGCGAGGGCCGGCGCGTCGGGGACGAAATCCGCGTCGTCCGGCCCGGCCCGGGGCGCGGGCGCGCGGCTCACCGCCCCGCCACGGCGGGTGCGAACGCACGGCTAGGAATGGCCACGGTCCGCACCACCGGCCTCATGCCGAGCCGTTCGGCGGGAACACCCCTCGATAGGCCAGTGCCGGGGACCGGCGTGGTAATCCCCACCGCGAATTCCCACCACGGCCCTCTCCCTCCGACAGGCTCAGGGTGAGGACCTCATGCTGAGCTTCCTCATTCTGAGCATTTGTCGAAGGACGAAGTATGAGGGCCGGGGGCGTGACGCCGGAGCCCGTGCAAGCGGCTGTTAACACGGGATCACCGGCAGCTCGCGCGGCGCGCGGCGGGTCAGAAGATCGCAGCCGTCGGCCGTCACGACGACGTTCTCCTCGTGCACGAGCATGAAGTTGGGACCGTACTTGGCGCTCGGCTCGATGGTGATGACCATGCCCTCGATGAGCTCGGTCTCGTCGCCTTCCTTGATCGAGGGCGGCTCGGTCAGGTTCATGCCGAGGCCGTGGCCCATGCGCCCCACGGTGCTGACCGGCAGCCCGGCAGCCTCGATGGCCTCGGCCTGGGCGCGCCAGACGTCCGAGGCGCGGGCGCCGGGGCGCGCTACCGCGAGGGCGGCGTCGGTGGCCTGGTGCAGCACCTCGTGAATGCGCGCGACTTCGTCCGTGGGTGGGCCCCAGCAGTAGTTGCGGTCGAAATCGCAGAAGTAGTCGCCATAGACCCCGCCCGTATCGATGATCATGATATCGCCGCGCGCGAGCACCCGGTCCGTGGGCTCGCCGATGATGTTCTCGTACCCGCCCGGGCCGGCGACGCAGGCCATGAACTGGACCCGCATGGCGCCCGCGAGCAGCATCTCCGACTGCATCTTGCGATAGACGTCGCGCTCCGTATCCCCCGGCTCGACGAAGCCCGGCAGGGCGGCGAAGGCGTCGCAGGCAATGGTGCACATGTGACGGATGCGCCCGATCTCGGCCGGCGACTTCTCGAGCCGCGCCGCGCGCATCACGCCCTGGCCGTCCACGAACTCCCTCGACAGCACCATCTCGCGCAGCGCGAGGTAGTCGCCGACCGGCATCCACATGCGCGATTCGGGCCCCAGCTCCGCGCCCACGCGGCCGAACCGGCGCGGCAGGTTGCTGAGAGTCTCGGCCAATAGCGAGACGCCCTCGTCCTCCGGCTGGGGCGACATCCAAGTGCGCATGTTCGCCGTCCAGGAGGTGGTCTCGAAGCCCTCCCTGCCACCTTCGGGAATGACCGCGACGGGATCGCCCTCGAGGGGAACGACGAAGAACCAGGGCCGCGCCGGGATGCTCCAGGCGTTCTGGGTGGCGAAGCCGGTCAGGTACTTGAAGTTGGATTCGGAGCTGACGAAGACGGCGTCGAGCTCCCTCTCGCGCATGAGCGCGCGCACGCGCTCGATCCTGCCCTCGAACTCAGCCTTCGCGAACGGCTGTAGCTTCTCGAGCTGTTTGTGTCCCACCATTTCACCCTCCCCATGGTATGCCGATACCGGGATGAGTATCCTCCTCGGGCCGGCCCGCGCCTAGCCGATTATGGTGGCCGGTCGGATCGGAGGTGTTCCACCGAGGAGCATGGGCCGTGATCGACCCCGCGACCCTCGCGCTTGCTGAAATCGCCGCCGCCTTGCGCGCCGGCGCGCTGACGGCGGTGACACTCACCGAACGCGCCATAGAGCGCCACGAGCGGCTGGGTGGGCCGCTCGCCGCCTACAAGCACTGGGATCCGGACGCCGCCCGGGCCGTCGCGCGCGCGGCCGATGCCGCCTTCGCCGCTGGCATCGACCTGGGGCCCATGCAGGGCATCCCCGTCTCGGTCAAGGACCTCTTCGGCGTCCGCGGCATGCCGATTTTCGCCGGCTCGCCCAAGCGCCTGCCGGCGCGGTTCGAGGCCGAGGGGCCGGTCGTGGGCGCCTTGCGGCGGCAGTTGGCGGTGTTCATGGGCAAGACCCACACGGTCGAGCTCGCCCATGACGGCCTCGGCATCAACCCCCACTGGGGGGCGCCGCGCAATCCCTGGGACGCGCAACATCACCGCCTGGCGGGCGGCTCCTCGAGTGGTGCTGGGGTGAGCATCCTCGAGGGCTCGGCCTATATGGCGCTGGGCAGCGATTCGGGCGGCTCGGTGCGCATGCCGGCGGCGGCCACCGGCGCCGTCGGCCTCAAGACCACCGCCGGGCGCTGGTCGATCGAAGGCATCGTGCCCGCCTCGCCCAGCCTCGACAGCCCGGGGCCGCTCACGCGAACGGTGGCGGACGCGGCCCATGCCTTCGCGGCCATCGATCCATATTGCGATGGCCCGGCGCTGGTTCGCGCGCTCGACGCGGTGGGGGCGGCCGACCTCAGGCTCGGGCTCGGCGGGCACCATTTCTGGAGCAACTGCTCGCCGGGCGTGGAAGAAGGGGTGCGCGGCGCTCTCGCGGAGCTGGAGACGGCCGGTGCCCGCATCACCGCCATGGAATTGCCGGAAGCCGCCATCGGCCACGCGGAGGGCATGAAGGGCCACGTGGTCGAGGCCGAGCTCATGGCCATCATGCGGGACGAGCTGCCCGATTGGCTCGACGCCCTCAATCCCGTGCTCGCCGCGCGCCTGGCGAGCCTGCGCGAGCCCGCGGCCCTGCCAGCCGCCGACTACCTGGCCAACCTGTGGGCCATGCGCCGCCTCGCCGCCCGGGCCGACGAGCGCTTCGCCGCGGTGGATGCGCTCGTGTGCCCGACCGTGGTGCTGACCCCGCCCCTCGAAGCGGACATCCGGACGCCGGCATCCCACCAGGGGCCCAATCGCCTGGGGCTCCAGAACACCTTCCCCGTCAACGTCCTCGGCCTCTGCGCCATCACCATCCCCGTGGCGCTCGATAAGGCCGGCATGCCCGTGGGCCTGCAGATCGTCGCGCGCGCCAACGCGGAGGAACGGCTGCTCGCCATCGCCCATGCCTGCGAGAAGGCGCTCGGCACGAGTGCCGAGCGCCTGGGCACGCCGCCGCTCTGCCGCTGACCGATGTTGGTGCCGACCTCAGAGGATTCCCGGGCCGTCCGGGCGGTCGTCGGGATCTTGGGGTGTTTCCACCGCCGGTCGGGGGGTGCGGTCATCGGGCTGGTCCCGGTCGGGCGCCGGGGCCGCACAGGCTTGGATCGCGAGCGTGGCGGCGAAGAGGAGACCGCCGCCGGAAAGCCGGGCCATAAACCTCTTCATGAACCTCTTCATGCGCGCGTGAGAATCTTTCATGGAACGCCCCCTCCCACCGTCCGCGAGCGAACGCTATGCTCGACAGCGAGCCTAGCATGGGCGCTTCGGACGGAGGACCGGTCATGACCGACCCCGCGACCCTCTCGCTGCGCGAGATCGCCGCCGCCCTGCGCGCCGGCGCGCTGACCGCCGCGGCGCTGACGGAGCACGCCATCGAGCGGCACGAGCGCCTGGGCGGGCCGCTCGGTGCCTACAAGCATTGGGACCCGGACGCCGCGCGCGCGGCCGCCAAGGCGGCCGACGCCGCCTTCGCGGCGGGCGCCGATCTCGGCCCCATGCAGGGCATCCCGGTCTCGGTCAAGGACCTCTTCGGGGTGCGCGGCATGCCGACCCAGGCCGGCTCGCCCAAGCGCCTGCCGGCGCGCTTCGAGGCCGAGGGGCCGGTCGTCGGCGCACTGCGCAACCAGATGGCCGTCTTCATGGGCAAGACCCATACGGTCGAGTTCGCCTTCGACGGCGTCGGCATCAACCCCCACCTGGGCACCCCCCGCAATCCGTGGGACGCGGTGCACCACCGCCTGGCGGGCGGCTCGTCGAGCGGGGCGGGGGTGAGCATCCTCGAAGGCTCGGCCTATGTGGCCCTGGGCAGCGATTCGGGCGGCTCGGTGCGCATGCCGGCGGCGATCACGGGCACGGTCGGCCTCAAGACCACGGCTGGGCGCTGGTCGCTCGACGGCATCGTGCCCTTCTCGCCCAGCCTCGACAGCCCGGGGCCGCTCACCCGCACGGTCGAGGACGCGGCCCACGCCTTCGCCGCCATAGACCCCGTTTGTGACGGCGTGGTGCTCGGCCGGGCGCTCGACGCGGCAGACGTCGCAAGCCTCCAGCTCGGCCTCGCCGAGGCGTATTTCTGGGACAATTGCGCGCCCGGCGTGGCCGAGGGCGTGCGGGGCGCGCTGGCGGAGCTCGAAAGGGCGGGCGCCCGGATCGTCGAAATCGAGTTTCCGGAGGCCGCCGCCGGCCGGGCGGAGGGCATGAAAGGCCAGGTCGTCGAGGCCGAGTTCCTGGCCAACATGCGGGCGGAACTGCCCGAATGGCTCGAGACCCTGAACTCGTTCCTTGCCGGCCGCCTGGCGAGCCTCGAGAGGCCCGAGCTGCTACCGGCTGTCGATTACCTCGCCAACCTGTGGGCCATGCGCCGCCTCGCCGCGGCGGCGGACGCGCGCCTCGGGGCAGTCGATGCCTTCGTCTGCCCGACCGTGGTCGGGACCGCGCCCAAGGAAGAAGACGTGCGGACGCCCGAGGCCTACATCGCCGCGAACCGCCTCGTGCACCAGAACACATACCTCTTCAACGTCCTCGGGCTTTGCGCCATCACCATGCCCATCGCGCTCGATAAGGCCGGAATGCCCGTCGGCCTGCAGATCGTCGGGCGCGCCAATATGGAGGAACGGCTCCTCACAATTGCGCGCGCCTGCGAGAAGGTGCTCGGCACCGGACCAGCGCGCCTCGGCATACCGCCCCTCTGCCGTTGACGGAGCAGTGCGCGCGACCTAGCTTGCGCGCGCTTTACATAGGAGCTGGGGACAGGACAGGTGACGGACGAACGCGCGCTCGCGCAGGCCAGCAAGGCTTGGCCGTTCCAGGAAGCGCGGAGCCTCATCGAGCGGCTCGGCGGACGGACGCCCGAGAAGGGCTATGTGCTGTTCGAGACCGGCTACGGCCCCTCGGGCCTGCCCCATATCGGCACCTTCGGCGAAGTCGTGCGCACCACCATGGTGCGCCATGCGTTCGGGCGCCTCTCGGACCTGCCGACCCGCCTCTTCGCCTTCTCCGACGACATG
The DNA here is from genome assembly GCA_963666705.2 of Alphaproteobacteria bacterium. Lineage (GTDB taxonomy): Bacteria > Pseudomonadota > Alphaproteobacteria > CADEGL01 > CADEGL01. Next base: position 55,910 of record CAXXKO010000016.1, on the reverse strand, counting down.
GACGGGCTGCGCCGGGTGCCCGACAATGTCCCGAACGGGGAGATGATGGCCGAGCATCTGGGCAAGCCGCTGACGGCCATCCCCGATCCCTTCGGCACCCACGAGAGCTTCGGCGCCCACAACAACGCCCGCCTGCGCGCCTTCCTCGATGCATTCGGCTTCGAGTACGAGTTCCAGAGCTCGACCGAATGCTACCGCTGGGGCCTGTTCGATGCGGCATTGCTCAAGGTGCTGGCGCGTTACGACCAGGTCATGGCCGTCATGCTGCCGAGCCTGGGGCCCGAGCGTCAGGCCACCTACAGCCCATTCCTGCCGGTCTGTGCGCGCACCGGCCGGGTGCTCCAGGCCCCGGTCGAGGCGCGCGACGTGGATGCCGGCACCATCACCTACCGGGACGAGGACGGGTCGCTGGTCGAGACACCGGTCACGGGCGGGCGCTGCAAGCTGCAATGGAAGCCCGACTGGGCCATGCGCTGGGCGGCGCTCGACGTCGATTACGAGATGTCGGGCAAGGACCTGATCGATTCCGTGCGCCTGGGTGCCCGCATCTGCAAGATCCTCGACGGCATCCCGCCCGCGGGCTTCACTTACGAGCTGTTCCTCGACGAGAACGGGGAGAAGATCTCGAAGTCCAAGGGCAACGGCCTCACGGTCGACGAGTGGCTGGCCTATGCCCCGCCCGAGAGCCTGTCGCTCTTCATGTACCAGTCGCCGAGGCGCGCGAAGCAGCTCTATTTCGATGTCATCCCGCGCCAGGTGGACGAGTATCTGGCGCATCTGCGTGGCTTCGAGAGGCAGGATTCGGCGGAGCGGCTGGCGAACCCGGTCTGGCACATCCATGACGGTAAGCCGCCGGCCGAGAAGCTGCCGCTCAACTTCGGCCTGCTGCTCAACCTGGCGAGCGTGTGCAACACGGAGGACAAGGCCGTCCTGTGGGGCTTCGTCTCGCGCTACGCCAAGGGTGCCAGGCCCGCGGACCATCCCATGCTCGACGCGCTCATCGGCTACGCCATCGCCTACTACCGCGACTTCGTGAAGCCGGCCAAGCATTACCGCGCGCCCAACGAGATGGAGCGCGCGGCCCTCGCGGAGCTTGCGGATACGTTGGGCGCCCTGCCGGCCGAGGCCGAGGCCGAAGCCATCCAGAACGAGGTCTACGAGGTCGGCAAGCGCCACCCCTTCGAGGGCCTGCGCGCCTGGTTCCGCGTCCTTTACGAGATCCTCCTGGGCCAGAGCGAGGGGCCGCGCATGGGCTCCTTCATCGCGCTCTACGGGCGCGAGGAGAGCATCGCGCTGATCCGGCGCGCCTTGGCGGGCGAGGACCTGGGGGCGGGGTAAGTTGCGGTGCTCGGCTCCTCCACTTCGTCCTTCGACAAGCGCTCAGGATGGGGGGACTCAGGGTGGGGCTTCGACGGGCCGTGCCACCGGCCTCGCCCTTCGACAGGCTCAGGGTGAGGCTTCGCTACATCGTGCCATCCGTCCCCCCTTCGACAGGCCCATGGTGAGGCCCTCATGCTGAGCTTGTCGAAGTATGTGGGCCGGGTGGGCGGGTTGGTCCGGGGCCGGTATCCGCGCTGAAAAATACTACGGCGACGGCAGGCCGGCGAGGCCGCCGCGCTCGACAAGCTCGATATCGACACTCGTGTGCCCCGTTGGCCGCACGGCCACCTCCATGGCGATGGGCTGGTAGCGCCGGCTCTCGGTCAGCACGTGCATGACGTAGGTGGCGGGGGGGACGTCGCGGATGATGTAGAGCGGTGCATCGAAGGCGGCGAAGCGCGTACTCTCCACCACGACGACTTCGAGCCGTTGTTCCGCATTCATGGTGTCGAGGATGGTGAAGCGGCCGGCGGCGGGGAATTCGATCACAACTTCCTCGCCCGGTGCCAAGGATTCCTCGATGCCCAGCTCTTCGTCCTCGTTCAGCAAGGCGTAGCTGACGCCACCCTCGGCCTCGACGTTGCGGAAGCGGATCGCTCCCCCCACCGGCACGGCGACGAAGCTTTGGCGGAAGCCGTCATGGAGATCCATGAGGAGGGGCTGGCCGTCCGCCTCGGGCAAGGCTTCGCCCTCGAGCCAGACCACCACATGGCCGGGCTCGTGCGCGGTGCTGTTGTTCTCGACCCCGCCCGTGAGCACGCCCGCGTACTGGATCGTGGGTGTGACGGTGGTGAACGGGACGGGAATGCCGCCGGCGCCACCACCCCCGGCAACTGGGGTGGGCGGCGCAAGCCTGTCGTCATCACCGCCGGTTCCCGCACTGGCGGTGCCGCCGGCGGTGGTGTCGTCATCGCTCGGCCGGTCGTCGTCATCCGGCGGCGCCTCCGGCCTCTCCTCGCCATCGCCGCCGCCATCGTCGTCCGGGCCGCCGTCCTCGGGGCCGGTGGCGACCTCGGGGCCGTCCGACGGTGGCTCGGGCGTTGGCGTCACCGGCGGGACCGGCCCAACGCCATCGCCCGAATGCCCGATCTGGGGCCAGTCCTCGCCCTGACCGGGCGGCATGGCGTTGCGCGCGAAATGCCAGCCGAAACGCGATTCGTGCTGCTCGACGCCGTTCACGTCGAAGGACTGGAAATTGACCGAGAGCCCGCCGGCGAGCTCGTCGCCGGGCGCGCGGGCGGTGATGACGAAGCGGTGACCGTAGGCGATATGCTGGGGATGGGTGTAGCTGGTGATCTGATTGCCGCCGCCACCCTCGAGCCGCCACTCAATGTCGAAGCTGCTATCCTCGGGCAGGTACCGTGGCCGTTCCATGGTGCCGCTGTGGATGCGACTCACGCCGCCATCGCTCCAGGTCGAATTGAAATAGGCATAGAGGTCCTCGTCCTCGGCATGGCGGCGATTGAAGAAGTCGAACGTGTAATCGTCGCGGTAGGGCACCTCGCCGGTCCGCTGCTCCCAATAGGTGCCGGTACCATTCACGGGAAACGGCCAGCCGGCATTGAGGTTGTACCGGATGCGCATCAGCGGCCCCTCGGGCAGCGCCGGGAGGCGAGGCCTGCCATCGTGGAACAGAGGCTCGCGATAGGGGTCGTGGAAGCGGACGGCGCCCTCGTCCGACCAGGCGAAGCGCCAGGCGATCGCCACCGCCTGCTCGGCCGTCTCAGCCAGCAGTCGGGCGAACGTATCGAGTTGGGCCTGCGCGCTATCGCGTATCCACGGCATGTTGGCCGGCACCGCGATATAGGCTGGCAGCCGGGGCGGCGTGGACCCCGCCGCGATGGCGGCCACCTTCGCGAAATCGGCGGCCGTATAGTGCAGGACCTCGAGCCGCGGGCAGAAGTAGCTGCCCGCGCGCGCGCCGAGCCAGTTGCGTTCTCGCAGGTCCTGGCTCGACCATCCGGGCGCCGCATGCTCCGTGCGGACCTGGTAGACCAGGGTGGGCGTCGAGAAGCGGCTGTGGAACCAGCCCTCCATGCCGCCGAAGCGCGCCCGCACCGGTCCGGTCAGCTCGTCGTCGCAGCTAAATTCGCCATACCCCTTCATGAAGGCGACGAGGGCGCGGTGATCCGCATCCAGCGGCCGGATGAGGGCGAGCGTCTCCTCCCATACCGCGACGGCGGCCTCGAGACTGGTCATTTGGTCGCGCAAGGTCTGCAGCTGCGCCTCGATGACCGGCTTCGACTCCTCGGCGATGTTGGCGATGATCGCCTTCGACGCATCGATATAGGCGTTGATCTGGTCACGCTGCTCACGCTGGGCGGCGAGGCTGCCCTCGACCTCCCGCAGGGTCCGGGCCCAGGCGTCGAGGAAGAACAATGGATCGCGGAAGTAGCTCTCCACCGGCACGAGGCGGACTTGCGCCTGGAAAGGCCGGTAGGCCTCCTGGTAGTCGATCTCCTCGCGCCTGTCCTCGTAAGCTTCCCGCTCGCGGCCCACGTGCCGGGTCTGCATCGACAGTGTGGCGAGGTAATAGGCATCGAGATCGAGCATGGCGTAGTGGTGGACGTCGGGCTGCGCGCCGGCCCGCGCGGGATCGGCATCGAGGGGGACGCCCGCGTAGGATTCGCCGCTGATGGCGAACCACAGGAAGCCGCCGTTCGGCGCATCGCCCTCGGGCACGGCGATCGGAACCTCGAGCTTGGACTTCGTCTCGCCCGGGTCGGCCGGGTCCGACCAGTTGTTCCACATCGCGTCGTCCGAGGCCATGGGGTCGGTCGCCAGGGTGTAGGCGGTGTAGGGCGGGCCGAAGCCGGCGGTGACCGCCGCACCTTGATAGTCCATGAGGGTCGAGAACCAGATCGTCAGCTTGAGCGCATAGCGACCGCCCGAGGCCTCCACGGCTCGCACCAGGTTGGTCTCAGAGTCGTAGACGACCGTCTCACCCGCGGCGACCTGGACCCGCGCGGCGCGCGGCCGCGGATCGCCCAGGCGGAAGGTGACGGCCTCGTCCACCTGCCTGTCGGCACCGCCCATGTTGAGCAGCGAGGCGATCTCGACGCGGGCCTTGCATTCGCCCGTCACGGCGTTCTCGGGGTCGATCCGCGTGGTGAGGCGATAGGTGTGGAACGAGGGCAGGCACTCGGTCGCGGCCGTCGCCGCGGCGTCGAGGCGGAAATCGGTGCCGTCGATGGACGCGAGAGTCGCGAGCCGGTCGCCGCAATGGATGCGGAAGGCGATGTTGTGATCGCCGGCGGGGATACGCTCGCGCGTTCCCGCGCCCAGGTGAAGCTTGCCCGTGCTCTCGAATTCGAAGGTGATGTCGTCGCCGTTGTAGACTTGGCCGAAGAAGCCGCGGGCGTGGGCCGAGCCACCGACCACGCGCACGTTCTCGTAGGTGCCGCTGAAGCCGCGCTCCTTCGGGATCATGCGCGGGGTCACGAAATAGGCCCACGACATGTCCCGCAGGTCCTCGGGCGGGCCGCTGTTGACGAGGCCGAGCCAGACATATTGCCGCTCCCCCCGCAGGTCGAGGTTGGCGACCTCGGCGAAGTCGGCCGCGCCATCGGCGGGAAGTGCGAAATCCGCGATGCGCTCGTGCCGGCCCACGTCGCGATTCCACCAGGAGCGCCGCGTCGGCACCGATTGGCGCAAGAGGAACACGTTCGCGCCGGCGTCGCCCCGGGCATAGACGTAGGCGGAGCGGGGCGGCATGTGCTCGGCACCGGGGCGGTTCAGGATGATGCCGTGATAGGGGTAGGCGAAGGTCAGGAGGCTGCTCTCCTGTGCGTACTCGGCGAGGCGCCGGCGGCGCTCGTCTTCATCCGCGGCCCGCGTGCCGTGGATGCGCCCCGGGGCCGAGAGGTAGTCCTCCTTGTGTTCGTGCGCCCCCGTGAGGACGCCGGCGGCGCTCCTGCGCCCCGAGAAGGCGTCGTCGTGGAAGCCGAGATACCCGCCCGCCCCATCGCCGGCCGAGGCGCGTTGAACGAGGGCGGCGGCGGCGAAGGCGGCGTAGAAGTTTCGCCAGCGCTCGCGCCAGTCGGCACCCGGGAAGCGCTCGGCCGGAAGCCCCTCGGCCATGGCCTGGGCGAGTGAATCTGGTTTCAGCCGGCCTGTGTCGTAAACGCGGATCAACAGCGCGAGCACCGTGTCGATGCCGGCCACGTCGCGCCCGCCGGCCACCTGCTCGGTGTAGTACTTGAACAAGAGGCTGGTGCAGTACTCGTTGCGGGCGAAGAGGTCGGTCTCGTTGTCCGACAGGAAGGAGTAGCAGAAATAGTTGTTGGCGGTGTCGGTGTTGAGCGGACCCGCCTGGCCGGGGCCGGCGGGCACCTCGACCGGCTCGTCCTCGAACCAATCCGCGAGGCCCTCGAACAGCACGTCGCGGGCCTGTCGGACGGCGGCGTGGTACCAGGCGAGGGCCGCATCGCCAGCGTGGGCGAGGAGGGCGGCGTGGGTCGCCAGGTGAAACAGCTCGTGCGACGGCGTGGTCTTGATGGCGCTGTCGCTGATGTCCTGGCGGAAGCGCATCTCCTGGCGGTAGAAGCGGGCGAGGGCGAGGGTGCCACTGGCGCGCGTTTCGGCACCGAAATGGCCGATATAGACGTCGATCGGCTTGTTCGCGTCGACCAGGCGGAAGGGCACCCTGGCACGCACCGAAGCCGCGTTGAGATACCCCTCGGCGGCCAGGAGCTGGTTGCGGATGCGCAGGATCTTGTTGGGAATCAGGGCCGTGACGGTCAAGGGCGGGCCGTCCGGACGGGCCACGTCGTAGGCGTAGCGCGTGCCGCCGTCAGCGAAGATCGGCTCCTGGAACGCCCAAGTGAGCGAGATCGGGACGATGAAGCGGAAGGCCTCGCCCGGGGCGAACGTCATATAAAAGAGGGCCTCGGGCTTGCCGTCATCGGTCAGGTCCGTGTACGCCGTTTGCGACCAGTCGGGCGTGATGGCGGCGCCCACGCTCGGCACCTTCTCGGCGAATTCGAGGATGCCCGAATGCAGCTTCGGGTGATGCTGCTCGGCCCGGCCGGCCGCTGCCGTCAGCAGAAGCAGGCCGGCGACGAGGCCCGCCGCGAGCCGCCGCGTCAGGGCGCCATCACTCAGGGAGGCTGAGCGGAACATCGAACGCGGTTTCCCCTTCGATCGACACATCGAGCGCGGCGGCCGCGAAGCCAGGGACTTCGACGATGACGCGGTAGTCGCCCGCCGGCAGGTGAGTGGTGAAGGCATCCTCCTGGATGACGGCGGCGACCCGCCCGGCGGCCGGCGTCTCGCCCAGGCGCTCGAAGATGGCGAAGCCGCCGCCATGCAGGGCCCAAACGGCGCGCAAGCCCTCGTCCGGCTGACCGGCGGGAAAGACGAGCCGGCCGTCGGCCCGCGCCGCCACCGCACCGGCCTCGACGAGGTCGAGAACCTGGCCGAACAGCCGCCCGGCCCGGGGATGCTCGGGGAGCGCGTCGAGCACGGTCTCCAGCGCGGCGAGCGCATCCTCATACGGCCCTTCGCGCGCCATCCTTTGCGCCTCGGCCCATGCGACGGCCAGGTCGGCCGCCGCCAGCTCGACCGGGCCGTGATTGATGGCGATGAGACGCGCGTGGAACGTGATCTCGGTCGCAGGCCCGAAGATGGCCTCGGCCTCGCGGTCGATCGCCGCGCGCGAAGGTGCATCCTCGATACCCAGGCCCGCATAGGCGGCGAGCACGCCATCGGTGAATTCCTCGCGGGTCACCGGGCGCGTCGCGGACGCAATCTCCGCTTCCTCGCCATCCGCCAGGGCGATATCGCCGCCCTGGGCGGCGAAGGTGGCCACGCCGCCGGCGAAACCCGAGAGTGTCGCGGCGAGCGCGGGCTGGATCCCGCTCGGCGAGGTGAAATCGGGCGCGAAGGGAAACTGGCTCACGACCAGCAGCCGCTTGGCGTCGGCCGCCGGCCCCTCGAGGTTGTTGCGAAAGCGCGTGGCGACCCAGAGGCCATCCTCGGGCGGCGCGGGCACGGCCTCGCCGGACGCGACGTAGAGGCGGGCCGGCACGGTGGGGCCGATGCGGCCGATGACGTAGCCGCGGGGATCGGCGGTCGGGTCGTCGCCCGGCGTCGGATAGAGGTCGAGGGGTGCCGTGTCCAGCTCGTAGACGATCTCGACCAGCCATTTGGGCTCGGCCGCCGCCGCCGGCCCAGCCGTGGCGAACGCGGCCAGCACCAGGGCCAGGGCAGTCAACACTCGTTTCGTCACGCGAAACTCCAAAGCCCACTCTTTCGGACGGGCTTCACCAACCGGTCACGCCGACCGCCGCTGCATACCCTCGAAGATATTGCGCGCTGGCTTCGCCAATCAACCGATTTTGAGGTTCGAGCCTTCCGCCGGGTCGAAAAGCCGCCTATTCCGCGGCTGCCGGGACGCTCGCCCTGGCGCGGGCCGCGGCCTCCTTCTGGGCCTTGGCGACGGCGGCCTGGGCGGCCTCGGTATGCTCGAACATCTCCAGGTCCTCGTCATTCTCCTCGGTGACGGGCGTGAGCGCCGTGTCCATATAGCTTTTGGTCGCCGGGTCGCGCTTGATGCGCCGGCACAGGAGCCACATGCGGAGCGCATAGGCCGCGAACGGGACATTAGGTGGTGAGGATATCCCACAGGCGCTTGGGATAGAACAGGACCGCGGGCTCGACTGTCATGCCGGAGCGGCGCTGGGTGCGCACCTTGCGCCGGAAGTAGCCGCCCTGGAGCGGATGAACCTTCTCGAACCGGATGCAGCCGGCGAACTGGAGCACGTGGGCCCAGATGCGCTCGGGCTTGTTGCCGCTCACGACCATGCGCTTCATCAGCGTCGCGATATGGTCGTCGGAATAGAACAGCTCCCAGGCCCGCCGGTAGATGCCTTGCCACTCGTCCTTGCTCATGACCGGGTGGCCGGTGCAGACATGCTCGAGGTCGTAGATGTTCATGTCCGGGTCCATCGGGACATCGGCCATGAAGAGGCTCTTGTGATCCTCGGAGCCCGGCAGGGGCGTCAGGCAGAAGAACTCCAGGATGTCGATGGGCAGCTCGCGCTTGATGATCTCGATGTCGTGCGCGATACGCTCGGGCGTATCGGCCGGAAAGCCGAGGATGTAGCCCGCGTAGGTGATGATCTGCTGGTCGCGCCAGGCCTGCAGCATGGTGCGGTATTCGGTGATGCGGTTCTGGCGCTTCTTCGCCGCCATCAAGTTTTCGGGGTTGATGTTCTCGAGCCCGATGAAGACCCGAGCCACCCCGGCCCGCTTGGCCTTGGGGATGAAGCCCTCGATCTTGTGACACAGGGTGTCGACCTGGATGATGATGGAGAAGGGGAGGTCCAGCTCCTCACGCAAATCGCCCAGGCGGTCGAAGATCGCCTCCCAGTTCCGGTTGCGGGCGAAGTTGTCGTCGGTGATGAAGTAGCGGTTGATGCCCTGGGCCACGTTGGCCCGAACCAGGTGCTCGACGTCGTCGGCGTCGCGGAAGCGCGACTTCCGCCCCTGCACGTTGATGATGGTGCAGAAGCTGCACTGGAAGGGGCAGCCGCGCCCGGCGTCGTAACACGCGATCGAGCCGCCGTAGCGCCGCACCATCTCCTTGGGCAGGAAAGGCGTGGGCTGACCCTCCATGCCCGGCAGGTCGCTCATGTAGTTGTAGATGGGTTTCATGCGACCGTGGAGGGCGTCGAGGTAGAACTCGGCCAGCCGCCCCTCGCCCTCGCCGGCGTAGAGAGTGATGCCGAGGTCGAGCGCCTCCTTCAAGTCGGGCGGCAGCTCGGGCAGCATGGCGATACAGCCGCTGGCGTGGAACCCGCCGATGGCGACCTGGATGCCGTGGGCGCGGAGCTCGCGCGCCATGTCCATGGCGCGCGGGAACTGGTTTGACTGCACGCCGACCAGGCAAACGACGCCGTCGGCCCCCTTCTGGCGCCGGATCACATCCTTGAGCGGCACGATGGTATTGGTCTCGTCGCAGGCGTTGATGACGACATCGACCTCCTCGCCGAGCGCCTTCGAGTGGATGGCGTCGAGCGTGATGCCGTAGAGGCTCGAGAGCGTGTTCGACGGCACCCAGGCCTTGCGCCACTGGATGACGTAGCCGTCGTCGTCGTAATGGGACGGCTTGATCATGTCGATATGGAACTTACGCCGCGCCGCGCCGTCCGCTCCGGTCATTCTCTCGCCTCCGAGCCCTGCGCCATGGCGTGGAAACTAGCGCATTCCAGGGGAAAACGCTCGCAATTTACGTCCCCTCGGCCAATGGGGTCACTTTGGCGCCGATTCGGCGCCCCTCAACCCATATCGGGAAGCTGTTCGTCTTTGGGGCGCAGGACGGTGTTGAAGCTGACGCTGATGCGCGGGGTCTTGGAGAGGTTGGGGTGGACGAGGTGGTTGATGAAGGCAGGCCACATCAGCATGAGCCTGGGCGGTTGATGTTGGGCCAGCCCTGGACCGCGCCCTCGACCCGGTAGGCGGCGCCGAGCCATTTGAAGTAATCCTCGAGGCCCTGATTGATCCACTGGTGGAGCCATTGGACGGCGCGGTGGCCGCTCGTGAAGAGGTCGTTGCGGTACTGGGTAGTGAGGCTCTCCGTCTTCCAGTCCATCTCCAACACGAACCCGATGAGGGACGCGGTGGGCGCTTCATGCTCGGGAATGAGCCGCTGAATGAAGATGGTCGGCCAGACCGGGATGAGGCCCTCCCGAATGCCGTCATTCGGAACGATCGTGCGTCTATCCTGACCCACCGCAACCCGTGTTGCCGCCACACGGCTTCGAATTGAAGTAAAGTATGCCTATGGTCGGCTCGAACAGCAACGAGACCAATGGAAATTAGGCGGCTCTCACCATAATATGATACGAGGAAAATTAGTCCCGCATCCCGATTAAAATCCATGGCCGATCGGATCGCGGGCGATCCGCGCTACTCGCCGCCGTTGAGCGCCTCGATCTGGCGGTCGAGCTCGGCGCGCTGCTCCGAGCCCTCGGGCAGGCGGTCGCGGAGCCGGGTCCACAGGGCGCGGGCGGCCACGGCATCGCCAGCCGCCGCTTCGGCCGCCCCCAGGACCCAGAGCGCCGTCTCTTCGTCCGGATCGAGCTCGAGCATGCGCCGCAAGAGCGGCAGCAACTCACCCGGCATGGCCCGGTCGCGGTCGGCCAGGGCGAAGAGGGCATCGGCCTGGGCCGTCAGCACGTCGATGTCGCCGGGCGCGAGCGCGGCCGCGCGCGCATAGGCCTGGGCCGAGGCGTCCAGGTCGCCCAGCACGGTGTGGGAGCGGCCGAGCATCATCCAGCCCTCCAGGTCGTCCGGCTCTTCCTCGAGGCGGGCCGTGAGGCGCGCCACCATGGCGCGGATCATCGCCTGGCGCTCGTCCTCGGACATCGCCGCCGCGGCCTCCACCTCCTCGCGGCCGGGGCCGGGCGCGGCCGTCTCTTCCCGGGCCGTCAGCACCGTCTCGGGATCGACACCGAGGTCGGCCGCCAGCGCCCGGATGCTGGCGCGCAGGTTCTCGAGCCAAGGCGCGCCAGCGGGCGTATCGCGCTCGAGCGCGCTCCACATCTCGAGCCCCTCCCGGAAACGCCCGGCCTGGACGTCCGCAAGGCCGAGGAAGTAGCGCGCGCCCGGCTCGCCCGGCCGCAGCGCCAGCACCCGCTCGAAGATGCCGGCCGCCTTCTCGGTCACCATGCCGTCGCGCGCGTGGACGATGCTCTCGCCGAGTGCCGAGAGGAGGTCGGGTGTGGGCTCCGTCTGGGCGAGGACGTGGCGGTAGGCGTCCGCGGCCTCCTCGTAGCGTTCGAGGACGAAGTAACTGCGTGCGAGGAAGGCCCAGGCATCGAGGTCGCCAGGGTTCTCGCGCGCCCGCGCGGCCAACGCCTCGACCTGTTCCACCATGTCGTCCGGCACGCCACCGGACGTTTGTCCGCGCTCGGCCTCGCGGCCCGCCAGCGGCCGGTCGGGTTCGCCCGGCGCGCCGAGGGAGAGGTATATGGCGAGGGCGGCGAACGGCACGACGATCGCGAGCGCCACGGCCGCGGCCCAGGGCCGCGCGCCCGGCGGCGTTGCGGCCCCGGCGCCCTCCCGCGCCGCGTCGGCCGAGAGCATGCGGCGGGCGATCTCGGTCCGCGCCGCTTCCGCCTCGGCCGTGGCGAGGACGCCCCTGGCCTGGTCGCGCTCCACCTCCGCGAGCTGGTCCTTGTAGACCTCGATGTCGTAGTCGGCCCTGTCGGCGGCGGGGCGGTGGCGCCGCATGAGGGGCCAGATCAGGAGGCCGATGGCGACTGCCGTCATGATCGCGAGGAGGAGCCAGAGCGTCATGTGCGCTCCGATGCGTCGCGGTCGCCGAGGAGGGTGTCGAGCCGGGCGCGCTCCGCGTCCGTGAGCGGCGGCGGTGCCGTGCTCGCCGCGGTCGCCCGCCGGCGGCGAAGGAAGACGGCGACGCCGATGCCGCCGAGGATCAGCACCAGTGCCGGGCCGCCCCAGAGCAGCCAGGTGGTGGCCTTGAAGGGCGGTTCCAACAGGACGAAGTCGCCATAGCGCTCGACCGCGAAGGCGAAGACCTGGGCGTCCGTGTCGCCTGCCGTGAGCCGCTCGCGCACGATGATGCGCAGGTCGCGCGCGAGGCCGGCGTTCGAATCGTCGATCGACTGGTTCTGGCACACGAGGCAGCGCAGCCCCTTGCTGATCTCCCGCGCCCGGGCCTCGAGCGCGGGATCCGCCAGCACCTCGTCCGGCTCGACCGCGAGGGCCGTGAACGGAACGATCAGCAGAAGCACTGCGAAGAACAGATGCTTCATCCGCCCAGCTCCTCGATGATAGGCAGGATCACATCCTCGTAGTCGGCCGGCGTGATGGGGCCGACATGCTTGTAGCGAATGCGGCCCTCGCCATCGAGGATGAAGGTCTCGGGCACCCCGTAGACGCCCCAGTCGATGGCGACCCGGCCGTCGCGGTCGGCGCCGATGCGGTCGTAGGGGTCGCCGAGCCGGTCGAGCCAGGTGACGGCGTCGGCGCGCTCGTCCTTGTAGTTGAGGCCATAGAGGGCGGCGGCGCCGTCCTCGCGCAGGCGCATGAGCAGCGGATGCTCGGCCTTGCAGGGCACGCACCAGGAGGCGAAGACGTTGACCACCGAGACCTGGCCCGCGAGGTCGGTGGACGAGAGGCCGGGCCCGCCGGCGCGCAGGGGCGGCAGCGTGAATTCGGGCGCCGGCTTGTCGATGAGCGCCGAGGGCAGGATCGAGGGGTCGCGGCCCATGAACTGCCCCTGGTAGAGCATCCAGGCGAAGACCGCCGCCGTCAGCACGAAGGCCGCGGCCGGCAGAATATGGAAAAGGCGCCTCATTCCGCGGGTTGGGCGGCGGTGCTGGCGCGCCGCCGGGCGCGGGCCGGAGCGCCGACCCGGTGGCGCCGGTCGGTCAGGGAGACGCCGCCGCCCAGGACCATGACCAGGACCCCGATCCAGATCCAGGGCACCAGCGGATTGTGATAGAGCCGCGTGGTCCAGCCGCCGGTGCCATCGGCGTCGCCGACCACCGCATAGAGGTCGGCGAGCCAGGTGGTGTGGATGGCTGCCTCGGTCGTCTGCCGCCCCTCGACGGGGTAGAAGCGCTTCTCGGGGAAGAGCGTGGCGACCGCCTCACCGTCGCGCGTGAGGCTGAAGGTCGCGCGCTCGACCCGGTAGTTGGGGCCCAAGCCCGCCTCCACGTCGAGGAGTGTGAAGCCGTAGCCCGCGACCTCCACCGTCTCGCCGATGCGCTGGGTCTGGATGCTCTCCTGCTGCCAGGCCGAGGCGGCCGTGATCCCGGCAACGACGATGCCGATGCCGAGATGGGCGATGGTCATGCCGTAGGTCGCGCGCGGCAGATGGCGGGCGCGGCCGAGGCTGTCGCCGAGCGGGACGCGGAAGAGCTTGAGGCGGCCAGCCAACTCGACGAGCACGCCGGCGATGAGCCAGCCAGCGAGGGCCATGCCGAGCGCCGCCAGGAACGGCCCGTCCTCATGGCGGTAGAGGGTGACGAAAGCCGCCGCCGCCGCCGCGGCGAGGGCGAACCACAGGCGCGACAGCGCGCCCGCGAGGTCGGCGCGCTTCCATGCCAGCATGGGGCCGACCGCCATGGCCACCAGCATCGGCACCATCAGCGGCACGAAGGTGGCCTCGAAGAAGGGCGCGCCGACCGAGATCTTGTCGCCGGTCAGGGCGTCGAGGAAGAGGGGATAGAGGGTGCCGAGGAATACCGTGACCGTAGCCGTGGTCAGGAGCAGGTTGTTGAGCACCAGCGCCCCCTCGCGGCTCATGGGCGCGAACAGGCCGCCCCCACGCAGGCGCGGCGCGCGGATGGCGAAGAGGGTGAGGGAGCCGCCGATGACGATCACCAGAAGGGCGAGGATGAAGAGGCCGCGCCCGGGATCGGTGGCGAAGGCGTGGACCGAGGTGAGCACGCCTGAGCGCACCAGGAAGGTGCCGATGAGGCTCAGGGAGAAGACCAGGATGGCGAGCAGGATGGTCCAGCTCTTGAGCGCGTCGCGCTTCTCGACGACGGTCGCCGAATGCAGGAGCGCCGTGCCCGCGAGCCAGGGCATGAAGGAAGCGTTCTCGACCGGGTCCCAGAACCACCAGCCGCCCCAGCCGAGCTCGTAATAGGCCCACCAGCTACCGAGCGCGATGCCGAGGCTCAGGAACCCCCAGGCCGCCAGCGTCCAGGGCCGCACCCAGCGCGCCCAGGCCGCGTCCACCCGGCCCTCGATCAGGGCCGCGATGGCGAAGGAGAAGGCGATCGAGAACCCGACATAGCCGAGATAGAGCATGGGCGGGTGGAAGGCGAGGCCGGGGTCCTGGAGCAGGGGGTTCAGGCCGCTGCCGTCGAAGGGTGCGGGCACCAGGCGCTCGAAGGGGTTGGAGGTGAAGAGGATGAAGGCGAGGAAGCCCGCCCCGATCAGCCCCTGAATGGCGAGTACGCGGGCGCGCAGGCCCGGCGGCAGGTTGGTGCCGAAGACGGCGACGGCGCCGCCGAAGAGGGTCAGGATCAGGACCCAGAGCAGCATCGAGCCCTCGTGATTGGCCCACACGCCGGAGATCTTATAGAGGAGCGGCTTCGCCGAGTGGCTGTTCTGGGCCACGTTCAGGAGCGAGAAGTCGGACGTCACGTAGGCCTGGGTCAGCGCGGCGAACGCGACGAGCACCAGGAGGAACTGGAGGAGGGCCGCGGGCGCGGCCACCGCCATGAGGCGCGCGTCGCCCCGCGCCGCCCCCCAGAGGGGCACACTGGCCTGGGCGAGAGACGTGACGAGGGCGAGGGCGACGGCGTAGTGGCCGATCTCGGCGATCATTCCGCCTCCTCCCCTTCACCCTGCCACTGGCCGGATTTTTTGAGCGCCTCCGCCACCTCGGGCGGCATATAGGTCTCGTCGTGCTTGGCCAGGATGGTGCTGGCCTCGAAGGTGCCGTCGGCGCCCAGCATCCCCTCGGCCACCACGCCCTGCCCCTCCCGGAACAGGTCGGGCAGCAGGCCCCTGTAGCGGACGGGGACGGATTCGGAGAGGTCGGTGACGCGGAACGCGATGAGGCCGTCCGCCCCGCCGCGCACGACGCTGCCTTCCTCGACGAGGCCGCCGATGCGCAGGCGCCGGCCGGGGTCGATATCCTTCTCCACGAGCTCGGTCGGCGAATAGAAGAAGACGATGTTCTCCTCGAGCGCCATGAGGACGAGCGCCACGGCCCCACCGAGGCCACCGAGCGCCAGGAGCACGAGCCACATCCGGCGGCTCTTCGGCTTCACGCCCCGTCCCCTTCGGCGCCACGCCGACGGCGCATCCCCGGATCGGATTGAAGGGTGGCCAGCTCGGCCTCCCGCGCGCGCGCCGCGCGCCAGGACTCGAGCAGGAGGCCGATCAGCACCACCGCGGCAACGCCGAAGGCGGGCCAGACGTAGGCGGCGTAGCCACCCATGGCGAGATATGTTTCGAGGCCGTCCAAGGCTCTGTTCCTATCCGCGGGTCTGGCTGAGGCGGAGCGCGCGGACCTTGCGCGCCGCGATCTCGGCGCGCAGGCGCAGGATCACCACGACGACGAAATAGGTCGTGAAGCCCAAGGCCATCAGCAGCAGCGGCCACAGCATGGAGGGATGGATCGACGGCCCGTCGAGGCGCACCACGCTCGACGGCTGATGCAGGGTGTTCCACCAGTCGACCGAGAACTTGATGATGGGCACGTTGACGAAACCGACGAGCGCCAGGATGGCCGCGGCCCGCGCGCCGCGAGTCGGGTCGTCGAAGGCATTGGTGAGCGCCATGTGCCCGAGATAGAGGAAGAACAGCACCAGGACGGAGGTAAGGCGCGCGTCCCACACCCACCAGGTGCCCCACATGGGCTGCCCCCAGAGGGAGCCCGAGACGAGGGCGATGAGGGTGAAGCCCGCACCCACGGGCGCCGCCGCCTTGGCGAAGAGGTCGGCGAGCGGGTGCTTCCAGATGAGCGCCACTGCGCTTGCCACCGCCATCGCCGTATAGACGAAGAGCGCCATCCAAGCGGCCGGCACGTGGACATACATGATGCGCACGGTCTCGCCCTGCTGGTAGTCGGCCGGCGAGGCGAAGAGGCCGAGATAGAGCCCCGCCGCGATCAGCAGCACCGTCGCCCCCACGGCCCACGGGTACACCGCGCGTGCCAGGCGCAGGAATCGCGCCGGGTTGGCGAATCGGTGCAGCGACCGCTGACGGGTAGTGGTGGTGGGGGCCATGGTCCTCTCAGTTCCGCGAGGCCGTGCCACGGGCCTCGCCCTTCGACAAGCTCAGGGTGAGGCCTTCATGCCGAGCCTGTCGAAGCATGAGGGCCGATGGTGCGTCGCGCGCTTTCGCGCGCCCGCGCAATAGCATTTATGGCTCGCGGACGCGATGTCCAGCAATTCCGGGATTGCTCACTCGGCGGCCTGCCTGAGAGCCGCGGCCGCGGCCCAGGGGGCGAGCGCCAAGGCACCCAGGAACATCGCACCCATGATCATCAGGTGGGCGCGCACGCCCACACCGTGGATGGCAGCATCGACGGCCGAGACGCCGAAGATGAGCACGGGAATGTAAAGCGGCAGGACCAGGAGCGAGATCAGCACCCCGCCGCGCCGCGCCCCCAGCACCAGGGCCGCCCCGATGGCGCCGATCAGGGTCAGCGTCGGCGTGCCGAGCAGCATGGCGCCCAGGAGGGCGATATAGCCCGCTGGATCGAGGTTGAGGAAGATGCCGAGCACCGGGGCCGCGGCGATCAGCGGCAGGCCGGTGGTGAGCCAGTGGGCCAGGCACTTGGCGAGTACCGTCGCCTCCAGCGGATAGGGGGCGAGGACCAGGAGCTCGAGGCTGCCGTCCTCGTAATCGGTCTGGAACAGGCGCTCCATGGAGAGGAGCGCGGCCAGAAGCGCCGTGACCCAGATCACGCCCGTGCTGATGATGCGCAGGATCTCGCCCGCCGGCCCGACGCCGAAAGGGAAGAGGATCACGGTGAGGACGAAGAACATCACAACGACGAGGCTGTCGCTGCCCTGGCGCAGGGCCAGGCGCAGCTCCCGCCGGACGATGAGCATGAAGCGCCTCATGCCACCTCTGTCTCGAGGGCGCCGGCCGGGTCGAATTCATCCAGCAGCAGTGCCTCCGCGTCCGGCAGATCGAGTGTCATATGGGTGGCGACGACGGCCATGCCGCCCCCGGCCCGGTGCGTGGCCAGCGCCGCTTCGAGCGCCAGGATCGAATCACGATCGAGCGCCACGCTCGGCTCGTCCATCAGCCACAGGGACTTTTCAGCCGCGAGGAGGCGGGCGAGCGCCAGGCGCCGCCGCTGTCCGGCCGAGAGGAAGCGGCCCGGCGTATCGGCCAGGTGTTCGAGCTCGATTCGCGCCAGGGCCGCGTCGGCCGCGGCCCCGCCGGCGCCGTCGAGTCGGGCCCAGAATGCGATGTTCTCACGCACCGTCAGCACGGGCTTGATGGCGTCGAGATGGCCGAGGTAGTGGATCCTGCCGTGGTGCGCGTCGCGGTCGGCACCGAGGTCGATGCCGTCCCAGGCGATGCGGCCCGCGGCGGGGCGGTGGAGGCCGGCCATGAGGCGCAGGAGGCTCGACTTTCCGCTGCCGTTGGGCCCGAGAAGAAGCAGGGCGCCGCCCGCCTCGATTCTGAAGCCGAGCCCCTCGAACACGAGCCGCTCGCCGCGAACGCACGTGAGATTATGACCGGAGAAGACAGTCAAGCCCGCTCGCTTCCGAGTTTTCGATTCCGACCGCAAGGCGCTGAAAGCTATAGCATCCCACCCGACCGGGTCGCGCCAAAAAAGGCGGCCGGTGGATTTTTGGTCCACCGGCCGTCAGTCGGTCCGTAAACGGACCGGATCGGAGGTAGGGGGGCTCCTCCGAAGAGAGGGGTTAGTGTTGAGACTATGCCCCCCCAATGTGACGGGAGATGGGCCGGAATAAGGCGGGAATATGGTATTTGGCGAGGGCGGTGGAATTCGGCGGGGCTCGCCTCACTCGTAGGTGCGCAAGTCGTCGATGACCTTGCCGTCGTCGGGCAGGCTGCCCGGCGCCACCAGTTCGACCGCACCCCGCACCTTGCAGACCGCCTGAATGCTCGCGGCGATGGCCGCCGCCAGCGCCTCGCCGCCGCCCTCGGCCTCGCAGGCGAGGGTCATCTCGTCGCCACCCGCGCCCCCGGTCACCGAGAGGCGGGCCTTCCGCACCTCGGGATGTCGGCCGGCCACCTCGGCGATCTGTTGCGGGTGGACGAAAAGGCCGCGCACCTTGGTGGTCTGGTCGGCGCGCCCCATCCAGCCCTTGATGCGCCCCGCCGTGCGCCCACATGGGCTCGGCCCCGCCATGATCGCCGAGAGGTCGCCGGTGGCGAACCGGACCAGTGGATATTCGGGAACGAGGGTGGTCACCACGACCTCGCCCACCTCGCCCTCGGCCACGGGATCCCCGGTGCCGGGGCGCACGATCTCGACGATAATGCCTTCGTTGAGGATCAGTCCCTCTCGGGCCGGCGATTCGTAGGCGATGAGGCCGAGGTCGGCGGTGGCGTAGCACTGGTAGGCGTCGATACCGTAGCCGGCGACCTCCTTCTGGAGGCTGGGCGGGAAGGCTTCGCCGCCGACGAGCGCGGCCTTAAGGCACGATAGGTCGACGCCCATCTCGCGGCCCTTCTCGAGGATGATCTTGAGGAAGGAGGGCGTGCCCGTGAAATAGGGTGGCTTCAGCGCCTCGATCGTATGGGCCTGAAGCTCGGTCTGGCCGACTCCGCCCGGAAAGACGGGGCAGCTCAGGGCCTGGGCGCCACTCTCCATGATCCAGGCGCCGGGCGAGAAGTGGTAGGAGAAGGTGTTGTGGATGAGCCCTCCGGCGCGGAACCCGGCGGCGTGAAGCGCGCGCGCGATGCCCCAGTGGTCCGGGCGCAGGCTCTGCGGCACGTAGATCGGGCCGGGCGAGGAGAAGAGGTGCCGGAAGCTGGCCATGCCCACGGCGGCGAGGCCCCCGAGCGGCATATCCGCGCGCTGGCGCTCGATCAGCTCGGACTTGCGCAGAACCGGGATGGCGGCGAGCGCGGCGCGGCTCGTGATGCCAGCGGGGTCGATGCCGGACAGCTGCGCCGCAACGGCCGGCGCGTTTCTCACGGCTCGTACAAGGTGACCCGGCAAGGCCGCGAAGAGCGCCGCCTCCCGCGCCGCCGGCGGCTGCGTCTCGGAATCGTCGTAGAAGTCG
The DNA here is from genome assembly GCA_963666705.2 of Alphaproteobacteria bacterium. Taxonomy (GTDB): domain Bacteria; phylum Pseudomonadota; class Alphaproteobacteria; order CADEGL01; family CADEGL01. The sequence continues at coordinate 36,819 of CAXXKO010000016.1, read as the reverse complement.
TCTGTCCGCGTCATGTCGACCTACCAGCCGAGCCATTCGGGTTTTTGGGGGATCTCCGTTTCATGGATCGCCTCCATGGCGATGGTGCCGTCGGCGACCAGTGCCGCGAGCGGCCGGTCGGTCGGCCCCGTGACGCGGCCCCGGTAGAGCCGCACCCGGTTGAAGCCGCGATGGTCGTCCGCCGCCCAGGTGCCGGGCGGGCAAACGCCCTCGAGGCCCACGGGCACCCAGTCGGCTTTTTCGTACATGGCTTCCTTGACGTTGGGTCCGGTGATGCCGTCGTCCATGGCGTCGGCCAGCTCCAAGGCCTCCTTGAGGAAGAACATGGCGCAGACCCCGCGGATATAATGGACGGCCCGGTATTTTTCGCCTTTGGGGTCCGACATGCGGGAGACACCGCGCAGCGGGGACACGCCGGCTACCGCGTCGCCCCAGGGCGCCGCCCCCATAACCCAGACCACGCCGTCGGCCGCCTCTCCCGCCGCCTTCATGACGTTCTCGTCATAGCCCCAGATGTTGGCGAGGAACTGGGTTTGCACCCCCAGCTCGGCGCAGGCCTTGAGGAGCGAGATGTTGGCGCCCGAGGTGTTGGCGAGGAAGGCGTAATCCGCACCCGACTCCTGGAGCGCCCGGCACCGATCGGCGAGGTCGCCGGGCGCCAAGGGGTACTCGACTGCAGGCAGGACCTCGAAGCCGAGCTCGGCCGCGTATTCTTCCCCGGCCGCCTTGGGGGCGATGGAATAGGGGTGGTCGGCGCCCATGTGGACGTACTTGGGCGCGCCCTCGCCGTCCTTCGCCGCCCAGCCCGCGGCGGCCCATTCGAGGAGGGCGCGGACGCCGTCCGAGTACGAGGGGCCCATGGGGAAGTTGTAGGGGGCCGGCTTCTCCGTCCGCGGCCCTGCACCGGCCGGGTCGGTGAGGTGGGCGGAATAGGAGGCGGAGAAATAGGGAACCTCGTCCTCGGCCGCGTGGTCGACGAGCGCCTCGGTATCGGCCGTGCCCCAGCCCTGGATGGCAACCGCGCCCCGGGCCCGCCAAATTCTGTAGGCGGCGATGGCGCGCGGAACGTCGTAGGCGTAGTCGACCGTGTCGAAATCCAAGAGCTTGCCGTTGATGCCGCCGGTCTCGTTGATGTAGTTGGCGGCGTCGATCTTGGCCTGGCCGTATTCCTTGCCGACGACGGATGTCGGCCCGGTGAAATCGATCAGATTGCCGATGAGGATGTACTCCTGTGCCGCCGCCGTCCCGGCAATCGCCAGGACACAGCCGGCGGCGAGAAGCGCCGATAACCGCCTCACCACGAGCCCGCCCTCATGGTCACCTCTCTTGAGGCCGGCCCGTGCCGGCCCTCCCGCGCTTCGACCCCATGCGGCGCGAAGATAGCAGATCGCAATCCCGACGCCAGAGCGGTTCCGCTTCGATCGGACCCACTCCAGCTTTTTTTGTCGCTCGCGGCAGCGGACCAAGTGGTCCGCGCCTGCGCGGGCGCGCCGGGCGATCGGCGGGCCGCCTTGCGGCCTGGAGCGATTCCAGTCGAAGTGGAAACCCTCTAAGTCGATAGGCCGGAGTAGGCCGAAAAAGTGGCTGACCACCGCCGCCCCGCCATGCAGAATGCGCCGCGCCGAGGAAGGTCACGGGAGCGGTCGGATGAGCGGAGAGATTGAGGACGGCGCGGCCGAGGATCTGGGCGAGGCGACGGATATGGAGGCCGTCGACCGGCTGCTCCCGGTGAGGAGCCTTGCGCTCGTGGACGTTGGCTGCGGGGCCGGGCGGACGAGCCGGGCCCTGGCCGAACGCGGCGCCACCGTACTCGGCGTCGAGCCCGACGCCATCCAGGCGGAGAAGAACCGCGCCGCGCCGGCGTGCCCGGGCCTGCGGTTCGCCGAGGCCCACGCCCAAAACCTGCCGCTCGAAGCCGGCACCATGGACGGCGTCTTTTTCTTCTATTCCCTCCACCACGTGCCCGCCGCGCACATGGCGGCGGCGCTCGGCGAGGCCGCACGCGTGCTCGAGCCCGGGCGCGGTTTCCTCTACGTGGCCGAGCCCGCCACCTGGGGGCCCTTCCACGAGCTTTACCGCCCCTTCCACGACGAGACCGCGGTCCGGGCCCTGGCGCGCACGGCGCTCGCCGAGATCCGGCCCCGTTTCGCGCGGCACGACCGCTACCGATACGGCTCAGTCGCCCGCTACGCCGATTTCGAGGCCTTCGTCACGGAGGTCGCCGGCGCCAGCTACAACCGGATCACGCGGGAGATGGTCGACCGGCCTGACGTGCGTGCGCTGTTCGAAGCCGGCCACACGGCCGATGGCTACACCTTCGAAGAGGTCGTGACCCTCGACCTCTACCGCGACGTCGGCGCGGCGCCCCGTCAATCGCACAGCCGGACGGTCGTGCCGCCGACCGAGGCGTAGGAGCAGTCCTCTCCCTGGACGTAGCCGCCGTCGCCCCAATTGTAGATCTGGGTGCCGTCACCGCCGCCCTAGGAGCCGGTGCTTCCCTCTGACCCACTCGCCGCCGCCGCGCCGCTGCCGTCGAGATAGATGCTGCCCTCGCTCTCGGCGTGGTCTTGGTAGCCCCACGTGCCGTTCTCGAAATCGATCCAGTAGTAGCCGTCGGGTATGGCATAGCCCAGGGACTGCTGGAGGTAGTCGATCTGTTCCGGCGTGAGGTGCTCGCCGTTGACGTGGACGTGCTGTTCCTGTGCCGAGGCGGCGGTCACCTGGAGCGCGATGGCGGCCAAGACACCCATCAGCGCGCGCATGATCCACATTTGTCCGTCCCTCCCTGACTCCGTTGCCCCAATACCGCCATCGCCACGAGTTGGCCCAGGGCCCCATTGTTCCACGCAATATAGCACGCGTGGGTTATGGCGGCGACAGAGCGCGATATTTCGGGTTCGCGCCGGCAAGCGGGCGATACCGTCGCGCGGTCAGGCCGCGCCTTGCCCGGCGAACATCGGTGGCGGCTCATGGGCCAGGACGGCCGGTGCTTCGGCGTCGAACCGCTCCACCTCGACGAGCGTGGTATGCGCCGATGCGCCCTGTCCCAATCGCGAGGTTCCCTTGTCGAGGGTCAGCGCATTGGGATTGCCGTGCCTTTCCAACGCCGGCGCCGAATCGCCAGCGTCGGCCGGGTCGAACCAGGCCCCCGTCGGCAACGCGACCACGCCGGGCCTCACGTCCGCGCTGAGGCGAACCCCGGCCAAGCAAGCGCCCCGGTCGTTGAACAGGCGAACGAGGTCGCCATCCTCGATTCCCCGGGCGCCCGCGTCGTCCGGGCTCATCAGCATCACCTCCCGACCGTGCAGCTTGGCGTCCAGGCTCGTCTTGCCGCAATCGAGCTGGCTGTGCAGTCGCGTCGCCGGCTGGGGCGACAGGAGATGCAGCGGATAGCGTGCCGCTTCGTCCGCGCCCAGCCATTCCCTGGGCTCCATCCAGGTCGGATGGCCCGGGCAATCGTCATAGCCGAAACCGGCGATGGTCTCCGAGAAGATCTCGATCCGGCCCGACGGCGTCGCCAATGGGTGGGCCATGGGATCGTCCCTGAACGCGGCGAACGGGATGTTGGTGTGTTCGCTGCCCTCGACGGGCAGCTCGATATGGCCCGCCTCCCAGAACTCGTCGAACCCGGGGAGGGTCAGCCCGGCCTCCGCCAGCCGCTGGCGGAAGCGGCTATAGAGATGTTCGAGCCATTCACGCTCGTCCCGTCCTTCCGTGAACGCCTCCGAGACGCCGAGGCGCCCTGCGAGGCCGGAAAACATCTCATAGTCCGATCTGGCATCACCGACGGGGGAGACGATTCGGGGCATGGCGATGAGAAAGGCATCGCTGCCGGCGCGGCCGATATCGTTCCGCTCCAATGTGGTGGTGGCCGGCAGGACGATATCGGCGTGCTTCGCCGTTGCCGTCCACCAGGGCTCATGCACGATCACGGTCTCGGGCTTTTGCCAAGCCTGGCGCAACCGGTTCAGGTCCTGATGGTGATGGAACGGGTTTCCGCCGCACCAATAGACGAGCTTGATGTCGGGATATTCGAGGCGTTGGCCGTTGAAGTCGAAAGGCTCCCCCGGGCCGAGCAGCATGTCGGCGATGCGGGCGACGGGAATGAAGCGCTCCACCGGATTGGTTCCCTGGGGAAGCGACATCCCCTCGAGGCGTCTGATCGGGCTGCCTATGCCGCCGATGGCGCCGTACCCGTACCCCACGCCGCCGCCCGGCAGGCCGATTTGGCCGAGCATGGCCGCCAGCGTCGCCGCCATCCAGTAAGGCTGCTCGCCATGGTCGCCGCGCTGCAGCGACCAGCTCACCGAAATCAGGCAGCGCCCAGCAGCCATGCGCCGCGCGAGGTCGCGTATCTTGTCCGCGGATATGCCGCAGAGCGCCGAGGCCCATTCCGGCGTCTTGCGCGTGCCGTCGGCTTCGCCCAACAGGTAGGTCCGGAAGCGGTCGTATCCGACGCAGTGGCGCTCCAGGAACTGGCCGTCGGCCAGACCCTCGGCCTCGAGCACGTGGGCGAGGCCCAGCATCAGAGCCACATCCGCGTTCGGCGTGACCGGCAGCCAATCGGCATTCACGGCGCCATAGGCGTCGCTGCGAAGCGGGCTGATGTTGACGAACTGGACGCCATTGTCGCGACAACGCTCGAGCCATGCGCCCGTGTCGTGCCGGGTGACGCCGCCCATGCTGACTTGCGCGTTCTTGACGCCGATGCCGCCGAACATGACGACCAGCTTCGTATGCTCGGCGATGACGGGCCAAGACGCGGTGTGGCGCCACATCATCTCGAGGAAATTCACACCGAGGACGTGGGGGACGATCACCTGGGCCGCCGCGGTGCTGTAGCTGTTGACCGAGTAAGTGTATCCGCCCACGCAGTTCAGGAAGCGATGCACCTGGCTCTGGGCATGGTGGAAGCGCCCGGCGCTGGCCCAACCGTAGGAGCCGCCGAAGATCGCGGAATTGCCGTGGGTCTCGCTGACGCGGCGCAGCTCGCCCGTGACCAGATCGAGCGCCTCGCCCCATTCGACCGGCACGAAGCTGTCGCGCCCCCGGGCGCCGCCCGCATCGCCCGGCCCGCCCTCGAGCCAGCCACGCCGGATCATGGGCCTACTCACCCGCGAGGTGTGATGGACGGCGCCGGGGATCGAATAGCCGATCGGCGACGGCATCGGGTCGCCCTCGAACGGCTCGACTTCGACGATGTGGTCATCCTCCGCCCGGACCCAATAGGCGCCCCAGTGGGTCGATGTCATGCGCCTCGGTGATTCGGACATTGTGTGTAACCCTCTCGTGGCGGTGCCTTAGTGACTCGAATTCGACGCTTCGAACCCTCTCCCCACCGGGGAGAGGGTGGCGCGCACGGCGCGCCGGGTGAGAGCGTGGCCGTCGGAAGGCAGCCGAAAGACTCTTCGTGAGGCGGACCCGCGCACCCCCTCACCCCGGCCCTCTCCCCAAGGGGAGAGGGGGAAACTTATGGGAATTATGTCGAATAGTCACAAGCGCCGGCTGACAGTGAGCCTCACCAGCTCGATGACGGTCACGGCCATGGCTGGACCGTAATACTTGAAGAATGCTTGGTAAAATAGCGGTTCTGGGCCGCCGTCCTTCATTCCATACCCCCCGACGACCGTGCAAAATGCCCAGGTAAGGATACCCATGCCCGCGATCTCGGGGGCACCATTGGGCACTCGGCGCAGCTTCCGACAAACAAGCATCAGCAAGCGAAGAAGCACATACGCGCCCATGAGGCTGCCAACCAGCGAAGCCAACATATAGACCATCGCCGCGACTCTACTTGGAGCGGGTCTCTCGCACCCTGACCGGCCGGAAGAACGCTCTGCGCACCGTCTCCAGATCAGCACCGGGCATGTCGCATTCCTCCTCACGCTCGGCCTTTGACGGCTGATAGTCGCGCGGTGGCATGTCGATTTCTCGCGGCACCGGTAGTTCTCGCCGCTTGGACGGCTGAGCCCGAGTCTGTGTCATGGGATTCTCCGTTTGCCTAGAAGGCAGGATGGAGTCGACCAGTGCCCGTGTCAACCACGGTTGACGCGCTGCCCGGATTCAGCCCCTCTGACACAAATTTTCTGCGATATACTCTGAGCCCCGCCCGTGGCAGCGGGCGGGGCTCAACCCACGAGAAGGAGAGTTCTCATGGACGACAACCAAACATCTCTTCCGCTGTCGGGAGCGGCAGCCCTTGTTGCCTTGCTTTCACCCACATTCGATAGGGGCTTATAAGTTTGTGTTGACGGTCTCTATGTTGGATAAGTAGACTCCCGGCGTGATTTAAGCTAAATACTCGTCTACATAGAACGCCGGGGAGCTGGACGCTCCCCGGCGTTGGATATTAACCCGAGGGGCTTCTCGGGACAAGCGGCTAATAGCTCCCCAATATCGCTGGGTTCGGCTGTCCCGTCAAGAGTCTTGGCTCAGGAATGAGCCGGGATAGCTATGCGTTTGGAAGACGCACTTGAACATCTGTCGGATGGACGTCTCTCGCAAATCTATCTCGCCGCGCTTGAACATAGTGTGGCTGTCGAACTTGGGGCTCCCGGAAAGCAAGAAGTCATACTTTCACGAAAATCATATTTGCACATCCGTGATGTACATCCAGAGATCACCATTGCCGAATTTGAATTATTGCCGGGTGCTATCCGCAATGGGTTGATAATAGTTGAAATAAGTTGCCCAAGAAAATCGTCAATTTGTTACCAAAGCCCCCACAGTCAACAACGCTATGTGGTTGCGATCCACGGAACCAAAAATGGAGAAATTTATTGCTCGACCTTACCATCGCGCACGGGCACGGAACACCAAGTCAAAGCTCAAGCGTGGGAGGATTATTAGGCCGCATAAGGTGAAACGGGCTCCCTGACGAGAAGGGTGCCCGTTCCTTAACTCGCTTGGGTGGGGCCTGCCACGCCAACCCCTCACGCTCCCACGTCTCGCCCTATAAGTGGTGCTACGGCAGACAGAATCTCACCGTGTTTCCCAGCGAGTCCACAACTTATTAACATACTTATCCCGACCCCGCAATGTGATTATGATGTTAAATCTTGATACATCAGCCGCTTACCGACCATGTCGGGGGCCGTGACCAAATCCGTCATTCTTTCGCCTTGGCTAATCCGCCACCAAGTCCTTGTACATCAGCCGTCCGCCCCTGGGTCATTTTCCTCAACCCACCAAGCGGCAAGGTTGTTGGTTTGCACTTTGCCAACGATATCATCGCCACTCTTGAACACCATCCATTTATCCGCGGCGGTCTTCGGCTCGCATGCTCGTTCGGCCTTGATTCGGATAACTGGGCTCCAGCCGCCATCCGCATGTAGCTGAATCACGAAATATCTCTCCGGGAGTTGTTCAAGCGGAGGCATGACAGCCTATCCTTTCTAGCTCACCAGTTCACGGTATCTGAGCCGCTTCCCTCCCATACCCTGAACAATGTTGGCCATCTGGTCAACAGTGTCGAGCGGACGGTCGTTGTGGCGACCCGAAAACTCGTTGACGTAGCGACCCAGGTGTTTCTCGCTCATGTGGTGGTAGGTGCCGTGGTAGCCGCGCTTGATTAGCGCCCAGAACGACTCGATCCCGTTGGTGTGCGCCATGCCGTTCACGTACTCGCTGATGCTGTGCTTCACGGTTTCGTGCTCGAACGGCATTCCATGATATCCGCCGTGGTCGTCGGTGTAGACCGTCGCGCCCTTGGCAGCGTGCTCGCCGACGAAGCCTTGAAGCGTCTTGGCGTCCGTATTGCCCACCACGGCGGCGCTCACGCGGTTTGTCTCGCGGTCCTTGGCGCCAACAACGATTGCCTTGCCAACGGTGCCACGACCCGCCTTGAGCTTCTTGTGGGCATGCTTGTTCTTCTCCTTGCCGCCAATGAAGGTTTCGTCCACCTCGACCGGCCCGGCAAACGGACCTACCTCGGCCTCAAACGCCTTGCGGAGACGGTGCAGCATGAACCATGCGGCCTTCTGGCCGATGCCTAGCTCCCGGTGAAGCTTCATGCTGGAAATTCCCTTGATGTTGGTCGTGAACAGGTAGATGCCGACCGCCCACGCGCGATACTTGAGGTTAGACCCCTCCATCACCGTCCCGGTCTTGAGTGAGAACATCGGCTTGCCTTCGCAATCGCGGCAACGGTGCGTCATGGTCTTGTGCTTGATGTTCGACTGGACGTTCACCGAACCGCAATGCGGGCAGTAAGGGACATCGGGCCAGCGCTGCTCGGCGATCCACGCCCTGGCTTTTTCCTCGTCGCCAAACATCTCGGCGACATCCAAGAGCGTCATGCCCTTGCGATAGTGCTTACCCGGTGCGTTTTGTGCCATGATCCCGTCCCTGCGATGTGACTAAAGGGTAGAGATCTCCGGGCCGGGTGTCAACCCTCAAATGTGACTATTCGACATAATTCCCAAACTTATGGCGCATTCTATCCACTAGTCTTAGCCCATATCGGGCAGATAGTCGCGCAAGTTCACCTGGCCGGCGCCGGGGATGCGTTTGCGCTCGAACTTCTCGCGGCGCTCATAGGGGGCGGTGGCGTCGATGCCGATGCGGCCCCAGTGGTCCTTGTGCGGGTCGCGGTAGAAGGACGGCACGTTGGGCACGATGATATAGTCGCGGTCGGGCCGCGCCCGGGTGAGGGTGGCCCACATGACCTCGTCCATCGAGGTGATATCGACGTCCTCGTCGACCACCGTGCAGGCCTTGGCCCAGGTCAGCTCCGAGCCCATGACGGCGAGCAGCACCTGGCGCGCGTGGCCCTCGTACTGCTGCTTGATCTTGACCACCGTGTGGAGGACGAAGGGCTGGCACACCACGTCGACGATGCCGGGGAGGACGGCGCTGATGCGCTGGTAGATGTTGGCGGCGACCGATAGCTCCAGGGTCAGCACCTCCTCGGGCCCGCCGCAGAGGAGGCCGTGGAAGACCGCACCCGGCCGCCAGGAGACGCCGAGCACCTCGAAGACGGCGTTGTCGCCCACCTCCACGTAATAGCCCATGAACTCGCCGAAGGGGCCTTCGGGCCGGCGAACGTTGGGCAGGAAGCGGCCCTCGATCACGACCTCCGTCTCGGCCGGCACCATGAGATCGACGTGGCGGCAGGGACGCATCTCGAAGGTGCGCCCGGCGAGGCGCGAGGCGACATGCACCTCGTCGGCATCATAGGGCACGGGTGCCGCGGCCGAGAGGAACATCTCCTTGGGCGGGCCGAGCAGCATGGCGGCCTCTAGCGGCTGGCCCTCGGCCTCCGCCATCTCGTGGTAGCGCGTCAGGTGATGGGTGGGGGCGAGGCGGACCCGCAGCTCCTCGTCATTCACATACATGGAGCGGTGGAAGGACATGTTCGCCACGTCCGCCCCGGGCTCCTTGGCGAGGAAGATGGCCGAGGTGAAGTAGGGCCCGCCGTCGCGCTCGGAATAGGTGAGCAGCGGCAGGTCGCTCATCTGGCCGTGGACGAGATCGTTCGGAATCGCGATGTCGCGCGTATAGGGGCCGGCGAATTCGCCCAGGTCCATGAGTTTCGACCATTCCCGGCAGAAATCGTGCGGCTCGATGCCGAGAATCTCGGCGAGGCGCTCGCGGTTGCCGTAAATGTTGCTCAAGACGGGCATGTCGGTGCCGGTCACGTTCTCGAACAGGACCGGCTTGTCGAGTTTCTTCTGGATGGCGTCGGTGACGGCGGCCAGCTCGTGCTTGGGGTTCACCTCGCGCTCGACGACAACCAGCTCGCCGCGCTCGCGCAGCTGCTCCATATATTCACGCATCGGGTGTCCCTTCCTTAGAGAACGATCAGGTCCCTCGTGAAACCGGAGAGGATTTCGGCACCCGTCTCCGTCACCAGCAGGTTGTCGATGATACGCGCGCCCAGCTTTTCCTCGCGGATCATCACCGGGGGCTCGACCGAGAGCATCATGCCCGCTTCCAGGGTATAGGTGCTGCCGCCAAACATGAGGATATTCTCGAGCCACGATGGCGGGAAGCCAGGGGCGATACCGTAGCCGGTCTGGTGCACCATGTAGGGGGCGAGGCCGGCGTCGGCGATCACCTTCCGGGCCGCTTCGTGGGGCACGGTGGCGCGAACGCCCGCCCGCATCTCGGCGATGGCCGCGTCGGAGGCATCGCGCACCACCTGGTAGAGCTCGCGCATACGCGGTGTGGGCTCGCCCAGGCAAAGCTGGCGCCCGATGGTGACGCCGTAGCGCTTATAGGCGACGCCGAACTCGAAATGCATGAAGTCGCCTTGGCGGATCGCCCGCTCGCTCGGCATGCCGTGGGCGTAGCAGGAGCGCTCGCCAGTGGCGAAGTTCATGGGGCTCGCGGCCGTATCGCCGCCGGCGGCCATCATGGTGCGGTGCATCTCGCCCGCGACTTCCAGCTCGGTCGCACCCGCCGCGATCGCCTCGACGCCAGTCTCCATGGCGGCATCGAGGATGGAAGCGGCCTTGCAGATATAGGCCAGCTCGGCCGGCGACTTGGACAGCTTCAGGTCCTCGATCAAGTGCGTGGCCTCGGTGACCAAGGCGTCGCCCAGCATCTCCTTGAAGCGCACGTAGTCGTGGGCGCCGAGATAGTAGTAGGGCACCTCGAGACCGATGCGGCGCTTGAGGAAGCCCTTCCCGGTCATGATCTCCTCGACCATGTCCATGGGGTCCTGGGGGTGGGTGCCGGCATAGCCCCGCACCTCGTCGGCGAGAGTGAGGTCGATGAGCTCGGCCTCGTCGCCGAGCCGCGTCATGACCGTGAGCGGCCCGTCCTCGAGGGTGAAGAACAGGACCTGGAGCTCCTGGTACCCCTTGGCCCGGCAGCCGATCAGATAGTTGATATTGACGGGGGATGTGACGAGGAGGAGGTCGATCCCCGCCGCCTCAATGGCCGCGCGGACCCGGGATTGGCGGCCTTTGAACTCCGAAAGCTCGAAATCGTACTTGGACATGGCGCATCTCCCCGGCCGCCGCGGCGCCTCGAATCAATCGCAGATATCGGAGCGCGTTGCAATCGGGCCACCCCGACATTTCCATTGAGCCGTCTTTGCCTGGGCGGGTAACGTTTGGCGGGAGCCATTGGCGGGAGCGGCATTTGCCCAGCACCTTGACGGCGCTTCTCGCGGACGCGGCGGCGCGTGCCGGCGATTCGCCCGCGATTCACTATCGCGGCCGGACGATCGGCTACCAGACGCTCGACGAGCGCGCCCGGCGCGTGGCGCGGGGATTGGCCGAGTTGGGCATCGGGCCGGGCGACCGGGTCGCCGTGTGGCTGCCGAACGTGCCGGCCTGGCTCGAGCTGCAGTTCGCTTGCGCGCGCCTGGGCGCCATCGCCGTCGCCGTCAACACCCGCTTCCGCGGGGTGGAGGTCGAGGATATCGTCGGCCGCTCGGGCGCCAGGGCGCTGGTGCTGTGGCCCGGCTTCAAGGACAGCGACTTTCTCGGCATCCTTGGGGAGCTCGACCCAGGCGTCCGTTCCGGGCTCGAGGCCCTCATCCTTTACGACGAGGGCGAGGACGGGCCAGCCCTCCCCGGCGCCGTCCGCTACCGTGATCTCGTCGACCGGCCGATGCTCGAAGCGGACCACGCGGGGCCGGAGGTGGGGTGCAACATCTTCACCACCTCGGGCACCACGAAGGCTCCCAAGTTCGTGCTCCATGTCCAGCGCGGCATCACCGACCATGCCCGCGCGGTGGCACCCTCCTTCGGCTACGACGCGCCGGACGCGGTGATGCTGATGGCGCTGCCGTTCTGCGGCGCGTTCAGCCACAGCCAGGTCATGGCGAACCTCGCGGCCGCGCGGCCCATGGTGCTCATGACCGCTTTCGACGGTGCCGAGGCGGCGGCGCTGATCGCGGCCCACCGCGTCACCCACATGAATGGCAGCGACGAGATGTACCGCCGCATCTTCGAGGCGGCCGGTGGGCCGAACGCGCTATCCTCCCTCCGACATTGCGGCTTCGCCGCCTTTGGCGGCGGGACCGAAGAGCTGGTGGCGGAGGGCGACAGGCGCGGCATCCCCTTCGTCGGGCTCTACGGCATGAGCGAGACCCAGGCGCTCTACGCGAGCCAGCGGCCGGACGCGGCGCCCGCCTCTCGCGTCCGGGCCGGCGGCTTCCCGGTCTCGCCCGCCTCGGCCGTGCGGGTGCGCGACCCGGAGAGCGGCCAACTCGTGCCCGAGGGCGAGAATGGGGAGCTGGAGCTGAGCGGGCCGAGCCTGATGGCGGGCTATTATGGCGATGAAGCGGCGACGGCCGCGGCCATGACGGCGGATGGCTTCGTGCGCACGGGCGATCTCGGCCATCTGCCGGGCGACGGCAGCTTCGTCTTCCTGACCCGCATGGGCGACGTGCTGCGACTCGGCGGCTTCCTCGTGAACCCGGAGGAGATTTCGTGCCACGTGGCGGCGCACCCCTCGGTCGCGGGCTGCCAGGTCGTGGGCGTGGATGGCCCGCGCGGCACCGTGCCCGCGGCCTTCGTGATCCCCGCCGCGGGCGCCGCCATCTCCGCGGACACCCTCGCCGCCCACTGCGCGGCCGGCATGGCCAAGTTCAAGGTGCCGCGCTGGTTCTTCCCCATCGAGGCCTTCCCGGTGACCGAAAGCCCCAACGGCTTCAAGATCCAGCGGGCGAAGCTGCGACGGATTGCGGCGGAACGCGCGGCCAGCGGGTAGCATACAGGCGCTTGCGCCGGTGTAGTTTCAGGTCCCCACCTTCAGGGTGCTGGTGAGGCCGCGCAGGGTGGCGATGACGCTGAGGGGGGTGAGCTTGCCCGTGGCCGGGTTCTCCTCCGTCGGCACGCCGGCGATAGTCATCTCGAACCGGGTCTCCGCGCTCTCGACCGTGATGGTGTGGGTGTTGCGCGTCACGGTGGGATCGGCCCAGACCTCGTAGAGCGTGCGGTCGGGGCCGATGCCCGCCATGCTGAGCGCCACCGAGACGTTGACGTTGGCGGGGAACATCTTGGCCGCGTCGCGCACCGGGCCCTGGTAGAGGCGCACCGCCTCCGCGATGCCGTCGAGGTCGATGCCCTGCTCGACCACGAAGGGCGCCGTCTTGAGGCCCGCGGGCGGCTTGCGCGTCACCATGACGACGGAATGGATGGTCCCCTCGGCCGCCGCGCGCACCGCATCGAGGCCGAGGATGGCGCCCGTGGGGACGATGATCCTGGCCCCCGACCGCTCCGCCGCCTCCGCCAGGTGATCGTTGGGCAGGAGCGAGGTGACACTGAGCGGCATGAAGATGCGCCCCGCCCGGATGGCGGGCTCGGCGATCTCCATGAAGCGCTCGGGCGGGGCGCATTCGACGACCACGTCCGCGAGGCCCGCCAGCTCCCCAAGGCCGACGATGGGCACCGGGTTGGCGAGACCCGCCATTCGTGCGGCTGCCTTCTCCCGGTCGCGGGCCGAGACGGCGACGAGGCGCAGGCCCTTCATGCCCCGGTCGAGCGCCCGCGCGGTGGGCAGCCCGATGGCCCCCAGCCCGCCGATGGCGACGCTGAGAACGGTCTCGCTGGTGGTGGTCATGGCTTGGCCTCCTCACCGTCGTGGGGCACGCGGTATTCTAGCGCCGCCGAGCCGCTTGCGCTAAGTTCCCCGCCTATTCGAGACAGCATGAGGCATATCATGATTGGCGGCCACGGCCCCGTCCGGTGCTGGCTTGGCGCCACGGCGGCAGCGTTGGCGTTGGCAATCGCGGCGGCCCCCGCCGGGGCGCGGGAATTCACCCATCCCCCCATCCCCGGTGCTGCGCCCGACGCCATAACCTTCGGCGCCGACCGCGACGGCGACGGCGACCCCGACGAGGTCCATATCCGCCTCGAGGTCGCCGAGATCATGGAGGAGGTCTATCCGGGCGAGTTCATGGCCTTCTGGGTGTTCGCGCCGCTGGGGACGGGCATGGTGTCGCTCGCGCGCCTGCCGAGCCCGACGATCCGGGTCGAGGAAGGGGACCGTGTCCGCATCACGCTTCAGAACACCCACTATTTCCCGCATACCATCCATCTCCACGGCACCATCCACCCGAACGCCTCGGACGGCGTGCCCATGATCACCCAGGCGCCGACCAATCCGGGCGAAGCCTTTACCTATGAATTTGTGGCCAGCAACCCGGGCACCCACTGGTACCACTGCCACGTCCAGCCCGACGTTCATGTCGGCATGGGCCTTCACGGCATGCTCATCGTCGAGCCGGATCGGCCGGACAACAACTTCACCTATCTAGTGCCGGGCGCGGGACGCATGCCGGACATGGGCGCGGCGACGGCGGAGCTGTACGACGCGGAATACTCCCTCGTCTTTCTGCAGGTGGACGACCGGCTCAACGCCCTCACCCTCGCTGATAGCGACCTGCGCGTCACCGAGCGGCGCATGCATCGCGAGTTCGATACGACCCGGGCCGAGCCCAACGTCTTCCTGCTCAACGGCCGGGCCTTCCCTCTCGCCCTCCACGACACCCCCATCGAGGTCAAGTCGGGCGAGACGGTGCGGCTTCGCCTGTTGAACGCGGGCGAGGAAACGGTCCAGCTTCACACCCATGGCCACCATTTCACGATCTCCCATCTGGACGGCTACCCGGTGCCGGACGGGGCGCGCGTGACGCGCGACGTGGTCTCGATCGGGCCGGCCCAGAGGGTGGATCTCGCGCTGCACACGGGTGACGATGGGCTCCACGCCTCGGGCCCCGGGGTCTGGCTCATGCACGACCACACGGCCAGGGCCGTGACCAACAAGGGCCTCAACCCCGGCGGCGCCACCACCGCCATCGTCTATGACGGTTTCATGGGCGCGGACGGCCTGCCGCGGACGGCCATGCCGCTCGCGCGCTACTTCGACCCGGCCTATTACCGGGGCGAGGTGCCGGTCTTCGACCCCGCCATCTTCAACAGCACCCTCGAGGACTATCCGGAGGCGATGCCCCCGGCGGCGGCGAGCGGGGAGGGCGCGCAAGTGGAGGGCGTGCCGGACGGGGTCGCTGGCATAGGCAACGGCCATGGCGACCACGCCCACGGGGCGGCGACCGAAGGTGCGAATCCCATGATGATGCACATGCTCGAGGGCCACCGTGTCGTCGCCAAGTCATGCGGGACCCCGACCGGTTTCCGCCGGGTCGAGATCCGCGGCGGTAGCGGCCTCGGCGGGCCGGGCTCGGTTTACGGCTTCGCGCCCAACGAGATTCGGGCGCGGCCCTGCGAGGAGGTCGAGGTGGTCTTCCGCAACGACGACCAGGTCCGGCACACTTTCTTGGTCCCCGGCCTCAGCCCCATGACGAGCATCGAGCTGGTGGGCCCTGGCGTTCAAGTCGGCCGCTTCGTCACGCCGGCCGAGGAAATGGTGCTCGATTTCCACTGCCACGTCCCGGCTCACGAGCGGGCCGGCATGCTCGGCCGCCTCGTCGTCTCGAACGACGTGGATGGCGGGTCGGTCGCGGCCGTGCCGCCCGCGCCAGTTGAAGCGCCCGCCGAACAGGCAGAGGAAGGCCCGCCCCACTTTCACGGCGTCGGGACGGTGATCGCCGTGGTCGCGCGCCAGAACATGGTGATCATCGACCACGGGGAGATCCCCGGCTACATGGCGGCCATGACCATGGGCTTTTCCGTCGCCGACCCGAGCTTGCTCGACAGCCTCGAGGAGGGCGACCGGGTCGAGTTCGTGATCGACGAGGCGACGGGCGCCATCAGCGACATCGCCAAATAGGCGGGCCGGGGCGCCGGCCGCGCCACGTCATTTCTAGAAGCCGCGCCACGTCATTTCTAGAAGCCGCGCCACGTCATTTCTAGAACGCGAACCGCGCCCGCAGCTTCTCCCCGCCCGCGAGGTTCACGGTGACGACGACCTTCATGCCGTCCGCCAGCGCGAAATCGCCCTGGCCCTTGATGACATTGTCGCCGCCCGGCGAGAGCGTCACCTTCGCTTTTTCCTTGTTGACAAGCACCAAGGCGGAGCCCGTGGCGCCCTCCGATGCGACCGGGCTGCCATCGCCCCCGGTGACGTAGATCGTCAGTTCCCCCTCGCCTGCCACGAGCTCCAGGTGATATCCGCTCACCTCCTGCACCTGGCCACCGTTCGGGCCGGTGGTGCCCGAATGGGCGAGGGCGGGCGGCGTTATCACGACGAAGGCGAGGGCGAATATCGCGCCGTAAATTCGGCTCGTCACAGTCATGGCGGGGGTACTCCTTCCGGTTTGTGTGGGCGGGCCCGCGCGGGTCCTCACTCTCCGTCCTCATCGACGGCCAGGTAGTTACCGTCGATCGTCATGTAGAGATATAGGCGACGACTTCCGTCTGGCACAGCCGTGCTCTCGAACTCGACGACCCAGGACTCGCGGCCGCGATAGGTGGTCCGGCGCGCCTCCCCGGCCTCGGCCTCCGCCCAACCGGACGCCACGATGCCCTCGGTCGCGAGGTCGTCGAGCACGAATTCGGCGATCGCCTCGGCCTCGAAGCCGTCGATCGGTACGATCCGCGCCGCCATCTCAAGGTGGGCATGCTCGTGCAGGTCGGCGCTGAACCCAAAATCGTCGGGATAGATCGTGTGCAGGTAGCCGTGCATCTGGGTGAGGAACAGGAGACTCCCCGCGACGATCAGGCCCCCGTTGACGACGCGGCTGAAGATCGCCCAGGAGTGCAGGTGCCGCCACCCGGCCAGCACCGCGAGCATGACCACGAGCGCCGCGATCTGACCGAACTCGACGCCCAGGTTGAACGAGAGGATGCGCCATACGAGCCCTTCTTCCGGCAGGGGGAGCTGCTGCAGGCGCGTGGACAGGCCGAAGCCGTGGATGAGGCCGAACGCGAAGACCATGAACAGCAGGATCGGCGGCTCGACCTCGATATAGCGCCGGAAGCCGTCCATGTTCTCGAAGCCCTTGTAGATCACGCTGATCGCGATCACCGCGTCGACCAGGAAATAGTTCGCCGTGATGCCGAAGAGGGTGGCGAACAGGAGCGTGATGCTGTGCCCGAGGGTGAAGGCCGTGATGAACTTCACGATCTCGCCGAACCGGCGCAGGAAGAAGACGATGCCGAGCAGGAACAGGAGGTGGTCGTAGCCCGTGACCATGTGCTCGGCGCCGAGCAGCAGGTAGCGCAGGTTGCCGCCCTCGATGATCGCCTGGCGGTCCGCCTCCGGTATGCCGTGGCCGAGGGCGTCCGGCGCCAATCCCGCGACGAGGACGGCGCCCGCCAGAAGGACGAGCCTGCACAGGCGGGACGGTGGCGATGAGCACATGCCGTCGCGCACGACTACTGGTGAGCCTTCTCGATATCGAGGATCTGACCGGTCGCCGTCTCGATCGTGAAGCGCACCATGTCCCCGGCGGCCACGCGGTCGAGCAGGGACGGGTCGGTGACAGTGAAGCCCATGGTCATGGTGCCCATGTAACCGGGGATGTCCTGGTGGTCGACGACCACCATGTTCTGGTCCGTCTTGATCATGATGACCGTGCCCATGCCGTGGGCCTGGGCGGGGGAGGCGTCGTGGCCGCCTTCCTCGGTGCCCATGTCGTCATGTCCGTGGCCGTCCTCCATCTCCTCCGGTTTCATCTCGCCGTGGCCCTGTTCCATCCCATCGTCCTTGGTCGCTTCGTCGGACTGGGCGATCCGCAAGGCGGTCGCCGATGAAGCGGCGTGGGCGGCGGGCGCCAGGAGCGCCGTCGGTGGGTTCTCCGGTCCGGTATGGGTGGCCGCGCTCGTGGCGCCCATCACGCCGAGGGCGGCGGCCCCGGCGAAGGCAATAAGGCTTCGATGCATCGTGACTGTCTCCGACTGGCGCGTGTCCGAGCGTCGCAGGGCGACGGGCCACATCCGTGGCCCGAGCCGTCTTGCGGGTTTACGAGTCGTTCGACGCTCAGACGGGCGGTGGCGCGCGCGGCGGATGGCTGAAGTCGAGTGTGAGGGCGGGGGGCCGTTCGCTCGCATCGGCCCAGTCGGCTTCCGAGTTCGTCGCCGGTAAGATCGCTGCGGGTCGCGGCGCGTTCAGGGCGTCTGTGCCGCCGGTGCGCTCGCGCGTGCGTGCGGGCGGGAGCCAGGCGTCGGCGTTGGCGTCGGCTAGCGGCGTTTGGGAGTGGTCGTGTGGGCCGATTTGCGGCGCGACATGAAGGTGATCCTGGGCCGTGAGCCATTCGCCGACGCCCGGGGCAGCCTCCACTGGCGGTGGCGAGGGCGCGGCGAGGAGCCACAGGCCAACAACCGCGCCCACCACCGCGGGCGCAGAAAAATGCCCCAAGACATTAGTGCTTCGCCGGCCCATGGTCTGGAGGCGCTCCTGTTCTCGTTCGTAACCGCCAATTCTCCCCACGCCAATGCTAACAGGAATGGCGTGGACCGGACACCGCCGAGCTTCGACTTGCCAAGCCGTCTCCGCCTCGATGTTTGTTCGCGTGGGCGGAGGGCGTTAGGATCGGCGCGGCTTCTGGGGTGCAGAGCGTGGCCCCGCCCCGTGACGGTGTGATCCATGGATCTCGGTATTCTCACGATTCCCGTTCTCGTGATTCTGGGTTATTTCGGTTTCTCGTTCGCCACCAGCCCCCACGAGGTCATGTTCGATCAGATCGATGTCCCGGCCAGCGTGGCCGAACGGGGCTATTCATCCTCGGTCGTCACCGAGCGGGTCGCGGATGCCTACCGCAACATCAACAAGGGTGCCCGAACGGCCAAGCAACTGCGCGATTTTGGGCTGCAATCGGACCCGACCGTCGTCGGGGCACTCGGCGACTACTTCAATGTCGGCTCGGTCGTCATGGCCCTCCGCGATGACCTCGGCTTGATCGAGTTCGAGATCGGCGGCGACATCATCGACGAGGGCCAGACCTGGGATCTCCGCATTCGGGTGGAGCGGAGCGGGGGCACGATGGAGGCGGTTACCGTCAGCGCCCCGTCCGGGTCTCCCAAGGCGCTGTTCTTCGAGGCCGCGGCCGCGGCAATGCGCCTCACCGACCCTTACGTTCTCGCGTCCTATTACTACGAGGCGCAGATGGACGTGGGCACCACCGACTTCGCGGCCACGCGGCGGGAGCTCGAACGCGCCATCGCCGTGCTGCCGCCCGATACCTACGATTGGCTCTACAACCTCTGGGGCCTCACCCTGCTGGCGGAGGGCAAGCCGAAGGCCGCCATCGCCGAGTTCCGACGCGTACTCGTCCTCAACCCCGGCTTCGTGCTCGCCATTCACAACTGGGGCATGGCGCTGGCCAGCCAGGGAAGATACCGCGAGGCGATCGGGAAGTTCCGGCAAGTCGTCGAAATCGACCAGGCGCAACTTCGCAGCGCGCGCGCTTATGCCGAGTGGGGCGCGGCACTCGCCGCGCTCGGCGAGCCTAAGGAGACGGAGGCACTGATCCGGCGGGCGCTCGCCATCGATCCGCGCAGCGATCGGGCCTATTACCGCTGGGGCCAGGTGCTGGAGAGCGAGAAGCGTTACGAGGAGGCGCGCGCGAAATACCGCCTGGCCCTCCTCTTCAATCCTCTGCGGGTCCGCTATCAGGTGGACATCGATCGTGTGACGGACCGGCTTGGCCCCCGCGATTCATGAACATGGGATGATCGCCTGACCGATGCCCAACGACACAATGGACTTCACCGAAAGCTTCAATCTAACCGTCCTCTATCTGCGGTCGGACGAGGATCTCTGGGGCGGTCTTCTGGTCACCCTCGTGCTGATGGTGTTGACCTACGTCATGTTCCGACTCCTCGCCGAGCCGGCGGTGCTGAGGGCGCTCAAGGAGGCGGGCGAGCCGGCCTGGGCGGTCCAGGTCGCGCGGCGCAAGGTGCTGCGCTTCGTCGCTTGGCTCGCGGTGCTGGTGGTGATGAATGCGGGGCTCGACTTCTTCCGCATCGGCGAACAGCTCTCCATGCCCGACCAGGTCACGCCCTACGACGCGACGATCTACCTCATGCACGCCGCCATGCTCGTCCTGGCGCTGCTGGCGGTCGACCGCTGCCTCGTCGTCGTCTCGGAGGTCTACGTCCGCTCGCCGATGGCGGCGAACCGGCCGATCAAGGTGAGAACGGCGGTGACAAATTAGTCCACGGAAGCGGCGGGATTTCCCAGCCGCGGGCGGAGTAAAACTCTGCCACCTGTAGCCTTCGATCTTTTTTGAGATGGAAGGCGGGAGGATGTACACCGTGGACCTATATCTGCGCGTTCGGCTGGCCTGCCATGTTGATGGTCTGAGCCAGCGAGAGGCGGCAAGTCGGTTTGGCATTGCGCGCGAGACGGTGAGGAAGATGCTGCGGCATTCGGAGCCGCCGGGATATCGGCGACGCCAGCCACCGAAACGCCCGAAACTGGCCCCCTTCACGGATATCATCGACCGTATTCTGGAGGAGGACCGAACGGTTCACCGTAAGCAGCACCACACGGCGAAGCGTATATTCGAGCGCCTTCGCGACGAACATGGCTTCACGGGCAAAGAGACCATCGTGAAGGATTACGTTCGGGAACGGCGCCTTCGTCGGCGTGAGATGTTTGTGCCGTTGTCACATCCTCCGGGCCATGCTCGAGCGGACTTTGGCGAGGCGGATGCGATCATCGCCGGCGTCAAGTATCGGGCGCATTTTTTCGTCATGACACTTCCCCACAGCGATGCCTGCTTCGTTGCGGCCTACCCGGCGGCGACGACGGAGGCCTGGCTGGACGGGCACAACAGAGCCTTTGTTTTTTTCGGCGGCGTTCCCCAATCGATTCTTTACGACAACGACAAGTGTCTGGTGTCGCGCATCTTGTCAGATGGCACGCGGCAACGAACGCGGGCGTTCAGCGGGCTGCAGTCCCATTACCTCTTCGAGGACCGCTACGGCCGTCCCGGCAAGGGTAACGACAAAGGCAATGTGGAGGGGGTGGTCGGCTATGCCCGGCGGAACTTCATGACGCCGCTTCCCCGGTTCGCGAGCTGGGACGCCTTCAATGGCCACCTGGAAGAGCAATGCCGCAACCGGCAAGGCAACGTCCTGCGCGGCCACCGCGAGAGCATCGGCGAACGGTTTGTGCGTGACCGCGAAGCGTTGAAGAGGCCACTGCCGGCACCGTTCGACGCGTGCGACAAGCAGGGCACGCGGGTCAACTCGCTGTCCCTGGTGCGCTACCGGACGAATGACTATTCCGTGCCCGTCGCCTACGGCCATCAGGAAGTCTGGATCCGTGGCTATGTCCACGAGGTGGTTATCGGTTGCGGCGCCGGGATCATTGCCCGACACCCCCGTTCCTACGACCGGGAAGACATGGTCTTCGATCCGATCCACTACCTGCCTTTGCTGGAGCACAAGATCGGTGCCCTGGATCAGGCCGCGCCGCTAGCCGGATGGGAACTGCCTGATGCCTTCCCAACCCTGCGCCGTCTCCTGGAGGCGCGCATGGGCAAGGCCGGCAAGCGGGAATACGTCCAGGTCCTTCGGCTTCTGGAGACCTTCGATCTCGAGGTGCTTCACGGCGCGGTGAAGGACGCCCTGCGCCTGGGTGCGATCGGCTACGACGCCGTCAAACACCTTGTGCTGTGCCGTATCGAGCGACGCCCGCCCAAACTCGACCTGGATATCTATCCCTACCTGCCTCGGGCCAACGTGGCGACCACGGCCGCCGCCAGTTATATGAGCTTGTTGGGTGGAGGCGCGTCATGACCGATACGCCGCAAGTGTTGCTGGCCCATCACCTCAAGACCCTGAAACTGCCGACGTTCCTGCGCGAATACGACAAGCTGGCCCGCCAATGCGCCACCGAGGGCGCCGACCATGTGCGGTATCTTGTCCGTCTGACCGAGTTGGAACTGATCGACCGTGAGCGCCGCATGGTCGAGCGGCGGATCAGACAGGCCAGGTTCCCCGCCGTCAAAAGCCTCGACAGCTTCGACTTCAAGGCCATCGCATCGCTCGACAAGATGCTGGTTCTGGAGTTGGCGCGATGCGAATACGTCGAGCGTCGTGAGAATATCATCGCGCTCGGCAACAGCGGAACCGGCAAGACCCATATCGCCCTCGGTCTCGGTCTGGCGGCCTGCCAAAAGGGGCTCTCCGTCGGCTTCCTCACGGCCGCTGCCCTGGTTCATGAACTGATGGAGGCCGGGGATGAAAAACGCCTGTTGCGCCTGCAGAAGCAACTGGCAAAGTATCACCTTCTGATCATCGACGAACTCGGCTTCGTGCCGCTCTCGAAGACCGGCGCCGAGCTGCTGTTCGAAGTCTTCAGCCAGCGCTACGAGCGGGGCTCGATCCTGGTGACCTCCAACTTGCCGTTCGATGAGTGGACGGAGATATTCGGCTCGGAACGCCTGACCGGGGCTTTGCTGGACCGCCTCACCCACCATGTCCATATCCTGGAAATGAACGGCGAGAGCTATCGTCTCAACCAAAGCCAAAAACGGCGGAAATCCCCAAAAATACCTGCTTGACCGCCGGTGCAATGGTTGACCCGGTGGGTCCACAGGAACCTCCCACGCTGCTTCGCTCCGCGTAACGCAAGCGCTACACGAAGCAGCGCGGGTCCCTCCTATGGACTACCGGGACAACCCCCCAACACCGCGTACCGCATAACGTCAAGTGGACTAGTTTTGCTCCGCCCGGGTGGACTAATTTTGCTCCGCCGTTGACACCTGGTTCCCAAGTTCGCGCTGTTCCGCCCAACAGGCGAGCATTCAGTCTGCCAGTAAGTGGGGGGCGATTAAACCATCACGTATTTCGCGCCCGCACCGAAGGCGTCGACTCGCGGTGAAGATCGAGGACGTGAAGCGCCCCCGTGTGCGCGCCCGCATCAACCTTCAGTCCCGTGGCATCCCTGTCAATGCTGGACGCGCGCCGGTACGATAGCGCCGTGGATTGGATGGTTCTCAAGGGCGGCTTTCCGCGCGAGCCCGAGCACGGCAATTGGGACGAGCTTGCGTCCCTTCCGGGACCGCCGCGATTCTTCGAGGCGCTGTTCCGGGAGGTGGCGGGGGATTTTACATGGAGTGGGTCGGTACAGCTCGAAAGCGAGAAGGACGACGAGCTCGAGACACGGAGTTTTCTTTGCGGCACTGCGGTATTGGGCTGCCGCGTCACGGAACGAGTGGTCCTTGTTTCGAGTGATTTTCCGATTTCCGTCGCCGTTGCCACCCACGGCCTCGATGGCCTCGAGGTCCGGTGGGATTACGCGCTTCCGTACCAGGGACAGCTCGGCCATTGCGGCTTCCGGCACCGGTGGCTATCCGTAAGCTACGCGGACTCGGCGGCGCTGGCGCGCTTCGAGGCCACCTGGCGGGCAGTCTTCGGCCACGCGCCTGTCCTCGGCCCGCCTGCGGAATCGAGCGGAGGAACCTGACATGACGATATCGGTCGATGCCGACCCCTATCCCTGGCCCATCCTCGAGGGTGTGACGGCGCGCGAATGCGGCGTCATCGTCATCGACATGCAGGTCGATTTCTGCGACCCGTCCGGGTATGTGGGACAGCTCGGTTACGATATTGCGCCCCTGCGCGCGCCGATCGAGCCCGTCCGGGCAGTGCTCGCGGCGGCGCGCGGGGCCGGCATGGCGATCTTTCACACCCGCCAGGGATATAGGCGCGACCTCGCCGACATGCCCGCCTTCCGGGCCGAGCGCTACCGTCGCACCGGCGTGCCGGTGGGCGGCGAGGGCCCTTGCGGGCGCGTGCTCGTGCGCGGTGAGCCCGGCTGGCAGATCATCCCGGAGCTCGCCCCCTTGGAAAGCGAGCCCATCATCGACAAGACGGCCAACGGGGCTTTCTGCGGCACCGACATCGAGATCGTCCTGCGCCGGAGCGCGGTGCGCTACCTGGCTTTCTGTGGCAACACCATCGACGTGTGCGTGCACACCACCATGCGCGAAGCGAACGACCGCGGCTACCAGTGCCTGCTGCTCGCCGACTGCTGTGGCGCGGTCGATCCCGGACTCCACCGCTGGGCCGTCGAATCGGTCAAGGTCGAGGGTGGCGTGTTCGGCTCAGTCGCGGATTCGGCCGCCTTCGTGAGGGCGCTCACCACGGCTGGTTAGGGCCGCCGCCCTGTTCTAGCTTTCGGCGAACGCCAGGCGCTACCATGGGCCATGTCCCGGACGAAGGAACGACGCGGGCTCGGATTGCCGCGCCACCGTGTGGTCGGCCTGCTCCTGGGCCCCGTGCTCGCCACTGCCATCATGGCGGCCCCGGCGTCGGAAGGACTGTCGCAAGAGGGCTGATGGGCGGCCGCCGCCGGCATCTGGATGGCTGTCTGGTGGATGACCGAGGCCGTGCCGCTCGCCGTCACGGCGCTGCTGCCGCTCATACTCTTCCCGCTCCTCGGCATCCGCGGCATCGAGGCGACCGCGCCGTCCTACGCCCATCCCCTCATCTTCCTGTTCCTGGGCGGGTTCCTGCTCGCGCGCGCCATGCGCGTCTGGGGCCTCGACAGGCGCCTGGCGCTGACCGTGCTCAGGCTCGCGGGCTCCAGCCCGCGCGGCATCATCGCCGGGATCATGGCCGTCACCGCCTTCCTCAGCATGTGGGTCAGCAACACGGCCACGGCCATGGTGATGCTGCCCATCGGCCTCTCGATCGTTACCGCCTTCGAGGGGGGCGATGGCGGGGAAACGGACGGCGCGGCGCCCGCCCTGCTGCTCGGGATCGCCTACGCGGCGACCATCGGCGGCATGGGGACGATCATCGGCACCCCGCCAAACGCCCTCTTCGCGGCCTTCATGGCGGAGAGCTATGGCATCGAGGTCGGCTTCCTGCGCTGGATGCTGATCGGCGTGCCCCTCGTCCTGGTTCTGCTGCCGCTCGCCTGGCTCGTCCTGACCCGCGTGACGTTCCGGGTCCCAGGGCGGGCATCGCCCCATGCCGCGGCCGTGTCGGGCGCCGCGCATACCGCGCTCGGGCCGATCTCCCGCGCCGAGCGCCAGGTGGCGGCCGTGATGCTGCTGGTCGCGATGCTGTGGATTGCCCGCCCTCTGCTGGCATCGGCAATGCCCTGGTTGCGCCTCTCCGACGCCGGTATCGCGATCGCCGGGGCGGTGCTGCTCTTCCTGCTGCCGGTGGACCTCAAGAGCGGGCGCTTCCTGCTCTCCTGGAAGGAGGCGACGGAGATCAGCTGGGACGTGCTGATCCTGTTCGGTGGCGGCCTGGCGTTCGCCGCGGCGATCGGCGATACGGACCTGGCCGATTGGATCGGGGCGTGGCTGACCGGGCTGCGGGTTCTGCCGGTCTTCCTCCTGCTGCTGACGGTCGGCGCCGTCATCGTCTTCGTTGGCGAGCTGGCCAGCAACACGGCGATAGCGGCCGTCTTCCTCCCGGTGGCCGGCGCCACGGCACTCGGTATGGGTGAGCCGGCGGTTATGCTGACCCTGCCGGTCGCCCTCTTCGCCACTCTTGGATTCATGTTGCCGGTCGCCACGCCGCCCAACGCCGTCATCTTCGGCAGCGGCGCCGTCCGGGTCGGGCAGATGCTGCGGGCCGGCGCGATCCTCGATCTCGTGGGCATCGTCGTCGTCGCCCTCGCCATACTCGCCCTCGGCGACTGGGTGCTGGGGCCGGGCTAGCGGCGTGCCTTCTCCCGCCGCAAGCGGCCCTCCCGGCGGGCGATGTAGAGGGTGGCGGCGGTGATGATGGCGCCGCCGAGGGCGGTCCAGGGATCGAGCACCTCGCCGAACACGAGGGTGCCGATCAGCGCCGCGGCGATCAGCTGCACGAAATCATAGGGTGCGACGGCCGAGGCCTCGGCGATGGTCATGGCGCGGGCGAGGCACATGTGCGAAAGCAGCCCAGAGACCGCGATGCCGAGAAGCCAGAGGGCCGCGTCCGCGTCCGGCCAGCGCCACACGAAGAGCGCCGGTAGCAAGAGGATGGGCGTCTGTAGGATCATATGATAGCCGGCGATGGCGTCTGGCCGCTCGGTGCGGGCGAGCGAGCGGATGAGGACGCGCGCGCCCGCCGCCACCACGGCCGTCACCAGCACCATGACGGCGGGCGTCTCGATTGTGCCGCCATCGGGCCGCAGGATGACGAGGGCGCCGGTGAAGCCGGCGGCGATGGCCGCCCAGCGCCGGGCGCGGACCACCTCGCGCAGAAGCAGGGCGGCCAATACCGAGGCGAAGATGGGCATGGTGAAGAGCAGCGCCGTCGCCGTGGCGAGCGGCATCAGTGTCACCGCCAGGAACCAGAGCGCCATGCCGAAGCTGTCGAGCAGCGCGCGGACGCCGTAGGCGGTGCGGCGCCCCGGGGGCAGGAACGGCCGGCCGGACCGCCACAGCCAACCAGCCACCAGCGCCGAGCTGATAGCCGTGCGCAGGAAAGCGACCTCGAACGGGTGCAGGCCGGCCGCCGCCGGCCGGATCATGGCCGTCATGGCGGCGAGCAGGATGCCCGTCGCCGTCATCCACAGCGCGGCCTGGACCGGCACCGACAGCGCGCGGATGGACAAGATCCTGGCTTCCTCCACCGCCCCCGGCCTTGATCGAAATCAAGGCCCGTGCCCACCAGCTTGGGCTATCAGGTGCTGGCTTGGACCGGCGCCTTGGAGGCATTCGAGATGAACGCGGGCATGATCGGCCACAATGTGGACGGCGTCACCATCGAAACCGAGGTGCGCCTCTTCAACACCCTGTTCCGATTCGGCGGAACCATGCGCCTGCGCCTCCCCGCCGGCAGCACCATCGCCGACCTGCTCGCGCGCCTCGGTATCCCGCCGCGCGAGGTCTATCTCGCCATGGTCAACGGCCGCGACGTGAGTCCGCGCTTGCGCGGCGGCATCGAGACCGGGCACCCCATTCAGGAAGGCGACGTGGTGGCCCTCTCCGGCCCGGTGCCTTATAGCTGGGGATACGGCGCGCCGGTCGTGTGAGGCGTGCCGCCGAAGTGGGGGCGCGCCATGGTTGCTTACGAATTCTCGGGCAGGACGGCGCTCGTCACCAGTGCGACGCTGGTCCTCGATGGCGGCTATTGGGTGAGCGCGTAGCCCATGATCGACCCCATGCTTCCCCCCATGGGGGACTACCGCGCGACCTGCGACGCGTTCCGCTGGCGGGTGCCGGAGAGGTTCAATTTCGGCGCCGATGTCGTGGACCATTACGCGCGGCACGGTGACGGCTGGGCGCTCGTCTGGGCCGACGCCGAGGGGCGGGAGGAGCGCTATCGCTATTCCGACATGTCCCGCCTCACCAGCCGCTTCGCCTCAATGCTCGCGAAGCTGGGGGTCGGGAAGGGCGACCGGGTCATCGTCATGACACCGCGCATCCCGCACTGGCAGATCGCCACCGTGGGCTGCCTGAAGCTCGGCGCCGTCCCCATCCCCTGTATCGAGATGCTGACGGCCGGGGACCTCGATTACCGCGTTCGGCATTCGGGTGCGGTGGCCGCCTTCACGCCCGCCCGCAACGCCGGGAAGTTCGCGGGCCTGCATGGGGTGCTGCCGGTGCGTATCGCCCTGGGCGCGGCCGAAGGCTGGGGCGACTACGATGCGCTAATGGCGGCGGCGGACGAGGGCTTCGAAGCGGTCGCGGTGGGGGCCGAGGACCCGGCCATCCTCTATTACACCTCGGGCTCGACCGGCCACCCGAAGGCCGTCATCCACGCCGCCCGCGCGCTCTATGCCTGGCGCGTCTCCGCCACCTATTGGCTCGACCTCTCGGCCGACGACACCATCTGGTGCACGGCCGACGTGGGCTGGAGCAAGGCGGGCACCAGCATCCTCTTCGGGCCGTGGAGCCGGGGGGCCTGCGCCTTCTTTTACGACGGGCCGTTCGAGCCGCGCGAGCGTCTGCGTCTCTTGGAGAGATATGGGGTCACGGTCTATTGCGCCGCGGGAACTGAGCTCTATCGCGTCGTGGACGAGGACGCGGGCGGCTTCGACCTCTCGAAGCTGCGCCTCACCGTCTCGGCCGGCGAGGCCGTCAACCCGGCCATCTCGGCGCGGTGGCGCGAGGTCATGGGCATGCCCGTCTCCGAGGCCTACGGGCAGACCGAGACCCTGATGACCGTCCTCAACTATCCCTCGATGCCGGTCAAGCCGGGCTCCATGGGCCTCCCCTCACCGGGCACCGTGGCCGACGTGCTCGACGCCCAGGGCCGGCGCCTGCCCGTGGGCGAGGAGGGCAGCCTCGCCATCCTGACGCCCAACCCCCAGATCATGCTGGGCTACCGGGACGAGGACGCGTGCCATCGCGTTCGTGGACGCCCTGCCCAAGACGGCGACGGGCAAGGTCCGCCGCCGCGCCCTGCGTGACCGCCTAATCCTCGTCGCTGACGATGCGGTCCGCGAGGGTGTCGCGGATGATGGAAGTGGAGCGACGTGTGGTCTGGTCGAAACTCGACGGCCCGCTGGCGCGCGCACGCACGTCCGTATCCGCGCACGGCCGAATCCTACGTCGACGGCCCCGACGGGCGCTGGTTCCTCACGGGCGACCTCGCGCGCAGGGACGAGGAGGGTTACCTTTTCTATACCGGGCGGAGCGACGACGTGATCAATTCGGCCGGCTACCGCATCGGGCCGCTCGAGGTGGAGAACGCGCTCCTCGAGCACGAAAGCGTGCTCGAATGCGCCGCCGTCGCCAGCCCGAACACCGAGCGCGGCCAGATCGTGAAAGCCTTCATCGTGTTGCGGGAGGGCGTGGCGGGCTCGCCCGCCTTGGCCGCGGAGCTACAGGACCACGCCAAGCGCGTGACCGCGCCCTACAAATACCCGCGTGCCATCGCGTTCGTGGACGCCCTGCCCAAGACGGCGACGGGCAAGGTCCGCCGCCGCGCCCTGCGTGACCGGGAGTACGCTAATCCTCGTCGCTGACGATGCGGTCCGCGAGGGTGTCGCGGATGCCGTCGGGCATGGAAGTGGAGCGACGTGTGGTCTGGTCGAAACACACCTCGACGGCCCGCTGGCGCGCGCACAGCACGTCCGTATCGGCGTCGAACATGTTGCTCGTGTATTTGACGCTCTTGTTGCCGACGCCCGTGAAGCCGCTGCGGATGACCAGAAGCTGGCCCGCTTTCATCTCGCGGATGAAGTCCGTACCCGTGTGGGCCACCACCATGATGACGCCCATGTCCTGGAAGCGCTGATAGCTGAGCCCGGACATGGTCCACATGTGAAACGTCGCGTCGTCGAAGAAGTGGGCGTACCAGCGGACGTTCATGTGTCCGAACTGGTCGCAGTTCCAGGGGAAGACGAGGCTGCGGTGCGTCTTGAGCCAGTTTTCCATGGGCCGTGAACCTCCGGGCTTTCGATCGGTCGTCGGGAGCGCGCGGCACCAACTTAGCGTCGGGCCGGGCCGCGCGTCACCTCGTCGCGTCTTTGCCCAGTGCCTTGGACCGGCGTATGTTCATGGGTGCCTCGTTGAGCCGTTGGAAGCGCCTGTCAACCGACCACCCAGCCCACGCTGGCCGTCGAGTTGAAGCCGTTGCACCGGAGCATCGGGATGGAGGCGATGGGTGCCGACCTCTCACGCCCGCTTTCGGACGCTGATTTCGCGACCCTCCAAGACGCCGTTCATCGCGCCGGCTTGGTCCTCCTGCGCGACCAGGAAGTAAGCGCCGCGGCCCAGATGGCCCTTGCCGAGCGGTTCGGCATCCCCCTGCCACCCTACCGGCCGGAGTTCAGCCACCCCGAATTCGGCGAGATCGCCATGCTGGGCAACGTGGCGGATGGCGGCAAGGTCGTCACCTACCTGAACACGGGCGGCATCGAGTGGCACACCGACAGCCCGGGCTCCTCCCTCCCGCCCGGCGTCAGCATGCTCTACTGCGTCGAGAGCACCATCCCGGGCGGCGGCGGCGAGACCCTGTTCGCGTCCACGGTCGTGGGCTACGTGGCCCTACCGGGCGCGCTGAAATCGCGGCTCGACGACCTCACAATCGTCCACAGCTTCAACATCTTCAACGACGGGGCCGCCACACACGACGACACCAGCGTGACGGCCCAGTCGGGCGCGCTGCGCGAGCGCAACAAGGACAGCCACGACCCTATCGTCCAAACCCATCCCGCAACGGGTGAGAAGCACATCTACGTTAGCCACTCCATGGTCAAGGACATCCCCGGCATGGCGTTCGAGGAGGGCATGGAGCTGATCATGGAGGTGGTGGGACACGCGACCAGGCCGGACTTCGTGTACCGCCACGTCTGGCGGCCGGGCGATATGGTCGTGCTCGACAACCGCGGTTGCCTGCACACGCCGACGCGCTACGACTTCCTCGACTATCCCCGCACCCGCCGCCTGCTGCGGCACATGATCGTCGGCGCGCGAGTGTAAGCGATCACCGCCGCCCTACCCGCTGGCCTCGTCGGGCGGCGGGGCGACGACATCCTCATAGGCGTAGCGCTGGGTGAGGCCGCCCGCCTCCTCGAAGACGTCGAGTGTCACCATGTATTCGTCGGGCCTGATGCTCGGGTCGGTGCGCCAATTGCCCAGGCGCTGGTACGCGGCAATGCAGCGTGTGAGCGCCTCCCGGCCCGTATTCTCGAAGAGGGGGGCCACCATCTCCGCCACCGCCTCGGCCGGTGACTCGGCGATGAAGTGGAGCGCGCGGCGGTAGCCGCGCAGGAAGGCCCTCGCCATGCCCGTCTCGAGCCATTCGGGCGTGGCGCAGATGCTGCTGAAGGCCAAGGGGCCGAACGCCTCGCCCACCCGCGCCACCACGTGCCCGGCCCCGGCGATCTCCATCTCCTGGGGGGCCGGGCCTTGCAGGTGGACGTAATCGCCCTCGCCCGCGTGGAAGGCGGCGATCATGTCGCCGACTTCGCCCGCATCGACGGCCTCGATGCTGTCGAATGCGAGGCCCATGCGCCGGGCGGCGTACTTGAACATGGCGAGCGGCTGGGCGCCGTGGTCGACGATCACGCGGCGCCCCGCGAGCCCCGCCCAGGCGAAGCCCGGCTCCGGCTCCCGGCCGGTGATGAAGAAGCCGTCGCGCGCATTGATCTGGGCGAAGTGGAGGAAGTTCGGTCGATGGCCGGCCGCGAGCGCCCGCCAGCTCGCCGCGACGGCCGACTGGCAGACATGCGCGGTGCCGTCGCGCAGGGCCGAGCCCGCCGTCTCCCCGGGGCGCCAATTGGGCGTAGCCGGGCTCGAGCCCCTCCTCCTCCAGGAAGCCGCCGACGGCGGTGACGAGGAGCGGGCTGTAGAAGGCCGAATGACGGGTGGCCCTGATATGGATCGCGGTCACGGTGTGCCTCCTTGTATCCAGGTGCGCCGCGCCTCGTTGATCGGAGCGGCCTCCGCCGATAGCTTATCCCGGGAACGGAATCCGGCGGGAAAGGAAATATCATGGCGGAGACGGGACGGGCGCCGGCACCCAAGACGCTTGTCCGGGGCGGCTGGATCGTCGCCTTCGATGGCGAGGAGCACCGCATCCTCGAGAACGGCGTCGTCGTCTACGAGGGCGACACCATCCTCCATGTGGGCCGCGACTATCATGAGCCCGTCGAGCGTGAGATCGATGCCCGGGGTGATCTGGTCATACCGGGCCTCGTCAATACCCACGTCCATATCGGCGCCCACGCGGGCGACCGCATGATTCTCGATGCCGGCCGGCGCGAGATGTTCCGCTCAGGCTTCATGAACTACTGCACGGCCAAGGGCTTCGGCGGCCCCACCATCGGCGCCTTCGAGGTGCCGGAAGCCACCATCCGCTACAGCCTCGCGTCCCTGGTGCGCTTCGGCGCCACGACGATCGTGGAGATGGGCGGCTACTTCAGCGGCGATATGGGTGCCCTCCTGCGCCTTGCGGGCGAGCTCGGCGTGCGCCTCTATACCTGTCCCGGCTTCTCCTCCGCGCACCACTATTACGACCAGGGCGGCCGCCACCATCTGCACTGGGACGAGCGCAAGGGCCTCGCCGGGCTCGACGAGGCGGCGGCGTTCATCGCCGAGCACGATGGCGACCATGACGGGCTCTTCCGCGGCATCCTGGTGCCGTTCGAGTTCCACCTCACGTCCCACGACCTGCTGCGGCGCACCAAGCAGGTGGCGGGGGAGCTCGGCGTCGGCATCACCCTGCACCTCGCCGAGTCTGTGGCCGAGTTCCACGACACCGTGCGCCAGACCGGGCGCACCCCCGTGGGCGTGCTTCAGGACCTCGAGTTCCTGGGACCCGAGGTCATCCTCGGCCACGGCCTCTATACGGGCGGGCACAGCCAGATCGCCTACCCCTTCGGCGGCGACCTCGACGCGCTGGTCGCCACAGGCACCAACGTGGCCCACTGCCCGCTGGTCTTCGGGCGCCGCGGGGTGACTCTCGAATCCGCCCATCGCTACCGGGAACACGGCGTCAACCTCTCGCTCGGCACCGACACTTACCCGCAGGACATCGTTGGCGAACTTCAGCACGTCGCGCTCTTCTCCAAGGTAACGGACCACGACTTCGAATCCATGCCGACGCGCGAGGTCTTCAACGCCGCCACCCTGGGCGGGGCGCGTGCGCTCGGCCGCGACGACCTCGGCCGCCTCGCCCCCGGCGCCAAGGCCGACATCGTCATCGCCGATTTCGGCCGGCTGCGCATCGGCCCCTTTCTGGACCCCGTCAAGGCCCTCATCCATTGCGGCAATGGCGAGATCGTCGATACGGTGATCGTCGCCGGCCACGAGGTGGTGAAGGGTGGGCGCATGGTGGCGTGGGACGAGGAGGAGCTGCTGGCGTCGGTCCGTGCCTCGACCGATACGGCGTGGGGCCACTTCGCCGACTACCATCCCGGCAACGAGCCCATCGACGCCGTCTACCCCTCCGCCTTCAGGCCCTGGCAGGAGTAGCTGGGCGCGACTCGAACGGGGCTGCGCCGGCGGCCGAAATTTGCCAAGATGCCGGCATGGCGGCAATGGCGTTCAGCCGCGGCGCGGCGAAGGCCCTCATCGCGATGGACCGGGGAACGGCCCACGCGGTTCGCGCGCGCCTCGAACGGGTTGCGAGCGATCTGTTCGGCGGCCAAGGCATGGCCAGGCCCTTGCGCGGCCGCGACGACATCTTTCGGACCGAGGTCGGCGAATGGCGCGCCGTCTATGCGGTCGAGGACGGCGGGCGCGACATTATGGTCCTGCGCCTCGCACGCCGTGGGGAGGCCGAGTGATGGCGGAATGGGAAAGGCCCCAATACATTCTCGAGAACGGTAAGCGGGCTTTCGTGGTGCTGCCAGTCGGGCAGTACGAGCGTCTCATCGAGGCACTCGAGGACGCGTCCGACCTTGCCGATTTGGAGCGGCGCCTGGACGAGGAGACGGTGCCGGACCATGTGGTATCGGCGATCATCGATGGCGAGAATCCGGTCCGCGTCTGGCGCCGGCACCGGGGCTTGAGCCAGGCCGAATTGTCCCGCCGCGCCGGCTACTCGCCCGGTTACGTCTCGGACATCGAAATGGGCCGGACGGACGGCTCGGTGCGCGCCTTCAAGGCCATCGCGCGGGCGCTCGACGTGGACCTCGACATGGTGGTACCCGGCGACTGAGGCCGCGGCGCGCCACACCGCGTGTCCTCAGCGTGGAGGCCGGCGCGCCAGGAGGGCGAGCGGCAGCATGAGCGCGCTGATCATGGCCGTCAGGTAGAAGCTGTTGTTGAAGGCGATCATGGCCGCCTGGCGCCCGACTTCGGCCTCCATGGCCATCAGGCCGCTGCGCTCTCCCAAGTCCCAGAGCTTGGGCGCGAAGCCCAGGTGAAAGGCCTCGTTGTAGGGCGAGATGTGGCGGGTCAGGGTCTCGTAATTGAACTGGATGCTGCTGCTGAGCACGTAGAAGATCATGGCGATGCCGAATGCGGCGCCGATGTTGAGCAGGAGGTGGAGGAGGGCGATGGCCTCGGTCATGAGCTTCCGGTCGAGGGTCGCCAGGGCGAGCTGGGTCAGGGGGACGAAGGACATGCCGATGCCCACGCCCTGGAGCCCGCCCAGCCAGACCACGTCCCAGGGGCGGATGTCGAGGCTCCAGTTCGACATGCCCCAAGGTGCTATGGCGAGGAAGAAGACACCGAGGCCGAACACGATCCTGGGGTCGAGCCGGTCCGAGACACCGATGATGGCGAGCGCGCCGACCACGTTGCCGAGCCCCCGCGCGGTCAGGAGCAGGCCGACGAAGGTGACCGGATAGCCGGCCAGGCTCTGGAGCTGGATGGGGATCAGGAATACCGGCAAATAGATCTGGGCGCCCCAGGCCAGGACCATGACCAAGCCGACCACGTAGTTGCGGTCGCGGAACAGGCGCGGCTCGATGAAGGGCTTGGGCGTGGTGAGGCTGTGGATCACGAAGATATAGAAGGCGAGCACAGCGACCGCCACCTCCACCGCGACCTCGGTCGACGAGAGCCAGTTGAGCCGCTGGCCGCGGGTGAGCGCCAGCATGGCCGCCGCGAGTGCCACCACCAGTGCGCCGAACCCGTACCAGTCGAGGCGCCGGCCCGCGTCCTTGGCCGACTCCGGCACGAAGGCGAGGACGCCGAGCCAGGCCACCAGCCCGACCGGGATGTTGATGAAGAACACCCAGCGCCAACTTATATCGGCGATCAGGATGCCGCCGAAAATCGGCCCGACGACGATGCCCATGGTGGCGCCGACCGAGAAGACGATATTCGCCAGGCCTTGCCGGCTGCGCGGGAAGGCGTCGAGGGTGATGGCCTGGCCGAGCGGCAGGAGGGGGGCGCCGAACATGCCCTGGAAGGTTCGGTAGACGACCATCTCGCCCAAGGAGCCGGCGATGCCGCCGAGGAACGAGAACAAGGTGAAGCCCGCGATCGAGTAGAGGAACAGGCGCCTGCGCCCGAAACGGTTGCTGATCCAGCCCGAGCAGCCCGTGACGACGGTGGTGCCGATCAGATAGGAGGTGCCGAGCCAGGCGATTTGATCGGGCGCCGCCGAGAAGCTGCCCTGAAGGTATGGGGTGGCGATGGCCACGATGGTGACCGAGAACAGGAACAGGCTCGACCCCGTGAGCGTCGCGGTGACGATCAACCACCGCTTGAGCCCCGACGGGACACCTTCGGCTGCTTCGTCCGTCATCGTCCCCTGCCACCGCCTCGCCACGAGCTGTTCCTCCGAGACGTTAGCACGGTGGAGGTCACTAGAGCGGTTCCGCTTTGATCGGACCCACCCTAGGAGCCTGTCCGAGAATTCGGATTTGGCTCGACGTGGGTATCGGAGTGTGATTCGTTAAACGGCATGAGCAAAACCTTTCGAGCTTGGGACGTGGATCAGGTCTGGCTGTTGCCGGCTTCGGTCCATGACTTCGTGCCGGCGGGACACGCGGCGCACCTGGTGCGGGATGCGGTGCGCGAGAGCCTGGACCTGTCGGCGATCTTTGCGGCCTATGGCGAGGCGCGCGGCCAGCCGCCCTACCACCCGGTGATGATGGTGGCGCTGTTGCTGTACGCCTACAGCGTCGGCGTCTATTCGTCGCGCCGCATCGCCAGGGGGTGTGAGGAGCGCGTCGACTTCATGGCGGTGACGGGGATGCAGCGGCCCGACTTCCGCACCATCTCGGATTTCCGCAAGCGCCATCTCGCGGCGCTGTCGGGGCTGTTCGCGCAGGTGCTGGCCCTGTGCCGCCGGGCGGGGCTGGTCAAGCTCGGCCATGTGGCGCTGGACGGCACCAAGATCAAGGCCAACGCCTCCAAGCACAAGGCGATGTCTTACGCCCGCATGGTCAGGGCGGAGGCCGGGCTCGAGGCGGTGGTCGAGAGCTGGCTCGATCGGGCGGCGGCGGCCGATGCGGCGGAGGACGAGGCGTTGGGGGTCGCGGCGCGGGGCGACGAGATGCCGGCCTGGGTCGCCGACAAGGCCAAGCGTCTGGCCAAGATTCGCCGAGGCCAAGGCCGCCCTGGAGGCCGAGGCGCGGGACGCGGCCGCGCGCGCCGCCCAGACGCGGGCGCCGAAGCGCCCGGGACCCAAGCCCAAGCCGCCGGCGGATGTGCCGGCGGACAAGGCGCAGCGCAACTTCACCGACCCCGAGAGCCGCATCCTCAAGACCAAGGACGGCTTCATCCAGGGCTATAATGCCCAGGCCGCGGTCGATGCCAAACGCCCAGATCATCGTCGCCCACGCCCTGACCGATTCGACCAGCGACCAGGGCCAGCTCGAACCCCTGATCGACGCCATCGAAGCCAACCTCGGGCGGCGTCCCAGGGAGATATCGGCGGACGCCGGCTACTGCTCGAAGGCGAACCTGGAGGCCGCCGATAGGCGGGGCATCAAGCCCTACATCGCGACCGGGCGGCAAAAGCACGGCCAAGCCGCCGCCGTGGGCCCGCGCGCCGCGCCGCCCGGCGGCCGGGTCGCGGCCATGGCGGCCACCCTCAGGCGCGCCGGGCGCCGCAGCCGCTACCGCCTGCGCAAGCAGACCGTCGAGCCGGTGTTCGGCCAGATCAAGCAGGCCCGGGGCTTCCGTCAGTTCCTGCTGCGCGGCCGTGAGAAGGTCACATGCGAATGGGCGATGATCTGCACCGCCCACAACCTGGCCAAGCTCGCCGTCGCCCAAGCGCCATGAGACGCCGAGACCAATCATGCCTCTCGCCGCGCCAAGCCCCTGAAGGCAACCACCCATGAGCCAAACCACCAAAATCACGACAAGACCACTCGCCATCACCCCAATGCTTGCCAACAACATCAAATCTCGGACAGGCTCCTAGGGCTCTATTTCGCTCACGGCGGCGGACCGAATGGTCCGCGCCTGCGCGGGCGCGCCGGGCGACCGCCGGGCCGCCTTGCGGCCTGGAGCGATTCCAGTCGAGGTGGAAACGCTCTAGTGGTTCGCGTCTGACACTTGGAACCCTCTCCCCACTTCTTCCCTTGAGGGGAGAGGGAGGACCCGCGAAGCGGGAGGGTGAGGGCCTGCGGCCGAATGGCGGCGGAAAGACCCTCTTTAAACGCGCCGACGCGCGTCCCCCTCACCCCGGCCCTCTCCCCAAGGGA